>CAWJYV010000010.1:0-796150 GCA_963847185.1 uncultured Methanosarcinaceae archaeon | reverse complement strand
GCGACGGTGATCATCAGGATGCCGTTGATGACCAACGCCATCGGCGCCGACGTGCGTTCGGCGATCCAGCCGCTCGCGAGGCTGCCGAGCGGCATGCCGCCGCGGAACGCCACCATGTAGATGCTCATGACGCGGCCGCGCATCTCGTTGGGGGCGATGAGCTGCACGAGCGACGTCACCAGCGAGAACGACGACGATCAGCGCGGCGCCGGCGACGAACAGCAGCAGGTTGCTCACCCAGAGCACGCGCGACAGCGCGAAGGCGATGATCAGCGCGCCGAACGACCACCTGCACGACGAGCGCCGCCAGGCCCATGCGCCGGAAACTTGCCCAGCCACGCCACGACCAGCGCGCCCGACGACCGCGCCCGCGCCCGAGAACGCCATCATCTGGCTGTACTCGCCGACGCCCTCGTGAAAGACGTTCTTGGCGCAACAACCGGCAGGAACGTGAGCAGCGGCGTTCGCCAGGAACGTCGAGGCGAAGGCGAGCACCGTCAGCGCCGACCAGCGGCCCCTCGTGCCGCACGTAGGCGAAGGCCGCCTCGTAGCTCGTCAGCATCCGCTGCGGCGGCGGCGAGCCACGTGCGGCGGGATGCGGAGCACCATCAGCGCCACGATGACGACGACAGGAACGACAGCCCGTTCAGCGCTGAAGCACGCCGACGCATGCCGAGCGTCGCCAGGGCGACGCCGGCGAGCAGCGGGCCGATCACGCGCGCGAGGTTGAACTGGATGGAGTTGAGCGCGATCGCGTTCGGCAGGTCCTTCTTCTCGACGAGCGACGGGATCGAGCGACTGGTACGCCGGCCCGCCGAACGCCTGCGCGCACCCGGTCATGAACGACAGGGCCAGGATGTGCCAGATCTGTCACGAGCGCCGAAGTAGCCACGAGCGCGCGCCAGCGCGAACGCGGCGGACATCTGCACGAACTGCGACACGAGCAGCACGCGCCGGCGATCCCGGCGGTCGGCCACGACGCCGCCGATCAGCGTGAAGAGCAGGATCGGCAGCCTCGCCGAGGAAGGCGTCGAGGCCGAGGAAGAAGGCCGAGTCCGTGAGCGTCAGGACCAGCCAGTTCTGCGCGACCTTCTGCATCCACGTGCCGATGCTCGACGTGCAGGCGCCGAGCCACAGCACGCGGAAATCGCGGTAGGTGAAGGCGGCGGCGACGCGGCGCAGGGCGGTGCCGGCCACCGAGACACCGGGCGTTGCCTGCGTGGCCTGCGCGCCGGGCAGCAGGGGATCGGAGCCGGGAGGCGCGGGGGTCGTGGGTACGGCGTCGGAAGACGGTTGCGGCATCGGTTCGGTGAGCGTCCATGGTAGCATGCGCCCCCGGCCGCGCCGGCCGTCCCGCACCTTGCTCCCTGTGCACCCGTGCACCCCGTGCACCCGTGCACCCCTGCACCCCGTGCACCTCGTGCACCCGTCTCTCCTTTCCCCTTGCGCTTCGTTCCTTCTTTCGCTATATTTTCGTATAGCGAAAATAAAGCGAAGCATTGGGGATCCTCATGCCGGCCACTGCCACCCCACGGGCGGAACTCGAAGCGTTGCTGCGGACGCGAAAGCTCGATTGAACGGTGACACGCGCGGAGGTATCCGGCCAGGGGGTGGTGCCGACCGGCGTCGCCAGCCTCGACGAAGCGCTTGGTGGAGGCCTGCCGCGAGGGGAACTCTCGGAAATCGCCGGTCCGCGGTCGTCAGGGCGGAGCAGCCTCCTGGCGGCGGCGGTCGCCGCCGCGACGGCCAACGGCGAGTTGGCGGCGCTCGTCGACACGCTGGACATGTTCGATGTCGAGTCGGGAGCGAACGCCGGCATCAGCCTGGACCGGCTGCTGTGGATCCGCGGGGATGCCATCAGCCGTCAGGCATCGCCCGCAGTCAATCGTCGTGGGGAAGGCCGCCCTGATGTGGCCGGCTTCAGCCGGCCTCACAGCCGATCGATCGGCGGCGAGCGCCTGGCCGCGGCCGATCCGTGGACGCGCGCGCTGGACCGCGCGGTCAAGGCCGTCAACCTGGTGCTCCAGGCGGGCGGTTTCGACCTGGTCGTCCTCGACCTGGCGGAGGTCCTGCCGGAGGCCATCCGCCGGCTCCCCTTCACGACGTGGTTCCGGCTCCAGCGGACGCTGGAGGGTAGCCGGACGGCGTGTGTCCTGGTCGTGCCTGTCCCGATTGCGCGAAGTGCGGGCGGCGTCACGCTGGCCCTGAGCCGCGCGGATGGCGAAGCTGGGCACGCTTTGCCCAACGTTCGCTGGTCCGGCCGGCCGGGCGAGGTGCGCCTGCTGCTGGGGGTGGACATCGAGGCACGGGTCGTCCGGTCGCGCGACGCGGCAGGTGGCACGTGCCGGTTCGCGGTGAACACATAGATAACGCGGAGGACGGACGATAACGGAGGACGGGCGTTCAACGTGAACGTCGAGACGAATGTTCGGCAGAGACATGGAAACGCAGAGATTTTTCTAATTGAGCATCTCGGCGCCTCGGCGCCTCTGCGTTGAAAAGAGAGTTGAGAAGAGGGTGTCGTGTTTGCGTGCCTGTCTCTTCCCGCCGCCGCGGCGGAGCCATCATCTGTCGAGCCGGATGCGCTCGAGGCCGTGGCGCGGGCCTTCTCGCCGCGCGTGGAGGTCCACGCGCCGCGCCTGGTCACGCTCGACATCTCCGGCCTCGGGCGCCTGCTCGGGACGCCGGTGGACATCGGCCGCGAGCTCGTGCGAGACGCCCACGAACGGGGCTGTGCGGCCGACGTGGCGATTGCGGTTAGCCGCACCGCCGCGATGCTGCTGGCCCTGGCCTGCGATGGCGTCACCGTCGTGCCGCCGGGCGAGGAGGCGCGGACGCTGGCGAATCTTCCGCTTGGCGTCCTGGCCCGCCTTGCGGCCATTCAAGACGCCCGCCTGTCCACACCTCCCGTTAAATCACCAAATCACCAAATCACCCAATCACCCAATCACCAATCACAATCACCAATCACCAATCACCAAATCACCCAATCACCAAATCACCAAATCACCAAATCACCAAATCACCAAATCACCAAATCACCCAATCACCAAATGAAGCGCTGCCCGTCCTCTCCCTCTTTCGCCGCTGGGGCCTGAGGACGTTGGGCGACCTGGCCGCGCTGCCGGCCGCCGCGCTCTCGGAGCGTGTCGGGCAGAACGGCGTGCGGTGGCAGCGCGTTGCCCGCGGCCAGGATCTCGAGCCACTGGTGGCAATGGCGCCCGAGGCGCCGATCGAGGAGTGGCTGGACCTCGACTGGCCGGTCGAGGGCCTCGAGCCCCTGTCGTTCCTCCTTCCGCGCCTGCTGGACCCGATCTGCGAACGTCTCGAACGTCTCGACCAGGCGGCCGTGGGCCTCGACCTGTCATTCCGTCTCGCGACGAGGGCAGAGGAGACACGTCGCCTTCAGTTGCCCGCCCCGATGCGCGACGCGAGAGTCCTGCGCACGCTCATCCTGCTGCACCTCGAGTCGCATCCTCTCGACGCGGGCGTGGATCGCCTCGCCATCCGAGTGGAGACCGCCCCCGCGCGCATCGTGCAGTTCTCGCTGCTGGCCCGCGCGCTGCCGTTCCCCGAACAGGTCGCCACGCTCCTGGCGCGCCTCGGCGCGCTGATGGGGGAGCGGCGCGTCGGTGCGGCGGCGGTTGTGGATTCGCATCGGCCAGGCGCGTTCGCGATGCAGGCGTTTTCGGTGACCGACGGCCAACGGCGACCGGCCAACACTCAACGGCGCCCTGCATCCGCATCGGGCGAACTGCTGGCCGCAAGCGGCGAAGCGTTAGCCGCGAACCGGATCGACCGGCAACCGGGCGTGTTGCTCGTCCTCCGCCGCTTCCGCCTGCCGGTGCCCGCGCACGTCGTCGAGCAGGACGGACGGCCGGTGCGTGTGACAACGGGGCGCCGCGGTCTGGAGGGCGGGGTCGTGGAGGCCTCGGCAGGACCGTGGCGGACCTCGGGGGAGTGGTGGAAGGTGGGGCAGACAGCCGACATCCGACAGCCGACAGCGGACAGCGGGGGGCAGGCGGGACAGGCGTCTCTCTTGTCGCGGGGCCGCGAAGGCAAGGGCTCGTCAACGGAAAACGGAAAACGCGAAACGGAAAAGCTGGCAGGTGGCAGCTGGCGGCTGCCAGCTCTCCCATGGAACCGCGACGAGTGGGACGTCGCGCTGAGTGATGGCGCCGTCTACCGCGTCTATCGCGATCGCGCGACGGAGCGGTGGTTTATTGAGGGGATTCTCGATTAGCAGACAGCGGACAGCAGACAGCCGACAGCGGATGGCAGACAGCGGATTCGGCAGATCCAGCCGCGTCTCTTCGCCAACCGCGGCCTCCGCTGTCAGCTGTCAGCTGTCAGCTGTCAGCTGTCATGTACGTAGAGCTCCACACCTCCTCCGCCTTCAGCTTTCTCGACGGCGCGTCGCTGCCGGAGGCGCTCGTGGACCGCGCGGCGGAACTCGGCTACCCGGCGCTGGCGCTTCTCGATCGCGACGGGGTGTACGGTGCTCCCCGCTTTTACAAGGCCGCGAAGGCAGCGGGGATCAGGGCGATCGTCGGAGCAGAGCTGACGATCAATAGCGGACAGCCGACAGCGGACAGCCGACAGCGGGACGAAGAAAAGTACGCTCGCCGTCACCCCTCGTCCCGCCGTGTTCAGGCTGTCAGCTGTCAGCTGTCAGCTGTCGGCTCTCCGTGGACCCTTCCCGTCCTGATCGAGTCGCCCGAGGGCTATCAGAACCTCTGCCGCCTGTTGACGCGCATGCACCTTCGCTCGGCGAAGGGCGAAGGGACGCTGTCGCTCGACGATTTGGACGGCCACACGGCCGGCCTGGTGACCCTCGTCGGCCGCGAGGCGCTGCGCGGCGGGCGGCATGGCGTGGGCGGCCTCGTGGATCGGCTGGTCGGCCTGTTCGGCCGGTCGAACGTCTACGTCGAACTGCAGCGTCACCTTCTCCGCGACGAGGAGGCGGACAACCAGGCGCTGGCCGATCTCGCTGCCGCCTTTCGCGTCCCGATCGTTGCCACCAACGGCGTTCGTTTTGCGGGTCCCGAGGAGCGCCCGCTTTACGACGTCCTCACCTGCATTCGCCACAAGACGACGCTCGATGCTGCCGGCCGCCGCCTGGCGGTGAACGCGGAGCGGTATCTCAAGCCGCCTGCCCGCATGGAGGATCTGTTTCGCGACCGCCCGGAAGCGATTGCCAATGGCGTGGCGCTGTCGGATCGCCTTCGCTACACGATGGCGGACCTGGGGTACCGGTTTCCTGAGTACCCCGTGCCATCCGGCGAGACAATGGCGTCGTTCCTGCGAAAGATGACCGAGATCGGCGCGCGCGAGCGGTACCGGCCCTACCCCGATCGGGCCCGCGCGCAGATCGCCCGCGAGCTCGCGCTCATCGAGAAGCTGGAGCTCCCCGGCTACTTCCTGATCGTCTGGGACATCGTCAACTTCTGCCGGCAGCAGGGGATCCTCGTGCAAGGGCGCGGGTCGGCGGCGAACAGCGCCGTGTGCTACAGCCTCGGGATCACCGCCGTGGATCCCGTCGGCATGGACCTGCTCTTCGAGCGCTTCCTCTCCGAGGAGCGCGGCGAGTGGCCGGACATCGACCTCGACCTGCCGAGCGGCGACCGGCGCGAGCGCGTCATCCAGCACGTCTACGAAAAGTACGGGCAGCACGGCGCGGCGATGACGGCGAACGTCATTACGTATCGCGGTCGGAGCGCGGCGCGCGAGGTGGGGAAATCGCTCGGCCTCGAAGGCGCGCAGGTGGACCGCCTCGCGAAGGTGATGCACAACTTCGAGTTCAAGGACGATGGCGAGACGCTGGCGAAGCACCTGGACGCCATCGGGATGGACGCCGCGCAGCCGCGCATGCGGCTGTTCGCCGAGCTGTGGCAGCGCATCCAGGATCTGCCGCGCCACCTCGGGCAGCACTCGGGCGGGATGGTGATCTGCCAGGGCCGGCTGGACGGCGTCGTTCCCCTCGAGAATGCGAGCATGCCCGGCCGCGTCGTGGTCCAGTGGGACAAGGACGACTGCGCGGACATGGGGATCGTGAAGATCGACCTGCTCGGCCTCGGGATGATGGCCGTGCTGCAGGACTCACTGGCGGAGATCAACAGCCGCCGCCCCGCGGACATCCAGCCGCTCGGACTGTGGAACCTGCCGCCCGACGATCCCGAGGTGTACCGGATGCTGCAGGCGGCCGACACGATGGGCGTGTTCCAGGTGGAATCGCGCGCGCAGATGGCGACGCTGCCGCGCCTCAAGCCCGAGCGCTTCTACGACATCGTCGTGGAGGTCGCGATCATCCGGCCCGGTCCGATCGTCGGTCAGATGGTCCACCCGTATCTCAATCGGCGCGCCGGGCGCGAGCCGGTGCGCTACCCGCACCCGTCGCTCGAACCGATCCTCGCGCGGACGCTCGGCGTCCCGCTGTTCCAGGAGCAGTTGCTTCGGATCGCGATGGTGGCGGCGGGCTTTACGGGCGGCCAGGCGGAGGAGTTGCGGCGGGCGTTCGGGTTCAAGCGGTCGGAGCGGCGCATGAAGCAGATCGAGGTGCAGCTGCGCGAGGGGATGGCGCGCACGGGGATTACGGGCAACGACGCGGACGAGATCGTGACCTCGATCACGTCCTTCGCGCTGTACGGCTTTCCCGAGTCGCACTCGGCGAGCTTCGCCCTGCTCGTTTACGCGAGCGCCTACCTCAAGGCGCACTACCCGGCGTCGTTCTACGCGGCGCTGCTCAACAACCAGCCGATGGGGTTCTACCACCCGGCGACGCTCGTGAAGGATGCCCAGCGGCGCGGCGTGCACTTCGCGCCGGTGGACGTCCAGCGATCGGGATGGGACTGCACGATCGAGGACGACGGCGCCGTGCGCCTCGGGCTGCGGTACGTCAGCGGCCTCCGCGCCCAGGTAGGACAGGCGATAGCCGACAGCCGACAGCGATCCAATCACCCAATCACCCAATCGCCAAATCACCAAATCGACAAATCACCCAATCACCCAATCGCCAAATCACCAAATCGCCAAATCGACAAATCACCCAATCACCCAATCGCCAAATCACCAAATCGCCAAATCGACAAATCACCAAATCACCAAATCGACAAATCACCAAATCACGTCTTGTCCCCCGTCCGCTGCCCCAAGTGCCACTGCGACGATCGGTCGATGCTCGAGATTGTCGTAGACGGACGGGGCCGCTCGTTTTTCTGCAACAACTGCGCGCACGAGTGGAAGCCCGGGCCCGTGCGCTTCGCCTCGATCGAGGACGTCGTGAAGCGCAGCGGGATCAACCGGGAGGAACTGTCGGTGCTCGCCGAGATTGGCGCTCTCCATTCGTTCGGCTACACGCGGCGTGAGGCGCTCTGGCAGGTGGAGCGGGCGATCAGGCCGGCGGGGGAGCTGTACGAAGAAGCGGACAGCGGACAGCGGCCAGCAGGCAGCGGGCAGTGGGTCGACGATCCGTCAACGGAAAAGCCGGAAACGGCAAAACCGGCGCATGGCGAAACCACGAAATCAACAAATCAACAATTCACTCAATCGACAAGTGATTCGTCTCCCCTGCCCGAAATGTCCGTCGTCGAGCGGGTGGTGGCCGACTATGCCGGGACCGGCCTCACCGTCGGTCCGCACCCGATGGCGCTGCGCCGCGAGGAGATGCGGCTGCGCGGGGCGCTGCGCGCGAGCGACCTCGCGCAGATGCGGCACGGCCGGCGCGTGCGCGTCGCGGGGGCGGTGATCACGCGGCAGCGGCCGGGCACCGCCAAGGGCTTCGTCTTCCTGACGATCGAGGACGAGACGGGCATCGCGAACATCATCGTCCGGCCGGACCTGTTCGCGCGCGACCGGATGACGATCATCCAGGAGCCGTTCCTGCTGGTCGAGGGAACGCTGCAGAACCAGGAAGGGGTGATGTCGATCCGCGCCGAGCGGCTGGTCGGCATCGGCGGGACGGCGGTGGACGTAGAAGCGCGGAATTTCTACTAGCCTGCTGGTACCAGCCGGCCGGCATGATTCGCCGCAAGGCGCAGAGAACGCACACGTCTCTTCAAGCACTCCGCCTCGGCGTCCTCGGCGCCTCGGCGGTTACGGCCACTCGGCCTACGACATACGCGCCCATTTCACGAGCGTTCCGAACGACGGCGGCTTGCCGAACATCAACAGGCCGACGCGGAACACCTTCGCCGCAAACCACATCGCGGCGTAGACGCCGACCGCGCCGACCGCGATTGCCAGCCAGGCCTGCCAGGCCGGCGGCGGCGAGCGTGGACGTCATCCGCAGCAGCATCACGAAGTTGCCGAGCGGCGGGATGAAGCTGAGGACGAGCGCCAGCATCGAGTTGGGCTCGCGGCTGATCGGCATCCACAGCATCCACGGAACCATCAGGAACATCATGACCGGCATCTCAGCGTCTGCGCCTCGCGCATCTCGTTCACCGCCGACCCGACCGCCGCCATCATCGCGGCGAAGGTGAAGTAGGCCAGCACGTAGAAGATCAGCAGGTAGACGACCAGCACCGGGTCGAGCAGGCCAAGCGTCGCGAACGACACGAGGGCGGCCAGTCCGAGGCCGGCGTAGAGCAGCAGGACGAGCAAGCCAACCGCCATCTGCCCGAGGATCTTGCCGGTCATCAGCTCCATCGGGGACACCGCCGACAGCAGCACCTCCACGACGCGGTTCGACTTCTCCTCGACCGTGGACGTCAGCAGGTACTGCCCGCTGGTCATGACCGACATGAGCAGGAGGACCATGAACGCGGCGGGCAGCAGGTGTTCAGCACCGTGTTGGTGGTCCGCTCGCCCTCGGCACGTCACGGTGCTTCGACTCCGGCCGCTCGACGTCGGTGAGGCCTCTTGATCCGGTCCGGGTCGATGCCGCCGCCTGCAGCCGCGCGGCAACAATCGCCTCCCGCAGGCCATCGTGCAGGTCGTCGATCAGCCGGTCGTCCAGCTTGCCCGGATGTAAGGTCGTAGGTGCCGAACTTCTCCCGCCCTGGCTCGCGCATCACGGCGTCCGGATGCACGACGACGACAGCGCGAGCTGGTGTCGAGGCGTCCGCGCCCTCCTTGCGCAGCGCCGATCTTCAGCGGCTCCTTCGCTGCCTCGACGTCGGCCGTCGCGGCAGTGTCACCACGGCGAGGTGCGGCACCTCGCCCAGCGCGACGTCGAGCGACTGTCGCATCGCCGCGTCGGCGGCCGGGGACGCCTGCACCTGGCGGCGGACCGCCTCGGGCGTCTTCTCCTCGATGTCGCGTCCGTTCCTTCGCGCGCCGCTCGGCGAACCGCTCAGGCGCGAGGTACGCCGCCAGACCTCCCCGCCACGCGGCCGGTCGGATCGACCACCACGACCTGGCCCGCGATCTTCGGCGGCGCCTTCAGCATCATGCGCGGCATGAGGAACATCAACAAGACCGATCAGCGCCGGCGTGATGAGCATGCCGAAGACGAAGCCCTTGGTCATCACCGTCGCCAGGAACTCCCGGCTCGCGACGTAGAAGCATCTTCCTCACCGCCTCACCTCCTGGACGGCCGCGCCGTCGCGCAGCGCCGCTCGCAGCCGCGCGTCGTCGGTCTCGCTGTCGCTGGTGCGCGACACGATGCTGACGAAGACGTCCTCCAGCGTCGGCCGGCGCACCTCGACGCGGGAGGGCACAATCGACGCGACGATCGCGGGGATGACCGTCGCCGGCTGTCGCCGCCTCATCGAGCGACGATGTCCCAGGCCGGTGCCGTCCGCGCGAGAGCCCGGCCACACCCGGCGACGGAGCGCAGCGCGCTGAACGTTCGCCGAAGGGTCGAGCGGCTCGAACACGATGCGGCGCGGGTCGAACATGCCGCGCGATGGACGCGCCATTGTCTGGTCGAGCACCTTCTCGCCACGGTGGATCATGACCACGTGATCGCAGAGCTGCTCGGCGTGCGTCATGATGTGCGTGGAGAAGAGCACGGTCGCGCCGCGGCGGTGCTCCTCGAGAACGAGGTCGCGCATCAGGCGCTGGTTGACCGGGTCCAGGCCGCTGAACGGTTCGTCGAGGATCAGCAGGTCGGGCTGGTGGATCACCGCCGCGACGAACTGCACCTTCTGCTGCATCCCCTTGGAGAGTTCCTCGCACCGCTTCTGCTCGACTCGCCGAGTTCCACGCGCTCGAGCCACTCGCGTCACCTGCTGCTGCGACGCCGGTCCCGTCCTCCATGCCCTTGAGCTGCGCCAGGTAGATCGAGGAACTCGCCGACACGCATCTTCTTGTAGAGGCCGCGCTCCTCGGGCAGGTAGCCGATCCGGTCCTTGGCCTCGAGCGCCGACGGCCGGCCGAGCACGGTCAGCTCCCCGCTGATCCGGAAAGAGGATCGACAGGATCATCCGGATCATCGTCGTCTTGCCCGCGCCGTTCGGGCCGATGACGCCGTAGAGGGCGCCCTGCGGGCACGACGAGGTCGAGGTCGCGGACGGCGACGGCGTCGCCGAACGTCTTGTTGACGTGGCTCACCGCGATTGCATCTGCCATGGCGCGGCATGATACACGAACCAAGAAGGCGGGCGAGGATCGGGGTTTTGATGGGCTGTCTAGAGACCGCTACTCCCGGTAGTTCCCGAACTGCAGCTCGACGCCGAAGTCCTGTTCGCGCAGCAGCGCCATTACCCCTTGGAGCTCGTCGCGCGACGCCGACGAAATCCGCAGCTGGTCGCCCTGGATGGCCGGCTGCACCTTCTTGAGCTTGCGGTCCTTGAGGAACTTGACGATCTCGCGCGCCGGCCTCGGTCGGGATGCCCTGCTGGAGCGTCACCACGCGCCGGACGGTGTCGTTGGCGCCGCGCTCGATCTCGCCCCGCTTCATGTTCTTCATCGGCACCTTCCGCCGCACCAGGCGCGTCTCGAGCACCTCCCACAGCGCCTGCATCTTGAACTCGTCGTCGGCGGTAAGCGTCAGTGTGCCCTCGGTGCGGTCGAAATCGATGGACGCCTTCGACCCCTTGAAGTCGTACCGCTGACCGACCTCCTTGCGGGCCTGGTTGACGGCGTTGTCGACCTCCTGGAGGTCCACCTTCGAGGTGACGTCGAACGATGGCATGGCGGTATCTTACATCCAGGATTCGGGATTCAGGAGTCGGGTCTACCACGAAGACCGTTCCCGACACGCGACGTGGTCAGCGGATGTAGCGCTTCTCGCCCTTCACCGCTGTCATCATGATTTCCACCAGGCCGTCGGGCGCCACCAGCCCGGCCTCGATCGTCGCCCGGGCCGGGAGCGCTCCGGTGCCGAACACCTCGCGGTACGCGCCGTTCATTGCGGCGAAGTCCTTCGAGGTCGCGGCAGGTAGACGACCGCGTCCACGACGTCGCTCCACCCAAAGCCCGCATCCGCCTTAGCGTCCGGCCGATGCGCGCGAGCGTGTCGCGCGTCTGGGCGGCGGCATCACCCTTGTTGCGTCGGTGCTGCCCGAGCATGCCCGAGAGGAACAGGCGATCCCCGACGCCGATGGCCGAGCTCAGCATCGGGCGGACGACGGTGCCAGACGGCGTGCCCGCCGGCGGAGGCGGCGGGCGCGACGGAAGTCACGGCCTTGCGGCTGCTCCTTGACGGCGAGCATCGTGATCTCCACGAGGTAGTCCTTGTTCATGAGCCCGCATCGGACCGTGGCGCGGGCGGGCGGCGTTGCGGGAAGCCGGTCGCGGTAAACCGCATTCATGTCCTGGAACATGGCGGTGTCGGTGATGTACACGCGCGACGACACGACGTCGGCCAATGTCATCCCGGCCGCCGGGAGGATCTCCCGCGGCGTTCTGCAGGACGCGTCTCGTCTGCGCCTTCATGTCGCCCGGCACGGCGGTGTTGTCCTTGCCGTTGCGCGAGACCACGCCCGAGAGGAAGAGCGTGTTCTTCGACCGGATCGCGTAGCTGTAGGGGTTCGGCGATCGCAGCCAGCCTTCCGGTTGAACGACCTCGCGCTCGACGCCCGTCCCGGAGAGCGACCATGCTCGACTTCGACGAGCGCCTCGGGCACGACCAGGTTCGCCACGATGGTCGTGCGCGTCGGCGGGTCCTTCGGCCAGTATTTCGCGTAGACCTCGTTCATCGCGGCGAAGTCCGCGGCGTTCTTCAGGTACACCGTGACGGCCGCCACCTGTTCCATGCCGCGACCCGCGGCCTTGAGGCGCGCGGCCAGGTTGTCGAGGACCCGCGCGGTCTGCGCGCGGATGTCGCCGGCGACAATCTCGCCGGCCGGCTCGATCGGCAGCATGCCCGCAAGGTAGACGAAGTCGCCGGCCGCAACTGCGGCGCTGAAGGGCGGTGCAGGGGCAGCGCCCTGGGGCGACGCCATTACGGCGAGGCACGGCACGATCAGCGCGGCGGCGACGACGAAGAAGACGAGCAGGCGCATGGGTCACCTCGGGCAGCCGATCACCATCGGCTACAATGAGTGGGATGATTGCACGGCGCCGGTCGAAGCTGCATGGCTGGGGGGTGTTTGCGACCGAGCGCATCCCCAAGAACAAGCGCATTATCCACTACGAGGGCGAGAAGATCACCCACAAGGAGAGCCGCCGGCGCGAGGCGCAGTATCTCGATGAGGGACGGATCTGGTGCTTCCGCCTCAACACGCGCTGGGTGATCGACGGCTCGGTCAACGGCAACCTCGCCCGGTTCATCAACCACTCCTGCACGCCCAACTGCTACGCGCAGATCGTCGACAACGTCATCTGGATCCGCGCGGCGAAGACCATCGAGCCGGGCGAGGAACTGACCTACAACTATCAGACGGATGGCGCCAAGAGCATCACGTGCCGGTGCCGCCCGGGATGCAAGACCCGCCTGTAGAATGCCGGATGGCGCACGCGCAACGTCGAATGTAGAATGGACTGCGCCCCCTCGGCGGAGCGCCCCCTCGCATCCTGGTTCCTGCATCCACTCGCGTAGCCATGCAACTGTTCTACCTCCACGGCTTTGCCTCGTCGCCGGTGTCGGGCAAGGCGCGCTTCTACCGCGACCGGCTCGCTGCACGGGGCGTCGCGCTCGAAACGCCGGATTTCAACCTGCCGGACTTCGAGTCGCTGACCGTGACGCGCATGCTCGATCAGCTCGACGCGCTGATCGACACGCGGCCGGCCGGCCCCGTCGCCCTGGTCGGATCGAGTCTCGGCGGGTTCGTCGCCTGGCACGCGGCCGATCGCCGCAACCGCGTCTCCGGCCAGCCGCGTCCGGTCACCCACCTCGTGCTGCTCGCGCCGGCTCTCGATTTCGGCGCTGACGGCCGCATGGACGCAATCGTGGGCGAGTGGCGCCGGAAGGGGCGGCGCGAGATCTTCCACTACGGGTACGGCCGGCCGATGGACATCGGCTTCGCGCTCTACGAGGACGCGAGGCAGTACAACTCCAACACCGTGCGGCTGGAGGTTCCCGTCCTGATATTTCAAGGCCGGCAGGACGTCGTGGTGCCCGCGTCGGGCGTGATCGCGTTCACCGCAGCCCGGCCCAACGTGCGGCTTCGGCTGCTCGACGACGACCATCAGCTGCAGGGGCACTTGCCGCAAGTCTGGCGGGAGAGCGCGGAGTTCCTCGGGCTGGCACCGTCATGACCATCAGCGCGCTTCGCTGCGTTGCCGTCATCGCCGTCTGGGCCGGCACGCTTGCGCCACTGGGGGCGCAGGCCCCGCCGCCGGTTGCCGGCTCGCAGGCCGGTCGTGCCGCGCCTCGCGCATCGGTGCCGGCCTACCTGGTCGTCGACCTGCAGACGGGCCGCCGGCTGGGTGTGAGGCGCGAAGACGTCATTCGCCAGGCAGTGGCGCCCGGAGCCATCGCGAAGATCGCCACCGTGTTGGCGGCGCTCGAGTCACGCAGCCTCGAACCGGGCGCGACCTTCGTGTGCCGCCGCCGCGGCGTGGTCGATGGCGAGGCCGTCACCTGCTCGCACCCTTCTCTCGCTCACCCGCTGACGTTGGCCGAGGTGCTCGCTCACTCCTGCAACTACGCGCTCGCGTCGATCGCGTCGGGGTTGAGCCGCGAGGGCCTTGATCGGGCGCTCGTGTCCCTGGGCCTGGCGCCGTCGGACCCGGGCGTGCCACTCGGCATTGCCGCGCTCGGCATTCGCGGCGTCCGTAGCAGCCCCGAGCAGTTGTTGAATGCCTTTGTCCGTGCCGTGGGGGTTCCCGCACCCGGCCTCCCGGGAACCGCGGCGGCCCGGATCCCCGATGCGTCGCGCCGCCTCATCGTCGAGGCATCGCGAGGTGCGACCGAGTACGGGCCGGCGGCCGCGATCAGGGCGCATGCGATAACCGCCCTGGCGACAACGAGCATCGCGCCCATCCCCGGCGGCCGCTACCTCACACTCGTCGTTGCGCTGGCGCCCGCCGACAATCCCAGGGTTGGCGTCGTCGTCGTGTCGCAGAGTTCCTCCGGGACCGATGCTGTGGCGGCGGCCGCCGACCGACTGCAAGAGGCGCTCGTTCGGCCGACCGTGCAGAAGGTCGAACCGGTTCAGGAGGTGAAGGTACGCGTGGGGCGATCCCGCGCGGCTGGGCGATACGAGATCGAGACGGTCGGGCTAGAGGAGTACGTCGCCCGCGTCGTGGCGGCCGAGGCGACCGATGGCCTCGAAGCGCGCAAGGCGCTCGCCATCGTCGCCCGCACCTTCGCCCTCGCGAACCGGGAACGCCATCGGGCGGAAGGGTTCGACCTCTGCGATCGCGCGCACTGCCTGGTGGCCGGCCGTGCCACGTCGGCCGGCCGTCGTGCGGCGGAGGCGACGAGAGGGCAGGTGCTTCGCTTCGGGTCGAACCTGGCGTCCGTCTCCTACACTCCCTCGTGCGGCGGCCAGACGGATCGGCCCGGTCAGGTGTGGAAGGGCGTGGTGGACGCGTCTTACATGCCTTCTCGCTTCGAAGATCAGTGCCGTGCGCCCTCGCGCTGGACGAGTGAGATTCCGACGGCGAGCCTGGCACGTGCGCTCCGGTCCGCCGGCATGCGCGGGCAGGAGATTCGGAACCTCTGGGTGCGGTCGCGAACGGCCGCCGGCCGCGCGGCATGGATCGCGGTGAGCGGCTTCGAGCCGCGGGAGATCGACGGCGAGGCGTTCCGCGAGGCCATTGGCCGCACGCTCGGGTCGCAGTTGTTGAAGAGCGCCCGATTCAACGTCACGCGCACGACGGCCGGCTATCGCTTCGAGGGCTACGGCACGGGCGCCGGCGTAGGTCTGTGCCTGATGGGGGCCGCGCGCGCGGCGGCGTCCGGCACGACGGCTGACTCGATCCTGGCAACCTACTTCCCAGGAACGACGGTTGGGGCGGCCTCCGTTCCCGATCCTCGCGTGGAAGTGACGGTGCCCGCGGGCGCGGAGCGCGACCGTGAGGTCGCTGCCGCGTTGGCGCGCCGCTGGCTCAAGGACTACTCGACCCGCCTGGCCGTGGCGATGCCGGCTGTCGTCTCGCTCGTCTTCCATCCGACCGTGGAGTCGTACCTCCGCGCGACCAGCCAGCCCTGGTGGACCGCCGGCTGGACGCAGGGCACCAAGGTCGACTTGCTGCCCCCGTCGGTGCTTCGTCAACGCGGCAGCTTCGAGCGCACGCTCCGCCACGAAATTGCCCACGTCGTCATCGGCGACCGCCTGAAAAATCGCCCGCGCTGGGTACGGGAGGCCGCGGCGATGTACGTGTCGAGCGAGATCCCCCTTCAGAAAGACGAGGCGGTTGATCGCACCGCTGCCCCGGCCGCGACGCGGTCGTGTCCTTCCGACGAGGAGATGCGGCGGCTGGCGTCGGCAGAAGCGATGCGCGACGCCTACGGCCGCGCGGCGGCGTGCTACGCCGAGCAACTGGCGGCGGGAAGGAAGTGGGACGAGATCCGGTAGGCTCCCGGCGTCGGAGGACTCAACTCGCCTCCTGCCGATGGAGCGGATCGCGGCCGGCCGCCCGTGCGACGAGCGGCTCATTGAGAAAGCGGACCATCGGCATCATCCGTCGCATCAGCGCGACCGCCTCTCGGTAGTAGCTCGGGCTCACGGCGAACGCGGCCGGGAAGTCGCGGCCGAAGAGATACTGTTTCAGCTTCAAAAACTCAGCGGCCGGGTGGTCGGCGGGGAAGCCGCGCGGCACGCGGCGGAGCGACTCGCCCTCGACGGGCCCGGCGCTTCGCCGGAACGTCGGCGACTCGTTGATCGCACGGAAGCGGCTGAAGTTCGCGGCAAGATGCTCGCGAACGGCTTGCAGGTCTGCCGGCTCCGGGCGGTACATGCCTCCAAACACCATGGCCCCGGCAGGACCAACCTGAAGGTACAGGCACGCTCCGCGATGCTTCGGAAGCTCGCGGTGGGGCAGCAGGCAGCCAACCTCGGTCTTGAACGGAGACTTGTCCTCGCTGAAGCGGGTGTCCCGGTAGACCCGGAAAAGCGAGGCGCGGGGCGAGGCCTCGAGTTCCGGGGCGAAGGCCGCGAGATCCACCGCGAGGCGCTCGACGAGCGCCAGCATCCGGGCCTTCACCTCGCGTTCGTACTCGTCCCTGTGCGCGTTGAACCACTCGCGGTCGTTGTGCCGCTTGAGCGACCGCAGGAACGACAGCGTCTTCGGCGTAAACCGGGGAACGGGCGGCGATTGAGACGTCACGCGACCAGTTTAGCCCGCCCTACCAGCAAATGCCCCGGTAGTCCGCCTCGACCTCGCCATGCGGCAGCGGCAGCCGCACCAGGTCGATGACGATGTGCCGCGCGGTGCAGCGGCGAACCGCATCAGTGAACTCCTCGCCGGCGTTGCCGACGATGATCACGTCCGAGCCGTCCACGACCTCCTCGACCGTTTCGCAGAGAAGCGAGGAGAGGTGGGGGATCTGCTCGTCGATGTACCGGCGGTTCGCGCCGACCAGGCGGGCGAGCGACACGTTGCGGTCGTAGATCTTGAGGTCGTAGCCCTTGCCCAGCAGCGCTTCGGCGAGGACGACCATCGGGCTTTCACGCAAGTCGTCGGTGCCCGCCTTGAAGCTGAAGCCAAGCAGCCCGATACGCTTGCGGCCGGTCTCGACCACCTCGTCGATCGCCCTCTGCACGTGCACGTTGTTGCTGTGGAGGATCGACTGGATGACCGGCAGGTCCACGTCCAATTCCTTGGCGCGGTACTGAAGAGCGCGCACGTCCTTGGGAAGGCAGGACCCGCCGAACGCGAAGCCTGGCTTCAAGTAGTACGGCGAGAGATTGAGTTTCGTGTCGCGGCAGAAGATGTCCATCACCTCGTGGCTGTCCACCCCAAGCCGCTTGCAGACCGAGCCGATCTCGTTGGCGAACGCCACCTTCAGCGCGTGCCACGAGTTGCTCGCGTACTTCATCATCTCCGCGACGCGGATGCTCGTGCTGACGAGAGGTGCGTCCACGCGCTCGTAGAGCGCGATGGCGCCGCTCGCGTCGGCCGCGTGGTTATGGCCGACCAGCGTGAGGGGCGGCTGGCGGAAGTCTCGCAACGCGCTGCCCTCGCGGAGGAACTCGGGGTTGACGGCGACGCCGAAGCCCTCGCCGTACTTCTTGCCCGAGGCCTTTTCCAGCGCGGGGATCACCACTTCGTGCGTCGTGCCTGGGAGCACCGTGCTACGCACGACGACGACGTGGTACGCCGGTTTTGCCCGCAGCTGCTCTCCGACCTCAGTCGATACCCGCTCGAGATACGTCAGGTCCAGGCTGCCGTTCTTCCTGCTCGGTGTGCCGACGCACAACAGCGAGACTTCGCTGGCGCGCACCGCTTCGGCCGTGTCGGTCGTCGCGCGCAGCCGGCCAGCGGCGGAAACTTCGCCTATCAGATCGTCGAGCCCGGGCTCGACGATCGGGCTGTGGCCTTCGGCCACGCTGCGGACCTTGTCCGGGTTGACGTCCACGCCGATGACCCGGTGGCCGTCGGCGGCCAGCGCTGCGGCCGAGACACACCCGACGTACCCGAGGCCGAACACAGAAACGTTCATGATGCCCTCGCAAATGAATCCGCGCCGCCGATGGCGCGTTCGAAGACCGTCGACACGGCACTCCAGTCGTACCGTTCGCGAACGAGTCGAAGGCCGGCGTCCTCCAAAGAGCGGCGCGCGCCCTGATCGCGCAACAACCGCAGCACTTCCGCCGCGAAGTCGACGGGACTGTCCGCGATGCCGATGTGGACGCCCGGCGTCAGCGGGAGGCCTTCCGCGCCGACGGTCGTGGAAACGACCGCGCGGCCCATCGCCATCGATTCGTAAATCTTGAGACGCGTGCCGCCGCCGATGCGGAGCGGCACGACCGACAGCGCCGCCCGGGCGACGTGCGGCCGGACGTCCTCCACGCGGCCCGTCACTTCGACGGCCGGGTCCTGCTCCGCGAGGCGCCGCACGGCCGGGGTCGGGTTGCGGCCGACGATGGAGACCGAGACGCGAGGCTCCAACTGCCGAAGGCGGGGGAGCACCTCGCTGCAGAAGTAGAGGGCGGCATCCTCGTTCGGCAGCCAGTCCATCGAGCCCGTGAAGACGAGGCGGAAGGGATCCGGCTGCACGGCAGCCGACGGGGCGAAGTACTGGGTGTCCACGCCCGTCGGGATCACGTGAATCGGCGCGCGGGCGGAGCCGCCGTAGAGGCGCATGAAGGTCTCGCGGTCCGCGTCCGAGACGGCAAGGACCGCGTCGAAGCGAGCAAGCGTTCGCTCTTCGAAGGAGAGCATGCGGCGCCACTGCGCGCGCAGCAGCGCGCGCCGCCACGGGCCGCGCGCCGTCTCGGCGTGCCGCCGCCAGATCTCGGCTTCAACGTTGTGGGTGAAGAGCACCGTCGGGCACGGGATGGGCCCGGGCATGTTCACGGCCGGCACGAGAAAATCGCAGATGAGAGCGTCGTAGCGCCCGCCCGAGAGCAGGGTCTCGATCCGCGCGCGGTACTCGTCGGACCGATACTTGGCGACCGCGTAGGGGAGAGGACTCGCGAGGTGGCGCGCCGCGTCGGCATAGAAGGCAGGCGTGCCCTTCGCGACGTCGCGGCGTTCGACTGTCTGGAGGTCGTCGCACGCTTCGAGCATGCCGTGCAGATCACGCGGCGCCGTGGAGGGATCCGAGAAGCCGAGGTACGTGACCGTGTGCCGCGCGGCGAGATGCCGTAACAGGTGCCAGCTCCGCAGCTTGCCGCCCTTGTCCAGCGGCAGCAGCAGCCCCGCGTTCAACCAGAGGATTCGCATCAGAAGTTACCCAGCCCGTTAGGAAGAGAGGCACGGAGGCACAGAGGACCAAGTGCGACGTGCCGCGTCACGGCAATCACAGCCCTTCGGTCGGTCGGCGTTGCCGACCGACGGGGCGGTCGGGGCCACCGTGTCGCGCGAACAAGCCGTGTTCGCCCGCAGCTTGCTCGCGCGCCACGCTTGCCCGGCCGCCCTGCGCCCATGGCGCACACGAAGGGCTGAAGCTGGACAACCGTTCTCCGTGTCTCTGTGTCTCTCTTCATTACTCCTACGCAGCCGCGGCATCGGCGCGGCCGGGTTCCGTCAGGCGCGGCCGCGGCAGCACCTGTACACCCTCTCCATCGATGAAGGTCCGGTACCACAACTCCAGGTTCAGCAGGCTCCAGAGGATGTCGCCGCCCTGTGCCCGGCCCGCCACGTGGTCGTCGATCAGGGCGGCCACCGCCGGGCCATCGAGGAGGCCGCGCTCGCGGCTCCGGCGATCGAGGAGGACGTCGCGCAGCACCTCCTGCCATCCCTCGCGCGCCCAACGCGCGAACGGCACAGGGAACCCCATCTTCGGACGCGAGAGGATGTTCTCCGGCAGGAGGTCCCGAGCCGCTTCGCGCAGGATCCGCTTGGTCGTGAAGCCCGAAAGCTTGAAGCGTGGGGGCAGTTGAGCGGCGAACTCGACGAGGACGTGGTCGAGGAACGGCACACGACTCTCGATCGACGCGGCCATGCTCATCTGGTCCTGCTTCATCAGGAGTTCGACGAGATACGTTTTGATGTCCGTGTACAGCACGCGATCGAGGAGCGAGCGGGCCCCTGCGGACCGGTCGAACGATTCGAGCGAAGCCCCGTAGGCCGAGTCGGGGCGCGCGAGTGTTGCCAGTCGGCCGGCCAGGAGCTGCCGCTGCGCGGCCAGAGGCACCGCGGCGAAGTTGTCGAAGAAGGTCGCCTCCGGCGTGTGCTCGACGGTCAGGAACGACCGCCGGGCGTAGCGATGCAGGCGCGCCGGCAAGTGCGGTACGAGGCCGCCGGCGACACTTGAGCGAACGGCACCGGGCACCAGACGCGACCAGGCTTCGCCCAAGCGCCAGTTCCAGAGCGCGCGCGGGTACTTGCCGTACCCGGCGAGCAGTTCGTCGCTGCCTTCGCCGGTGAGCACGACGGTGACGTGCTCGCGCGCCAGGCGCGATACGAAGTAGAGAGGTATCGAGGAGGGGTGGGCAATCGGCTCGTCTTCGTGCCAAACGAGCCGCGGAAGCTCGCCGAAGAAGTCCTCCTCGTCGATCACCACTTCGTGACGCACCGCTCCGAGAGCGTCCGCCACCTGGCGGGAGTACTCGAGCTCGCTGAAGGCCCGCTCGTCGAATGCCACCGAGAAGGTCGCGATCGGCCTGCCGACGTGGCGCGCCATGAGCGCGGCGATGACGCTCGAGTCGATCCCGCCGGAAAGAAAGACGCCGAGGGGCACGTCGCTCATCAGCCGGAGCGTGACCGATTCTTCCAGGAGCTCACGGAACCGCCGGACGACGTCCGCATGCGACTGGCGGCTCGCGACGGCATGCGTCGGCGACTGGACCGGGACGTCCCAGTAACGCGAAATCGTCACTTGCCCGTGATCGAAGCAGAGCGTGTGACCCGGCAGAAGCTTGTGGATGCCGGCGAAGAGGGTCTCCGGGCCCGAGATGTACCGGGTCGATAGCAGCTCGGGCAGCCGTTCCTCGTTCGCCCGCGCTTGGACGAGCCCGGATTCGAGGATCGCCTTGATCTCAGAGGCGAACAGCAGGCGGTCGCCCACACGCGCCCAGGTACAGGGGCTTGATGCCGAGGCGATCGCGTGCGAGGAGCAGCCGCTCGCGCCTCGCATCCCAAATCGCGAACGCGAACATGCCGCGGAAGCGATGGACGCAGTCCGCGCCCCATTGCTCGTAAGCGTGCACGATCGTCTCGGTGTCCGACTTGGTGCGGTAGCGGTGACCCGCAGCCTCGAGCGTCGGCCGGATGTCGGCGTGGTTGTAGATCTCGCCGTTGTACGAGATCCAGAGGCTCCGGTCCTCGTTGCACATCGGCTGCTGGCCCGTGGCCAGGTCGACGATGCTGAGGCGCCGGTGGGCCAGGGCCGCCTGGTCGTCCAGGTGAAAACCGCTCTCATCCGGCCCGCGGTGGCTCAGCACCGCGCCCATGCGCCGCGCGCGTTCTGCGTCCTCTGGCGCCAGCCGCCGCGACCCGACGATTCCTGCGATACCGCACACGATCGTGTTCTCCGCTTCTGTCGATTAGGAAGAGAGGCTCAGAGGCACAGAGCCGTTGAGGCTAGAAGCACCCGAGCGACCCGCTCGACGGGTCTTACCGGTCGCCTCCGTGTCTCTCTTCATTCCAGTCGCTACCGCCGACCCTACGCTGTCGCCGCGTGCGGGACCGCCGCCGATCGATCCACGAACTGCCGGAACCACAACTCGAGCATCAGCAGGGACCACAGCCGGTGGCGATGGTCTCTCCGTCCCGACTGGTGCTCGGACCAGATGCGCCCGACCGCCGCGGGCGAGAAGATGCCGCGCGAACGCGCTGTCGGGCCAAGCAGCAGGTCGCCCGCCATCGGCGCGAGCGGCCCGCGCAGCCATTCGCCGGTCGGGGCCTCGAACCCGTGCTTCGGCCGCGCGAGGATGTCGTGGGGGATCCGCCCCTCGAGGAACTTGCGGAGCAGGTGTTTGGTGCGGCCCGCGTGCAGCTTCAGGCCGACCGGCACGGAGGCGGCGAACTCGACGAGCTTGTGGTCGAGCAGTGGCACGCGCGTCTCGAGCGACACGGCCATGCTCATCTTGTCGACCTTCGTCAGAATGTCGTCGAGCAGGTACGTCCGCACGTCAACAAAGAGCGCCCGGTCCACCGGGTCCGGAGACGAGCAGTCGGCGTAGACCTCACGGAACCCGGCGAGCGGATCGTGATCGCGGACGGCGGCCCCGAACTCCGGCGAGTAGAGCCGATCGCGCACCCCGTGCTCGAAGAGACCGTAGACGTGCTTCTGGGCGCACGCCTCGGCGGGCGGCAGGCCGAGGTGGCGGAGGGACCGCGCCCCCTTCATGGACAGCGGGAGCAGGCGGCCCACGCGCGCCGCCGCTTCGGCGCCAGCGCTCCCCAGCCAGCGGCGCGCCTGGCTCTCGAGGCGTTCGACGCGGTGGCGGGCGTAGCCGGCCCAGAGTTCGTCGCCGCCGTCGCCCGAGAGTGCCACCGTCACCTTCTCCCGCGCGACGGCCGACACGTAATAGGTCGGCACGGCGGACGCGTCCGCGAACGGCTCGTCCAGGTGCCAGGCGAGCTTCGGCAGGAGGTCCACGATGTCCGGCGTCACGGTGCGCGCGTAGTGCGCGCACCCGAGATGCTGCGCAACGCGCGCGGCGAAGCCGACCTCGTCGAACCTCTCCTCACGGAACCCGACCGACGTCGTCAACACCGGGGCGTCGGAGACCTTCACCATGGCCGCGACCACCGCGCTCGAGTCGACGCCGCCAGACAGGAACGCGCCGAGCGGGACGTCGCTGATCAGGCGCATGCGCACGGCTTCGTGCAGCAGCTGGTCGAGCCGCGCCAGGTACTCGCTCTCCCGCATCGAGTCGCCATCGCCGGTGAACGTCAGCGTCCAGTAGCGTTCGATCCGCACGCGGCCGCCCTCGACGACCATCCGGTGGGCCGGCGGCAGTTTCTCGACGTCGCGGAAGATGGTGTGCGGCGTCGGGACGTACTGCAGGGCAAGGTAGGCATCGAGCGCCTCGGCGCTCCATTCCCGCGAGACCCCGGGGTGCTCGAGGACGGCCTTGATCTCCGAGCCGAACACCAGGCCACGGCCGCCGAGAGTGGAGTAATAGAGCGGCTTGATGCCGAGTCGGTCGCGCGCGAGGAGCATTCGCTGCGCCCGGCTGTCCCACACCGCAAACGCGAACATGCCGCGGAAGCGCTCGACGACGGCCTCTCCCCACTCCTCGTAGCCGTGGACGATGACCTCGGTGTCCGTGCCGGTCTTGAAGGTGTGCCCGGCACGCTGCAGCTCGGCGCGAATGTCCTTGAAGTTGTAGATCTCCCCGTTGAACACCACCCAGACCGTTCCGTCTTCGTTCGACAGCGGCTGGTCGCCTGTCTGCAGGTCGATGATGCTGAGACGCCGGTGGCCGAGGCCCAGGCGGCCGTCCACGTGAAAGCCGTCCGCGTCCGGCCCGCGATGGGACAGCACGTCGGTCATCGCGCGGAGCGCCCGCGGGTCGACGCGAGCGCCCTGATCGAACAGAAGGGTTCCTGCGATTCCGCACATGCGATGTACACCAGGCTACGAGGTGACCGGCCGCCGGGAGTGCGCGGGCGCGTGCGCCCGGACGTGCCGATCTGCCATCTCGCGCAGATAGAGGGATTCGAACTCGTGCACCATGCGGTCGAACGAGTACCGCGCGGTGACGTCGGTCCTGGCCTTGCGCCCGAGGGCGCGGGCGAACGAGGGTCGCAGCAGGAGGTCCGTCATCGCGCGCGTCAGATCGGCGGCGTCGCCCGGCGCCACCAGGATCCCGTTCCGGCCGTGTTCGATCAGTTCGGGGATCCCGCCGACCGCCGACGCGACGATGGGCAGGCCCGTGGCCATCGCCTCGATGACCGAGTTGGGAAACGCCTCCGATCGCGACGGCAGAACGAAGAGACCATGCTCGCGGAGCATCTCGGCAACGTCGTCGCGATGGCCCGCCAGCCGCACGCGCGCCTCCAGCCCGAGTCCTTTCACGCGTGCCGCAAGCTCGTCGCCCAGCGGCCCGTCGCCTACGATCGTCAAGG
The DNA here is from genome assembly GCA_963847185.1 of uncultured Methanosarcinaceae archaeon. GTDB lineage: Archaea > Halobacteriota > Methanosarcinia > Methanosarcinales > Methanosarcinaceae > Methanosarcina. Next base: position 772,189 of record CAWJYV010000010.1, on the reverse strand, counting down.
TGGCTGCGGGGAACGAGCGCGCCACAGTGGCAAACGCCTGGACGAGCGCGTGGTGACCCTTCTCCGGCCGCAACCGTGCCACGGTGATCAGGCGGTACAGGCTGGCGTCCCGCGCGGGCGGATGGAAGGTGTCGAGGTCGATCCCATTCGGGATGCGGGCGATGCGACTCGCGCGCACACCCTCGGTTCGGAGCCGTGCGGCCGCCGCCGACGAATTGGCCACGATGCGGTTGGCAAAGGCGTAGGCGCAGCGCTGCGCGGCAAGCTGCCCTCGCGTCTTGTCCGGGTTGAGCTCCCGGCGGCTGCCTATCCGGACCGGTACGCCGGCGCTGAAGGCGAGTGGGAGCGCGAAGATATTGGCGTAGAGGTCGGCTGCGTGCAGCACGGCCAGGCCGTGCGAGCGGCACCAGGCTCGAAATGCCGCGCCCGCGCGCAACATGCTCCCGGACTTGAAGCTGGAAATCGGGAACTCGGTGACCGAGTCGGCGAACTGCTCCACGAGCGGAGCCCAGGTCCCCTCGCGATGAAAGCAGGCGACGTGCACCGAGAACAGCTGTCGGTCGAGGCGGCGCACGAGTTCGAGCGTCTGCCGCTCAGTTCCCCCCGGCCAGAAGCTGGTCAGGAAGACGCCGACGGGCACGCGGGGCGCGGGGGCCATGGCTGAGGACTGAGCAAGGCAGGTGCCACGGTCCGGCCACGTACCGCCGAGGCTTTGCCGCGAAAGAGAAGAACTTTCGCGCCGGGACGGGTCATGCCCCGGTCGCGTGGGAAGCCCGTTGCTCAACCACGGCTACTCGAGAGCCCAGGTGTGCGGCTGGAGCCTTGCCCCACTGAATCCGCGGCAAGGCTGAAGCCTCGCCCCGACAGCGACATCCGCGCCGGTTCACGCGGCGTTCGCGGTGACGCGCTCGTCCACGTACTGCCGCTGCCAGAGCTCGAGGACGACGAGCAGCCAGAGCCGCAGCGTATGGTCGCGCCCTCGCTCGACGTGGTCGCGCACGAGCCGCTCGATGGTGCGGGGCTCGAAGAGCCCGCGATTCCTCGCGCGCTCCGATAGCAGGGTGTCAGCGAACAGCTCGCTGACGCCGCCGCGGAACCAGTTGCCGACCGGCACGCCGAATCCGTGCTTCGGGCGATCGAGGATCTGGGGCGGCAGGAGATCCGCCACCGCTTCCTTCAGGACGTGCTTCTGGCGCCCGCCCTTCATCTTCAGCGAGGCCGGCAGCGTGGCTGCAAGCTCGATGACGGCGGTGTCGAGCAGCGGCACGCGCGACTCGATCGAGTGCGCCATGCTCATGCGATCCACCTTCGTCAGCACGTCCTCCGGCAGATAGGTCGCGAAATCGAAGCGCATCATCCGCGCCGGCCAGGTCAAGCTGGTGCCATTCTCGAAGGCCGCTGCCGCCGTCGCTTCGGCGTCGGCGCCCGCCAGCGTCGCCGCCAGTTCACGGGTATACAACTCCTCCTTCTCGTCCGGCCGGAAGAACCCGATAGCGTCGAGATACCGAGCCTCAGGGTTTCGTGCGACGTGGCGGAGGAAGTTCCGGCCCCTGGCACCGCGCGGCCAGCGGTCCGCCGCCAGGCGGGCCAGCTGCTGCTTGCCCGGAAGCCGGAGGCGATCGAAGGCCGCCACGCGCGGGTGCGGGACGTAGCGCTCGTAGCCGCCGAACAGCTCGTCGCCCCCGTCTCCGGAAAGGACCACCGTGACGTGGCGCCGGGCGATCTCCGAGACGTACCAGGTGGGAATCGCGGAGGAGTCGCCGAACGGTTCGTCGAAGTGGGCAATCAGGGGATCGAGGATCGCCAGGGCATCCGGCCGCACGACGAACTCGTGGTGCTCGGTGCCGTAGCGCTCGGCGACCACCCGGGCGAACGGCAGTTCGTCGTGTGCCGCGTCGTCGAAGCCGATCGAGAACGTGCGAACGGGGGCCGACGAGGCTTCAGCCATCAGCGCGACGACGGCGCTCGAATCCACTCCGCCCGAGAGAAAGGCGCCGAGGGGAACGTCACTGATCATGTGCGATCGGACCGCCGCCGTGAGCGCTGCCCGAAGCGCCTTCGTCGCGTCCTCTTCCGATCCCTGGAACGTCTCCCCCGCGGGGATCTGCCAGTAGCGCTCGACGACCGTGGCGCCGTCCTTCCAGCGAAGCACGTGGCCGGGCGGCAACTTCTTCACCGCGGAGAAGATCGATCGATCCCCGGGCGTGTAGAGGAACGAGCAGTAATGATCGAGCGCGGGCAGATCGATGTCGCGCGGCAACTCCGGGTCCACCAGGAACGACTTGATCTCGGAGGCAAAGCGGATCCCGCCGCGGACCGAGGCGTAGTGAAGCGGCTTGATGCCGGGCCGGTCGCGCGCCAGCCAGAGCGTGCGCGTCCGTGTATCCCACACCGCAACCGCGAACATGCCGTGCAGGCGTTCGAGCGCCGCCTGGCCCCACTCCTCCCACGCGTGGACGATCACCTCGGTGTCGCTCGCGGTGCGGAACCGGTGGCCCCGGGCTCGCAGTTCGCGCCCCAGCGGCGGTAGTTGTAGATCTCCCCGTTGAAGACGACCCAGAGCGTCTCGTCCTCGTTGGCCATCGGCTGATGGCCCGTAGACAGGTCGATGATGCTGAGCCGCCGCATGCCCAGCGCGGCGACCTCGTCCACGAAGTACCCGCTGTCATCAGGGCCACGATGGCGGATGGCGTCGCACATCTCGCGCACCCGCGCGGCGCGCGGCTGCGATGGTGACGCCTGCCTCTCGACGAATCCCGCTATTCCGCACATACAAAGAGCCCCGAGTTTCGAGTGCCCGGCGCGATAGCGGCGGGCGCCAGCAGCGGCGTCCCGTCGTCGGTCCGCCGGGCGAACGTGCCGTCGACCATGACCACGCACGAGGCCCGGCCGCCAGGCGACAGCCGAAGGCCGAGCAGCCGGGCGTCGGTCTCGATGCCGGCCGCCTCGACCCGTTCACCCGGCGTGCCCAGGATTACGACATCGGCGAGGTCGGCCGACTCGATCTGAAGGGCGACGGCCGCGGCGGGTCCGGCGTGCGCCAGGCGCGTGAGGACCGGAGCGCCGGACGGGCTGCCGAGCGCAAACAGCGTGACCACGGTGAAAGGGGGAACAGCGGCGGCCGCGAGACGGACGGTGGTGGAGGGTTCCACACGGCCATAGACGGGCGAGCACCAGCCGACGCCACTCGCGTCGGCGGTGAGGAGTTCCACCTGCGCGCCAGCGGTCGCCATCCACCCTTGCGCCCCCCGGGCGTGACGCAGCATGAGGAGGCCGCGCTCGTCGACATCGATGCACCAGGCGGGGTCGAAGTGCCAATGCACCTCGGCGGCGTGCCGGCTGGCGTCGCCGGAGACAGTGTCCACGACGAGGACCGGGCCGTCCGGGACGGCAACGACGCGCCGGCGATGGGTGGCGGGCCGGTAACCGTCGTGCGTCCCCTCGAAGTAGTCGAGGACGCGCCCGGTCAGCCATCGTTCGACCCGCGCGCTCGCGGTGGACTGCCAGTGGAACGGACCCGCGGGCATCGACTGCGGCCGGCCGTCGAGCGTCAGCGTGTTGTGCATCCGCGTCGAACGGAAGCGGTCGCGCATTTCTGCCGACATCGTGTACGTACCGGTGCCGGGATCGACCAACAGGGCAAGGCCGCCGAGCGTTGCGGTGAGCGACAACGCATCCGCGTGCGCGTGGCCGCCATTCAGGTAGCCATGCGGTCCGCCGTCGATAACCAGGTGGTCCTCGGGAGTCGGGCGCGACACGAAGTAGCCGGTGTCCTCGAGGCTTCCGGATCGCCACACCCGGTAGGACCTCCCCGCGCGAGCCTTCCCGGCCGCCTTGGACTGTCGTCCCTCGATAATCCACGCGGGCTGGTTGCCGAAGAGCCAGGCCGTCTCCTCGGGAGTGTCGTCGATCGCGAGTTCCGGCCGGCCAAGGAGTGCCGCGGCCGACGCCAGGCTGTCCCGAACATCGTCCGCCGTTCGGCCGCAGACCGGAAACAGCGTGCCGCCATCGTCATCGCCGATGTGCGGCAGGCGCCCCGTCACGTCGCACAGCATTCGGGTGGCGGAGGCGAGCCGGTCGAGGGTCCCGGCAAACTGATCGGCGCAGGGGTCGTCCGTTGCCCGCGCGATGGCGAGTGCCAGGAGGTAGAAATCCAGCGTGTAGCGGTGGTAGTGCGTCGAGCGTTCGACGTGCCCCCCGTCGGACGCCACCTGCCGGCTTGCCTGATCGAGCAGCACGTCCCGACCGAGGTTGGCCCACTCGGTCGCCGACCGGAGTTCAGGCAGGGCCCTCCCGCAGACGTACAGGCCGAGCGCTTCGCCCGTGAGGTGTGTGTTCGGGCTGAAGTAGCGCGAGAGGTTCGTGGACACGTGCGAGAGCTGACGGTCGAGGGCGAGGAGCAGGTCGACGAGCCAGGGTGAGGCATCAGGAACGGCTGCTTCGCCGGCGCCGGGCCGGCGGTTCGCCCCGCCCGGAGCGGGCGGCGCCTCGACGAAGAGGTGGAGGGCCCACAGCCAGGAGAGAGACCGGAACGACAGTTCCAGCATGCTCGCCCAGTTGATCCCGGTGAGCGGCGGGTTGGCGCGCAGCCAGCTCTCGAGGTGACGGATGAAGGTGTCACGGTACTCCGTTCGTCCCGTCAGCCAGGCCGCGCGTCCCAGCGCGAGGAAGTGCTGATGCCGATTCAGCTCCCAGATGATCTTGTGATCGCCGTTGCCAGGATCGAGATACTCGATGCGCGACCACCAGCCGGCGGCGGCCGCGCGCTGGTGCACCGGGTCCAGCTGCCAGTGGATGTCGCCATCGGGGCGGCGGAAATCGAGTTCCTGGTAGCCGAGCAGGTCGAAGAAGCCTGCCACCGGCCCATCCGCTCGCCCTGCGGCATCGCCGGCGGCCCGGGGAAAGCCGCGGCGGATGTGGTCTGCGAGGTCGGGAAGCGCGTGCGGAGAAATGAGGAACCGCGACACGCGGCGATGGAAGTGATCCGACAGCGCACGATGAGCGCCGCCCCAGTCGCGTGCCTCGAGCCGCTCGAGCGCCGTCCCGATGGACCCCGCCGACGGCACCAGGCGGGCGGCCAGCGACTCTCTGCGCCAACCCGAAGGCCGCCACGCCGTTGTCATGAGCTCCGTCTTCTGACGCGCCGCGGCCTTCGCGCGGAAGACGATCTCCGCTCGATCCATGCGGCCGACGCGTTCCAGCCAGCGCGCCGCGCTCATGTGCCGTGGACCTCCGCGCCGGCGGGTGCGCCAACTTCGACGAGCTCGCGATAGAGCGCGAGCCACTGCGCGCGGATATGGGGCCAGCGATAGCGCTCGCACGACTCGCGCGCGGTGCGGGCCAGCCGGGCCGCAAGAGGTGGTTCTTCGAGCAGGCGAAGGACTTGCCTGGCGACGGCATCCGCGTCCCCGGCGGGCGCCAGGAGCCCCTGGACTTCGTCCTCGAGGATCGCGGGGACGCCGCCAACGCTCGTCGATACCACCGGGTTGCCGCTCGCAAACGCCTCCAGCACCGACGACGGCATGTTGTCGATGTCCGGCGTCTGCACGTAGACGTCAGCGGAGGCGTACACCTCGGGCATGTCCTCCGGCGCCCGGCGGCCTAGAAACGAGACGCCTCTGAGGGCGAGGCGTGCTGCGAGATCTTTCAGCGCGGCCTCCTGCGAGCCGGCGCCCACCAGCGCCAGCGTCGCGTTCGAAAACCTCGCCTGCACCTGCTTGAACGCCTCGAGCGTGAGCGCGACGTTGTACATCGGCTCCAAGTTCCGGGTGGAGACGAGCGCGGGACGCAGCGGGGCGCGCGCCCGGAAGGCGAAACGATCGACGTCGATCGTGTTGGGAATGATGCGTGACGGGATGTCGTGCTCCGCGAAGACACCCGCCAGGAACGACGAGGGCACGGCGTTGCGCTCGCACGTCCGGATTGCGACCCTCGCAATCGCCGACCGCCGCAGGTGATCCGGCGCCTCTCCGCTGCGGTAGTTGAGGACGACCGGCCGCCCGAGGAGCCGGGCCACGAGGATGGCGGGCAGCGGCGCGAGCAGGAACGAGAAGTACGAGGCGGAGAAGACGTGGACGACGTCGGCGCGCCGCAGTTCGCGGACGAGCGTCGGCCAGTACGTGCCTTGCGTTACGAGCGTCCGCGCGTACTTCACTCGCACCAGGTGCCGCAGCGGACCGGGCGGCGCTGGATTGACCGGAACCAGCCATGCGCGCACGTGAGGATCGCCCTTCCAGCCCGCCAGCAGCCGGTCCGCCTGGACTGCCTGGCCTCCGAGGATCCCCAAACTCGGGGCCACGATCGCGACGTTGATGGGTCTCTGCATGCCGCTCAGGCTCGCGTCCGGTTGCCGTCGTTGACGCTAAGCGTCCCGGCGAATGGTTTGGGTCGCGGGCCCGCCGGTGCCCTAGCGCCGTCGCTCCCGACGGCCGGATCGAGAAACGTCCCGCTCTCCGGCATCGGCAAGGGCTCGCGGTTGCGGCGAACCGACCATTCCCAGCACTGTGTGAAATAGCCCAGATGCTGGACCGTGCGTAGCTCCTCGATCAGGACCGACAGCGCGTCGCGGCTGCCGAGGATGCGCGCGTAACTCCAGAGCTGGGTCAGGAACTGCCGGTAGAGGAAGCGTGGGACACCAAGCACGTGAGGGACCCGCGCGAAGTCGAGGTCGTAGAAGATCTCCTGCGGCATGCGCGCAAGCGTCTTGCCGTGCCAGTAGAACCAGCGGCGGAAGTACCGGCGAGTGAGCCGCCTCGCGGGGACGTAATGGCGCACGGCGATCAAGGGATCGTACAAGCCCCGGTAAGCGCCCAGGCGCTTGAGCCGGTGGAAGATCTCGTGGTCTTCCCCGGAGATCAGCGTGTTGTTCACCTTTCCCAGGTCGGTCCGCCAGCCGCCGATGTCGATGAGCGTCTGCCGGCGGAAGGCGAGGTTCGCGCCGACGGGGAGTCGCTGGCCCTCCTCGTCGGGCAGGTACGGCACTCTCTCGTCGCCGTAATCGAGGATCGCGAGCGGCCCCCAAATCTCGTGCGCTCGTGGCAACAGCAGTTCGGCCGGCGGCTGCTGGCTCCAACGGGGCAGGACCTTGCCGAAGGCGAAGGTGATCTCATTCGTCCGAAAGGCGTCCACGATGCGGTCCAGCCAGGCAGGCTCCGGCCAGACGTCGTCGTCGGTATGGGCAATCACGTCGCCGCGCGCCATCTGCAGGCCGCGATTCAGCGCGAAGCTCTTTCCCTGCCGCGGTTCGAATGCGTAGCGAACAGGGAGTGAGGCCGTCGCCGCCGCCCGTTCCACCACCGCCCGCGTCTGGTCCGTCGAGTTGTTGTCGACGACGATCAACTCCGCGTCATAATCCGGGCGCCGGGGTGCGGCGAGGAGCGCGGCGAGGGTCTCGTCCAGGAACGAACTGCGGTTGTAGGTACAGATAAGAACCGTAACGGCCGAGACGTTCATGACGCCTCCAGCGGCTGCCGGCCGGACGGCAGATGTCTCGACGCGCCTCCCGCCCAGATCGCCCATGCGTAACCGGCGGCGAAGGCCGCGCGAGTGGCGTGCTGCGCCATGGTGTGCCACGACGCGCGGAGTCCCGCCAGAACGGTGTGCGCGCTCGCTTCCGCGAACTCCCGGACGATGTGCCCCGGCACCCCGAGGACTCGCCGACCCGCGGGTGTCGCCGGGTGCGCGTGATCCATGACCGCGTGCGTCATTCCCGACCAGAAGAACCACCGCAGGAAATAGGCGGGCGTCACCCGTTCGGGCGGAACACGGTGGCGCACCCGGACGGACGGGTCGTAGACCGCGGAGAACCCGGCCGCCCTGATCCTCTCGCACAGCTCGTGGTCTTCACCGGACAGCAGCGTGCCGCGGAGCTTCCCAAGGTGCGACGGGTATCCGCCGACCGCCAGAAACGCGTCCCGGCGCACCGCCACGTTCGCGCCCAGCACCACTCGCGGGCCGAGCGGAGCCGCGGAATGACCGTAATGCAAAAGTCCCAGTGGAGCGCCCATGCGGTTGAAGCCCGTCGTCCCCGCGAGGTCCAGCCAGTCCGGCACGCGCCGGGCGTACATCGGCAGCACCGGTCCGCCGACGAGTGCGACGTCCCCCCGCGCCATGACGCGGCGGATGCAGGCGATCCAGTCGTCGGCGACGAGCACGTCGTCGTCGGTGAATGCGAGCACGTCGCCCCGGGATGCGGCGACGCCCGTCGCCACCGCGTGGGATTTGCCCGGACGCATCTCGGTGACGAGCCGGACCCGCCCGGGCATTCGGACCGAGGCCTCTTCGACGACGCGAGAGGTGGCATCTGTCGATCCGTTGTTCGCCACCACGATCTCGTCCCCGGGCAGGAATGCCTGCCTCTCCATGGCGCGGAGGCAGGGCTCCAGTACCCCGGCCCGGTTGTACGTTGCGATGATCACGCTAATCGTCATCCTCATCCCATCGTGCGCAGGCGCTCGAACCACGCGCCGCGCAGGAACCCCACGAACCACACCATTCGTGTTTCGGCAGCGAACCTCGCGCGGCCCGCGCGCGGCCTGAGAGCGGCGACGAACCGGATCGCGTCGGTGGCCGCCTGTCTCCAGAGGTAGCGCGGGATACCGAGCAGGTACCGCGGCGTCGACGGGAAGGCGCGTTCCAGTCCGGCCACCATCCGCCCGTTCTCATACAACCAGCGGCGGAAGTACGAGCGCCGCAGGCGCGCGGCCGGGACCAGGTGGGCGACCCTGGCCTCCGGCTCGGTACACGCCTCGGTACCCGCGCGGATCATCCTCAGGAAGAACTCGTGGTCCTCCCCGCTGCGCAACGATCCAAGCTCCTTCCCGAGGTCCGTCCGCCATGCACCGACTTTCGCGAAGACTCGCGGGCGGACGGCCAGGTTGCCCGCCAGCGCCATCACGTGCTCGTTCACGCCAGACCGCAACTCCAGCCGCGTGCCGCCGTTGTCCGGGATGGCAAGCACGCCATGGAGTGCGGGGCCGACCCACGATGGCGGCGCGGCTTCCCAAAGGGGAAGGATGCGTCCCACCGCGAAGTCGGCGCCGGTCTCCTGGAGCGCGCCATTCAGGGCCCGCAGCCACTGCGGTTCCGGCACCACGTCGTCGTCGGTGAACGCCAGGAGATCGCCGCTCGCCGCTCGGAGACCGGTGTTCACCGCGAAGGTCTTGCCACGCCGCTTCTCCTGCACCAGTTGAAACGAGGGGACCGCGTGGCTCCGCATCAACTGATCGACGAAGGCATACGTGTCGTCGGTCGAGTCGTTGTCGACGACGACGATTTCGAGCTTGTCCTTCGGCCACTCCTGGGCCACCAGTGCATCGAGCGTACGCGCCAGGAGCGCCCGGCGCGAGTGAGTGGCGACGATGACGCTAATCGTCGGCGTGCAGTCGTTCATCTTTGGAGACTCGCCCACTGGATTCCTCACCGGACCGCCGGCGCGAGCGCCGTGGTCCGCTCCCGTCTCTCGACCGCGCTGTGCGCGGGGGCTTCGAGACCGAGCACGTCGTAGATGACGTCTGCCACCCGTGCCGTTGCGGTTCCCGGCCGGTAGAAGTAACGGCCGGCCAGCGTGCGCCGCTCCTCGCTGTGCAAGCGCGGGGCCTTCAGCTGACGGCTGACGGCCTCCACCACCTCGCGCGCCGACGGCACCACTTCAGCCGCCTCCCGCAGTTCGACTACTTTCGATCGCGTGACGCGGGCGCCGGCGATCAGTTCCGGTGAATCGATGACGACGATAGGCCGATCGAGCAGGGCGAATTCGAAGCCGACCGAGCTGTGGTCGGTGACCATGGCATCCGATGCGGCCAGGTAGGGGGTGGAGTCGGGGTCGGCGACCACCCTCACGTTGTCGCACCCCTGCGTACTTCGAGAAGCGCGCCGCCCAGTCGATGCCGCCCGAGCCGCGCGGCGTCAGGTCGTAGGACCGGTCGTGGAGCTTGACGATGACATTGAAGCCGCTGGCGGCCAGCCGGTCGACAATCTCCTCGCCGCAGTGGTTCAGCGAGGAGTGCGGCGACCACGTGGGCGCGTAGATGACGGTCGGGTGCCGGCGTGCGAGACCGAGACTCGACACGATCACACTGACGTCCAACGTGCCGTCCACCAGCCGGTCCACCTTCGGATAGCCGGCGAGGACCGCTCGTCGCCCGCCCCTCCAGACGAGGCCTGCGTCGGCGTACCGGTCGAGCCTGTCCTGGTTGGGGAAGAACAGCCGATCGTATGCCGCGACGATCGGCGCGAGTTCAATCGGGGCATCGAGCCCGTACTTGCCTGCCACACCATGGAAGAGATGGAGCCGAGAGGTACGGCGGCGAAGCCAGGTCGTGTCCCAGAAATCCGTGTTGATGCAAGCGTCGACCTTCATCCACGCGGCGGACTTCGCCGGGATCACGCCATCACGTATGCCCACGCGTGCATATAGCGCCTCAGGCGACCAGGTGCTGCCGCCCGCGGTAAACCAGAACTCGAGGCGCTTGTCGCTGCGGAGGCGCTCGTACACGGGGCGGAAGATCACGAAGCTCATTGGCGTCGCGGCCTGGAAGAGGATTCGCCGCCGGTCGCCGCCGTGTGACACGGAGATCGTCCAGGTCGTGTGCGCGTTCCGCGGCGACGTGCCGCGCGCGCCGGTACCACGTGTCGTGGACGAGCGATCGTTGATGCTCGGGAGCCCGGGACGGAGCGGCACTTCTCCCCGCTTGGCGCAGGCCGCGCGCCGCACGCCTGAGGCTCCAGGGCAGAAGCGCGGATGCGACCTGCAGCCAGGTGGGCGCATCGAAGGGCCGCCAGCGCAAGGCCGTGACGAACGAGGCGCGCGCCCCGCGGGTGTCGCCGGCCCGCAGCCGCGCGTAGCCGCGCTCCCACTCAAAGCGGTGCCAGCGCCGTTTCAGGCAGGAGGCCGCATGCGCCGAATGGGTCGGACACGCGGCGTCGCAGAGCGGGATTGTCTTGCGGATGACCTCTGCCTGGCCGTCGAACGTCTTTTCGAGCGCGCTGCTCATCACGCCGCCCGCGGCGCGCACAGCGGTGGCGGAGGGCAGGTAGCCGACCGGGTACCGAGCAGCAATCCTCAGCCACAGGTCCCAGTCCTCGACGTGAATCTCGCGCCGCTCGTCGAACAGCCCGACGGCATCGAGCACGGCGCGCGGCACCATGACGGTCAGCGTGTTCACGTCGATCTCGGTGTGGAACAACTCGCAGAACATGCCGCGGGGCGGGCCAGCGTCAGGCCCGTTCCAGACGACGTCGGCTGCTGCCGGCGCCGATGCATCCAGTGCGGCGGTGTGCAGCAACCCGGTCTGTGGAAACCGCTCGAAATAGGAAACCTGCAACGCCAGCTTGCCGGGAAGCCAGGTATCGTCCGCGTCGAGGAACGCGACCAGGTCGCCGCTGGTGGCGCGGATGCCCGCGTTGCGCGCGCGTCCCGGTCCCCCGTTGGCCTGTCGAATCACCTGCACGCGCCCCCGCCAGGCGTCCAATCGGCCGGCGGTGCCGTCCTCGGAGCCGTCGTCGACCACCATGACCTCGCAAGGCGAATACGACTGCGCGAAGACGGACTCGAGGGCCGCATCGATCGACGACTCGGCATTGAAGGCCGGGATGACGACGCTGACGGAGAGGCGCGGCGCAGGCGTTGGCATGGACGGCTCCGTGATCAACTGGCCGGGGCGGCGGCCGGCAACGGGGCGCGGCGATGACGGGCGGAACCGGCCGGCTGCGACGCGGGCGCCTCGAAGGACCGGGCGGCAAGGGCGGCACGCGTCAAATCGCGCGTCACGACACACAGGCCGAGCAAGTAGTAGAAGGTCCAGTTGTAGGCGACCGAGGCGAAGATGGCGCAGACGAACCAGCCCACCAGGCTCGGCACCAGCGCACTCGCGTGAAGATGGAGGATCCCGAGATCAGTGGACTCCACGAGAGCAGGCGCGGACGAAGGCACGGCCAGCCCGTCCTTTCGGGGCGTCGCGCTGTCGGCGTTGTCCGTCCTCGAGGAACGCCGCAGCCGCGACAGTTTCTGGCCGGTCGCCTTGGCGTAGTTTGACAGGCGTCGCCGCGACCACAGCGCGGCCCGGAACGCCGCGAAGACCAAGTAACCGAACACCAGGACGCCAAATATCCCCGTCTCCGACGCGACCTGCAGCCAGACGTCGTGGGCCTCCCGCCACCGCTCTATCTTCCCGGGCGGGTTGTAGTTCTTGAATTGTCCTGCGCCGATCCCGGTGAGCGGGCGTTCCACGAAGACCTGCGCCGCTTCCGTCATCACCTGCCGCCGCGCCTGGCGCGATCCCGTCGCGTCCTCGCTGGGATCCGTGATGCTGCTCATGCGAGCCCAGAAGGAGGTGGGCAGCAGCGGGAGCATCGCGACCATCACGACCACGGCCGCGGTGGCGAGTCCCGGCTTCAGGCGGCGGCCGTAATACAGCAGCACGAGGACCATTGCTGCGAGGCCGAGGAAGCCGCCGCGCGACTTGGTGAAGATGATCGCCGCGAGCATCGCGCCCACCGCGGCTGCCCCCAGCAGGCGAACGCCGAAGGCCGCCGCCGCCCGCGGTCGCTGGCGGCCGCTCCCGGTTCGCTTGACGCGCGCCGCCGCGGGACGGCGCCGCATGGCGAGCAGGGCGAACAGGGCGGCGAATGGCAGGAAGACGACCATGTTCAACGCCAGGTCGTTCGGGTTGCCGAAGATGCCGCGCACCGCGCCCGCCACGCGGCCGCCTTCGACGAGGTTGACCCCGCGCAGGTAGTCGATCACGGCGCGCGTCGAGATGTACGAGGACGCGAGCACGACGAGCCACGTGAACTGCTGGAGCCGGGTGGGCGTGTTGAGCGAGTTCATCATCAGCACGACGATCAGCAGCACCTTGAGGTACATGCCGGTGATCACCTCGACCGACCCGCCAGGCCAGAACGAGAACGGGGTGGTGCCGACCAGGACGAGGCCAAACGCCACCAGGCCCCACAGTTCCGTCGTCGCGTGAACGAGCGGCAGCCGGCGCACGAGGCGCTTCACGGCCATGGCGGTCAGTCCGACGATGGCCGACAGTTCCGCCAGGTGCAGCGGCTCGAGGAACGGAAGCTGGTCCTGCGGCCGGAAGAAGAGCACCGCGGTGAAGGCGAGCAGGCCGAAGTAGGCCCAGTCGCTGCTCTCGCCGGGAAGCGGGTCCGCGACGACCGCGTGGATCTGATCCTCGGGCGGCGGTTCGTAGGGCCGGCGCACTTCGGGAGTGTCCACGTGCCGTCGCGGGACGCCATACCCGAAGGTCAGTCGTTCCATGATTACCGCCAGACCCGCCGGCCGCGAACGGCCTCGACCAAGCCCGCAATGGCGGCGTAGTTCATCAGCGCGAACGTGAAAGCCACGCGCGACAGCCGGTCAATCACACCTTTCATTCACGAACTCCTTCTTCGCGGCGGTCCTCGTAACCGGCCAACGCCGGATTCCATGAGGTCCGAGCGACGCCAGCGTGCGCCGTTGTCGCCGCTCGCTCTACCTCGTCGTCGGAGGCGAGTGCGATCACGGCCCCGTGGGCCGCGAGCACGTAGAACAGCACCTGGAGAGTCAACGCTGCCGCGTATACCGCTCCGGTTGGTGCAAGGGCCGCGCTGGAAACCAGCAGGGCAGCGAGGGCGTACGGGACAACGAGCCGCCCGAGCTTGTGCGACACGAACTGCAGCCACACCGGGTTCACCACCGGCAGCAGCAGTCGCGGCTCCAGACTGAGAAGCTGGTAGTTACCCGCGAGCGTGCGCACCTTGCGCCGCCGTTCAGTGTCGGCGTCGGGCGAACTGCGGTCGAAAGCGCGGGCGAGGGGGGCGAAGACGACCCGGTACCCGTCCAGCACAGCGCGCAGCGGGGCCAGTACGTCGTCCAGCAGCGTCTCGGGCGGGAGCGGCCGCCAAGCCGATCGCCGCAGGGCCCAGATGGCCCCTGTCGCCCCGAGCGTCGAACCGATGTCGCTCTCGTGCTGCCGCAGCCACTTCTCGTACCGCCAATAAACGCCGACGCCTTCGGAGACCGCCGACCCGTTTGCCATCGTGGCCGACGCCGCCTCGTCGGCATCGATCATCAGCTCGCCCGATACGCCGCCGACGGACGAGTCGGCGAACGGCCGCACCAGTTGCCGGAGGGCGTCCGTCGCGAATCGTTGACGCGCATCCGCGAACACCACTAGATCGTGGCGCGCGGCTGCCACCCCGGCATTGAGCGCGGCGGCCTTGCCGCCCGGAGGAAGGAACAGCGTCCGGACGTCGGCGGCGTACGGGCGCAGCACCTGCTCGGTCTCGTCGTCAGAGCCATCCGACACCACTACAATCTCGCGGAGACGCTTCGGGTAGTCGAGCGAGAGGAGGTTGTTGAGGCGTCCCGGCAGACGTGGTGCTTCGTTGCGAACTGCGACGACGATGCTGATCGATGGCAGTTCCCCGCCGGCATTGCGCGTGCCGCGCGCCGGCCGGAGGCGTGCCCAAACGGCCAGCAAGGCCGGGTAGCCTGCGTAGACGTAGAGAACGATGGCGGCAGCAATCCAGAAGAGGGCTTTCATGACCGCGTCCGCTCAGGAACGATCCTCCATGACGGGCTCCGAGAATCCCAGCAGCAGGTGCTTCACGCGCCGCCAGAAGCGACGTCGAGGCGGCGCCTGAGATGTCCACCGTTGTGAGGCGACCGCTTTCTGTTCAATCCGGGCGCCCGCCGTCCGCGACGGGGACAAAGTGGCGACCGGCGCTGCCATCGCTTTCGACGCCGAGGCCGGGGCCGGGTGGGCCGGTGGCCAGGGCGCGGCGGCGGGCCAATCTCCGTAAGGCTCGTCTCGCTCGAGGGTCATGACCGCGAGATCGCGCGACTGCCGGCCGCGGAAGAGGCGATACTCCTCGGCCAGCACTCGCCGCTGCTCGGCGAGCTGCTCTTCGCGCCGCGCCAGTTGCTGCTCCTTCATTCGCAGCGTCGCTTCCTTCTCGACCAGTTCCTGGACGTGCCCGACCTCCGCCTCGTGGTTCGCCGGCGAGGGAGGCGGCAGTGCCTCCTGCGCGACGGCTACCGCGGGACGGTACGCGTCTGGTTCCGGCATGCTCTCGGCAACTTCCACCGGAACGGTGGCGGGTTCCGGCGGTCGGAGCACGCCGGTCGCTTCCAGCTCGCCGAGGGCCTCCTCGAGCAGGGGACGGTCAATCCCGTGCCGCTCCTCGGCATAGGCGAAGACGAGGACGGCGTCGCAGATGACGTTGACCAGGCGAGGCACGCCTCGCGACCGCTCGTGAATGCGGTCGGTGACGTCGCGGGTCAGCTGCAGTGGTGCGCCAAGCGCGGCGCGACGGAGGCGATGGTTGATGTACGCCTCGGTTTCGCCGGCGTCGAGGGCCGCCAGGTGATAGCTGACCGTGATGCGTTGGCGCAGCTGTTCGAGGACTGGCAGGTTGAGCTTGTCGCGCAGATCCGGCTGCCCGACGAGCACGATCTGCACCAGCTTCGACTTTTCCGTCTCGAGGTTCGACAGCATGCGAATCTCCTCGAGCGCGGGAAGCCCGAGGTTCTGCGCCTCGTCGATGACGAGCAGGACAATCCGGCCCGCTGTCCGCTCGTCCACCAGCCGCGTAGCGAGTTCACGCAGCAAGACGGGCTTGCTCGTCGACGTCGGTTCGAAGCCGAGGTCGATGGCAATCGCCTCGAGCAGTTCGCGCGGCTCGAGCAGCGTGTTCATGAGGCGGATGACGGTTGTCTGCGAGTCGAGGCCCCGCAGCAGGGCCTGCAGGAGCGTCGTCTTGCCGGACCCGATTTCGCCGGTGATCAACACGAAGCCCGCCTGGCTTTCGATGCCGTAGCGCAGGTAGCCCAGCGCCTCCCGGTGAACCCGGCTCGGGTACAGGTAGTCGGGGTCAGGGCTGAGCGCGAACGGGCGCTCACGAAGGTTGAAGAAGCGCTCATACATGGCGGGTCTGCGGCCTCCACTCCGCCGGGGAATCGCCGGCCGCCATCGGGGGCGCGCCGAGCACGGGCAACTCGCCGGTGTCTCCGGCGTCACCATCGAGCTGCGGCAGGACCTCCGCACACGCTCGCTGGTAGTCTTCCTGGAAGTCGATTTCGATCCAGGGATAGCCCCGGGTCCCGACGGCGTGCAGCGGCCGCCGGGCGGCGAAGGCCTGGAATGCCCGGGGTGCCCACTCGCGCAGCCGGCCCTGGCCGACCAGGTCGTCCATGAGCTCGCAGAGCAAGGCCGCGCCGTCGGGCGAGAAGCGCGCCACGCCCACGTTCTCGCCGTCCGTGTCTTCCGCTGGCAGCGTCTTCGAAATGTCCGCGACGCGGCCGCCCCGCACCTTCACCTTCATCTCCTCATCGCCGAACGGCGCCGCCGTCGGATCCCGGAAGGCGACGAGCAGCGCGTCGTCGAAGCGCGACGACAGCAAGTCCGTCAAGAGCTGAGGATGGAACAGGACGTCGCCGTTCATCACGATGAAGCCGTCTGCGAGAAACGTGCGCGCCAGCCAGAGCGAGTACATGCTGTTGGTCTCGGCGAACCGGTCATTCACGAGGACGTCCGCCAGACCCGCGCAGATTGCTGAGACACGTGGCGCCTCGTAGCCGGCCACGACGGTGCACGACTTGATGCCGGCGAGACGCAGCGATGCCAGCTGCCGCTCGAGGAGGGTGACGCCGCCGAGGGTCAGCAGGCACTTGGGCAGGCCAGCCAGGCGAGGTCCGAGACGCGACCCGCGGCCGGCGGCGAGGATGACGGCTCTGGTACTCACGTGGTGACCTCCGCGCGCCTGAAGCGCGCCACCATCGGCGCGGCTTTCGAGACGTAGAAGCGTCGCTCCGCCGGAGGCAGGCCCCAACGGACGAACAGAAGCAGGTACAGCGCTCCCGCAACGGCGGCGTGTACGGCCACCGCGGGGAGCCATGCGGGCACGAACGGCCGCACGGCGAACAGCCACGCTGTGAGCACCGCCGCCGGCCAGGCCGCCGGCCAGACTGCCTGGCGCAACGCCCGGCCCAGCGGGATGCCCACGCGCCGGCAGCC
This sequence comes from uncultured Methanosarcinaceae archaeon, assembly GCA_963847185.1. Taxonomy (GTDB): domain Archaea; phylum Halobacteriota; class Methanosarcinia; order Methanosarcinales; family Methanosarcinaceae; genus Methanosarcina. The sequence goes on along the minus strand of CAWJYV010000010.1, from coordinate 755,183 downwards.
GACGGGGAAGATCACTAACGCGGACGCCGCCGCGACGGGAAGAAGCGTCCCGACCGCCACGCCCGTCAGGCCGAAGCGCCGCACCAGCAACAGGCTGAGCGACAGGTTCGCGGCCGCGGTGGCGAGGTTGGTCCACGCCAGCATGCGGTGGAGCCCGGCTCCTTTGAGGATGGTCATCGCCGTGGCGGTGCCGACGCGCATCGCGACGACGGCGGCGAGTAGAATGGCGACGGGCACCGCGCCCGGAAAGCCGGGCCCGACCCAGCCGGTGATGATGCGCCCGGCAAATACCGCGAGGAAGCACGCGGCAGGCAGGACGGCCGCAAGCGACAGGCGCGTGGCCTGGACGAGGATGAGGCGAAGCCAATCCTGGCGGTTCGCGGTGTCGCTGTCGACGACCGTCGGAAACAGCACGTCGTTCAGCTGGTTCGTCATTCGCTGGATCGCCTCGACCAGGCGCTGCGGCACGGTCCAAATCGCCACAGCCGCGGTGCCGAGCGTGGCGCCGATGACGATGGCGTCCACCGAGTAGTTCACCTTGGCCGCCCAATCGAGCATCAGGACGAAGACGCTGAACCCGGTGACCTCGCGAAGTCGGATCAGGCTGAAGCGGGACGCGCGCACCGAGAGGGCCGGGAAGACGCGATAGGCGTTGTGCCGGTAGACGAAATACGCAAAGAAGCGCACGGCCGTGGTGGAGGCGACCAGGGTCACCAGGCCACCGTCGGCGCTGAGCACGGCGACGTTGACCAGTGCCACGATGATGCTGGTTGTGGCGCCGACGATGTTGTTCAAGTCGTAGCGCTGAAAACCGTTGATGACGGCGCCAAAGACGCTGAACGCGAAGCCCGACGCCACCTGCGCCGCGATGATGAGCAGGACGGCCCGGCCGGTGGCGGCGCGCGCGGGGTCCAGGTGGAAGAGCGATTCGAGCTGAAGGCCGATGGCGGCCGCCAGCAGCCACGCCAGGAGCGCGCCCGCGGTGAAGACCACGAACAACGTGGACAGGATGTCGTTGATGGCCTCGGCATCGCGCTTGGCGCGGTAGTGCGCGACGAACTTGACGAGCGCGCCGCCGTAGCCGAGATCGAGAATCGAGAAGTAGGCGGTGATCGAGGCCGCGATCATCCAGAGGCCGTACCCGTCCTGGCCCAGCTTCGCAATGTTGAAGGGGAGGATGACGCAGGCCGAGGACCGCCTCGGTTGCGATGGCTAGGTATCGAGTGCCGACATTGCGCGCGATGGCGGGCAGCGCGGTGCCGGATCCGTCCCACGGCGAGCGGACGGGGGAGGGCTGGGTCACTTGGCCCCCTTGCCGGACAGGATGACCTTCACCGTGTCGAAAATGATCGTGACGTCGAAGCCGAACGAGAGGTTCTTGATGTAGTAAAGGTCGTAGCGCAGCTTCTCCATGGCATCCTCGACGGAAGCGCCGTACCGATACCTCACCTGCGCCCACCCCGTAAGTCCGGGTCTGACCGCGTGGCGCTGGGGGTAGAAGGGAATCTGCGCGCTCAACTGCTCGACGAAGAACGGGCGCTCGGGCCGCGGACCGACGAAGCTCATGTCCCCTCGCAGCACGTTCCAGAGCTGCGGCAGCTCGTCGAGCCTCGTCTTGCGGATCACCCGGCCGACGGCGGTGACACGATCGTCGCGGTCCTGCGCCCACACGGGCGTCCCCGACTCGGCATCGGCGCGCATCGAGCGGAACTTATAGAGCGTGAAGGTGCGGCCGTTGAGGCCCACGCGGTCCTGGCGATAGAGAACGGGTCGCCCGGATTCGAGCCAGACCGCGATGCCCGTGACCACCATGAGCGGCGTGGCGAGGAGGGCCCCAAACAGCGCCAGCCCCATGTCGGCGGCGCGCTTTGCGGCGCGCGTCAGCCTCGACACGTAAAAACCATCTGAGAAGATCAGCCAGCTGGGGCGCAGGTTGTCGACGAGGATCTTCCCGGTAATCCGCTCGTAGGTTTGTGTCGCATCTTCGACGCGGACCCCCGAGAGCTTCGCCTGCATCAGTTCCTGGATCGGCAGGCGGCCCCGGCGGTCGCGCAGGCCGACGACGATGCGGCTCACGCCGTACGCCTCGACGAGGCGAGGGATATCGGCGGTGCTGCCGAGCACGGCGGCCCGCGCGGCGCCGTGGACCGCGTCGGCCGGCTCGTCGTCCACGAAGCCAACCAGCCGGTAGCCGAAATCGCGCTCGATCAGAATCTGGCGCGCCACTGTGCGGGCGGCGCTGCCGGTGCCGACGATCAGGACCCGCTCTTCGAGGTGGCGCGAGTCGGCAATGCGGTAGAACACGATGCGCCAGGTGAGCACCGCGACGAGGAACAGGCAGAGGGCCGTGACGACGACGCTGCTGCCCAGGTTGAAGGCAGGCACGGCGATGTACAGGCCCGCGAGGATGATGGTCGCGGCGCCGGCCGACTGCAGGAGCCGGACGACGAGTTCGCGACTCGACTGCACCAGCGTCAGGTCGTAGAAGTCGTTGTAGTACAGGGTGAGCTGGCACACCACTGCCGTGAGGCCTGCCTTCCACAACACGGTGGCCGGGTCGGCCGCGGGGTCGTGCAGGCGCATGGCAGCGGCGACCGAGCCGAAGATCAGCAGGATCTCGCCCGCGAATGCCGCCACGCCGCGCGCCGAGACCGACCGCTTGAACAGTGTCACCCTTCCGCCTCCCTCACGCCGACGCCCGGCGCGCGCCGCGCGGCCGCACGGGTGCGTCCGCCGGCGGGGTGCCGTACCGGTCCTCCGCCGCAATTTCGGGGACGTCGTTGAGGACGAGGCCCAGGATGCGCTCCGGGGAGATGTCCTCGACGGCGCGATCGATTGCGGGACGCGGCGTCTGCCCCGCGCGGACGACGAGAAGCACGCCGTCGGCCAGCGGCGCGAGGACGCCGACATCGGCGAGCGGGACCGCCGGCGGCGTGTCGAAGATGACGCGGTCGAACTGCGTCCGGAGCGTGTCGACCAGCCGGCGCATTTCCGCCGACCCGAGCAGCTCCGTGGGGCGATCGACCGGGCTCCCGGCCGGAAGCACCGTCAGCCGGCAGTCGGCAAGCGTCACCATCGCCTCGTCGGGCGTCGCGGTGCCGGCCAGGATCTCGGAGAGGCCGGGCCGGCCCGGAATGCCGAGCAGCCGGTGGAGCGACGGGTCCCGGAGATCGGCGTCCACCAGCAGGACGCGGCGGTGGAACTCCTGCGCCATGGCGAGCGCGAGGTTGAGCGAGGTGACGCTCTTGCCGTCCCCGGCGCACGGGCTGGTGACGAGGATGGCGCGGTAGTAGCGTTCCTGCTCGGACTGCGGAATCCGGGTCCGCAGCGTTCGGTACTGCTCCGCCACCGCCGAATGCGGCTGGAGAGCGGCGATGCCAAGCGGCCCGAGCTTCGCGTCGCTGATGCGCGTGGGTGTTACCAGCGGGCTGACGACCACGGGCGCTGGTGCTGGCGGCGGCGCCGCGGTCGCGCGTGCCGGCGCGGCTGTCGGCCGAACCGCGACGGGCCGCGGGGGATCGGGCCGCGGCGGCTCCGGTCGGGCAGGCTCCGGACGGACGGCGGCGGGCGCCTCCACCGGTCGCGGCGCGGCGGGCGGCGGGGTCGCCACCGCGTCCTCGAGCGCGACTGTGCGCCTCATGCGCCCTTCGCGCTCGGCCTTGTCGAGGATTTGCTGGATGCGGCTCATGTCGTCTCCTATGCGGCCCGGATCCGAGAGATTTCGCCGAGCACCGGCAGGTCGTAGTCGTGCTGCAGCGTGTGCGCGTCGTAGATCGAACGGTCGAGGAACTCGCGGCCGACCGCGGCGAGGCCGCCGAGGAAGACGCCGGCCACGAGCGCCATCACCAGGATGCGGAAGACGTTCGGTCGGAACGGCTCGTGAGGCCAGTTGGCGGGAGACAGCACCCTGAAGCGCTCGCCCGCCTGCCTCCGCTCGAGGTCTTCGGAGAGTGCAGCCGCATCCCGTCGTGCGGACAGTTCCTGGTCCTGTTTCTTCTCCAGGTCGTAGTCGCGCTGCAGCGACGTCAGTTGCTGTTCCACCAGCGGCGATCCCTCCACGCGCTGTTGGTAGGCGTTGATCTGCGCGCGAATCTGCGTCTCGGCGCGTTGCAGTTCACGGACGCGCATTCGCCCGTTCTCCTGGTCTGCCATCAGCTGGCGGTAGGTCGGATCGGCCTTCAGCGTGGTGATCCGGTCCGACTCCGGGCGCGCCCGCTCGGCCGCGGCCTCCGACCGCGCGCGCTTCAACTCCTCCTGCAGCCGCACGACCTCCGGGTGCTTGTCGGTGTACATGAGCCGCGCCTCGGCCAGCTGGCGTTCGAGGGCGGCGACGCGCCCTTGGGGCGTGGACGGCACCTGCGGGACGTCGCCGCGCACGAGCGGCACCGAGTCCGCGCCCTCGCGCATGGCCCCCATCTGCCGCTCGATCATCGACAGGCGGTCCTGCTCACCGCGCAGCGCCGTGTCGGTCGAGTCGAGCTGCTGCCGGAGGCCGTTGAGGGTCTGAAGATTGGCGGCGCTTTGCTCGGGCAGCCTGCCCATGTACGCGCGCTTGGCCGCGGTGAGCCGTTCCTCGAGCTGCGACAGCCGCGTCCTGCTCAGTGCGAGCTGGTTGGCAATGAACTGCGTCGTGTCCTGCGCGCGGGTCTCCTGGCCCTTCGAGGTCTCGTCCACGAAGACCTGGGCGATGCGCGCGGTGATCCGCTGCGCCGCCTCGGGCGTCGCATCCACGTAGGACAACATGAAGGTGTCGGGGCCTCCCTCCGCTCCGCTGATTGGCTGTGTCAGCGCGATCGGCTGGACGTGGCCTCGCAGCCGCGCGACCGCCGCCTCGTCCGAGGCGTCGTCGTTCGAGAGGTGCTCGGCGCGCACCACGCGGGTCAGCACGTTCTTGCTGAGCAACTGCTGGCCGATCGCCCGCTGGCGCTCCTCGCGATCGAGCGGCGCCCCGACCTTGGCGATGTCGGGCGACACCGACGGCGAGGTGACGCCGATCGTCGTGCTCGAGAGGTACCTCGCGCGGCAGGAAGATCGCGAGCGCGACCCCGACGGCTGTCGCGAGCGCGAGCGGGACAATCAGCCACCACTTGCGCCGTTTGACGACGGACAGGTAGTCGAGCGGGTGAAAACGGGGTTCGTCCATTACTGAATCCTCATGGGCATGGCCGTCACGAGCTGAATGCCGATGCGATCGCGATCCACGCGGCCGCCCGCGGCGTGCGAGTCCTGCTGCGTCCGCCAGAAGTAGCCCTCGACGCGCAGCCACCGCTGGACGGAGTAGCCGACCCAGGTCTGGAACCACAGGGACGTCAGGGGCAGGTCGGTGATCGTCAGCGGCTGGGTGCGCCGCCAGGCAACGCCGCCCTGCCAGTAGAGGCGATTGCGGGCGAGCGGCATCCGAAGGCTGGCGGTGAACTCCTGGTTCTGCAGCGTGCCGCCGAGGCCGAACGAGGGGACGTACGACCGCTCGTACGCGGCGCTCAGCGAAACGCGGTCGAGACGCTGGTCGACGCTCGCGCTCCACGACGGGCCGGTCTTGGTGGTCATCGCCCGGGAGTCGACGAGGCGGGCGACGCCGAGCGACCCGGCCACGGTCGTGGAGGGCGTCGCCAGGTACGAGAAGCTGCCCGCCGCGTCCGTCATGTCAACCTGGCCGCCGTTGTCCGCGACCAGGGAGCGCCTGAAGCTGTAGCGCGCGCCGACCGTGATCCGCGGCGATACCTGCTGGTCGACGGATCCAGCCAACGCGTGCGCGTGTCCGCCGTGCAGGTACTCCGCATACAGGGGGTCGTTCTCGAAGCGTACCAGTTCGTGGCTGTACCAGGCGCTGACGCTCGTATGGCGGGCGGCGAGCACCTTCACCTCGGCGCGCGCGTCGTTCAGCCGTGAACCGGTGCGGAGGAACGGCACGCCGAGCAGTTCCACGACATCCGTGGTCGGGTGCCGCGAGTACTGCTCGTGGAAGAGCAGCGCCACCCGCCGCGTGACGTCGCTGCGCGACTCGAACCGGACGTTCTGGTCGTACGCGTTGAGCTCGTTGAGCGTGCGATAGAGCGACCAGGATCGTCGTACCCGGCCCCAATCCAGTTGTGCCGCCCGCGGTACTGCACGTCGGCGACGGGCGTGACGACCGTGAGCGTGTCCGACGCGCTCGGCGACTGGTGTCCGGCGAGCGTCACGTTGTCGTCGTGCGCCAGCGAGAAGACGAAAGTGGGCGTGAACACCCAGCCGGGCGTCCGGCCGGGATCCGCCTCGCGGAATGTCTGTGCCGATGCCGGCAGAACGGACAGCCCCAGTGCGAGGAGAACCGCGAGACTGGAGGCGTGCGCTACACGCGTCGGGTGCATCTGGTTCCTCGCTCGCTAGGGGACGATGATCGTGTCGCCAGACCGGAGGTAGACGGCCCGGCCGGACCCCTTCACGGCGTCCTTGTAATTGAAGTGGAGCGTGTCGACGCCCGTCGCCGTCCGGCGCAGGACCCTGATGTCCTTCGTGTTCGCAAAGTCCTTGAACCCCCCCGCCATGGCGAGTGCCTGCAGGACCGTCATCGGTCCGGACAGCGGCAGGGGACCGGGCTTGTTGACCTCGCCCATCACGTAGACGTTCGAGGCGACGGCCTCCTGCACGATGACGGTCACGACCGGGTTGGTCACGTAGTCCTTGAGCATCGACGTCAGCCGGTCGCGCAGTTCGAGCGGCGTGAGGCCCACGGCGGGGATGTCGCCGATGAGCGGCATGGTGATCTTCCCGTCGGGCCTGATCTGGAGCGACTGCGAGAGCTGCGGGTCCTTGTAAACCTCGATGCGCAGCTTGTCGCCCGCGCCCAGCCGGTAGTCGCTGACGTTGACGTTTGCGGTGTCGTGCGGCGCGGCGGGCCTGTCGGGCGCAGGGGCGGGCGCCGACGATCCGCTCGTGCCGGTCGCCTGCTGCGCGGCCGCCCGAGAGGGGGCCTGCAGCGCAACGGCCGCGAGGACGGCCAGGAACGGGGCCAACCACCGGGTCGGCGTGCGGCTGGAGCGAGGGACGTTGTTCATGTGCGATCCATTGAAAGAGCGGGGTCAACGGTGCGCCGCGCGCTGAACATCGGTCGCGAGACCGCTTCGCGCATCAGCGTTGCGGCGTCGGCCGCGTCGGTCGGACAGCAGGACGCGCCGACGGCGACCGACAGCGGCGCGGAGAATCGGTGGCTGTCGACCCGCGCCACGACGCGGGCGATGACGGCCTGCGACCCTTCGCCGTCTGTGTCGGGCAGGACGAGCCAGACCGTGGCCCGGGCCGCGCACGCGAGCAGGTCCGTCCCACGGACTTCGTGGCAAAGGATCTCCGCCAGTTCGGCAACGGTGCCATCGTCGGCGGAAATCGTCAGGCCGTCCCATACCCGCCGCGCCTCGATCGCGACGAGCGCGACGAAGGTCTGGCTGCGCATGGCGCGCTTGAGCTCGGCGGCGAGCGCCGGCTCGAAGGCCGCGGGCGTCAGGAGGCGCGATCCGTCGCGGTGAGGGGCGCTCTTCATGGCGTAAACGGGTTCTTGTCGAGCCCGGTCTCCTTGATCTTGTAGAGGAGCGCCTTGTAGCTGATGCCGAGGATTTCCGCGGCCTCTTTGCGGTTCCAGCGCGTGCGCCGCAGCATCGCTTCGATCGCCACCCGCTCGGCGTCGCGCGCCGCCGTCCGCGCAATCTCTTTGAGACCCACCCCGTGCGCCGGCTCGGCGTCGGGTTGGTCGGGCGAGGCCGGGGTGGTGCTCGGGAGTGCGGGCATGGCCGGGATGGGGGGAACCGGGCGCGGCACGCCCCGCGCAAGCTCGCGCTGGATCGGCGCCTCGCTGCCGAGGATGATGAGGCGCCGCACCATGTTCTCCAGCTCGCGGACGTTGCCTGGCCACTCGTACTTCTCCATGAGTTCGCGCGTATCCGCCGAGAGCGAGGGCCGCGGCTTGTTGTAGTGCACGGAGAACTTCTTGAGGAAGTACTCGGTGAAGGCCGCGATGTCCTCGCGCCGCTCCCGCAGCGGCGGCAGCGCGATCGTCACCACGTTCAGGCGGAAGAGGAGATCCTCACGAAACTGGCCCAAGGCCACGGCCTGCTCGAGGTCCCGGTTGGTTGCCGCCACGATCCGCGCATCCACGCGGAGATCCGACTTGCCTCCGAGACGCGAGAATTCCCCGTCCTGAAGCACCTGCAATAGCTTTGCCTGCAACGTGGGAGGGACCTCGCCAATCTCGTCCAGAAACATTGTTCCGTGGTTGGCGAATTCGAACTTCCCGGGCTTCTGCTGGATCGCGCCGGTGAAGGCGCCACGCTCGTAACCGAACAGTTCGGATTCGAGCAGCTCGGTGGGCAGCGCCGCGCAATTGACTTTCACGAGCGGGTGGTCGCGCCGCGAGGAGCTGGTGTGAATCGCGCGCGCGACCAGTTCCTTCCCAGTGCCGCTCTCGCCGCGAATCAGCACCGTCACGTCCGTGTCCGCGACGCGATCGATGAGCCGGCGGACCTCGGCCACGCGTCCGTTGGTGCCGAGGAGGAAGCGGTGCGAAGGCTGCAGCTGAATCTGCGTGCGCAACGCCGCGAGCTCGGCGGCGAGGGCGCGCTGTCGGAGGGCGTGGGCGAGCGGCTTCTTCAGCACCTCGTCGTTCAGCGGCTTGCAGACGAAGTCGGCCGCGCCGAGCCGCATCGCCTGGACCACAGTCGTCGTGTCGGCGCCGCCCGAGACCACGATGACCGGGATGTCGCGATCGAGCTGCTTCATCGCCCCGAGCGTCGCCAGACCCTCGACGCTCGGCATGCCGACGTCGAGGATGATCGCCGAGGGGTGGTCCGACTCGACGCGGGCGAGGGCTTCACGCCCTTCGGACACGCCGATGGCGCGGTAGCCCTGCCGCTCGACAATCGCTGACACGAGGCCACGAGCAGCCTCGTCATCGCCGACCACGAGCACCTCCGGAAATGACTCGTTCATCGAACTCGCTTCACCTGAACTGGATCACAGGTCAGCAAGGCCGGTGCCACGGCTCATCGGCGGCAAGTGGAAATTGTTGGAAGGAAAACGGAAGGAGGGTCGCACGCCGCGCCCGACGGTCGCGCTGGCGCGGGCAGCGGCGTGCTCACAAACGGAAAGGCTTTTACTTCTGGCTGATCCCTACCTGGCTGATCCCGCACTCCTTGATCTTGTTCAGCAGCGTCTTGTAACTCACGCCGAGCATCTGCGCGGCCTTCCTGCGGTTCCACCGCACCTGATCCAGCGTGCGTTCGATCGCGGCGCGCTCGGCTTTCATCGCGGCGGCTCGGGCGACGTCGGCGAGCGTCCGACCCTCCTCGGTGGCGGGCGGGGCAGGCACCGGGTCCTCGACGAGGTCGGGCTCGAAGGCCGGCGGCGCTTCGATCCGCGGAGGAGCGGGCATCGACGCGAGGCCGCGGTCCGCTGCCAGCGTGAGAGCCGCCCCGGCGGTGGCATATTGATGAAGCGCGCGAGCGGCGAGCTGCCGCAGTTCGCGGATGACGAGCTGCTCGTCCTGGAGAATGACGAGCCGCTTCATCATGTTCTCGAGCTCGCGGATGTTGCCCGGCCACTCGTGCGCGAGGAGGAGCTGTCGCAACTCGCCCGACATCGGCGGGGCCGGGCGGTTGTACTTCCGCGAGTACCTGGTGACGAAGAAGTCGGTGAGGTGTGGAATTTCGTCCCGCCGCTCTCGAAGCGCGCGGAACTGTGACCTCGATCACCTTGAGCCGGTAGTAGAGGTCTTCGCGGAAGTCGCCGGCGAGCATCATCACCTCGAGATCGCGGTTGGTGGCCGCGAGGACGCGGACGTCCACCGACTGACGCCTGTTGCTGCCGAGCTTCGTGAACTCGCCGTCCTGGAGGACGTGGAGCAGCTTGGCCTGGAGGGCCGCCTTCATCTCGCCGATTTCGTCGAGGAGCAGCGTGCCGCCGTCCGCCTGCTCGAACTTGCCGATCCGCGTGGTCGCCGCGCCCGTGAACGCACCCTTTTCGTGGCCGAAGAGCTCGCTTTCGAGCAGTTCGGTCGGGCAGCGCGGCGCAGTTCACTTTCACGAACGGCTGGTTGCGACGCGGGCGAGCGCTGGTGAATCGCGCGCGACGACCAGTTCCTTGCCGACGCCGCTCTCGCCGCGGATCAGCACCGTCACGTCGCTGTCGGCGACCTGCTCGATCACCGTCGCCATGCGTGCGCATCTGCTCCGTGTTGCCCCAGAGGAACGCGCCATCCTGGTCGTCACTCAGTTGCTGCCGCAGTTCCGTCAGCTCCGACACCAGGCGGTTCTTCTCGAGCGCGTTCTTGATCGCGACGTCGAGCGCGATCTCGCCCAGGCCTTCGGGATCGTCCGGCTTGACCACGTAGTCGGCTGCCCCGAGGCGGACCGCCTCGACGATCGTGGACGCCTGCTCGCGGCCGGAGAGCATGATGACCTGCGTTTCCGGCCGGGCGGCCTTCAGCGCCCGCAGCGTCGCGAGGCCGTCGAGGCCGGGCATCATCACGTCCAGCAGCACGACGTCCGGGCGGATCCGCCTGCCGGATGGCGGCGAGCAGTTCGTCGCCGCGCGAGTAGCTCCGCGTGTCGTAGCCGCGAAGGGACAGGAACGTGCGAAGGTAGTTCGAGAATCCCGAGTCGTCATCGACAATCGCCACGTAAGGCTTCTTCACGCTGCGTTCTCCGGTTCCGCCGCCAGGGGCAGCGAGAGGACGATGGACAGGCGGCCGCGAGCGGCGACGGGCGACGACACGCGCCCGCCGAGGGCCTCCACGATGCGTGCGGCGATCGCCAGCTTGAAGCCCATGCCGCCCCGGTATTGATCGAACGTGTCGCCGGTTTGCGTGTCGCCGGTGAGCGTCGCGAGCCGCTCCGCGTCGCTTCCGTCGGCGATGGCAATCACCGCCGACTCGCCCTCCGGGCCTCGCACCCGGGCGCAGGCGGCGACCAGCGCTCCCGGCTCCGACCGCTCGCGCAGCGCGGCGGTCAGCAGCGACGTGAGCGCCGAGCGAAGCTTCTCGCGGTCGCCGGTGACGACCGCCTCGAGGCCTTCGTCGCGCACGGACAGGACCACACCGCGATCCTGTGCCTCATGCACACCGTCGGCCACCTGCTTGAGCAGCGCGAACAACGGGATCGGATCGCGCCGGAGGCCGATGCGCCCGTCCTCGATCTGCGCCAGGTCGCTCATCTCTCCGATCAGCAGGGTCAGGTTCCCGCACGATTTCTCCGCGTCCTGGAGCAGTTTCCGCTGCTGCTCGGTGAGGTTGTCACCGAAGTGCCGCAGGATCATGCGCAGGTAGCCCGAGACGACGGACACCGGGGTGCGGAACTCGTGCACGCCGAGCGACAACAGCTTTGCCAGATGATCGCGATGGTCGGTCATACAGCGACTGTCTCAGGAACGGACGCCCAAAACGATCGTAGCACGCGAGGCGCGGGCACCCTCGACGGCCGATCCCCACGGCCGCCGGTTGTGCCCACCTTGGTCCCCTCGAGGTGCGATCGAGGGAAACTCCTTGCAGTGCTGTCACCTCGAGGCTCGATACCGCACCGAACGACGGCGATTTGATGGTGCCCCCGTGGCACGACCCTTGAAGTTCCGAGGGCCGGCGACACAGACGCGGTGCAAGTTCGTGGCCGGGCTGGCCGTCTGAGGCGAACCAGTAATCCTGCAACGGTTGCGCGGAGCGTTCTCTTCAGGATCACGGCAAGCCGGTGCGGAGGAGATCGATCTTGTCGAAGCTAAGGCTGGCGGTTGGCATCCTTGCCGTGGTGGCGATCGCGGCGGCGGGGACGGCCGTGGCGATGGGCAAACAACAGGAACGCAAGGACACGCAAACCGCGCGTGCGGAGTACACCGTGGCTGCGGCGACCGCGGCCGAAAGCGCGGCCGGAACCGGCCCGAGGATCGCGGTGCCGATGCGGCGCGGAACTTTTGGGCCCCTTCCCGACACGTTGACGCTTGTTGTTGTCGGCGGATTGCTGCTGGGCTTGGCAGCAGCCGTCAGGAGGACGACTTAAGCTGCGCGCCTTTCAGGCCTGCATGAACCGGCTGCTGGTCATGCTGTCGTTCGCCAGCTTGCTGCACGCTGGCTCGTCCGCCGGCGCGACGGTCCTGGTGCGGGCGGGCGGCGACCTGCAGGCGGCGCTGGACCAGGCACGCGGCGGCGATGTCATCCTGCTCGAGGCTGGCGCGACGTTTGTCGGGCAACTACGTCCTGCCCGCCAAGGCGGCGTCCGGCGATCCCATCACCATCCGAAGCTCGGCGACCGATGCCCGTTTGCCGGCTGAGATGGCCCGTGTTCGACCGGACGTGTCGGATCTCCTGCCGAAGCTGCGATCGCCCAACGGCGAGGCCGCCCTGCGGACGGCCCCGGGAGCGCGCGGCTGGCGCCTCGTGCTGGTCGAGTTTCTCGCCAACGCCGGGGGGGCGGGCGACATCATCCGCCTCGGCGACGGCGGCTCCGCTCAATCCTCGCTGGTTCGGTTCCTCGCGACCTGGTCCTCGACCGCTGCTACATCCACGGCGACCCTCGCGCGGGACAAAAGCGAGGCATCGCGCTCAACAGCGGCCAAACCGTCATCCAGAACTCCTGGATCGCGGACATCAAAGCGGTCGGCCAGGACAGCCAGGCGATTGCGGGATGGAACGGACCTGGGCCGTACCGCATCCTCAACAACTACCTGGAAGCGGCAGGTGAGGTCTTCCTGCTCGGCGGCGCGGACCCGGCGATTTCGGGCCTCGTGCCGAGCGACGTCCGGTTCGTCGGCAACCATGTCACGCGTCCCGCCTCCTGGCGTGGCGAAGCCTGGCAGGTGAAGAACCTCTTCGAGCTGAAGAACGCGCGCAACGTCTGGATTGACGGCAACCTGTTCGAGAACAACTGGCGCGGCGCGCAGTCCGGGTACGCCATCCTCTTCACGCCGCGAAACCAGGACGGCCAGGCGCCGTGGTCCACGGTCGAGGACGTCCACTTTCGATATAACGTGGTCCGGCACGTCGCCGCCGCCGTCAACCTGCTCGGACGCGACAGCCCCCACCCCAGCGGCCAGGCAAAGGGGATCGAGATTTCGAACAACTTGCTGTACGACGTCGATTCGAGCTGGGGAGGGAACGGCGAGTTCCTCCTGATTGGCGACGGGCCGCTGAACGTGCAAGTCGAGCACAATACCGTCCTGCAATCGGGCAACATCGTCTCTGCCTACGGCGGGTCCGCGAACCAGCCTGAGGTGGTGCGGGGGTTCGTGTTCAGGTTCAACCTCGTGCGGCACAACGCCTACGGTGTCCACGGGAGCGACCGGGGGTGGGTAACGACACGCTCACCGCCGTACTTCCCCGGCGGCTGTGTTCACCGCGGAACGTGATCGGCGGCGGCGCCGCCGGCCTCTACCCGCCCGACAACAGCTTCCCGTCGCCGGCCGCCTTCGACCGGTCGTTCGTCAACCCTTCGGACGGCGATTTCCACCTGCAGGGTTCCAACGCCTCGGCGGACGGCCAAGCATCGGCCGGGGCGGACATCGACGAAGTGAACCGGGCCTGGCGTGCCGCCCAGGCGGGGACGTGCCGGAGTCGCCGCGCTCGACCGCGACCGCGAACGCAACCCGGCGACAGCGGATCAAGTGAATTCCATTGCGTGATTTGGTGATTTGGTGATTTGCGATTTGAGTGACTGGGGGATTTGGATGGTGATTTGGTGATTCGTGATTTTGACTGGGGGATTTGGTGAGGAATACGGGCGGATGCCGGGGGTTGTTGCATCAGGCCCCAGAGGGCGACATGCTGATCCGCCGCGGCGCTGACATCCCGCTTCCGAAATCACCGACGAGCGCCTTTACCTCAGACGCCGTGAGTTCCTCCGCATCGCGGGGCTCGGGGCCGTCGGCCTCGGCCTCCAGCGTCGCTTCAACGGCGTTTGGCGCCAACGCGGCACAGTCCGGCCGGCCTCCGCGCATCGACGGCATCCGGAAGGGGCCGTTCGGCACCGACGAGGCGCAGACGCCGTACGAGGACGTCACCACCTACAACAACTTCTACGAGTTCGGCACCGACAAGGCGTCGCCGGCGCAGAACGCCGGCACGCTTCAGCACGCGGCCCTGGACCGTGAAGGTCGACGGCGAGTGCGCCAAGCCGGCCGACTACGACCTCGACGACCTGCTCAAGCCGCATCGCGCTCGAGGAGCGCATCTACCGGATGCGCTGCGTCGAGGGCTGGTCGATGGTGATCCCGTGGGTCGGGCTTCCCGCTCGGCGACCTGCTCAAGCGCGTCGAGCCGACCCGCGCGCGAAGTTCGTCGAGTTCACGACGCTCTTCGACCCGCGCAGATGCCCGGGCAGCGCGGCGACGTGCTCGACTGGCCCTACGTCGAGGGCCTGCGGCTCGACGAGGCGATGCACCCGCTGACGATCCTGGCGGTCGGCCTCTACGGCGAGACGCTGCCGAACCAGAACGGCGCGCCGCTCGGCTGGTCGTGCCGTGGAAGTACGGCTTCAAGGGCATCAAGTCGATCGTGCGGATCCGCTTCGTCGAGCGACCAGCCGCTCGGCCGTGGAAGCGGCAGACCCGAGCGAGTACGGCTTCTACGCCAACGTGAATCCCGCAGGTGGACCATCCGCGCTGGAGCCAGGCGACGCGAGCGGCGCATCGGCGAGTTCCTCAAGCGGAAGACGCTGATGTTCAACGGCTACGGCGACCAGGTCGCGGGCCTGTACGCCGGCATGGACCTGCAGGAAGTACTATCTGATGGCCGGCCGGCGGCGAGCGTCGAGCCGCGGTTCGCTCGCTCGAAGCCGTCCGTGGTTCGCTGCTGGCCGCTGGCGCCGGCTGCGGCTCGGCTGCGTGGCTGCTGGCCGGCGCGCCGGCGGCACCTCGGCGCGAACCCGATCGAGGCGGTCACCGCACGGCACCGGCGACTGGACGCTGCGGTTCCTGCTGCTCACGCTCGCCATGACGCCGCTGCGCGCGGCTGACCGGCTGGAACGCGCTCATCCGCTTCCGGCGCATGCTCGGGCTGTTCGCGTTCTTCTACGCCTGCCTGCACCTGCTCACCTACGTCTGGTTCGACCAGTTCTTCGACTTGCCGGCCATCCTCGACCGACATCGCAAGCGGCCGTTCATCACGGTCGGCTTCACCGCGTTCGTCGCTGCTGGTGCCGCTCGCGCTCACCTCCACCAGCGGCATGATCCGCCGGCTGGGCGGGCGGCGCTGGCAGGCGCCTGCACCGGCTCGTCTACGTGGCCGGCGTCGGCCGGCGTGGTGCACTACTGGTGGCTCGTGCAAGGCCGACGTGCGCCGGCCGCGCTCTACGCGGCCTGCTGCCTCGGGCTCTTCGCCGCGCGTGGCGCGGTCGCGCTGGACGCGGCGCCGGCCGGCTGGCTTGGCCCGGCAAAGCGCTTGACAGCTCCCGTCGCTTGCTACCTGTACTGCAGGATGTCCCTCGCCCCGTTGCCGCAGCGCCTGCCGCCGGTGCGACGCGCTCCCCGTCAGATCCACGACCACGCGCTGGACCATCTCCGGTTCATCCGCGAGACGATGGAGCGGGCGGGCGCTTTACCGCCGTCTCCGGGAGAGGCCAGGTGGCGGTGGGCGTTGTCGGTCTCGTGGCCGCGTTCGGGCCGGTCGTCAGGCCTCGCCGAGGCGGAGCTCGCCGTCTGGCTCGTCACCGCGGCGCTCGGGGCTGTCGTCGCGTGGGTGGCGATGTGGCGGAAGGCACGGCGGGCCGGCGTCCCGCTGTTGTCGGGCCCCGGCCGCAAGTTCGCGCTCGGGTTCCTGCCCGCCGCTCGTGTCCGGCGCGCTCCTGACGTTGCGCTGGCCGGCTCCGGCCGGTGTTCGGGTGGCTGCCCGGCGTCTGGCTGCTGTTGTTCGGCACCGGCGTGGTGAGCAGCGGGTCGGCGTCGGTGAAAGTGGTTCCGGTCATGGGCGGCTGCTTGATGGCGCTCGGAGCGGTGGCCCTCGCCGCGCCCCCTTCCTGGGGTGGCTGGCTCATGGCCGCCGGCTTTGGCGTCGTCCACATCGTGTTCGGCGTGATTATCGCGGCGAGTACGGTGGGTAAGACAGCACTCGTCCGCGAGCGCGAGGGCCGGCCGCACAGGCCGGCGAAAGAGGAGCCACGACCGGTTCGCGCGCGGCCGGACGTCGTTGCGCCCGACCTCGATCGCCTCATCCACGAGCGGATCCGCCTGGGCATCGTGAGCGCGCTGGCCGTGAACGACTCGCTGTCGTTCAACGATCTCAAGGCGCTGCTGCGCACCACCGACGGCAACCTGAGCGTCCACGCGCGCAAGCTCGAGGAAGCGGGCTACGTCGACTGCGCCAAGTCGTTCGAGGGCCGCCTGCCGAAGACCGAGTACCGGCTACGGCGCCCGGCCGGCGCGCGCTGAGCGCTACCTCGATCACATGGAAGCGCTCATCCGGGGCGGCGCGGGAAGGACAGTGAAGAACGGAGAACGGAGAACGGAGAACGGAGAATGGGGAAGCAAGAGCGAAGGGTCCTCCGGTTTCTCGCTTCTAGGTTCCCGCCTCCACCGTCTTCGGTCCCAGCCTCGATTTCGCCCACGCGATGATGGCCGGTGACAGGGACAGGAAGATCACCACCGCGACGACGAGGTCGATCCGCTCTTCCAGCACGGGGAAGAACCGCACCAGGAAGAACCCGGTCAACAGCATCGAATTGATCCAGAGCACCGCCCCGATCACGTTGAAGGTGGCGAACCGCCGGTAGGGCATTTCCGCGGCGCCCGCGACCACCGGCGCGAATGTGCGGACGATCGGCATGAACTGCGCCAGGATGATGGTCTTGCCTCCGTGGCGCTCGTAGAACTCGTGCGTCCGGATCAAGTGCTCGCGGCGGAAGAAGAAGAGTTGCGCCGGCTGTAGAGCGCGTGGCCGGCCTTGCGGCCGATCAGATACCCGGTGGTGTTGCCCGCGACCGCCGCAGAGCATCAGGACCGGGATCAGCCAGTAGATGTTCAGCCATCCCTTCGCGGCGAAGACGCCGGCCGTCACGAGCAGCGAGTCGCCCGGCAGGAAGAACCCGACCATCAAGCCGGTTTCCGCGAACACGATGACCATCAGGCCAGGGAACCCGACCAGCTTGATCAGCAACGGCACGTTGTAGACGGTCTTGAAGAACTGCTCGATCAGGTCCACGCGCTCGCTCCCTGGGTGGTTTCGGAGGGTGACGGGAAAACGCCGATTATAATACGCGGGCGAGACCTCGCGGCGAACTGTCCTTTCCGTCACGACACCTATGTCCGGCCGACGGGCCCCGTGGTGGGCCTTCGCCTGCATCGTGCCGTTTCTCGCCTACTTCGCGCTGCTCGTCGACTGCGACGCGCGGCGGCCGGAGCCGGAAGGGGTAACGTTCGACTTCGGGCCGCGCCTGGTGGCGAAAGCGGTGGCCCCGGGGAGCGCGACGGGGCGAGCGGGTTTCCGGGCGGGCGACGAGATTACGGGCATCGACGGGCAGGCGATCGGCGATGGCCAGGCGACGTGGGAGGCAAAGCTCGACTGGGAAGCGCTGACGATGAACGCGGCGATCGGCCAGCCAGTCCGGATCGACATACGCCGGAACGGGGTGCCGATGCAGCTGGCGCTGGTCTTCGCGCCGGAGCGCTCGTCGCGCTGGTTGTCGCGCGAAGGGATCGACCTGGCCCTCGTCCGCGTCGTCCAGTTCGTGACGCTGGGCGTCGGCATCCTCGTGCTGTACCGCCGGCCGTACGACCCGGTGGCCCGCGTCGGCGCCTGGCTCCTCGGCGCCGTGGGCGTCTTCTGCGTCACGATGCCGTACCGGTTCGCCGCGGTCTGGCGCGCTGTGTGGTGGCCGGCCGGCCTGGTCCTCTGGGTGCCGTTCGTCAGTTCGCTCGTCCTCGGCCCGCTGCTCCTCACGTTCTTCCTGCTCTTTCCCGTGCGCCGCGTCCACCGGACGACCCACCTCGCCGCGTTGTGGCTGCCCATCCTCGGCGCCGTCCCGTTCATCCGCTACCGCGCGCTGACCGTTTACCGTCCGCCGGCCTCGTTTGCCGCCTGGGATGGCTTCTCGATCCTGGTGGGCGTGTCGATGCTCTACGTGATGGCCACCGTGGTGTCGGCTGTCTGGAGCTATCGGCACCTGCAGGACGCGACGGAGAAGCGGCGCCTTCGTGTCCTGCTCACCGGCGGCGGCTTTGGATGCGTCCCCGGGACCGCCGTGTTCGTCGGCTGGTGGTTCAGCGATTCGGCCAGCCTCTTTCTCCCGACCGCCATGGGCTGGCTGTTCCCGCTCCTCCTGGCGGTCCCCGTGTCGTTCGCCTACGCGATTCTTCGGCACCGGCTCTTCGACGTCCGGCTGATCGTGCGCCGCGGCGTGCAGTACACCCTCGCGCGACGGCTGCTCCTGTCGCTCGTGCCGCTGCTGCTTCTCAGCATGGCGGTGGACCTCTACGTCCATCGTGACGAGGCGATGCAGGACGTGGTGGCCGCGCGGGCGCTGGCGTACTTCGTCCTCTCGGGTGTCGCCGTCCTCGCGCAGTTCCGCCGGCAGCACTGGATGGATGCGCTGGATCGGCGCTTCTTCCGGGAGCGCTACGACGCGCAGCGCATCCTGCGGCAGTAGTTTCTTCACATAAGCTGCAAAGTCAAGTGTATCAATTTTGTCTCCCTTATATAGTTCTTCATGAATAAGAGCCATGGAAATTACTCGGCTCTGGCTTTCCATAAAAGCCTCTACAACTTCCGGAGTCCTGCAAATTTCAATATGAGAGAATTCTTCTGCCTGAAGATCAAGTAAGGATGAAATCACCTGCAGATTGTTCTTAATTCTGTGATGAATTTCTTTTATGCGAATTTTGTCTATTTTTGCCAGGGTTTCTTCAGCCTTCTTTTGCTCATCAATATCCTGAATGACGGTGATAATACCTGCAATCTCTCCAGCTTCGTTGCGGAAAGGAACCGAGCTTACCCGCGTCCATATCTCCAGTCCGGTGTCGGAGGTGTACAGGAAATTTAGTCCTGGGGTTATGTTCTCTCCTCGCAGTGCTCTCACGCTTGGCCATTCGGACTGATTAAGTAGGCGGCCATCGATTCCCCAAGTCCGCCAGCGCCAGCTATTTTCAGGATCCAGCGATGGAATAAATTTGCCCATAAAGCGACGTAAAACGCTGTTAGTAATCAACCAGTGTCCGTTGGTATCAGCAAGTCCAAGACCTACCGGCAATTGTTCGAGAAAAGCAGAAAGTAGCACCTTATTCTGACGCAGTGCTTCCTCCATTTGCTTGCGCTCGGTAATATCCTGAATTGTTCCTTTTACTCGAATAGGGATATTTTCCTCATCAAAAATAACGTATGATTGCATATGTATGGTGCGTTCTTCCCCATCAACCCGGATAATCCTGTAATCAATGCTGTAAGGTTTTCCATTTACAGCTTTCTTAGTAGCATTATCAAAATAAGCTTGATCATCGGGATGTATGTAACTTAAATATTCGTTATAAGGTGGTGCTAATTCTTGAGGATCACGCCCGAAAATGCGATATAGTTCATCAGACCAGTATGCTTTATCAGCTCTAATATCCCACTCCCAGCTTCCAATATGAGCCATTTTTTGAGCTTCAGCAAGACTCTTTTCGCTTTCTTTCAATGAATTGTAAGCCTTCTCAAGCTCGGCTGTACGTTCTTTGACTGAGTTTTCTAAATTGTCTAATGTATCTTTCAATTTAGCCTCTACTTCTTTTCGCCTGGTAATGTCTGTGAGCATACTCATGGAGCCGATAAATTTGCCATTGCTGTCAAAGAGGGACTTAGAATTTACAATTGCCCATATTGGAGAGCCGTCTTTACGCAGGAATTTAAACTCATAGCTTTCATCGACACCCTGTCGTCTTTTTTCAATATTCTTTTTAATAACTGGCTTACTTCCTTCATCAGTAAAATCCCATGGATATCTGCCAATCATCTCATCCTGAGTATATCCTGACACCTCAGCTATTCTTTTATTAACATATGTCGTCCTGGATTCTGAATCACCTATCCATATACCTTCGCTGGCTGTTTCTATGATATTGCGGTATTTTCTCTCACTTTCTTGCAGCTCTTTCTCTATTAGTTTACGTTCTGTGATATCTCTAAGAATCAGCGCTAGCTTTCCTTTCTCAGGATTGAATGCATAAATGTCTAAATATTTGTGCGTTATTTGGCTAAATATCTCAAAGTGAATTGACTTTCCTGAGAGTGCAACGTCTTCGTACTTTGCAATCGCTATAGGGCTCACATTTGGGAATACATCCAGCATAGTCCTGCCTAATATCTGTTCCCTTTTTACACCCAGACTGAGCTCAAAAGCAGGGTTTACCTCAAGGTAACGATAGTCACAAGGCTTACCATCAGTGTTATAGATAATCTCTAAAAGACCGAAGCCATCGGTCATGTTTGTGAAAAGCATCCTGTAACGCTCTTCACTCTCCTGCAACTCCTGCTCAGTTAACTTGCACTCGGCAGTACTTTTCCTGCCTGAGTTGCCTATCTGCTCCCACTTTCCTTCTTTCCTAACCAAAAAAAATTGATGATTTGCAACAATATCCATTATATCGGTTGCACTGCACATTTCAAGTGAATAAGTACATAGAGATATTATCGGGTATTTATCCGTAGCAGAATCCATTCTTCTCTCATAATCAATTAAATCGTTCCGGTTTTTTCTTCCCAGCCAGAAAATGTCCTCGGTCAATCTCAAACCATCATAACCACTGCTTAATGATTGATTTACTTTGCAAAGCAAGCTGGCTAATGGTCTGTGTAAGTCGAAAACACCATCTTTTATATGCCAATTGTCAGAAGAAGTAATCTCAATTTGCCCCTTCTTCAGATAGATATCAATATCAGAAATAGTCTTTCTCAGGAACTTTTTTGCTTCTTCCACACTTAGAAACTCTGGTATAATCCATATGCAAAGCTCGTTATTTTCCAGTCCTGCTTTCAAATAAGGAACAAATGTATCCATCAAATCTTCTTTTGTCTGGTAAAATTGACAGAAATGTGTTCCCCAGGGCACATTTCCAATAGTATCAATTCCAGAATTCCTAATATCATTTCTCATCTACTTTTCTCCGATTTTAATGGATAAAGTCAAAAAATGCATTGATTTGAGATGTCAATCTATGTACCAAACTGCCTTAAAATTTCAATACTTATCTGATTCACTTCTACAGATAACTGACATTATTATTAAATCAGACCGATAGCCTTAATGAAAATGTGTGTTGAAAATCCTTTGTAAGTCAAATCAGCAATCGATTGCAGAATTTTGGTAATTCTCCTGGAATTAATTCCTTGATTTTGTGAAGTAATTTTGCATATTTATACTGCTGCAAAAACCTAGTTTTTATTCGATAAAATTACGGTTTGATCCAATGTGACAAAAACTTGTAAATGTTTTCTATGCCACAAAAATGATCTGTAAATAATTATATGTATATATTTATAATAATTTGCTCGATCCGAAGATAAAACTATATTTTTGCATATCCAAGAAGTTATTAATAGGATCAGAAGACGAAACAGCTGATTTATTCAGAAAACGGATATGATATTCTTTGAATAACATGCACAAAAACATGAAAGTAGTTGAAAGAACTTTCACGCCAAATAAGTGAAAATCGATTGAAAGAATTATACATTTAATCAATCTGTATATTGAAATATAAGAGTTCTTGATGCGATAAGGATCAAAAAAATAATTAGTAAATCGGATTAAGATAAAAGAACATCTAGAAAACCATAATTAGAGAGTTAAATGCAGCAAAAAGAATAGTATAAGGAGAATAAGAAGAATAAGGAGAATAAGAAGAATAAGAAGAATAAGAAGAATAAGAAGAATAAGAAGAATAAGAAGAATAAGAAGAATAAGAAGAAGCCCAGAAGCACTTCATCCGTTCACTGTATCCCCCAATACAGCCTCTTCGAATTTATGCTCCCCCAAGCGTAATTGTTCGAAAAAGGATTTGTGGCTTCCAGGCGATTCTTTTTGTGGTAGACGATACCCCCAATTCTACTTCCCAACTCCGGACTATACTAATAAGATAAATTATTTTAAATTAATTATACAAAAAATTGTTTTCAAACAAATAATATTTTCAAATTAAAAATTTCAAATCAAACATAGAGTCATATTTATGCAAGTTTAATTTGGAGTCATATTTATGCAAATCTAAAAGAATGTCATAAACCCAAAATAGCAAACAAACATTTTTATTATATAAACACTGTTAATCTTTTAGGTTAATATGAGACTTCAATGGATTGATGCCTTAAAAGGGATTGGGATCATGCTTGTGGTGTTTGCACACCATAGCTTACCTGTAGCGCTTGACACTTACATCTTTTCGTTTCACATGCCGCTATTCTTTTTTATTTCAGGATTTCTGTTCGATTTCGGGAAGTACGCAGAATCATCTGCAAATTTTGTAAAGGGAAGATTCAGGTCTCTTATAGTTCCTTATTTCTGTTTTGCAGTAATCACTGGCTTGTTTTACTTTTTGCTGGATACGGCATTCCAGCCAGGAGTCATAAATATTGAGTTTTTTGAAAACAGCATACTTCATGGAACTTCTCATATTCTTGTCGCATTTGGTCCTGCAGTTTCTTATAATCCACCTCTCTGGTTCTTGACGTGTCTTTTTGTGACAGAACTTCTCTTTTATGGACTTATAAAGAAGTACTATAGAGAGCCGAAAAAACTTGTATTCTGGCTTGCTATAGCCGGAGTGATAGGATACCTTTATTCGGTTTATGTGCCTTTCAGAATACCCTGGAATGTAGATGTTGCTCTGGCTGCAATAGTCTTTTATGGAGCTGGAAATCTATTTAGAAAAGCCATAGAACCAGAAAAAGAGTTAGGAGCACGTTTTAGTCTGAAATTTAATTCAGGATTTATAGAGAAGTTCTCCAGAGTTGAGAAGTATTTAACTGCTATTGCAATTCTTTTGAGCCTGCTGTATCTCGGATACCTGCTGAAATTTCCAACAGATAACAAAGTTAACATGAACGTTTTGCAATATGGAGGCTTCTTTTCTTTTTACCTGTTGGCTTTCGCAGGAATATTTAGTTTTGTCTACCTTTCCAAGAAAATAGGAAGTTCAAAGGTGCTTGAGTATTATGGAAGAAACAGTCTGACTATACTTGCACTTCATTTCCCTCTAAAAGATGTCTTTACAAAGCTTGTAGTTATCGTTTTAGGTGTAGATACTGAATACTTCTATTATAATACTGGTTTTGCTCTGAGCCTAACGGTACTGAACCTTCTCTGCCTGATACCTGTGATTTTCCTGATCAATAATTATTTTCCCTTCCTGCTGGGAAAAAAGAAATATCACAATACAGATTCCGAAGGTTTCATGGCTCGTCTCAAAAAGCCTGTGAATTGAGAGGGTAATCTTCCGATCAATTAGGGAATAACAGCAGAAATATTAATTTTTCCTTTTTTACTTAAAAAAGTTAAAGATGAAGGAGGATTCCTTCACCTCATTATTTTCTCCTGTAAATGAAATTACCGAGCAGACAGACAATTCCGAAAATTATTTCAAAACCTGGAGCACTCTTGTCAGTTTCACTGGTTAGTCTTGCCGACCTGGTGCTCAGCAAGCTGTTTTCCTCTTCAGAAGATTCTTGTTGCTCAAGATAGCTTTTTACCTTTCCAGTTACTGAATCTGTTGCTGAACCTGCTATTGAGCCTGTTATTGCAAAGGAAGAGTACCCAGAGACATTGGCTGTGAAGTACAGATAATTTGCATCTTCCTCTGTTATAGTAACCGGGAACTGTTCCCATTTTTTCCCATTATACCAGTTAAGGGTGATTGATATCGGATCTATACTTTTATCCTGCAGCCAGGACTTCTCAACCTTGAAGCACATTGTCAGGTTTTCCATATTACTAGAGGTCGCAATTCCTCCGTTTCCAACCCAGACATTAAAGGACTTGTAGACCTCACCTTCAGGCAGTTCCGAAACCAGAGCTGATTTTCCTTTCAGCATCTCGGCAGTGGTTGTTATTTTTCCCAAAGTCTTCTTTGCATCAAAACTGACATATACAACGCAGGTCGCATTTTGTGAGAAATCAAACTTGGTCTCTTCTCCGTTTGTGATAAACGCCTGTGAAAGTTCTTTTACTTCTATATTTTCTGCAGGTTCAGGAGAACCACCTGCACCTCCACCACTGCTTCCGCCATCACTTCCGCTGCTTCCACTCTCGCCAGAGTTTCCATTATCTCCATTAATGCTACTGTCTACGCTGCCATTTCCATTACTTATACTGCTATTTCCATTGCCTACGCTACTGTTTACATCATTTATACTGTTATTTCCATTATCTATACTATTGTTTCCACCGTCGGTTGCATTATCCCAGCTATTCCCATTATTTTTAGTAATCCCGGTGCTTGAAGTCCCATTATTTCCTGACTTATTATTAACAGCTTCCGTAACATTTATCGTAATCAGTTTTGAGACTGTTCCAGCTTCGCTTTTTACAGTATGGTTGACTTTATAAGATCCAGGAGCTGTATACACGTGAACTCCGTTTTTGGCTGTAGAGTCAATTTTTCCATCGTTTTCAAAGTCCCAGCTCCATGAAACTGCATTTTTGGAAAGATCAGTGAATGAAACTGAAAGAGGAGCAGGTCCCTGACTCGTATTTGCCTTGAAGTTTGCAACAGGAAGTACGGGTTCTGCTTGTTTCTCCAGGGTTACCAGAGGCGTGAAGTCGGTATCTTCTCCATCGATAGTATAAGGCTCATTGGCTACACCATCACTATTAGTATCATAATTAAGCTGACTAAAACCCACACCTTCAGGCTCTGCCCAGTAGTTCCCTGCAATGTAGGGCCCGCCGATAATGTTCATATCTTTGTTTTTTGTCGTATTCCAGTTATCAGGCGCCTGGTGAAACTCATCAAAAACCACGTTTTTTGTATTGTTGAAAAGGTTGTTGTAGATTGTGTTACTACCGTATGCGTTATTATAAAGACCGCATTCACTATTGAAACTTATAATATTGCCTACAATGGACACATTACAGTCACCTGTAATAGAGACTCCGACACCATTATCAGTAATCGTATTACTATTAATGTCAACTGATGCCAGATCATTAATGATAACGCCGATATCACAATTTGAGATTTCATTATTACTAACAAGGTTATCCCAGGATTCCCCTATTTCTACGCCTTTGCCACAATTTGAAATTTCATTATTGTTAACTGCAGTACCTGAACAATATATTGATGTGCTAATACCGGTATCGTAATCCAGTATATTGTTGTTTTCAATTATGCAACTAATAGTCGAATCAGATAGAAAGACTCCAGTCGACTCACCGTCACCTTTTAAGGTGAAGCCTTTAATAGCTACGTTGCCTGCGTAAAGGCTGAAGCCGGAACCCTGAATTATCGTATCCTTCGGATTTCCAGATTCAGACATTATTGTAATCGGTGACTGGACAGTAACACTCTCATTATACGTACCAGGTTCTACGATTATTGTATCATCTGACGTCGCATTATCCACAACTAACTGTATCGATTCACCGTCATGTACGATAAACTCGGCTGCAGCACTTATTCCGGACCCTGCCATTAATACAAAAAATGCAGATAATAATGAAAATAACATTATTTCGGTCTTATTTACTTGCCACACAAAAAAAACCCCAAAAATATGTTTTTCTATTTGCATTAATTAACTATCAGATCTTCTCTTTAACTTCTTTTCGATTGTTCTCGATTTTTAGACAGATGCTTCAGCATGCTCAATATATTTGCATATTTATAGATAAATGCCTCAAAATGCAGGTAAAACAGCCCCGGATCAAAAGCAATTGCCAAATTTAAAATAAATAAGCGTCTGCAAGCCAGTTGGAACAAAGTATTAAGTGGATTCTGGAGAATATAGTATTCGGAAATAGTGTGGGGAGGAGAATTCTGGATACACAGTATCCAGAAATAGTTCAGGGAAGAGAATTCTGGATACCAGTACCAGAAATAGTTCAGGGAAGAGAATTCTGGATACCAGTACCAGAAATAGTTCAGGGAAGTGAATTCTGGATACTCGTATTCATAAATAGTTCAGGGAAGGGAATCCTGGATACTCGTATTTAGAACTAGTACAGGGACGAAAAATCTGGATACTCGTATTCAGAAATATATGGAGTGGGAGGAAACTTGATTGAGGTTCTCAAATGGTTCTCCTGAGCCTGTAGGAGAAGCAAGTATCGATTCAATGATATTGAAAACAGTTATTCTTATTCTGCTTATTTTGCTTGTTCTTTATTCTGTGCCTTCAGCCAGTGCGAGGTACTCACTGGAGGGAGCTACAACAAATATAACTGTTGACCCTAATGGTGTAGTTCATATTAAGGAGGCAATCTTATATGCATTTGACGGAGAGTACATTGACGTTCATAGAGAACTCAAGGCGCTGCCCGGACAATCCATTTATAACATCAAGGGACATTGTTCGGACGAAGCCTGTGAATTTAGAGTCGAACGGACTCCTGAAGGATACAGGTTAGTAGGTGAACTTCCAAAGCCCAGCCCTAAAAAATTGACGCTTTTTACTTCTTACGATCTTCATGGTGCGGTCAAGGTCTACAGCGATACCTCTGAATTCCACTACAAGCTGTGGGGTGGAGAATGGGAAAAGCCTGTGGAAAACTTAAGCGGAAGGATTGCTTTTCCTGTGAACAATGAAAATGAAATTCGGTATTGGATTCACCCTCCTGTGTATACACAGGAGTTCAATATTGAAAATAATGTTATCAACTTTAAGGCAAAAAAAATTCCCTCATCTCAATGGTATAAAATAAGAGTGATTTTTCCAAGAATCATGTATCCCAATTCCAGTTTTGTTCAAGTGGATGATAAAGAGGGTCTTGAGGAAATATTAGCTATTGAGAAAGAATATCAGCAGAAAGATTTGTATTTAAAAAATATTTACAGATTTACGGTTTACTTTTTACTTCTTATCCTGGCTTTTCCTTTCGTCATATACCTGCTTTACGGAAGAGAGCCAAAAATAGATTATCAAGAAACATTCGGAAGTTACGAAGAAATATATGAAAGAAAGCCTCCCACAGATTCCAAACCTGCCGTAGTCAACGCTATTATGAAAGGAAGGATGGGTATTCCTCAGATAGAAGGATTTTTCGCAACAGTTATGGATCTTGCTAACCGCGGCTATATTTCTCTGAGCAATTTAATACCCGAAGAAGGAAATTCATCAAGCATTCCGAAATCTTCGTTATGCATCCAAAAATTCACCTCAAGTATTCCAAAATCCGAGTCCAGGGACTTTGCAATACAACTTATAAACAATGAGATATACTCTAAATCTGAAGGAAGCTTATCAGAACTGGAAGATTTCGAAAAAGACGCGCTCTATTTATTGAAAGAACATGCTTCTGAAAATAAAGAGATTTCCTGGAGCAAGTTTAAAAAAGAGCTCGGGACAGGAACCGATTTTTATCAATTTATTACTTCCTGGAATAAGAAAGTTAAATCCCATATTGAGATTGGTAAACTCTTTCAATCAATAGGGATCACGTATATGAATTGGTTTTCCAGGTTCATATTAGTAGCTGCAATTATCTATTATATTGCGATTACTAAATATTTCCCTCCAACCGAGTTTCCTCTAGCGTCGAGGGTTAATGTACTGACTGCTTTAATCGGGATTTTCGGGTTCGTTATGATGGAGTACTCGGGAATGATCATAACGATATTCGGACACTGGACCCCTGAAGGAAGTATTTACTATAAAAGATGGGATAATTTCAAAAAATATCTAACTGATCTCTCTGCTCTTAAAGATCAACCTCCTGAATCAGTAAAGAACTGGAATTCTTATCTGGTTTATGCAACTTCTCTGGGAGTTGTAAAAAAAGTCCTTGAGAACATGTCTGCGATTGTTCCGCCTGAACAGTTAAAAGAGATCCATTTATTTTCTATAATTTATAATTATAACTATGCTGACTATGATTTTGAGGGTGTCTATTCTTCACCCGTTCATGAAGATGGAGCAGGCAGCATAGATGATGGAGGCGGAAGGGGGAGTGGAGGAGACACCGATTAAGCAAATAAATAGTTTTAGCTTCCGGAAAAAACCGGAACCAAAATGCAAAAAATCAGCAGCCAAAAGGGCTTGAAAGATTTCTAGGCTGACATAACTTACACGTCCGGAAATAGACTACTTAAAACGGATCTTTTCCTTAAGAGCAGCATTAAATAGAGCTTGTAAGAAATTCCTTTTTTCTCCACTTTTTTTGTTTTTTCATATTAACCAGGTAAACTCTGGCAAAATATTAATATTCAGAGAATAATTAAGAGTTGGAGGAATTTTGTTGAAGCTTTCAGAGGGTTCTTCTGAACCTGCCAGAGAAGTAAATATTAGTTCTCTGGATTTGATTAATTCTACGGGTTTGATTAGCTCTAAAGTTTTGAAAACAGCTCTTATTTTGCTTATTCTTCTCTGCCTGGTACCTTTAGCCAGTGCAAAAGACTACGCGATGGAAGGAGCAACAACGAATATCATTATTAGTCCCAGCGGGTTAGTTCACGTTGAGGAATCAATTTCATATGCATTTGACGGAGATTATCACGAGGTTTTCAGAAAACTTAATGTGGCTCCCGGGGAATCTATCCGGAATATCCAGGGACATTGTTCAGAAGAAGGATGTACCTTCAGTGTTAAACCGACTTCTGAAGGATACGAGTTAATAGGAGGGCTTCCAACTCCTGCCCCTGAAAAAGTGACTTTTTTTGTTTCTTACGATCATTATGGCGCAGTTAAAGTCCACAAGGATGTTTCCGAATTTCACTATAAACTCTGGGGAGAAGAATGGGAAAAACCCCTGGGAGGCTTAAAAGGAAACATTACCCTTCCAGTAGAAAACGAAAATGAAATTCAGTACTGGCTCCACCCTACTGGCTATACAAAACAGGTGAATATAGAAAAGAGTGTTATCAGTTTAGAGACAAACGAGATTCCCTCTAATCAATGGTACGAAATTCGAGCGGTTTTTCCAAGAATAGAATCTCCCAATTCAAGTATTGTTCAGGTAGATAATGAAGAGGGACTTGAGCAGATAAAGTCGATTGAAGATGAATATCAAAAGAAGGGTTCCATCTTAAAGAGCCTTTATAATCTGACATTATTGTTTGCTCTAGTAGCTCTGGCATTTCCCTTCTTTATTTACTTCAAATACGGAAGAGAGCCAAAAATAAATTATGAAGCAATATATGAGAGAGAACCTCCTACAGATTCCAGACCTGCCGTTGTCAATGCTATCATGCGGGGAAAAGGAGGTATCCCTACAATAGAAGGTTTTACAGCAACAGTTATGGACCTTGCTAATCTTGGTTATATTTCTCTTCGTACTGTAAAGTCCGAAGAAAGCAGTGTATTAGGCCTTATAAAATCCGAATCTGAAGATATTATAATTGAAATTAAGGACCCTAAAACTTCTTCGATAGAAATGGAAAAAATACGCGAACTGAATGATTTCGAAAAAGATGTATTTAATTTATTAAAAAAACATGCTTTCGAAGATAAAATCTCCTGGGATGAGCTGAAAAAAGAGCTTGGAAAAGGTACTGATTTCTACGAATTTATCACTGCATGGAATAAGAAAGTCAAATCACATGCCGCATTCGAGAAACTCTTCAGATCCACAGGAAATACATACATGGGTATATTTTCTTTAACAATAATACTGGTGTCATTTGTTTATTTATTTGTATTCACATCATATTTCCCTTCAGACGAGCTCCTTCTGGCTTCAAAAATGAGTATCTTAATCACTTATTTCTTAGGGTATGGGATATTTATGCTGGTATTCTCAGGAATCTTCGACAAGATACTTGGGCGCTGGACTCCTGAAGGAAGACTTTACTACAAACGCTGGGACAATTTCAAAAAATATCTCACAGACTTTTCTGCTCTTGAAGAGCACCCTCCTGAATCGATAAAGATCTGGGATTTTTATCTGGTGTATGCAACTTCTCTGGGGGTCGCAAAAGAAGTCCTTCATAATATGTCTCTTGTCGTGCCTGCTGAACAGCTCCAGGGAAGTAATTTCTATCTCATACACCATAGTTTTGCTCAATTTGGATCCGGCTTTGGGAGTGCCTATGCATCATCAGCCCCTTCAGGAAGCGGAGGCGGGGGAGTAGGCGGCGTAGGTGGAGGCGCCGGTGGAGGCGGAGGCGGTGCCAGGTAAAGTAATTTAGAGAAAATTTGGGAAAAATTTGGAAAAGGCTTGAGAAACGTTTGAAAAACGTTTGAGAAAAAAATTTGAGAAAGGTTTGAGAAGGCTTGAAAAAAGGATGGTGGTGTATTTGATAGTAGAAATTTTGATAATAGCAGTAATAATTCTGGGTTTTATCTTCGTTCTAATTTATAATGACCTAATAAAGCAAAGAAATAGAGTAGAAAATGCCTGGGCTCAAATAGAAGTCCAGCTGAAAAGGCGTTATGATCTTATTCCCAATCTGATAGAAACGGTGAAAGGGTATGCAAAACACGAAAAAACTCTTTTCGAAAACATTACAAAAGCCAGGGCAGCAGTAATGTCTGCAACTAATGTGAATGAAACCGCAGAAGCTTCAAATTACCTGTCCTCTACGCTGAAATCCCTTTTCGCAGTTGCAGAAAATTATCCCGACCTGAAAGCCAACCAGAACTTTATCCAGCTCCAGAAAGACCTGATGGAGACTGAAAACAAAATTGCTTATGCAAGGCAATTTTATAATGATACAGTCATGAAATACAATATCAGTATCCAGACAATTCCGAAAAACATTGTCGCTTCTTTGCTGGGATTCCAGAAAAAAGACTTATTTGAAGCCACGCAAGCCGAAAGGGAAGTTCCAAAAGTTGAGTTCTGATTCAGCTTCTGATTCAGATAACTCCCATTTTATTACTTATTTTTACTCGTTTCATTTATTCATTTCATTTACTCGTTATTCGTTTTATCCACTTACTCATGTTATTTACTGCGCTATTTGCTCACTTTAGTTGTTTGTTTATCTGCAACAATTATTCCTTTATCTACTACTCCTTTTATATACTCCTTATTTACCTGTTTTTTTCGTATAATTTCTTTTCTGCAAACCTAAAAGGCTTTGGCTATGTGTCTCGATAAAGAAGCAAATTAAATTTAGAGACTTTAAAATAAAAGATTAAAAAGAGGTTAAAAAATTAAGAAAGGATGAAGAAATAAATTAAAAAATAGATTAAAATACCACCACTTGCAATGGGAAGACCAAAATATAAAGTAAGAAATAAAATAAAATGGTGCCGAAAAATGGATATTTCCCTCCTGCTGAAAGAGATAAAAGCTTCCAGCCGCTATGAAAACCAGATAGTTCACATAGAAGAGATTCCTGCAAAGGAAGCCCTTTATACTCCCCTTGAATTGAAAATACAGGTAAAAAATTCCCTTCTAGCAGCAGGAATTGAGGCTCTTTACTCCCATCAGGCTGAAGCTATAGAAAAAATTAGGAACGGAAAAGATCTTGTGCTCTGCACGACCACGGCAAGCGGAAAGACCCTTACTTATATGGTTCCTATTTTTGAAACAATCCTGGAAAATCCTGAAGCTACTGCCCTTTATATTTCTCCTTTAAATGCGCTGGTAAACGACCAGCTAAAGGCTTTTATGGGATTCGAAGAAAGTCTGCAGTCAGGAGCAGGGATAGCCCGTTATACCGGAGCCCTCAGTGAAGCCCAGAAAAGAAAAGTAAGGGAAGGGAAGACCAATATTGTTTTCACAAACCCTGAAATGGTCCATATGAGTTTTCTTGCCTGGCACCATCTCTGGAGGCGTTTTTTCTCAAACCTGAAATTCATAGTTGTTGACGAAAGCCACTACTACAGGGGGGTTATTGGAAGCAATATGGCAAACCTGCTCCGACGGCTTTTGCGCGTGGCTGAATATTACGGAGCGATCCCTCAGTTCATTTGCTGTTCTGCAACCATCGGAAACCCAAAAGAGCATACTGAAACTCTGATCGGAAGGGAGCCAGAAGTAGTCGAGAACAACGGTTCGTCAAACGGGCCTCAAAAATTCGTATTCTGGAATCCGCCTCTCTATATGAATAACAGGGGCTGTACCCTCAGGAGAAGCAGCTTTTCAGAGGCTTCTTCCATTTTTACAAGGGCTGTCCAGGCAGGGCTTCAAACTCTGGTCTTTACCCGCTCCAGACAGGGAGTTGAAAGGATGTACAGAAACTGCAGAGAGCTTTTGAGAGACAGAAATCTCTCCTATGCTATTTGCTCGTACAGGAGCGGATATTTTGACAGGGAAAGGGAAGAAATCGAAAAAAAAATGAATTCAGGGGAGCTACGGGGTGTAATTTCCACAAATGCCCTCGAACTCGGGATAGATATCGGGGGGCTTGATGCCTGTATTCTGGACGGTTATCCCGGAACCGTGATGAGTGCCAGGCAGCAGGCAGGAAGGGCAGGCAGAAGCGGAAATGAAAGCCTTGTTGTGCTTGTAGCGGGCACAAATGCCCTTGACCAGTATTATATGAGAAACCCTGCCGACTTTTTTGAAAGAAGCAGTGAAAATGCAGTCCTTAACCCCAAAAACCCTTACATCCTTGCAGGACACCTGCTCTGTGCCGCAAAAGAAATCCCTTTGAAAGAATCCGATGAAAAGTATTTCGGTAAAGGGTATTCCAGAGTCGTTGAACTTCTGGAGGCCGAAGGCCTGCTTGCAGGAGACCACCTCAAATATTCAACTGATCCGTTCCCGTACAAGCATGTCTCCCTGAGGGGAATAGACAATAATACCTACTCTCTCCTTGCTTTCGAAGGGGAAAAAAGCTTCCCAATAGAAAAAGATATCGAAGAGACTCTGGCTTTTCGTGAGTGTCACCCTGGTGCGGTCTATATGCACAGAGGAGAAACCTACTACATAAACAGGATCGACCATGAGAAAAAGGAGATACATGCTGTAAAAACACATGACAATTATCATACGAAACCCATGATCGACTCTTCAGTCCAGGTGCAGGAGACCTATTCAATAAAACCTCTTCTGCATGTTTCTGACGTTGAAGTAGGGCTTGGAGAAGTAGAGGTAACAGACAGGGTAATAGGATACAGAAAAATCCAGACCCACAGCAATGATATCATGAGTGCTCATAATCTTGAAATGCCTCCTGTAACGCTCCAGACAATGGCTCTCTGGCTGAAGCTTCCAAATCGGCTGCAAGAGCTTGTAGGAGAACATAAGCTGGATTTTGCAGGCGGTATTCACGCAGTCGAGCATGCAATGATTTCTATGTATCCTCTTCATCTGCTTGTGGACAGAAGCGATGTGGGCGGGGTTTCCACTCCATCTCATCCTGACCTTGGAAGCAAAAGCGGGATATTCATTTATGACGGGCACAGGGGAGGAGTAGGATATGCCGAAAAAGGTTATGACCTGATAGAAGAGGTACTTGACGGCACCCTGAAAGCAATCGAGAGCTGTCCCTGTGAGAGCGGCTGTCCGAGCTGCATCCAGTCACCTAAATGTGGAAATAATAATGAGCCGCTGGACAAGCATGCTGCAATCATGCTCCTTCACGAACTCCTTGGAAAAGAGCCTTATATTCCGCCTGAGAAAAAAGAAAAGCACCTTTCAGAACTCAAAGCTTCATCGAGACCAGCTCCTGAAAAAAGAAGCACAGAAGATGCTTTGAGCAGAGTCAGACGTCAGCTCAGGCGGGAAACCATAAAACAGGAAGTTTCGGCAGCGCAGGAAAAAAAGGAAAAAACCTTCATAGCCACTGACGAAAAAGGAGGAATGATAGGAGTAATCTCTGCCCCTGCCCCCGAAAAAGCTGTAGCAAAAATATTTCACCAGAAGTTAAGAGGGAAAACAGAACCTGCAAAGGATAATCCTCTTGAAATCCGCATCAAAGATCTCGGGGCAGGCAGTGACTATTGCTTCATGATCTGGATTGAAATACCCGAAAGCCAAGAAAATGAAGCAGATAATGAAAGAGATGGGAAGAAAGTATTGAAGAGACTGATTATCAGAAAAATTAACTGAAAATCAAAAAAATAAACTGAAAAATATTAAGCCTGATAATGGTTCTCAAAAGTTCTCATATTTGCCAGAGAGGCTAAGGGATTGGTGTATCAGAAGTTTTTGCTTTACAGATTAATCAATTGCTCCTGATTTGACCCTTATCCTTGGCTCTTTCGGATCTTTCGATTTTACACTGATTTTCCGGCTTATCACTTATCTTTTGGTTTTTCACTGGTTTTTCACTGATTTTTCAATAAGATATTCATTTACTTTCGGAGACTGTAATATAATCAGGCATAATCCTTGTATTGCTACCGTTTTCATTTGTTACTGTAAGACTTATATCATACTTTCCAGGTTCAGTAAATGTGTGAGTTGCGTTTAAAGCGTGTTTTGAATTAATACCATCTCCGAAATCCCAGAACCAGAAAATCGGTGCACCAGTGCTGTTGTCAGTGAATAATATTTTTAAGGGTGCATTTCCTGATGTTATATTCGCAAAGAAGTCAGAAACAGGTGTTTTCAAATTATGTCCATCTCTTGAAATAGTGCACATGTAGATATCCGAGTTTCCATTCCGATGATCCTGCCATACTATCCTGTTATCGTAGATAGCAGGATTGGATGCTGATCCACTGGCAGTGATCTGGATTTCCTTGGAGGTAGAGAAGTCGTACATGTAAATATCAGATCCATTGCCACTGCGACCATCTTCCCATACAATTCTGTCTCCGTAAATAGCAGGCAAATATTGACCTGATTTATTGCTGGTTATCCGAGTTTCTCTGGAACTGGAGAGGTTATACATGTAGATATTTGGATATCCATTACGGGAATCTACCCATACTATTCTGTCTCCGTATATAGCAGGTCTTACCTGATCTGATTCATTGGCAGTTATCTGTAATTCCTTTTGGGTGGAGAGATCATACATATAAATATCCCAGTTTCTATTGCGCCAGTCTCCCCACACAATCCTGTTACTAAAGATAGCTGGATACTCTTGATATGATGTGTTATTGTTGTTAGTAATTTGAGTTTCTTTGAGAGTCAAGAGATCGTACATGTAGATATGAGAGCTCTCCCAGACAATCTTATTATCGTAAATAGCAGGATATCTTCCGGATTGATTAGTGATCTGATCTTTTGAAAAAGTTGAGAGGTTATATAGGTATATATTTCCAGATTGCCACACAATCTTGTCTTCATAGATAACGGGGTCAAATTGAGGATAGCCGCTGACAATGGGAGTTTCCGAAGAAGTGGATATATCGTATAGATATAAAGTATAGTTTCCATCACGACTATCCTGCCATACTATTCTGTCCCCGCAGATAGCAGGATACTCCTGATTCGAGTCATTCGTGGTAATCTGAGATTCCGTTAAGATGAGTTCACCCTCCAAACGCTGTGCAGGATATACTGTTATTGGAAATGATTTTGAAACAGTACCTTTTGTATTGCTTACTGTCAGGTTGACAGTATGGTTTCCAGGGTAAGTATATACATAAACCGGGGTTCTTTCTGTAGAGTCAAAGTTTCCGTCATTGTTAAAATCCCATTCTCTTGATGTTGCATTTTGGGAAATATCCATGAACCGGACTGAAAGAGGAACCTGACCGCCTGTAACATTGGAACTGAAGTCTGCTACGGGAGGAACTGTTGCTTCCTGCATAATTATTATCTGAGTTTTTGAGGATGTTTCTTTTCCGTTGCTAGCTGTTAAATTGACAATGTAGGTTCCAGGGACTATGTACACATAAACCGGATTTTGGCTTGCAGAATCGGATATTCCGTTATTGTCAAAATCCCAGTTCCATGCAACTGCATTCTGCGAAAGATCTGTAAACTGGACAGCGAGTGGGGCAAGATTCTGTGTGATGTTGGTGCTGAAGTTTGCAAATGGAATTATTGTTTCTTGTGATCTGGATACAGATACAAGAGGAAGATAATCAATATCATTACCGGTTATATAATAGGGTAAATCTCCAATTCCATCCCCCTCCGAGTCCGCGCATATCTGGGAAAAACCAGCGCCATCAGGCTTTGCCCAAAAATTTCCACCAAGGTAGGACCCACCTATGATGTTAGTGCCTGCAGTTTTTGAAGTGTTCAAAGCAACAGAAATTATTCCAGTGCTATTATTTCTATTATTTATTTCCCTTGCAGTATAATGGTCGTTTGTATAGTTGCTTGTATCATTAAAGAAGTTAACAGTATTATTGAATCTATTATTGTAGAACCAGTTAGTTCCATTATATGGTGCAGTTCCATTATATGGTATCTCATAGCTAACCTGTTTGATATATACTCCATATTGCTTGTTTAGCTCCACTTTGTTATTGGTTACCAGATTACCAGAAGAATCGCCTTCGAATAATATTCCTATATTGTTGTTTGAAATGGTGTTATTAACAAGCGAATTAGCTCCCGCCTGATCCGTGGTCATGCCGTTTAATAGTATCCCAATATTGTTTTTTGAGATAGTGTTATTTAGAAGCGAGTTTCCTCCTGAGTCTCCAATATAAATCCCCCGATTATTTGACATCAGAGTATTATTATAAACTGTGTTAGGCCCCGTGAGCCGGACTAAAAAGATACCATTAGTGCAATTTACAATCGTATTGTTTTCTATCCCACTAGAAGAAGATTCAGAAAAGACAATTCCGTAACCGTCATCTATCCCATTTGAAATATAATTGCCGAGAATTTTGCAGCCAGGACCTTCACCTACTCCTATGCCTCCATTCAGAAGTGTATTATTAAGCAAGACACAATTATATGAACCGTGATGAACTCCAATATCTCCGTTAACAATTAAATTATCAGAAATTGTTAAATTAGAATCTGCTTCAGGCCCCGATACAAAGATACCTGAGTTTAAAATTACATTTTTCCCAATAGTGGAATTGTAACATTCATCAGCATAAATACCTGATTCCAAAATGTTATTTTTAACAGTACAGTTTTCAATTTTAGCATACCAGAGATCACCCTTAAGACCCTGTAAAGCTAAATTTTCTTGTATGGTAAATCCTTTTACAATAATATTATTCGCGCTTACATTAAAATCCCTAACAAGAGTATCTTCAGGCTCTTCAGACTCAGAAAGAATGCTCAAGTTGTCTTTACTTACATTCACGCTCTCATTATAGAGGCCCGGATAAACAAGAATTATATCTCCTGAAGAGGAACTATCCACTGCCTCCTGAATAGATCTGAAACCTGCATTCGAACCTTTATCATCCACTATAATCTCCCTGGCAGATGCAGGGCTGTTGGTAGCAGTCAAAAGGAAGATAGCAACCGCTAAAAGAACGGTTAATTTACTTACCCACATCTGTTACTCCCCCTTTAAATCAGAAATATCAAATTATAAAGCACTAAAAATTTAGCTATTTAAGAGTTAATAGACCTTATTTCAGGGACTTGATATAATCCTGATCTTCTGTTCAAGGAAAGTACAGCATGTTGGGAAGTTATTTTGCGTTTAACTGGTTAAAGATCATAGTTTTGAGTTTTAATGATCTTTATTCATTATTTTTTGTATTCATTCCAAAAAATCATTTATGCATTTCAAACATGAATGAAACTTTTTTATACTGACGATTTCATACCTATTTAGGGGGAAGGGAGAAATCATTTTTGAGGAGCATCTATGACCAGCGGTTGAGCACTTTTTGTAGCTTTCATTTTTCTATTTCCTTTTATCAGTACATTTATCTATGCAGGAAAATTTCCATACATAGAGGAACTGATAATGTTTCTAGAGTACTTCTATGCACAATAACGGCGGACAAAAACCAGATTACGTTATTTCTCAATAGAGAACAGGGCTCAATTGAGTATATGGGGAAATCTAAACAATTTATTTCAGATTTTCGGAAAAATTCCGGATAAAAAGTTGAGGTTAGGAGTTTCTGACCACTTAATGCTTCAAAAATTCACATAATTTTAAAGGGTGCTATGCATGGAGAAAGAAGATGGATTTTTTAAAGAAGAGGAGATAAATTCGAAGTACGACGTCCTGATTATAGGAGCAGGGCCTGCCGGGATGTTTGCAGCTTACGAGCTTGCAGAGGTAAAACATCTGAAAGTCCTTATTGTAGATATGGGCAGCGATATAGACAAACGCCTGTGCCCCATGAAAACCCAGACTTACTGTATGCACTGTACTCCCTGCGATATCATGTGCGGGGTAGGGGGCTGCGGAACTTACTCGGATGGGACCTTAAACCTGAGGCCTGATGTGGGAGGGGATCTGGCAGCTCTGACAGGGGATCAGACAGAAGCCTGGGAGCTTGTAGAAAGAGTGGATAAGGTTTTTCTGAAGTTTGGAGCGCCACATGAAGCTCTTTTGACAGAAGGCCCGGAGATAGAAGAGCTGAAGCGCAGAGCTGCTTCTGTCGGAGCCCGGTTTATCGAGATCAAGCAGAGGCACATAGGTTCGGACAACGCTCCTGCTGTAATAGGGCACTTTAAACAGGACCTTGTTGACAAAGACGTGGATTTCCTGCTTGAGAGCGAGGTGGAAGACCTGCTGGTCGAGGAAGGCATCTGCAAAGGGATCGTACTTTCAGACGGGAGAATAATCCATGCCATCTATGTACTTCTGTCTCCGGGAAGAAGAGGATTCAACTGGATCTCTGAGATGATTGAGAAGCACGGAATAGAAGCCAGATACGGTGGAATTGATATCGGGGTGAGAGTAGAAGTCCCTGCAATCGTTATGGATCCTGTAACGAAAATCAACCGCGACCCCAAGTTCCATATCCAGAGCCGCCGTTACGATGACTTCGTCCGGACATTCTGCACAAATATGCGCGGATTTGTCGTAAAGGAAGAATATGAAGATTTTATCGCAACTAATGGCCACTCTATGGCCAACAAAGAGTCCGAAAACACCAATTTCGCCTTCCTTGTCCGAGTTGAGCTTACGGAGCCCATGGAAAACACTACAAAATACGCCCGTTCAATTGCAAAGCTGGCAACCACGATAGGAGGAGGCAAGCCTGTCCTGCAGCGCATGGGAGACCTGAGGCGCGGTCGCCGCTCCACAAAAGAACGAATTGCCAGAAACATTGTTGTAAATACGCTCAAAGACATAACTCCAGGAGACATCTCAATGGCGCTCCCCCACAGGATAGTTATGGACATAATCGAAGGCCTGGAGACCCTAAACGAGATCATACCCGGCGTTACTTCAGACTCAACCCTGCTGTACGCTCCTGAAGTCAAGTTCTATGCAATGCACCTTAAAGTGAACAGACAAATGGAAACCAGCATTAAAAATCTCTTTGCAGCAGGAGACGGGGCAGGACTTTCAAGGGACATAGTAAACGCAGCTGCAACAGGAATCATGGCAGCTGAAGGAATAATTATGAAAGATGAGGCAAAGAAAGAGGCAAAGAAGGAATAATAAAGGAGTGAAGGGGAAAAAAGTAAAAAAAAGGACATTGAAGGAGAAAGGGATAAAAGAAAAAAGGACAAAAGTAATAAAAGAAAGACAAAGGAATGACAAAAACAAAGGAATGACAAAAGACAAAGGAATGACAAAAACAAAGGAATGACAAAAACAAAGGAATGACAAAAACAAAGGAAAGATAGATGAAGTTTAAAACAGGGTATTGTTTTTATTTAGAAGAGGATTAGCGTTCTCATCCAAAAAGCCTGGAAGTTCTAATGACATTATAGAATGCTCAGTTTCTTAGTCTGGAAAGAGGTTAGGCATCTCGGGGTTGAGAGTTCTTATTTTGATCCCTTATTGCGGTAGATCTTTTTGGAGTAGGTGTTTACTAATGGGGTGT
This sequence comes from uncultured Methanosarcinaceae archaeon, assembly GCA_963847185.1. GTDB lineage: Archaea > Halobacteriota > Methanosarcinia > Methanosarcinales > Methanosarcinaceae > Methanosarcina. Next base: position 715,336 of record CAWJYV010000010.1, on the reverse strand, counting down.
TCAAGGGATGAGAACGCAATTCATACTATACACTCATTATATATAATATTTTTAACACATAATATTATTCCATTCATATATCGATTAACGCATTATTCTAATAATTAGCTCATTGATTTAATCTATATATCATTGATATAATGGTATTTTAAGAGCCGGCTGAGCTCCAAGCCATATTCTCACAGAATGGATTTTTTATGTATAAGTCCGGAAAAGGTAAATATATTTTTTTCTTTTTTGTAAAAGTAAATTATTAATCAAGATTATTGGAAATTCATTTTTAAGCCTAAAAATATGGAGCACACTTCACTATTTAAGTATTTAAGAATTCGATAAACAAGTGGACAATGCAAGAGTTAATTTGAGTATGGGCAATATCTCAAAATTTGCAATTCCTCTTCCATCCCTCGCAGAACAGAAACGCATCGTTGAAAAAGTTGAGAAGTTCATGGATTTGTGTGATGAACTCGAATTAAAAATAAGAAAAGAGAGAAAACAGTCAGGTACTTATGGAAACGATTGTTAGAGGATTATTTAATGGAGCTGCCCCCAAAAATAAAAATAAAGTTATGGATCCCGCCCGAAAAACAGTAGTCGGCGTTTAGAATCTGTTTTCCACCGAGCGAACGCTCGGGCCAGTCCTAATAAGCACAAAACAAAATGAAAGGCATTTTGAATGTCATATTCAACGAATTTTCCATTTTTTTGGAAAATAGAACTCTTAAATTGCTTTTTTAATTTATTTATTATGGTATAGCCTCACTACGTTCGGAACAGGCTCCGTTTAAGACGCTAATAACGTTGTTCCGGTTCAAAAAAGCTCACTTCTCTAAAGGAAGTTGCTGCCCCAAAAAAATAAAATTCAAGTTATGACTCTTCGCCAAAAATTCGTCCTCTTGAGCGAGCGAAGCGAGGGAAAAGTACCGCGTACTGTTACGATTACATCGCAACTCCCAGAAAATCTCCGATTTCCTGTGATCCCGAGGCGCAATTCAGAAAGTTAGGCAGGATCCTAAGCAATAAGTTAGTCTGCTTGAGCGAGCGAAGCGAGGGAAACAGACCCCGTGCTCCCGAAGCGGAACTCGGGAAGCGGAACTCGGAAGAGGCGGAACTCGGAAATTCAATATTTCCTGTAAATCTTGCTTCTGTGTCCAACTTCGATGATAAAAATAACTAATTGCTGGCTTTCAATTGTCATGACAACACGGTATTCGCCAACCCTCAATGAATAAAAAGGAATTGTAGGTGAAGCTTTTAATTTTTTTACATGAGAATAAGGGTCATCTTTTATTCGTTTAACAGCGTTGTAAATCTTCTGAGCTACTTCATGAGGAAGTTTTTGTAGATCTTTAAGGGCCGCCTGTGTATAAATTACAGAGTACATTACTCAAGCCTCAATTCGGCCGCAATTTCTTCTTCTGTGTAGTACCTTCCTTTTTTGATATCTTCAAGTCCCTCTTCAATCCTTTTTATCGTTTCTTCACTCAGGGGTTCAGAATCAACTGCCATGTTAATAAGCCTCTCTACCACTGAATTGTAAGACTCCTGGGGATGTGTTTTTAGGCTTGTGAGCATCTCTTTTACTTTGGGGTCAAGACAAATTGTTGTCGAAGCTACCATATAGTAACCTATAGGATGCTATAAGATATGAACGTTTTCACCAGTGAGGAAAATTACTGTAATTAGGACTCTGCTATACCCTAGAAGTAATAAGTTAAACTTCAGAAAAGAATAGCATACTCCCGAATCGCGTTTAGGCGTGATAAAACAACATCGCTGAAAAAGTTGAGCAACTCAGAGGTTGTCTGATGAACTCGAATTAAAACTAAGAAAAAGGAGGGAAGAGAGCGAGAACCTTATGGAAACGATTGTTAGAGGAATATTTAATGGAGCTGCCCCCAAAAATAAAAATAAAGTTATGGATCTTGCCCAAAAAACACTAGTCGGCATTTAAAACCTTGTTTTCACCGAGTGAATGCTTGGGACAGCCCGAAAAAGCGAAAAAGCAAAATAAAGGGCTTTTTGAAAGAAAAATCCAACGAATTTTTCATTTTTTTGGAAATAGAACACTTAAATTGCTTTTTTAATTTATTCTTTAAGGTATAGCCTCACTGCGTTCGGGAAAAGCTCCATTTAAGATGATAATTACGTTGCTCCGGTTCAAAAAAGCTCACTTCTCTAAAGGAAGTTGAAAAGTCCCAAAAAAGAATGCAGAAATCTCAAAGGGTCTATGATTCAAGATTCTATATAAAGTTTAATTTAACCCAGGCAAGGGGGTATGCCTGGGTTTGAGTTTGTGTTGGGTTTTGGGTTTGGGTTTGGGTTTGGGTTTGGGTTTACGAAATTGAACTGAGCACATCTTGTGCGATAAATAGTATAGTTTGCCAATATATATTAGAATCGTTATCTAATCAAAAAAAGGCAACTGTAAACATGTTTGAATGAATGCTGGCAGATATAAATGCAAGATAGCTATCTTGTTAATTTTCAATGAATTTAAAGAATAATTCTGAAGACAGTTTGGGGACTTTCGAGTATAAAACAAGATCATTCGTAGCTTTACTCCCATTATTCCCTGGTGCCAGAATCCAATTGCCTGACTATTTTTAGTCGAATACATCTTTTTTGAGTTTAAAATTACTAATGCGAAATTCGAGCGATTAATATATATGTACAATCTTGGTAATAAAAAGAAAAAATATATTTTTTATTGAGGGTTGTATGTGGATGGAACAATGAAGAAACAGAGGAAAATTACATTGAATATCATTGATCGTTATGTTATTGGAGCTATTTGTTTACTCTTTGGTGTAGCTGAAATTTTGGTAACAAATTATATCTCTGGACTTTTTTTTATTTTAGCAGCAATTGTAACAATGAAGCAAACAATAGACTATGTGGAAAAAAGACTAAATTTTTCACTGTCTACAAGTGTAAAATTTTTTGTTGTTTTTTGTTCAATAGTAGCAGCATTCGCCGCAGTACCGCATGTAACCCCAGCAGCAGGTAGTGGCAATGAGGCAATTGCGGCATCTTCTGAATCAATAGGAACACAGACAGCGACTATTTTAGAGCGCAAACTCTACACTTCTAACGTTGACAGAGGCTATTATAGATGTAGCAGTTGGTCTAATGAGCAGTATCCGGCAATTGAATTATTTGGCGAGATCTATGTTCCTTTGCTTGAGAATAGTGAAAAGATCTGGAATAACCACGTAAACAAGCTTGCCAAATTAGTTCTTAATAACTGCGACAACTATACTATTAGAACCGACGAGACTCTTGACCTCGGTGGAGGCTACACTCTCAAAGCCAGGCAGGTAAATGTCGACGATCAGAAGGTCTGGCTCGAATTCAGGCATAATGGAAAATATGTCGACGACGAAATCATTTCTGCTTCTAATAGTAGTGGCAGCACATGGAAAATTGAACTCGATAACATACAGGGAGAAGATGATACTATTGTTTTCAGAGTTCACATAAACCAGATCTACTTCGTTGCAGCCGATGACATTGCTCAGATAGATGGTCTCTGGCTTATTGACTATGCAAATGCTGGGACATTCAAGACTGGTGACAGATTTGGAAATTACACACTCAAGGAAATCAATCATGGAGCAGATGTGTCTAACCTGGGATGTCTTTTTTTCGAGCAGGGCGAGACTCAAAATGATGTATAAACGGAATCATCTAAATTAGTAACTGGCGGAGCATCAAATGAAGAGGCAATAGAAGAACCATCAGAAGCGAGCATAAAACAGCAAAGTTTCAAGATAAAGAATGACTTGCAGATGGATGAATCATCGCAATATTGGTTTTTAGAAGGAGTAACGGCAATCGATGAAACAAGGCATATGGTAAAAGATTGGTGTTATTCTTATTTGATAATGGTCTCTTTTGCTTTTATGCCAGGCTGTGAATTTTTACAAATGAATAGAAAGAGTTGTGCCCTGTCGGGTATCGTCGGACACTATCTTCTTCTCTTTTTATCAGTTACTTCAGTAAAGTCTTGACTCGAAATATATCTTTTTTGTAAATCCAGCACTGTAGGAACTCTTCAGTAGAAATGAAACGGTATTATATTTTTTACAATTTAGTTACCTGATCTTATTATTTCATCAACCTATTTTCTTATTCTGGTCATCTTTGTGATAAGATCCGATTTGTCTATGACTTGAATAAGAATATTATAGAAGCAATAAAACGCAAACCGAGATCTCTGAGAAATTGAAACAACTGCAGGCTCACGCCATCCGCCAGAAAAACATAATTCAAGTTTTTGCAAGAATTTCAAGTTTTTGTAGGCATTGTAGGTGATTCCTTTCTATCTTGCAGTACTTCTTCAAGAGACCTTCGGAAATCCTCATGATCATCAAACGTAAGATATACCTCTTCTTTCATGTTAGTAACTTCCCAGTATCATCTTTCTTTATTTTCCACAATCAATTCTTTCAACATTTTCCAATGATTCAAAAGCTTAGTTGAAGTAAATGGTAGAGTTTTGAGTCCCTATTCTCAAACCCTGCCTGAGATCCAACCATAGATTAAGAGGAAACCCTACTACTCTTAATCTTCTGTGAATTTATATTAACAAGGCCATATATATTATAACCGATATGAAAGATTTGGCCTAATTTGAAATTTCAATATAATTGAAAAATTATATTGAGCTATCTCAAAAATAATATTATATTTAAATTATAAATTTACTTTTTGGGAATTGTAATGTTAGCAGCAATAATTAGATTACATGAAGTTTTGGGATAGGCCCATTGTAAAAAAGAGAAGTAGTGGTAAAATATAGGAAATGAATAGCCATCGATTCAAGACAATCGTCAGACTTTTTCGATGTATTGAAAAGATGACTGCAATGTTTTTCCTTTAATACCAATTAATTCTACAGGTTCAACGGTTATTTACAGTCTCAGTCCCAGTCCCACCAGCGGTTTACACGATGACGCCAGAACCTACCTCTACGACCGCCCCAGCCGTCGCAGCCCCAGCCGCCACATCCGGCCCAGCCCCAGCCTCTACGCCTATCCCAATCTCTCCAACCATAATTCCATACCATTATATTTACCTCCATAGTTTAAATATAGCCTGTAATTCGTAGTATTTAATACTCATTTTGCATGTGGAGAGTGATCTTTCTAAGATCATAATTCAATATTCTAACCTAATTGTTTTATTATCTCCCCAAGCCTAAATTTACTCCTGGCAGTTGTGTTAAGAAGCTACTTTCTTTGTTACGCTTTCATTTAGAGAAGAACAGTTTAACTTCAATTGCCAGTAAGTACAATTAGAAATATAAATACGAATTATATAAATTCGCTAGAATAACTTCTTCTGAATATTAATAGTTTTTGAAAAATTGAGTAAACCAGATGCTAAGACAGTAAGCTCAGTCTTTTATTTAATTTCAAATTATGATTTTTAAAATATCGCACTAAAATCATGAATAATAATCTGGAATTAACTATTTAACCAAAAAAATAATCTAGATAATATATGTAAGCTCTTATTTCCAATTAAATTAACTTTGAAGCCTTAAGATGATTTTATTTAGTTAAAAAAATTGAATAACTTCTTTCATTTTTGAGCTTCACCACTCTAGCCCTTTCTTTTCAAAATCAAAATATACTTATAAAGGGTGAATATAAAACAGGACAAGCTTTTAAATTGGGTAACAGAATAAAAGTGTGATCATCTGACAATTAATTAACTATTATCAATTTATTTTGTAACTATTCAGGAGTCTTTTTAAGGTTCCACAATTTTTCCTCTTTCCGAGGAAAAATTGGATCTAAAATGACTTCTTATTTTGTATTATGAAGCGTGAAGAGATTCTATCACTGTGTACTTCAAATCCTGAATTTATTGTAACTTACACTGAGAGCTTAGAATCTCAAATAAAAGAACTCACTGAAAGATTAATAGCCTTAGAATCTCGCTTAAATCAAAATAGCAGAAACAGTAGTAGACCTCCTTCTACTGATTTATTTGTCAAGGAGAAACCTAATCCCAAGAGTCTCCGTAAAAAGAGCGGTAAGAAACCTGGAGGTCAAGAGGGTCATCTAGGAACAACTCTTGAAATGGTTGATGATCCTGATTAGGTAATAGAACTTTCTTTGAGTTGCTGCAAAGAATGTGGCCATACTCTTGAGAATGTTGAAGTTGAAGCTTATAAGAAAAGACAGGTCTTTGATATTCCTCCTGTGAATCTGATTGTTACAGAACACAAAAGTCAGATTAAGACCTGTCCTTACTGTGGAAAAATAAATAAAGCTGTTTTTCCTGAATCAGTAAAATATCCAGTTCAGTATGGTCTAAATATTTTAGCTTCAGCTGTTTACTGTAAAAATCATCATTTTATCCCCTATGAACGAATTTCTGAGTTTTTTGAAGATATTATGGGAATAAAAATCTGTCCTGCTACGATAATTAGAGCAGAAAAAAAATGTTCCCAGAATTTAGAGTGTTTTGAAAACATTATTCGAAAGAAATTAATGAATTCTCCTGTTGTTCATTTTGATGAAACTGGTATGAAGATCGAAGGAAAAAGACACTGGCTTCATGTAGCTTCTAATGATAAATACACCTGTTATTTTCCTCACTCAAAAAGAGGATCAGAGGCAATAAATGCTATGGGTATTCTTCCTGAGTTTGAGGGAGTAGCAGTTCACGACGGATGGAAACCTTACAACATTTATGACTGTGATCATGCTCTCTGTAATGCTCATTTACAGAGAGAACTTACTGGAATTGAAGAGAACTATAAACAGCAGTGGACTAAAGGAATGAATGAATTGTTCACTGAGATGAAAAAGTATACTGACGAATGCAAAGAGCAAGTCAAAGAACTGGATTTTGAGCAAATTAAATCATTAGAAGAAAGGTTCGATGCTATTATCATGAAAGGAATTGAAGAAAATCCACAGTTTCTAAATCCTGAAAAGAAAGGAAAACGTGGAAAGAATCCAAAAACCAAAGCAAGGAATCTGCTGGATAGGTTTATAGAACACAAAGAAAAGATCATGAGATTCCTGACAGATTTGAAAGTTCCGTTTGAGAACAATCAAGCAGAAAGAGATATCAGGATGATGAAACTACAGCAGAAAATATCAGGAACTTTCAGAACAGCACAGGGAGCGCAAGCTTTCTGCAGAAATAGAGCGTACATTTCTACAATCAGGAAGAATGGGTTGCCTGTTTTAGAGAGTATTATAGCGGCGCTCAGGGGAGCGCCGTTAAATATACCCTGAATAGTTACTTTATTTTTTATTATTTAACCTTAAAAAGGCTTGAATCTGCATAAATTTATTTTTTCTCTTTAATCTTTTTTTCTTGATCAGGTTACCATCGGGATATTTAATACAAAAAATACAAGCCTGATGTTATTAGCTCCAAATTCCTGAGCTATAAGGACACATCTACTCCCATAAATAAACCTGCGAAATTGTACAATTCGTCAAGGAGCCTTTCAAGCGATCTTGAGTTTTGAGATAGGCTCAATTTTAAAAATTTTAATTGCATTAAAATAAAATGACTACAACTATTTTTTGCTTAAAAACAATTTTTGATATAATTTATTTTAAATATTTTATCTTATTAGTATATCCTGGAGTTGGGAAGTAGAATTGGGGTATCATCTATCAAATAAAGAATCGCCTGGGATCACTGAACCTTCTTCGAACTAAATGCTTGGGGGAGCATAATAGTCGAAGAGACTGTGTTGGGGGATACAGTGAAAGGATGCAGTGGTCTTGGGCTTCTTCTTACATACTTACGGTGGAGATTCTGTTAGTAAATACTCTTTTTCCTTATGTTTTCCACCAAATTACCTTAAGTATGCCTTCTTAAGTATGCCTTTAGACTCTACGTATCGGCTTCACTATGCATTGGAACAGACAACCTTAGTCAATACCGTTCCTGGATATATTGAGACTGGAATAAAAATCAGGAGAATATCTAATTGAGATACAAGTCAAACCGTCTAAGAAATATGAGTTACAACGATCTTACGGATTCTGAAAAAGAGACGTGCTGGAAGCTCTGTGAGCAGTGGAACAGCATTCACTCTCTTTCCAGTGGAAGTAAGCTTTCAGCAGAGAAATTTTTCAATATCTACATCAAACATTACGGATGGGATATACTCAGCGTAGCTCCGTTATAATAGAGAGGGAATCGAGAGCTCTATAAATACTATCTGCTTTTTACCTTTTTTCAATTTTTGTGTTTGATATATGTCTGTTGAGACTACCAATTCTTACTACTTGCTTACAAGTCCAGAAATTTTTTGCAATAATTAAACCTATTCTTACCAACTATTCTTTGACAAAAGCTATCAGATATATAAGAAATTCAATTTCTGACCCCTGTCAATAATCAAATATATAGGTACTTACGGTGTTTTTGTCATAAGGTATTTTATATGGGTTTTTAATTATGAACTGATCCCAAAACTCAAACTTGCTTTTCTAAGTCCCTTATTCTAAATAATCAATCTAGTTTCTGATCGTGAAAAATGATTCTAAAACTTTCTGATTTGAGAATAAAATTGGTTTTGAGATGAGCTCTATAATAATTACTTTTACAAATCTCATTAAGTAAGATAAAATGCATACATAAAAAGCTAAATAAAAAGAAATTTCAGTTATATGTAAAGTGAAAACACTAACGTAACACTCTTTTGACTTCGAATCCTATTTCGGAGAGAGATGAGAGACAATAGTAGAATCTCTGGAACTGAGATTATTGGAGATATGCCCTGGGAAACACATTTCTGCCATTCTACCAGACAAAATAATACTTAGCGGACATAATTGTCCCATACTTCAGAGCAGGTCTGGAGAATAATGAATTCTGTGTGTGGTCAACGTCACAGCCCTTTGAAGTAGAGAAGGCGAAAAACGCATTGAGAAAAGCTATTCCTTCTTTTGACGCTTACCTGGAAAAGAAGCAAATAGAGTTTATTTCGTATGCTGATTGGTTTTTAAAAGAGGGTATTTTTGACTCGGAAAAAGCCTTAAACGGCTAGATTGAAAAGCTCAATAAGGCTCTCACAAGAGGTTATGACGGGTTTTAAAGGATGCGATAATATTATCCAGAAAAAGGAAAATACAGGAAAAGGGAAAACACAAATGTCAGAAGAAGAACAGCCACGTTCTTTAGAGGAAACCTCTTTTAATAAAGAAAATCCTCCTCTGGATGCAGCCTCTGATGAGTTTCCAAAAGAGGACTTTCCCATCGTGGGCATCGGTGCATCGGCTGGTGGCCTAGCGGCATTCGAAGCTTTTTTTTCAGCCATACCCGCCAATTCTAAGACTGGAATAGCTTTTGTCCTGATACAACACTTAGACCCAAACCATAAGAGCATCCTTACTGAACTGATCGAGCGCTATACGCAGATGCCGGTTTACGAAGTCACGGACGAGATGGCTGTTAAGCCTGACTGCGTCTACATCATCCCGCCTAATCGCAGTATGGTTCTGCAGGATGGAGCATTACAATTGACGAAGCCTGCTGAGCCGCGCGGCCAACGTCTGCCGATTGATTTGTTCTTTCGTTCCTTAGCTCAGGAAAAGCAAGAGAGATCTATCGGTATTGTGCTCTCGGGTACTGGCAGCGATGGCACGGAAGGATTGCGGGTGATCAAGGCTGAGGGAGGAATGGTGATAGCACAGGCTCCTGAGTCCAGCGAGTACAACAATATGCCGCTCAGTGCCATTGCCACAGGTCTGGTAGATTACGTCCTGAAGCCGGAAGAAATGCCAGCTCAGCTTATTTCTTATGTTGCCAAGGCTTTTGGAAAAAGGCCCCATGAAGCTCTCAGGGCAAAAGATTCAATGAAACAGATATTCAATCTGCTATACATCAAGACCGGTCATGACTTCTCCCATTACAAGCAAAATACCATCAACCGGCGCATCGAGCGGCGTATGGCCGTCCAGAATATCGAAAATGTAGATGAATATGTTCGTTATTTAGAGAAAAAGCCTGCTGAAGTGGAATCTCTCTTTCGTGACTTCTTAATCGGCGTCACCAGTTTCTTCCGTAATCCTGAGACTTTTGAAGCGTTCCAGGAGAAAGTTATCCCACGCCTCTTTGTCGGCAGGCACCCTAACTCAGTAATACGCGTCTGGGTACCCGGCTGTTCTACAGGTGAGGAGGCATATTCCATAGCCATTCTGATACAGGAGCAGATGGAAAAGTTGAATCAAACTTTTAAGGTACAGATTTTCGCCACTGATATTGACAGTCGAGCCATCGAAAAGGCCCGTAGCGGCCTCTATCCAGTCAGTATTTCCAGTGATATCTCTCCAAAGAGGCTTAAACGTTTCTTCACCCCGGATTCAGATAGCAATTACCTTATTCAGCACAGTATCCGTGAAATGGTTATTTTTTCCGAGCAGGACATTATCAAGGATCCACCGTTTTCTAAACTTGACCTGCTCAGTTGTCGAAACTTACTGATCTATATGGACAGGGAACTGCAAAAGAAGCTAATTCCCCTCTTCCATTATGCATTGAATTCTGGGGGATTTCTTTTTCTTGGCCCCTCCGAATCCATAGGAGATTTCACGAATCTTTTTGATACGCTGGATCGCAAGTCAAAATTATATGTAAGAAAAGAGGGCGTTGGCAGTGAATATTTCCTTTCCATAGCGAAATTTCCCCTACAACAACTGAAAAGCGTGGCCTCATCACCTTCCAGCAACGCTCCTGCTGAAATCAGACCTCAACTGCGCGAGCTGACCGAGAGAGCAGTAATGAATTATTATGCCCCTGTCAGTGTTCTGGTCGACGAACATGGCGATATCCTCTATGTTCATGGCCATACCAGCCTGTACTTAGAGCTGGCTCAGGGTGAAGCTGGTCTGAACATCCTTAACATGGCTAGAGAAGGATTGAGGTCTGAGTTAACCACGGCCCTGCACAGAGCCGCCGTAAATAAAGAGTCGGTGTTCTATCCCAGGGTGCGGGTCAAAACCAATGGCGGTTTCACTATAGTTAATCTGGCGGTACGACCTGCGGAATCAGGTCATGAAGTTGCCTGGCCAAACTTATTCCTGGTCACCTTTGAGGAACTGACGGAGTCAAAGAAAATCGAAACCGGGAGGACCGCTGCTATAGATGCCGGTGAAAACCCCTGCAAAAGTGAAATGGGAGTTGATGTGCAAATCTTGAAGTTGAAGCAGGAATTGCAGGCCAAAGAAGAAAGTCTCAAAGCTTCCAATGAGGAACTGGCGACTTCCAATGAAGAACTCAAATCTGCCAACGAAGAGATGCAGTCAGTAAATGAGGAGCTGCAATCTACCAACGAGGAACTGGAGACTTCCAGGGAGGAACTGCAATCAGTCAATGAGGAATTGGGCACCGTCAATACTGAACTGCAAAACAAAGTGGTCGATCTGTCTCAAGCCAATAACGATATGAATAACCTACTAGCCGGCACTGGCATAGGCACCATCTTTGTAGACTATGAGCTGCGCATCATGCGCTTCACTCCTCCAGCTACACAGTTGATTAATCTGATTCCTTCAGACGTGGGAAGGCCTGTTGGGCACATTGTCTCCAATCTTCTAGGCTACGATCGCCTGGTAGAGGACATAAAAGAAGTACTGGACAATCTGACACCCAAAGAGATTGAAGTCCAGACCAAGGAGAATGCTTGGTACCTGATGCGAATTCGGCCCTATCGCACCCTTGATAACAATATCGAAGGAGCGGTAATTACCTTTACGGATATTACCGAGACGAAAAAGTCGAAGCTTAAAGAATCCGAAACAATGCGTCGCCTTATTGCATTGACTAATGATTCGAGCGATGCCGTAATATTGCAGGATGTGAAGGGTAACATCCTGGCCTGGAATCCAAAAGCTGAGAAAATTTATGGCTGGAGCGAAGCCGAGGCACTGAAGATGAATGTTAGCAGCCTGGTTCCTGAGAATCGGAGAGAAGAAGAGTTGGCCGCATTGAAGAAGCTTGGCCGGGCTGAAGTCCTGGAATCTTATCGCACCCAGCGGCTTACCAAAGACGGCAGGCTGATAAATATATGGCTGACTGCCACTTCACTCGTGAATGAAGCCGATGAGATGTATGCCATTGCGACCACGGAGAGAGAGATCAAATCCTAACATAAGAACAGAAGGAATGAAAAGAGTCGTAATAGTTAAAAATATCTATTTATTCTGCTCATTGAAGATGGGCACATTGCCATCAAAGAAGAAGATCCTGGGGAAGAGAAATGAAAAAAATGGAGCAATTTCCGGCAAAGAACCCGAATCCTGTGCTCAGTGTGGAAAAGAATGGGACGGTTCTTTACTCTAATGGAGCAGGTGAGCCCTTATTGCATGAATGGGGCATACGAGTGGGGGAAAAACTGCCTTCCTATATTGTAGATTTTGTGCAAAGGGTAATTTCACGGAATAACCCGGAAAAAATAGAAGTTAAAGTTGGAAATAAAATATATCTGGTCGCTTTTCATCCCTTACCCGAAGAAGAGTGTGTAAACATTTACGGGTTTGATATAAGCGAGCAAAAAGAGCTTGAAGAAAAACTTCGAGAGAGCGAGGAAAAGTACCGCAATATCATAGAGACGACCAATGAAGGTGTGTGGATAGTTGACGCTGAAGCCATGACTACTTACGTAAATAAGAGAATGGCAGAGATGTTAGGATACACTCAAGGTGAAATGATTGGTAAATCTGCGTGTGACTTTGTCGATGAAGAAGGTAAGGTTATTATCAAACTGAATATGAAAAAGAGTCTGAAGGGTATTGATGAAAGTCACGAATCCAAATTAATACGTAAGGATGGCTCGCCTTTATGGACACTTATAAATGCTAAGTCTGTTTTCGATAAAGATGGCGAGTTTACAGGTTCCATCAGCATGCTCACTGATATCACCATCCGAAAAGAAGCAGAAGCTAAATTGAAAGAAACACTTGACAATTTAGAGGAACTAGTTAAAGAACGTACGGCAGAACTTGAGAAGGCTTACAATTCTTTGAAAGAAAGCGAAAAGGGTCTTGCTGAAGCTCAAAAAATGGCTCATATTGGGAATTGGGATTGGGATCTCATAACAGGTGAAGTATACTGGTCTGAAGAACTTTATCGTATTTTTGGACGTAATCCTCAAGAATCTGGCGCAATTTACGATGAATTTTTGAATTATGTACATCCTGAAGACCGAGAGAATGTAGATAATGCCATTAAAAGAAGCTTTTAACTGGAGAGCCCTCAGACATTGACTATAGAATAGTCTTAGCTAATGGGAAAGAACGCATAGTCCATTCACGAGGTGAAGTTGCTTTTGATGAGAAAAATATCCCTGTTCGAATGAGAGGAACAATTCAGGATATTACTGAGCGCAAAGAGGCAGAAGAGATGCGAAAAGAGAGTGAGGGCAAATTGAAAGCTCTTTTTAATCTGCTGCCTGTTGGAGTTTCTGTCACTGATGAAGAAAGAAATATTCTGGATGTAAATCTTGCCCTGGAAAATATCTTGGGACTCTCCAGATCAGATTTGCTCAAAGGAAAGTATGGAACTCGAAAATATCTAAGGGAAGATGGCACAGAGATGCCGGCTGAGGAATTACCCAGTGTAAGGGCTTTGAAAGAGAAAGGGTCGATTCAGAGTTCAGAAATAGGCGTAATCAAGGAAGAAGGAAGCATCATCTGGACAGATGTAAGTGCAACCGCTCTGCCTTTTTCTGATGGGGAAGTAGTTATTGTTACTAGGGATATCACCGAAAACAAAAAAGCAGAAGAGAAAATCCGGAGCCTGGCAAGTATTGTGGAGTCATCAAATGATGCCATTATAACTGAGTCCCTTGATGGCATTATTACTAGCTGGAATAAAAGTGCGGAGCAAATCTACGGTTATTCAGCTGACGAAATTCTTGGAAAGCCCATATCTATCCTGGAACCGCCCATAGTGAGTGAGGAAATAAAAGAATTATAGTTCCTGACTCAACAAATTACACTTTTTATTTGTGGATTGAATGTTTCCATCCATTTCTTTGCAAATGATAATGAGTTTTCCACTTTCATAAATTCATTTTTGATAATCGTTTTTAAATGTTCTTTTGATTGAATAAATCTAATAGATACTTCTCTCTTAATCGTTTTCCATACAAATTCTACAGGATTTAGATCTGGTGAATAAGGAGGAAGAAATACAAGTGTTATATTTAATTCTCTTGCTTTCCTTACCGTTTTATCAGCATGATGTGACCTCGAATTATCCAGAACAAGAATTATTCTTTTCCCTAAATTCTGTTCCACAATTTTCTCAAGGAATTCACATACATTTTCTGCTTTTGAACTTTCCATAAAATCGATGAGATTTCTACCATTAATCGAATAGAATGCAAACGCATTTGCTTTTATATAATCTGTATTTTTTGTTATCAAAGGCTTTTTAAATGACCATAATCGTTGCGTATTTGCTTTTGTTTGTGGTGAGGATTCATCCAAAAAACCTATAAGATATTGATAATCTGGACCAATATATGCTGGAATTGCTTCTATTAACTTTTTTTAAAATTTCCTCAGCATTTTTAGGTCTTCTGTAGTCAAGAGTATATGGTTTTGAATGATACATGTTAAAACTATGCAGTATAACTCCTACTTGTTTCTGTGAATACTCTACCCCATATTTTTCCTTTATTAACTCCAAAGCTTCTCTTGTAGTCCAATGATCTTTTTTTTCCAGCAAGATTCTTAACTCTTTTATTTGATCATCGGTAAGCTTGGATTTTCTACCCCCACCAAAATTTGGTATTAAGGCGGCATAGCCGCCTTTATTCCAGGCATCTTGCCAGTAATATCCTGTTTTCTTAGTAACTCCAACTTTAGTAGCGGCTTCTTCTACTGAATCCCCTTAAAATCTAAATTTTACAAAATAGAGCCTTTTAAGTACTCTTGAATTGGTTTCATGTTTGATTAAAACGTTGATTTCATCAAGAGCTAATTTTTGATCAATTGGAATGTGTTCTTTCCCCACCATATAAGTAGATAGGTGTTAATACGTGTAATAAGTTACGTTGAAGACTATAGTTGAACTGATTGAACAGGGAGATAAAATTCACAATTATGAGACTTTACAGTTAAAAAAAGATGGTACTATACTAAATGTTTCACTAACTCTTTCTCCGATTTTTGACGTCTCTAAAAAGCTGACCGCGATCTCAATTATTGCCAGAGATATAACTAAAAGAAAAAAAGTAGAAGAAAAACTTCAGAAAAATGAGGAAAGATACAGGATTGTCACAGAACAGACAGGACAGCTCGTGTACGATCATGATCTAAGAACAGATAAGAGCAGCTGGGCAGGTGCCATAGAAGAAGTTACAGGATATAGTTTTGAAGAATTTCAGAAATTTGGCAAGAATGTCTGGATTAAGAATATTCAGCTCGCAGATGTGAATACTACAGATGGAAAATTCCAGGAAAACGAGAAAGACCGGAGGCCGGTATAAGGAAGAATTAAAATTGAGAAGAAAAGATGGGACTTACATTTATGTGGAAAACAAAGGGATCTGGCTTACGGATCATGAGGGTCAGCCTTACAGGGCTCTTGGAGTACTGAAAGACATTACAGGTGCCAAGATTGCAGATATCCAGCTTCAGAAAAGTGAGGAAAGATATCGAATAGCGACAGAGCAGACAGGGCAGGTTGTATTCGATTTCAATCTCGAAACACGTGAAACCAGGTGGGCAGGAGCCACACAGGAAGTAACAGGGTACAGTCCGGAAGAGTTAAAGAACTTAGATCAATCGGTCTGGATAGAACATATACATCCTGAAGATAGGGCCAAGATGATCAAAAATATGAAGAATTTCTTCAGGAAATTAGGGGAAATTCAGGCAGAGTTCAGGTTCAGGAAAAAAGATGGAAACTACATCTATATGGAGATCCGGGGAGTCTGGTTGAAAAATGACGAAGGTAAGGTATACAGAGCCATTGGGGTACTGAAAGACATTACGGAATGGAAATATGCCATACAAAAGATCGAAACAAGTGAGATGAAGTACCGCTCTATTATACAGAATTTCCAGGGAATTGTTTTTCAAGAGGATGAGAATTTCATTCCTGTGTTTCTGCAAGGAGCTGTTGAAAAGATCACCGGTTATACTGAAGAAGATTTTATATCCCAAGTGCGGTGGGAAGATATCATTCACCCCAATGACCTGTCACTCGTCCTCAAAGCAGAGGAAGAGGTTCGGAATGCTCCATCTACAGGTTACGGAGAAATTGATTTCCGCCTGATACACAAGGATGGAAAAATCAGGTGGGTGCATGAAATCTACCAGAAAATCCAGGGAAAGAATGGAAAGCCAGGATACTACCAGAGTACGATTTATGATGTGACCGAAAGGAAAGAGACAGAAAAGTTCCTTGCGAATATTGAAACTGCCCGTAAAAAGGAGATCCATCACAGGATCAAGAACAACCTGCAGGTAATTTCCTCCCTTCTCGACCTTCAGGCTGAAAAATTCAACAATAGGGAATGTATTGAGGATTCAGAAGTCCTTAGAGCATTCAGGGAAAGCCAAGACAGAGTAGTATCTATGGCTCTTATTCACGAGGAACTGTACAAAGGTGGAGGAGTCGATACACTGGACTTTTCGTCGTACCTTCAGGAACTCACTGAGAGTCTTTTCCAGACATACAGATTTGGAAATGCTAATATTAGCTTAAACATGGATCTGGAAGAAAACATTTTCTTTGACATGGATACTGCAGTTCCATTAGGCATAATCACCAACGAACTTGTTTCAAATGCTCTCAAACATGCGTTTGCCAACAGACATAAAGGGGAGATTCAAATCAAACTTTATGGAGAAGAATCCCGAAAGAGTGAAGATAATAGAGCAGGAAACAATAATGAGGACTTGAAAGGCACCAGATTTATTCTAACCGTCTCAGATAATGGGGTAGGTGTGCCTGAAAGTTTTGATCTGGAAAATCCTGGCGGTCTTGGCATGCAACTGGTAACTACTCTTATAGACCAGTTAGAAGGCGAACTTGAACTAAAAAGGGATAATGGGACGGAATTCATTATTAGGTTTACAGTGTAATAAAACATAGATTATTCTAAAAAAGAAACTATAACTATACTTGCATAATAACAAATTGTATAAATATTTTCAATCTGTATTACTGTATAAGATGACTCAAAAAATATCACAGGAAACAGTATACAAGACTCTTGCAGAAACACCAAAATCAGCATCTCAGATCGCTAAAGAATTAGGAGTTGCCAGAAGTACTCCAAAGAGACACCTGGAAGTTCTTGCTCAAGCAGGAAGAGCAAAGAAATTGGACGATGGATGGATTAAATTTGATTATATAACCAACAACATCGTCAGCAGGGCAAGTCACAAAAGTCTGATAGAGAGTTTTTTGGATTTTGAAGGATATGGTGATGAATTTCTTGATGAAATACATCCTGATTTTTTACGGGCCAGAATTATTCCGGGAAATGTAAAATCTCAAAAATATCTTTAATGTTGGAAAAGTGGAAAGATGCGTTTAAAAGATGATCATTCCTGTTGCATCAGAAATGGTCATCCTTTAAGTTGTTCAAACATGGAGTGGTAAGGAAGCAGACCTTAAGAAAGCTTCCTTTCTCTTTTTGAGGTGGGATGGTATTAGCTCCCATGGTCCTTCTCCTGCTTATACGAAAGACCGTGGGAGCAAAACTTTTTACCCTGCTTACGTGATGCGATTGGATGTTCACTTATTTTGCAGGTTAGGTGCGCACAGGGTAAAACTTACTGCCAAATATAATAAAAGCTGTCTAAATATAAATAAGTTTGTTTATTTAATATATTTATATAAGTATATGGCCAGAAATTTAGAATCGAAATGGGATAAACTGCAGGTTAAATATGTTTTAGGGTTCCCTTTTTGACAGCAACAAGTAATTCGAATTAATGACAGTTCTGATTTTTGTTCATTTCTATGAATTTTAAGAGGGGACCCAACTTACTTTAAGATCGGATGAATGATTTTTGTCAGCTATAAAAACGAATTTTGTTGCAAGTGAATTGATTCCAAAGTATACTATAGATCAAATTTTAAATTAAAATCAAGGAAGGTGATGTAGATCACTCCCAATAGACCGCAGAGTCGTGGATATTGACGCGACACTAGCGGTAAAATTACTTTTTTATTTGCTTTGGTTTCCAGACATCGTTTTCATCATTACAGGCTAATTATTTATATAAACTGTTTCATACACTATTGCAGCATGTCTCATGATGCAAGCTCGGATAAGCCAAGAACCGGAATTAGATCTCTGGATGGTTATGATAAATTAGTCGCCAGTCGCTG
Source organism: uncultured Methanosarcinaceae archaeon (assembly GCA_963847185.1). Taxonomy (GTDB): domain Archaea; phylum Halobacteriota; class Methanosarcinia; order Methanosarcinales; family Methanosarcinaceae; genus Methanosarcina. The sequence continues at coordinate 696,991 of CAWJYV010000010.1, read as the reverse complement.
GAAAATTGGAGCGGCTCTGGCAGTAGCGGTGCTTTTATATTTTGCTATTATAATCCTACTGCCTCTAGCAGACGGAATTGTACTTGGCCTAGTCTTTGCTTACATCGCAAGGCCTATTTGTGTAAAATTTAAAAAGCACAAGAAAATTGGGGCTCTTTTTGCCAGTCTTTGTATTTTTTTCCCTATAGTATTCATTGTAGGAGCAGGCATTGTTGAAATCCTTAATCAGATATCCTGGATTCTTGACAATCAAAATGCAGTTATAGGCGCAATTTTTGATTTTATAAGTGCTCTTCAAATCCCGGAAAAACTTCTACAAAGTATCAATGATGCCATCTGGGATCTTTTCAAATCTTTGCTTCCCGCAGTTGGCAGTATAGGGCTAATCTCATATGCTCAAAGCATCGGTCTCTTTATCATTAATTTCATAGTTTCGATCATTTTCTGCTATTTTATACTTGCTGACGGAGACAGGCTTTATTGTGCTTTTCTTGGAGTTATTCCTAAAGAATATAAAAGAGTGGTAAACCGTTACGCATGTCACCTGGATCTAATCCTTGGAGGAATTTTCATCGGTAATGCTTATTCTGCCCTCATAGTAAGCGTTACTTCGGTTTTCGTTTTCTATTTTTTTGGATTTCCTCATGTATTGGCGTTAGCAACCCTGATCTTCATAGCCTCACTAATCCCTCTTTTTGCAGGATATATGGTACTGGTACCCCTGGCTTTAATGCGCTATATTGAGCAGGGATTTGAAAGTGCAGTTCTTTTCCTGGTGGTTTCTTCTCTTGTAATTTATGGCCCTCCCGAACTGATCATGAGGCCTTATCTTACAGGTATGAAATCCAAAATTCATCCCATGCCTTTAATGCTTGCCTTCCTTGGAGGAGCTTTCGTTGGAGGAATTGCAGGTTTTTTTGCGGCTCCTATCATCCTGGGAGCACTGGTTGCAGCTTACAGAGTTTATCAGGAACACATCCATCCGGAATTGATAGATTCTAACATGTATCTTCCAAACCCCAAAAGGTGCAGGGCAGAATCTGAAAAATGATTTCCAAAGATCAAGGAAAGTAAGCTGAAAAATCCAGAAAACGTGAGAAAGTTTTTCAGGTTAAATTAATAAATATCAGTCGAAAGGGATTGCTTTATATCATTGCAGGATGTTAGGACTTTCATATATTCTTCTTTATTACTTTAATCAAGATCTGCCAACGGGTACAGACCGCAGACAGTCCTGAAATAAGTCAATTATTTGATTCAGAACCGAAGTGATTCGGAACCATATTTCACTGACCAGACAGGTGATCGAATGCAGTTATTGCTCATTCACTCTGATTATATCGAATACGAAACCAAAAAACAAACTCCAGTTGCTGAAAAAATTGAAGATTCCCTGAAATCAGGAAGGCTTGAGGAAGCGCTTACCGTTTTCACGGCTGTGGAAAGCGTAGATGAAGCAAATCCTGAAGAAGCTATAGAAAAGGCTGTTTCTGAAATCGAAAAGGTAGCAGCCCAGGTCAAAACAGACCGTATAATGCTCTATCCTTACGCCCACTTAAGCTCTAACCTTTCCTCTCCGAAAATTGCAGTTCAGGTCTTAAAAGGTATTGAAGCTGCTCTCTCGGGAAAATATGAGGTTAAACGTGCTCCTTTCGGATGGTATAAGGCTTTCACTATAAGCTGTAAAGGACATCCCCTTTCCGAACTTTCCAGAAGCATCCGTCCTGAGGGGGCTGTAAAAAAAGTAAACAAAGTCGAAGTTGAAGGTGAAAAAGAAGAGGTTGTTTCCGAAGCCCTGAAAGCTGAAGGAGCTGCAAGATCTTACTGGCGCATCCTGACTCCTGATGGAGAGCTTCATGAAGTTGAAGGCTTTGACCTTACTCCTTATCCAAAACTCCAGCAGTTTGTTAACTATGAAATTTCCAAGAACAGGGCTGTTGAGAGAGCTCCTCCTCATGTTGAGCTTATGCGGAGGCTTGAGCTTGCGGATTATGAGCCAGGTTCAGATTCTGGAAATATGCGCTATTATCCTAAAGGAAGGCTTGTGAAATCCCTTCTTGAAAATTATGTTCTTGATGTCGCAACCGAGTTCGGGGCAATGGAAGTTGAAACTCCTCTCATGTACGACATGAATCATCCGACTCTTAAGAAATACCTTGACAGGTTCCCTGCAAGACAGTATTCTATAGAGTCTGATAAGCGGCAGATGTTCCTGCGTTTTGCAGCCTGCTTCGGGCAATTCCTGATGAACCACGACATGACGATCTCCTACAAGAACCTGCCTCTCAGGATGATCGAAATGACCCGCTACAGTTTCAGAAAGGAACAGCGGGGAGAGCTCGTGGGTTTAAGAAGGCTTCGAGCTTTTACCATGCCTGACATGCATACGCTCTGTGAAGATATGGGCCAGGCTGTGGACCAGTTCAAGCAGCAGTATGACCTCTGCATCGATGTGCTTGAGAATATGGGAATTCATATTAACGATTATGAAGTTGCCATCCGCTTTACCAGGGACTTTTACGAGTCTAATAAAGAGCTTGTAGTAAGTATGGCAAAGACTGTCAACAAACCCGTGCTTATAGAGATGTGGGACACCCGTTTCTTCTATTTCGTGCTCAAGTTCGAGTTCAACTTTGTAGATGCTCTTGCCAAGGCAAGCGCACTCTCAACAGTCCAGATAGATGTAGAAAATGCCGAAAGGTATGATATTTCTTATGTGAGTACTGACGGTAAACTCGAAAGGCCAACTGTCCTTCACTGTTCTCCCAGCGGGGCAATTGAACGCTGTATTTACGCTCTCCTTGAAAAGGCTGCAATGGAAACCGAAGAAGGAAAGGTTCCTATGCTGCCGGTCTGGCTTTCTCCTACCCAGATCCGAATCGTACCGGTTTCGGAGAAACATATTGCTTTTGCCGAGGAAATTTCAAACAAGCTTGACTTCAGGGTTGATATTGACGACCGCGACCTGTCCATAGGGAAGAAAATCAGGGAAGCAGGTAGAGAATGGATTCCTTATGTAGTGGTTATTGGAGATAAAGAAATTGAAGAAGGCACTATTAACGTAACCATCAGAGCCGAATCCGAGCAGAATAAGCCTGCAAAAGTGCAGATAACTCCGGAAGAACTCAATAAGAGGGTCAGAGGCGAAATAACAGGTAAACCGTATAGAAAACTGCCTCTTGCAAAGTATCTTACTGCAAGGCCAAAGTTCTTTTAAGTTTTCCAAAAAATTTAGTGGGGAAAGGTGCAGTAAAGAACCTGAAAAACTCTTTATTTGCCCTTTTCCTCTGACTTTTTGCCATAAAATATATATTGACGTAGTTCTTATTATTAAAAAGGGATTACTTTTAAATAAAGGCAGTTCCAGAATCACTCTTTTCAGGTTCTGGACAGAAAGAAGTTAGCTGAAGTTTTCTGAACTGAAATTTTTTATAAGCTATTTATAAGTTATCGTAATTTGCGGGGTTACTTCTTATAAGATTTACAGTTACATGCAATATTTTCCTGTTGCATGGGCTATACCACTTTCCCAGAAACCATTTTGAAAGGTACTTTCTGGTTTTTAAAATTAATTAAAAAAATTATAAAGTGACAAGTTTTAAGGACAGCGTATTAATGACAATTTCAAATAAAGCAGCAGTCGGTATGGAAACCGTCGAGCTCGAGCCCTTGAAGGAAGATAAGAAGAAAATTTTTGAGGATATTCTGCAATACTTTGAAACCTATCAAAGAGGCTACATCAAGGTTCCTACGGGCTGGGGCAAGACTTTTCTTTCGAAGCATATCATGAAAAAGTACTATGACGAAGGAAAGCTTGTGCTTTTCCTTGTCTCAAAAAACAACCCTCTTCTTAGTCAAACCTATTACGACAGGAAGAAAGAAAACCCTCTTTTTCCCAACAGTGCTCTCCTCTCTTCTGAAAATAAGATTGACAGAAGAGAGCTTGCTGAAGCTTTAAAAAATATTGGGCAGGGAACGGGTAAAGGCTTTGTGCTTTTCGCATCTCTGCAAACAGTACTTGGAAAACAGGGGTCTGAAATTAAAGATTTGATTCTTGAGTTTACTGATCTTGCAATTATAGATGAAATCCACAATTTCATCAATAACAAAGGGAACGATTTTCTAAATGAATTAGGGGAAAGGACTAAAATTCTTGGAATGACTGCAACTCCATTCCAGGGTGTTGTCGGAAATGTCAAGTTCGTGGATGAAATTGCAGGAGATATGAGGGAAATCTATGCAAAAACGCTTCCAGAGTGTATCCTGGACGAAGAGCTTGCTCCTCTTAAATATACGATTGCAGAAAGTTCCGAAGATATTTTTGAGATTTTTGATTTTGAAAAGGGGCTGGATGAGCTTGATAAACAGGACCTTTTCCTTGACTGCAGCACTGCAGATAAGCTGAAAAAAGTAATCCGAAGAACTCAGCTTGCAAATGATGTGTATGATTCTATGGTAAAACACAGGGACGTAAAGACTCTTGTATTCTGTGCCCCTGTCAGGAAACGTGTTTATGGAGCAGAAGAGAGCGGTGAAGAAATAAACGCTTTCCACGCAAAGCTTACTGCTTCCATTTTCAATGGGGAAATCTCTGCTCAGAAGCTGGAAAAAGATCCTGATCCTGTCCTTCCTCTTGATTTTGATAATTATACCTCAAAAGGAGGGTTTAAAGATGCAGCCTTTATTACATCTGAATTGCCTAAAGAGGAACAAAATGCCCTCCTTGCAGCTTTTAAAGAGATAGGGAAACCTCCTTATGTCCTCTGCACTGTAGGCATGCTAATTGAAGGTTTTGACTTTCCCGGCCTTGAAGCTCTCGTGCTTCTTCGGCCCACCCTTAGCATGCGGCTTTTTGAGCAACAGGTCGGAAGGGTAACAAGGCTTTCTCCAGTTTCGGGAAAGAAGAAGGGCAATATTTTTGAGATTTCGGACAGTATTGACTCTCTTTACCAGCATTTTGGAGAAGGAGTATTTAACGGAGAAAAGGTTGATCAGGTCCAGATGCTCCAGCCCGAAATCCGTCTCGAAGAGCTCTTTTCCGAAGGAGATGCAGCCCGTGCTATTAAAGAAGGAAAGATTGAGATCAATAAGGTGGACTTCAGCACATTCGGAAAAGGTAAAGGAAAGGATGCTCAGATCAGAGAAGTGCCTGTAAGGCTTCCACCAACTGCAATAAGGGCAAAATATTTTTCACGCCTGCTAGCTCTAACCGAGGAAAAAGATATAGGAGCTTTTGAGCGGGAAAAACGTGAACTTATGCGGGCTACCCTGAGATTCAGGGTTAGAGAACCCGGGGATGCAGAAGAACTGGCTGGTCTCTCAGGTAAGATAAATCAGCTAAAACGGGAAGCCTATGAGGACCGCAGGTTAGGGGACGTTTCAAGGCAGCATAAGCCTAAAGTCTTTGGAGAAATCGAATGGCTTCTGAAACTTCAGGCTCTAAATTCCCTTAAATACGAAGGCACGCGTCTCTCAAATCCCGAGAAAAACAGGATCTTAAAAACTCTCGGTTTCGATCCCGATTTCAGAAATATAGACAATTACAGACTTAAATGCCTGAAACTTGGCTCTGCCCAGAAGAACATCCCGGACCTTGTAAAAGTGCTCGGATTCGTAAGCCGTCTTTCTTCATCAGAAACATACCAGTTCCTCGATAAAAAGAAAAAAGAGCAGTGGAAGCGGGAGTTTCTACCTGCGGTTTACTGGGGATTCTGCTTTATTGACGACTCTCCAGAACTTCGAGAACTTTTCGAATCCACAGAATGGGATAGACGGGTTAAGAATATTATCAGACAAAAGTAATTTTGTCACAAAATTCTTTTTTGAAGAAGGTATGATTATCAGGAGAAAACTTTGCTTTTCTCCACTATTTATATTCTTCACTTTATATTCTTCACTTTATATTCTTCACTTTATATTCTTCACTTTTTATTGTAATTACTGAGTATCTCTGCTCATTTTTACCTATTCTTTAACATATTCAAAGTTCCATATAGGAACTCCTTTTACTTCTCCTTTTTCAAGATGTTCCAGCTCATGAGCTGCGCTGTATGCCGGAGTACCTTTCAATATTATGCTTTTTTTCTCCAGCTCCTTGACTCTTATCTCCCTGAGGCCTGGATTTACCTCTGCAAGTATAATTTTTTTAGCCTGAAGGGTTAGGCTGTAGGGTCTTTCAACCAGTTCTCTTTCTTCTTTTGTCCCGCATTTCTCCAGCCTGCGGATAACTCCTTCTTGCTTTATGATTTCAGGATCGATAAAAAAATATATCTTTTCCAGAGTATAACCTGTCTTGCTCTCCTCATCGTAATAAGTGATCACATCCTTTACTGCAATGCTTTTTGTTTCTTCTGAAGCATAACTCCAGGAACCTCCTGATTTTAGCGATAGCAGAAAAGGAAGAAACATATCTCCCTGGATTCCAAAACTGGAGATAATATTTTTTTCCCGGGCTGAAAATTTAAAGATCGCTCGAATCTCCTCAGTATCCATATTCATTTCCCTTCCTCCATATTCTTTCTCCCTCTCCATATTCATTTTCTCTTCCCATATTCATTTTTTTCTCCCTCTTCCATTTCTCCTTCATAAGAATTTGAATGTCAAGGTCTGCTTAGTTTTTCTTCTTAGAAAACAGATTTTAAGTTTTTGAGGTAGGTGTAAAGACACGTATGCACCTTTTATTCTTTGGCCAGGCAGTAATAGAATGAGTTGAAGAATGAGTTGAGTTTCACAGGCAGAGAAAAAAAGAAAAGTAAATAAATATTGGTTTGTTTATATCTGTCCTCAGAATATTTTGATACTATACTTTAGCAGGACTCAATACCATGACTCACATTATTGTTAATCAGGATAGTTGCACACAATGCGGCATTTGTGTAAAAGTTTGCTCTTCAGGTATTATCGATCCGGTTGATGAATCTCATCTCCCGCAAGTACAGGAAACGAATGCTTCCCGCTGCCTTTACTGCGGACACTGCGAGGCTTTTTGCCCCACGCAGGCTCTCATCCTGAACTTACATCCTGAAGAAAAAATTCCCCTTCCTGCAGGTGCAGGTAGTATTTCTCCAGAAGATCTGGGAATCTATCTCAAAAAACGCAGGTCTGTTCGACATTTTACCAAAGAGCCTGTGCCAGAGGAAAAGATTCTTGAAGTCCTTGATATTGCCCGTTACGCCGCTTCCGGAGGCAACGGTCAGCCGGTTCAGTGGCTTGTTATCCATGATCCAGAAAGAGTCAGGAAGATTGCCGGGCTCACTATCGAATGGATGAGAAGCCTTCAGAACACTAATCATCCCATGAGCATCTATGTGCCAATACTTATTTCAGCCTGGGAACAGGGGCACGATGTAATTTGCAGGGGTGCTCCGCACCTGCTTTTTGCCCACATTCCTGAGGATAACCCTATTGCACCAACCGATGCTATAATTGCCCTTACCCACTTTGATATTGCTGCTCCTGCATTCGGGATAGGAACCTGCTGGGCTGGTTTTGTTTATGCGGCTGCTAGTTTCTATGAACCCCTGCAGAAGGAGCTTGGTCTGCCTGAAGACAGAAAGTGTGCCTATGCAATGATGTTTGGCAACCCTCAGTACAAAATATCTGCAATCCCACGCCGGAAACCTCTTGAGGTGACATGGCAGTAAGTTCTTGAAGGGTTTGGAGGGACTGCAGCATTCCGCTTTTAGCCTTGATTTCAGTCCTTTTCTCTCATATACTCAGGAGCCTGCGGAATTTTGTGCATCATACCATATGACTTGCCAGACGGATAGTACTCGGCACCGAGCTGAATTTTGCCCGCCGTCTTTTCATCTGTCATGTATTCAATAAATTCAAGCGCCAGATCGATGCCAGCAGAAATGCCTGCCGAGGTCCAGATATTTCCATCTCTTACAATTCGATCCTCCACTACCTCCACGTCACCCAATTCTCGCAGCTTCTGGAGTGAAGCCCAGTGCGTAGTAGCTCGTTTATTTGTGAGCAAGCCGGCACGGTGAAGGATGAATGTTCCGGTGCAGACAGAAAGCACAGCTTTACAATGTTCAGCCTGCCTGGCAACGAATTGAATCAGAGACTGATTATCTACCTCTTTATGCGTGCCTTCGCCGCCCGGCACAAGGAGAAAGTCCAAGTGGAGGGCAATCCGCAAAGGTAACATGAGGATTTATGGACATTCCCTTGTTACAGATTACGGGATCAGGATTCTCGGCAATCATGAGGCATTTCTCAGGCCCTTGAGCAAATTTGCTCCAGAGTGATATTATTTCCCACGGCCCGACAAGATCCAACTCTTCCATTCCTGGGAAAATCAAAAATCCGAAATTCATGCCACAAAGTTTGTGAACATTTTGTAAATATTTTTCCCTAGATTATCTGGAAAAACAATTCTATTACAAGATCCACCTCACTTCTTTACTGATAAGAAACACATTAAGATTATAGGGTCTGGAAATTATTATATGACTTAATTGTATAATTCTTATGTGTTAAAAACAGGGTGGGAATTGTAAGCATGGGGTTTTTAATGAATTCTAGCTACCGAAGCCTCTTTTCCCTTCAATAACAACACATTAAGAGACAGTGAAAAATAAAGGGGGTTTAGATTGACGGGAGAACTGAAAATAAGGAAGATACTGGCTATTTTGCTGTTAGTTTGTTTCCTTGTGGCAATAACAGCTACAGCAGTAAGCGCGAATCAAAGAGACTACGAAAGAGGATACAAAGAGGGTATCAGAGACGGCTATTCAGACGGTTTCGATAAGTGCAAAAACCCAATACGTGTGTATGGTGTAGCATCACACAGAATAGTAGGTCCAAGCGACTATACTGATGGCTACACAGATGGCTACGACATTGGTTTTGGCAGAGGCCAAAGAGCTGCAGGTTGCTATACTAACAGTAAAGTTTTGAACAATTAACAGCAGACAACCTCAAAATGCATCAAATTAAACCGAAAATACATTAGTCTAACCGTCAAAATAAAGAATGTGGCAACACAAAGGTTATATCTGATCAATCACGGTAAAAAATAGTAAATATCTCAGACTGAAAGCTTGTATTCAGGCTTTCAGCAAAGATTTAATCCCCGCAACTTTTGGTCAGCGTTTAAAATAGTGTGGTTTGCCTGTACCTTTTTTCCTTATCTAAGTGCTTTTTCTCTTCAGAGTAATTAAGAATACCTGTGAGTTTATCAAGAAAGCCTATCTGTCCTTTTCGTATTTTTTTCTTAGCTAGCTCAATATCGAACCAGCCTGCTTTGTCGACCTCGGGAAACTCCTGTACTTTCCTAGAGTTTTTTGGCCACTCAAGTTTAAATGTATTACTTACAATATTTGTTACATCCAGGTCTTTTTCAAGAGCCCATATATGTACTATCTTGTTGCCAGATTGATTTAACTCTTCCAGATCAATAAACTCGCCGTCAACTTCAAAACCTGTTTCTTCTTTAAACTCTCTTTTAGCCGTGTCCAGAGGATTTTCATGCTCTTCGGGTAGCCCTTTCGGCATTGACCATACTCCGTAGTCTTTTTTTGCCCAAATTGGCCCACCTGGATGAACTAGCATCACTTCAAGTTTCTTATTCCTGAACCTGAATAAAATAATGCCGTCACTATAAGTACTCACTTTTTTACTTCCTCTCAAAACTGCTTTCGTCTTCCAACTTTATAAATATTCATAGGTGCTATCTTCTAGTGAAGCAAAATAGTCATCTAATAAAGTTACAAATAGCTTATTTCCACCTGTGCCTTCTTAAAATCATAACTACTCCGAGCAGTACTGCAAACGTCCAGAAAGAGCTTATGAAAGGAGCATTTTTTGATTCTGGAGTAGAAATGGAATTTTCTTCTTGTTTTCTCGCCGTTTCTGTATTCTCTGACATTTTGGTATCGTTTGTCTTATTCTCTGTTTGATTAATTGTACTCAGCAACTCATCCAGAGTCGTATTTTCATCGGGTCTTATTGCTTTTCCATCATCAGTTAATGTGTACTTGCCCTGTAGACATCCTGTAACCACAAAGTGCTCAGGACCAATATCCTGAGTAGCATGGCTAGTATCTTTGGCAAGATAAAGTAAAACTTTTTCACCTGCTTTGAAACTAGGTTCATAATCTGTTGACATATTGTCGCTTCCAATTGTCCCACCTGCTACTCTCACTCTAACCTCATTTGATGATAATGGATTTTTGAGGTATTCATCTACACTTATGATAATATCAGTATAGATAACATGATCTGGGCCGAAGTCAGTATCTTTACTGAATCTGTCTCCGTATTTACTTGGAAGTATTTCCTTTACTGTACCTATTACAATCGTATCGGAGTTGCTAATTAATTCCTCATGGTTGAGTTCTACGAGTGATCCACTGACACTAATAGTTACGGGTTCATTACTGTCATTTGAGAGTTGTATGCTATCATTTGAAGAATTGGACAACGCTAAACCATTTAGTGTCAGCAAAGAAAGAGTCCCAACTAGAAAAATTCCATATTTTATGATATTTCTCATAGTACCGCCTCCGGCGTATGGGATTAAAATGAGGTTTGATTAATACGTTCTAAATACACTAAGAACTTTTAAATAAATAAGTATAAGTTTGCTCAGTTAAAACCTTGCACAACCCATCAAGTGATCAACTTCAAATTGACTTGGAAAGCCAGGAAATAATACACGATGGAATTATTTAGTGGCTGTGCCTTTAAAAAAGGTGTAGCAAAACGTTCCTTCTTGCCCTGCCGTCCGGTAAAGGTCGCTAATACCTTTATCCCACGTTTTTTCGTCGATCATCTTTAGTTCCAGTGCCTGCTTCCTGACACCTTCGACCATTGCAGTGAAAGTATTTTTCGTAAATCCCTCTACCAGATCGGGTTTACTCGAATCAACATATACCATTCTGGGGGAGACACTCACGTTTTTAAAACCAGCTCGATTCAATAGCGGATAGATTTCTCTACCTACGAGGGAGTTACCTCCCAAAAGCTCCTGGATATCTATCAGGCACTTTATCGCCTGCATAGCTTCATCGCTCCTGGGGTAAAAATAGCTTGAACCGTGATCTCCCTCTATGATAGTTATCGTGCCATCTTTTTTGAGTACCCTTTTCACCGACAATAAGGCGTCAAGTGGGTTTTTAAGGTGTTCAAGTACAAAGCATATGAAAATATGATCAAAAGTCTCGTCTTCATAGGGTAGATCGAAGATATTTGCCACCTGAAAATCAACATTCTCCAAACCCTCTTTTTCAGCCAACTGTCTTGCTTTTTCAATTGATTCGGCTGAAATATCAATTGATGTGATACTGGCATCAGGGCTGTTTCTGCCCAGTATGACCGTCTGTGCACCCACACCGCAGCCGGCCTCGAGAACTCTGCTTCCCTGAGGATATATGGTATCGTGATGTAATAGCTCAGTGAGTGTATTTGCCTGATCCTGAAGCCGAGAATTTTCCCTATTAGAATATCCGTGTACGTAATCCATCTAATCCACCAAATTCCATAATAACTGCTTTTCTGATGCTAATGTGTCCTTTGATGTACTTATGTGTACAAAAATTTAGTGCTAAAAAAGCATATCTATAACTTTTCTATTTTCCAAAACTTTAGGGTTTAACCAGATGCGAAAACATATTAGAAAGATATATTCAAATTCAAAGATATGTAATCAATTTTTTGGATTTTTTCTCTCCGGAACTGAGATACAATCCAAAATTAAAAGGAGGAAGAAAAATGACGAGCAAATCTACGGATGTATGCCCCTATCAGATGGCCTGGACCCTTGACAACTGGGTTCGCAGATTTTTACAAAACCCATACAAAATTATTGGCAAATATATCAAAGAAGGGCAGGTTGTTATGGATTTGGGTTGCGGGCCCGGTTTCTTTTCCCTGGCAATGGCGAAGCTGGTGGGTGAAAAAGGAAGGGTCATCTCAGTGGATATTCAGGATGAAATGCTTCAGATAGTAAAGAGTAAAAGCGAGCGTGAAGGGCTTAGTTCTCGTATCGTTCTCCATAAAGCCCAACCTGAAAAATTAGGCATCTCCGAGATGGTGGATTTTGCCCTGGCTTTCTATATGGTTCATGAGGTCCCGGATAAAAAGAGTTTTTTGAGCGAAGTCGCTTCCCATCTTAAACCTGATGGAAGGTTTTTGATTGTTGAGCCTAAATTCCATGTCTCAAAATCCAATTTTGACAGCACTCTGGAAATTGCCCGATCCGTGGGTCTTGAACGGGTTTCTGAACCTAAGTTTTCCTTTGACAGAGCAGTACTTTTGAAGCCTGCTATTGAAACATCTTTATTTTCTTAAATTCAGTTATAAATAAAACTTAGGTCTAAAATTTAGATTTCCATTAGCAATTATATTTTCCATGGTATGTTTTTAACAAAATGAGGAGTTTCGAGAATTAGTCTTCTAGCTTTTAGATTGAATAACCAGAATGCCGGCAAAAAGACTGTAAAGTCATAAATCTTTTTTCATAATCATAGGATGATACTGCGGTGTGTATAGTCGTATAAATTCTCCGCGCAATGCTTCCAATCAACAATCAGAGAATACTCATGGGCTTGAAAAGGACGACATTATTTTTGCTGTGCTTCTTAACTATATTTATGATTGGTAATATTCATATCCTTGAGGGACTCACTAAATATTCTATCTAAAGTTTGACGTCTTTATCGCAGTCCATTTTTTAGGGTGACAGGATGGTTAAGAATACTGAATATAGAATATTCCAAATTTTTCTTGTTTTAATTCTGTTTTCACAGGTATCAAGTGTGGCAGCTGTCGAAGCACCTGCAGAACAATGGAACAGGTCTTTTGGCGGCGATGGCGAAGATAATTTCTGGTGCGTTCAACAAACTTCAGATAGTGGGTATGTAATTGCAGGTGCAACAGTTCCATACGGAAAAGAAATGGAAGGCTATCACGATGCCTGGCTTATCAAGGCTGATAATATTGGGAATATACAGTGGAATCGAACCTACGGGGGAACTTATTTTGATGAGGGATACTTTACCCGACAAACCTCAGATGGTGGTTATGTGTTATCGGATTCTATATTTCCTTCTGATTATGCATTTCCTTCTGCTGAGCCCTGGCTGATAAAGACTGACAAGAATGGAAACGAGCTGTGGAAAAAAAGATGTAATGAAATTACCCATGAGGATTATCTTCAATATAGGGCTGAGCGTACGTCTGATGGCGGGTATATAATTGGGGATATAATTGAGTATGAAATTGGAGCCCAAGACGATTTGCTTATGATTGATCCTGATATCAGATTAACTAAATATGACTTAAGCGGTAATCAGCAATGGAATAACACTTTTGGTCAAAATAATAGTTCTGAAACGCTAGATCCGTCTTTAGGTTTAATTAAGCAAGCACACGATGGTGGATATGTAATTGCCAGCGCAATTAATCTCAATGAAACAAACACTAATTCTGATATATGGCTTATCAAGACAGATGAATATGGTCAGGAGCAATGGAACAAGACTTTTGGTGGGCCGCTAGATGATTCTGCTTATTCTCTTTCCGTGACTTCTGATAACGGTTACGTGTTGGTTGGTAAGTATACCGAATCCTATTCCTATGGGACTGATGGCTCTGCTTTCATACTCAAAACGGATAGTAAAGGGAATCAGGAGTGGATGAAAGTATTCTCTAATTGTACGCTATATTCCATTCAACAGACTTCAGATAGCGGGTACATAGCTGCAGGCGTCAAAAATGGGAATGCATGGTTAGTTAAGCTGGCGAGTGATAAAGAAGGTACTCAGTATGAAGATGGAAAAAATAATGAATCTGAGAATGGTAATGGTACTGAGCCTGAGAGTGGAGAAAGTGTTGAGTATGGAAATACCTCAGACAGCTTCTTTGACCAAATAAGATATTACATTTACGATACTTTCAATGGGTTTTTCCAGTGGGACTACTATACGTAAGTAGAAGTTTTTCTTCTCATTTTCTTATCTTATCTTCTAATTCACCCCTTTTCCTCTATTTGAGGTTTAAAAGGAAATTATCAAATTTTTTTGGAGTTCACACTCATGCTTTTGGTGAAGTGTTGCAATCTTCAAATCTTTTGCAATTCCTGGGGCATTCTGCTTTCTTCTCTTTTTCTGTTATTCCAAATAGATTTCGGAGTATTTCGATCCAGCGAGAACGGACTTCGTTCCAACCAACGCCAAGGAGAATAAGAACTCTCATTCCGTTGAACAATGCCACGATAGCAGTTGCAAGGGTACGCGGGTCCGCTTCAGATGGAATAAGACCTTTCTGCTGCTGCTCTGCAATTTTAAACAAAGATAGTATTATACTTAAAAGGTGTAACAGTTAAAACAGTCCCAGTAATTCCCATATTGATGATTTTTTGCCCATCCCTTAAACCTGAAGCCCCTCACCTGCCTGCACATACAGGTGAGGAATTCAGGAGTTGTAAACTCACTTTACAGATCTAGGAGGCTTTTCTGTTTTTTGTCTGTTCATCTAGCATAAATATGTACGACTAACTTATATTTAATACTTTTCTTTAATTCCATAATATTTAGTAATATTATACTTAATGTTTGTAGTACATACCATAAGGAAATCAACACTCAGACCAAAAATACCTTAACTCCCACGGTCCCTGAAAACTTAAAGGAATAAAAAGGAACAACTGACACAAGTTAAGATTGCTTGAATAAAAAAATTCATTTTCTATTCTCGGATTAATTAATAAACGTTAAATCAAAAGATTGAATCTTTTTATAGTTACTCAAGGTTTTTTAAGTACAAATCAAAAAGTTTTAGTGAATCTTTTTCCTGTAAAACCATTGCTTAAAAATTGTTATATGTTTATCTAAGCTTTTATATAATCTAATGAGAATGTAATTTCCAATTCAGCAAAACCCCCTAAAAACGATCCCCTTTCCAACCCATACATTTTCCCTGTGATCCCCTATGAAAGCCCGAAACAACCATTTCATTCCTGACCCCAAAAAATTCACGCATGAACTCGCTGAGGAAACGAAGGTACTTGGTCATGAGATTTCAGAAGGAATTACTCGAATCTATTCCCCTCTGGATTTAAGACGCAATAATTATCTTAAAGACTTGAGTCGCAATCTACACGACCTTCTTGAAAAGAAACTCTGGCTGAAAATCCTGATAAGCATGGGTCTTGGGATAGTTCTAGGGCTTTTTCTAGGGCCTCTTGGAGGATACGTTAACCCGGCTTCTGCAGAAATAATAGGAGAATGGATTGCTCTTCCTGGTTACATTTTTCTCGCGCTCTTGAAGATGATTGTTGTCCCTCTTGTTTTTGCCTCAATTATTCTTGGGGTTGCTTCACAGAGCATGAATGAACTTAAAAAGACAGGGCTTTTTACTGCAGTTTACTTTTTAATAACGACCGCAATTGCAACTGCTATAGGGCTGAAGATGGCGCTCTATATTCATCCCGGGAGATTTATTAGTGGGGACCTTGTTGAAAGCGCTCTTGGAGTGAAGGCACAGCCTGTAACTACAGCTCTAAGTTTCGACCCTTCAGCTCTGGATTTTCCCTCTCTGCTAGTGGGAAATATCTTTCCCTCCAATCCCTTTGGGGCTATGGTTAGTGGAGAGATGCTGCAGGTTGTCTTTCTTGCAGTGGTTATAGGTGTTGCCCTTGTTTCTCTGGATAAAGAACAGTCAACTCCTATGGTTAGCTTCCTGAATTCTGTACAGTCTATCTGCATGACTGTAGTCAAATGGAGCATGTCACTTGCCCCGGTTGCAGTTTTTGGACTACTTACCAAATTTACCATTAAACTCGGTGTCGATGCCCTGATGGGAATGGTTGTATATGTAGCCACAGTGCTTGTAAGTCTTGCTCTTATGATGGGTCTGAATCTCCTTATCGTTTTTTTTGTTGCCAGATCCAATCCCTTTGACTTCCTGAAGGCTATCCGTGATGTTCTGCTTCTTGCTTTTTCAACCTCAAGTTCTGCTGCAGTTATGCCCCTTACTCTCAAAACAGCACAGGAAAACCTGGGTGTAAGGCCCTCTATTTCTCAATTCGTAATTCCTCTTGGAGCAACAGTCAATATGAACGGAACTGCCCTCTATCAGGGAGTAGCTACTGTTTTCCTGGCCGAAGTATTTGGAGTACACCTTGGACCTTTTCAGCTTCTGATGGTTATGGTTATGGCAGTTGGGGCTTCTATAGGAACTCCCTCAATTCCTGGTGTAGGGATTATTGTTCTTGCTATGATCCTCAATAGTGTTGGAATCCCTACAAGCGGGATAGCTCTTATTATGGGAGTTGATAGAATTCTTGATATGTGCAGGACTGCAGTAAACGTTGCAGGAGATCTAGTAACCTGTAAGGTCATGGACAGGTTGCTAGGAAGAAAATATGAGGAAAAAGGCGAAACAGCTTTAAAGATTGAAGAAAAAACGGTGGAAAAAACGGTAGAAAAAGCAGGGGAAAAGGTTACAGCGAAATCTGACCTTTCAGCCGCTGAAAATTCCAAAGTGAATGTTTAATTGTATTCCATTCGTCATCGGTCAAGAGACAAAACTCAAAAATGCTATTTTTTATGCAATATCTAAAGGAATTATTTTGGAAAATCACTATAGATGGTATTCGAAGTTGTGCATAAAATTCGTTAACCGGATCCAAATGAACATATTTGAGATTCTATGAGTAAGAGGAGAACATATGGGCACGGAAAACTTGCTCTACACTCTATAACCGCAGAAAACGCGGAACGCGCGGAAGGTCTCTGTGCCCGTGCTCTCTTTATTCTGCGTTTTCCGCGGTTTTTAGTAGATGATCTAAACTTGTCCATCTTATTTTAATTCAAAATTTAATCTATGGTATACATAAGGCAGATGTGCCTTCTTTTCTAGAATTGATCATAACTCATTGACAAGACCAAAACGATATACTGTAATTTATTAGCAGGGATCCAGAAAATTATTCGAAAAAGTAAGTTTCGTTTTTATAAAAAGTAGAGAATATTTGGATAGTGACAATTCTATTGCTTCTGAGTAACTTATTTATTCTGTTTAAGCATTTCCTGTATCTGCCTCATGTTGGCTATCATCTTTTTCTTTCCTTCAATTGCGCCTTCCATATGCTTTATTTTCTGCTCCATCCCGTGGATTTTCATGTCTATTTGCATTATCATAATTTTCTTTTTCTGGTCGTCAGTCAGGTTTTCTAAGAATCCCTGTTCAGAGCAACAGCACGTTTCAGAGTATTCAGAGCAACAGCACTCATCAGAGTGTTCCGAGGACATTTCATGACACATATTTAACTTCTCCTTTATTTATGTTAGAATCTCCTTAAACCCATTTATTCTAACCATAAGTTTCAGATTGTTTCATGGTCAGAAACTTGATTGGTCATTCAAAGTACCTGATTGGTCATTCAAAATATGAGATTCAAATAATCAAATATTGAGTTTTAGAATGAGATCCCCCTTACTATAACACGGTTGAAACTATATTAAAGTTCTCGCAAGCGATGTATTTATGCCCGGAAGCTCTTTGAAACAAGATACTTACAGAATTTTCAACGCAGTCTTCTAGCCAGACAAATATTGATCATCTTTGCCTTAAAAAGCTCTTATAGTTTTTCCGCATAAACCATTCTTTCTATTGGTGTTGAAGCAAATGTCCGACCAGTAGGTTTAATATATTCTTAGCCAGTTCATCGTAACCCACGTCCTCGATTGCCTGTCAGCCGTACTCATTTAGAAAGCTAGGCAACTTATCCGGATTCATCCCGAAAAGCCAGATCTTATCTTTTACCACGTGCTTTTTGTAGAACTTCTCCCAGCCATACATGACTCGACCATCGAGAAAGTCCTTGCGAACATATGTGAAAACAAGACGGCTACCAGGTGCAGCCTTAGCCAGAAAATCAAACGTTGCCTTAATGCTTTTCACTGTTAGATATTGAGTGACAGCTTCCAAGATGAAAAAAGTCTGCTTGTCCGTAGAGTAACTATGCGATTTCAATATAATATCAGGATCTTCGTGGTTGAGTCTACTGCAACAAGTTTGACATGTCAAGGGATTGTTTCGAAAACTTTACGGGGTTACATATGATAGAGTTTTTCCTCCATTCTTGCGCGCTATTTTTGCATCTAACTCGTTTATGCGATTGTTTTCGCAACTCCAAAATTAAATTTTAAAAAAATTCTTACATGGGTTGATTTCAAGAAATAATATGACTGCTTTGCAATTAAGTCAAATCTATGAGCGCATACCTGATTACAATCGGTTTGATTCTGGTTTCTGATAATTAGTCTCAAAGGTTTTAAGTGGGATAGGTGAAGTTTGGAAATTGGCTGGCGGTAGCATGTACTCTGCTTTATGTGAAAATATATATCTCTAACCCACTTTCCGCAGTAAAATTTCATATTTTAATAGTGTTTAATGCTATCGATTTTCAATTTAACGTAAATTTATTGGATTTTTGTGCAGGAATTAAAGGTGGGTATGTATGAATTAGAGGCCAAAAAACGATAGCATTCAATTTTCATCGAGTTTCATTTTGATTTTAGATTATTTTGAGATGTTCCAAAAACGCTATCGGAAAAAATAGTGATTTTCAAAAAATACTGCGGAATGTGGGCTCTAACTGCGTTAACCTTCCGAATGCAGGATTAACTAAGTCCTGCTCGGTAACCACCCTTGCTCCTAAAATAGGGCACCTTAAAGCAACAGAAATCGCGAAAGAAGTGCTTAAGAAGAAAATACCTGTTAAAGAAGCTATATTAATGAAAGGAATTTTGAGCAAAGAAGAAGCTGATAGACTGCTCAAAATTGAAAAGCTATTATAACTTATTTAATAAAAGAAATCTTAAGTACCTTAATTTTAACCATCTAATTATTCAGTTATCAAATTATCAAATTATTTAATCACTAATTACCTTAATTTATTTAATTAACTTAAATACTTAATTAAGGTACCCTTTTCTTTCAAGCCATTCGATCTGAGGTCTTGTATATTTCCATGTAATATCAGCTTTTGAGTCCTGAATTTCCCACGGGTTAGCAATCACAATATCGCCTTCCCTAATCCACATTTTCTTATTCTTGGAGCCGGGGATCCTGCCCATTCGGACTACTCCATCCATACATTGGAGAGTAACTCTTTTTGAACCTAAGAGGCTTCCGACCGTCGCCAGAACTTCATTTCTGTCCTTTCGAGGAGTGCGCACCCTCGTTACTTCAGGAGTATCCCCCATGCCTACCGGTTTATTGGATCCTACTTGTTTCTTTCTAATAGTGCTTCTGTAATTAGCCAAATTAATTCCTCCAATCCTGATAATTTATTTCAATAATCTCAATATTAGTTTTAGATGTTTTCTATTCCATTCCAATTGTTTTTCTTTCATCATTGCCGTTAAACGTATTTACTGTTCCAAACATATGGAGTTAATTTATTACGTTCTGGCTACGGAATGCTTTCACAGAAACAAAGATGAAAAACAAGGAATAAAAAACAAATAGTGAAATGAAGAGAGTGTTAATCCAGATTAAATGAAACTAACACTCAAATCATATATTATATTTAAAAGCTTCTGTGGTTAGGAAGGCATTCTCTGCAGTACACTGGCCGTCCTTCGGTTGGTTTGAACGGAACTTCAGTCTCAACCCCACAGTCAGAACAGGTAACCTTGTGCATTTCTCTGGGGCCACTGTTGCCACCTCTGAAACCGCCACTACGGCCGCTGTCTCTGCCGCCCCTGCTGCTGTCTCTTCCTCTAAAGGAATTTCCTCTGTCATTAAAACCCATTTTGTTTCACCTCCGCTTATAGCGGATAAGAGATAAAAGGTAAAAACAAGATTGTATATAATTTATTGATTAAAAACAAAAACTGGTTTTTAATAACAGATTATACGTCTCTTTATTTTTAGCTATACCTACATAGTAGTTTGATTATATAAATATTACCATGAAAAAACAGAGCAACATAGAATAGAGATAGGCATTTAATTAAGTGTATAAAAAGAAGTGGTCCGTTTGACCTGCCCAAGCAGCAAAACGGACATAATATGTCAAGCAAAATTATGAATGAATTAGGAGAGTTAATAGCGGTTCTCTCTAGGCTTCCTGTGGTTAGGAAGGCATTCTCTGCAATAGACTGGTCTGTCAGGGTCTGGCCTGAAAGGTACCTGTGTCTCTTCACCGCAGTCAGAGCAGACTGCAGTGTGCATTTCCTTAGGACCTCCGAAACCTCCGCGGTTGTTGTCTCTTCCCCTGAAGGAATTTCCTCTGTCATTAAAACCCATTTTTGTTTCACCTCCGCTTATAGCGGATTTCCTAATACGCTATAAAAATAAGATCTATATGCTCTTTTATTAAAACCAAAAATGAGGTTTTTAATAACAGATTATATGACTCTTAATTTTACTGGAGCTACATATACAATCACATTATATAAGTTTTATCATATCAGTATACCGTGAAAAATGTTTTTACCTTGAGTTACTGTAACCTTCGTTATGAAGCTGCCACTCTTGCAAACGAGGTTAAAGCCCGATGTAGAAAGAAGGGGAAAAAAAGTTTAACAAAAAGCATGAATAAAAGTGGACAAGTGTTGATATATTAATTTATAGATCAACACTTACGAGTGAGATATTAAATTTCAGAATTTTCTGTGGTTAGGAAGGCATTCTCTGCAGTACACTGGCCGTCCCTCGGTTGGTTTGAACGGAACTTCAGTCTCAACCCCGCAGTCAGAACAGGTAACCTTGTGCATTTCTCTGGGGCCACTGTTACCGCCTCTGAAACCACCACTACGGCCGCTGTCTCTGCCACCCCGGCTGCTGTCTCTTCCCCTGAAGGAGTTTCCTCTGTCATTAAAACCCATTTTGTTTCACCTCCGCTTATAGCGGATAAAATAATTTATAAAAATATGATAAGAGATAATTTATTATTTAAAACGAAAATGAAGTTTTCAATAACAGATTATGTCTTATTATTTTTACTAATTGTAAAAATCTGTTTATGTTATATATAACTAATCCAGAGAACCAAAAGGATAAAAGCGTCTTCCTCAAAATCGGGAGATTGTTGTAATAAATCAGCTTCTAGAGCATAGGTGAAATCAATTGTAGAGTTTGAGTTAAATAAGCATTAGAATAAAGTGGATTTGGAAATTCTGTTTCCAGAGATTTCCATTTATAACACTAAAACTTAGAAGATGCAGAATTTATGGAATTAGAATTTTCTGTGTTTTGGGAGACAGTCTCTGCAGTAAACAGGTCTTCCTTCAGCTGGCTTGAATGGAACCTGGGTCTCAACGCCACAGTCAGAACAAACCGCTGGGTACATTTCTTTGGGTCCGCTGCTGCCGCCTCTGAAACCACCACGGTTGTTGTCTCTACTTCCCCGATTGCTATCTCTTCCTCTGAAGGAATGCCCTCCTCTGTCACTAAAACTCACTTTTGTTTCACCTCCGCTTATAGCGGATATACATTTAGGCTGCTATAAAAATAAGATCTATACGCTCTTTTATTAAAAACAAAAATGAGGTTTTTAATAACAGATTATATGGCTCTTTATTTTTACTGCTAATATGACCCAAGCTCTCATACTATATAAATGTATCTAGGATGTGCAGTATACATAAGAACAGAAATTACAAAATGAAAAAAATAATTTACAGGCTTCAGCGGCTGTTTTAACTGGAGAAAATAAGTATGATACTTTAATTGTGACCATTTTTTGGCCTATTATCAAAAAAATATAATTTTGCAAGAATAGATCGTTGAAGAATTTAATAAAAAATAACTAATTAATAGATGGAGAAATAAACAGTGGATTAATGAATTATTACTACCTGCTCTTACTGGCAATTGTTTTTGAAGTCTGTGGAACCACATGCATGAAACTTTCTGAGGGTTTTTCAAGATTGTTTCCTTCCATTTTAATTTTCGTATTTTATGCCATCAGTTTCTATTTTTTTACCCTTTCCCTTAAGGGAATAGATGTAAGTATCGCATATGCAATATGGGCAGGGCTTGGGACAGCTCTCATTACTGTTATTGGGATTTTCTTTTTTAAAGAACCGGTAAACACACTTAAAATATCATCCCTATTCTTTGTCGTGGCAGGCGTAGTTGGACTTCATCTAAGTGACAGAATAAATTGATGAGAAAACAGTGATGAAAAAATAGTGATGGGAAGATAGTGATGAGGAGATACTGATAAAGAAGAAAATGATGTGAGTCTGAAGATTTACCCAGATCCAACACTTAAAATAAGCTCTGTGAAGATGAAACACGGAACTTCAAAGTCTTTTAGCAATGATAACAAAACCATTAATTTTATTTCCGGTTCTGGTTTTGAGTTCTTCAATCCTGAAATAGTCGATGTCAAACCCGCAATTTACCATCAGAAGTACAAGTTCTTTTTCGGAGAAATGATGTGCTATATACTCTACTTTTCCGGTCTCAGGGTTATGGGCAAGGAAAGATCCTTCTTCTTTTGTAACTGGGAAATCCCTGAGATAACGGTTCCTATAAAGTTTAAGGTGCCAGTTCTGTCCAAATTCTACAAGATAGAGACAGCCTCCGGGTTTCAGTACCCTGAAGGTTTCCTTTATGATTTTTATTCTTTCCTGCGCGTCAGGTACAGAGGTCAGAAAAGCCTGCATGACTGCAAGATCAAAACTTTTTCCAGAAAAAGGAAGTACCGAAGCATTTCCGACTGCAAATTCAGCCTTTCCTGAAGTACTTCCCTCCTCTGCAACTACTTTTGAAAGCCTTATTGCCTCATGATTAATGTCTATCCCTGTCACAGAATATCCGAGGGAAGCGAGTTTCAGGCTAATCTTGCCAAAACCGCATCCAATGTCGAGAATTTTGTATCCATCCTGTAAATACTGATAAATTACAGGGTATAAATCCAGGCTTGAAGGTATATTCTTTCCGGAAATATTCTTCCAATATATTACTGACATATATAACCGAATAATACTCTGGAATAAAGAATATTTCGAGGCCTTTTATTTTGCGAGATCCATCTGTAAAGGACAAGAAGTTAAAGAATTAAGATTCGAAGATTAATAATTCCAAAGTAACACTGAAAATAAGGCCCAGAGAATAACACTTAAAATCGGCCACAAATAGCAACTTATAAAATTACGACTAAAAACAGCATTAATGATTAAAGAATAGATTCAGAAAATAGCAAGCTAGAAATAACTATCTCGAAAATATCTACCCAAAAATAAGAAAGATCTTTCAGGCAACATCTGATCCGCCCTCAGGTGTTACCTGAAAAATTCTTCTGTGTAAGGTAGTAACCCCGATTCATTCAGTATCAGACACCGCCTTTCTACCGCTTATCCAGGGTTTTTATTCATCACAGAGAAATACAACAACTGTGCTTTCTGTTGTCGTGCAACCGTCTACTCTGAATCAGTACCTGTTCAGAGGCATAATGCAGGTTGCCTGCACGGGATCTGGTAGCGATTTCTGCCACAGCATCTCCGGAAGGAACAGAGACTTAATTGAAAGAGCAGATATCGCAACTTTCGTACACTGAACGTACTAGTGTTCAATTTTCTCCGTGTTTGTTCCTCGTTTTTCGAAGTTTCCTTCTTATTTTTTAGAGAGATCTTTATTCCTTCAAATTTAAAGATCTTTTAATTTCCCGTATATTGCTCCCGACTTTTGCTTTATTTCAAGGGAAGCAACCTGGGACTAAACTCATATTGTAAAATTAGAATATAAGTATACTTTTTATAACAGTCCTGAATATTGCTATGCGTAAAGGGTTTAAAACTTGATAATACTTTATTTACCTTGATAATAGATGATGGAAACTCCAAATTTAAATAAATCAGTATATAAACTCCTATATCAATTAAAAAGTCTCCGAGAAAAGCAAAAGGTAGTTTTCACGTATTATTCATCTTTTTATTCTTTATAAAATCTCTGAAAGCGGCTAGAATGCGAATAAAGCAAAAAGAATCATTTCAGGCGTTAATTAGTTCCTCATACAGCTCCCAAATAACATAAAAACCTCTTAATGAGCTGTTCTTAAGTACAGAATGTCCAGATTTTAGATATTGTCTAAAGACTTAGCTTGACCTCACGTTTAAGTCTCGACATGGGATACAAATGAGAAGAGTTTAGAACCTTTCCAGAAAAAGGCATTCTGGAAACAACACCGGGAAAGTGACTCTTGGCCTGTGTTTAGCGGTATTTTTCATAGAGAAATGAAAGAATAGCATTCATTTACTCCGAAAGAAGCCACATCGAAACTCGAAAATTTAGATATGAAATACTATAAGGCATGAAGTAAACATACTATCTATGGATGATTCGGGATTCAGAATCCTCATCTGTAGAAGGGAAGGCACTTTTTCCCTTATATACGATCACATTCATAGGAACCCTGGGATTCGGGGTTATCCTCACTTTTCTCGTATTTCTCGTGACTGACTACAAAGGAAATGCACTTATCTACGGCCTGCTGACTTCCACTTATCCTTTCTTCCAGCTCATCGGAGCTCCTGTTCTGGGGCGCTGGTCTGACCTTTATGGGAGGAAAAAAATTCTGTTATTGAGCCAGATTGGGACCGTTATTGGATGGATAATCTTTCTTTCCGCGCTCTTCCTGCCGATAATCCCTTTAATAGAAGTTAACTCCGAATTTCTTGGTACATTTACAGTCACCCTTCCTCTGTTTGCGCTTTTCTGTGGCAGAGCTCTTGATGGGGCTACAGGAGGAAACATATCTGTGGCAAACGCGTATCTTGCAGACCTGACATCCGAAGAGGATAGAAACAAAAACTATGGAAGGATGTCTGTTGCCTCCAATCTTGGATATGTAGTCGGCCCTGCCCTTGCAGGTCTCCTCGGGGCAACTGTTTACGGTGAACTTCTCCCTGTGTCTGCAGCCCTTGTAATTTCAGTTATAGGGGCTCTTGTCGTGATATTCTTCCTACCTGATTCCAAACCCTGCAAAATTGAAAGATACTCCGAACCTGAAAGTATAAGGAAAGTACTTGGACAGGAGCAAAAGGAATGTTATCGTGTAGAAGGAGAAAATAAAGTTACCTTCAACGAGATTTTCAAGCTTGAGTATATCCCTTTCATGCTGACCCTTTATTTTCTTATCTTTCTGGGTTTTAATATATATTATACTGCATTCCCGATATTTGCTGTTGCAGCCCTTGAATGGAATCCTGCCACACTTGGCATTTATTTCTCCGTTATTAGTGCCCTTATGGCTTTCGTGCAGGGACCTGTTCTTGGAAGACTTGCTAAAAGGTATCGGGAATCGCTTCTGGTAGTCGGTGGAGGCTTCATCCTTGGCCTGCAGTTCATCCTCATAGTCCCCGGAAATTTTTTCCTTTTATATATAGCAGCTGTCTTTTTTGCGCTTGGAAACGGAATCATGTGGCCCTCTATCCTCTCTATCCTCTCAAAATTTGCAGGAAATAAGTATCAGGGCTCAGTACAGGGGTTTGCCATGAGTGCAAGTAGCCTGGCAAGTATAATCGGCCTTCTGGCAGGTGGCCTTCTCTATACACATTTCGGAGCAATTTCCTTCCTTATCGCAGCCGCAATAATATACATAGTTGTTTTTCTCTCATTCAGGCTTATAAAAATCGAAAAAGAAAGACTGGCAGAAATTGAAGCCGAGAGAATTTCAGCAGGCATTTCTGAGGATTTAGGAGAATAGTTGAGCTTATAAAAGTGATATGATAATCCAGTGAAAACATATAGTATAAGTTTCAGAAAAACAACATTATTCTGAGTAATCAAGTGAGATACTGCCTTTTGAGATCAGGAGCGATATTATGGAGTGGCCTGTAACTGATGGTGACTATGTAATAGGGAATGTAAATTCAAGCGTAGCTGTAGTGACTCTTACCTCTGACTATAGAATCTGGAACCTGAAAAATTATGCTATCTGCGGAACTTGCTTTTCTGAGAACTTCGGGATTGAGAAAATAATTGCAAATGTTCTTGCAAACCCGAATATAACCTGCCTGGTCGTCTGCGGAGAAGATAGTGCCCATTTTCCAGGTCAGTCCCTGATTGCACTTGCTGAAAATGGCGTTTCTACAATGGCAGGCTCGCGAAAAATAGTCGGTTCAAAAGCATCCCTGCCCTACTTAAATGAAATCCCGATGACTGCAATCACCCGCTTTCTCAGAGAAATAAAAGTCATAGATATGGTTGGAAATAAAGATCCTGCCGCCATCCAGAAAGTAATCGACTCCTGCACCGCTCCTGCGAGAAGTGAAGCTCATAGTATATCTATGCCTGAAATTGATGAAAATACCTGGAGAAAGTACGAAAAACTGATTACTCAGAGTGTGATGTCGAAAATTAAAAGATAATGACCCGAAAGTTGAAAGGATAACTAAAGCTGCCTTTAATTCTTCAAAGAGACTCCTTAATAAGCCCAAGGATCTTCAATAAGGCCCATCCGGGTTATAATTTAAATCGGTCACGGTTACGTCAATATATTCCAGATCGCCTTCTTTTAAATTCCAGACTCCCGATCCTTTTCGGGGGAGGTTGAGCCCTTCAAATTCACCGTATTCTCGAATCGGAGTGGACCAATGTTCAAATTCAAATCTATCTTTGCCCATATCTCGATAACGCGGAGCCATGAAGTTTGTCAATTTTCCTTCGTCATCAAAGTACATTATTGCTGTCACACTTTTATCAATGTCCTTCAGCGTTACTCTCGCTGAATTGGCATCAATATATTCGAAAGAAACATTCTTTCCCAAAAAAGCCGATGGAAACCACATCATTTCGTTAAGGTAACGCATCATTGCCCCCTGATCCATTTCCTTACCTTCAGAATTACCAATTGTGAGTAATGAAAGAGCTTTCACCAGAATACTGCCCTTTCCTTCCATATAATAATCTCTCACCCGCACAAACGGCAAACCGAAAAATTTCATATGTGCAACCCATACGAAACCAGGCGGACTTACGGAATAGTATTGCTTAGCCTCAAAATTCATCCAGGGTTGTGTGAAATCTTTTCTAATTTTCCCTATCTGCTTAAGCCTTACCTTTTGAACCATCGGTTTGCCAACTACTCCAGTATATGCAAGATATCTTTTTACAGGCTCTGGAAGTTTTTGCAGCATCTCTTCAGTGACAATGACCTGCTTTTGCTGTTGATGCTGCGCAAATATCCTGTCTATCTCCTTACTAAGACTCGATGCGACAATAAAAAATACACTTGAAACGATGGCTTTTAGCATGCTTTACCTTCCATCGGAGTTTTTTCACTGAGTCAACTAGCGACTTGAGTAAATTAGCGATTTATATATAACTTAAGGGTATGTCCGGATTCTGAAACTGAGTGTTAAAATAGCTAATTTTCAAAAATTACAGGTAAAGATATCAGGATTAGAGTCGGCTTTGTAGAGGCACAGAAATTCCCATAAGCGACTCAATGCAATTACTTTTTGTAAACACACATTGCAAATTTTTGAGAATTATGTAGCTCATTTAAACCGGATTCGGGGTCGGTTGAAAAAATCTGGATTTTTCCCCCCTAATCCCTCAGTTTATATATTCAATAAATACAAAAGATTCAGGCCATGCCTGAACTATTTGAGTTCTCGTTTTTAATTCCTCCCTTCTTGGCCGGCTTTCTTCCTTCCGCGACAGCTTTTGAATCTTCGGCCGCCAATAGAGAATAAATGCTTTACTTCTCTATTTTCAATTACGACATTGAATATAGTGGCAGTTTAAGCAGGCATACTTCAGAAGGGAGTCGCTGCCTGAGATCCCTTTTTCTTCTTCTCTGCAAAATTAACAGCCTCTGCCAGTTCTTCCCCTACTGCCATGAGCAGTTCAGGTGTGAGCATTCCCTGCGAGATCAGTATTCCTCCTGCATCCCGGATTGCCTGTTTCAGACTTTTTGCCCAGAGATGTTCGATAATAAGGATAGCAGCGGCGGTACCGTCTGGGATGGCTTCGGTTATCTCAAGAATATCCTCTTCAGTGATTCCGTAATTCTCCTGAGCCGCTGCCAGGATTCCAGCCTCAGTGCCTCCTCTAACTCCTTCTTCACCGCCGGCTCCATACCCAATAAGTCCCCCTATAACAGCACCGAAACGCATTCTCTCCTCTTCGTTCAGCTGTGTAGTTTCAAGGGACTTGATGTTCCCATCTTCGTCTTTCCACACAAACAGCAGGTCAATAAGCCTGATCATTCCTTTATTCATTACTGACTCAAGTTCACGCCGAATCTGGCCGTGAAAATTCGGATTATCGAATACAATAACTAAGAGCTGCATCGGCCCAAAAATTATTTCATCCATTCACTATCCCCCAGTCAAGACTCTGCTTCTGCTTTCCAGTTTTTGCTGCGCTGTTGAAGGGCGGAAGGGTCATATGAATGATTAATGGGACCTCCAATGCTTCCTGTGTTTTTTCCCCCTATAAAGAACTCTGCAGTCAAAAAGCAGTCACATCATTATTGGTAAAAACAAGTATAAAACTCAAAATATATATGAATTAACATATATAATATTAAAATTAAGATTAGAATTAAGATTAAATCGGCATAAGACTAGAATCGAATTTAATTGGCTCTTTACGAAACCGATAGCTTCAAAGTACCTTTTCATCTTCCGGAATTTCAACTTCCTTTTTCCTGCCTCTCGTTTTCTTCACCTTCTGCTCCATTTCCATCTGGCCCCATCAATCTGGCCAGCCATTTAGTTTCCTCAAAGCTCTCCAGAATAATCTTTAAGACCATAGCAAGAGGCGTGGAAAGCAGCATTCCTGTAGCTCCAAGCACATAATTCCAGTAGAGAAGGGAAAGAAATACAATAGCCGGAGATAGTTTGAGGCCTCTCCCTGCGAGTGAAGGAAAGATTACGTTTTCTGTGAGCGCATTAACTATCGAGATAGCTATAATCACAGCTAGAGAGCCTACAATCCCATATTGGAGCAGCCCGAAAACAGCTGGAGGGATTGCAGTTAAAGCCAGGCCGATGTATGGAATATAACCGAGAAAAAATGCCATTATGCCCCAGAAAATTGCAAAATCAATACCCCCTATGAGAAGAATTACTGTAATTCCAATAGCTGTCACAAGGTTTACTTCTGTTCTTATTACGATAAACTCCACAAGACCTTTGCCAAACTTATTTAGCCGTGATTTGAGTATGGGTTGTTCTTCTGCTTTTTCCTGATCTCCAGCATCACCCAGCAGCAAAAATGCCGCTGTGACTATAATTATTCCTACTGTTGTCCCGGCATTTATAAGTCCGTTAAGGATGCTTACCGTAAGGCTGATTGCAACTGACGCAATGCTGCGAATAATGGACTGCAGGGATAATTCTTCAGTAGATGGAAGATGTGGTGAGAGTTCTTCCAGAATCTCTATAAGCCGGCTTTGATAGTTTGGAAGCTGGTTTCCAATCTGGACTGCGGCTCCAACGACTACAACCGCAAGAACAGAGATAATTAGAGTTAATAACAAAATTACCAGAAGCACACTCAGTACTCCGGGAATACCTTTTCTCTTGAACCAGCGGACAAGCGGAGTAAATATCAGGGCAACGAAGATAGAGAAAAAGATGGTTGTAAGTATAGAAGATATTTCCTTCATTCCTATTGTCAGGATGACAGCAAAAGTACTGTATACCAGAATCCTGGCTGGTACTGAACTGTTATTCATTTTCATATTTTACAACTCCTCCTCATATTTTACAACTCCTCCATGTCGGTTTACAGTTTATCTCATGTGATGCTTATTTCCCCATTCTCAATATCATCTGCTGGACCCATTAATCTGGCCAGCCATCTTGTTTCCTCAAAGCTTTCAAGTAAAATTTTTAAAACAATTGTAAGAGGTATGGAAAGCAGCACACCTCCAAGTCCAAGCACGAAATTCCAGTAGAGTAGAGCAACAAATAAAAAAGCAGGAGATAATTGCACACCTTTTCCCATAAGTGACGGAAAAAGAATATTTTCTGCAAGCGCGTCAACAACGAAGATAATTAGAATGACTGCAAGGGCACCTAAAGGCCCATACTTAAAAATCGCAAGCATTATGGGAGGAATTGAAGCTACAACCAGACCGATGTAAGGGATATAGCTTAGCAGGAATATAAGAACCCCCCAGAGAATAGCGTAGTCAATACCTCCTATAAAGAGAAGAAGAGCGATTGCTGTGGCTGTGATAATATTTACTTCTGCTCTTATGACAATAAATTTTACCAGCTTCTTGCTAAAACTACCCAGCCTCAATCTGAGTTCAGATTGCTTTCCAAGCTCATGATCTGCTTTTTCAGGAGCATTGGAGGCATCTATTAGCAAAAATGCTGCTGTAACCACAATAATTCCGACTGTTGTCCCGGCGTTTACAATTCCATTAACAATGCTTATCATAAGAGAGATCGTAATTGATACTGTACCGCGAACAATTGACTGTACGGAAAAACCTTCGTATGAAGGGATATATTTTGCAAAATTAATCATGAAAGAAGTTAATTGATCCTGATATATCGGAATCTGGCTTCCAAACTGGAGAGCCGCTCTGACGACTATTATCCCGAGAATCAGGATAATTAGAGAGAGTAACAAAATTACCAGAATAACACTCAATCCACCTGGAATCCCTTTTTTTTTCAGCCAGCGGACAAGCGGGGTAAAAAGCAGTGCAACGAATATAGAGAAAATAATGGTCGTGAGTATAGGAGCTATCTCTCTCATTCCCAATGTAAGTATAACAGCAAGAGTGCTGTAGAGTAAAATTTTAGCTGGTATTGAACTGCCACTCATATTCATTATCTGCAACTCCTTTATGTATCAGCCACATTATTGAGAAGTGAGAGACAAGTGAGTCTTAAAACATAAAGAGAGAACACATTTCCAATTAGCTAATGAATACAAAAATCAGTCTCAACCCCTCTTCTTGCTCTTTTATCAGTCGTGAGCCATCTGATCGATCGCTGCTGTAATCGCCAGGATAAGCGCAGTGTCCTGTCCGGGTTCAATCTCAACTCCATAAGTATCTCTTATTCGGAACCATTTCTTTGAGATTTCTGCGATTCTTTCTCCTTCCGAGTCAATCCTATACTCATGGTCCAGAATATTGCCATGAATTTCCATATCAGGCCCATCTGGAATTTCAACTTTCCATTTGTCCCGTAAGATGGTAATAAGAGCTTTTTTGACTGTTGCGGCGAGGCCGTCATCTGCTCTTTTGATGTCCATTGTGTCCCTTATATGGAGCAACTTTTCTTGTATTTTGTACATGTCGTTTCCCTGCGCATCCTTGAAAATAAGGGTCTCACGCAGGCGTAGTACTTTGCCATCTACGTAGAATTCTTTCTTTCCTTCCTCATTTTCTATCCAGTAATCATCCCCTATAGAAACGAGTTTTTCATGCATCTTGTAGATGTGTTTGCTTTCTGCTCCATGGCTTTTGGAATTTCCCATGATTCTTCGCGTCAAAAATCCCTCCGTTTGTTTCTGTTTGTTTATTATTGCAGTGCAGGTAACTTACCTTGCAGAGCGCCTATTTTATCCTGTCAAAAAATAGGAGAGAATTAATGGTAAGCCTTTTTCTGGAAATCGTAGTAACGCTCAAATTTGCTCCATCAGGGTCCAGACTGGCGGCTCGTGGAATTGTTCCAGAAGTCTCCCCCACGCAGATAACGTGTATTACTATTTATTCAAACCAATTTATAATTTGGCACGTATGAGTCCATAAGCTTTGCAAAGGAGCAGACTATGGATTAAATTGCCAAGTTATTGAGCCTATCCCAAAAGCCACTTTATTCTTATCGTTGGGGATTCTCAGAATTATTTTCGTGATTATGAGCTTGATTGATCATTCAAAATATGAGGCATAAGAAGCAAATTTCAAGTTTTGGGATGAGTTCATTAACTTAACATCTCGCCCATTTTCCAAAGAATTTTGCATTCTTAATTTAAAGTGTTTCTTCAGATTCATCGTTTTCCTGCAAAGTCTCAAATTAAATCTCTTTTCTGTGAAATTACATGGCTTTCTTGTAAATCTCGATAATTTCCTCTCTTGAGAGATCTCTGGGATTTGTGAGCCTGCAGACGTCCTTCATGGCATTTTCAGCCAGAAGTTCCAGGTCTTCTTCCCTTGCCCCAAGCTCTTTTAAACCGGAGGGAATTCCAATTTTTGATGCAAGCTTTTTAATGGCATCTATGGCTTTATCTGCAGCTTCTTCAGGACTCAATCCCTCAACTTTTTCTCCCATTGCCCGTGCAATGTCTGCAAAACGTTCGGGGACTACCTGCTTATTGTACATCTCCACATAGGGAAGAAGAATAGCGTTACAAACACCGTGCGGAAGGTTATAATACCCTCCAAGCTGGTGAGCCATGGAATGCACGTAGCCAAGACTTGCATTATTGAATGCGATGCCTGCGAGATATTCGGCATGAGCCATCATGTCTCTTGTCCTTACATCCTCTCCGTGAGCAACGGCTTCAGGCAGATATTTTGAGATAAGCTCGATTGCCTTGATAGCAGCCGCATCGGTTGTCGGGGTAGCCATGGTAGAAACATAAGCTTCAACTGCATGTGTAAGGGCGTCCATTCCGGTTGCAGCTGTAAGTGCAGGCGGCATGCTTACCATAAGTTCAGGGTCGTTGACCGCTATGTCAGGTGTAATTCGAGGGTCAACAATTGCCATTTTGATGTGCCTTTTCGTGTCCGTAATAATTGTAAAACTTGTCATTTCGCTTGCAGTGCCAGCGGTTGTGTTTATCGTAATGAGAGGAGGAATTCCTTTCGTAACTTTTCCGATGCCTTCATAATCATTGATCAATCCGCCATTATATACCACAATGCCAACTGCCTTGGCACAGTCCATCGGGCTTCCGCCTCCGACAGCAATTATTATATTGCAATCTTCTTTTCTGTAGATATCCGCTCCTTCCATAGCCGAAGTATCGGTCGGATTCGGATCTGCTCCTGCAAAGATTGTTGCTTCCAGGCCTTCTTTTTCAAGAATCCTGTAAATATCTCGTGCGAGCTCTTCTCCATGCCTGCTTTTGCCGGAAACTATCAGGGCTTTTGTAGCCCCAAGATCTTTTGCATGCTTGCCAATTTCTTTTACACAGCCAGCGCCCATAAGGGCTATCTTTGGATTCAGAAAGGTATATGTCATGCTTTTTAACCCCTTGATAATTTACTTCAAATCTCCCCGGATTTTGTTTAAAACGTAGAATCTTATTGAAATGATTTTTCTACGGCAGCTAATTATGTTTTTCCTGCTACAAGATTTTTAAAAGCAGCAGGTAGAAATTCGAGGCAAAAATTGTTTCTGTCATGCCCCTTCTTTCTTCTGAACTTTTTTATTTTTGCTCTTTTTAGAGATTACTATTCATAAGGAAAATTTATTCTATTAATTATATAAATTTCTCAGTTATATATCTGCTCAACAGTAGTCCAGTTTTACCTGTTAACAAAGAAAACCAGGCGCATGTTTAACTAAATTATTTGCTCTAAATGATATCTGCAATTCCCATAGGGAATCCTATAGTGATTTTGAACATCAATCCTGTAATTGCAGGTGGACTCTGAGATTATTTTTTGCATTACTAATTACATCAATCAAATTACGAATAAAAGCAAGCTAAGGGGGATAATTCATGAATCAAATCATCGAATCACTGGAACCAACAACCAGAGCATTTGTAGAAAAAGTAAACAAGCAGGGTGGAACTCCGATTTACAAACTATCACCCAAAGATGCCCGTAAAGTTCTTTCCGATTTACAGGCAGGGGAAGTTGCAAAACTGCCTGTTGATATTGAAAATCTGAACATCCCAGCCGGTCCTAATGGACAGGTTTCGATTACAATAACAAGGCCAAAAGGAATCAAAGAGACCCTGCCAGTCGTGATGTATTTCCATGGAGGCGGCTGGGTGCTTGGGGACAAAAATACGCATGATCGATTGGTCAGGGAAATTGCCAGCGGAGCTAATGCTGCAGTTGTGTTTGTGAATTTCACGCCGTCCCCGGAGGCAAAATACCCGACACCTATAGAAGAGGCATACTCAGCGACGAAGTATATTGCAGAGAACGGGAAAAAACTCAACCTGGACTCTTCAAGGTTAGCAGTTGCCGGAGATAGCGTAGGCGGGAATATGGCAGCAGCGGTCCTGCTGCTGGCAAAGGAGCGTGGAGGCCCGAAAATTGATTATCAGGTACTCTTTTATCCTGTTACTGATGCCAATTTCGATACCCCTTCATATCAGAAGTTTGCAACCGACATCTGGCTCACCCGTGAGGCTATGAAGTGGTTCTGGGACAACTATTTACCTGACGAAGAAGCGAGCAGACAACCGACAGCATCCCCGCTACAGGCCTCAATTGATCAGCTTAAAGGACAGCCGCCAGCTCTTATTATCACTGATGAAAATGATGTGCTCCGTGACGAAGGTGAAGCGTATGCTCATAAGCTGATTCAAGCAGGTGTTAATGTTACAGCCGTTAGATACCTTGGAACTATACACGATTTCGTGATGCTAAACGCACTTGCGGGTACACCTGCCACTTGCAGCGCAATTGGTCTGGCGAATGACCATCTCAAGGCCGCCTTTGCCAGACGCAGTCCTGTACCTGCTTCCCCTCTGTAAGCGACTTTTAGAAGGAAAAAAGAATACGATAGAGAATTCAAGTATGTAAAAAGAACAATTCATAAAGGGATTGTTTTTTTCCAAACGTACAGCTATTTAACAAATCAATCCTAATCAAATATACATGAGTGGGGTCAGGCTTGGAAGAGATTCTCTTTCAACATATGAAGAAGGAATTAAAAGAGAGTGGATTACCGGAAATGGGCTTGGAGGATATGCTTCCTCTACAGTTATAGGAGCTGGAACAAGGACTTACCACGGACTGCTTGTGGCAGCTCCGGAGAACTCCCCAGGGAGATTCTTGCTGCTTTCTTCCCTTGATGAAGAAATCGCAATTAGTAGAGGGAATGAAGAAATTTATAAACTTGCAGCCCATAAATATCCGGATGTTATTTCTCCTGCAGGCTTCGAGTATCTTTCAGAATTTATTTACGACCCGTTTCCTGTTTGGGTTTACGAGCCTGGAGACTTTATCATAAAGAAAATAGTCTTCATGGTCCATAACAGTAATACAACCTGTGTTCTTTATGATATAACATCCAGAAAAGAGGAAGCTTTGCTAAAAATATTCCCTTTGGTAAATTCAAGAGACTTTCACTTCACTACTCGTTCAGGGTATCTTTCCTTTTCTCAGAAAGCTGGTCATGCAGGAGTAAAACTGGAAAGTTCTAATGGTTTTACCTTCTCGCTCTCGTCTAATATTCAGTACTATCCTGATCCGGTTTGGCACTACAACTTCGAATACGATGTTGAGAAACAAAGGGACTGCAACTCCCAGGAGGATAATTTCAGTCCCGGTTATTTCGAAAGCAAACTCAAAATGGGAACTTCTCAAATATTTATCGTTGCTTCAACAGACGATATTTCCTCTTTTACTCTCGAGCAAGTTGAGGAGCTTTATACAAGGGAAGTAAATAGGCAGAATCTACTTTCTCTCAATTCCAGGCTCATCGAACCCTTCGCTCTCAAGCTTCTCAGGGCAACTGATGCATTTATAGTGAAAAATCCTTCTTCAGGTGAAAATACGGTGATTGCAGGATATCACTGGTACTCTGACTGGGGAAGGGATACCATGATTTCTCTGCCTGGATTGTTTTTGGTTCCATATCGTTACGAGGAAGCCAGATCAGTTCTCAAAAATTTTGCCAGGTACTGTAGGAAAGGCTTAATCCCCAATACTTTCCCGGTTTTCGGAGGGGAGCCGATCTACAATACAGTTGACGCTTCTCTCTGGTTTATTCATGCTGTTAGCCGTTACTTTGCATATACGAAAAACTTTCTCTTCCTCTCGGACATCTGGGATACTGTAGAGACTATTATAGACAATTATCATAAAGGTACAGATTTTGGAATCGGAATGGATTTTGACTATCTCATTCAACAGGGACCTCAACTAACCTGGATGGATGCCAAGATAGGGGAAATGGCAGTGACCCCAAGAGCAGGTAAAGCCTGTGAGATAAATGCTCTCTGGTATAATGCCCTGAAGACTGCTTCCAATTTGGGAATTCTTCTCGGCAAAGACATTTCGCCATATGAGACCCTTGCAGCCAGCGTTGCCTCAAATTTTGAGGATGTTTTCTGGAACCCTGAGACTAATTGCCTCTTTGATCTGATATATCAGGATGAAGCAGGAAACCAGGTTAAAGATCCTGCAATCCGTCCCAATCAAATCTTTGCCGTATCGCTCCCTTATACTATTCTTTCTCCTGATAAAGAAAAAGCAATTGTGGATAGAGTTGAAAAAGATCTTCTCACACCCTTTGGGCTCAAAACTCTCTCGAGTGATGATCCCATATATAAGGGACAGTATCATGGAGACGCCGTAACTAGAGATACGGCCTACCACAACGGGACAGCCTGGCCCTGGCTCCTTGGGGCCTATGTGAAAGCTTACCGGAAAGTCCACAATTATTCAAAAGACAGTCGTGAAGCTATGCGGGTTCTTATTGAGGGCTTTGATACACATCTTGAAACCGCAGGTCTCGGCACGATTTCTGAAGTGTTTAATGGTGACTATCCTCATGCCCCTGGAGGCTGCATTGCCCAGGCCTGGAGTGTTGCAGAAATTCTCAGGGCATATGTGGAGGACGTGCTTGATATCAAGCCCTGAAAAGGAGTTGTGTGCAGTTTTTAGTTTTTATTTGCATAGCTTTTAATGAGGAATAATAAAAATCTGAAAGGGATGGGGAATAATATGATCTGGAAAGACCATGGGGAACTATTTGTACGCCATAAAAAAAATCCTATACTTACAGTTGAAGATTGGCCTTACCAGGCTAATTCAGTGTTTAACCCTGCAGCCGCCATAGTTAATGATGAAATTTTATTACTGGCGCGTGTTGAAGACCACAGGGGCTTTTCTCATTTTACAGTAGCCAGGAGTAAAAACGGAATCAATGGCTGGGAAATTGACAGTAAACCAACTTTTTTTCCAGATCCTCTAAACTATCCTGAAGAGATATACGGAGTTGAAGACCCACGAATAACTTACATAGATGAAATGGGAAAGTGGGCTATAGCATATACAGCTTTTTCGGACTCAGGTCCTTTGCCGGCTCTTGCTTTTACAGAGGATTTCAGGGCATTTGAACGAATAGGACCTGTCATGCCTCCTGATAACAAAGATGTTGCTATATTCCCTGTAAAATTTAATAACAAATGGGCAATTTTGCACAGACCTGCACCTACAGGTCATACTTTAAAGGCAAACATCTGGATCTCCTTTTCCACAGATTTGAGATCCTGGGGGGAACATCAGGTTCTTCTATATGCTCGGGAAGGGGGATGGTGGGATGCATACAAAATAGGCTTATCTCCGCAGCCACTTCGTGTATCTGACGGTTGGTTGGTTATGTACCATGGAGTACGCCAGACAACCCCTAAAAAAAGTTATCGACTTGGACTGGCTCTTCTTGATCTTGAAGATCCCAGGAAAGTGCTCCACAGATCAGAAGGATGGGTTTTCGGACCCCGCGAACCTTATGAGCGTAGTGGAGATGTTAATGATGTTGTTTTCCCCTGCGGATGGGTGATAGTGAATGATGAACTCCGAATTTATTACGGAAGTGCAGATACTTCAATATCAATGGCCAGCGCAAAACTCAATGATATCCTTGAGTATATTCATGAGTGTCCTGAGAAGCAATGCCCTGAAGAATACTGCAGATGGTTTGAAGGAAACATGGGAAATGCCAGTAATTCAAAAAGAGGATACATATAAAAAATATTAAATTACTTGCTGAAAGTCTGACCAAAAGAAGAACACTCAACAATGACATTTTAACTGATCTTTCTTTAATTCACTTTTCTCTTCGATATATCTATTTTGCTTTTACCAATTCGTTACAATGCTGGCAATTTCAGTTTAATATGAAAAAATAGTCATCTAAACAAAAGGATATTGTTACTCTAAAACTGGTCTGAAGAAAATATATTGACAAAGCGAAATCCAGAAAAGTAAAAAAGGATTTCAGCGTCTTTTTAGATACCTCTATTTTAGATGCCTTCATCAGGCATCTTTATTAGCCCACCTTAATTAGAAATTAAGGTAACCTTTTCTCTCAAGCCATTCAATCTGAGGTCTTGTGTATTTCCAGGTTACTTCGGCTTTGGAATCCTGAATTTCCCATGGATTGGCAATAACAATATCACCTTCACGAATCCACATTTTTTTATGTTTAGAGCCCGGGATACGGCCCATGCGAACAATGCCGTCCATACACTGAAGTGTTACCCTTTTTGAGCCCAGTAAACTTGAAACCGTTGCCAGGACTTCGTTTCTTTCCTTGCGGGGGATTCGTACCCTGGATGTTTCAGGGGCATCTCCTGAATTTACTGGTTTTGTGGAACCTAATCTTTTCTTCCGGATAGTGCTTCTGTAATTAGCCAAATTAACTCCTCCTTGAAACATTAACAAAAAATAACAAAAGTTTGGGATTGGTAGTTCATACTAGTTCTCATTCTCTATGCCATTTTATTCTCAGTTTTCTCAGCCGCACGAGGTAAGAATATGTGAAGAAACAAAGAGAATAAGCCAAAAAAACAAAAAGAAAAGATGAATCAGATGTTAATATAAAATTAATTACAAGATTAACATCTGATGCAGATTATCTTTAGAATTTTCTGTGGTTTGGAAGACATTCCCTGCAGTATACTGGCCTGCCTTCGGTTGGTTTGAACGGAACTTCAGTCTCAACACCGCAGTCAGAACAGGTCACTTTTGTCATTTCCCTTGGACCGCTGTTACCGCGGAAGCCTCCGGAA
The DNA here is from genome assembly GCA_963847185.1 of uncultured Methanosarcinaceae archaeon. GTDB lineage: Archaea > Halobacteriota > Methanosarcinia > Methanosarcinales > Methanosarcinaceae > Methanosarcina. The sequence continues at coordinate 658,111 of CAWJYV010000010.1, read as the reverse complement.
TTTCCCCTGAAATTTCTGTCATTAAAAGCCATTTTCGTTTCACCTCCGCTTGAGCGGATAGTTGATAGTTCAAAAACAAGATTGTATAGAACCCTTTGATTAAAAACAAAATTGGTTTTTAATAACAGATGATTATACGGATCTTTATTTTCAATGCATCTAAAGCACTTAGAACATATAAATCTGCCTATACAAATAGAGACTCACTATCTCGAACGAGAGAAGACTTTCTGGATAAGGTATATAAAGGAATTCATTGTTCAACGGTTAAGGTCTAAAATCTTACTCTTGTCACCGATTTTTTATTATCATGACTTACGCGGTTGAGCTGATATATCAATAGCTTTAAGCCTAAAACTATCTAGATATCGATTTTGGTCACAAAGTCGATGGAACTTGGTTTTGTACCTCAAGTGCGTAAGTCCTAATTATTTAATCTATTAAATTAAGGCTCTGGATTATCTTCTCTGGATGCCAGCATCTCAGACTCAACTAAATGAACGGCATAAGGATATCACAGATGCGTTTTTCCTCTGTTTTTCTCGATTCTGCAATTCTGTGGAGAGCAATCAGCTCAGCCTTTTTACTGGATCTTTTTTCTGAAAACGGCTTCTTCATTTCGATAAAGTCTTTCTCTAAATTCTCAGATCTTTCTATACAGAGTATATATTTCATTGACTTCCTTTCGATTCCATACCAAAATTTGGTCTTATCCATGAGTTGCTAATCAATCCTGAAAAAAGGATATCTTTATTGCCTCGTTTTAATCATCCGAGTTTCAACCGTCCGATTTTGAAGAATATCTTTAAATCTCCCTAAATAGTGCTAGAAGGGATCGGGTTTAAATCAGTTCTATGCTATATATAAAATATGAAATTCACATCTGACTACACCAATATGTTAGCCCGACAGCTCGGATTTAAAGGCAACCTTCATGAGTTCTGGCTTGGTATGAACTTTGAGTCAGAAAATAAAAACTCAAATCAGCTAAGTGGTCCTAAATCGAATAGTACCATCTTAACCGCCAAAAATCCTCGAACCAGTATTACGTTCAATGACACAAACTTAACTGCCAGAACTACGATAACGAATCTTGATGAAAACCCACGTTATTATAGTCAGTTGTTGAAAATTTAAAATAGCTGCACATAACATGGTCTGGCTTCTTGTCAATCACACAGATCCCCGGTACTGTTAAAAAATAGTTTCTCTCCTTCTTTTACACTACCGTAAACCTTATAATGAGCTCCATTCCGTTGTCTCGTTTTAATTCAATTCTACCTTCTAGCTGGTCTACAAGCGTTGTAACAAGTTGTATGCCAAGACCTTCAGAATTCCGGAACACTTTCAGGTAGGCCAATCCCATTATTGAGACTATCAGGATAAAATTGTCGACCCTTTAAGCTCTTATCATTGTTTCCTGCTCTATTGACTTTATTTTCGAGGTTTCTTCTCTACAATGTTTGATTTGAATTTTCCCATTATCTTCTCTGTTAGGAAATGCATATTTGAGGGAATTAGAAAGAAGTTCATTGATGATTATGCCTAACGGAACTGCGGTATCCATGTCAAGAAAAATGTTCTCTTCCAGATCCATGTTTAAATTAGTGTCTCCTCAATTCTCCAAGATCTTCTTCAACAAATCGTTTCTTACCACGATCAATTTTTCTCATGCTGATGTCCAAAATACGTGAGATTTCTTCATTTGTTGAATGGTTAGCGTTAAATTCACTTTTATCGCAACTAAGTAAGATCAGAGCGTTGAGAACATTTTGCGAGTTATGTTTACCCTTTGAAATAAGTTCACGAAGAGCTTCACGTTCGTCTTCAGTAAGTGCCACAGTGTATCATTCATAAGTAATCTCAAAACTCTTTATGTGTAATACGATATAAATATAAAGACATTTTATTGTTGACGGGACACTATTCTTGAAATGAGAAGCACCCTAGCCACCAGATATAGAAAACCATTAAAAACTGTTTCTTAAGGAGATAAATAAGGTAAGAGCAGAAGATAACAAGAAAATAAAAAGAAAATAAGTAAAATCGGGGTGAACAATGAAACCGATGATTAACTCAACAACTTTTGGCTCGATTACAGTCAAAAAGGAGACCTTTGAGCACGATATTCTCATCCATATGGATGGACATATAGAAAAGCGCAGGAAAAAGCTTTCGAAAAAAGTCTATGGAACCTCACATAAAGTGTCGCTTGCAGAGGCACAATACATCTATGAGAAAGGAGCAGAAAAGGTGATTATAGGAACAGGCCAGTACGGGCATGTTAAACTCTCAAAAAAGGCAGAGAAGTTTTTTGAAAAAAAAGACTGTACTGTAAAACTCCTCCCCACTCCAAAAGCGATCAAAGTATGGAACAAAAGCAAAGGAAAGGTTATTTCAATGTTCCACGTGACCTGCTGAAATTAAATCCAGGCCTTTGAATGTTATAGTATATATAGGACTTACGCGGTTGAAGCACTTTTGTAAATCATATTAAAATACATCTTTTAATATAATATATGCAATATAATCAAAAAAAAATCTTTGAGTTGAATTAAATAAATCCTGCTAAATGCACTGAACTTGATTATATCAACTTTCTCATTGCTTCTTCTCGCGTCTTCAGCTGTACTGAAGCTTCTAAGTGCAGTTTTATAGACTCTAATAGTCCATCTCATGACTCTTTTTCTCGTCTTCTTCTAAGGCAGCCTCCGGAAACGGAGGCTTTATGGGACGAAGTCAAGACTTTTGTCATTCCTGAAACTGGCTTTCTTATTATCGATGATACTGTTCTCGATAAACCTTATTCCAAACACATCGATCTTGTTTACAGGCAATGGAGTGGTAAACATCATCAGATTGTAAATGGAATCAATCTTGAAACCGTTGTCTGGACATATAATGATGCTATAATTCCTGTTGACTTTAAAATTTACGATATAGATACTGACGGAAAAACAAAAAATGATCACTTCCTTGACATGCTAAATAAGGCAGAAGAACGTGGTTTTAGACCAGAATTTGTTCTTTTTGATACATGGTATTCAAGCATAAAGAATCTCAAAGAAATCAGGAAAAAAGGATGGCACTGGTTAACGAGGTTGAAGAAAAACCGGTTAGTTAACCCTGATAAGACTGGTAATGTAGCAATTGAATTGTTAACTATTCCACCAGAAGGAATGACAGTTCATCTGAAAGAATATGGCTTTATTAAGGTATTTTGGATAGTTTCCAAGGACGAAGACGCGCAATACTGGGCTACAGATGTACTGGATATGAAAGAAGAAAAAAGGAAAGAGTTAGGGAAAAAAGCCTGGAAAATTGAAGAGTATCATAGGGGAATAAAACAGTTTTGTGGAGTAGAACGCTGTCAGGCAAGAAGAAACAATGTGCAGAGAGCACATATTATGATGGCAATAAGAGCATTTCTAAGATTTGAAATTCAAAGGATAAAAACAGGAGTTACATGGTTTGAAACAAAGTGGAACATTACAAGAAATGCTGTTAGCCAATTTTTAAAAAAGCCAATATATACCTTAACCTAAATATCGAAAAAATTAAAAAGTTGCCTGCAAAGCAGGCAAATGCGTAAGTCCTATATATATTAAAAATTGACACTTCATAAACTAGGATTTTGTAATTCTAGAGTAACTCTTTCGTCGTTCTTAAATGAAAAGGTAAACTGCGGAAAACGGGGAAAATGCAGAATACAGGCTGCATCAGAACCATTTCTACATATTTCTATGTCTGGAAATGTACTCTCTTTTTTGGATCTGATCCATAATTAAAGTACGCGATCTTTAAATTATCTACTCGAAGTAGCGAAGAGCCAATAAAGTACATTAGACTCTACGATTAATTTAATTTTGCAGATACCTGTAGGTTTCAGTCATTGATTCCTCATTTTAAACTTATGATTCTTTTAAAAAGGAATATTTGAAAAATTGTATAAAAAAAGTTAGCCTTTATAGATGAAAATTAGGGGATAAATAAAAAAGGAATAACCAAAAAGAACAATTTTGATTAATTGACGAAATAAGACAAATAGTTTAAATAGCTACACTTATTTAATTATTTAAAGAATGAAAAAAATACTTCCAGAATTCTGCAGATGTAAAACTCAGTACTAACTGTTCTCAATTCTCCAAATTGGAAAAATAAGCCTTGATACGAGGGTATATGAAAAACATGATTCAGGTCAAGAATCTTTAGCATAAGTTTTAAAATAATGGAGTGAATGGGTTGTCGAAAATTGCACTAATAACAGGGATTACAGGTCAGGATGGCGCATATCTTGCCGAATTTTTGCTTGAGAAAGGATATATTGTACACGGAATAAAGCGGCGCTCTTCCTCTTTTAACACTGAAAGAATAGATCATATTTACAAAGATCCCCATGAGAATAATGTCGATTTTTTCATGCATTATGGAGATCTTACTGATTTGACAAACCTTACCCGTATTATCCAGAAATTGCAGCCCGATGAAATCTATAATCTTGCGGCTCAGAGCCATGTGCAGGTTTCTTTTGAAACTCCGGAATACACATTAGATTCAGACGGGCTTGGAACTTTGAGGCTACTTGATGCCATCCGTATTCTCCACTTTGACAAGAAGACGAAATTCTACCAGGCCTCAACAAGTGACCTTTACGGAAATGTCAAGGCAACTCCCCAGAAAGAAAACACTCCTTTTTATCCAATAAGTCCTTATGCAGCAGCCAAGCTATATGCCTACTGGATAACCAGAGTATATCGAGAAACCTACGGTATTTTCGCATGCAATGGCATTCTTTTTAATCATGAATCTCCAATCAGAGGAGAGACTTTTGTTACAAGAAAAATTGCAATGGCTGCTGCAAGAATAAAATATGGTATTCAGGATAAACTTTACCTGGGCAATCTTGATGCAAAAAGGGACTGGGGTTTTGCAAAAGACTATGTAGAAGCAATGTGGCTCATGCTCCAGCAGAAAAAACCCGATGATTATGTTATAGCTACAGGCGAAACCCATTCAGTCAGAGAATTTGCGGAATTTGCATTTAGAGAAGTAGGAATCGACATCGTTTGGCAGGGAAAAGGTGCAGATGAAGTCGGAATTGACGCCAGTACAGGCAAAGTGATAGTTGAAATAGACCCTAGATATTACAGGCCAACTGAAGTCGATATTCTCATAGGAGATTCCTCAAAAGCCAGAAAAATACTTGGCTGGCAGCCAAAAGTCAAATTTAAAGAACTGGTAAAAATGATGGTAAAGTCTGAGGAAGAGGAAATCTTGAAAAATTATTCCGTAAAAAGAGTGGCAGTTAAGCAAGAACTTTATAGTGAACTCATAAATTAACCAAATTTTAAAAAATGATAATAGTTTTAAACACAATTACTCATATAGGTTTAGAAATTCCATAATATCAAACAATACGAAGAAGAAAGAAATATTAAAATAAATTTCCGTGTTCATGATTAATTTTTAGATTTAATATTAGTGAAGAAATGTAGGTACGTGACCATAAATGTATTTTTTTCCATTCTATAGTTTTGATTCGACTGAAAGTATAAATTGGCACATTTTATATTCTTAGGTTCTTCGCTGTTTTGTATCCCACTTTCTGCACATGTCCTTATAATTTTTCACAATTTTTTCTGCTATTGTTTTTCTGGTAAATGTGCATGCGATCCAAAAAAGTATTTTTGAAATGTCCTGCAATTTTCGACCTTTTTGCTTTCAATAAAAACTTTCAACCCCATTTCCCAAAGCTTCACTTGAGATAATAACCGGAGATTTTGAATAATTCTCCAAAATCAATAGCAAGAAAAATGTTGCTTTTTTGAGAACATCTGCAGAAGGTCGGAAATAGAACAAACCGGAGGAGTTTTTCTACGAAAAAACCCTTTTGTGAAATATTCGAAATCATTATCAAAAATATCAAAAAGATGTAAAAGAGGAGGAAGCTCCGAAAAGTTATTAAGAGCAAGATTTATAGCCATCATTATTTTTGCCGTAACATCATTACATAATTATACAATTATAAATTTGTGTAGTGACGTTACACTTACTTTATCACTAGATTTTTGAACTGAGTCCTTGTTTTGATCCAGTTAGGCTTATTCATTAATTCTTCAGTTTCGTATTAGCTTTAATGGAGATTCCCATCCTCATTAAGGGTTTTCAGGAGCTCAATGATCGAATATGAAGCCCGTGTAATTCCCATGCTACGCATGTCAGTGTCCGTGCCTGCAATATAGAGATTTTTAATTGGAGTCCGAATATCTGCAAACTTTCCATTGATTGTGACTGCAGCTTTTTCGGGGATCATTATCTGCTCATGCTGCATATCTATATGTTTCTCAGCGTTTGGAACTGCACGGAAAATGGTGTCGTAGGCTCTTTTAAGTTCTTGTATTTCATCACTGTTTTCGTCGATTACAAATGAAAAGCCTATTAGCTGTTTGTCCTTGGGAGCAAGTGATGGGTCATAATTGCTGATGGGAGTTGCCCAGTAAGCAAGATCCTTAAACCAAATTTCCGAGCCAGTATAGTTGAATTCCGGAATCTCCTCCTTCAAGCCAAGCCAGATAGTCAGGCTTTTGCTATGAACAATATCTTTTAAATCTACTGCATACTCTGGAGGAAGATCCTTTACAAGTCTGGGCAGTTCTGTTGCAAATCCTGTATAAACTACAAGATCTGAGTAATAGATCTCATCGGCTTCTACACCTGATATCTTTCCGTCCTGTGTCAGAATGGATTTTACTTCACATTCTTTTTTGATCTCGACTGTTTCCGGAAGGGAGTAGAGAAGAGCGTTAAGTAAAGCCTTTAATCCTTTTCTGGGGTAGCCCTGAGAATAATTTACATCATTTGTTGCAAGTCTTTCCAGAGATGTAAAAGGATGGGTGACTTTGGTCATTCTGGCCTGTAGGGAAGCGTGGAGATGATACGGAAGAATTGAGGCAAGGATAGATTCTACAGACTGAGGTTTTTTCGGCTCAAGCTTTCCTATCATGGCATCAAACTGCTCCTGAGTAATGCTGTCTCTGACAAAATTGCTGCCATACAGGACGCGTTTGGCTGATGTCTCCTTCATGGGCTTTCCAGAAAGGGAAATACACATTGTGTCCACAAAATTGTATGTGTCTTCAGAAAGATTCTTAGGCAGGAAATCATGTACTGACCGGTTCGAAAGATCTATTCCGAATGAGGAAAGGGTAAAAGCCTTTGTAAGGGTCTGGGAAAGTAAAACTCTGTCCTTTCTCGGAAGTACGTCAAAGGTAACGAAATCTTTCAGATTGGAAGGAACTTTGACAAAAGTATTTTCAGTCCGGATATAGTAATACCCATAGTCTTCAAACACAGGCAGATAATCAAAATAATTATCCATCAACATTTTCAGAGGCCCTTCCATCAGGTGAGTAATCGCGTGTACTCCGGTATCTACCTGATAACCGTCTACCATGTAACTATTGCAGTTCCCCCCCAGATACCTCATTTTCTCAAGTAAAAGGACTTTTTTTCCGTGCTTTGAAAGGGTCAGAGTCGCTAGAAGCCCGCTTATGCCTGCCCCGATAACAATTACATCATATTTTTTCATATCCAAAACTACCTCTATTTCTTCCAGTGAAGAAAGTTCTCCGTTAATTCAATTATTTGTAAATATTTATTTCTCAAAATTTACTGTAATTTTAAAACTTTTCTTTTTAACTTTTATATCATTGATCATAAATGAATAAGAAAGACATAAATTAAAATATTAGCAGAAAGTAAGGATCTATGAATTTTATGGATTTAACAATGGAGGGCATTTATCTTATAGCAGGATGCTTATCTATTCTTCTAGTCCTGGCAGTCTTCTTGAAGTTTTACAAAATCAGGCTCCTTTCTCACTCTTTAAGGCTCTGCAACTGGATTTGCGGGATGGCAATAAGTTCAGACAGCCCATGGGTCAAAATGCTCGTCCTTCATCTTGTATTTTTTATTCGGATACTCATGTATCTTGCAATCGTATCCCTGGAACAGGTTGATCGGCTGACCACCAGAAGCCTTTTCAAGCATTATGTTTCCGGAAGCAGAGTTGTCTTTTTGGAATATATATCCACCTTTCTGCACTCCTCAGAAGAGCTCGAAAAGTATATTGTTAATCTAAATTTTCTTAATTCACAGGCAAAGAAAAGAGAACATCAGACTCGAAAGTAAGGCTTCTTCAGAGTTCATCTGAAAATAAGGCTTTTTATTTGTTTAATTGTGTCAATGAATTTAAACACAAAAAAGCTTTTCTACTCTTCCTAAGAAAAATATCTGACTTCTTATGTTTCCCTATTTTGAATAAATTGCACTTATTAAGCACACAAGCTTCTCATAATTCCGGAGTATGTGCCCATGCTTAAAAATATGAATTGCTGTTTCGAATTTTCGTAATTACAATTCCTTTCCCTCTAAAACTTGAGGAATTAGGCATATAAGCTTGAAATTTGAAAATCAGAGTTCAATAGATTTTTTGATTGCTTTGATTCGTAATGAATGTTTTTGGAACTTAAATCGATATAGCAACTTTGAGACTTAAAAGGATTTAAATACCAGATTGATAATGAGTTGGGTCAAATCGTAGGAGTAATTTGTAAGCTCTCTTCGTGTTTTTTCATAATATATTTTAAAAACATAATTTTTTCAAGGTTATTTGATGTCATACCAGAAGTTTGCAAGAGATGTTGGCTTTATTGGAACAGTTCAGGTGCTTACAAGCCTGGGCACTTTTTTTCTACTTCCAATTATCACAAAAAGCCTTGGAACATATTACTACGGGCTCTGGGCTCAGATCAATATCACTGTATCCCTCATTTCTCCCTTTGCACTTATGGGTCTTTCAATGGGGCTTGTCAGATTTTTATCTTCTGAGACCGATAAGAAAATAATAAGGGAAGCTGTCTATTCAATCCTTTTTTTCGTGACTATGTCTGGCCTTCTTCTCTCTTTTCTGTTATATACATTTGCAGAACCTCTTGCAACATTCGGTTTCAAGGACCCCGGAGCAACTTATTTCATCAAGGCAGGCTCTCTTTTGATTCTCTTAAATGTGATAGAGCCTATATCTCTTTATTATTTCAGAGTGTCCAGGCAGATCAATAAATTCTCTTACCTGACCCTTTTTGAAGCATTCGGAAAACTACTTTTTATTCTTGCACTTCTCAAAATGGGATACGGGCTTCTTGGCGTAATAACAGCCACATTATTGGTGCAGAGCATCATTATTTTAATCGCTTTTCTAATGATTGTGTCACAGATAGGATTTGTTATCCCTAGATTTATTTATATAAGGGAGTATCTGCAGTTTTCTCTCCCGCTAACCCCCAATGCTCTTATAAGATGGGTTACTGAATCAAGTGACAGATATCTGGTTACATATTTTCTTGGACTGGGGAGTGTGGGAATATACTCCGCAGCATGTTCCATCGGTAACCTCATACAGCTTTTTGTAAGTCCTCTTCAGCTTATCCTTTTCCCGGAGTTATCAAAACTGTTTGATGAGAATAAAACCGATAAAGTAGTAACTTATATGTCCTACTCTTTGCGATATTTCCTTTTTATTTCCATTCCTGCGGTTTTTGGGCTTTCAGCACTTGCAAAACCTTTGCTTGGAATCTTTACGACTGAAGATTTCCTTTCCGGCTGGTTTGTGATCCCTATAATTGCTTTTTCCGGCCTTCTGGCAGGAATTTATCAAATTTTTGCCAATACACTATTAATTGTCAAAAAAACGAAAACCCAAACTTATATCAATTTTGCTGCAGCAATTTCAAATGTTTTGATTAACATCCTCCTCATACCTTCTATAGGTATTATTGGCGCTGCTTTTTCGACCCTATTCTCATACTTCTTTATGACTATTCTCTGTATACATATATCTCTAAAATATATTAAGTATGAATTCCATTTTTATGATATTGCTAAAAGCGTTCTGTCTTCAATCGCAATGTACTTCTTTATTTCCTATTTCGAGATATTAAGCATCATTAGGCTTTTCGAGATGGCAGGGATGGGCGTACTTGTTTATTTATTTGCAATGTTTCTTCTGGGAGGCTTCAGCGACCATGAACTTTCTTTTATAAAAAAATATCTATAGAACAGAAGGAGCTGGTTTCCCTGTACACTGCGTTTTTTCTAATACATTTATTCTCACGGTAAATTCAAATTGTATTAAAAACAAGCTGCACCTAATGAGGAATAAATATAATGTTTTTTACTCTGCAAATCTTTTTTGAACGGAGAAGTCCAATCTGATTCTGTCTAATACAGAATCAGAAGAGTTCAATGAAAACATTACATATGCTCTTTTGAAACTCTAATTTCGATTTTTTAGAGATTCCTGATATAGTGTTGATTGTGCTAAAAAGGGTGAACGTCCGTGATCTTCCAATCCTTAGGAGTAATGAAACCTTTAAAACAATTTATAAAGCTTTAAAATCGATAAATAAGCTTTATTTCAGGAGAAAATGGGTAAATAACTTTTAAACGTAAAATCAATCTATTCTTTTATTTATATCCAGTAAGTATATTTAAATTTTAGTATGGTAATTTTAATAATACAGCGGGAAAAATAAAAGAATAGCTGAGTACTTACTCCCTAAACTAAAATCCGCTTTTTTGAATTCGGTATTTATAACTCACAGTTGAGCCTTTAATTATGGAAAAAAACACTGAGCTTCATTGTTAGTATCAAAATATGTTGGGAGATTTTCATCAACAAATCATTTTTATATAATATAACATAATAACTACTATAATATAAAATAGAATGATAGATAATATTTTTTAAAATGTAAGCAGTTTTTACTCTGTTAACAATATAATTATTTTTATATTAATTACCTCAAGTAATTTGAACTAAAAGACTGTAAATGTTTGAGTATAAATATTCAGTTCCTTGTAGCTGATTAATATAGGATTCAAAGCCGGGCTCTCATTTTTGAGGGCCATAATAATGATAATAAAGATATCTAATCAAGTTTTGGGATGAGTTCGTATGAAAAAGAGTCACTGTGTCCTTGTTTTAGGGGGATACGTAAATGGTTTTTCAATAATTCAGGAGTTGTATGAAAAAAAGGTAAGAGAAATAATTCTTTTTGCGTATTCAAGAGAACTGGCTTCATACAGTAACAAGATAAATAAATTTGTGCTTATTGAAAAAACCCCAGAAAGCCTGCATCGAGAGATTAAAAAATTACATAATGAATACGAAAAAATAATTGTGTTTCCAACCAGTGATTTACATCTTGAACACCTGCATGCCCTCTACAATGACATTTGTTCTTTCTGCTTTTTATCCTTTAACCCGAAAAATTTGCAGAAATGCCTGGACAAATCTGTTCAGTACTCTTATTGTGAAAAACTGGGTATTCCCTATCCTAAAACATTTTCTATTCAAGTTAAAGAAGACATAGAAAAAATCAAACTCCTCCCGTTTCCTATCCTGTTAAAGCCCAATAAAAGAGAAGACCTGAAAGGAAAAGTCTTCAGGAATAAAAAGATTAACAGCCCCGAGGACCTGGATGAAGTAAGAGAATACATAGAGACTCATCTGGCTTCCGGGATTAAGTTTTTAGCCTCTGAAATGATTCCTGGAAATGACGACTGCATATATGCTTATGTTGCCTACCGGGACATGAAAGGAAAAATCCTCAATGAGTGGACAGGAAGAAAACTTGCTCAGTATCCGAATAATTTTGGAGTATTCTCAAGTGCCTCAAATGAGGCTCCAGCGGAAGTGAGGATACAGGGAAGAGCTCTCCTTGAGGGCATGGATTTAAAAGGGATTGCAGAGCCCGAATTCAAGTACGACTCAAGGGATAAAAAATACAAGCTTATGGAGATAAATCTGCGTTCGATGATGTGGCATAGGATGGGAAACCTTTCAGGGGTAGATCTCCATTACTCTCAGTACCTTGATGCACTTGGAGAAAAAGTAGACTGCCAGACACAAATTAAGAATAAAGATATTCATTTCGTGTATCTAAAACATGAAATAATAAACCTCACAAGGCGTAAAAATTACTTACGGACATTTATAAGAAATATTAAAGACTCTGAAAAAACTTACATTGCTGTCTATGATGAAAAAGACATACAGCCATTTTTGAAGGATTGCATAGATATGGCTGGGGGAATCATCGCGAAATTCTTAAGAGTCCTGAGAATGAACCTGCCCCGTAAACCACAAATCTCTTTATTTCCTGGGTTTTGGAGAGCTAATCGTATTTCAGATCATGCAGATGATCCTGATAACTTTTGATGTTAGGAAACTGAGTTGCTTTTAGTAAATATAAAGGGAAACTTTGGTTTTCCCTATATAATTAATGTTTTTGTAAGTCAGGTTAGAGGTGTCAATAAATATGCCTAAAAACCTACAGAATAAAATGAGATTATTCGCAAAAAGGCTTTTATTGAGAAGAAGAGGCGTAGTGATAAATAATAATTGCACATTTTCGGGAGTCAACTTCATCGGAAGCGCTCAAATAGAACCTTATTGCAGGCTAACAGGAGATCCAGAAATAACAATTGGAAATAACTTTTATATGAACGCAGGTTGCCATATTCTAGGAGAAATCGTAATTGGAAATGATGTTCAAATTGGTCCTAAAACTGTAATATGGGGAAGAGACCATGGAATTAAAAGAGGAGAACTTATCAGAGAACAGCCCCGTATTAGAAAGCCTATCAAAGTTGGAAACGATGTATGGATTGGAGCGAATGCAACTGTTTTAAAAGGAGTTTGTATTGGTGATGGTGCAGTAATCGGAGCAGGCTCTGTTGTTACGAGAGATATTCCAGAATACGCAATTGCTGTAGGTAACCCTGCAAAAGTGATAAAATATAGAGAATTAATTTGATTCTTTTTTAAAAAATGACATACTTTGCAGCAGTCAAATAAGGGCAAAAAGAAGGAAAGATAGTCAATACTAATTGTGAATCTCCCCCCCGAAAGGGATTCTGTATAGTAAGAAATGAACTACTTATAAATGGCTGGAAAATCCGGAAAAATCTTTCTTAAAATATTAAGGGAAGCCTTAATATTTTTTATCCTTTTCATAAAAATTCCGGTATTGTACGTTTTATATAGCTTGAGAATATATTTTGTCAAGATAATTTTCGATATAAAGGCCTTTATTCATGAGAGTTTTAGACAGCAGATCCCTTGATATTATATCCTGGAAGGATGCGGCAATGAACATAACATTAATTGGTATGGCAGGAGCGGGGAAGAGTACTATTGGAAAGGCACTTTCAAAGCGCCTGAGCTATACTTTTATAGAGGTTGATCGCTTGATCACGGAATCAGCCGGAGCCCCTCTTCAGGTCCTTATTGACAAAGAGGGGGATTCCTCTCTCATTAGATTTGAAGAAGAAGCTATTCTCAAGCTCGGACTGGTTGAAGGATGTATCATTTCTCCTGGTGGAAGTGTTGTTTATTCCGAAAAGTCCATGGAACATCTTAAAAAATGTTTCAAAAATTGTTTTTCTGGATGCTCCTTTCAGGAGTATTGTAAAAAGGATTCCTAATGCAAGAAAAAGAGGTATAGTAGGTCTCAGAGACCGAAGCTTAAAGGAACTATTTGAAGAGAGGAGAATTTTGTACCTGAAATATGCTGATTTTTCAATTAAAATTAAAGGAAGGGAGAGTATTCCGGAGCTTGTAGAAAAAATCATTGAGCTATGTTTTGAAGAGAATACTTAACAACCAATTTAATTTTTTAATAGCATTTTTCTACCCCACTCTATTCTATTTTACTTTAAGAGCAGTTTGTTTTAAGAAAAGGTTAAATTTCACCAGTTTATCGTGAAAATAGATGACTATAATTTTAAGTAGAGAAGTCGAGATGTGAGGATTGCCCAGAAAGTTCAAAGGCATCACATTTGAAGTCCAGTCTCGTAGGTATTCATGCATTCGAATATCACTTCTCGCACCAAACTTTTTTATCTATTTTCTTGTGATTTAAGCTGACTTAAGCCAGATTATCTTTTTCTGTCACTTTAAACCTTATAGTGAACTCTGTACCATTTTTCCTTTTCAATTCAAACTCTCCATCTAATTGGTCTACAAGAGAAGTTACAAGCTGAAATCCAAGACTATCAAGATCTTCAATATTAAGATTTTCAGGGATGCCTATGCCGTCATCTGAAACGGTTAGAGTAAAGTTGATGCTTTTACAGAAGTTGATGCTCTTACAGTCTTCAGTTATGCCGTTTATACATTCTTCACTTTGTTCTTTACTGAGTTTGATTCTGATTTCTCCTGTCTTTCTGTCAGGAAATGCATGTTTTAGAGAATTGGAAACAAGTTCATTGACAATTATTCCCAATGGGACTGCAATATCCATATCAAAGAGAACATTTTCTTCAAGATCCAGATTTAAGCTGATATCAGTATCTCCAAGCCTGTATGTCAGTAAAAGATTCTCAGCGAGTTCCTGAATGTACGGAGAAAAGTTTAGTGTTTCGAATCCGCCGCCTTTATACAGCTCCTCGTGTATCAAAGCCATGGATATTACTCTGTCCTGGCTTTCCCTGAAAGCTTCCAAAACTTCTGAATCCTTAATATTTTCTCGATTTCTGAACTGTTCAGCCTGAAGGTCAAGGAGAGAAGAGATTACCTGAAGGTTATTCTTGATTCTATGATGGATTTCCTTTTTACGGGCAGTTTCGATATTAGTAAGAGCTTCTTCAGCTTCTTTTCGCTTGGTAATATCAGTTAACATACTCATAACGCCCATAAACCTGCCTTCCTTATTAAAAAGGGGTTTAGCATTTAGAAATGCCCAGAGAGGGGAGCCATCTTTGCGTATTAATTTCAATTCATAGCTCTCGCTTACTCCCTGCCTCCGATTTTCCAGATTCATTTTGACAATAGGTTCGCATTCTTCACTGATGAAATCCCATATTAATCTGCCAATAACTTCTTCGATAGTATATCCAAGCATGTCCTCTATTTTCTTGTTAATGTAAATGATTACATTTTCTGTGTCAGTTATAAGTATAAGCTCATTTGCTGTCTCAACGATGTTTCGGTACTTTTCCTCACTATCCCGAAGTTTTTCTTCTGCTTCTTTTCGCTTGGTGATGTCAATATCCATCTCAAGGACCATAGGAGAACCGTCAACATCTGTAAACGGAAAGTCATAGGTATCAAACAAGCTTCCGTCCGGCATGGTGACCTCCCAATGATGGGGCATACCGGTTTCAAGTACCTTATATGCTTTGCAGAACTCACATGGATTGGTGCGCCCAAAACGATATTCAAAACAGTGTCGACCGCCTGATTCCCCAAACTTCTCACGGAAACAGCGGTTAGCAAAGGCAACGTGATGGTCAGGTGTTAACAGAGCAACCATCACTGGCAGTGTCTCCAGTACATCAAAGAACCGTCTCCGTTCAGTATCGACAGCTTCGGTAACCTTACTACGTAACTCATTCTCGTACAGCACTTCTTCAGCCCTTTTTACCTTTGTGACGTCGGTTTGTACACCGTCCCAAATAATTCGGCCATCAGATAGTCGTCGCGGACGGGAGTGTAATCTCATCCACTTCACCTGACCGTCGGACAGATGCATAGGTAATTCCATATCAAAATCTGACAATTCACGGGCACTACGTGCTTCGGCTTCGATGAGCCTTTCATAATAATCATGCTGGATTTGCCGGTGTAGCGTGCCCGGATCACGAAGTACATCGGATACTTTGATACCGTTGAGACGCTCGATGCCTACGCTGAAGTATACAAAATGGACACTACCGCCGGGCTCAAGGACATACTGATATACAGCACTGTCTGGCAGGTTGTCGCTTAGAAGACGCAGACGTTCTTCACTTTCACGAAGTGCATCCTCTACTTTTTTGCGTTCGGTAATATCTATAAATGCAGATACTGACCCTCGTAGCTTCCCGTGCTCATCACGTAAGGGTCTGGCATTGCCCAATACATGCCGTATATCGCCGTCAACAGATACAATATCTAGCTCGCAGTCGTTTACTTCTCTACCTACAGCTGCCATCTGCGACGGCATTTTTTCAGGTGGGATTTCTTTCCCGTTCTTGAATAACTTAAAAAACTCTGGTTTCTCTCCTTCAGGAGTTGACTTGGAAAAGTTTGTACCAATAGGAACCTGTAGCCATTCGTAGGATAGGCGGTTACCACTTATCTTAAGTGCTTGGGGATCATGCGCTATATAAACGGAGACAGGAACGGCATCCAATACTGCTGCCAGTTCCTCCGAGCGAGCTTTCTCACGTTTCTCGCTCTCTTTCAATGCGTCTACAACAGCATCGCGTTCCGCCAGTGATTGAGATAGCTTTATATTACTGTAGCTTAGCTGTGAGATCATATTAGCAAAGGTCATTAAGAAAGCCATGCCTGTATCCACAGCTTCTCTGCTCAGCCGAGGAACTTTTTCAAGCGCTGCTATGTATTCCTCCTCGTTGAATCTATATTGTCTGGCCTGGGATCGGAAAAATTCATAGTCCAGAGGCTCGTCTTCAAAGAAGAACTGTCCTGTGAAGATATTGCCTATATGCTGTCCTTCCACCATAATTGGAGTTACTACGTCCCACATATTGTTCTTGCACTTGTACAGTTTATATTCTCCAGGAGCAACCCTCGTGGACAGATTAATGTCGCTTTCTATGCAATGCTTGCAGGTTTCAGGATTAACCCTATGGAATTTCGTGCAGATATCCTGCCATCCGACGCCTACAATAACATTACCCTTAAGATCAAGTAAGGCCATGGGAATATGAGCAAGCCTGTAAAAATCATTCATAAGGGAATGGACCGCTTTAACATCAATAATATTGGCAAGTTCAAGGTTTGTCTTTTCTTGAGCTTCACTTTCCTGAAGTTCTCCCTCGAACCTTTTACGGTTACTTATATCAAATCCATAAATGTTTACGTATCCTTGTTCAGGCAAGGAGTGAAAAACAAAAAAGTATACTCTTTTACCCATTTTAATTTCTATTTTTTCAATGCCTTCCTGAGAAATTGCCTTATGAACACAAATTTCGATATGCGGAGGCAAATTTTCTCCCACTCTCACGCCCCACTCATGCAATAAGGACTCACCAGCCTCATTTGAGTAAATAATAACTCCATCCTTTGTCACACTGAGCACAGGATTCGAGTTTATTGCTGGAAATTGCTTCATTTTAGCTGCCATTATCCCTTTAGTCTCCATCTCTTAAGCGACAAAATGCCTGGCCTTCAATGATCAGTGAATAAATTAATCTGTTAATTTTATATTTCGTGTATAATTAAAAAATAATTTGCATCTGGTTATATCTGATAACCTTAAGGTATAGCTATAATGCCAGTTACCTCGATTTGTGTTATTATATTTGAACTTCTTTCTTTTATATTGCTACAATAACTATAACCTAAATATAATTTTGAATTTATAAAATATACTATTGGAATCATCAAGTACGAGCTATTTATTAAAAAAATAATCAAGCTTGATAATTAGAAAAAGAACAAGCTCTTATAAACAACCGGTATCAGGATCTCTTTCAGACAAGTTGCGTACCACGCTAAGAAAAGTGAATGGATTCTGTATTTATGAGAGGCGGTTATTAGGGTTCTTTATAGTCATTGGCGGCTAGATCATATAATATCATCAGTAATTGCCTTCCTGATAAAGATCGTAAAAAAATAACTAAGAAGGAGAACCTGAGCGTATTTTGCCAGTGCTTGAAGCTTTGGAAGGCATATGAATGCCATATTTCTGTGGATACTTCTGTAGGTAGTGCTTTCTGAAATTGAAGAAAAAGCTCTAAAAAGAGGAAACGAAATTGTAAACAATTTCTCAGGTTTTACCGCTAATCCTAAAATGATTGAAGTAACTGCAGACTGCGGATACCCTGCTATTTTTGTGGCTACTAAAAAGATCCTGGAGAATTGTGAGCACATCATGGACGGATTCAGATGTTACCGCTTATACCTGAGCTGGCGCTGAGGCGGTTGCGCAGGAATAACTTGATGACCTCGTCGACGAGCAGCAAGGTGATAGCGATGGCAAGGCATATCAGCCACTGTTTTCCGTTTAGCGAGGTCAGGCCTAGGATGCGCTGAAGAAAGCCGAGTTCGGTTGCCAGGAAGGTCACCAAAAAAGCCAGGCCGTATAGGAACATTTGGTTTCGATCATGCAAAATATCCCGGTTTAGGGCGGTAGCGGTTTCGCTACGTGCGCTGAGGCCCATGACAATGCTGAGGAGAGAAAAAGCAACAAAGCCTATGGTGGTCACCTCGTAGATCGCCTCCAGATAGACCGTGGCAATCGCAGTCAGGATACCGATAATGATGATGCGTACCCATTGTGAAAGAGACAAGATGGGTTGCTTCATCGGTCGGGGCTTTTTCTCCATCAGATCCGGGGCCGGTTTATCAAACCCCAGCGCGACACCCACCGGGACCGTGATAAAGTAGTTCAGAAACAGGATAACGAGTGGTGTGAACGGTGTACCTCCAAGCACAACGAACAGCGCAGCCAGCAGGTAGGAAGCAATGAATGCCACTAACTGCTCCATCTGGAAACGGACGAAATTGAACAGGTTGTTGTAAATGTGACGGCCATATTCTACCGCCTTGACGATAGTGGCGAAGTTATCGTCGGTCAGGATCATCACCGCCGCTTCCTTGGAGACTTCAGTACCGGTGATACCCATGGCCACGCCGATATCGGCTTTCTTCAGTGCCGGGGCATCGTTGACACCATCTCCGGTCATGGCCACGACGTTCTCATTCTGTTGGAGCAGCGTCACCAACCGGATCTTATCCTCCGGCGACACGCGGGCCACCACTCCGATCTGGCCCAATTGTTGTTTCAACTGCTCGTCAGGAATGGCGGCAAATTGAGCCCCGGTTAAAGCTGTACCCTCGATGCCCAGCTCGTGACCGATGGCAGCAGCGGTCACTGCATGATCGCCGGTGATCATACGCACCTGGATGCCGGCGCTGTGGCATTTGGCAATGGCGTCTTTGGCCTCGGCCCGCGGGGGATCGACGATGCCAACCATGGCCAGGAGGGTGAGATCCTTCACCAGATCGAGCAGTTTGCCCTTTGGATTGAAGGTAGCAGTATCGAAGTCACGACGGGCGACCACCATGACGCGTTCGCCCGCTTTAGCCATACGCTCGTTTTCCTGGAGCGCAAAATGGCGATTATCGTCAGTGATCGGCTGCACATCGCCGCCCGGCAGCCAGTAAGAACCAGAACGCGCAATCAGCACATCCGGCGCTCCCTTGACGAAACAGCGAACCACCGGCTGTCCCTGCTCGTTCTTCATGTTGTGGAACGTGGCCATGAACTTGTAGTCTGAGTCGAACGGTACTTCGGCCACTCTTGGGTACATCTGTCGAGCTCCTTCCACGCTGATGCCGCCCTTCTCGGCCAACACGATCAGCGCACCTTCGGTCGGGTCTCCGATCAATGTTTCACCGTCGAGGCGGGCGTCGGCGCATAGCGCCATCGGCAGCAGTACTGCATCGAGGTCGATCCTGGCGCCACCGGCATGCTGCAACTTCCCCTGTGTGCTGTAGCCTTCGCCGGTCACTTTGTAACGGTTCTGGCCAGGTACGACAAACTCGCGAGCTGTCATCTTGTTAAGCGTCAGCGTGCCGGTCTTATCGGAGCAGATGGCTGAGACCGAGCCCAGTGTCTCCACCGAAGGCAGCCGCTTAACAATGGCGTTATGGGATGCCAGCGCCCGCGTGCCCATGGAGTACATGGTGGTTACCACGGCCGGCAGGCCGGTTGGGATTGCCGAGACCGCAAGTGCCACGCCGGCAACGAAGATGGCGTCCAGCGCCTGCCCATTGCGCAGTCCCAATATGATCATCAGGATGAAAGCGAGGCCCGCCAGTACCGCAATCATCATAGTCAGCCGGTCGAGCTGCTTCTGCAAGGGCGTCTTATCTGCCTCGGTCTTGTTGAGAAGATCAGCGATATGCCCCATCTCGGTGTCCATGCCGGTAGTGGTAACGATCATCTCGCCACGACCACGGGTGACCGATGTGTTCATGAACGCCATGTTCACGCGGTCACCTAAGGGGACCTCAGGCTTGGTAATGGCAGTGATGTCCTTTAGCGTGGCGACGCTCTCGCCGGTAAGGGCGGCCTCCTCAATCTCCATCGTGGCCACCAGGAACAGACGGCCATCAGCAGGGACAACGTTGCCTGCCTCCATCAACACGATATCGCCAGGCACCAGCCCTTCGGCCTCGATTTCCTTTTCCTCTCCGTCCCGTCGCACACGGGCAATGTTTTTCATCTTTCCTGCCAGCGTCGCCAGGCTGGCCTCGGCCTTTGCTTCCTGGCGCAGGCCCAGAACCGCGTTGAAGACGGTCAGGCTCAATAGCACCAGCGTGGTCCCCCATTGTCCTGTGAAGAGCTGATTGACGGCCGCAGCCACCGACAGGACGATCTGCATGAGATCGCGGTACTGACGCAAAAAGGCCTGCCAGCCCGGCTCCTTTTTCTTATCCGCCAGGTGGTTCGGACCATACTGCTGCAGGCGCTGCTGTGCCTCAGCGGTGCTCAAACCTTTGGCTGGATCGACCTGGAGCCGACTGGCGACTTCCGCTGGCTCAAGTGTGTACCATTTGATATCTGGAGCCGTTAGGGCCGGATCCGGCGATGTAGTTTGATTGGATAGAGGTGACATGTTTCATCTCCTCGAGTTCGAAAAATTTGGAGGCTTTGATACCTCTGGTTGCGAGTAGTCCTGTTTTCCCCGGCGTGACTTTACTTGTTTTTCTTGCCTTTCTTCCTGCCTCTCTTTTTCGCTTCTTCCTTTGTTACCGTGCTACTTGCAGCTGGAGCTTGTGGATCGGTGGCTGCCTTCGCTTTGGCCTTTACGACGGCTTTATCCTTCAGATCACTGTCCTCGCTCTCGAGCTCTTCTTTAGCCAGAAGCAAAGATTGTTTCTGCTGCTCGCTAACGGTAGGATAAGCCAGGTTGAGGTTCTTCATCGTGTTGTAGAGCACAGCTGCCACGGCCAGCCGCGTGAACCACTTGTGATCGGCCGGCACTATGTACCAGGGTGCCCATTCAGTACTTGTATGGTTGAACATGTCTTCGTAGGCGGCGATATAATCGTCCCAATAGGCCCGCTCTTTTATGTCAGCTACGGAAAATTTCCAGTTCTTTTCCGGCATCATCGCCCTCTCCAGGAAACGCTCCTTCTGGATATCTTTGGACACGTACAGGAAGATCTTGACGATAATGATGCCGTTATTAACCAGATACTTCTCGAAATTGTTGATCTCTTCGAAGCGTCGCCTCCAAATACGCTTGTCCTTCAGCGCGGGCGGAAGTTGCTGGCTGGAGAGGAACTCGGGATGTACGCGCACGACCAGGACTTCTTCATAATAAGAACGATTGAAAATCCCGATGCGGCCGCGAGAAGGCAGGGCCTTGAAATTGCGCCACAGATAATCGTGATCCAGTTCCTCGCTGGAAGGCCCCTTGAAGCTGTGGACATCGACCCCCTGGGGGTTGACGCCAGACATGACATGCTTGATAGCTCCATCCTTGCCGGCTGCATCGAGGGCCTGAAGGACCATGAGCAGAGCGTATTGGTTCTGAGCCCAGAGCTTGTCTTGCATCTCGGCCAGCAGCTGGATGCCTTTGGCCAGGGTTTCTTCAGCATCTTCCTTCTTTACCCATTTGCCGGTAAAGCCCGGATCGTAATCCTTCTTCAGATCGATCTTCTTGCCGGGCGGGACCCTCATGATGTCCAGCAATTCTTCAATTCTGGTTTCCATATCTTCAATTCTGGTTTCCATAGTTTGACTCCTTGTATTATTCCTTGTATTGAATGTTCAAGCTCTGTCAAACTTTCAAAATTTATTTAGGTATGTTTGAGTAATGGCTCATGGCACCGGCACAGCCGGTGACTACCGTGGTAGTCGAACTTCGCGTCCATATTTGAATTCCTCTTCGATCCCGCCCAGTTCGCCTTCAACATTGCCCGCGTGTTATAGACGGGGCAATACGTGTACCATGTATGAAAGCCCTCGAAGAGGTTCTTGCTTGGATACATTAGTTTACCAGAGTACTCTCCTTTACTCAATTGGTAATCTTACTTCGAACCTGCTAATGTTAAGAACAAGAAAAAACACAGATTCTCCATCTAATGGCACTTACTCAATTATTTGCTTTATTAGCAAAATTTTTAAAATCATATTATGGCCAACGATTAGTTTTAATGCCATAGATATCTGTTTTTTTGGATTCTAATCCCCTATTAATAATATGCATAAAAATATATATAATTAGTTTTTGTATTTCTGCCTGCAGTTAAAATGTAGTATGCTATGAGTTTATTTTTTACACATTCAGAATTAGAAAAAGATCGGGAAGAGTTGCGAATCAACCCCCAAGAAATATACACACTTTAAAAGGGCTTGAATGAGCTAAGGATCTATATGTTTTTCAGAATCCCAGTTTCGTAGGATTTCATGAGTTCAAATCTCGCATCTCGCACTAATTTTTAATTAATTCTTGTTTTTGCTTAAATTCTACCCTTTTTGCATCTTTTTGAGCTATTTCAGTGAACATCTAAAGCTTGAACTTAAGATCTTATTATGAAGGTAGTCGTGCATTCGACCCCCATCCCTCACATACTATCTTTAAAGCTACTATTCTTTGATTTCAAATGTGCTACTATTCTTTGATTTCAAATGTGCTACTATTCTTTGATTTCAAATGTTATTCTAGTCTTTCTCCTTTAGGAAATTTTTTCTTTTTTCTATCTGCTTCCTGACTATCTTCATTACATTAGTCACATGAAAAGCCTAAATTTTAAGACTTCAAAAAAAACAGTAAAGTTAATTTCATTGTAAATATATTTAGTATGTATCACACAGGAAGAAAATATTGAAATGGGTTGATCAAATATGCAAAAAAATACCTGTATACTCTTAAAAAAGATAATGCAAGGATTACTAAGCATAAGCTGTGCGCTAATATTATTAGTATCATTGTTTGTGTTACCGGCGTCAGCTGATGATATAAAAGTACCGGATAAAATGAACACAGACGAAAAAATATCACCAATCTTGGCTTCAAAGATTGCTGAAACCTCAGTGACTGAAAAAATCAAGGTAATTATTTTATTGAAAAATCGGCATAGCGATTTTAATACTCTTAGTGGAAAATCAAAAATCGAAAGTGAACAAAAAGAAATCTTACAGATTCTTGACGATGCAACAGCAGATGGTAAAGCACTAGATATAAATTCTATCAATGTTGCTAATGCCATTGCTGCTGAAATAACTCCGGATATAATAACTTCTCTTGCCAATAGATCCGACGTTTCTAAAATTGAATTTGATGATGTTGTTTATGTAGAAGATAATAGCGTACCCGACACAGAAGTATTATCAACCTACAAGCCGGAAAATAATTCATCGAGTGTCGTATGGAGCTTGGACAAAATTAATGCTCCGGCAGTATGGCAAAGAGGTATAACCGGAAAAGGAATAATCGTAGCTGTTTTGGATTCCGGAGTTGATGCAACACATCCCGATCTTGCCCATCTTCCGAATTCAAATGATTCTAAGATTATCGGTTGGATTGATTTTGTAAATGGGAGAAGCTCTCCTTATGATGATAGAGGGCATGGCACTCATGTATGCGGAACCATTTCGGGAATCGGAGTTAACGGTTACCAAACCGGAGTTGCTCCAGGCACAAAGCTGATTGTAGCAAAAGTATTCTCATATGGTTTCGGAAACATGTCTCATGTTCTTCTTGCCTTTGATTGGGCAGTCAGTAATAATGCCCGTATTATAAGTTACAGTAATGGGAAGACTCATTCTGATGCATTAGCTATTGCAGTTGACAATGTCATGGCAGCAGGTGTAATTCCTGTAATAGCTGCAGGCAATACCGGACCGAATTCCAATACAACAATTTGCCCTGGTGACGAAATCAATTCTACAACTGTAGGTGCAACTGATTCTTTTGATATTATAGCATCTTTTAGCAGCCGCGGGCCTGTCACTCTTAACGGGAAAACGTATATTAAACCAAACGTTTCTGCTCCAGGTGTAAATGTCATTTCAACGATGCCTGGTGGCGGGTATGCGTCCAAGAACGGAACCTCGATGGCTACACCTCATGTCTCTGGCACTGTGGCATTAATGCTGGAGAAAAACCCTGCTCTGAAACCATCTCAAATAAATGAAATTTTAGAAAATACGGCTGTGGATCTTGGGCAGGCAGGAAAAGATAATATCTACGGTGCGGGTCGAATTGATGCATATAAAGCTGTATTCAGCGGCTCAGAGAATATACTTCCTATAGCGAATTTCACTAGCAATGTAACCCTTGGTCCTGCTCCCCTTTTAGTCAAGTTTACAGACTTATCAAGGAATGCAACTGAATGGAAATGGAGTTTCGGAGACGGAACTTACTCGACCCAGCAGAATCCAGTACATACTTACGTTCAAAATGGAACTTACACAGTAACGCTTACAGCAAGTAATAAAGCTGGAAGTGATACTATGACAAAAGCCAGCTATATAAATGTAAGAACAGCTGCATCTGCACAAAAACCTGTTGTAAGCTTCTGGGCATCACGAACCTCGGGTACAGCTCCTTTAACTCTTGGATTTACCGATGCAAGTACAAACACACCAACTGCATGGAAATGGAGCTTTGGAGATGGAACATATTCAACGCTCCAGAACCCGAGACATACTTACTCAAAAGCAGGAAACTATACGGTAGCACTTACAGCAAGCAATGAAGCTGGAGCGGGAACGAAGACAAGAGCCAATTATATAAAATTGACAGAAACTGTACAAAAACCTGTTGTAAGCTTCTGGGGTTCAAGACTCTCAGGAAAGGCTCCTCTGACAATCGGTTTCACCGATGCAAGTACAGGATCGCCCACTGCATGGAAATGGAGTTTTGGAGATGGAACATATTCAACGCTCCAGAACCCAAGGCATACTTATTCAAAAGCAGGAGTCTATACAGTGACACTTACAGCAAGTAATGCAGCAGGAAGTACGACGAAGGCAAGAGCCAACTATATAAGGATAATATAAATAACAGCTCAACAGGTCAGTTGCAAATTTCTGGGGGCTTAATTAAGCTGGAAACGTAAAGTTCTTTAAATTAGTTTATTGGAATTCTCTTAGAGCCTTTCGAAAAGTCAATAACGGCATAATAAAGTTACAACAGGCCTTTGATATTAAGTGCCCATCCCCATTTTGAATATTCCAATTGCAAAATTTATGTATCATAACACTTTTCGGAAAGGATCTAAGCTAAATGGGTTTAGGAGTGACTTTGAATGAAGAATTTAAAAGCTCTTATGATAATATTTACTTTTACTTTTTTTTATATTGGGTTAAGTATCCCTGCAGCTTCGGCGGCAAATATCGTAATTGACAAACAGGCTGGACCAGCTGGACCAGGTCTTTTTCATACACCTGATTATGCAAATGATGCTGCTTGCATTCAGGCAGCTCTAGATAACTCAAAAAGCGGGGATACAATAATTATTCATGAAGGAGACTATTATATCACAAGAGGAATCTATCAAAAAAATAAAAATCTGAATATAATAGGCGAGGGAAAAGTAACTCTCAACATTCAAACTTCTGAGAAAGAATATAACGAGCTATATTTTGGTGGATCATTAATCACAAACAAAAATCTATATGCTGACGCTAATAAGAGTTCATCTCAGATTGTTTTAACTAACGCGTCTCAGATTCGCCAGAACGACTTGATTAAGATTTGGAAAAATGTTCAGTGGTGTCCTCTAGATTATCCTGATAATTATCCTGATCAAATGACAGGGGAAATTTATGCTGTTAAAAGTGTAAATGGAAATATCGTCACTTTAAATCAAGGACTTCTTAGAAACTACAACCTGTCCGAGAGTGTACAGATCGAAGTTTATAGGCCTGTTCAAGTACATGTAGAAAATATAAGGATAGAGGACACAGGCGAGACAATGCTTCATCATGGACTGGTTTTGCAATACTGCAAGGACAGTTCTGTCACTGATTCCTGGTTTAAAGATAGTGGATTTGGTGCTATTTGTCTGTATTCCTGTTTTAATGTTAGTATTAATAATAATGAGATTTACAATTCACTTCATCCAGGGTGTGGATATGGTATAAATGCAGCTAGTGGCTCGGCTTTTATTAATATCGAAAATAATCACATAGAGAATTGCAGGCATGCCATAACAGCCAATTCTGCTGAACTCAAATCTTTAAATCGAGACATTTTCATTGTTGATAACACTCTTATAGGGGCAAATATCACAGGCTCTAATGTTGTTGATGCTCACGCTGATACTATTGATTTTGTAGTAACTGGAAATAAGATATACCCTCAAATATCATCGGATACACCGAATTATTATGCATTTTACGATTATAGGTACATACAGGAGCTACCATACTATTTTGCATTTTCAGATGGTACCCAGCAGTCCGTTTTTTCTAACAATGAAGTTTTTGGCGGATTTGGAGGGATATTTAAACGCGGCGCCGTAAATGACGGAGTGCACATTTACGAAAACAACACATTTAATGGCATATCAGGTAATATGTATGAGGGAGGAAACGGAACCGATGATACACTCATAATTAGAAATAATACTCAGAACAATGGAATGCATGGAGTTGTTTTCCCATTTTATGGAAGTGTCAGGAATATATTAATATGTAAAAACACTTTTAGCAATCTTTCTCATCAAGGAGTATATCAGAAGTTTCTAATAAACGGAGTAAACCTAAACATCTCAGATAATACTTTTAAAGATATAAAACGAGACGGAATATATATAGACGGAAATTCCTTCACAAATGGCGCTGTGAAAATACAAAATAATATATTGATAAATGTGAATACATCGAATTCTTCTTCCGGAATCACAACCAAAAATGTTCAAAACGCTGCAATTAGTGGAAACCAAATATTAGAAACTCAGGTATCAAAAATTCCTGTTGCTGCTTTTTTGGCATCCCCAGCTTCAGGATACGCACCTCTAACAGTAAACTTTTCTGACAAGAGTACCGGCTCGCTAACTTCGTGGAAATGGAGTTTTGGAGACGGAACTTACTCGACCCAGCAGAATCCAGTGCATACTTACGTTCAAAATGGAACTTACACAGTAACGCTTACAGCAAGCAATAAAGCTGGAAGTGATACTATGACAAAAGCCAGCTATATAAATGTAAGAACAGCTGCACCTGCACAAAAACCCGTTGTAAGCTTCTGGGCATCACGAACCTCGGGTACAGCTCCTTTAACTCTTGGATTTACCGATGCAAGTACAAACACACCAACTGCATGGAAATGGAGTTTTGGAGATGGAACATATTCAACAGTCCAGAAACCAAAGCACACCTATGCAAAAGCAGGAAACTATACGGTAACACTTACAGCAAGCAATGAAGCTGGAACGGCAACAAAGACGAGATCTAATTATATAAAAGTGATATCATCTGTACAAAAACCTGTCGTAAGCTTCTGGGGTTCAAGACTCTCAGGAAAGGCTCCTCTCATAATCGGTTTCACCGATGCAAGTACAGGATCACCCACTGCATGGAAATGGAATTTCGGAGATGGAACATATTCAACGCTCCAGAACCCAAGGCATACTTATTCGAAAGCAGGAGTCTATACAGTGACACTTACAGCAAGTAATGCAGCAGGAAGTACGACGAAGGCAAGAGCTAACTATATAAGGATAACATAAATAACAGCTCAACAGGTCAGTTGCAAATTTCTGGGAACTTCACTCCCAGAAATTCAACTCAAAAGAGCTGAATATAGGTACGCTAAGGGTGAAAATATACTGCATTTAAAAGTAATCAATGCCAAAGGCGACAATGCAGCGACAAAAGCAGAATAAATCAAAATCTCATAAATGGAATAACTCTCAGAAGTTACTCTTTTTGGGGTCTTACTTCTCTTATTGGGGAGCAACTAAAAATGGATTGAAACTCATAACCTGTAAAAGTTTGTGCGTTTAAATATCATCTCTTGCACTTATTTTAATAAACTCTTTTTTTGGGTAGTGGGGTGAGTCATTGATCAAATCTGAAAAAACGAGCACATGCTCCATGTTTAAAATAAATATGGAGAGATTTTGAGGCTCTTGATTTTCAGTAACTCACCCCCACGACCTTTTTTTGCTTAATTATCTTAATTTGTAACTATTCAGGGTATATTTAACGGCGCTCCCCTGAGCGCCGCTATAATACTCTCTAAAACAGGCAACCCATTCTTCCTGATTGTAGAAATGTACGCTCTATTTCTGCAGAAAGCTTGCGCTCCCTGTGCTGTTCTGAAAGTTCCTGATATTTTCTGCTGTAGTTTCATCATCCTGATATCTCTTTCTGCTTGATTGTTCTCAAACGGAACTTTCAAATCTGTCAGGAATCTCATGATCTTTTCTTTGTGTTCTATAAACCTATCCAGCAGATTCCTTGCTTTGGTTTTTGGATTCTTTCCACGTTTTCCTTTCTTTTCAGGATTTAGAAACTGTGGATTTTCTTCAATTCCTTTCATGATAATAGCATCGAACCTTTCTTCTAATGATTTAATTTGCTCAAAATCCAGTTCTTTGACCTGCTCTTTGCATTCGTCAGTATACTTTTTCATCTCAGTGAACAATTCATTCATTCCTTTAGTCCACTGCTGTTTATAGTTCTCTTCAATTCCAGTAAGTTCTCTCTGTAAATGAGCATTACAGAGAGCATGATCACAGTCATAAACGTTGTAAGGTTTCCATCCGTCATGAACTGCTACTCCCTCAAACTCAGGAAGAATACCCATAGCATTTATTGCCTCTGATCCTCTTTTTGAGTGAGGAAAATAACAGGTGTATTTATCATTAGAAGCTACATGAAGCCAGTGTCTTTTTCCTTCGATCTTCATACCAGTTTCATCAAAATGAACAACAGGAGAATTCATTAATTTCTTTCGAATAATGTTTTCAAAACACTCTAAATTCTGGGAACATTTTTTTTCTGCTCTAATTATCGTAGCAGGACAGATTTTTATTCCCATAATATCTTCAAAAAACTCAGAAATTCGTTCATAGGGGATAAAATGATGATTTTTACAGTAAACAGCTGAAGCTAAAATATTTAGACCATACTGAACTGGATATTTTACTGATTCAGGAAAAACAGCTTTATTTATTTTTCCACAGTAAGGACAGGTCTTAATCTGACTTTTGTGTTCTGTAACAATCAGATTCACAGGAGGAATATCAAAGACCTGTCTTTTCTTATAAGCTTCAACTTCAACATTCTCAAGAGTATGGCCACATTCTTTGCAGCAACTCAAAGAAAGTTCTATTACCTAATCAGGATCATCAACCATTTCAAGAGTTGTTCCTAGATGACCCTCTTGACCTCCAGGTTTCTTACCGCTCTTTTTACGGAGACTCTTGGGATTAGGTTTCTCCTTGACAAATAAATCAGTAGAAGGAGGTCTACTACTGTTTCTGCTATTTTGATTTAAGCGAGATTCTAAGGCTATTAATCTTTCAGTGAGTTCTTTTATTTGAGATTCTAAGCTCTCAGTGTAAGTTACAATAAATTCAGGATTTGAAGTACACAGTGATAGAATCTCTTCACGCTTCATAATACAAAATAAGAAGTCATTTTAGATCCAATTTTTCCTCGGAAAGAGGAAAAATTGTGGAACCTTAAAAAGACTCCTGAATAGTTACCTTAATTTTTGCATTTCTTCTGAGCTGCGGCAAGAAACCATGTCAAAAGCAACAGGTAGAATGTCTTATTCCAATAGGTTATTTTGTAACTCTCTATAAAAAATGATATGCCTGTACAGAAAATGACGCAATTGTAAGAACCTGAATATTGTATAATTATTAAAAGAGTAGCAGGTAACCAACTCATAATAGGGTGGTTTTAGAATAGCTTCTCAACAAATGAACACGAAAGAAAACTATAGCAAAATATTTTATGTGTTGGAGTAAATATGTAGTGCAAAGGAGAATTTCAATGGATCAGATAACTGCATCAGAACAGAAACGATACTCTTCATTAAATTTAATAGTAAATCTCATACTCTCAACTTCTGTACTATATATTATCATATACTATGTACTCGAGAAGAACCTGTTATTACCGTTGCAATTTGATCCAAAAACGTACATTATGTGTCTCATAATCACAATGGTAATTGTAAGTATACCCTCCTTAATCATCCACAAAATAAAACTCAATTAAAACATACAAGCCACAATATAACCTTCTTGTATACTGGCTTACTGAGAATCAGAGAATTAATCTCGATGGAGCTTATCTTCGGGTCAACTTTTTAAAGCTCACCTTCAAGAGATCGATCACCATCTTTTAAGAGGGGAAAAATTGATCTCTCAGAACTTCAGGACCTGATTCGGAATCATACACTTTTCCTCTTCGATCAGCGGCTGATCTGCTTCTAAAGAGGAGTTATCTACTCTAAAATCTGGCTCTGTATT
Organism: uncultured Methanosarcinaceae archaeon; assembly: GCA_963847185.1. Lineage (GTDB taxonomy): Archaea > Halobacteriota > Methanosarcinia > Methanosarcinales > Methanosarcinaceae > Methanosarcina. The sequence continues at coordinate 627,582 of CAWJYV010000010.1, read as the reverse complement.
CGGTGATAACATAGGGAGCACTGGTATATTACTTGTCCTGGAAGGTCTCAAGAAATCTTGTTATCAGGCTGCGGAAAAGAAGATTTTTAGCGTCCCCGACAATCCTCAATAAGCTGATTCTTCTTTACAGAATAGGTCAAGTTTCTAAGGCATGCTGAACTCCAATGGCACTTGCTTGCAATTGGTTTTCTCACCCAAACTTTGGATTCCACCTTCTGGTTTATTTCTTTTTAAGCCCCTTGATGATATCAGGCGCAGTTTACTCTTTGTCAAGGAACCCTCAAAATTTCTTTTAAACTGATTATATAACTTAGCCTAATGGCAGGTAATTAAGGAAGGTTTCAGGAATTTTTCTCCTTTACTTCTTTTTCGAGCATTTCTCTTACAGCTTTAGGGCCATCAAGCTCTCTGGCAAGCCTGCTCAGTCTTTCATTTTTAATTCTGGATTTCTCGTCTTCCAAAATTTCCCGGATACATTCCAGAAGGGTTTCAGGAGGTGTAGAGTAGCTTAGCATCCTTCCATAGCCTTCCTCTTCTATTACCTCAGCATTTTTCTCCTGTTCACTATGTCCTTTGTCAGGAAAAGAAATGATAGGAATTCCAAAGCTCAGAGCTTCCATCATGGTACTGTGGCCTCCAGGAGCTATAACTAGCTCAGAACTTCTGAGATAGGGATAGGTATCTTTTATAAATTCAAGAAGCTGCACGTTTTCTGGCATGTCAGCTAGTTTTGAGGGATCAAGCGATGGGCCTGAAATGAGGGTATAGTAAATGGAGGGATCAAGTTTTGCGGTTTCGAGGACTTTTCTGAAAATAGGCTCTCTGTACCCGAAACCCCCTATAAGGGAAACAATGTGAGGTTTCTTAAGAGGAATTTCTTCCACATCATCATATTTTTCTTTTATAAGGGGGCCGCTGTAAAACAGCTTTTCCTGGGTTTTCTGGATAAAATTCAAATTTTTTCTGCAGACAGTATATGGAAGAGGGTAATCAGGAATAATAATTTTATCTACTTTTTCAAAAATCTGGTTGTAGAATTTTCTGGTCAGCCCCCCAAGAACCCTGAGGGTCACTCCTCTGTTTTTGAAAAATTCCTCCATATTTGATTGATTGACTATAAGATATATAGGGAGTCTAAGGGTGAAAGCAGCAAGAGCTCCCAGGTAATAGCTATCCGAGATTACGACATCAGGACCGATATCTCGGATAAATTTTAAGAGCTTCGGTCCGCCCAGGATGTCGGCGTTTTTGAGAGTTGCCTCAATCGATCCTGCAACGTCCAGAGTTCCAGACTTTCCAACTAATTTTATCTCCGAGGGTATTTCATATGCCGAATATCCTGCTTTTTCTACCATCTCTTTTGAGTATCCATAAGCCCCAAAGTGCACTTTGTGTTGGGTAGTTAGGAACTCTTTTCCCAGCGCAAGGCAGCGGCTTGTGTGTCCCAGTCCTTCCCCACAGATTAAGATTAATATTTTCATCCTCATTCCTTTTTTGGTATGTTTTTGTTCTTATTTGATTTTCTGCTCACCGTTCTAATTTCCACCTTCTGGCTTTTCTTCTCAACCAGGTCTGCCTTCGATTTTACTTTCAAGAAACTTTCGAACAGCTGTCGGTCCATCGAGTACTTCTGCAAGCTCCCTCAGCATTCTGGTTTTTGTATAGTAATGCTCTTCGTCCAGGGCTTCTCGAATGCAGGTTAGAATCTCTTCCGGTCTATTATGGTAGTTCATTCTCTTCCCGTATCCTTCCTCTTCGAGTACAGTTGCATTATTTTCCTGTTCTATTTGTTTTTCGTCAGGAAAAGAAAGCACAGGAAGCCCGAAGGCAAGACTTTCCAGGATTGTTCCGTGCCCCCCTGCAGTAATTACCAGGTCAGAGCCTTTGTAATAAGGAAAAGGATTTTCTGTAAAGCCTGTGAATTCGACATTTTCCGGGATTTGTGAAAACTGATCAGGATCTATTTCAGGTCCTGAAATAAAGGTATAATGGATAGCAGGATCCAGTTTTGCGGCTTCAAGCACACTCCTGAATATGGCTACCCTGTATCCAAAAGCACCTATGGTTGAAAGGACATTTGGGCGAGGAAGAGTTTTTGATTCGACTTCACGGTATCTACACCTTATAAGGGGGCCGCTAAAAAAGATAGTATCGTTGATATCTTTTTCAAGTGTGAAATTTTTTCGGTTTACGGAATACGGAAGTGGATAATCAGGCACTATTATTCCATCTACGCTGCTGAAGATGTAACTGTAAAAATTTCTGATTACTTTTCCTGCTATTCCTATCAAAAGTCCCTGTTCCTGAAAAAATTCTATCATATTGAACTGATGCCCGATAAAATAAACTGAAATTTTCTTGACCTGTGCGGCAAGGATGCCAGTGTAATAACCATCCGAAAGTACTACATCAGGCTTGAATTCATCAATAATTTTCAGGATCTTTCTGAACCCTGAAGGAGAAATATTCCCGAGGGTTTCTTTGATAGATTTTCTTATATCAAAAGTGCCTGTCTCCCCTGCAAGCTTTATTTCGGAAGGGATTTCATGTGTGCGATATCCCGTTTTTTCGACCAGCTTTTTTGAGTACCCATATGCTCCAAAGTTCACTTCATGGCCTGCAGCTAGAAACTCTTTCCCCAGTGCAAGGCAACGACTTGTGTGTCCTAGCCCTTCTCCACATATGAAAAGTAATATCTTCACTACATGTCAGCTCCATATCTGAGCATGATTAGTTTCTTTACCACTCCGTATTTTTACTTCATTCTATTTATATTTTCTTTAAAATATGTCTTTTATTTTTCTACTAGTATTCTCTTTGTATTATTATTGTGAATACTTTAGAGTCCTGATTATAAAAGGCAGCAACTGAAAGATTCTATCCTGAAGTTTAAAGCCATTCTCTGATAGCTAAAAAATAGAAAGAAGAGATTTGAGGTAACATCCCAATATGAAAAGAGTAACATGGTCTGGATTGTTTTTGATGGTACGTTTCTCCGATCTGTTCGTATATTTCAGTCCCACGCTACAATTAGTGATAGTCGTCTTACATATATATACATTTCCTTTTTTCTATACAATAACTTTTGAAAGCATTGATATTTTTTATAAAATCTATATTTTTTAGTATTTCTAATTTTTTTCAGATATATTCACCATCGTTTCCCTTGTTAATGGGATTTTCTATTAAAAAGAGGGATTTATATGCCTTTTTTACTCCGGAATACTTTAATAATTTTCTTCAAAACTGAGCTGAAAATAGTCTTCTCAGGATCTATCTACTCTCCTTCCCTTCTTATTTTATGCTTTTTACTCTATTTTAACCTTAATTTTTTTGAAAATATCTTTATTTTTCAATATAACACATAAAAAAATAAAAAGTATTGATTTGAGCGAAAAATCTATATATATTCTCCTTCCTCCTATTAACTGGATAAGAATTCTCTAGATTTTTAAAGATTAAAAAAGACTATCTGAAAAAAGTGGTAGTGCTTGTTTATGCAAGGAAAACCCGGAAATAATCCTAAAACAACAATAAACTCTGAGCTTGCAGAAACTTTGCTTCAGGAAGGATGGAAAAAGATGGATCTTCATGTCCACTCCTCCTGTTCCTACGATGTTCCTCCAGCACAAGCAATGCATCCTGAAGTTCTTTTTGAAAAAGCAAGAGCTAAGGGGCTTGATTTTGTAACTTTTACAGACCATGATACTGTCAAAGCTTACGATCTGCTTGGCTGGGATAGAGAAGGGTTGGTTCCAGGAGTTGAGATTTCAATCAAAGACCCTGAAAATATAGGGCATACCCTTCACGTTAATGTTTTTGAGCTTGACTCAGAAGAGTTCGGAGAACTTGAAACGATTGCAAATCAGGAGCATGATTTTAAAAGTTTTGTCCGTTATCTCAGGACCCACAATCTACCATACATTTACAATCATCCCTTTTGGTTTGCTATAGGAGATCGTCCTAACCTCAGAGCCGTACCTGAACTCATAAAACAGTTTCCGGTTGTCGAATACAATATGCAGGACTTAACGGAAAAAAACCTGATTACGGCTGCACTTGCCAGAAAATATGGAAAAGGGCTTGCTGCCACCACAGACAGCCATACAGGAGGTATGGGTGCAGTTTATACTCTTGCAAAGGGCGACTCTTTTAGAGAATACTTTGATAACATTAAAAATGGCCGGTCCTATATGGTAGTAGAAGGAGGATCCTGGCGGCACCTCACAAAAGAGCTTAATGCCTGGGTTGAACTGGTGTTCTCCATGGATAGAAATGTAAGGAGGGAAATGGATTTCACCACAAATGTGAGGACCTTTGACAGGCTGATAGGTTTCTTTGCAAATGAGAGGATCAGAGAATTTCCCAGAATTAACGGTCTGGCAATGAGATTTTTCCAAAATTTCTCCAGATCTGGACTTCCTGCTTATATGTACATGAGATCTGAGAAGTCCCTGGTTTCCAGGATCGAAAAAGTAGTTAATCTAACAGTATAAATTTATTACAAAAATCACGGGGAATTGATCATATTGCGCATGCAACTGCGATGTTCTTTGCTTTTTAAGCATGGTGCCCTCATTTCTAAACCGTTAGAACCGATTACAGGGAGTACTGCAGTTTATCCTGCATGTTAATTTTATAAGATAGGGCTTAAGCAATTGAAACATGATATAGGACTTACGCAATTAAAACATGAAACAATATAAAGAATATTGATCGTGGGGTAATAACCCGGATGATACTAACATACAAAATCAAGCACAAAAGAGATTTTTCAGAGGAACTCAGAAAAGCTCGGAAGGTTGCTGAGTTATGTATCAAACATCATACTCAAAACCGAGGCCTTAACCCGCTTCCCAAAGAAAAATCTGATTTTTTTCTTCCTTCTCCGTGTTTATCTTCGCTCTCTGCTTCTTCGTCTGAACTTTCTCCTGACTTTCTAGCTGCTTCTTCTACTCCTCTTTCTTTCGATTCTCTGTCTGTACCTGATTCATTTCCGGATTATGGATCTATTTCTCCCAGAGATGTCAAGCACATAGGCTTGAAATCAATAATTTCCGGCCAGATCCTCAGGAAATGCTCCCATAACCAGAACTTCAGATCCGGAAAGAATGTGAAACTGATTATTCCTTCACGGGCGATCAGTATAGACAGGAAAGAGAGAATCCTTAGAATACCCTGCCTGAAACTCCTGCTTAACTATCATTTTTCCGGTAACTTCAAGAAAATCTCCCAGATAGAAATCGATAATACCTATGCTTATGTAGCTGTTGTTTTCCCTGATGAAAAACCCGAAAGTTCCGGGAGCTATATAGGAGTTGACCGAAACACCAAGGGGCATATAGCAGTTGTAGCAGACCCAAATTCCGGAAAAATCTGGAAGTTAGGAAAAATGCGCCATCACACAAATAAAAAATACGAGAATATAAAAAACCGGCTCAAGAAGAGAGGCAAAAATAAACAACTAAAAGCTGTCAAACAAAGAGAAAAGAACATTGTAAAGGATCTGAACCATAAAATAAGCCGAAAGATTGTGGAGGTTGCCCTGTATAACGGGTGTGGGATTAAACTCGAAAATCTGAAAGGAATCAAGAAACTAAAAAACAAAATCCAAGATGCAGGAAAAAGTAATATAAATAAAAGCAAAGCCGAAAAAAGGGAACAAAACGGAGACAAAAGCAAAAGCAATAGAATAAACAAAAACCTCGTCAAAAACGAAAGTAGTGTCAAAAAAGAAAGCAGAGTCAAAAAACTCATGTATTCAAATGAATACTCTCTGAACAACTGGTCTTTCCATCAGCTTCAGCAGTTTATCGAATATAAGGCCAGGTTGCGGGGAGTAGAGGTAGTCTATATTGATCCTCATGCGACAAGCAAGAAGTGCAGTCGCTGCGGACTTACAGGCAACCGACATAGCAAGCGATTTGAGTGCCCACATTGCGGGCACGTTGACCATGCCGATGTCAATGCTGCCTTTAATATCGCGCTGACGCCAAAAGGCATCGGTCAATTTCCTGTAGAAAGAGATGCAGGGAAAGGGAGCACTGATACCCCTCGAAAGATTCCGGACCGTACTACCTTCCGTAAAAGTACAGCCAGCGAAGAAACTTCACCACAGTTTGCGTGGGAAGTATGTCAGTTTTTTGATTAAGACATTAATCAAAGCCACATCTGTGCCTTCGATAGAAATTCACTGCTTCGTTTTGGAACCGAGTAATTAATAAGAAATTCATATTGTATTGGTGAAATAATGAGAAAAACACTGATTGTATTGATAGTGTTGTTTGGCGTATTTCTCACAATAGGGTGCGCGGAAAATAAACTGACAACTCAAGTTGAAGTAGCTACTCCTACTGGAGAAGAGGCAACTGAAAAACAGACTGCAACTGAAATGCAGGATGCGACTGAGAAAACGGAACTAAAAGAATATACACTTGAAGAACTTGCAGAGTATAACGGTAAAAATGGGACGATATACGTTGCCTATCAAGGCCAGGTCTATGATGTCTCTTCTGATAGTTATCTTTGGAAAAATGGCGATCATGAGGGATGCACTGCAGGGAAGGACATCACTGAAGAAATGGACAAGACACCACACGGGGCTGAAATATTAAAGGATTATCCTGTTGTCGGGACTTTGAAACAATAACCCCACTATGTAATCCATAGTTACCATTTTTAATAATACTACATTTTGTGTGTGAATGTTTGTTTCTCCCAAAACTCCTGGCAGTGTGGCGAGTGTTCTGTAAATTTAACTGGTTCCATATCTTATTTCCACCACAAAAACAGGATTTACCTTTTTCACGATGCATAGTTTTGTTGAAACCTATGCATCTTTTAAGACCCTCTAGAATACTGGTTTTACCAGGAGAAAAAATAATAGTACATTTTTTTGTATGATTAATCAGTTAACACCATACAGGATAACCTGAATTGTTTTCAGATTTTCAGATTCTCATTATTTTCACGGTTTATTTAGCGAGTCATTTCTTCGGAGAACTTGTGTATTCTCATTTCTTCTCTGTATTCTCTGACAAATTCAACATATTCTATAGCGTTTTCTGCTATAGCTTTAACTTCGGATTCCTCTGTTTCTCGCTTCACCATCCCAGGAACTCCAATAATCAGACTGTTCTCAGGAAATTTTTTACCTTCAGGAATCAATGCATTTGCACCTACGATAGAATTTTTTCCTATTTCAGCCCCATTTAACAGTGTAGAATTCATTCCGATAAGCACATTGCTTTCAATTTTGCACCCATGAAGCACAGCTCCATGTCCAATACTTACATTATCCCCAATCTCAACCCTATTCTCAGGATCTGCATGGATCACCACATTATCCTGAATACTTGTCCTATTTCCAATTTTTATTTTATTCCTGTCTCCCCGGATAACCGCACCAAACCATACACTTGAAAAATCTCCAACCTCAACATCGCCTATCACATCAGCAGAATCCGCAATAAAAGCAGTCTCCGAGATTTTCGGTCTTTTGCCCTTAAAATTCATCATCATGATCGTGTCTCCTTCTGGTCTAACAGATCCTTATTTTTACTAAAATGATACTTTTCCTTACCATCCTTTATTACTGAGGTGCTTTACAGGATATTATTAGGATGTATTATTGTAGGAAGTATTATTATAGGAAGTATTTATATTTGTTTTAATTTTAACTCATGTAGTCAAGAAAATTTCCTTTTTTGTAGAATAGTAAAAAATATAGAAAATTCAAAGTTTTCCCAGGTTCATACTTCAGAGTGCGTACCGATAAATAAGGTATCCAATGACCAGTATCATCATAATAAGACGGAAATTTTGCCCTGAAGCCGGATGTATGCCGTTTCTCTCTTCAGGCCTTTTTGGCTGAAACAAATCGTCTATTATTGAAAAGATTGAAGGATCTGTTAATTGCTCTTTTTTTCTATACCTGACCATGAGAGTGAAATGTATTGCTGTCAAAACAAAGGCCCAGACAAAAGTTCCAAGACCCCCTACTGAGAAGTATCCTTCATAATCCAGAATTCCAACGATCAAAAAAGAAATAAAGTATACTGCAACTGATCGCCACAATTCTTCTTCCACAACATGATCCCGTTTCACACTCTGGCTCCTTACCCAGTTGTAAAAAATAAAAAAATTAATAACAAAAATTAGTCTGCTTGAGCGAGTTCGAATCAGTATTAATTATCCATAAATTAGTCTGCTTGAGCGAAACGGAGTGGAGCGAAACGGACTGCGGGCTGTTTCACTTGCAGTGAAACTCCCAGAAAATCTCTGATTTCCTGTGATCCCGAATCGCAATTCGGGAAGCGCAACTCGGGGTCAACAGACCCTGGGAATCGGGTCTCCGGCTGGCACGTCAACATAACGCATGCCGCCAAAACGGTTTCTGAGAATTACCTCTCCATGATTGTCTGCAGTGACCTCTCCTATAACGGCGGCATTTTTACCGTAAGGGTGCTGCCTGAGGAGGGAAAGGACTTCTTCTTCAAATCCGGGCTTAACTCCCATAACTGCTTTACCTTCGTTTGCAACCTCCAGAGGGTCAAGGCCGAGCATCTCACAGGCTGCAGAGACTGCAGGCTTAAAAGGAATCCAGTCTTCTTCAATAAGAATGCCTGCTCCGGATTTTGCTGCCATTTCGTTAAGGGTATTTGCAAGCCCTCCACGTGTGGGATCTTTCATTGCGGTAACGACTGGTTCTCCGTCTGGGGTCCTGAGCTTAAGAACAGGCTCTATGAGTTTCCAGAGGGGAGCTGAATCCGAGACCAGGTCGGTATCGAAGTCAAAACCTTCCCTGTGAGCCATAAGAGAGATCCCATGGTCCCCTATAGTACCTGTGACAAGGATTCTGTCTCCCGGCTTAAGGCCTGAATCCCTTACCGGACTATCTGTAATTCCAAGGCCTGCAGTGTTAAGGATAATCGAATCAAGGGCGGTTTTCTCCATAGTTTTCGTATCGCCTGTGATTATAGGTACTCCAACTTCTGCAGCAGTTTGATCCATTGTTTTGATGATTTCTTCGAATTCCTGTAGAGAAAAACCTTCAGGAACTACAACCGCACAGGTAAGGGCAAGCGGCCTTGCTCCCATAACCGTAAGGTCATTGATTGTGCCTGCAACTGCAAGTCTTCCTATATTTGTATCCGGGAAAAAGGCAGGAGTAATCACATGGCTGTCTGTAGTCAGCACGAGTTCGGATGCATCGTTAAAGTTCTCAAGCCTGACCGTGGACCCGTCGTCAAGGCATTCAAGCCCAACAGAACCTGCACTTTTATTGCGGAAATTTTTAAGGATTATCTCTCCTATAAGTGCCTGCATCACCTCTCCGCCTGCACCGTGTTCAAGAGAAATTGAATTGGATTTCATTTAAGGCTCCTTTTGTCCGCTTATTGCTTTAAATTAATCATATTATAGACTAAAGACTTTATAAGCCTAAATAGGGTTAAAAGTCCATTTTTTTATTTCTGCATTTTCTTTAGTCCAAGCTCGATGAAGCCAATCCAGGTTTCAAGACTTTCCCAGTCATGTTTCGAAGTCAGGAGGACAGGCACATCAGGGTTTAAGGAAAGAATATCGTCTCGCATTTTTTCTTCATCGACATCAACTGCATGGGCAATATCAACTTTGTTTATGATTGCAAGTTCTGCAGTCTTGAAAATCATGGGGTGCTTAAGGATAATGTCGTCTCCTTCTGTGACACTCACGGCCACAACTCTCAGGTGTTCCCCCAGTTTGAAGTCTACAGGACAAATAAGGTTGCCTACGTTTTCAATTAGCAGGAGATCAGTATTATCAAGGTCGATTTCATCAAGAGCTTTTTCCACCAGCTTTGCATCCAGGTGACACTCCTTTCCAGTATTTACAGGAATTGTAGGCACCCCGAGTTTTTGGAAACGGGAAGCATCCATTTCTGCGATCACGTCGCCTGCGATCACAGCTATTTTGTACTTGTCTTTAAGGTGCTTGATCGCCTCTTCTATAAGAGTAGTCTTCCCTGAGCCTATTGCCCCCATAACATTTACTGAGAAGACATTATATTTGTCAAGTTTCTTTCTGTTTTTTTCAGCAATTTTATCATTTGCTTTGAAGACGTCGTGTCCCATATGGATTACATGCATCAACATAAACATCACTTGGAGAATTACTTATTATTACTATCTGCTGTACGATCTTCTGTTCCGTTTCAATTTCAATGCTTTTAATAATTAGTTCTCTGCCGCCTGTTATATGTGCCTGTTTTCCGCAGATAGGGCAGTCCATAGCAGCTATATAAACAAGAAGTTCACTTGTAAGTCCACTGCTTTCCCGTATCTGCTTTTCGTCAATAGCTCCCGTGTATCCACATTCGCATTCAATAGATGGAGGCACCATTTCTACAACAAAATCAGCATTTTCTGCAATACTTTCCACTGCAATAGCCTTAAAACAGAAGCTCAGCTGTTCAGGATTTGTATGAGATAATCTTCCTATCTGAAGGGTTACATGTTTGACTTCAAGGGCTCCATGAGTTTTAGCAGTAGATATTACCTGCTCAAAGATCTCACAGGCAATGGAGAGTTCATGCAAGTTTGCTACCTCCTTCTCTAGAGTACTTAAACCAGTTGTAGCACATGCCTTCCTGGCTGACCATACAGGGACCTGAAGGACTCTTTGGAGTGCAGTTCTTCCCGAAGTTCGGACATTGTGGAGGCTTTGCTTTTCCTGTAAGAATGGCTGCACAGATACAGCGTTTTTTATCTTTTCCTTCGGCTTTCTTTCGAATGTCCTCAAGGGCGGAGGTGTAGAGATCTTCATATTTCTTTGCCGCATCTCTTTCTTCGAATTCTTTCCTGAGAATAAGTCCTGAAGCCTCTATTCTTCCGATACCTCTCCATTCGGAGTCTGAAGTCTCGAATACTCTGTCCATTATCTTCAGAGCAATCTGGTTACCTTCGGTTTTCACAGCTCTCGGGTAACCATTATCGACCCTTGCGACCCCTTCTTCTACCTGCATCTGTAGAAGGCTTATTCCAAGAAGGATGTCTATGGCCTCAAACCCGCTCACTACAACAGGAAATCCCTTTTCTGCAAGAGGTTCGAAAGGTCTTGTACCTATAATAGTAGCCACATGCCCGGGAGCTATGAAAGCATCAACGTCTGCATCACTGGCAAGAAGATTAATTGCAGGAGGAGTTTGCTTTTGAGAGGCTAGGAGGCTGAAGTTTTCCGGGAGATCTCTCAAGAGGGCTGCCGCATTTGCAGGGACTGTTGTCTCAAAACCTATCCCGAAAAAAACTACGTCAAGTTCCGGCTTTTTTTCTGCAATGGCAATTGCATCATCAATGCTGTATACCATCCTTACGTCTGCTCCGTCAGACTTTGCGTCCAGCAAACTTTCTGCAGAACCCGGAACTCGCATCATATCTCCGAAGGTTACAACAGTCGCTCCGCTTTTAGCAAGGGCAATTGCAACATTAACATCTTCTTCAGGAGTGACACAGACCGGACAGCCGGGGCCGCTTATTACTTCTATCTTTTCAGGAAGTACACTTCTTAGTCCGTATTTTGCTATGGTTCTCTCATGCGTTCCACAGACATGCATTATTCGAAGCGGTACCTTCGAGTTTCTGATTCTTTCCAGAAGCTTTTTTTCCAGTTCCGGAACCGCTGGCTTTGGAGGAGAATTCCCGTTTTCCATTATTATCAACGTCCAGTTAAGGGAGATCAACTTTCGAGAGAGTCTGGTTCATCAAGACCAGCCACTATCCTGAGAAGGCGCATGGTTTCTTCACTTTCTTCTTCTGAGATTTCGGATATTGCATATCCTACATGGACAAGGAAGTGTTTTCCTATCATAGACTCATTTGCGCCTCCCATAAGCCCCATATTCACATCTCTACAGATCCCACCCATATCAATAGTCGCAGTATTCTCATCCACAATAGCTTTAACTTTACCAGGAATAGCGATACACATGTTACCTCTAATGTTTTCTTTTAAAATATGATCAAGTTATAACAATTAATCATAGATTAGTTTCCGAATTCGAATAGTATTGCAGGAATTATTTTCGGATTTACTGAATATATTTTCAAGAAATATCTTCAAATTTACAGATGTATTTTTCAGAAATATTTTCAAATTTACAGAAAAATATATTTTCAAGAAATTATTCAAGAAATATATATATTGAAGCCCAAGAAAGTAAAAAGCCTCTGATTCAAAGCAAAAAGCCTCTGATTCTTCTGACTTTTTTCTCTCTGACGAGGGAAAAAACCTTAACCCTGTTCTCCTGCTTCATTATGTAGTCAATTTCTACTGTAATATATTTACTTCTTATAGTATTATATATTTCTTTCTTTATTATTATATTTCCCTCTCTTATTTTCTTAGTTTTAACTGCCACTTTTTCCTTCCTTTAGTTCTGCTAATAGAAAAATGCATGTTTAAAAACATAAATTGAATTCTAGATCCTTAATAGTAGATTTTTTCGAAAAATTGTTTTTTTCAATTTTATAGTCCTATTTTATAACCTTTTTGTTTTTTAATTTCATCCAGAGAATTTAAAAATGTTTATTTAGGAATTTATAACCCTTTAAAGGGATGTTTTAAATCAATTCTGCTTAAATTTTGAATATAACATTTTCTAAAAATCATGAACGAGTAGTACCCAAATATCATTACTTTAACATATCATGTAAAGATACGCTATTGACTTTAACAGAATACGACTCCTTAAATCAGTTTATTTTTATTCCAGGCCTCAAATATATTTAAAATCCAACATTTGATTTATGAATAGACGTTAATTTTAGAATCAACCTGCTTCAAAATTGATTTTTTCCTGAAAGTTTGCCTGAAATCTGGAGTTTAGACATATGCGACAAAGACGAATGCAGGACAAACAAGACAACATTAAATCTGATGATATATAATAATATAATTATAATAATGTATACAATAACAGAATTTCCTTGCCCAACTAATATATTTATGATTACAAGTAAAAAACCTTAAATACTATTCCCTCATTGAAAAACATTAGTGATATATTTATACGTGTGTTTATATATTTATTAAAACATTTTAATTAAAAACTTTTTAACTATATAAATTTGGGTAAAATTAAGATGTGGTAGAGATGAGTACTGGAATGACAAATCTTGTCCGTACACTGGATAGTGTGGATTTTTTAAAAATGGACCGACGCACTTTCATGAAGGTAGTAGGTGCAGTTGGAGCAACCGCTTTCTTAACCAACTACCAGACTGAAATCGTAAATGCGCTTGAGTTTCCAGAGACAAAGCTTGTTTGGCTCCATGGTTCTGAATGCACTGGCTGTTCCGAATCTGTCTTAAATGGAGGCAACCCTGACATTGCACAGGCTCTTACCAAGCTCAATGTCAACCTTGCTTTCCACGAGACTCTTTGTGCACAGCAGGGAATCTGGAATGATGGTAAGCTTGTAAATACTTCCGAGCTTAACTCCGAGATCCTCCTTGAAGAACTTTATAAAGAGGGTAAGTATATCCTGGTCGTTGAAGGCTCAATTCCGAACGGTCCGGATGGTTCAGGACGCTACCTGGTTATTGGAAACAAGACTTTCAAGGAAACCCTTGCAGAGGCTGCAAAGAATGCCAGTAGCTATCGTTGCAGTCGGAGCCTGTGCCTGCTGGGGAGGAATTACCAATGCAGAAAGCGATGTTGCCAAGGACACCGACTATAGAGGAGTGGCATTTTCAAAAACCGATGCATCAAAAGGCATGCTTAAAGAACTTGGCATCGATAAGCCCGTAATCAACATTCCGGGTTGTCCAGCTCACCCTGACTGGATTCTTCTTACCTTAGGTGCAGTAATCCTTGGAAAAATAAAGGTTCCTGACGATCTTCCCGCCGCTCTTGACGAATACGGCAGACCAAAGGTCTTTTTCCCCCCGGATCACACTGTGCATGACAACTGTCCCCGCCGCGGATACTATGACCGCGGAGAGCTCGATGAAGAGATTGGCGGGCCAGGATGCTTGTGGAAACTCGGATGCAAAGCTCCTTACGCCCATGCAGACTGTGGAATCCGCAGGTGGAACGGCTCAGTCAGCATGTGTACCCAGGCAGGCGGCCCCTGCATAGCCTGTGTGGAGCCTGACTTCCCTGATGGTTCAAGACCTCTTTATGTCGAAGCTGAAGATAAGGGAGTGCTTCTTGGAGCGAACATCGATACCGTGTCCAAGGTCGCAGTCGGTGCAGCTGCAGTTGCTGCCGGCGTACATGCTGTAAGGAGAATGGGAAAAGGAGAGTGAGTGAAAAATGGTAAACGTTACAGTTGATCCCTTAACCAGAATTGAAGGCCACCAGCGTATCTCCACTGAAGTAGATGCTAACGGTGTTATTACCGATGCCCAGTCATCTTCCCTTATATTCAGGGGTTTTGAACGCATTCTGCAGCACCAGGATCCAAGAGACGCAGCTTTTCTTACCCAGAGAATTTGTGGTGTCTGCCCAATTGCTCATGGAATGACAGCCACAAATGCTCTTGACGATCTTTATGGCGTGGCTGAGCACGTTCCAAAAGATGCTCTTGTAATGAGGAATATTTTCCAGGGCCTGAACATGGTTGCAAGCCACGCAACTCATATATACGTCCTCTTTGGCCCTGACCTTGCAAACCCAGCGTACAGAAATGTCCTTACAACACTTGGAGACACCGGAAACGCTGTCTGGAAAGAGATGGTTGGAAGGTTTGCCCCAATCAGCTACAAGATGGATGGAGCGGCTATACCTGCAGGAAGTTCATATATGGCAGCAATTCCTGAAAAGAAACGCCTTCAGGAAGCCATTGCACTTATTGCAGGAAGAATGCCTGGTCCTTCATCCCTTTATCCAGGTGGATATACCTACCCGGCTACTGTTGCAGATATAACCAAACTCTCCACTTACTATCTGCAGGTCATGGACTTCGTATCCAAACATACTCTGAAAGTTCCATTCGATACCTGGATTGAAAATACCTATAAGGCAAGCTCTCCGGAAAAAGCAGTAAGCTTCGTGGTCGAACACCTCCAGGGACTTGTTGACAAAGCAACTACTTCCAATGACTTCTCCAAAGACGCAGGTTGGGGAGATGTGGAATTCTATGCAGCTTTTGGTTCAGAACTTGTAGGAGAAACACTTCTTGGCCTTCCAGCAAGCCTTAAAAATGATACAATAGGTGGGTACAAAGACCCCTCAAAGATCTGCTTCCTTTCATACGGTGGATACTTCAAGCCCAAAGACGGATACGATCCGAAGAGCCCGGCAGGAGACCGTATTTTCACTTCAGGTGTAGTATCAGGAAAGCTCGAATATCAGAACTTTGATCCGGATAAAATTACGGAAAGCACTGCTCACGCCTTCTACCAGAACAGTGCCAACGACTTCGCACCAACAAAAGGTGAAACCGTTCCGTTTACGGATCCAAAGAAAATCGTCTACACAGAAGGTTCGGATAGCCAGTACAGCTGGGACAAGGCTCCGAGATACGACGGAGTTCCAGGTGAAGTCGGGCCTCTTGCACGCATGCTAAATATAAAAGAGCCGCTCGTAACCGGTCTGGCTCAGACATTCAATGCAAAAGGCTACTCTGCAGCTAATGTTTACACCAGAATGCTGGCCCGTATGCAGGAAATGGCAATTCTTGCGTATGAACTTCTCAACTGGGTAACAGTTGACTATACGCCCGGAGGCAAGATTTCCGTGCCTATAGACCTTAATACAGCTAAAAATAATCAGGGAATGGGTCTATGGGAAGCACCTCGTGGAGCACTTGGTCACTGGATCTCTGCTGGCAGTGATGGAAAGGTTTCCAACTATCAGGCCATAGTTCCAGGTACCTGGTTAATGTCCCCAAGAGACAGCAATGGCATCCCTGGTCCGCTCGAACAGTCTCTCATTGGTTCAAAAATCAACCCAGTCGGAGCTGTCGATTATACCAATCCGGTCGGTATCTTCCATATGGGTAGGTCCTATGATCCTTGCATTTCATGTGCAGTCCACACCATTGACCTGACCGGGAAACGCGCTCCAAATACTCTAAGAATACTCTAAGTATATAGTACAAGGAGATGACCCACAATGAAATCTAAAAACAACCGGTCAATGGTTGTTGAGCGCTATACCGTAACAGACAGGATAGCTCATACCGTCCATGCTATTGCGATGATAGTGCTCATCATCACAGGGTTAAAGATCTATGCGGGATGGGACTTTATGAGTTTCCATACTGCCCGTGCCCTTCACATGATAATGGTTCCGTTCCTGCTTGCAGTGAACTGGATCCTTATCCCTTACAACATTTTTTCCGAAGGCCACGGGGTACTGGGGAAAATTTCACACTTTACGGACCATTATATTTTTGGTCCTAAAGATGCAACTCGTCTGGGCGGTATAATTAAAAACTTCTTCAGGAAAGGTCGATACCCTGCATTTTCCATCTATGATGAAGAAAAAGGCCACTATGAGACCAAACTTCACCCTGTAATGAAGGTCCTGATTGTGCTTGAAGGTACAGCTATCTTCCTTATTGCGGTCTCAGGCATTGTCCTTTACAAGCTTGACTGGTCGCTTTTAGGCCTCCCTATAGGATCATGGATCTTATCTGCAGGAGGACTTATTGCGCCTATATTCGACATGACCTCCTTGCAGTTTCTCAGGGCTCTTCACCTGCTACTGACCTACTGGTTTGTCTTTGAACTTGTAGTGCATGTAGGTATTCTGGAGTTTGACCCTCATGTCTGGAAGTACTACAAAGCTATCTTCTGGTCAGGAAAAGAAGATCTCTCAGATACTAACTATTCAGAGTATATAGAGAAATATTCAAGGTTTGATGCTAAGGCTAAGAAAGAACACAAGCACTAAAAACTACTAAAAAATTATTAAAGAAAAAATCATAACTGGAAAAGGTAGTATAGGCATGTTCAAAAAATCCATACGCCTTTTAATCAAGTGAGAACATGTCTATATTACATGCTCCAGTCCGTATCCTGGGATGCGGAAGCCCATTAATGGGAAATGATGGTGTAGGCCTCAAAGTCATTGAGGCTCTCCACAAAACCGAACTTAAAGACCTCAAAGATCTTGATATTGAAGATGCGGGGGTCTGCGGGCTTGATCTTTTAAATCTTCTCGATGGTGCCAGGAAGGTCATTATAGTAGACGCTATTCTGGCAGACAGCCCTCCAGGTTCCGTACATCGTATAGAAGGGAAGGAATTATTGGATGGCACCGAGTTTCATCCTCTTGTTTCGGTACACGACCTGACAATTACAGATGTATTGAAAATAGGGGAACAGATCCAATCGCTTCCGGAAATCGTGATCATTGGGATTGAAATTGGGTCGCTTGTCATGGAAGCTACGCAGGAAATCAGTCCAGACGTCCTTAAAGGCGTGGAGAAAGCCATGAGGATTATCAGGGAAGAAGTTTCTTCCTCACTTTAATTATCTTGAAACTTATTTTGTTTCGATTTCCTTCTATTTTTACCTGGTTCCCCTACCATTTATTTATTCTATTCAGATTTTTGATTCGCTTTTTCCTAATTTTTCTTTCTGTCTGGTCTTTATACAACTTTTAATGCGGTAAATATGGTCCTTGAAGAGCGCATTGAGCAGGAAATTTGAAACTTTTTCTCTGTTAATTCGGTTTTTTCTCTCATATATTTACTCGGATTTTCCCGGAACCCAGTTGCTATAAAGTTTCCACTCGATTAAAGAGTCTTCGCTGTCGGTTTCGATGTAAAATCTCCATATAAAGGGCTCTTCTATTGCAGAGAATTCAAAATCTACAAGGGTGTCAGGTAAAAGTACGGATTCCTTTGCTTCCCCTATATTTGTCTTTATCGTGATGCTTGACTCCTTGACATTTAGGTTCCTTACTTCAAGACGCACTGATTTTCCAGCTTCAGCCTCAAAAGAAGAACTACTCCCACTCCGGGTTCCTGCAGAATGAAATTTCCGCCCTTTACTATCAATCGTCTCAGGCAGTGCAGTTATAGGTGGAGTTATGGGTCTGGTTACATGAAGCGGTTTTTGTTCAGGCGGAACTGTCTGCGTTGCTAAAATTGGAGGTTCCGCTACCGGTGGAACCGGAGGTTGAGGTATTTTAACTGCAGGCCTCTCTACAGTAGGAACACCAGGTGCCTCTACTGGCGGGACTTCAGGCGCCTCAGGTGCATTTGGTGGTGAAATTGGAGACATTCTTGGCGACTTAACTGGAGATTCAGGCACTAATGGAGCTGGAACATGCGATACCTGCGGTTCTGTTGATGATGAAACTAAATGCTCTGCTAGCGGTCCCGTGTGGAATTCTTCATCCAGACTCCCTATAGTTTCTGATCCTACTATACCATCAACCTTCAGTCCTCGAGCCTCCTGATAGCTCAGGACAGCTAGTACGGTTTCATCACCAAATATACCATTGGCTCCAACTACGGGTACAGGAAAACCCAAAAATATTAGAGCCTGCTGAACTTTCTGTACTGCAGGACCACTATCGCCTTTGCGAAGGGATCTTTCATTGGCATAGCAGGCTTCCAGAACATCATCGCCTGCAAATCTAGACGATTTCAAATCGTGACCTTCCCCAATAGACATATTCTCTCCCCATCTGCTGCAAAATTTTTTGCTCAAAATGTGCAGTCTTTACTATTAAGATTCTATAACAAGCCCATATAGCCTTGAAATTTAGATAAATAAAGAAAGGCATCAAAATATATAAATTTTTATAAAAAACATATTTATTTAGAATGTAATCAGGTTGCCTGAAAAATTAAAGGAATTAAAATTTATTAAAAGTCAGATCAATAGAGATTGTGATAGTCTTTTAATATCTTAATGCTTATATTATACATATTATAGTATAAAAATAATTATAATTGTGGGGGGAGTGGAACGAGTAACGAGGACTTACTTGAAAAGTTTAAAAATCTCGATTTTATGAAAATGGATCGACGGACTTTTATTAAAGCTGTTGGGGCTCTTGGGGCCTCTCTTTTTTTGCATACATATAAAAGCGATATAGCAAAAGCCCTTCAACTTTCGGAAACTAAAGTAGTATGGCTTCACGGAGTAATGGATAGTGGCTGCACCATATCAATGCTGGACGGAGGATCACCTGATATCGTAGAGTTTCTTCAGGTTTATAATCTCAAACTGCTCTATCATGAAGTTTTAATGATGCAGCAGGGCATTTTCGTAGATGGAAAGCTTGCAAATACCAGTGAACTGAACTCTGAGATTCTGCTGGATGAGATTCTGGAAAAGGAAACAGGTTACGTTCTAGTCTCTGAAGGAGCAGTCGCGAACGGGCCTCAAGGCTCCGGGAAATATCTTATGTACGGGGGCAGGCCCTATAAGGATATTTACGCGAAAGCTGCGAAAAATGCCTCAGTAATTGTTGCAATCGGGCAGTGTGCAACTAACAGTGGGGTGAACGCTGCTAAGAGTGATATAGCTGAACTTCTGGATCCCCGAGGGATTGCATTTACTATGGAAGACTCATCAAAAGGGATTGTAGACCTGCTTGGAATCAATACACCGGTTATCAATATTGGCGGCTGTCCTGCACATCCCGACTGGGTATTTTTGACAATAGGTGCAGTTGTTTTGGGAAAGATAAAGGTACCTGATGATTTACCTTATGTACTGGATCAATGGAAGCGTCCAAAGGTTTTCTTCCCGCCTGACCATGTTGTCCATGATAACTGTCCTCGTCGCGGATACTATGACCGTGGAGAATTTGACCTGACAGTAGGTGGAGAAAAGTGCCTCTGGAAACTGGGGTGCAAGGGTCCTTATTCTCATGCCGACTGTGGTACTCGCCACTGGAACGGCCACCTTAATTTATGTCCGATGGCAGGTTCTCCATGTATATCCTGCGTTGAACCTGGCTTCCCGGATTCATCAAGGCCTTTTTTCGTGGAAATAGAGAAAACTGGAATTGTAGGTACGAATATCACTACTATAGCGGGCGTGGCAGTAGGAGGTGCACTGCTTGCTGCAGGTGCTCACGCTGTTAGGAGAACTGTCATGAAAAGACCTGAGGACGAAGAAGGCTTTGCCGAAGAAAGCACTCCAGAGGAAACCGGAGGTGAAAAATAATGGTACAGGTCACTGTTGATCCTGTTTCGAGAATTGAAGGGCATTACAGGATCAATACCGAAGTCAATGGGGAAGGTGTGATTACTGATGCCCAGAGTAATGGCTTGCAGTTAAGGGGTTTTGAAAGGCTTTTTCAGAAGCATGATCCCAGGGATGCGGTACTTCTGTCCCAGAGGATCTGTGGAGTCTGCCCGGTTAGCCATGGCATAACTGCAGCAAATGCCCTGGACGAACTTTTCGGAGTTGCAGGTGAGGTTCCCAAAAACGCTCTTGTAATGCGAAATATTCACCAGAGTCTTAATTACATAGCCAGCCATGCAGCTCATATCTACGTGCTCTGGGGCCCTGATCTTGCAAACCCGGCTTACCGTGATATTCTGGTAAAATACGGGGATGTTGGAAATGCAGTGTGGAAAGAACTTCCCGGGCGTTTTGCGCCTTTGATTTATCAGCTTAACGGTACAAGTTATCCAGCTGGCTCGTCCTATCTCGGTGCTATAGGGGAATTCCGCCGCTTGCACGAAGCCATTTCTCTGATAGCCGGCAAAATGCCCCATCCGGTTCTTCAGAATGTTGGAGGAGTAGTTTATTCTCCGACGGTTGCTGATATCGGGCAAATTGTAGGTTATGTATCGAAGACCATGGAATTTATTGAAGCATTTACTCTTGGTGTCTCTCCCGATACCTGGATTGAAAATACTTACAGGGCCTCTTCTCCTCAAAAGGCTGTTAATTTCGTCATTGGGCACCTACAGGAACTTCTGGATAAATCTCTTATTAGTAATGATTTTTCGCATTCTTCAGGATGGGGAGACGTTCCGCTTTTCGCAGCTTTTGGTTCGGAACTTGTTGGAGAAAAACTTCTCGGCTTGCCTATTAGTCTGAAAATGGACCATGCAGGAGGATATAAAGACCCGGACAAAATCGGCTTTCTTTCTTATGGGGTTTTCTTCAAGCCTGAGAAAGGAGACGGATATGACCCTACAAGTCCTGCAGACAGCAGGGTTATACCTTCCGGCTATATGAATGGATATTTCAAGCTTGAAAAATTCGATTACAGAAAGATTTCAGAAAGCATTAGTCACTCCTTTTACATTGATGAGGAAAATGATCGTCCTCCCTGGAATGGGGTTACGGTTCCAGAAGAGGACCCTGAAAAGATCGATTATACAAAAGGATCGAATAGCCGTTATTCATGGTCGAAAGCCCCTAATTATGCTGGAATTCCGTGTGAGGTCGGCCCCATTGCTCGTATGATGATTATGGGAGAACCACTTGTTACGGGATTGGTAAAAACTTTTCAAGATAACGGCTACTATCCTGTCAATAACTACACCCGTATGATTGCAAGGATGCAGGAGATCCTGGTAGTGTTCCCAGAACTTATGAAATGGCTTACGCAGGATATTCAAGCGGGCGGAAAGGTTGCAGTACATACCGACCTCTCTATGGCAGAGAGTTCCGCAGGTATGGGTTTATGGGAAGCTCCCCGAGGGGCGCTGGGGCACTGGGTTGCAACAGGCCCGGACTCAATGGTAACCCTTTACCAGGCTGTAGTTCCGAGTACATGGAACCTTGCTCCCAGAAATTCTCAGGGAATTCCAAGCCCTGTTGAGCAGGCCCTTATAGGCACTAAAATTTCGGCTGCAGAAAATGCCCTTGGAGTAGATTATTCGAATCCTCTCGGGATCCTGCATACAGCTCGGTCTTATGACCCTTGCCTCGCATGCGCGGTTCATACAATCGACAAAACCGGGAAGCATCCTAATTCTACTATCAGGATAGTCTAAAGGAGGCTAGAAATATGGTACGATCCGCTGAAAGACCAGCTTCCAGGAGATTAATTGTTTTACGTTATAACTGGCTTGAGAGGCTTACTCATCTGGTGCATCTTATTGCCCTGTTTATCCTTCTTATTACAGGATTCAAAATCTATTTTCTCTGGGGCTTCATGTCTTTCCAAACAGCTCGGACTCTACACATGATTGCTGTACCTTTTTTCCTGGTTGCAAACTGGCTTCTGGTTCCTTACAACATATTATCCTGCAAAGGGGAAAGGTGTGGTGTTAAAGACAGGCTGGAGCATTTCAAGGAATCTTATCTGTTTGGGAAAGCTGATGCAGAACGCCTTGTAGATATAATCAAGAACTTTTTCGGGAAGGGCAAATATCCGGCTTTTACGATCTATGACGAGCCTGATGAACACTATAAAACAAAACTCCATCCAGGACTCAAGCTTTTGATTATTTTCGAAAGCACTGCAATTTTCCTGGTTGCAATTACAGGAATGGTACTTTACAGCCTTACCTGGAGTCCTTTTGGAATTCCGATCTCACAATGGATTCTTTCTATATTCTGGTTTATTGCATCTCCATTTAATATGAGTGCTTTAGGATTAATCCGTGTATTACATCTGCTTGCAGCGTACTGGTTTGTCTTTGAGGTTATAGTCCATGTAGGGATCCTTGAGTTTGACCCTGATGTCTGGAAATACCATAAGGCGATCTTCTGGTCCGGAAAAGAAGATCTATCGGACAGACACTTTGTCAAGGTAATTGAAGAAGGCGATCAAAAAGGGGTAACATGAGAACAGTGACAGTAAACATTGATATTATATGGAGTTGAAAAATATAAAATTATGAAAATAATTATATATCAATCTGTCATTATTATATATGGGAATTTGAGTGTATGGACCAGGGGCAGTTCGAAGAATAATTGACCCGATCATTCTCAACCTTTTGATTCTTTTCTTTTTAGTAATGCTGGGGCTGATTGTGGTTGAGTTGGTTCGTAAAAGTTTAATAATTTATAGCCCTTTTTGAGAGTTCTCGGCTTTTCTTTTATCTCCTTATTTTTTCTTCTTGTTTTCTCTGTTTGCTTAATAATACATTCTTGTTTGTTCCTGCAAGTAGTAAAAAAGTCTGCTTTCTGAATCTTACCGACCCTTTTTCACTAATTTTTCACTCACAACCGAAATCCTTATTGTAAAGTCTGTACTATGGCAGGAGCATGGAAATGCAAAGGGAAATCCAGATAGTCTGCGGAACCGTGCGGATCCCGAATCTTTCCGGCTTCCTGAAAACCGTAAATTCTATCGCTTCCGAAAATGAAATTACTATTCAGGGCTTGAACGCAGACTTGATTGCAGGTGAAAGGCATCTTCATTTTGCAGTTGGAAAGGCTCTCAGGGCAGTTGCTGCAGGCAGAAACATAGCAAAAGATCCAGGAATCGAGATCATGCGTTATGCGGCAGGAGAAAGACAAATCGAAAGAAGTTTTTCCATAGGCCTGCGAGAAGGAGAGAATAATGCGGTTTTTGTACTGCTTGGAAAAATGGATAACCTGATTCTGGCTCTCTCTGCAATTAGAGAATTAATTGAAGAAAAGCCGTGTAACGAGCTGCTTGCTTATTCTGAACCTAAAAAAAAAGGAATTCTTTCTCAGTTCGGGATTACAGAAGCAGAGATTGAAGCTTCCGGAGAAGGACACATTCCTGAACTCGTGATTGAAAGAGTAGCGCTCGTTGACTTTGCAAAATGAAAGGAAAACCGAGGTTATCCCGGAAATTAGCATTTATTTCCGAACTGATCCCGGGAATTAGCATTTATACCCAAAATTTTCTTTCTATTAAATTCCCCTTTGTATTTGAACTGCTATTTTCGTTCGAATTTCCTTTTAACCTTCTTTTTTGCACCTTTTCTCAAACCAGTCCATCAAAGAAAAAGCCAGATCCTTTGATCCTTCAAAATAACTTTCCTGTCCCCAGATTTCTTTTTCGGACTGAATATACTTCCCTGGAACAAGCTCATGCCCCGAATCATTGAGAAGGTTTCTTACCCACTGCCTGTCAGCCTCAGGATGAAACTGAAGTCCTAAAACATTTCCATTGTAAATAAAACCCTGATTCGGGCAAGCTTCACTCTCAAAAAGTTTCACTGCACAGGACGGAATTTCGAAGGTGTCTCCATGCCACATAAAAGCAATAAATTCTGGAAACAGATAGAGTGGAAGTTCCGAGCCTGTAATAGTACTGCTGAGATTTTTACCCTGTCCGGATCTGACTTTATGCCATCCAATTTCTTTAAATTGGTTTTTTGTTACTTTTCCTCCGAGCACATCGGCAATCAGCTGCGCCCCAAAACAGCTTCCAAGTATTGGTTTTCCGGATTCCAGAACTTTTCTTACAAATTCCTTTTCAGGCTTTAGCCAGGGATATTCTTCTTCCTGATAAACGCTCATAGTGCCGCCCATTATCAAAAGAAGGTCAAATTCCTCGGGCTCGGGAAAAAGAGCATTCTCATAAAGCAGGGTCTTCATAAGGGTGTGTTCTCTCTGGAAAATCCAGGTTCCTATGCTTCCCAGGTTTTCGTTCTTAAGGTGCTGGAGGCAGTGAATTTTCACGTTTATTTCTCCCTGAACAGGTTAATAGAAGGACATTGAGTCGAAGTTTTGTTTTTGAGCCATTTTTTTAATTCATGCTTTCCAGGTCATTAAATTTAAAAGCAAAACCTTTTTAGTGAGTTTATTGTATTTTTTAACTTAATATTTAATCTTAAAATGTGTTTGAAGTTATTTTATTTGCAGAGCTTTCTGCGATAAGCGTTTTATAAGATAAAAATCTGTCTCCAACGCGGCCGATAGATTCATTAATATACTATTGTGTTAAGAAAGCACATAAACAGACAAAACTACATAACAGGCAGAGGAAATAGCCGGAAAAATTTAGTAATCAGGAAGCAGTAATGGGAGTTGATTGTTATACCTCACCCAAAGACAGTAGAAGAAATGATTGAATGTTCAGGACCTATTGAGTGTGAGCTGTTACCCAGACTTATTCAGGTGACCGAAGCTGCTGCCATTGCCGCAGCCTATCAAATGGGGCGCGGGAATAAGCATTTTGCAGACCAGGTAGCTGTAGCCGCCATGAGAAGAATGCTAAACAAGCTTGATATGAAGGGCATAATCAAAATAGGAGAAGGAGAAAGGGATGAAGCTCCCATGCTCTACATAGGGGAGCAGGTTGGAACAGGCATAGGAGATCTTGAAGTAGACATAGCAGTCGATCCTCTTGAAGGAACAAACCTTACTGCTGACGGTTGTCCTGGTTCTGTTGCTGTTATGGCAATGGCTGAAAGAGGCGGAATTTTCCACGGTCCAGATATTTATATGGACAAAATAGTTGTGGGACCGGATGTTGTGCGCTATGAGATGGATCATCCTGATCAAAAAATCGATCTGGATGCACCTGTCAAGCACAATCTCGAGATCGTTGCAAAGGCTCTTGGAAGAAATATTGAAGAGCTTGTTGTTGTTATTCTTGACAGGCCAAGGCATGCCCAGAAGATAACCGAGATTCGGGAAGCGGGAGCCCGCGTAAGGCTGATCACTGACGGAGATCTTATGCCAGGCGTTGCAACTGCAGTCCGCGGGTCAGGCATTCACATGGTTATGGGTGCAGGAGGCTCGGGAGAAGCTGTCCTGACAGCTGCTGCAATAAAGATTCTTGGTGGAAAAATCATTGCAAGGCTTGTTCTGCCAACGGTCGCAAACGGAAAAAGCCAGGACAAGATCGATGAAGAAATCGAAGAAAAAATGCCAAGGCTTGAAAAAATGGGGATTACCCTGCAGAACCTTAAAGATGTCCTCGATACCGACAAACTTGTTCCAGGCAAAGATGTCATCTTCTCAGCAACAGCCGTAACTCCAGGCCATTTCCTGCGAGAAACCAATCTCTTCGGCGGCGGAGATGCCAGAGTGCACACAATCTCCATGGGTGCATCAGGAGCTGTCAGGTTCACAGACAGTATTTATATAAAGGATAAGCGGGAGACTCCTCTCTACCTCTAAATCCTTTTATTATTTCGTTCGCCTATTTATTATCTTTTTTGAAAAATAATTTTTAAGAAGCACAATTCAAGCCTACAAATTTCAACTGCAAGATTTAAAATCATAAATTCAAGTAAAAAATTTAGAGTCAAAATATGAAGGTTTATCTTGAAAGTTTTGGCTGTTCAGCAAGCCAGGCATCAGCCGAGATCATGAAGGCCAGTGTAGAGAAGCTTGGGCACGAGCTGCTTGGCCCTCATAATGCCAACCAGGCAGAAATCTATATCTGCAACTCCTGTACGGTAAAATACACAACCGAGCAAAAGATTCTCTACAAAATCCGCAGCATGGGAGAGAGGAATGTAGAAGTGATAGTTTCAGGCTGCATGCCCGAAGTCCAGCTTGAAGATATCCTGCACGCAAATCCGGAAGCCCATATCCTGGGCGTAAATGCGGTTTCCCGTCTTGGAGATCTTCTTTCCTTAATCGAACAGAGAAAAAAGCAGGGGCTTTCCGGAGGAGAACACCTTGAGATCCGAAGCTCTGAGCCCTTAGGCTTTCTGAACGTTCCTCGCGAGCGCACAAATCCCAATATTCATATCTGCCAGATCTCCCAGGGCTGTAACTTCGCCTGTTCCTACTGTATTGTAAGAAATGCAAGAGGCAAACTTAGATCTTTCCCGCCTGAAGAAATCGTTGAAGATATCCGTTCTGCAGTTGCAGAAGGCTGCAGGGAAATCTGGCTCACGTCACAGGACGACAGCCAGTACGGAATGGATACAGGTTTCAAACTTCCGGAGCTTCTGTGCCTGATTTCGGAAATCCCTGGCGATTTCAAGGTTAGAGTCGGAATGATGAATCCATTTTCAGTCCTTCCAATTCTTGATGACCTTGTGGACGCTTTTGATTCCGATAAGATATTCAAACTCCTCCACCTTCCAATCCAGTCAGCCTCTCATTCAGTGCTGAAGAAAATGAACCGGCTGCACAAAATGGATGCAGTGGATATGATCATTACGAAATTCCGAGCCCGTTTCGAAGACCTCTCCCTTTTCACCGATATAATCGTAGGCTTTTGCGATGAAACCGATGACGATTTCCGAGAAACTGTGGAATGGATACAGAAGTACCGTCCTGAAAAAGTAAACGTATCTCGTTACTCCCCCCGTCCGCATACGAAAGCCTTTTTCTTCCGAAATCTCGACTCCCGGATTTCTGTGAAGCGCTCCCAAGAGTTACACAGGGTCTGCGAACAGGTCAAGCTGAATTCCAAGCAGGCAATGATTGGCTGGAGAGGCAGGGCCTTTGTCTCGAAATTCACGGAAATGGGCGATGTCCTCACCCGAACTGACTCTTATCGTCCCGTCGTCATTAGCGGCTCTAATCTTAAGCCAGGCCAGTATGCTGATGTGGAAATCGTTGCTGCAAAACCCGGTTATTTTCTCGGGAAGCTTATCAACTAATGGTTTATTTTTAGGGAGCTTACCAGCTAATGGTTTATTTTTAGGGATTTCGGAAGCTATAAATTTATCTTTCGGGAAACTCACCAGCTAAAAGGTTATTCTTTGAGAGCTTTGTCAGCTAAGAGCTTAGGCTCCCAACTTGGTATTTAAATTATTTTTTATAATCTCATTTTTCACTATTTAAAATTAAGATTTTTATTATTTGAACTTTGTATTCTTAAAATCTTATTTTAAAGGTTATAAATTTATATAATAATCGTAAAATATAAACTGCAGAAATAATACTCTGTAACTTCAGTTTTAATAGGGGATTCATTGCGCTTTTATTTCGTAACAGAAAATTGATCGTAGTTGAATTATTAGTTGAACTATGGCATTAGAGGGGGTTTAGTGTTGAAAGAAATTGTTGTAGGAGCATGCATGCACCTTTTGTCTCGAATGGATGAGGAAGCTATTGATATTTTCTGGAAAGAGACTTCTGCAAAAAAATACCCGATAGTCGATCTTCAAGGTAATCTGGGTTATTCTCTGTTGAGCGAGGACGGTCTGTTGTTTATAAGAAATGATTTTGGGGCTTCGTATGATCTGTATGAGCTGATTTTCGGAAACCTTTTTTTACCTGACACGGTTCAGGAATTACTTTCCTAGGACAAAGTATTGCTTCTGATAGTATATGAAAAGGGAACGCAGAACCTTTTATTATCCGAGCTTGATGTGGATACTAAATACATGCTTGATCTTCCTCACGGACAATATTCCTTTTTTGCACTTATTCTGGATGCAAAAACCGAAACTCTTTTAGATTCCACAATCTATGCTATAGGCCTTCCCAGCAAGGAAAACTTGAATAATCCCGAACTTGAAGGTTTCTATCTCAAACATCCTGCTGATGTCCTGGAATTTGTTGATCCCGTTCCTCTAGATATAAAACGAGGAGGTCCTTATTACCTTAACTTGATTATGGTAGATACTGAGAAGCTTCCGGACTGTTCCTTGTTTATTTCAGAGCTATTGCAAGAAGATGAATTACCACCATCGATTTGAACCACCTTTATCGATTAGAATCACCACCATTGAGCTGAATCACCACCTCGATTCGGATATCAACATGTATTTGAATCACCAAAGCCCTGGGTGAGCAAACGATTATATAATTACAAGTTTCAATAATTTTGGATGCAGTCAGTAACCGAATACCAGAAAATAGAACCTTACGTTACAAAAGACGGTTCCATAATCCGCGAACTCATGCGCCCTTCAGTCCACGGCAACTCAAATCAAAGTCTTGCCGAAGCCACAGTGCCTGAAAGCGGAAAAACCCTTCTCCACAAACACCGCCTGACTGAAGAAATCTATCACATAACAGAAGGCAAAGGGATAATGACTCTGGATTCTGAAGAAATCGAGGTCAAAACAGGAGATACCATTTGCATTTCACCCGGAACTCCTCACAGAATTCAAAACACAGGAAACACGCCGCTGAAAATTCTCTGTTGCTGTGCGCCGGCTTATTCGCATGAGGATACGGAACTGCTGGAATAATTTTAAAAATTATATTCGCAATGCTACTCACATATTATGTTAGTGCCTGATTACTTACTATGGGCTGGTTTCACTTTTTAAGCTTTATTTCTCTTCCCCGCGCTCTCACCGGCCAGTGGCCGGTCTTTCCAGAATTAACAAAAAAAACGTTGCTTAAGATATCCTACTGTGAAATTGCATGTACTTAAGAGGATATGGAATTGGTAGAATCATATTGAAAAAATAATTTCTTATTTTTTCAAAAATTTACCTTCTTCTTGAAGCAGTTTTTTAAGAGATTCTTTAACTTCATTCCTTAGTTCAATAACGTTTCTGAATCTCTTGTACTTGAAGTCATCAGATTCAATCTCCCTAAATAGTGTTTCAGTTCCCTGTTCATGTTCTATATTCCTTTCACCTTTGATGAAAACAAGAATTGGTAAGTTTTTCTCTTTTGCATATCGGTATTCTCTATGGACTTTATATTTCCAAGTGCCTCTGCCGCAGTTCCGCCGTATATTTATCTTCATCTTTCAATGCATTGATCAGTGGCTGCACAGCTGTTCATCCGATTTTATATTTCCAAGTGCCTCTGCTGCACTTCCACTTCATATATTTATCTTCATCTTTCAGTGCAGTTGATTAGCGGTCGCACAGCTCTCTCCGATCTTATATTTCCAAGTGCCTTTGCCGCCCTCCTTCGTACACATTCATTTTCATCTTTCAGTGCATTGACCAGTGGTCGGACGGCTTTCTCCGATTTTATATTTCCAAGTGCCTTTGCCGCATCTCCGCCGTACATACGAATTTTCATCTTTCAGTGCGTTGATCAGTGGCTGCACGGCTTTCTCCGATTTTATATTTCCAAGTGCCTCTGCCGCATTCCCTCACATACATTTTTATCTCTTAGTGCGTTGATCAGTGGCTGGACGCTTTCTCCGACTTATATTTCCAAGTGCTTCTGCCGCACGTTCCCGCACATCATAATCTTCATCTTTCAGTGCATTAATCAATGGTTGGACCAGCTTTTTCCGACTTTATATTTCCAAGTGCTTCTGCCGCACTCTCACCGCACAAATGATAGTCTTCATCTTCCAGTGCATTGATTAACGGCTGCACAGCTTTTTCTGATTCTATATTTCCAAGTGCCTCTGATGCACTCCATCTTCATATATGTAGTTTCATCTTTCAGTAGATTGATTAACAGCTGCATAGCTTTCTTCGACTTTATATTTCCAAGTGCTTTTGCCGCACTTCCCCTCACATACGAATTCTTCATCTCTCAGTGCGTTGATTAGTGGCTGGACTGCTTTCTCTGACTTTATATTTCCAAGTGCCTCTGCCGCACTTCTGCCGCACATATGGATTTTCATCTTTCAATGCGTTGATTAGTGGTTGCACTGCTTTCTCCGACTTTATATTTCCAAGTGCCTCTGCCGCATTCCTGCCGCACATCTTCATTTTCATCTTTCAGTGCGTTGATTAGTGGCTGGACTGCTTTTTCCGATCTTATTTTCCAAGTGCTTCTGCCGCATTCCGCCGCATATATTTATCTTCATCTTTCAATGCGTTTATTAGTAACTGCACTGCTTTCTCTGATTTTATATTTCCAAGTGCCTTTGCCGCATTCCACCGCACATCTTCGATTCTTCATCTTTCAGGACTTTGGTAATTATACTGATTCCGATAATTCCAATTCTTTCCAAGCTTTCAATCGAATTTATTTTTTCCAATTTATACTTAGAATCCATTTTATCAGCAAGTAAAGCACACAGTTTTTCTTTTATTTCATCACTTGCTTTATTTACACACTTTGAAGCTAGGAAAAGTTCACCTTTTAAAATCATTGAATCAATAAATTCGTCAATTAAATCCGAATTCACATTTCAGAGGTAAATATCACGACTTCTTCCCATTTTGGATGACTGAAAGCCTCTGATACATCAAATCCACTTTCAAAAAGCTCTTTTAACTTTATAGCTGCAAAATATTCCTGAAAAGACTGGTGGATTCCATATGATACATGAGAATCATTTTTTATTAAGAAGTCCAAGTTTGAAACAATCTTCAAGAATTTCCTGGAGTGATTTTTCTGAATATAGAATCTTCAGAGCTTTTTTTGACAATATTTAGAGCTTCAGAATATTTGCATGAAACTTCATTCCTGCACTGAAGTTTAAAATATAGATCAGTAAGAGCATTCTCAATCTGTATTCTGTCTGCATGGAGATTTTTCCTTTTTTTTCTTGATGACTGAAAAGAGTAGAAATAAAAGCTTCATACAATTCAGAACGGTTTGAAGGCAGTAAGTCATCAGACTTGTCTTTTCTCTCCATTGCAACTTTGATGGCGATGTAAAGCATCATTGGGTTTGAAAATATAGATTTTAACTGTTGATTGCTCAAGGATTTTATCTATTGAGAATATTTTCTAGTTCTTTATTCTGAAACATAGCTATTTATGAATATCTCGATTTTTTCATCGGTTAGTTTTTCCAATTCCGAAACTTTGAAATCTACTTTTTATACTCTCAAAAAAACCTGGTCTTGAAGAAATAACAAATCTGCAGTTGCTGTATTCGGAAATGAAATTGGAAATTTTGTCATAGGGATAGAACTCATCGGTAGGTGAAAGTAGGTCAAAGCCATCGAGAAGAATAATTGCTTTTCCTTTAAGTATCGTTTTTAAGAGTGTCCTCTGATATTCTTTCCCTTCTGCTTTCATCGTGACGTATGCATCAAAAGGCTTCTTTATGAACCTCTTCACCTATGTAAGAATTTAATTCAATGTACAGGGGAATGTTTTCGTTTTTTCCCTCAAGATAACTTTGTGGCAAAGGTGTAATTTAACCATTTAAGTGTAGTTGTTTTTCCAGAACCTGATTCCCCGGAAATGATAAGCTTTTCTTCTTTTTCAACAAGCTCAAGAACCTCAAATTCTTGTGTTTTATCGTTTTCCTCATCGCGGAATTTGAGGGTTATTGGCAAAATTTCTTTGGCTGAAAGTTCGGTATATACTTCACTAATTTCGGTTCTGCCTTCTTCATCTATTATTTTGTTCAAGTATTTTTTTATTGATTCATCGAAATCTGCATCTAATTCTTTTCTACTTTTATCTGCTCTACTTCCATTAACCACTTTGTGTATTTCCTGAACTGTTTGAGATATTTCTTTGATTCTTGAGATAGCTCATGAACTCCTTGATTTGTCTCTTGAACTTTTCATATGTTTGTTTTGCTAAGTAATGATCAAGATATATTATAAGTTCAGGATATTTCTCAATCTCAGCATCTAGAATTTCAAAAAAGTGTTTAAGATTAAGTCTGCATCTTCGCGGGAGAAATCTTCCTCACTGAATAATTCAAAAAACTCTTGAATTAAAATATTTGAACAATCAAGCTTTATCCGGGTTTTTCAGGTATTCTTCGATTGCTGTTTCCACGTTTTTCTGATGAAAAAAAGTATCAATTTGTATTCCATTCAATTTATAATTCTTATTTGAAAACTCTTCAATTGCCTTTTCATATACTTTCGAGTAAGTATCAAAAATTTCTTTAGGGATTTTCTTGGAAGAATCATATATCAGGTTAGTAAGAAAACCTAAAGCTAATTCTGAAATAACCATTTTATCCCTGTTGGTAAAAATTTACTTCTTTATTTCTCGATCAGCTCCCTTATTGAAACCATCTAAATTAATTCTTTCTATTTTGCGCGGGAAAGACCGCTCTCCTGCGTCGAGCGTAACAGGAACGACCCAATATAGTGAATAAGGTTGTAGGGGTCAAATGATCTAGAATTTATGTCTCTTGACTGAAAATAACTGTTATAGCCATAAATTAGTCCTCTTGAGCGAAGCGAAAAGGACCCCGTGCTCCCGAAGCGGAATTCGGGTGTGACAGAAACAATTCAGTATGGAGGATAAGGCCGTTTGGTCGTTTATTTATCCTCTAAATTTTACTCTCTCTTGTGTTTTTTCAATCTTTTTCCTTATATAAATCTAAAAACAGCCTGGTTTTTAATATTTCCTTTATTTCGATTCTTTCCAGGATCTCAAAGGCAAGATTTGCTGCAAATTCGTATTCTGAGTCAAGTAAAGCTTTCAATTGTGCTTCATCCTCTTTCGTACAGATTTCACTGAGAGCGCCTGCAGCTTCTGCTTTTACGAAGCGGTTCCAATCATAAAGTGTGCTGATGAGGGGTTCTACTGCTTTTTTTGATTTTATTCTCCCCAGGGCTTTTGCAGCAGCCAGCCGGGTGAATTCATCTGCATCCTCAAGAGCAATGATGAGATTATCGACTGCATTTTCAGCTTTAAGCCGGCCCAGAGCTTCTGCTGCTCCCCATCTTCCTTCATTATTTTCATCCATTAGAGCGTCAATAAGAGGCTCTACAGCTTTTTTAGCTTTTAGTTTTCCAAGAGCTCTTGCAGCTTCTTCTTTCACAGAACCATCGTTGTCGAAAATTAAAACATCTATCAAGGGCTTGAGGGCTTTTTTAGAGTGTATTTGATCAAGGGCTTTAGCTGCAGACCTTCGTACAATTGCATCTTCGGACTTAAGTGCATATATCAGTTGAGGAACGGCTTCTTCAGAGTTAAAAAATTCCAGGGATTCGGCTGCAAGCCTCCTGACCTCACTATCTTCATTATCAAGGGCATTAATCAGGGATTCAAAAGCTCTTTCAGATCTGCTTTCAGAGATATTTCCCAGAGCTTTTGCTGCTTCTTTCCGTACAAACTTATCTTCGTCATTAAGAGCACTGTCAAGAAAATCGAAGACTCTATCCGAGATCCTGTCCGGAATCCCATCCAGATTTTTCTGTCCCAGGGCCCTTACTGCTCCCTGCCTTCTAAGGCGATCTCCTGACTTAAAAGCATAAACAAGCTGCTCAAAAACTCTTCCTGATTCCAGCTGTCCGAGTGCGTTTGCAGCTTCCTTTCTTACAAAATGATTTTCATCTCCCAGTGCAAAAAGAAGAGGGGTAGCAGCTTTCCTGACTTTTATCATTCCAAGGGATCTTGCAGCCTCCAGCCGGACGAAATGGCTTTTGTCGTTAAGCTTATTTATCAAAGTTTTAGCAGCTGTTTCAGACCCTATTTCCCCCAGAGATTCCGCGGCTGTTTTTCTTACATATTCATCTTCATCAGAAAGCGCAGAAACGAGAGGTTCAAGTGTTATATCGGCCCCTGGCACACCAAGCCCCTTTGCGGCTTCCCGACGGACGAAGCGGCTTTTATCCCCAAGCATATTGATGAATGTATCGTAGGTTTTGTCAGATTTTATTTCTCTAAGAGTCTTTGTAGCTATCCATCGTACAAACTCATCTTTATCTCCCAGAGCGTCTACAAAAGGTTCAACAGCTCTTTCCGATTTCATCTGACCCAGAGCCTCGGCAGCTCCCAGTCGAGTAAGCTTGTCCTCTTCCTTAAATGCTTTTATAAGGGCCTCAGCCACTTTCTGGGAGTTTGCTCTGCCAAGCGCTCCTATAGCTCCAAAACGAACAAAATCGTCTTTTGCCCCAAGTGCGGAAACAAGGACTTCAAGTGCCTTTTCTGATCCGATCTGCGCCAGCGCATCGGTTGCTTCAAGACGGACAGCACGGATTTTATCCTCAAATGTATTTGAGAGCAATTCCACAGCTTTCTCGGATCCTATAGTGCCTAAAGCCTTTACAGCTTCTATCCTCACAGAGTAATCTTCATCTCTAAGTGCAGCTTCAAGAAAGGAGAGTGCTATTTCTGATTTTGTTTCCCTAAGAACCCTTACAGCTTCTCTTCTAACTCCTATATCTTCGTCTTCAAGTGCTCCCGAATTAGCTCCTATTCCACAGGCTCCCAGCCTTCCAAGGCTTTGGATTGCCCTTATTTTCTCCACCATATATCTACTATCGAGTTTCCCGGAAAGAAGTGTGCATAATTTTTCTTTCGTTTCAGGACTGGCTTTCATGGCACATTTTGAGGCAAGATATAAATTTCCGCTTGAAACTATAGAGTCCACCAGTTCCTCTCCTGATTCGACAAGTTCCGAAGTAAATAAGACTACATTTTCCCATCTCGGATGCTTGAATGCTTCAGAGATATCCACTCCGCTTTCAAAGTATGTTTTCAGCTTTAGAGCTGCAAAATATTCCTGAAAAGATCTGTCTATCCCAAATCTTACTTCAGAACCCTTTCTGGTAAGAAGCCCATGCTTAAAACAGGCGTGAAGAAGGTTTCTGGCTTTTACTCTTCCAGAAGTACTGCGTACACACTCTTCTGCCACCTTAAGAGCGTAACTATATTTACATGAAATCCTGTTCCTGCACTGAATTATGAAGGCCAGGTTCATTAGAACATTTTCAAGATCTACTCTTTTTAGATCTGCCCTTTCAAAAGTCAATTTTTCAGAGGTTGTGTTTTTAGAATTTGTTTTCCTATCGTTTATTTTTGAGAGGAGAAAGTTCTCGGAATCTAAAAAATCTTCTCTTAGTCGGGGGTCTTTAAGAAGCTCAGAGATAAAAATTCGGTATAATTCTGCCCGATTGGAGGAAACAAAGTCGTAAGGAGCAACATCGCAGGATGTAAAGTCGGAAGATATAAATTCGGAAGATATAAGGTCGGAAGATATAAATTCAGAAGATATAAGGTCGGGGGATATAAAGTTTGGATTATTTCTTGTTTTTTCTGTCATTTCCATTCGAGCAATTGAAATTCTGATCCAGAGAGTAAGTAGTAGCGGATTTCTTAAAATTGATTTTGAATGTATTCCATTCAGGCTTCGGGCTTTCAAAAGCTTCGCCTGTCTCTTATTCGGAACTTGCTTTTCTATGAAATATCTTATTTTTTCATCTGACAATTTTTCTAGCTCTGACAGTGCAAACGTACTTTTTATACTGCCAAAAGGCCCTGGTCTTGAAGTAATAACGTATCGACAATCTTCATACTCGGAAATAAAATCTGAGATCTCATCAAAAGGGGAAAAATTTTCAGCAGGCGTTAGTAGATCCAGCCCATCTAATAAAAAAAGAGCTCTTCCATCGAGTAACTTCCTGAAATTGGGCTCAGAAATACCCTTTTTCTTTGCACTTGCTTTCAAATTATCGTAAAAAGAGCCTTTTACATAGGAATCAAGGGCTGCATAAATTGGAATATACCCTTCTTTTTTCTCAAGAAACTTCCTGGAAAAGGCAGTATTCAGCCATTTAAGGGTTATTGTTTTTCCCTGGCCTGCTTCTCCGTAAATCATTAAATGTTTTTCTTTTTCCACAAGTTCCGAGAGTTCGAACTCATGAGGAAGGGAAACTTTTTCTTCAAAAAGTCGGCGCGTGATTGGTAACATTTCTCTGGCAGATAGTTCTATGTAAAAACTACATAATTCACCCCTATCCTCCAGTATTATATTTCTCAGGTACCTTTCCAGTTCCCCGCTTAAGCTGCTTTTAATTCCAGACATAAGGCCCCCACCATTTGTAAGGAATATACAAGAATATATCCGTTATATGGATATATCCGTTCTAGTTCTATTCTTTTTTGCAAGGGGATCTTTTTAGGTTTACTGTTTTTCAGTATGGATCCCGGAATTTTTCGACAACTTTCTTGTTATACGAATTTACGATATCGCTCCGAGTGATCAGGCCAAGAAGTTTTGTTTTATCCTCTCTGTCAACTCCCGGAAGCCGTCCTATTTCTTTTACTGCAAGACGATTGAGGATAATGTCAAGGCTTTCGTCAGGATAAGCAACTGCAAGGTTTCGGGTAGCTATGTCTCCTATTTTTTTGTTTATCTCCCCATACTTTACCTTGCTCCTGAGGTCTGAAAGGGTAATTCTTCCCGCTAATCTACTCAAAAAGGGGAAACTTGTCCATACTTCCTGTATATTGTTTCAATGAAAGAATCAATATCAAAGGGCTGATTCAAAAGAAGAACTAAATGTCAAACTGTTTTTGGAAAAGTAGTGATATAATACTACACGAGCGCGACTGCAGGGATTAGATGCAGAAATCGTGAGCCAGAGACAAGCAGGGGTATTCTGGCAACATTTGGACAGGATTAGATTGTTGTCTCTGTCGTACAGTTTGATAGTGCCAGCTCTTTTTGGCATTTTCTTGAGGTATCCTGGATTGTATCTTCCCAGACCTGCACGAATCCTGCCGGCACGCCCCCACCCTACGCATATACTTTACTGGCTGAAACATCCCAAAAAGCATCATCATCCCAGCAGATGGACGCCCCGGTTAGTGCCTGGATTGTTAGAGGATCTGGGATGATCCCGAGCTCGTCGAGCTCATCAAGAACTCCACAAAGGTCTCCTTCACACTGAGATGGATTCCAACTGCCTGATATCATTCACGAGCGCGCTCACGAGGAGCTGCTTGCTACCAGAGATACCTGACCGGCAATGTTAACCAGACTCGATTAAAGAATAAAAATGAATTCAGGATATTAGTATTTCACCGGATTGGAACCATATCTTGAGCCAGTTGGTTTTTCCTCTTCTTCTTTCGTTTTATGCGATGCAGTTGCACCAGTTGGTTTTTCCTCTTCTTCTTTCTTTTTATGCCAACCACACAAACAACAACCTTCTTTTGAGCGCATGGTGTGTATATGTTTTACAATAGAAGCGAGCCCTATAGCGGCTAAGAGATAAGTTACTATTTTGACTATTTTTTCCATAGTTTTCAACTCATGAATATTGATGGACATCATTAGTTATTAATGTATGTGAACAGCTAAAAAGTCATTAAATATTATATAAGTGGTATCATTGTTCCTATTACTTGATTTAAATAAATTTCTCCATGCGTCCATTATAAGTTCAAACTCCACGTTTATCGAAATGTTGTATTGGACAGATTGAAGGAGGGGTTTGATATTACATTCGATGAATTCGTTGAAATTGTATTATATCTAGGGTTTGCGCTTTGGTGTTTGACCTTCGTTGTTTGACCTTCGTTGTTCCGAGTCATTGACCTCTTCTTATGTTCAGGAAGGTCACAAATAATAAAGGTTCAAACGCTTATTTTATGCCTATCAACCCTTTAAAGACCAATAGCTTGTTCTCTAAGTATCTACGAATCCTCTTTTTTCCAATAAACACTTTAATAACACTTATTTTAATAATGGTCTTACTTTTATATATGTAGTTATAATAAGTATCTTTTTATTTAATTTGGTCAATATTATGGTTGTTAAGTCGAAGATAGTCGGCAAGACAAAAATAAATCAACTCCGGCAGCTGACGGGTAGTTGAAAAACGATTAAAAAACGAAATGAAAATAATTTGGGAGACAATTTAAAAAAAAATAGTGCATTTAGAAGCATCTGGGTTAATCTGGATAAATTCAGATTAATCCAGATTAACCTGAATATTAGTATTAATAATGGGGTTAACAAATTTTAGGAGTGGCAAATATGCTGAAAATAAAAAAAATAATGGGTATTTTGCTTGCAATTTGTTTTGTGCTGTCAGTGACAGTTGCATCAGTAAATGCTGCACCTCAGAAAGGTGAGAGCCAGTGGGGAAACGAGAAACAAAAATGGGATGGGGAGAAGAAAAAGTGGGGAAATGAGAATAAAAAATGGGACGGAGAGAAGAAAAAGTGGGAAGGGGAGAAGAAAAAGTGGGACAGAGAGAAGAAGCATGGCAAAGAGTACAACAACTGGTACAGCCTGTATATGAAATGGTTAAACAATTATAAGAAGTGGAACAACAATTACGGGAAATGGAACAAAAATTATGGAAAATGGTACAGCGATTATAACAAGTACCACGGAAACAGAAGGTAACTTGGGGATAACCACCTCCCCTCCCTCCACGTTCCTTATTACTCTTTTTATTCAGAAACATAGTTCTCTGCTTTTTTGTCAGTAACCTTTATCGATTCAGGAAGGTCACTGAAAAGCAAGAAAAAGTTAACATTCATAACCTCATTGCCATCACAAATAAGATGGCAAGGAAAAGAAATAGTGCGACAAACGGCAGAAAGAAAAGCAACCTCGAATACTCATAAAACATACTAAAAGCGTGTCTGGAGATTATAAAAGCGTTTATCGATTTATTCTTTTAAAATTATAATGAGTAGGACAATTTCCACATTCAGTCTATTTTTCCATGTGGTTAAATTAGAAATTCTACATTAGTTCAGTAACATAGTTCTCTACTGTTCTTATCACTGAATTAAAATAATTGTCCCTGTGAGCTTTCTATATATTCCAATTTGACTATTTTTAATCAGACGATATATGGATATGAAAAGAGAAATACCAGCTGATTACAATGAAAGACTAAGGAGCGCAGAATTTTTGAAATCAAGAGCAGACGTGGAAATAGAATTTCTCAATTATTT
Organism: uncultured Methanosarcinaceae archaeon; assembly: GCA_963847185.1. Taxonomy (GTDB): domain Archaea; phylum Halobacteriota; class Methanosarcinia; order Methanosarcinales; family Methanosarcinaceae; genus Methanosarcina. The sequence goes on along the minus strand of CAWJYV010000010.1, from coordinate 588,329 downwards.
AATCGAGTTTCTGTCGAATATGAAAAGTCCGGCAGATGTTGCAATTCAAAAAAGTGGATCTCAAGAGGGTCATTGATATAATGAGCGGTCAGGAGTCAGCGACCACGTTCGACACGTTTGCAGAAAGTTACTGACTCAATAGGCTTTGAATCTATGACATCCACATATACATTACTGAGTAAAAATAATGATTCAATTCGTAGCTTATACTTACAAATGAGTACATTATTGAAGAAAGGTGTAAACGGATAGAGATACTCGATCTGAATTAGTGATACATTCAGTGAGCATATAGTCAAATCCAGGGTGAGAGTAACTAAATGTACAAACATATAATGTTCGGTAACATATTCGATTTTGAATCGAAAAACGGCATTACCCAAATGTTTGTCGATGGGGTTTTTGTAACCAGTGTTCGGTCAAGTAATCAGATCGAAAAAGACATTGGAATTTTGATGATGGGGTACAACGAATGAATGTAGAACATTTAACACTTGATTCAGGAGAACCATCATCTGGGTCGAAAAGGTACTCTTTTTAAACCTGTATAAACTGGAACTTTCTTTATTGGAAGTGATAGTAATATAACAGAAGTAAGGGGTAGAAAGAACATAGTTAACATTCGAATTCTTCAGTGACCTTGTTCAACAGATCGCTGTTGAAAGCTTAACAAGGCAAATTGGGGATAAACAAGGATATGTTTCAATAATACTTTTTTCCAGTGACCTTCTTTCGTAGTGGTCACTGTTTCCAGCTTGATCACATTATAAGCTCGTCACAGCGTCCGTTCTATTGCTTTGTTCCTATAACCCTGTCAATATTATTGTCGTGGTTCGCTCAATATAAGTTCAGTCCAGTCTTAATTCTGTTAGGTGGTATGAAATGGAATTACTAACTGAATCCAGAAGAGCTAATTTACTAATCACTTATGAACACAACTTAATCAATGCAGAAAAACACTTGGCTGAGGCAGAGGCGGAAGTTAAGGTTTGCCGGGAAATTCTCGAAATCGTTAAACAAATGCCTACGGAGAAAGAGTAAACGATTAAAAGCGATTTCAGAGTCAATGTTTTCGTTAGAGTTGTCTGCATAAATCACACAAAACTTGGAGCCTTTCCCATACTTAGCAAGGATTTGTATCATGAAGGAATCAATATCCTTGGGCTGTTTCAAAAAGAGATTTTAATGTAAGACTGTTTTTGAAGAAGTAGATAAATTGAGCTCCACACGCGCAACTTGAGGATTTGCACGAATCGAAAACCAGAGGCACAATTGAATATTTTGGCAGGACTTAGACAAGACTAGATTGTTTGATGGGTCAAAGAGTTTGATGCATCCTGCTCGATAAGACATTCGATTATTTTTCTCTGTCAATCAGAGCATAATCCGTGTTACCGTGAAGGTCTCTTAATCTTCCAATCTCGGTTCCTTCCAATGCATTATATATCATTTCTTGAATTGCTTTTGATGATGCCGTTTTAACACCCTATTTAGAATGGTCACTGAATCAATTACCTCACCAATACACTCTTACACTTTTAACAATTCTATTTCTCACAATTGAATCTGAGTTGTCAATTGGCGTGATAGTATACTTCTTCCCGACTTCTATTGTTGCAATCGTATCCATTCCAGGGTTTCCTTCTGTTCCACTACAATCGACATACACATTGCCTTTATCCGTAGTATTTACGACGTTCACAGCATGACCTTTCCCTGTATTAAACTGTACACTTGCAATACCGCATCTCATCCCTCTCTTTTCAAGGTTATTGTGTATTTCTTCAGCGTAATCAGTACATTTGTACGTATTAATTCCGTATATGTGAGCGTCTGTGTTATCAGCTTTTACTGCAGCAACGAGGTCACTGTACGAAGGATTCGTTGCATTGTTGTAATTGACCATAATAATCCGGTGCCCGTCAGCACCACAACAGTTGTAACGAAATGATGGCGTAACCGTTACTGTAGCGGCGTCAGTTACCCCTGTTAACGATGTTAGACATAAAAGCAAAGCTAAGATTGAAAATTTCTCCATTTTCACCCACTCCCATTACTGTTTTTGACCCCATTGATGCAATGTTTCTATAAACTCTGGATTTTCATCTATAAACCATTTTTTCCATCCAGACTCCTACATTCAAGGACAGCCACTAATTAAAAAACTTAATATTTCGCGGGGCAGGCTTCCGGCTAATTTATTTTCCGACATGATCGCATTAAAAGCCCGTGGTAGTTCAGTAACAATGTTTTGACCTATTTGCATTACATAATAAAAATAAATGGGCTAATTCGCGCCCTTTAAATTCCGACTGGACAATTAATGGACTGCTTAACAGGCAAACGCCAGCCGCGATGGCTATTACGGAAAGACTTAAAGAGAAGATAAAGTGACACCAGAAGAATTGGTATATTATGTCGTCGTATTTTGTTTTTTAATGTGGGCGATTTATTGGGTTTAATAAGCCAGTGACTTCTCTTTCAACAGGGAGATATCATGACCGAAAGCATTTCAAACGAAGCAATTTTTGTCATTTTCATTTTCATTATTATGGCTCTTGCCATAGTATTTGGTAATCATACAATGTGGGGTTTACTTGTAACCGTAACATAAAAACAGTCAAGCGGTTTGAAGTCAGTGACCCTCTTAGAGCGTGTCTTAAAATTAAATTTGATTCTACAATTGGATCGGACTTATCCATTTGAACTGAAAAACGGTAGCATTAAACTGTTAAATATCTAAAATGTGAATTTTAACCATAACGCCTAATGTGTTTGGTTTTATACTTGAGCGATCAAGTCCGATGTAATAAATTTACGGTCTAAGTTTAAAATCAACGATGCCTATTATCCAAATGTAGAAATGGTTTGAATTTTAAGACAGCTTCTAAGAAAATACTGTATTAATTAGCAGAATCTGTCAAATTAGGGATATTACCCGTTTCAGGCGCCTCATTTTCTTCCTATAAGCTCAAGGACATCGCACATCTTTTTTGCAGTCTCGATAACTGTTTCCATTCCAATTGAATCTTCTTCTACGGGATTCCAGGTAATTCCGCCGAAGTGAGCGTTGTCTCCAACAATAATCATCCCGTGAATATGCATCCAGTCGTGAATGGATTGTATGGTCTTTTCCTGCCCCCCGTTTCTCGAACCTCCAATAGAAAGAGCTGCTCCTACTTTGTTTTTGAGTGCAAAATCTTTGCGGCGGAGAAGCACACTCCGGTCAAAAAGAGCTTTAAGCTGCGCAGGATAATTTCCCATATATACAGGTGCTGCCACGATTATGCCGTCTGAATTTCTCATTTTTTCATAAATTTCTTCCATGCTGTCTTCAATTACGCAGAAGTCTTTTTCTCTGCAAGCTCCGCAGGCTTTGCAGGGGCCAACTTCTGAAGCGGAGAGAAGAACTTTATCTGTTTCAAATCCCCTTTCTTTCGCAACTTCAAGGACTGATCCGATCATTTTTTCGCAGTTCTGGCCCTTTCGCGGGCTGCCTGAAATTCCTAGTATCTTCATTATGTTCATTCCGGAATTCTTTTATATCAATTTGTCATCTATGTTCAGTAACATTACTTCAAGTATGACAATGTCTGCCGCAAAACATATCATATTTTCGTAGTACTAAAAGAAATTGGTGTGGATATTAAGCAGGAGAAATATATATTTTATACATTTATATATATCTCTATGCATTTTACGTAAATTTATATATCAAGAGCCAGCTAATTTAAGTTACTCTAATTATATCGGAGGTTGGTTGATTGGCAAAATTTTTAGACAAAATTAGTGAAAGATCAAAGAAACTCAACAAAACAATCGCTTTACCTGAAACTGATGATATAAGAACTCTCCAGGCAACTGCAAAGATCCTTGAAAGAGGTGTTGCAAATATCGTCCTTATAGGTAAAGAGGCCGAAATCAAGGCCCTTGCAGGAGATCTGGATATCTCGAAAGCAAGAATTGTAGATCCTGAAACTTATGAGAGAAAAGACGAATATGTTAGCACTTTCTGCGAGCTAAGAAAGAAAAAAGGCATCACAATGGAACAGGCAGCTGAAATCATGAAAGATTACATGTATTTCGCTGTCATGATGGCAAAACTCGGTGAAGTTGACGGAGTAGTTTCAGGCGCAAACCATTCTTCTTCAGACACCCTGAGACCTGCCGTTCAGATCGTTAAGACTGCTCCAGGCGCAGCTCTTGCATCCGCTTTCTTCATTATTGCTGTACCTGACTGTGAATACGGGTCTAACGGAACATTCCTCTTCGCTGACTCGGGCATGGTCGAAATGCCAAGTGTAGAAGATGTTGCAAATATTGCTGTAAGTTCTGCAAAGACCTTTGAGCTGCTGGTAGAGGACACGCCATATGTTGCAATGCTTTCCTACTCCACCAAGGGAAGTGCCAAGAGCGCACTGACTGAAGCTACTATTGCTGCTACAAAACGTGCAAAGGAACTCGCTCCTGATGTTGCAATTGATGGAGAACTCCAGGTAGACGCAGCAATTGTCCCCAAAGTTGCAGCTTCAAAAGCTCCTGGAAGCCCTGTTGCAGGCAAGGCCAATGTCTTTATCTTCCCTGACCTGAATGCTGGAAATATCGCATACAAGATCGCTCAGAGGCTTGCCAAGGCTGAAGCATATGGCCCTATTACCCAGGGACTTGCAAAGCCGATTAATGACCTGTCCAGAGGCTGCAGCGATGAAGATATTGTCGGTGCCGTTGCAATTACCTGTGTTCAGGCAGCAGCACAGGACAACAAATAATTGTAAACATTCCAATATTTGAGAACATTTTAGGAAGCTTTTTATTAACTTTCATACATAATTATTCTACTATAAATATCGATGTAAAAAAAAACAATGTATGAATGGGGTTTACGCATGAAAGTACTGGTAATAAACGCAGGAAGTTCATCTCTCAAATACCAATTAATTGACATGAGTAATGAATCTCCCCTTGCAATAGGTCTCTGTGAGAGGATAGGTATCGACAATTCGATCATTACCCAGAAGAGATTCGATGGTAAAAAGCTGGAAAAGCAGACGGATCTGCCCACTCACAAGACAGCTCTCGAGGAAGTAGTCAAGGCTCTCACCGACCCGGAATTTGGTGTCATTAAAGATATGACAGAAATCAATGCGGTCGGGCACAGGGTCGTGCATGGTGGAGAAAAGTTCACAAAGTCGGCTTTAATTGATGAGAGTGTAGAAAAGGCGATTAAAGACTGCTTTGAACTGGCTCCTCTTCACAACCCTCCAAACATGATGGGTATTGAAGCATGTGCTGAAATTATGCCTGGAACACCGATGGTTGCTGTATTTGACACAGCATTCCACCAGACAATACCCAAATATGCCTACATGTATGCTCTACCATATGCTCTATACGAGAAACATGGAATCAGGAAATACGGCTTCCACGGGACCTCCCACTTCTATGTTTCCAAAAGAGCTGCTATTATGCTCGGAAAACCCATAGAAGAAACCAATGTCATCACCTGTCACCTTGGAAACGGTTCAAGTATTACGGCTGTTGAAGGCGGAAAATCCGTTGAAACCACTATGGGCTTTACCCCTCTTGAAGGAGTTGCAATGGGAACCAGATGTGGTTCTATTGACCCTGCAGTAGTTCCCTACATTATGGATAAAGAACATCTGTCAAGCAGGGACGTAGACACTCTTATGAACAAGAAGTCAGGGGTGCTCGGAGTCTCTGGAATCAGCAACGACTTCAGAGACCTGGATGAGGCAGCCTCCCATGGAAACGAGAGAGCCGAACTTGCCCTTGAAGTCTTCGCATATAAGATTAAGAAGGTTATAGGTGAGTATTCAGCCGTGCTTAATGGTGCAGATGCGATAGTCTTTACCGCAGGCATCGGAGAAAACAGCGCAAGCATCAGGAAAAGAATCCTTGCCGGCCTTGATAAGTTTGGCGTAAAAATAGATGAGGAAAAGAACAAAATCAGAGGCCAGGAAATCGACATCAGTACTCCAGATTCGAAAATAAGGGTCCTTGTTATCCCAACCAATGAAGAACTTACCATTGCAAGGGATACAAGAGAAATCTGCGAAACTGAGATGAAACTACGCAGATCTATTCCTATCTAAGGTAAGGGAATTTCTCCTTTACCTTCTTCTATTTTTTAAGTTTTAATCGTCGAACTTCTTGTAAAAGTCACTTTTTTCAACTATTTCTTTGAAACTTCTTTGAGGTTATTTACTCGAGCTTTGCCAAACTATCTGGTTTGTCAAAACACTGGCTTGAACTATTTTTCACTATCCATCGCCACTGGTTTCAGATATTTGAGACGTCTTGAGGGCAGGTCATAGTAAAAATATAACATTTGTTTCGTACATAGTGGAGGTAGTAAATGAAGGTGGTAGTACGACCCAGGAACGGAAAAGATTCATAGTTGCTGTGGGTATCCTGCTTCTTTCAAGCACCTTAGCCATCAATCTTCTGCTTGAAGATTCGCCTGTGGTGATCCAGCTTGAAGGAGACACATTCAAGGTTGTGGATATCCCTTATGTCTATACTGTAAAAGAAGCGTATGTTCTCCTTTTTTCCGGTTTTTTAGGGGGCCTGGCGCTAGCTCAGGTTCTACCGTTCCTGGGGCTCCAAGGCTCTGCTTTTCCAGGAACAGGACAGGCAGCACAGGTAACAGCTCTCAATATTATCACAGAGAAAGCTCCAGAGGAGATTTTGGAAGTCTCCCTTGAAAATGCCCCTGTTGAAGAATTCAAGCCTGCCAGAGCTAACATTGACCCTACGGATGTCCTTTTGCGGGCGCTTGAAGGAGACGAAAGAAAAGCTGTTGAACTAATCGCATCAAGAGGAGGAAGAATTCTCCAGAATGAACTCGTCAATTCCCTTGATTTCTCCAAGGCCAAGGCTTCCAGGGTTCTTATGAGCCTGGAAAAGAGAGGGATAATAACAAAGAAAAAGTACGGACTAACCAACTGCATTTCGATAGCTGATGAGCTTAAGAATAACACAGGGATAAAGGAGGAAATGAAATGAAAAAAATTACTCTAATCTCTATATCAGTTGCCCTCCTGATCCTTGCTTTTGGAATCTTATGGTATGGAAGCGGGGCTGATGTGAAAATTGCTAATATGAGTGCTCCCCCTATTGAGCTCGGGCAATCAGGACAGCTGGACATAGTGCTTAAGAGTAATGATTCAAAAGCTGTGGACGTGTGGATTGAAGTAGAGAATGCTTTTGTGGATGAGAACGGAAAGAGCTACTCAACGTCAAGATTGATAATCTCAAACAATTCCACCCCAGGGAATGAAGAGTCAGTTTCGCTTGAGAAACCGATTAATCTTCTTCCCGGAAACAATTCAGTCAGCGTATGGATTGGATATGCACTCCCAGGGGAATATCCGGTAAAAGTAAAGGTTGTTGAGAGCAGCAGGCTTCTTGATGAAGGCACATGTCTTGTAGAGGTTCCCCTTCCTGAAACTCCCGAAAATATCTGCCTGAAGCTGGAATATGAAATGGAAAGCAAAAATACCTCAGATATTTACAGAATCTATGGCTACATCGTCAACAAAGAATCAGGCTTTGCAGAGAACGTATCCACGAACCTAACAGTGACAGACGAGAGAACCGGGAAGATAGTGTTTACATCTTCCGAGCTTTATGATGTGGGAGAATATGATAAGACTCCTCTCTGGACATGGCCAGATTATCCCTATGCAATGATAGAAATTGCGCGTGGAACGCCATTAAGAGAGTCCTATATGCCTGTCAAGAATGTTGTAATTGGAGAAGGCGAAGACCACTTCAAAGTTAATGTAACGGCCAGATGGCAGGATCGAGTAGCTTCTACCGAATTGCTGATTCCTCCCAAGCAGGTGAACAGGTGATGCATATGATAAAGCGAGATGAACTTACCAGCTGTAAGTATACAAAAATTTTACTTCTCTTGCTTTTTGTTTCCGGAATCTGTGCTGGTTGTCTTGGTCAGGACCCTCTCGAATCCAGGATAGACAAATTAGTCCGAAACCTCGGAGATGAAGACCAGGAAATTGCTTATGCTTCAGCTTATGCGCTTATCGAGATAGGAGAACCGTCTGTGGATTCTCTAATAAAGAGATTTAAAAGACGAGGATCCACAGGTACGTAGCATCGCCGCCTTTTCTCTTGGAAGGATAGGAGATCCAAGGGCTTCAAAACCACTTATAGAGACCCTCAATGATCCTGAGTCTGAAGTCCGTATGAATTCAGCCGAGGCTCTCGGGGAGCTGAAAGCTGCGGAAGCCGTAGATCCGCTTATTGAGCTTCTTGATCACGATAATGATGAAGTGCGCGATAAAGTCATATTTGCCTTAGGAGCAATAGGAGACCCGAAAGCTGCTGACCCTCTCATCGAGCTGTTTGGTGAGAGGGAACTTGGAGATTCCGCAGCAATTGCTGTTGGGAACTTAGGGGATGAAAAAGCCGTTGAAAAACTCATCAGACTGCTAGACAGCAAGGATTCGGATATCCGTATCAACAGCATTTGTGCCCTGAGATATATCCGGGACCCTGCTAGTGTTCCTTTTATAATTAAATTGCTGAAAGATAAATCTCCAGAGGTGCGAAAGGAAGCTGCTTCAGCACTGAGCCAATTTAAAGAACCTGAGGAAATTGCCCAGACAGAGCAGCCTCTGATTAATGCCCTTGGGGATGATAAATCCGAGGTACAGGAAGCTGCTGCACGCTCTCTTGGAAGGATCGGAAGTAAAGAAGCTATACCTTCTCTTGAAGGGCTCCTCCAGGCTAAGAACAAAAATCTCCAGAATGCTGCCATTGAAGCTCTGGGGAGCATTGGAGATCCTGAAGCCGTGGACTCCCTTATTGCCACTCTTGAGAATGAAGACTGGTTAGTAAGAGAAAATATTGCGAATTCCCTGGTAGAGATAGGAGACTCTCGAGCAATTGACACTTTAATTTCTTTACTTGGAGACGAAAATTACAGAGTAAGGAAAAGTGCTGCAGACGGTCTTGGAAAACTTGGAGACAGAAAAGCTGTAGAACCTCTCCTTAAGGCTCTTGAGACCGAAAGGGAAAGGGATGTAAGGCAATCGGAAGTTCTGGCTCTGGGGGAACTTGGAGGACAGCAGGCTATAGAAGGCTTGAGCCGGATCATCACGGACATGGACGAGTATCGATTTGTAAGGACTGCTGCAGAGGATTCACTGAAGAAACTTAAGGGAGGCGAGACAGGAAATGCCTCTGCCCCTTCTTAAATAGTCCGTTTGGACTGCAAAATTCACGTTTTTATTAGTCTAGCAATAATTGCGAACATTTGGGAGCCTGGAAAGAGCCTTTACATTTTCCAGATTTTTGATCGATAGTGGTCAACTGTTAGCGGAAGCTATGCTAGATTTTTCAATATCCCAAAAAAGAGTGAAGTGTTTAGAAAAAATACCAACAAAAGTAAGGAGGAAACAACAAAATGAATAAGTATACAGCAATTTCACTGGCTGCTTTTATTGTCTTAGTTGTATTTGCAGCAACCGCTGCAAGTGCAGCAGACAGTGCTAGCAATAATAACAGTACCTGTAATGTTGCAGGCACCAATTATGAATGCGAGAGCTGGTCTGATGAGCAATATCCGGTGATCGATTTATTTGGAGAAAAGAATGTTCCGCTGTTCAATGCTAGTGAAAATATATGGAATTCTCACACAAACAAGCTTGCAAGGTTAATTCTTGACAGTAATGAAACATATACCCTCAAAAATGATGAAAAACTCGATCTCGGCAATGGATATGCTCTCGAAGTCAAGCAGATCGACATTGATAGTGAGAAGGTTTGGCTAGAATTCACTAAAGATGGAAAATATGTAGCGGATCAAAATATCTCAGTTAATACTGGCGAGAATAACAAGACATGGAATGTCACCCTTGACAATATTCAGGGCGAAAACAATGTTGTTATCATGAAAGTTTATGTCAACCAATTGTTCGCAGGTGTAGAAGACAACATTGTTCGGATCGATGGAATCTGGCTTATTGACTATGCAAATTCCACAACCCTCAATATAGGAGATAAAATTGGAGAGTTTACACTTCAAAAGATCATAAGCGGAGTGGATGAATCTAACCTTGGAAGTCTTATTTTCGAAAATGAGACGAAATTTTCTGTAGTCTGTAAAGTTGATGGCGCCAAATATGAATATGACGGCTGGTCCAATGAACAATATCCAGTAATCGATTTATTTGGAGACAAATATGTTCCACTGTTCAATGCTAACGAGAATATATGGAATTCTCATGTTAACAAGCTCGCCAAGCTCGTTCTTGACAGTAATGAGACATATACCCTCGAAGTCTGCGAAAAAATGGATCTTGGCCAAGGCTATGCCCTCAAGGTCAAGCAGATTGATATTGACGATGAGAAAGTCTGGCTAGAACTTACAAGGAATGGAAAACATGCAGCAGATAAGAAAATCCAGGTTAATACTGATAGTAATAGCACATGGACAGTTACCCTTGACAATGTCCAGGGAGAAGACAATATTGTTGTAATGAAAGTCCACGTCAAACAGTTATTTGCAGGTACGGAAAAAAAGATTGTTTGGATCGACGGAATCTGGCTTCTTGATTACGTAAATGCCAAAACCATTAATATCGGGGACCAGGTAGGAGAATACAGATTTACGAGAACCATAAGAGGAGTGAATGAATCTGACCTTGGCAGCCTTGTCTTCGAAAAAAATCCAGTTGCTGATTATTCTTGTTCTGCATCTTCCAATCTCGGAAAAGGGGTAACGAAGTTTGCTGACAAAAGTACAAAACCGTCTACTTCATGGTACCAGGATTTTTGTATATTTGCCGCAATGAAAGGCAAATGAAAAAGATATGAAAAATTAGTAAAAAACGAAATTAGAAGTCAATTCATAGAAAGGGTGTTTTATCCAGAAAAGAAGCATACGATACACAATTTGTAGAAATCGAGCATTTTGGAATCAAAGATTTAACCAAATTTTCCAATATTTCCGGATAAAACACTAATGAATAAGCTTAACATAGAATAAGTTTAACACCAAATAATCTTTACAGGCATAATACTAACTTAATCTTCTATCAGTACTATTGCATCTGTCGGGCAGACCTGTATACACTGTTCGCACTCTATGCAGTCTTCAGGACGTACTACTACTGCTCTTTTCCCATCTTCTGTTTCTTCTGCGTCAAAAACATCTACAGGACAGATATCATAGCATTCAAGTGAGCCGACACATTTGTTATAATCAATTCTGGGATGCACTTTTTTCACCACTTTTTTTTAGGAGAAGTCAGTCTTCAACAAGTTTGATAGCGTTTTCAGGACAGGCTTCCACACATTGATCGCACTCTATGCAGTTTTCCGGACGGGCTACAAGTCCCCTTTTCACCTTATCTATTTCTTGAACATCAAAAACTTCTGCAGGACAGACCTCATAGCAAGCGAGAGCCCCGGTACACTTGTTATAATCTATTACTGGATACATTTTTCCTCCGTCTCATTTCTCCTATAAATGATATATTTAAAATTCAGGAGCTGGCTTTGATTGCTAATCTCAGTTTGATCATAGTTTTTTACTGGATTTTGACATCCAGGGTTTTTGTGGGTTCCCTGTAAGGTACAGTCACAAGGAGTTTTCCATCACAGTACCTCGCAACAGCTTTCTCAGGGACAACAGCACAGCAGAAAGCATAAGTCCCGACATATTCAACTCCGGTTTCTTCTCTTTTTGCTCTTATAAAAAAACCGTTCTCAACCATCTTTAACTCGATATTTTCTTTTTTTACCCCTATCATATTAATTTGAATTTCCAGATTTCCCATATCGTCAGAACATGAAAACACGTCAGGTGTCATTTTCACCATCGACATACTCACCCCTCCCAAGATATTATAAAATGAGTCCAAATAATAATTGCCGGATCGTTTTATTTATACTTTATGAGCTAAAAAAGTTTTTCAGCTTAATGATAACGATTTTAGATCTCTTTTTTGCCTTCATCTATCTTTTTCCAGGCTGGATGTCCTCTATACCTGAGGGCTTCTTACGCCCAGAGATCCCTGTTTTTATCAATAAAAGCGCGCTGAACCTCTATCTTCGAAGCTGTGTAAATAAGAGCTGCAGGATGATAAAGTTTCAGGATTGTCCTTCCTTCGTGTTCTACAGGAACTCCCCATTCCAGTTTTTTTTCAGGACAGTAGGATCTTTCAGCTGTATTGCCAAGGAGAATTATTATTCTCGGGTTTAGCAGGATTATCTGGGCAAGAAGAAAGGGCTTGCAGCATTCAATCTCATCTATTTTGGGTTTCCTGTTTTCAGGAGGATGACATTTGACAGTATTGGTTACCATCCAATCCTCATCAGAAAGTCCCATATATTCGATCATTTTGTCCAGTTTTTTTCCTGCCCTCCCATAGAATGGAATTCCGGACTTGTTTTCACTTTCACCAGGCGCTTCTCCTATAAAGAACACTTTTGGATTGCAGGATCCCTTTCCTATTACTCTTTTGATTGCACTTTTATGGAGTTGACATCGAGTACAGGCTATTGCTTCCCTTGCGACAGTCTCATATCCGGCCTCCACCATTGTTCTGACTCTCTCTTCAAATTCTCCGCGCTTTTCTTTTTCATATGTCATCGCTTTCTACCTTCTTTAATATTTTTTCCTGATGGCACGTCTTTTTTCTAAGATAAAGGGGTTGAAGTGTTAATCATTTTCTTAGAGATTTCCCTATAAAAATCACAATCCATCAAATGAGGCTTAATAAAACAAACTTATTTAAGGAAAAAATTCCATGACAAAATAATCATTATTTATTTAAAGAAAAAATTATCCAAGATGTTATTATCCAGCTAATATTCATCAATCTATATATAAATTATTCACAAAGGTGTGCTGAGGGTACATGACTTCTAGAAATTTTCTTACGATCGATGATTTTGACACAGATGGAAAGACAGTTCTTGTAAGAGTTGACCTGAACTCTCCTATGGATCCCCAGGGCAACATTCTGGACGATATGCGTATCCGGAGCCACATTGCCACTTTAAAGGATCTGGAGAATTCTAAAGTCGTTTTACTTGCGCACCAGAGCAGGCCCGGGAAAAAAGACTTCACAACAATGAAACCTCACGCCCACCTGATGTCCAAACACCTGGGCAGACAGGTCCGTTATGTGGATGATATCTTCGGAACTTATGCAAAGACCCAGATCGCCTCTATGGAAAACGGTGATGTCATTTTGCTTGAAAATGTAAGGTTCTATTCTGAAGAAAGCCTGGAAAGACCAGCAGAAGAACAAGCAAGGACTTTCCCGGTCAAGAAGCTTGAGCCTTTTGTAGATATTTTCCTTAACGATGCCTTTGCTGTATCTCACAGATCTCACCTTTCCGTAGTAGGTTTTACTGAGGCTTTACCTTCAGGAGCCGGGAGAGTAATGGAAAAAGAGATTGTTTCCCTTGACAGAGGAGTCAAAGGCGGAGAAAGCCCGACTATTTTCGTACTCGGGGGAGCAAAGGTGGATGATTCTCTTAGAGTCTCGGAAAACGTCCTTGCAAAAGGAGGGGCTGACAGGGTACTCCTGACAGGAGTGATTGCAAACGTGGCTCTTGCAGCGTCCGGAGTAGACATCGGAAAAGCTAATATGGATTTCATTAAATCCCAGGGTTACGAAAACCAGATAGAAAAGGCAAAAAGTATACTCGAGAGATTTAATGGCAAAGTTGGCCTTCCAAAGGACGTAGCCTTAAACGATAATAAGAAGCGGGTTGAAGTGCAGGTATCGGAACTCAATTCGAATTCTCTTCCTATAAATGATATCGGACTTGAAACCATAGTAGACTTCACCAATGAAATCGCAAATGCAAAGACCGTTATCTTAAACGGCCCTGCGGGTGTTTCCGAGATTGCTGATTTTGCCCTTGGAACCCACGAAATAATAAAAGCTGCGATTAAATCTGATTTTTCGATTATTGGCGGTGGGCACATCTCGGCAGAAGTTTCCCATCTGGGCCTTGAACACCGTTTTTCCCACATCAGCACAGGTGGCGGAGCATGCATTGATTATCTTGCCGGGGTAAAACTTCCAGGTGTAGAGGCTCTAAAGGCTGCAGCTAAAAAATATCAGGAAGCTAAAAAATTATAAGATTTGTGCTTCTTGGGGTAAGAATTGTACTTCCTGATATAATTCCTGAAATCCTACTTACAGTAAATTGTCCTATTCGGCAGTCCTTTCCTGCCGACTATCTATTTTGTAAAAAATAACTTTTTCATTTTTTATATTTTTTGAATTTTGGTTTCTACTCGATTTTTACTCGATTCTTACTCGGTCTCATTAGTAGATTCTCTAGTAACTTGACCTCTCACTCATCTGATTCTTCAGTAATCTTCCGCTTCCCACTTATCTGATCCCTTAGTAGTCTTCCGATTCTCATTTATCTGGTCCCTTAGTAAGCTTCCGATTCTCATTTATCTGGTCCCTTAGTAGTTTTTGTTCCCCAATCATTTTTGTTTTCCAGTCATCTTCTGGTTTCTTAGAAATAATGTTCAGGAAACGTACTTTAACCAGATCAATAAACATACTGTTATACCGGTTTCATACACATATTGTCATTAACCGGTAGCTGATAATATGGCTATTATTGGTTAATATCCGTAGTTAAGTGACTAATTTTACAGGTACTACAAACACAGGCCTAAAAGAATACAGTTAAAAGGGCCTAAAATACAGGTGTTGGTTCAAGCATGCTTACAGAAACAGAAGGCAGAAATGCAGTCAAACTTGCAAGGAAGACAATTGAGTTGTTCCTATCTGAGGAAAGACTTCCGGAAGCTAAAGAATTAGGTTTTGAGCTTTCGCCGGTTTTCAAGGAGAAAAGGGGAGTTTTCGTCACACTCACGGAAAAAGGACTTTTAAGGGGTTGTATAGGACATCCTTTTCCTGATTCCGCACTTGAGGAGGCGATTATGGATTCTGCAATCTCTGCGGCGATTAACGACCCTCGGTTTCCGTCTCTGGAAGAAGACGAGCTGGATAATATTGTTGTTGAGGTAACTATTCTTACCCCTCCTGAAAAAATCAATGCCCCTCCAAAAGAGCTGCCCAACCTTATAGAGATTGGAAAGCATGGTCTCATTGTAAAACAGGGATACTGTCAGGGACTTCTGCTACCTCAGGTTGCTCCTGAGAATAATATGGATCCTATTGACTTTCTGGGGCATACCTGCATGAAAGCCGGCCTTTCTCCGGATGCCTGGCTCAAAGGAGCTGAAGTTCACTGTTTCGAAGGACAGATATTCAAGGAAAAAGATCCACAGGGAGAAGTTATTGAGGAAAAATACTCAAGTGAATAAAATATAGAAAGCATTCAATTGAAAACTTTTAAATTTTTACCTATTGACAAGTTAATTGAAATATTTGTTGAGAAGCTAATTGAGAACAGCCTGCGGGCTTTCTCAATCAGGATTTTCTGAGTTTGCCCGCAGGCATCCCTTTTAGCCATTTAAGCTTACCTGGTCTTTGTGTAAGATTACTCAATCTGAATCTTCCTTTGAGTAACTAATTTTGTTTTTGGCAGGGTGACTGTTAAGACCCCATTTTTGAGCTGAGCGGTTGCCCCTTCTTCGGTTACGCTGTCGGGAAGAGGGATTTCACGGTAATAGCGCATGAAAGATCTCTCTTTTCTGAGATAGCCTTCTTTTTCGGATTCTTCTTCTTTTCCTTTCTGCGCACTGACTACAAGAACATTATCTTTGAGGCTCAGCTCGACGTTTTCTTTGTCAATTCCGGGCAGATCGGTTGTAACAAGCACCTTATCCCCTTCTTCCACCACATCTGTTAGCGGGGAAAGGGTTTCGCTTCCTAACCGGCTTTCCAGTGCAGGGAATGTCCTGAACATCTGTTCCATGTAATCCTGCATTCTTCTTACTTCATCAAACGGGTCCCAACTGTATACGTCACGAGATGGTCTTTTTATTGGTAATTTCATGCAGATATTCCTCCTTGTATTATCCAGGATTTTTCTGAGTCAAAACATGGGCTTTTCAGGCCTTCCTGGGTTCTTATGTGATTCAAATTGCAAGGTGAAAACTCTATTGTTTAGTTTTTCCAGTTAGATTAAGTATACAGAAAGCTGCCTGCAAGACACGGGGATCCGGCTACGATCTGAGTGAGAGCCTGTTTAATTTACTTTCCGCCTCTCACAGGCATGGCAAATGAGAGTTGAAACTCCCATACTCTCTTTTTATAGGGGGGCTAAATCCGTTTTTCGGAGGTGTATACTTTTGCCTTTTGTCTGTTCGCATATTGGTTGACAGATAACTGATGGACATAACCTTACGGTCACTATTTGATAGTTACTGTAAGATAGTTATTGTTCTTCAGTTACTACCCTATAGTTAGTATTCATTATATTTAAATATTTTGGTTGCATGCCTGAATTACATATCTCTGATAAGAATCATATCTCAGGCAAACCGCAAAATTCTCGGGCAAAAAAAGCTTCTCGTTAACCTAAAGTTATGAGATTTAATTAAAAAGTAAGATCGACTGGGTCTCGAAATTAAAAAATGCTGAAGTAATAACTATGTTAAAAAGTGATCATGTACACCAGTTATTAATCTATTCCGGAAAAATGAGTACATTTTCCGTCTTTGAGAAAAATATTAAGAGAATCTTATACTTCCGTTCTCAATGACTCATACACATCACCCAATATTCCATTCTTCCGGAATCATTCTGATCCGGTTTCTTTGAATTTTGCTTCAGAAGCCAATTTCTTTTCCCCGTATCGTTTTTATTAATTTCATGTATTTTTTACTTAAACAGATATCAGAGTGGATCTTTTCATTTCATTAAAACATGCTACTTTTTAGTTGTGCCTTTCCCTTTTGTGATTTCACGGAAAAGACCGCTCTCCTGCGTCGAGCGTGACAAAAACGACATGGGGCAGCTAATACTGCTTCTTTATTTTTGATTTGTTAAATCTGTTCTTCTTGCCCTCTTTGTAATCCACTTATACATTGTTGGGTGGCGTATGATCAGGAAAAAGTTTTCTTTTCTATAAATTTTGGGTTTTCTATTAAATTACTGGCACTGAAGTTCTTGCGGGTGGACCGGCATGATTAAAGAATATGTTAATCTGGATTAATGAAAATTGAGGAAGATGCTAATCAGGATTAACATAAAATTGAGAAATTTGTAATAGGATTACATAAAATTGAAAAATATGATAATCTGGATTATTATATAGTTACAAAATAAGAATTAATTATCTGTTTTGCTTTCAGAATCCTTTGTTGAAGTTTTTCTTCCGCTTTTGCTTGTCTTTTTGCCTTTTTTGCCTTCACTTGCTTTTTCCTCAACTATTTCAGCGGATTCTTCAAAGAGAAGGCTTGCTAGATGGTTAATCTGACTCATCAGTTCCTTTTTTATTTCCTCAGGGAACTCTTTTGATTCCTGTATGGATCTTAGGGCTTCATCAAAATAAGATTTTGCAAGAGCAGGATCTTTCTCAGCATAAACGTTTCCAACCATAATCTGAAGGGGAGAGAAGTTTCTGTGCTTTTCATTGAACTTCTTGTAAAATTCCTGGATTTTATCAAAGTCTTCTTTATCCATAAGTTCCAGAAGATAATCCTGCATAAGTTCCATATAATCCGTACCTTTGTCCAGCAGAAAATCAAATTTTTCGTCATCGGTCATTAAAAAGAAACCGGTTTCAAGGTCATCTGCTACCCTGTCCTTTTCAAAAATATCCTCTAACGGCAGGTCTTTAAATAAGCTCCCCTCTCCAAAAAAATCCAAATCGTCGAGGAAATCTTCAGCACCTCTTTTCATGAGGAGCATTTCAACCTGAGCCCCGGATACGCCCACTTTACGTGCAAATTTTTTGAATTTGCTTTCGTATTTTTTCTCTTCTTCCTCTGAAAAAAAGTCAAGCGCGTACGTGATCCACTTCACGTAGGCCTGTTTGTCCTCCAGCCAGGATCTGTTTTCAATGACCCACAAAACATAGTCAAGGACAAGAGTGAATTCATGGTTGGTAAGCAGGTTTTCCTCAAGAGGTTCGGCCAGGTTTTTTACAATTTCTTTTTCAAGGGATTTTTCAAAGAAACTGATTGGCTTGTCGCGGTTCTGCTTTATATTTTTTAATGCATTTATTACATCTTTGTCCGTTACTTTACGGTTCTCGTTATAGTAATAATCGGCAACCGCAAACTCTATTGCACCCAGATATTCGCTGTACTCATACTCATTCTCGTAAATGCTTTTCATTTCCTTTATCTCAGGAGTCTCCGGCACTAAAAATTCGGACAAGGACAGATCGTCTTCAACAAATTGATTGTTATCGTCAGGACTCATAAACAATCCTCTCTGATTATTGATTTATATTGATTTCTAATGACATGGACGGATGAATGTAATTTATTTTTACGTGGTTGAACTGGGATTTTCCTTCAGTCATGCTCGTTTTTTCAACTATAAAACAGGGCCGGATAGGAACAACTCAGGATTTTTGTGGAGTAAGTTGAAATCAAGCTAGTATATAATAATTTATATATAATAATTTAAATGGTCTGGATGCAGTCTACATTGTAATTTCATCTTCTTTTGTGATATTACCGGCAAAATCTTTTGTAAGGATAGTGTTTATTCCGCGACCCCATTTTTCTATAAGGTGTATTTCATGGAAGGTTTCAGCGATTAATTCATTTCTTCTTTCTGAGACCATTTTGGATTTGATCTGTTCGATTGTGAGTCCGCCGTAAAGCCGGCCGTGAAAGGCCGCTCTTCGAGCGTGACAGGACACGTTAAAGACGGCTCTAATTATGCCGTCTTGTTTTTTATTGATCGTATCCGCCTTCAGGTCTTTATTACCTTTTTCTGCCTGCTGAAATAGTGGAATTTCTGCTTTGTTATAGTCATTTTATTCTAGCTATCAGGTCGAGGAAGTTGGCTCTTAACACTTCTTTGGTAGAGTCCGAAAGGTCATCGAGTTTATCCAGGGTTTTCAGGGCTTTTTCGAAATAGAATTTTGCAAGAGCAGGATCGGCCTCGACGTAGACCCCTCCCATATAAACATACAGGTAAAGGAAGTCATCATATTTTTCAATAAGGTTTCTGTAAAGTTCCTGGATTCTTTCAAACTCGCCTTTTTCTGAAAGTTCTGAGATATAAAGGCCTACAAGTTCATAAAACTCCGGACCGTTTTCCATCAGGAAATCAAATTTTTCGGCATCTGGCAGTGAAAGGAACTTCCGTTCCATTTCGTCAATCAGCTCTTCTTCAGTCAGCTCTTCCCCGTCATCATCTCCGTCATCTGTCCCGTAATTTTCTACGAATTCGAAATAATCATCCTCGCTTCCTTTCAAAAGCATGAGATCTGCGTGTTTGCTGGACAGGCCCAGTTTAGCGGCAAGCTTCTTGACGCTCTTTTCATACTCTTCACTCTCTTCTTCCGTGAAAAGCCCCATGACGTAAGTAACCCACTTCAGGTAAGCCTGTTCATCTTCCATCCATGAACGGTTGTCGATAACCTCTAAAACGTAGTCAATTGCCAGTTCAAACTCGTGATGGCTTATTGGCTCGCTTTCAAGAAGGTCTAGCAGGTTTTCTATAATTTCTTTTTCAAGGTCCTGCTCAAAAAAAGAGATTTTTTTGTCGCAGTTATTTCTGATATTTTTTAATGCTGATACTGCATCTTTGTCCTTTATTTCTCTGTTATCCTCATAAAAATACCTGGCAATCGAATATTCAATTGTCCCCAGATAATCGCCGTATTTATACTCATTTCCTTGCAGGCTTTTTATTGCTTTTTCTTCTGCTGTAGCCGGCACGAGCAACTCAGACAAAGAGAATTCGTCTTCTTGAATTTCACTATTTTCACCACGACTCATAAAAATGTCCTCAAGTTATTAGATTAATGAAACAAATAGAATAATAAACAATTTCATTTCCATTCCACAAGTATCTGCATGCAGCCCGTAAACTCATCAACTTCTTCATTGACTTCAACAAAGCCGCATTTTTTATAAAAACAGATGGCTTTTTTGTTTTCTCTATAGACCATGAGAGAGAGCCTTCCTTTCAGATTTTTTGCATGCTCCAGAAGAGCTCTGCCGATTCCTTTGCCCTGCATTTCCGGCTCAACGAAGAGAGCACATACCTTATCTCCGGCAAGGGAAATAAATCCTGAAACCCGCCCGTTTTCTTCGAAAACAAAGTTTTCTGTAGATCGAAGATACCTCTCCTTCATTGCATTTTTTTGCGAAGCCCAGAAAGAAGCCGGAATGAAGGAGTGGGCTATAATTGAGGCATCGTACCAGATCTTCACCATCTCATCAAGATCTGTTTCCCTGTAATTTCTAATTCTGCAATCTCGAACACTGTAATTTTGAATCATTGTATAAAGCTCCCGTTTTTTTAGAAGACTTTTATTTTGAAGAATCTCTTTTTATAGAGTTTTTTTCCAGGTTTCTTTTACCCGATTTAAAGTTAAAAGTATATCTCCATATCGAATATTACGGTATGATGAAGTGTGAGAATTCCGGATCATGAAAACTTTAGAAAAAAAGTTCACAGAAGAGGAAGGTTTTTATAGAAAGAAAAAAGTTTAAAAAATGTCAGACCGAATAGGCTTCGATCTGGAAAGGGGCTTTCATGAAAATGAGTCCGAATCAAAAAATAAAAGTCGGAAAAATGTTTTAAATTTTACTCCAGTGTCTCGATCTGGTGGATCAAGTCACTGGTATACCTTTCAGATAACTCTACATGTGCACTGCATGGAACGACCTTTACCAGCTTCCCAAATCTGGATACGTACATGTCAGGCCCATGTGAAGTTTTCACTTTTTTGAAAGTGTATCCGTTCACAAAGGTCATGGATTTAACCTCCGCTATTTATTATGTAGGGCATTCTATATTAAAATTTTTTTACTTAATAATCGTTATAGATTATGCCTTCTGTAACTGATTCTATTTTTGAACATATCTCACTCAAGATATAATTATACACTGAATAAAAGAACTGGAGTTTAAAACATTATAAATATAAAGGTTATTTTTATAACTCGGTTATCAAGGAGACTTAATAAATATTATTGAAAAACGAAATTATAATTATATCCGCAAAAGATGATCTATAAAAGATAAAAAGGGATATAAGAGTGTAATAAAACCCAGAATTTTATTTGTACTTATCAATTATTTCTAGCAATTCTTCTTCATCTCTGGCAAGGGCAACTATAGCCATCTCAACCATCAGATTAACGATCCCATCTGAGAGGGACCTGAAATCAGTCCTGAGTCCTATGACAGGTTTTCCTTTGGCGTAAGCATAGCCGATCTCCCAGGCCGTCCCTGAATCAACATCTACGCCGTCAAGGACAGCAACTACAATATCGGAAACATCCACGCCTTCAACGCATTTCTTGAAAATAGATTCCTGATTCTGTCTTTCGCGCTCAAAAGCGGAATCTTCTGCATTTTCCTGGGGTAAAAAGACAGAAAAACTTTTTTTAAGCAGTATATCCTTCAGTTTACAGTTGTATTCAAGTTCTGCATGGGTGAAAAGGGGGCCGGCAAGATAAATTAACTTTTTTTTACTCATGTTTTTCTTCCTGTCACTTCGATGGGGGTAGTTAATAAATTTTATTACAGTAAAAGGGCTTCTAAAGCTCAAATACTTTACCTGTGAATATGGTTTTTCCAGCACAATAGGCCGGAGTATTTCAGTTGGAATAAACTTATATATTTAAAAATTTAAATTTAACTGTCTCAAGATTAAATTTATGACTTATTAACTAAAGTGGAGGCTCTGGACAAAAAGCTAGATTACCAAGTTATCATTATTAGTTACTAAATTATAAAACTGTGAGACTATTGAGCTATTATTTATAAAAACATTACTTTATATAACTTCCAATTTATAAAAAATATTATATCTTTAGATAAAACGGAGATATTCATGATTAATTGGCACTCTGAGGACTTAATAACTGCAATAGGACTTAATAACTGCAATAATACTTTACTAGTACGTAGAAACCTGGGAAATAACCTCCTCATGTTTAAGAAAGCAAGCTACCTGTAAAGGATCGGACTTGAATTTAAGATCTTCATGTTATCTAAGAAGGATCAATTAAAAAACAAGTTCCTTACAAAAATCAGATCTTATCGTATCTTTTACAAAACATCAACTTAAAATAAAAAGACAGGGCCAGGGGTCTGGAACCTTTTCTGAGCCGGATCACAATCCAGGCCCTTAATATCGGATTACGAATAAATAAATTTTTTCAATTAGTTTATAGGATAACAAGTTTAATTATATTGTATTGATATTGCACAGGCAGTGGATATTTATGATCAAAGCTGGAATAATAGGAGCTTCAGGATATACGGGAGGAGAACTCCTGCGCCTGCTCGTTAACCACCCTAATATTAAAATTGAGCTTGCAACTTCCCGAAGTTTGACAGGGAAATCCGTAACAAGTACCCACAGGCATCTTGAAGGTTTTCTTGACCTCAAGTATGAAAACCCGGAGTCTGGAGAAATCAGGGATCGCTGTGATGTAGTTTTTGTGGCAGTTCCCCATGGAACTGCTATGGACTATGTCCCTGAGCTACTTGACGGCAACACAAAGGTTATTGACCTCAGTGCTGACTACAGGCTTGAAACCTCCTTATTTGAAGAAGTTTACGAGACAACGCACAAAGACCCCAGGAAAACTGTTTACGGGCTTGTAGAGCTTCATCCCGAAGCTGCAGAAGAGGACTTTGTAGCAAATCCCGGATGTTTCCCCACAGGTGCGATCCTCGCAGCAGCTCCGCTTGCGGCAGCAGGACTTATCGACATTGCAGTTTTTGACTCAAAGTCAGGGATTTCAGGAGCTGGCATTTCACCCACGCAAACTTCACACTACCCTAACCTTGCTGAAAATATTACTGCTTATAAACTCACAACCCACAGGCACAGGGCTGAAATTTTCCAGGAATTAAACAGGCTTGACCAGAAACTCAGAAATGTTAACTTCACTCCTCATGTGATTCCTTCCATCAGGGGTATTTTTACAACTGCTCATCTCTTTACAAAGGAGCCTGTTTCTAGCGATGACTTAAAGACTATTTATGAGGACTTTTACAGGGAAAGGCCTTTTATTCGGTTCCCTTCAGGAGTTCCTACCCTCACTGCTGTCAGGGGTACTAACTTCTGCGACATAGGCTTTGAAGTGGATAAGGAAAATAACAGGGTCGTAGTGCTCTCAGCAATAGATAACCTGGTCAAAGGCGCATCAGGCCAGGCGATCCAGAACATGAATCTCATGTTCGGACTCGATGAAACGCTTGGACTCTGGCTCCCTGCGGCAGCTCCGTAAAATGAGCTGCAAATTCCATTATGCAGGCTTAAGGCCGTTACTTTATCATGGGAATGAGTCATTAACTGATCTGAAAAATAGGCAATTCCCCTTTTTTGGGAAAGAACATGAAAAAAACCCTGCGCTTGTGGTTTTCAAAACTCATCCCCAGGAACAATTATTTTTTTCGATAATATTAAAATATCTTTGATTTATTCAGAGACTTTCGATATTATTCAGTGAATTTAGATATTATAAAGAAAAGAAGCTTGCAGGCTGAAAGGCAGGCGAGAACATATAACTGGGAACAGATTAAATTAAAGAATAAAATTTATCTCAAGGGGTAGTAAAATGAAAGTAAAAGATGTCATGAATCCTAAGCTTGTTTTCTGCAAGCCTGAAAATACAATTAGGGAAGCTGCAAAAGTCCTGAAAGAAAACAGCATAAGCGGAGCTCCTGTCCTTGACGGCGAAGAACTTGTAGGGATAATAAGTGAAGCTGATCTGTTGAAACTGCTGATAGTCCCTGAAAAAGGAGACCTCTGGCTTCCAAGCCCCTTTGAGGTTATAGAGGTTCCTATAAGGGAGCTTCTCGGCTGGGAAGATACGAAAAAGATGCTTTCTGATGTTGGCTCTACAAAATAGAAGAAATTATGACCAGAGAGGTCCACACGATCTCTTCTGAGGCATCAGTAGAAGAAGCTTCCGAACATATGATCAGGCACAAGATAAACAGGCTTCCTGTGATTGAAGACGACCGTGTAGTGGGAATTATTACTCGCGGCGATATCATCTATGGTATTGCAAAACTCTGAAGAAAGAGGAGAGCCTTTCATGAAGCAAATAGAAGGTGGAATCTGTGCAGTAAGGGGCGTATCTGCAAACGGAATCAAACCCGGGAAAATGGGAATTGCGGTTATTCTGGCAGAAGGCCCTGCAGCAGGCGTTTTTACAAAGAACAAAGTGGTTGCAGCCCCTGTTACTCTGAGTAAAGAAGTAATCGAAACCCAACATCGGCTCTCGGCTATAATTGCAAATAGTGGCAATGCCAATGCTTTTACAGGTGATGATGGCTTTCTGGATGCTATGGAAATGGCATCAATACTTGCCGAAAAGCTTGAACTTGATGCTGACAATGTTGCCGTTGCCTCAACAGGAGTAATTGGCAGAAGGCTTGACGTCTCCTGGATCAGGGAACACCTTCCTGAAGTCCTTGAAGGACTGGGCAGTTCCCCTGGATGCAGCCAGGCAGCTGCAAAGGCTATTATGACTACTGATAAAGCCTTAAAAGAAGTAGCTGTTGAAATTGACTGCGGGATAAGAATAGGAGCAATTGCCAAAGGTTCGGGCATGATTGAGCCTAATATGGGCACAATGCTGTGTTTTGCATATACTGATGCAAAAGTGCCTGCAGATGTTCTGGATGCTGCTCTCAGAATAGCAGTGGATAAAACTTTCAATATGATTGTCGTGGACGGAGACACGAGTACCAATGATATGGTGCTTCTTACCTCCACCTGCAAATCAGGAATCAAGCCCTGTATGGAATGTCTGGATGATTTTGAGGAGGGGCTAATTTACGTATTCACAGAGCTTGCAAAAAAGATGGCCAGAGATGGAGAAGGAGCCACAAAGCTTATTGAAGCCAGGGTAGTGGGCGCAAAAACATATCATGATGCAAGGCTTGCTGCAAAAGCAATTGTACGTTCCCCTCTGGTTAAATCCGCAATCTTCGGAAAAGATCCTAACTGGGGCAGAGTTGTAGCTGCTGCAGGATACTCCGGGGCGGAACTTGAACAGGAAAGGCTCACTCTTTCTTTTTCAGGAGGAGGAGAAAAAGTCGAACTTGTGAAGTCCGGCGAGATTTCCAGGAATTCTGACCTTGCACTTCTGAAAAAGATAATGGCAAATGATGAGATAATTATTACTCTTGATCTTGACATGGGAAATGAGCATGCAACTGCCTGGGGTTGCGACCTGACTTATGATTATGTCAGAATCAATGCCGAGTACACAACTTAACCGAGTATAATCGAGTACACAACTTAACCTACTTACTCTACTTAATTTTTCAATTTGAGAATCTCTTTACAGTTAAATTGAGATTCTCACTTATTAATTCTCTGTTAATTATACTGCCTATTGGCCTTTAAATTGTGTTCATTTATGTCTTTAAATTAATTCTGGCTTAATTTCGGATTCATTACGGCACAAAGATAAATAAAATAAGTGCAAAATGGAAATCCAGAGAATTATTTTTTTATTAAGACCTGCATACCAAGACCTGCACATCCAGGGGGTTTATTCAGTGGACATACAAGAATGGGAACAGCGTCACAAAGAGGCTTTTCATAATGTTAAAGAAGCCCTTCATTACCTTGACGGAATGTTTGTAGCTTATAATAGCAATATCGACGCTATAAAGCATCTTAGCGAAGAAGACCTGTGTAAACTGATAGAGCTTTTCGATGAATTCAAAATTCAGGAAAGAGTTGAGACATATCCCAGGGAAGTTAAAGACCCTATTGATTTAATGGCCCGTCTGATTATTTCCATGCGCGAAGGAAAAGCTGCCGAAATCCCTGCTCATAACTCGGATACTCATGAGTGGTTGAAAGAGCACCTGGGTTTTGATTATGCGCGTATGGGAGGCCAGGCAGGAATCATCTCGAATCTTCTTGCCCTTCTGGAGCTAAAAAAAGTTGTGGCATATATTCCCTGGCTTTCTGAAGAGCAGGCAGAATACTTTGTAGCTACGGACAATCTTTTTCATCCAAAAATAGAAGACGGAAAAGTCATTCTGAAACATCCTCAAGAAGCCTTCAAGACAGGAATCGAATCAAAGGTCAACTGGATTCTCGAATACTCAAAAGATCTGGAAGTAACCTGCGACGGAAGCAATTTCAAAGTTCCAAGAGACAATCGCCTTATTGTTTCTTCGCGCCCTAAATGGATCCGTCTGGACATGGACAGGGAAGTCTATGAACAGCTTGACACCATTTTCCCGATTGATGGGGCTATGCTTTCAGGGTACCAGATGATAAAAGAGGAATACGAAGATGGCTCTACATATAAAGACTATGTTGAACGCTCCGTAAAAGTAATTGAGAAACTCAAGACCTTAAATCCTGAGCTTCGAATCCATGTGGAACTTACCTCTATTCAAAACAGAGTTATAAGAAAGGCTATCCTGACAGAAATTGTTGCCAGGCACGTTCACTCTCTCGGCCTTGATACAGTAGAAGTTGCAAATGCCCTGAATGTGCTTGGGCATGAGGAACTCTCTTATTCCGTCATCAGGAAAGAGGAAAACGGGATAACATCGCTTTACCAGGGAGCTGTCCAGCTTTTAAAAGACCTGTCACTAGAAAGAGTCCATGTGCATTCTCTTGGATTTTACATCTGTGTCCTTGCAAAAGGCCATCCTCTTACGCTCAAAGAACACAGGGACTCCCTGCTCTTTTCCTCAACCCTGGCAGCTGCCAAAGCCATTAAAGGAGATATCGAAAATCTTGGAGATGTAGGAACAGGACTCGATATCCCGATTTCAGGCAAAGGAATTGAAGATCTGGAGAATTTCAAGCTTTACTGCGTAGGGAAAAGAATCTGTACATCTGATGAGTTCGAATACGGATATCTCTATGGAGCAGACCATGATGCAGTCATTGTTCCTTCCAAAGTTGTTGATAAGCCAAAGGCAACAGTAGGAATAGGAGATGCGATCTCCGCAGGGGCTTTTGCTGCCATGCTTGCGAGAATGAAACAGAAACAGGCAGGGAAATGAATCAGGCAGGAAAGATAAATTTTCATTTTTTAATCCGAAACTACCCATCCAGTGGAGATCAAAAAGGAAACGGTGAGACGAATTAACTGGTGAGATGAAGGAACTGATTAGATGAAAATACTTTGCGGATATAATGTCAACATAGACTCTGTATACAGAATCAGCGGAGCCGAGGTTTCAGAACTGCTGGAATCTTTTGACAGGGCTGAGATTCTCGAAAAAGTAGAAAATCCCCCTGGAAAAATACATTCCGAATCAGACTTTGTGGCAGGACTTGTCTATTGCATGAAAAACGGATGCGGAGCCGAATGGCTTGTTTTTGAGCAATCTGTTTTCGAGTTCCTTAAAAGCCGCTACTTTGAGAAATCTCTTGTTAGAATGGGAGGAAACGCCGGGATAATGGCAAACGCCCTTTCTCAGCTTGGAGCTTCCTGTGTAATTCCTAATATCGCAGTTCCCTCAAAAACTCAACTCTCTCTATTCTCAAAAAAAGCGATTTACTTCCCGGATTCTCACATAGTTAAGGATATTGCTTCCGGCAACCAGGACCCCATACATTTCGTATTTGATTTTTCCGATGGAGATACTTTTTCTCTGTACGGAACAGAAGTAAGGATTCCCAGGGAAAACCGCTTCATAGCAACCTGCGATCATTTGAATTTCAAGCTTTTTGTTAATCCTGCATTTGAAGAATATGCACACCGGCACATCTGCGAGATTGACGGCGTACTGATATCAGGCTTCCACCTTTTGCTTGAGAGATATTCTGATGGCAGTGATTATAAACAAATTCTTGAAAACACTCTCAACCAGCTCAGGCGCTGGAAAGCCGAGAACAATAAACTTCAGATTCATCTGGAATTCGGGCACTTTGCTAGCAGAGAGATTGCAAATTCGGTCTTCCAGAATTTTGCAGCTATTTCCTGCAGCATGGGTATGAACGAAGATGAACTGGCAATGCTTCATCATTTACACGGAATTCCTGCAGAAGGCCTTCTGCGTATGGAGGCAGAAGCCGTGGGAAATGCGGCGTGCAAACTGTCTTCAAGGTATGGGCTCAAGAAGTTGCTTATTCATACAAGAGAATTTGTGTTAACAGCATTTAAACAGGATTCCGGACAGAAACCGGATTCAGAACAGAATTCCGGACAGGATTACAAAACGGATTCAAACTTTAAAACGAACCTGAATATTGAGAAAGATTCGAATATTGAAAACAACTCGAACATTGAAATGGACTCAAATTTCGACGATTCAGCTCTGCAAAAGATTGCCGGGAAAAAACTCGAAGCTCTGAGGTTTGGAGTCAGCTGTGCAGGAACATATGCAGCATCAGGCAGGCTTGAGGATAGGAAGTTTGCAGAAGAGAAAGCCTTGAAACTTCAGGAAAGCGCATTCGGAAGAAAGCAACTTGAGCTTTTCTTGAAAGCCTTTAACGGAAAAATTTTAGGGAATGGAGCATATGCTTTCAGGGAAGGATACATTCTCTGCATGCTCCCTACTCTGCTTTCTAAATCCCCTCTAACCACGGTCGGGCTTGGAGATACCTTAACTGCAGGAACTTTTCTAAGGGAGCTGGAGCTGGATGTACAGGCTTAAGCCCGCAATTTTTAACCTTGACTACACGCTTGACTGCGGGCAGGTCTTTCGCTGGAGAAAAGACGGTGATTGCTGGACAGGTGTTGTCGGAGACCAGGTTATCCGGCTTTCGCAGGAGAAAGACAGAGGAGAACTGCTTGTCGATTCCAAACTCCCTCCCGAGTCATTCTCTCGTTATTTCCGGCTGGACGACAACCTTCCTCTGATTTATGAGAGCATAAACAGAGACCTCTTGATAAACAGGGCGATCAACAAATACAGAGGCCTGCGCCTGATCAGACAGGATCCCTGGGAATGCCTGATTTCTTATATGCTCGCAACGGCCTCAAGCATCCCCACAATCCAGAAAAGGATCTATCTTCTCAGCCAGTTTTTAGGGCAGGAACTCGAAGAAGGCTATTTCAGTTTTCCTGACCCAGAAACCCTTGCAAATGCCGACATCTCCGTGCTTGACAAATGCAAGCTCGGCTTTCGGACCGAGCGCATAAGACAAGCAGCAAGAGAAGTAGCTTCAGGCGAACTTGACCTTTCCGTCCTCTACCGCCTGGAGTACAGGTACGCCAGAGAACGCCTCATGAGGCTCTGCGGTATAGGGGAAAAAGTTGCAGACTGCGTTCTCCTCTTCGCCTTCGAGAAAATGGAAGCCTTCCCGGTCGATACCCACATCAGGCAAATCATCCAGCACTACCACATCGACGACAACTTCTTTGAAAACTGCACGAACCTGAGCAGAATGGGGGACTGGGGACGGGAGTATTTCGGCCATTACTGCGGATATGCCCAGCAATACCTGTTTTATCAGAAAAGGGTTGAAGGGTTTGTTTCACTGTATTAAATTCGATTTTATCATTACTTTTAAACTTTTTTGATAAAAGCTCATAACAAACTCTTAAAGCCATTTCCTCAAGAAAACCCTGAAATCAGGATCTTTTAGCCTGCAAATCTCAGCATTTTCTATAATCTCAAAGCCCTCATTCAAACTCTGACGACCTGTTTTCCGAGTGAGCATTGATAAGCTGGTTTTCAAGAAGCCCTTTTGCTGTGGGATATTTGCGCTGGATTTCAAAGACATACTTCCCGTTTTCGATATAGCCGCTGAAAACATTTTCTGCGCCTTCATATTTTTCCTTGAATTTTTCGGCGTGGTCTTTGACCCAGACCGGAGGACCTATGTGTTTTTTGACATTTGGGAGGGTGCCTGAGATAAGTTCGAGCATGATTACGGTTTCGGGTTTTCCTGACCAGACCCCGGTTTTGATTACTGAAAAATCGTATTCTCTCAAGAGGGCAGCTGTTGCCTGTTCCATTTTATAGAGCTGCGGATATAGCACGTCGTCGACAACGTCAGGGGTTTTGAAGACAACTGCAAGTTGTGAGCTTTTTCGGCTTTCCAGGCTCTCTCAAGAATTTCTTTGTCTTCAATAGGCAGGGGACGAGGCAGGGAAAAAGAATTTGATTTCCGGGTTTTTCAGAAACTCCCGGCAGGAGTCTATAAACATGCAGAATTTGTCAAGAGAGAGGGCTGCTGCAACATTCCGCCTGGGGTCGGTCGGGTCTACCATGACAAGAGGTTCGTTCGTGTTTCATTTCTCGAGTGCTGCATAATGTCTATTTTCTGTCCGGGTTTCCAGGAACAGGCTGCTTTTACGGCTTTTTCAAAAGAGCCGTAGTGAATGATCAGGAGTTCTGTCAGGTAGCCTGAAAAGCCCTGGGTTTTCAATTCCGAGCCGTAGACTCCGCCTCCGCGCATGAACTGCTTCAGAAGCAGGACCTCGTCTTCCCGCCCTTTTATGTGGGCTTTTACAAATTCATTGTGAAAAGGCGTCCTGTCAACTGCGGATTTGATGCTGGCAGGCCGAAGCAACCCTGAAACAGGGGACAAGGTCCACGTCAAAGCCTTTGAATACAATATTCAGGTATGGGTGCTCAGCATGGCGGTCTTCGGCATATTCAGCATGTTTTGCCACTTCCCTGGCAATTGCCATGCCACTGATTTCCAGATCCTTTCTGGGTGTTTCCTCAGGAAAGCTGATAAAAACATCAATGTCATGGGTGCCTGAAAGCCAGGTGCCTCTTGCAGCAGAACCTACCATTTTTACAAAAATATCCTGATACACCAAGTTTTTCTGCTGCCGCTTTTACCTCCGCAGCAAGTTCTTCCTGAACTTCCAGTGAGTTTTTTTCTTTCGGCTTCCGTGGGTTTAATCTTTTCAAGTACGGCAAGCTTCAGGTCTTCTGGAATGCTGGTATATGTTTCCATGCCCGGGACGGCTCCATATTTTTTTTTAAACTCCAGAATATATATAATAAATATTGATGATTGCAGATTTTGATTATAGATTTTGATTTAGCTTTTGATTTAGCTATTGATTATTGATTCTGATTGTAGATTTTGATTGACTTTTGATTGTAACTTTTAATTAAGTGTAGATCCGGTTAAGATAATTTTTGATTATAAAGGTCAGAAATCTTCTCTTTAACTTATATTTTGTGGATCTTCGGGTAGTAATATGCAAATGAATGGAAAAGTGGCTCGTATTTCCAGGTTGGTGGTTGAAGAATTTTTTTTGAAATTAGCGGGATTAGAATTCTTATGTCCGGAGGTATTCTCCGGAGACTCCTTGGTTACGAAAATATCACACTTTAAATAAAATGAGTAGTATTTTATTTCCCGAATGACTTGCAGTTTTGCAGATTTACTTTCTCTTTAATTATATGAATCTTTAATCATAGTTCTCTTATTAGTTTCCAGTTCAAGTTTATTGATTCATTTTCAGTCCAATTGTTTCCATCTCAAGTTCTATAGCTCTATAAAACCCGGTTGTGATAAAAAATGTTCGTCTGGCTGTACTGGATTATTACTCTAACAATTGCTACCTATGCATCTGTTTATGTTATCAAAAAAATGCCTGAAAACGGTTTTACCGTGCTTACGGCTTTTTATGTGGTTTATCTTGTAGCTTCCCAGGTCCTTGCCACGCGCATTATCGTATTTGACCTTGGTTTTTACTCTTTCTTTGCTCCGGCGGCAGTTTTCATCTATCCTTTTATTGCTCAGGTAGTGGATATGATCAATGAGGTCTATGGGGAAAGAAGAACGCATATCTCCATTCTCATAGCTTTTGCGACTCAGGTATTATTTGTGCTCTTCATAGGCATGGTCACAACTCTCAGCCCTGCCCCTTTCTTTGAACTGGAAGATGCCTGGAAGAGCCTTTTTGGGCTGAGCATCAGGATTACAATCGCAAGCTGGGTTTCTTTTCTGGTCTGCTCGAACCTTGATGCCTGGGTTTTTGCATCCCTTAAAAAGCGTTTTTCAGAAAAAGAAAAGAACTTCAAGCACGATACCCTGATAAACCCCTACATCTGGCTCCGTTCAGGTGCAAGTGACATTGTTAACCTCACTCTGGATTCCCTTATCTTTGTTTTTATTGCCTTTTATGGGGTTATGCCTGTTCTTCCTCTGGTTATAGGGCAGCTTATCAGTAAGAATGTAATCGGTTTTCTGGACAATCCCTGGTTTGTGTTTTACAAAAAATTGCTTAAATAAGTAAATATTATCAGTCTTAACATTAAGAAATTTAATTATTTATATTTCATATCCTTTCTCGTTTTTTATTTTTTAAGCTCTCTTATTCCCTCTCTTTATTTTTACTTTTACTCCATTTTTCTTTCCGTTTAATAATTCTTTTTTTATTTTTCTTTTTCGATAGTATAAACTGCCCAAAAACTTTTATCTGATTCCATGCAATATCTAGAAATGTATATAGTTGAATGTTTTAATATGTTTAGAAGTAAATGGGGGTATCCGGATCTCAGGAAAACTTCCAGGGAGTGTTCAGGAAACTTTTTTTGTTTCTATTTTTCTCTCCGGATGCCTGGAAGGCTGCACCCCTGCTCCATCCAATCAAAAGGAGGTCTAATTTGGGGATTAAAAATTATATAAAACTGTTATGTCTATTTTTAATGCTCGGAGTCCTATGTGAAACTGCAGTCTGCACAGGTTTCAAGTTCAACAGGCAACCGCATCTGGGATGAAAACGCAAACCAGAATCTTACTTATACATGGACGCCTCAGACTTATTCGGGCTTTTACTATGACCTGGATACCGGGGAAGGCTCCGAGAATATGACAATCCAGCTTACCGCTGGCAGCCGGAGTGTCCAGAGAAATGGATTGCAGTATGAAACAAAACCCATAGAAACGGAATTTGAATACGGTGACTGGGGTTCTTATCAGGTTATAGGGTTTATGGCAGAACGGTATTTTGCAGGATACACGGAAAATTCCAGCTTTATAAATGACGATATCAGTGTTATTTCAGAAGGACAGCTTTCGAAGATACTGATTGACAGTGATGACAAGAAATCCCTTTACACGGGCTCTTCCCTTATCCTTGAAGAAGGATATTCTCTGAACATTGTGGAAGTTGATGTTAGTGGAGATAAAGTATGGGTACAGCTTGAAAAGGATGGAAATGGAAGTAGATGATGGTTTCCTGTCCTCCAATAAAGACTATGTTTATGAAACCGACCTTGGAGATGCAGAGGATGTCCCTATAATTGCAGTCCATTTGCTCAGAAGTCTTCAGGGGTACGGAAACAAATGCTGTTTTTGTGCAGGGGATTTTCCAGATTTCGGACAAATATGTCGAAATCGCGAATGGAGATAAGTTTGGAGAAATGGAAATAAGTTCCACTTCAAGTTCCGGGATTAAAATGAGAAATAGCGATTCTATCTCCCTGGACAAAGGCGATACAATCGATATTATGGGAAAACTCAGTTTTGTTGTGGCTGATGCCGATGATCTTCGCTTTGCCCCCATAGTCGAGACTTCCGAGCCCGGAAAATATGAATTAAGGGGAACTGTCTACGACGAGAAATTTAATACCACTACCTGGACACCTTTCAACTTTGAAGGTTTCTACTACAACATCGATGAAAATGTTTCAACCGAAAGTCTTTCCATCGTAAAGCTCAACGGAAGGACTATTGACGAAGATAATCTTGTCTACTCTACAAAACCCGCACTTGTAGCATTTAAACAGGAAGGCTGGGGAAGCTATCAGGTTCTTGGTTTCATGGCAGAGAAGTATTTTGCAGGCTATCCGGCGAATATTTTTGGAAACTCAAAAAGCGTGAGTGTGCTTTCGGACAATGTCCTTTCCAAAATCCTTGTTGATGACGATGATAAAAAGTCTATGTATACAGGCTCTTCTCTAGCTCTTGAAAATGGCTATTCCCTTAAGGCTGCAGAAGTTGATGTTAACGGAGAAAAGATCCTTTTCGAGCTTTATAAGGACGGAGATAAGCTGGATTCGGAAATAATTTCCCAGAACGGGGATTATATCTATGAAGCCAATATAGGAGGAGCAGAAGATGTCCCAATGATTGCAGTCCATGTGAGTACTGTTTTCAGTGGTACGGAATCAAATGCTGTTTTTGTAGAGGGGATTTTCCAGATCTCGGACGATTACCTGGAACTTTCTCAGGGCGACTCCTTTGGAGAAATGGAAATAAGCACAATTTCCAGC
The DNA here is from genome assembly GCA_963847185.1 of uncultured Methanosarcinaceae archaeon. Taxonomy (GTDB): domain Archaea; phylum Halobacteriota; class Methanosarcinia; order Methanosarcinales; family Methanosarcinaceae; genus Methanosarcina. The sequence continues at coordinate 554,052 of CAWJYV010000010.1, read as the reverse complement.
TCAGGAATCACAATGAAAAATAAGGATTCTATCTCCCTTTCAAAAGGCGATGTAATTGACCTGATGGGAAATGTCAAGTTTAAGGTAGCTGATTCTTCAGTCCTGCGCTTCTATCCTTTTGTTGAAGTCGAAACCAGCACAGGCGACCAGCTTGAAATCTCAGTGCCCGATGTGCTTGTAGCAGGAAAACAGGCAGAAATCCTGGTCACGGCAAGAAATGTTTCAGTCAGTGGTGTTGAAATTTTCGCAGGAAATGAGAGCATAGGTACCACTGGAGATGGCGGAAATCTTACTTACACCCCTGCAAAGGAAGGCAAATTCACTTTATCTGCAAACAAGGCAGGTTATGTCTCCGGAAATAAGAGTGTAGATATTGTCGGAGAAGGTGTCCTGAAACTTCTACTTTCAGTCTCTCCTGAAACTGTTAAAGAAGGAGATCAGATAACCATAAAGGTTACGGATTCTGTGGAAAAGAAGCCTGTTGCCGGAGCGGATGTCTTTTTCGGAGGAAAGAAACTTGAAGAACAGACAGGTACGGACGGTACTGTATCTTACTGGGTAACTGCACCGGGAACATACACGGTAAATGCTACAAAGACAGGATATGAGGAAGGAGAAACTGTAATTGAAGTTGCCGAAAAAATAGCGAAGTTTACATACTCTAATCTCAAGATACAGCCGGCTTCAGTTGAGGGAGGAGATGCTGTCAATATCAGTGTGAATATCACAAATTCCGGAACCGTTGCAGGCGAAACTAAAGTGGAACTTCTGGTTAACAATGAATCGGTTGATTCTCAGAATGTAAGCCTGGAAGCAGGCGAGAGCAAGGAAATTGCATTCACCCGTACCGAAGAAAAGGAAGGAACATATAATGTTACAATAGGAGATCTGAAAGGAAGCTATGAAGTAACTAAAAAAGCTCCCTTCTTGAGTGGCATAGTAACTCTTGGAATACTCGCTACTGTGTTCGTGTTGCTCAGAAAAAGAAGGAATTAATTGAAAGAAATTATTTAGAAAGAAAAGAAATTATTTGGAAAGAAAAGAAATTAATTAGAAAAGAAAGGCTGATTGAACTTGGGGTTTTAAGCTATAAACCCCGTGTTGTTTCATCTAGATATCATTCAGTCCTTTCTTTGTTTGCAGGACCGGAGATTAACTCTTATTTCCGGTTCTCAAGATTTTAGTCTCTGTTTTTACCATATCTGATTTTACCTGACCAAATGATCATTTGTTTGATTGATCTGATGTTATCTGATCGACTTACAAGAAAACATCCTAATGACATTTAAGTATAGAATTAGTGAATTTTTTCCTTGAAGCCTCGTCAATATAAAATAATATAAATACAATCGTGGGAAGGAGTGTAAAATAAGTGATTTAAAAAAAGAAGTGTTTTAAAGACATAAGCTACGATAAAATGTGAGTTTCCCCGGATGGTAAGTATACAATGCTTGAATTTTTGAATTCCTTTCTTGCTAATTACGGTTATCTAAACCTTTTCGTTCTGAGTTTTCTGGCTTCTACGGTTCTGCCCTTCGGGTCGGAAGCACTGGTAGTAGCTCTCATTTATCAGGGATTCAGTCCTTTTACTGTTGTTATGGTGGCGACTCTGGGTAATTATCTCGGATCATGCACAACTTATTATCTTGGACTGAAAGGTAGACCGGTACTTGAGAAGTATCTTTCTCCATCTCAGAATAAACTTGAAAAAAGTGAAAGGCTTTTTAAGAAATACGGGATTTATACGCTTCTTTTTACCTGGGTTCCAGGGATAGGAGATGCAATTACGATGGTTGCAGGGCTTATGCAGCTTCCTTTCAGATCTTTTTCGGTTCTTGTTTTTCTCGGGAAATTCGGACGTTATTTTGCACTTGCTTATCTGACCGCTGTTCTCAACGCTTGACTTTTTTCCCTCTGGAAAAAATGAGGTAATTCCCTGTCTATGTTATATTCATACTCCTTTTAAAATTAAATATTCTGAGGCTTACTTTCCAACTTATATTCCAGGCAGATTAAAATAGATATGTATATATAAGGCAGGGTTCAATATAATTTTGTTAAAGCAAATTTAGTTGATTTTTATTGCTTTGACTTTCTATTTCTGGCCTTGTCTTCCGGGCCTTCAAAACGGGCTCCGCGTTTGATTATAACCTCCATTTTTATTTTTTTAATATTTTTCTTTTATTTTTATTCTTCTGAGTATATATACAACTTTTCTTTATATGAAGTGAAAATCATGTTTTCTCACCAACCAATTCGCTATTTTTTTAGTTGATATTACTAAAGTTCGCCTGCCGCCTATTTTACGCAAAATTATTATGAAATGTATATGAATATCCTCTGAGTTTATACATAATACGGACTCAAGTTAAATTGTTCTACTCTAAACTACTTCTAGCCTAAAAACATTCTTACGTTTTAATTAACTTTAAAAGCCCTCATGATCCTGATTATCCCATACCGCAACCTTTATGTAAGGAATAACGCAATTTAACTTGTCTTAATCTCACTAATGTTTACTTGATATCCCGACGGTGACCCAATGCATATAATGGAAGGCTTTTTACAAACTCCCTGGTGGCAGATCTGGTTTGCAGTATCTATTCCGGTGATAATGTATGGAATTCATAAACTGAATAGACTGGTAAAAGAAAAACGCGAGATATTGCCTCTCCTGGCCGTTGCTGGAGCATTTATTTTCGTATTATCCTCCCTCAAACTGCCTTCAATAACCGGAAGCTCTTCTCATGCCACAGGAACCGGGGTCTCTGCAATTATCTTTGGGCCTGCGATTTCTGGGGTGCTTGGAACTATCGTGCTTATTTATCAAGCTCTTTTCCTTGCGCATGGCGGTCTGACAACCCTTGGAGCCAATGTCTTTTCAATGGGAATAGTAGGCCCGTTAGTAGCGTACCTGATATACAAAGCAGGAATGAAAGCGAATCTAAACTTTTACCTTGTCGTTTTTCTGGCTACAGCCTTTGGAGATTGGGCCACTTATGTAACTACCTCTGTACAACTTGCCCTCGCATACCCTGCAGGGGGGGTACTTACAATTGGAGCTTTTCTCAGCTCATTAGGTAAATTTGCCGCTGTCTTCGCAGTGACTCAGATACCTCTTGCAATCATGGAAGGGGCTATCAGTGCCCTGCTCTTTAAGTATGTAGTCAATGTCAAGAGTGATATCCTTGTAGAAATGAAAGTTCTCGAAGATAAAGTTGTGAGAAAGCTGAGGGGAATTTCTGCATGAGCAGGAAATTGGAACTCATCGTACTTGCCATTCTCCTGATTTTTGCAGTGCAGTTCTTTTATATGTCTTCAACTACGGATGCCGAGTATGAAGGAGCTGACACACAAGCTGAGGGAGTAGTTAAGGATCTTACAAACGGAACTTACGAGCCAACAACAAAACCTATATGGGAACCTCCAAGCGCAGAAATTGAAAGCCTTCTTTTCGGCCTTCAGGCGGCTATAGGTGCAGGGGTACTCGGTTACTTCTTTGGTTATTACAGGGCCAAAAAAAAATATGAAAATGAGCTTGGGTATAAAGGGAAGGACAAGTCAGAAAAAGACAAACACTCTTTATAATCTCTTCTTCTACCATGTTTGCTTTCCTTCCTGCTGGGAGGAAAGCTTTTATCTTTTGCCTTTTATTTTTAATCTTTAATTTTCAGTTCTTATCCACTTATCTGCGGGTTTCCTATGACTAACATCCTTGATGATTATGCCCTTATGAGCCCTCTAAGGCATCGAAACAACTGGTTGAAGCTGGTAATAGTTCTTTTCGGGCTGCTTGTTGGAGTTTCAGCTACATCCCCAATTCCTCCTTTTTTTATAGCATTCTGCATGAGCTTTACAACAATTGCCCTTGGCAGAACGCCTCTTAAGCTCTATTTCAAGCTCTTGCTGGCTCCAATGGGCTTTGCCATCGTAAGTGTCCTTATAATTGCCTTCTTCTCAGGTTCGGGATCTGAGATGCTCGCCTTTGAATTGCTGGGTTATCCACTTTCCGTAAGAACAGATGGATTTGAACTTGCCCTGCTGGTTCTTGCAAGATCCATAAGCGGGATGTGCTGCCTTTACTTCCTCTCACTTACAACTCCTATGATAGAGCTCTTTGCAGTGCTCAAAGCTTCCAGGCTTCCTGAATCAGTTATAGAGCTTTCAATGCTAATTTACAGGTATATTTTTGTTTTTCTTGACATCGCCCTTTGCATTAAGTACGCACAGACAGTCAGGCTGGGATATTCCAACTTAAAGCGCTCCATCTTTTCAATGGGAATGCTTGGAAGCACGCTTTTTGTCAGATCCTGGGAACAGGGAGATAAACTCTTCCTTGCCATGAATTCAAGGTGCTACGATGGAAAAATGACTCTCTTTGAGGTTCACAGGCCTGTAAAAGCAACAGAACTGCTTCTTACTTCTGCCTACTTTATTTCGACTCTTGCACTATTTTATTTCACAAAAAACATATCCATTGTTTGAGGTAACAGATTATGATCATTCTTGAGACCAGGGGCCTTAAATATACTTACCCGGACGGGACTGCAGCTGTCCAGGATCTGAATATCGAAATTAAAAAGGGAAAGAAAGTAGCTTTTGTAGGACAAAACGGCTCCGGAAAGTCCACACTTTTTCTTCTCCTTAACGGAACTTTAAAGCCAGCTGAAGGTGAAGTCCTTTTTCATGGAGCCCCCTTTAGATATGACTCAAAATCCCTTAGAGAGATAAGAAAGTCAGTAGGAATTGTTTTTCAGAACTCAGATGATCAGATCTTTGCTCCAACTGTATATCAGGATGTAGCTTTCGGGCCTGCAAATCTGGGTTATTCTAAAGAAAGGGTTGATGCCGCTGTACAGCATGCCCTTGAGCAGGTAGGACTCTCCCGCCTGAAGGACAAGCCTCCTCATCACCTCAGCGGAGGACAGAAAAAGAGAGTTGCAATTGCCGGAGTAATGGCAATGGAACCCGAAGTGATAATTCTGGACGAACCTCTATCAAATCTTGATCCGGTAGGGGCAGACGAAATAATGGATCTACTAAACGAATTTAACCACTTCGGGAGCACCATCATTATTTCCACTCATGATGTGGATCTGGCATACCGCTGGTCTGACTATGTATACCTTCTGTCAAATAGTAAGCTCATAGGGCAGGGAACACCTGCAGAGGTTTTCAAAGAACAGGAGCTTCTAAAAAAAGCAAGCCTCCGCCAGCCAACAACCCTTGAGATATATCATGAAATCGAAAGACGAGGGCTTGCATATGGCAGGAATTCACCAAAGACTATACCCGAGCTTGTCAATACCTTAAAACCTCTGGACCTTATGTGGGTTGATGTCCCTCCAAAAGTAAGAGAAGGAGACAGCCTTAACCTTGGGGTTATGTATGGGGAATATGCAACTCAATCTCCTTACGAAGCAATTAATGCTACTGTTCTGCATATCTATCCCGGGGGAAGGGCTATTGTCGAACTTAAGCGTAAAGGAATTAAGGCTGGTGGAGTACTACTTTATGATACTGAAAGCTATTCCCTGCCAGAAATTAACCAGATCCTGAAGGAAGGAGAAGTTGTCTTTGTAGGAGCAATGGGTAAAAAGAGTAAAACCCTTGCAGAACAGGACGGAATCCGCCTTGATGTCACCTCAGGTGTCATAGACAAATCCATCCTGATGGCTCTCTGCGGAAAACGCTGCCTCATCCTCACAGCAGGAGGGATGGTTGATCATGCCCTGAAGAGGATCAGGGAGTATGTGGAAAAAAGCGGGATAGAATTCACAGTCGGAGTAGCGAACAGAGAGGAAGGCTGCAAATGGAGTGAAGAAACCGATGAAAATCCTGAAGCGCTTAAAATATAATTTTCACTTAATAACTGTTCCTCAGAAAACGATTTCTGCCAGGAGAAGGAATAAATTAATAATATCTTAACTCAAACATTGTTTGAGGGGGCAGGGAATTGGGCGTTTAAAAGATCAAGTCTTCCGGTCAAAGTCTTCCGGCCCAATATTTTCCAGTCAAAAACTGATCTGCCCTTTCACGATGTTCTATCTAGTGGGGAGGTTTGATAAAGATGCACAAAATACATAAGATGCACGGAATGCCTATGGTTAAGCCACACAGTCTATCCAAACTGTTAGTAGTAATAGGTGCTCTGAACTGGGGTCTTGTAGGTATCCTGAACTTTGATCTGGTAGCAGCTGTTTTTGGGAAGAAATCAATTATTTCGAGGCTGGTTTACACTCTGGTGGGTCTTTCTGGAGTCTACTTGATAATAGCACACAAGACAAAATTCTCAGACCTGAAAAAAAAGTTGCATAGAAAAGGCAAGCACCAGTATAGTGGCAAGCAGTACAGTTGGAGTGGTATTCCATAAAATTTCCGAAAAAGCGAATATGTTTCCTGTATTTGAGAAAAGTGAAGAAAATTCTCATTTTTCTTTTTTCAGGAAATTATTTCCATTACTCTCACTTTTTTAAAATCTTAACGTAATTTTCTATATACACATCTTTAGGCACTGATTTCATTGCGATATACAAAAGAACAGGAACGATTACGAGATCATCGAGATATCCAATTACAGGTATGAAATCAGGTATTAAATCGATTGGTGACAATGCATATCCTATGGCGATCCATAACAGTATTTTTGCAACCCTGGGGGTGCGAGAATCTGTATATAGAAGTTTGCATAATTCGAGGTACTTTTTTGCATTATCCTTTATGTCTTTTAGTTTCCTCATGTCTATCGAAGATAGAGAAGTATTATCTATAAATAATTACTTAAAGACAACGTTTTTTTCACAGGAGTTACACACTCGATTATAAAATCAAACATAGTAAATATCACGGTTTAAATTTACATTTTAGACACTTGGCTTTTTTTACTGCTACTATTTTCCAGTTCAGATGTGTATAAACGAAAGCCTTCCTAAAATATAGTATTAATGAGCTAGATCTAAATATGGTGGAAATACAAGCTTAGTTAATTTATAATCAAAATTGTTATTTTTCTATCTTCATACATAGATTAATAAGCAATAAGGTGTATTAATCGAATGGAGAACTCAACATGCATAAATTTATGGAAATAGTGGTCTATGTATTAGCCGCAATAGGATTTGCTTGTGTCGTAAAACATATACGTACTATGCATTGTAAAGAAGGGTGCTGTTTGCGTGGCTGGCATAAAACAAAAGAAGAAGAGGAAAAAAGAACCGGATCAAGATATGGTTCTAATCCTGTAAAATACTAAATCTAACATACTAAATTTACTTTCTTTTTTAATTAAATTTATTCATACAGTCACAAATTTAGGAAGTCCATAATTTTCTGCTGAAAATGCTCCAACGTTTATAATGAATCCTGCTATTTGAATAACCTTCATATGTATCTATGGTTATTTCTTCGGGTACAATTAGATGGAAAGCAATTTTCAGGATAATAGAAAGTAAGCTATATGTAAGAAAATACAGAGAGTTTTTCTTACCTTTAATTATAAGATTATAATTCCGTGTAAATCTTCCTTAACAGAAGAGCGTCCTGTTCCAGAACAGGGCTCTCCAGTATCACCCTCCCCTGAGCTTTAAATTCTTTCAGGACTCTCATAAGTTCAGAAAAATTGAAATCGGATTCTTCCAGGTTCAGGTGCCTTTTTTCTCCGTTCGTACCGTATTCAACCCCAGAAACATGCATGTGCATATTTGAAAGTCCTTCCTTCCCAAGGGTTTCTTCCACTTTCGAGAGAATTTCCCTAAACTCGGAATAGGAATTTTCTTTTCCTTCCCTTGCGTGCAGATGACAAAAGTCAAGGCAGGGCATAACCCCTTCAATTCCAGCACTCAGGTCAAGTAACTCTTCAAGCGTTCCAAACTGAGTTCGTTTGCCCATAGTTTCAGGGCGCAGAATTGCCGGGATTCCTTCGTCTCTGAGTCGGCCTGTAAGTTCTTCCAGAGCTTCCGATACTTTCGTATATGTATCCTGTTTGCTGCTTTTCTGGTAAAAAGCCGCATGAAAAACAATTGATTCAGCCCCGCAGAGGCTGCCTATTCTGGCGGCCTGATAAAGCCTTTCCAGGCTTGCCTTCAGTTTTTCGTTATCATAAGAATTCATATTAATATAATAAGGTGCATGAACGCTCAGGGCTACTTTTTCTTTTAGTGAGGCTTTCATAACATTTTTTGCCCCTTCTTCTCCCATGCGCACTCCCTGAACGAACTCGAGTTCCATACAATCGAGGCTGAGTTCCCTGATGCGCTCGATCCCTGAGATGCTGCTTTTTCCTTTTGTGCTTCTCGGGATTCCTCCTGTTCCAAAAAGTAGATGTTTTGAGGCCATTTCAAATTATCCTTTTCAAAATAGCCCCACGAAATCCTTCAACTGCTTTGCTCTTTCTGGAGACACTTTTTCAGCAACTACTGCCACTAGCTCCTCAAGGTCTTCGTCTAGAGATTGAACGTCTTCCTTTCCTTCCAGTGCAAGTCCTACAAGGTAATCGAGTTCTTCAGGGCTCAGTCTTTCCAGCCTTTCCCTGAAATCTTCAGATGACTCCGCAAATTTGTGTGAGACCGGACGCAGGATGAAAGGAAACTGGTGCCCTGCTTCTCTGGAAATGAGTTTTCCTCTGGCTTCAGGAACAAGCTTGTTAAAAATCTGAATATCTTTTTCGGTAAATTCTCTGGGCATATTATCACTTTATTAATCCTGTGCTGATTTATGTCTGTTGAAGAATATCTGTTGAGAAAATGATTTTGTACTCTAACCCTTTTGATTCTAAACGCGTATCGAAGCTATTTAAAGTTTAAACCTGTTTTTTAATTTGCCGTGTCTGTCAATCTCTCCTTTTGCAATCCTTGTTGAGGAAATAGGGAATCCATCGTCAGCCATTACATATTCAACGTATACGATTTCCAGAGCTTTCTTTCCTTTTTCTCCTCTGATGCGGTTGATCTTAAGGGCAACAGGATACGTCTCGGGAGAGACAATTATAAAATCAAAATCTTCTTCCAGAGTAGGGCCGCAGGGATCATTCAGCCGTGTAATTTCATATCTGTTTTCCGGAAATCCCCTTCCTTTTATATACTCCAGCAGTCGGACTTTCCTTATTTCATAGCTATCGATGTTGTGGCTTTTCTGCAGCATCTCGTCCGAGGTGAGCCCTATATGGACTTTTCCATCCTTTGCTATTTCAAATGCTTTTTCAATTAGTTTGGCGTGCCCGTCGTGAAGATATTGAAACGTACCGCCAACTGCAACCTTCGGCATGATGGGTGATATTCCAACTAAGTAAAAAGAAGTTTTGGTTTTTCTCTATTTTTTGGGCATTTTTGGGATTTTCTTTACTTTTTTCTTCTTATTATAACTGTAAGTATCAGAAAAAGAACTCCTGTTTCTCTTCTTTTTTGTCATGTTTCTCACCATTATTACTGCGTTTTATATTGTCATAAAATACTTTCACTCCGCCTCCTCTAATTATATATACTCGCAAAACCATAGTTGAGCAACTGTCATGCACCTTACACAAACATGTGCATCTTAGGAGAAATTTGTAATGAGTGAAATATCACTGGAAGAACTGCCCGGAGTTGGCCCTGCAACTGCAGAAAAACTCAAAGAAGCTGGATTCAACACTATTGAAGCAGTGGCGGTAGCCTCTCCTGCTGAACTTGCGACAACAGCTGAGATAGGGGAATCAACTGCTGCAAAAATTATCAATGCTGCAAGGCAGGCTGCTGATATAGGAGGTTTTGAGACCGGAGACATCGTGCTTGAAAGGCGAAAAATGGTAGGCAAGCTGACCACCGGTTGTACCGAATTTAATGAGATGATGGGTGGGGGCATAGAAACCCAGGCCATTACAGAACTTTATGGGGAGTTCGGTTCCGGAAAGACCCAGCTGGCCCACCAGCTTGCAGCAAATGTTCAGATGGATAAGGAACATGGAGGTCTGAAAGGTTCAGTTATCATCATAGATACTGAAAATACCTTCAGACCTGAAAGAATTGCCCAGATGGTAAAAGGGCTTTCCGAGAAATATGGAATGGAACTTGACCCTGAAGAGTTTCTCCAGAATATTCATGTTGCCAGAGCATACAATTCTAATCACCAGATACTTCTCGTAGATTCCGCAACAGATCTGGCAAACGAACTAAGGGAAATGGGCAAACCTGTTCGCCTCCTTATCGTTGACTCGCTTATGGCTCATTTCAGGGCTGAATATGTTGGCAGGGGAACTCTTGCAGACAGGCAGCAGAAACTCAATAAACATATGCACGGCCTGCTCCGTTTTGGGGACCTGTTTAATGCCTGCGTAGTTGTAACAAATCAGGTCATGTCAAAACCCGATGCCTTCTTTGGCGACCCCACAAGGCCTGTTGGAGGGCATATCGTGGGACACACGGCAACCTTCAGGCTCTACCTGAGAAAATCCAAAGGAGAGAAAAGAATTGTCCGTCTTGTTGACTCTCCCAACCTTCCCGAAGGAGAAGCTGTTATCGCAGTCACTACAGCCGGACTCACCGATCAGTAAGAATGCAGATCAGTAGAAATGAAGATCAGTAGACAATAAATATACTCATCCAGCTTTAAAATCTGGAATTTTTTGTTCCTGAATCAGGATACATCCCAATATACTTCAAATAAAAGTTGCGCTGGCACGCCCATTTTAGAGAACAAAGATGTTCGTGCCAGCACTCCCTGAAAACGCTCTCAAACAATGAATTCATATTTTTAATGAATTCATTAAAAATCAAGCATTTTTATTTAATGACATGCTGCTTTTTCTTTCTGATTTTCCCGTTTTTCAATATATCTAACTCTTTACTATTTTACGTGAATCAGGGATGATATCCCAGTTGAAAAAGTGAAGCCGAAAGAGCGAAGTCTATCATAATTCCTCGCTTAATCGGGGATTCGTTATTCTTCTAAACTTATTCCAGATCAAAATTACGTAGACTTTATATGGAAAAACGATCAAAGAGAAAGTGTTTTAAATTTTTACTAGCGCAATTTATTGTTTTGAAAATATAGAGTTCCAAATTTTAAACCAAGACAACTAGAAGGGATATTACAGCAGGTATAAAAAATGGAAACAACTTTTGATCCGGAAAATGTAACTGGACTTTCAGAAGAAGAGGCCTCTGAATTACTCAAAAAAGAAGGGTATAACGAGTTGCCATCCCAAAAGAAACAGAGCCTTTTATCCATCTTAATCAGTGTTCTTAAAGAGCCTATGCTGCTTCTTCTTTTAGGTGCAGGTACAATTTATCTGTTACTTGGAGAGGTAAAAGACGCTCTAATACTGCTTTTGTTTGTTTTTGTGGTCGTGGGTATAACATTTAACCAGGAGAGAAAGACCGAAAGAGCACTTGAGGCTTTAAAAAACCTCTCAAGCCCAAGGGCTCTTGTCATAAGAGATGGGAAGCAGAAGAGAATTCCAGGGCGGGAAGTCGTTAAAGGCGATTTCATTATTTTAAGAGAGGGAGACCGTGTTCCTGCCGATGGGGTTGTGCTTTCCTGTACAAATCTTCTGGTAGACGAATCTCTGCTCACAGGCGAATCTCTCGCAGTCAGAAAATCCGAATCTTCCGGCTTAGCCCAGTCCTTGCAGCCCGGACAGCCAGGAGGAGATGATCTGCCATTCGTCTATTCCGGGACACTTATAGTCCAGGGCCATGGTATAGCCAGGGTAAGCTCAATAGGAATAAATACCGAGATGGGAAAAATCGGAAAAGCTCTGGGGACTATTGCCGAGGAAGACTCCCTGCTAAAAAAAGAGACTGCCTTAATTATAAAGAATTTTGCTATTTTCGGAGGAATACTCTGTATCCTTATAGTAGTTGTCTATGGCTTAACCAGAGGTGACTGGCTACATGGTTTGCTGGCAGGTCTGAGTTTAAGCATGGCCTTGCTGCCTGAAGAGTTCTCAGTAGTGTTGCTTGTATTCTTGAGTATGGGGGCCTGGCGCCTGTCCAAGAGAAATGTTCTAGTAAGACGCATGCCTGCAATTGAGACTCTTGGTTCCTCCACAGTGCTCTGTGTTGATAAAACAGGGACTTTGACACAGAACAGGATGCTTTTGAGCACTCTGTATGCAGGAAATGAGTATTGTGAGACTGATAAAAACGAATGCCTGCTTGAGAAGTTCCATGAATTGCTGGAGTTCAGCTTTCTGGCAAGCCAGCAGGATCCCTTTGACCCTCTTGAAAAAGAGATCAAAAAAAATACTGAAAAATTCCTTCCGGATCATGGAGATATACACCGTGAATGGAAAATTTCCAGGGAATATCCTCTTTCTAAAAATTTACTTGCCCTCTCAAATGTATGGGAATGCAACGACTCCCGTAAATACGTTATAGCTGCAAAAGGAGCTCCTGAAGCAATATTTGATTTGTGCCATCTCAGTGAAGCTGAGAGAGAAGAATTGTTGTCCCATGTCCAGGAGATGGCAAACAGGGGCTTGAGACTTCTCGGTGTGGCTAAAGCCAGCTTCCAGGAGGACGCTTTACCTGAAAAACAGCATGAATTCGAATTTGAGTTTATAGGATTGCTTGGTTTTGTTGATCCTGTCCGACCATCAGTTGCTCAATCAGTAAAGGAATGTTATGCAGCTGGAATAAGAGTCATCATGATTACAGGAGACTATCCTGGTACAGCCCAGCATATCGCAAGACAGATCGGTTTAAAAGATACTGACAAATACATTACAGGTCCAGAGCTTTCCAAAATGAGTGAGGACGAGCTGGCAGAAAAAATCAAAGAAACAAACATTTTTGCCCGCGTTGTGCCCGAACAAAAACTGGCAATTGTAAACGCCCTGAAGTTAAACGGAGAAGTTGTTGCAATGACAGGAGATGGCGTCAACGATGCTCCTGCCCTGAAGTCTGCTCATATCGGGATTGCAATGGGAGAAAGAGGTACGGATGTGGCCCGCGAATCTGCATCGATTGTCCTTCTGAATGATGATTTCTTTTCCATAGTTGCAGCCGTCAGACTTGGGAGAAGAATTTTTGATAACCTCAAGAAAGCAATAAGTTACATATTTTCAGTTCACATGCCTATTGCAGGGCTTGCTGTGTTTCCCATATTATTTAATTTGCCTCTTGTCCTTTTGCCTGCACACATTGCATTTCTTGAATTGATAATCGATCCTGCCTGCTCGACCGTCTTTGAGGCTGAGCCTGAAGAGAAAAATATAATGAACAGACCGCCTAGAAACTTGCAGGAAAGAATGTTCGGAAGGAAAAACCTGGCTTTGAGCCTGGTGCAGGGTATAAGCATGCTTGCAGGAGTTATTGCCGTTCTTTTGTATTCATTATATGTGGGCAAGGGTGAAGTAGATGCACGTACACTTACATTCGCCACCCTGGTAATTTCCAATCTTACTCTAATTGTGGCAAATCTTTCCTGGTCCCAGAGTATGATAAAAACCCTGAAATCAGAAAACAAAGCATTAAGGTATGTGCTTTTAGGAGCTATTTCAGGTCTTTTTCTGGTCCTGTATGTGCCTGCCTTAAGAAGTCTGTTCCGCTTCTCACTGCTACACGGTGACGACCTGTTGGTTGTGTTTATTGTGGGAACTCTAAGCATTGTATGGATGAGATTACTCAAGAGCAGAATAAACATGAGTATATCGACATCCAGTTGACGATAAGGATATCAAAACAGCCATAACCCATGAAATAACCCAATGAAAATTTGAAAATAATCGAAAATTAAACTTGAACGTGTAAAAATAATAAGAATGAATAAAGACGAATAAAAATAAACAAGTAAACATTTAATCCTTTAATGGATGGGTAAACATTTTATCTATCCATTCCCAATCTTTTTTGATGAAATTCAAAGCTATCGTTGTTGACATTGACGGGACAATCACCTGCGAGAACAGGGAACTTCACTTGGGGGCCATTAAAAAAATCCGTTCTCTTAAAGTCCCTGTCGTTCTTGCCACAGGAAATATTCTATGCTATGCAAGAACTACATCGAGGCTTATCGGCCTGGATGGGGCTGTAATCGCTGAAAACGGAGGGGCTATTACTGTTCGTTACGATCTGCAAGGCACCTTCGAAGAAAGCCTGGAAGAATGCGAAAAAGCCTATTCTTTTCTTTCCGAACATTTCAAGCTCACAAAACTTGACCCTTTCTACCGGCAAACCGAAATTGCCCTAAGGAGAGATTTTAACCTTAACAAAGCCAGAGCTCTTCTGGAAACTCAAAACTTCGATGTAGAAATGGTTGATACAAAATATGCGATCCATATAAAAAGCACCAGAATCAACAAAGGCGTGGGTCTCCAGAAACTCGCAAGCCTGATGGGCCTTGAAGTTGAAGATTTTGTAGCAATAGGTGATTCAGCAAACGACGTAGAAATGTTTGAAGTTTCAGGTTTTGGAATTGCCGTCGCAAATGGAGACGAAAGAATAAAAGAAGCTGCTAATTACGTAACAGAAGCCTCTTTTGGAGACGGAGCCGTAGAAGCTATTGAATTTCTTGAATCCAACGGCTGGATTTAAAAACCTTTACAGGTAGCAGTTCCCTAAAGTTCCCTAAAACCCTCAAAGCTTCCCAAAAACCCCCTAATTAACCCTTAAGTTTGAAATAAGTCTTTCAGCCCATGATCCCATTGCATCCATAACTCTTTCCTGTCATTACTTTTCTTTAATACTTCAACAACAGTCACATTAGGCTCTTTGAATATTATTGGGTTATCTTCTTCCCCAAGCTCTTTGTTAACTGGCCAGGCGATTTTTTCCTCATATATGGAAAACTGAGCGTCTACACCTGGTTTATTCCCTCTTGCATCCAATCTTACCCATTTATTTAAATCTTTTAAATATGCGGCGTTCAAGCCATGCAGGACTTTTCTGTCAATTCCCTCCTGACCTGAGCAAAGTTTCTGATAACAGAATCCGGCCGGTATCCCGAAAAATCTTAGCATTGCTGCAAACAAATGAGCTTTAGCACAACATATCCCGTGACCGGACTCCAAAACCTCTGATGCCTTACAGGTGACTGTCATTTCCCCTATATCCCCAGAATGATGAATATCATCTCTAACAAACTCATAGATTTTTTTGATCAAGCTGATTTCGTCTTCCGTGCCTTTTTCCAATTCACGGCATTTGTCAACGATCAGCTCATGATCATAGTTTATAACCTCATTTTTTTTGAGGTAATCTTGAATATTATCGCTTTCAGGATGCATCTTACCCACCTAGTAACAGTGCTCCAGAGCTCTTTTCTCTGGTGTGCTAGTCACTCAGTGTTTTGAGGTAAACCGTTGTAGGCTCTAAAAACTATTTGGGCATGGTCGAATTCTATGGGGGAATTCTGCTTTTTCTCATGTAAGGCGCTCTTCCAGCCACAAATTTTACGAATTCTTACTCTTCAGCTCTATGAATCCGTTTTCCACCAAATGCATGGACAGTTCTTGTTCCTGCAATGCATTTTCCCCACTGTTCTGTTCCCTTTGGGATGAATAATTCATCCCCGGGATTGAGAACAAACTCCTCATCATTTAGCACTGCTGTATACTGCCCACTAACGCAAACCATGTATTCATCAAACTCATGAATATGTTTCTTGGAAACCCTGTCAGAATAACAGGTCCAGAAAGCCATCTGACTGCCGTCTGCACCTTCGTAAAAATAGCCATCAATATCTTCAGTATTTTGCTCCTTACTGCTGATACAATTACTCTTACTTTTCATGAACTCCGGAAAATCTTTCATGTCTAAGACCTTCTTTATTTGAGTAGTTTAGATAAATCAAGTAAATAATATAGACAGGTGGCGACACTTCTTATTTTTGAATTAATAATTCTCCTTCCAGTACTGTCACTGCTTTCCCTGAGATTAAAACTCTCTCACAGACAACTTTCACTTTCAGGACTCCGCCACGTTCCGATAGTTGATATGCAATGAACTCATCTTTGTGTAGCTTTTTTTGCCAGTAAGGTCCCAAACAGCAGTGAGCCGATCCTGTAACTGGATCTTCCCATATCCCTACTTCCGGCGCGAAGAATCTTGATACAAAGTCATACTCTCTGGCTTTGCTTGTAACAATTACTCCCCTTGCGGGAACTTTCAATAGTTTCATGAAATCCGGCTTCATTGTCGCTACTATTTCTTCGGATTCGACTTCTACCAGGTAGTCAAATTTGTTCTTCCCAACATAACTTGCTTCAACTCCCAGTGCTTCCAGTAGCTCTGCCGGAGGTTCTGTTTTTTCTTCAAGGACTGCCGGAAAATTTAATTCAATCCATCCGTTGTTCATTTTTGCCGTTAATAAACCGCTTCTTGTGCTGAATTTTGCTTCCTGGTCTTTCCTTAAATATCCTTTTTCCCACAAAATATGGGCACTTGCCAGTGTTGCATGTCCGCATAGATCGACTTCTGCATTTGGGGTAAACCATCTCAGATTATACTCCTTCACCTTCTTTAATAAGAAATGCAGTCTCAGACAGGTTCATCTCACGGGCTATGTTCTGCATCAGTTTCTCGTCCAGCCTCTCACTTAGAATACATACGCCTGCCGGATTTCCCGAAAATGGCTTTTCTGCAAATGCATCTACCTGATAAATTTTCATAATGAATCCTCCTGCGCTGACAGCTCCTGTAATCTCAAGTCATGTCTTTGATATCGCGAACATGCACATTTATCCAGAGAAACTACTGAGGGCTTCTGTAAAAAAATATAAACTCATAATTTAGTAGCTATGAGTGAAACCAGATTAAAGTAGTTTCCACCTTCAGCTTCCATCATTCCAATATCTCTACGAGCAAAATCGTTGTCACACAAAAGCCAGTCTTGCCAGGATTCTTTTAAGCAATTTAATTCTTTGCATTCTTTAATAATTACCAAATCAGAGTTTTTCCATAAATTATACCACCAATCACATGAGTGTAGAGTTAAACTCATATCATCAAACCAGTATGGTACTAATTCTGCCGGAACTCCATTTGTAAATTCCTGCTTCAAGCCCGGAACTACAACTGCTATTTGTCCTCCTTTTTTTACAAGCGGAGCAAAATGGTTTGTCAAATAATCTTTTTCAATCCCAAAATAATGATAGGCATCTATACTAATAGCAGCATCAAAAAACTCATTCGCAAACGGCAAATCGTGGGCTTCCGCATGTATTGGAATTATTTTGTCTTCCAGCCCCATTGATTTGATTCTTTCATAGTTATCTGTTGCACTGATCCAGAGGTCCGTAGCAAAAACAGTAACGTCATATTCTTTTGCCAAAAATATTGAAGTTAGCCCTCTCCCACAACCAAGATCAAGTACTCTCATTCCTTTTTCAAGCTTTAAAGACTCGGACAGTTCCTCAAGAATTTTCATTGAGTTTGGTCCCATCATGTTTTCTTTAACAAAATCAAAATCATATTTGTTACTTTTTGTAAACATCATCTTGACCACTTTTTGTTAATCTACTGCATATTATTTTATGCAGTTTCGTATTTATGCTTCTTGAATTGTTTCTATGGTCTTCTATAATCCTCTATGAATGTAAAGTCAATCCACGTGGGTATTATAGATTATCTTGCAGTCCTGAATTCCGGCGTTAAGGCGATAAAAAGAATTGTCACCAAGTGCCGACGTAAACATCAAGCTAAACTTTATTCAATTTTAAACTTTGCTTAATTTTACACGCTATAGTAACACATCTTGAGAATCAAAATAACATTTGCTTAATACTTAAATCTGCATTTTCAAGACAAAATGTGCCTGACCTTCTGTGTTCATATACTGGGGAAGACTTATTGGAAAAACAGAAATTATCTATGATTATTAATGGAGTAGATGCAATGGAAAAAGCGTATTGTGAAAAATACGATGCAAGTGCGGAAATTAGCCAGAGAGCAGAAATATGCTCTGATTGTAGCTCCGAGAAAACCAAAAATAAAAGAAAAAGTCCTGTCATTGCCGCATTATTATCTATAATTCCAGGACTTGGTCAGGTCTATGCAGGTGACCTTCTTAGAGGGTTTGCAATTATTGCTGCAATGGCGATTAGTTTCTGTTTGATGGTCCTTGTTATTGGATTTTTTACATTCATTGGTGCCTGGATATTTGGAATAGCAGACGCATACAAAATGGTAAAAAAGCAAAACGAGAAAATTGAGCTGTCGTGAATTTCCCTTTATAGGTTCTAGCCCAGCAAAAGACAATGGCATCTCTCGTTTTGAATACTCTGGATTTTTTGCATTAAAGATAAGCATGTGTAACATAACGCCGCATCATCCTGTGGCTGTTGAAATAATAGGCTACCATGCCTATGGAGTTGTTCATTAGTTTGAACCACTCGTCTCTTCGTTCGTAGTACATAGGGACGATGATATAGTAGAGCTTGTTGTAAAGGTCATCTAATTTCAGCGAGTCTTGCCTCTTCCTCAGAAAGGTTTTCTTCGGGCTGAGGTCCTATAGCCCAGCCGGTTACGCCTTCAATCCACCCTTCAATCCACCAGCCGTCAAGCACGCTGAAATTAACAACTCCATTATGGGCAGCCTTCATTCCGCTTGTACCTGAGGCTTCATAGGGACGGGTGGGAGTATTCAGCCAGAGGTCAACTCCGGAAACCATTTTTGCGGCCAGATCCATATCATAGTTCTCAAGAAAAACAATTTTAATTTCTTCCTGAAGCGTTTCTATGTTTTTGAAAATCTCTCTGATAATCTGTTTTCCAGCTTCGTCATTGGGATGGGCCTTGCCTGCAAAAATAAGTTGAATTTTACCTCTCTTATTTACTTTTCTTAGTCTTTCAAGGTCGGAGAGGATTAATGTTGCGCGCTTATATGCTGTCATTCGCCGTGCAAAACCTATTGTAAGGGTCTCATAGTCCATACCCACGCCTGTCCTTCTGTTTACCTCATCGATCAGGGCTTTTTTTGCATTCCAGTGAGCTTCCCATATCTCGTTGTCCGGGATTCCTCCTATCCTCACCAGAAGTTCAGGTTCATTTGCCCAGCCAGGAAGATAGCGGTCATAAAGCTGCCTGAAATAAGGAGAAGTCCATGTATAGGAATGGACACCGTTTGTTATTGCCTGGATTTTGTAACCTGGAAAAAGTTCACTTGAGATCCGGCTGTGCCGTTTTGTGACTCCGTTTACATAGTTCGACAGGTTCAGGGCAAAAAGGCTTGTATTAAAACGATCTGCTCCTCCGAATTTTCTGAGGGTATCCACATCATTTTTATCCCTCGATCAGATCTTCTACAAGCCCGTAATCGAACTTGTCATGCCCTGCCTCTACAGGAGTATGGGTAGTAAAAATGCAGAGGTCCTTTACTTTAGTTGAGTCTGTGCCATTGCGTGTCATAAGTTCCAGGGCCAGCAGGCTTGAATGCCCTTCGTTCATATGGTACTTTCTGACCTTAAATCCCAGTGCTTCAAGCATCCTTACTCCCCCTATCCCAAGTACTATTTCCTGCTTGAGCCTATATAGGTGATCTCCTCCGTAGAGAAAATCCGTAATCCTGCGGTCTTCCCATTCGTTTCCTTCAACATCAGTATCAAGAAAAATTATGGGAACGCAGCCACCTGTAAGGCTTTTACAGTTATAAAGCCAGGCCCTGATTTTAACGTCTCTGTCCTGAATTTTTACGCTCACGTTTTCTGCAGAGAAGGGTCATTAAACGCGCAGGATTCCACTCTTCAGTGTGCTCTATCTGGTTTCCTGAAGGATCAAGAATTTGCCTGAAATATCCTTTATTACTCACCAGTGTTACAGCTACAAGCGGAATATTAAGGTCCGCAGCCGAACGAATAGTATCTCCTGCAAGTACCCCAAGTCCTCCTGCATAGGTAGGAATTTCACTTCGAAGTCCTATTTCCATGGAAAAATAAGCAATTTTTTGTCCTTTTAATACGCCCTGAAGATCATCCATTTTATCAAAATCCCCTTTTCTTACCTTTTTATTACTTTGTAAGCAAATCTATTTAAAAATATCAATGGTGATATCTCAAATTGACCTTAGTAATTGGACTAGTATCACATCAACAGCAAAATATCACATAAAATCGATGGCAACTATTCATCACTATTGAATCGTTGAGGGTTAACGCGGCGCCAGGACAAAAGCAATCTTTCAGCAAGTAAATATTGCCTTTTCTAAAAATAACTTTTCTAAAAACGAAATTCCTTTCTGTGAATATATTTAAGGTAGAAATTCTATAAAAAAATCAAAGCATAAAATTACTTTTTTAGGAGTATGATTTTAACAAATTATAGAGATCATTATAGTTCTACGGTCCCTATAAACAGGGAATTTTCATATAAACATATATATTTTTCCCTTTGATTATTTCATTTTTGCTCACTTCCTTTAATCCTACTTCAGGGTTTCTTCCAAATCTAAGTCACTGCACCCTGATACTTTCAGAGTATTAAATCACAAGCTTTTTAATTTATGGAGTATTTCTATGTAACTAGAGCAAAAACTCTAAATAGGCGAAATCTTCTCATAGTTTCCTGTAAAAGTTTTCATTGTCGGAGAATAAGATGGCTAAAGCGGCTTCGAATTCAGGCTAAGAACGGAAATCAATAAAACGCAAAAATCCTGCAAATATCTAAACGAAATAGCCTTATGCAATGCTCTTGAGATGGCAAAGGAACTGATTTCAATAATAAATAAGGTCCCTGCAACTGTTTTTCTCTGGAGGCCAGAAAAGTACTGGCCTGCAGATTTCGTATCCGAAAACATAAAGCAGTTTGGGTATACGGTAGAAGAATTTACATCAGGTAAACTTCTATATGGCAATATAGTCCATCCTGACGACCTGAACAGAGTTGAAAGAGAACTTACCAGGCGAATCGAGGAGGATTACATGGATTTTTCTCAGGAGTACCGTATCCTGACAAAAGCAGGGGAGGTGCGCTGGGTTGAAGAAAGAACTTTTATTGAGGCTGACGAAAATGGAGTTGTCAAGTACCTCAAAGGCATTATTCTGGATATTACGGAAAGGAAGAGGAAAGAAAAGTTGCTTTATATCCAGAGGGATCTGGGCATTGCTCTCAGTACTTCCAGCGGCCTGGTAGAAACTCTTGAAAAACTACTGGATTCCTGTCTCCAGATAGATGAAATCAATGCTGGCGGAATCTATCTTATCGATGAGGAAACCGGAGATCTGAACCTTGCCATTCACCGCGGCCTTTCTCCTACTTTTGTCGAGCATGCCTCTTATTATAGCGCAAATTCTCCAAATGCCAAACTCGTCATGATAGGACAACCTGTATACAAACAAAGCATAGACCTTCTTCTCACTTCCAGGGACGAGGCACTCAGGCAGGAAAATCTGAGGGCTACGGCGATCATTCCCGTAAAATCAGGCAAAAAGACTATCGCCGCATTTTACCTTGCTTCGAGAGTTGAGTACGAGCTTTCGGATAGTGTGCGGACAGTCATTGAAACAATTGCAACACAGTTTGGAGTATTTATCTCCAGAATTCGCCTGGAAGAAAAACTGAAAGAATGTGTGAAAAAGCGGAAATCTTAAATAATTTCTTAAATAATTTCTTACTCTTTTTTCCTTTCTTTTCCTTTCTCTTAGACCATTTTTCTTCTTCTATTTTTTTTCTTCCTTTTTCTTCTTTTGTTTTTTGTGAATAATTATGTAATAAAATATAAGAGCCAGAAAACACGTGTTTCATTTAAATAAAAAGTGGTACAAGAAATGCCTTCCGGAAAAACACATGATAGAATCAATATGATTATATTGTTTGTAATTTTGTTCAGTTTTTTCTCTCTTCTTAAAAGACCCGTACTTCCTTTTCCTGCCAGTTACCTGGAAACCAGGAGAATAATAGTTTTTTCGCTGGCTTATTTATTCGGTACTTTTTTCCTAAGTCCGGATCTTGATACCAGGAGCGCCCCGTTTCGTCGCTGGGGTATATTTAAAATTATCTGGATTCCCTACCAGTTTTTAGGGCATAGGGGAATCTTGCATCATCCTGTGTTTGGGCCTGTGGTTCTTACCCTTACACCTGCCTTTCTGCTTTATTCTTTGCTTTACCTCTTAAGTCTTGACGCAGGAAAGCTTCCCTACTGGATCTGGGCATCGGCCCTATTCGGGTTTTTTGTTTCAATTGAAATACATTGTCTTGCTGATCTTTTGTGGGGAAAAATATTTGGGCATTGGTATTAACATAGCATCAATATCCCTGTAGATTAAAAGAGTCTAAGCTGTGGAGCTCCCTTTAATTTGTATGTATTCAAGTTCACAATTTTTTTGCAGAATAGTAGATTTATTTCCATATTTCAAAATTATAAGTAAAATTTGTAAATTTTGTTACTCTAAATTGTATGGGGAAAAGATATTAAATCTAGTGAAGCTTTTTCCTTTTCACTATAGTAATGGAAGATATTTTGAGGATATCTCCGGTATCCTGATAAATTTAGCGCAAAACCCTTTCAAAAGAGGTAACCCTTTCAAAAGTGGTTTTAATTAGAATTACAAGTTTTGGTGGGGATTATGGCAGAAGAGCTCAAAGATAAAATCTATGAATACCTTGCAAGTCATTATTACCTGAACCTTGCAACTGTGAGTCCTCAGGGTAATCCTATGGCTCATACAATGGCATATGTATCAGAAGAAGCAGTTGTGTATCTGGCAACGAGTAAGAATACCCGAAAAATCCAGAATATTATGCACAATCCATATGTTGCGTACACTGTTGACGAAGATGATCCGGATTGGTTTGATATGCAGGCACTTCAGGTGGAAGGCAGGGCATCGATAATTACCGATGAGAAAGAACTTCGTGAAGTTGGGGAAGTAATGGTGGCAAAATTCCCTGTTGCTGCAGACATGCCCCCTGATCCGGATATTGTTATGATAAAAATAGAGCCTGAAGTTGTCTATTACCTTGATTACAGAATAGAGTTCGGGCACAGAGAAAAGGTTGATTTCTAAGAGTTGAGACTTAAAGGCAAACAAAAAACGTCATCCTTTTTTCAAATTTTCCTTTTCGAGCTTCTCACAAATTTAGTTTATTCTTTCTTAGTTTATTCTTTCAAGTCACTGAGATTATGAAACGCTGCGTTTTTTCAGAATCTCAAGTAGTTCTTCGGCATTAATAAGCATAATTTCAATTGCAGCTTTTGAAAGCTCTTCAGAGCAGGCAGCTTTTGCAAAGGTCTGGCGTTCGGAGAGTTCTTTCCAGAGAGGGGGTAAAAAATTTGTTGCGCGTGCCATTCCGGCTAAAGGGTCAGATGAAACATGAATTATCGAGTTTATTCCTGAGGAAATAAGCCTGACAAGGCACATTGGATATGATTCAATAGGGGGAATATACAAGATTATGCCCCATGGAAACTATTTCTGCTCTTTCATTAATAAGAACGCCTCCTACTCCGTAGTTCCCTGAGTCCACAGATTTTAAAGCCAGCACGACAGTAAGCCAGGCGTAGGGGTCGTCGGGACAATCTGAGGTAAACCTGTATCCGTCCAGCCAGTTCTTCCACTTAATAACCTTTTCGTTTTTTGAATCAATTTTTTTCAGGATCTCCAACCCGAATTCTCTGATCTTCCGAATATCTACCATTCTGATTCCTTTTTCGAAATCAATCTTTTAACTGGCTGTTTTGCCCAGAAAGGTTATTAAAATGCACAAAGAAATCGTCCAGATACACAACTCTGACGCTAAAGTATATAAATCTATATTGCAACCATCTTGATGGTGATTACTATGGTAAAATTAAGTGAAGAGATGAAAATTGCTTTTTCAAAAGTAAAGATCTTTCCTGTGGCCACAGCTTCAAAAGATGGTATTCCTAATGTAGTGCCTATGGGATTCTGTCAACTTGTGGACGATGAAACTATCTGGATTGCAGACAATTTCATGGTTAAATCCCTGGAGAACCTTAAAGAAAACCCCCACGTTGCAATTTATGTATGGGGTCCAGATACAGGTGGCTGCTTCCAGATAAAGGGTAAAGCGGATGTTATTAGCACCGGAGAAAAATTTGAAAAAATGAAATCAATCGTACACGCAGCAAAACCCGGACTTCCTGCAAAGACTCTCATTGAAGTCAAGATTAGTGAGGTCTTCCAGTGTGCTCCCGGTCCAGGTAGCAGGAAAGAAATTGCTCTGATAACATTTGATATCATTAGGGAATAATTTATCAAGAAAGGCGCCCAGAAAGCATTCGATATGAAGAATGATATCCAGGGACGTGAGTTAGAAATGGCTGAAGCTAAGGGTAACCCCCCCGTTTTTTGTGAAAAATACTGCATAGTTTGCAAGGGTGCAAGAGAAGGGAATAAAATTTGCAAGAGTATTCAGAACCTTGAACTGAAAATTTTCGGGAAAAACGGCTGTATTTGGGGGGCGGCAAGGACAAGATATTACGGAGTCACTCCTGATCATAAACTCCCTAAAAAGACTCCTAAAAACTCAAAGAAGAAGTAAAAAATTATTGGCATTAATATATTATGCAGCTTTTATATATTAATGCTAATTAACATCTTAAATCTAAATATATACTTTGAATAAAAAGTAAGAACCAAAAATTCTGGAAAATATACAACAGTGTAATGGAGACATAAATAAAAATATATTTGAGGAGGAGCAGTTTGTTCAGATCCCTTCATTATCAACACGTCTCCTCTTTTACAGCCCATTAACCCCAATTCTCTTTCTGCTTTATCTGTTGCTGTCTAAGCTGTTGCTATCTATTTTTAACCAGAGAAAAGTATTATATGTTGTTCAGGATAAATCACAGTTATCGGTAAATTTATCAATCCCTGGGCTTCTGTCATATTGTGGAAAAGATATGAGAATTGACCATCTTAAGAGAAAGGATACCTGAAATATGCCTGTATTAAGTATCATTGCCTGTGGAATGTTCGAAGACGAGCTTGTACATGTATTGTCAAAAGACCGTGAACTTAAACAACTAATAGTTGTGGAAAATAGGGATAATTCAGGTTTCTTTCGCAAGCTTAAGTTGAATAATTGTGTTCCCAGAACAGCTTTTCTGGATAGGGTTCCAATGCTTCTTAAGGACGAAGATAGCTTCAATTCAAGAACACATATTAAATTTCTTTCCTCAATTTCCATTTTCAAAAAAATTTATGAAAAAAGGGAAAGAATAGAAAAGAAAAAGATAACAGTTATCGTAAATCTGTTAAGCCTGGGCTTGCACTCGGATCTAGAGCAATTGAAGGCAAAAGTGTATGAAAATATTCAGGAAATGTCTCCCTTTTCTGACAGAATTCTGATTTTTTACGGCACCTGTGGGCATACATTCGGAAAACTGGAAGAAGATTTTGCAGGGCTTGGATGTCCGCTTTCTTTTCTGAAGGATAAAGACGGAGAGATGATAGAAGACTGCATCAGTTTAGCTCTTGGAGGAAATGAGGCGTATGCAAGATGCATGCTCGAATTCAGAGGTATGGGGACGATTTATCTGACTCCTATGTGGGCTTCGAGCTGGAAGCGGCTGGAAAATAAAGCTGAGGGTCGGGATTTCAATAACAAGTATTTAAAAAACTCTCTTTATTGCAGGGCTGCAAAAATTGATACCGGATTTGCAAATAAGTCTGAATTTGATGAGAATGTTAAGGAATTTGCCTGTAAATTTGATATGAAAGTTACTGACATTAAGGGTAATATGGAAGTTGCAGAACATTCTTACTTTGCTGCCAGAAATGTTGTAACTGAAAAATGATTCTTAAGTTTTTCCAAATTTTTAATAATGATCATTTAAATTCATCCAAAGTTTTTTTCATTCAATTGGCCAGTAAGTCCGGGATAAAAGGGGAGCTCGCATATGAATTTATTTAGTAAGTCTGCGTAATCTTATATACTATCTCTTCTTTTTATATATTATTACTTTCAAGCTCCTCTTAGTTTTTAAGCCACCTAGGGGTGTCTACAATAGATATTAGTAAAAAAGTTCTTGTAATAACCCTATTAATTTTTGCCGTCCTTACTGCTGCATTCACATTTTCCCACAATATGCAGCTTTCCAATTTTTTGGAGCTTGAACAGGCGGACACATTGGCGAATGTAGAAAGGGTGCAAAATGCAGTTTCTACTGAACAGGGATACCTTGATTATATAGTCCAGGACTGGGCATGCTGGAATGATACTTACATTTTTATTAAAGATAGGAACCAGAGATTTATAGACGTAAACATCCAGAACCAGACCCTTGCTACACTAAGAGTTAATGTGATGATTTTTGTTAACAATTCCGGATCTGTTGTTTACGCAAAATCTATTGATGTTCATAGTGCAGAAGAAAAACCGCTTCCTGAGGATCTTCGCGAACTGATCAAAAGTGGCAGACTCATTACAAAATCTGACAATGATACTATAAGAGGTTTTGTTTTACTCGATGAAGGCCCGATGTTTATTTCGTGCCATCCAATTCTTACGACAAATTATACGGGTCCCTCGAAAGGCACTTTGATTTTTGGGAGATACTTTGACCCTCCCCTTCTTGATTCTTTCAAAGAATCTACCCGGTCTTCTCTTTTGATGTACAGGGTCGATGAGCCTATGCCTACTGATTTCCAGACAAAAGTTAATAATTTTTCCGGGCTTCCGGGGAAGGCAATAGTAGAACCTCTTAATGAAGAGCGAGTGGCCGGTTATTTTGAATTAAAGGACATTTCAGACAAACCTGCGATTATAATGAGAGCTGATTTTCCAAGAGACCTCTATAAACATGGCGAGAAAACCCTTAATTACATGTATTTTTTCCTTTTGTTAACCGGACTTATGACGGGTGTCGGGGTTAAATATGCACTTGACAGATTATTCATCTCAAGATTAATTGGAATTGATGATTTTGTTACAAAAGTAAGGTCGGAAAAAGATCTTTCCAAAAGGCTGTCCCTCAAAGATAATGATGAGCTTTATCGTCTGTCAAGGGAAATAAACGGAATGCTGAATGAAATCCACCTGGTAGAACAGGAACTAAAAGCACAGGAAAGAGAAAAGAAAGTTCTTTTGGATTCCCTGAATGAGCAGGTTGTTTTCATAAATCCTGACCTTAATATCATCTGGGCAAACAAGGCCGCCCTGGAATATATGGAAATGGATCTTCAAGAAGCGGTTGGCGTATTCATAAAACTTGTTTCGGGCATAAGCGGCTCCCTATCTGAGTACTTGCAGCTAGAACAAATCTTTGTAACAGGTAACAAAAAATCAGGAGAGTTCACATCAAAGGACAGTAGAGTCTGGTATGTACAGGCAATTCCTGTGACCGAAGAGGATGGAACGATTATAGGAGTTATGGTAACCTGTAGAGAGATTACTGAAAGGAAAGCAGCAGAAAAGCTTCTTCAGGAGAAACAAATAGCTGAAGTTGCGAACCGTACCAAGAGTGAGTTCCTTGCGAACATGAGCCATGAACTGAGAACCCCACTTAATTCAATAATAGGATTCTCTGATCTGCTGTATGAACAGGCATACGGAGAACTCACTGGAAGACAGCTTAGAGCAGTAGGAAACATTTCTCGAAGCGGGAAGCATCTTCTTGGTCTTATCAATGATATTCTGGATCTTTCTAAAATAGAAGCCGGAAGACTTGAGCTTGATTACAAGGAGTTTGAACTTGCTAGCAAGCTTAATATGATACGAAACCTTCTGTCTCCTATCGCAGATCGAAAGAATATTCAAATTGAAATCTCTATTGATAGAGAGCTAAAAAGGATACGAGCAGATGAATCCAGATTTTCTCAAATAATGTACAATCTTGTAGATAATGCTATTAAGTTCTCCTATGAAAACAGTCTTGTAAAGATAGGTGTGAGAAAAAAAGGAGAAATGGTAGAAATAACAGTCAATGATACTGGAATTGGTATTACAGCAGAGGACCAGAATAAACTATTCAAGCCTTTTAGTCAGGTTGATTCATTTTCTTCCAAGAAATTCCAGGGCACAGGGCTCGGTCTCTCTTTAGTTAAGCAGATTGTGCATCTGCATGGTGGATACATCTGGTTCAGGAGCAAACAGGGAGAGGGAAGCACCTTTGCGTTCACAATTCCTATTAATGGCCAGCAAGAAAATAGATGAGGTATGGAGTTAGGTTAGAAAGTATAATTTACTAAAGCCCAATCCCAAAACTGAACTATTTATTCTTAATCAAACAGGTTCTTCTGTACGAGGTCAAAAAATGGGCTCTTCAGCTTCCTGACTAAAATCAATATACAAGCTGGTAGTTTCTATCTCATTTTTCTTCAAACTCAATAGTTCTTCGAGTAAATAAATCTCACATCTTTTCTTTATATTCCTGCTTTTTGCAAGTTTACTGCAGTCAAAGGAGAAACCATCGTAGCTGACCACATACCTGAACCACTCTATAGAAAGAGGAAGGCTTGATAAAAGAGGCATTACACTTTCAAAATAAGTTCTACATGATTTTTTTCTCGATAATTGACACCAGTTATCTATTACAAAATTAATTTTATCAGCTTCAATTGTAAAAATAACAGGATATACTTTACAAAGTATTGGTTTGAAATTCCTGCACTCACATTTTTCAGTATCTTCGTTTAAAAAGGGGCATAATTTCCCTAGTTTTAATACATGTAATTTAGTTCCATCATTCATTTTCAAAATATCCAGATAGCGAACTTCAAAATCAGAAACGCTTATTCCCATTTTCTCTGCCATGTATTCTTTTTCTCCGGGTAGCAGTGTTCCTATTTTATCATGTTCGCATGCTCCCCTGCATTCCTGACATATCTTAAAAGTATTTTCAGAACTTCCACTAAACATATTATGAAAGTTCTCAAAAATATACATGGGTATTCTTTTAAATATCAACCTGAAAACCTCACCATCCAAAATATATAATGACATATATTTTTTTCTAAGTTATATTAACATGTATGCCTCATCTACGCTTATTTTGTCAAGTTCTGGTCGATAAATTCAGGTTGGAATTTTTAAAAAATGGCTTTGCTCAGTTTTAACCTTTTAAAAAAAGACTAATATAAAAAATTTCCTATACATGATGTATTTTTTGTTAAACTTGCAAAGTATGTGTTGAAAGACTGAACATCTAATACTTAAAATATGTCTGATGTCTTAACTTTCCAGAAGTGAAATTTTTACTTGTCAAATATTAGAAACCCATAATTAAATTTTCAGGTAAAATAAAACGAATCCCTAAGAGATTATCTTAAAATTCAAACCGTTTCTACTTTTGGATAGTGAACATTGTTAATTTTAAATTCGGACCGTAAATTATTCTGTCGGACTTATCCGCTCTATGTATAAAAGCAAATACATTAGACATCATAGTTAAAATTTACATTTTAGGCATTTAACGGCTTAATGTACCGTTTTTCCTTTCAAATGCGTAAGTCCTGTTCCAATTATAGAATCTAATTTAATTTTAAGACCGCTTTAGTAGGTTTCAAGTAAAATAAAAGCTTGAAGATTTGAATAGAGTGTAGAATTCTTAAAAATTCGAAATTTTTCAGTTGACAGAAGTTTTACCTTGTTCTAAAAACAAAACTGTATGCTTTAATAATTAGCTCCAGTTCAAAAAAGAAGGCGTGGAAGAAAGCACCTTATGATTTCGATTCTTTTTGCACGATATAACGAAATTTTTAGATGCTTCCTCTTTAACTGTTTATAGATCTCTATCTAATCAAAAACATCTGAGAGATGAATTTTACGTAGATTGGGAATACTTATTGACTATTCAGTTCCTGATAACTCTCAGGCTCCTTGTTCCACGAAACTGGAACGTCTCCATTCTGCTGTGTTCCCAGGTTCATGAAATATTCGTTGTTATAATAATACCAGACTTCTACAGCAGGATATATACTGCTGAAGTACTCATCATAATCTACTTCAGATGTATCCACAGACACGAGCTCGCCGCTCTCGTCGTCATAGTAAGGTCCATAAGTCGGATCCAGTGGGCACCATTCCCCTTCTTCGTAAATCTCTACCCAGGCATGTCCACCACTTACGCTTCCGAAATCAACTTCTCCTACAGCTACACGTACGGTGCTTTCATTGTATTCTCCGGATGCGATCAGGAGGGATGCAAGAGTATTTGCCTGTTCTTCGCAATCACTTACAGGATTTCCGTAGTCCGGGTTACTGGAGTAAGTCGAAGTATTTTCCAGAAACTCAGAGGGAGTAAGCCACTTTTCTTCTTCTCCGTTCAACGTCTCATCCGAGACCCAGGTCCATGAAAGAGCAGCCTCATAGATTTCATATTTATCATCAAGGTCATTTTCTTCAAGATAGGAGCTTACAACATCTGTATATGGAGTGACATAAGACTGGTAATATGATTTGTTTTGTTGCCGTAGAGTTTGTTCTTCCAGGAAACTGTCGAACCTCTTTTCCGGATATCCTCTTTCTCCAGGTTCTCTCCCGGCAAAATCAGGGGGTAGCTGCTCAGGCCTTCCTCTGTTGAAAGAGGGCTGGAAGTTTTGTGGCATATTTCCATAGTTCCCTGCTGCAGACTGTATGAATTCCAAATTCCGGTTTTGAACCTGATTTATTTTACTTTCAATGTTGTCTATTAAATCCAGATATTGAGCTTCAGGATTCAGGGTTTCAATGAACAGCGTGTCGGAAGTATATTTGTCCCATGAAATATTTTTGCTATTGTCGTTTTTAATGCTTTCACTTGCACAGGAAAATACCGCGAGCATAGCAACAGCTAGCAATATTATACCGATTTTTTTCATCCGATTACCTACCTGTCTTTTTTACTGTCTTTTTTACTGTCTTTTTTCTTCTTTTCATTTCCTCATGCTGAATTTACCTGTTTATAGCTCAATGAGTTTTGATTTCCCAGTTTCAAGGTTAGAGACTCAGAACATTCTTCAAAATAATTGTAAAGTTCTTTTCCCCATTTTAGAGCTTCTTTATCTGAGTTTACAATTACCTGATTGCTCAGACTTCCGTCGTTGCGGAAAAATTCAATTGCCATAAACCTGTCTGTCACTACAAGTACTGGTAAATTCACAATTCTGGGGCAGTAAAATAACTTTGAATTTTCTACTTCCAGCAGCTTTCTTATTTCAATGGGACTATCTCTGAATAATCTTTCAATTATAGGTCCTGTCACACATAACGAGATTTTTAACTCTCTTTCTGAAAGTTCTGTATATATATTGGAAATTTCCGGATGCAGGCAGGAGAAAAAAATAAAGACTTCTTTTGATTTCCTTATATTTTCCAAAATTATTCCCGGAATTTCAAACATATGTGCATTATCACGTTCAATAAATTCTAGGTTACCAAGTTCTCCAAGTCTTTTTCTTAAAAAAGTGGGTATTGGAACCAAACTATGACTCGTCCAATAATCTATATTTTTCTCAAAGAAAGTTAATGAGTCCAGCAATTCCTTCAAATTTTTTATTATGGGTGCTGCCATTTCTGATAACCCATACTTTCCCTTTTCTTTTACAAGGAACCTGGAATTAACAAGTTTTTTTAAATGAATTCTTATAGAAGCGGAACTGAGGCCAAGCAAGTCTCTGATTTCTTCAAAGCTTCTTGGTTTTTCTTCAATAAGTAAAAGTATATCTCGCCTTCTTTCGGAAAGAACTGCAATATCAATCAAATTCATTTTATCCCACCTCTACCTCTTCCCAATGAAGCAGGAAATTAAGAAAGGGCTGACCCCTTTCTTTTCAACTTATTCGTACCTCAATGCATCTACTGGTTTCAATTTCGAAGCCCTGTATGCAGGAACCACTCCTGAGGCAATACCTATTATAACTGCCAGGATGAGCCCTAAAGCCATCAGGTCCGGAGCAAAATATATGCTTGAATCACTTCCTCCTCCCATCATTTGCAAACCTAGCAGAGGGAAGAGAGTTGAAACACAGGCTCCCAGCAAATCTCCAAGGATCCCACCAACAAGACCTACCATTGCGGAGTTAAAGAGGAAAATCATGAGAATATCCCTGTTTTTAGCTCCAATGGCTTTCATAGTCCCTATTTCCTTTGTCTTCTCCAGGACAGAAGTAAACATGGTGTTTGCAATACCCACGGCTCCTACAAGCAGGGATACGGCTGCAATAGCTCCAAGGAAGAGAGTCATCGAACTCGTCATCTCGGTAACGGACTCAGCCATAGACTTTGAGGCTGTCACTGAAAAGTCCCTGTCTTCTTCCTGAATAATATGTCTTGAAACCATGAGCTTGTCTACTATATCTTCCATCACACTGTCCACCAGATCTTCACTCTTGGCTTTTACCGTGATAGTATCGTAAACATCCTCTTCTGCATCGTCAAGGAGGTTTACTGCTCCATCTATTGGCATGTAAATGCTTCTGTCTCCACCCTCACCTTCTTCTGCAAGGATGCCGACAACACGCACTGCTTTGCCGTTTATGGTTATTACCTGGTTGACTCCTATATCCTGATCAAAAACTCCGCTGGCAACACCGCTCCCTATGACTGCTACATACTTGTCAGACGGCTCAAGTAGCCTTCCTGACTGCGTCTCCAGTGTAGTCATATACTTCCAGACCTGGGGGTCCACACCCGTTATTGAGAGGGTCGCATTCTGTGCTGCATAAATTACCGGTTCACTGCCGGAAATTTCACCGGCCATGTACTGTATGCCATCTATGCCTTGAAGTGCCTCAATATCATCTTCTGTTAATTCGACATCTGTTGTCGTACCTCCTCCTCCCATTCCACCAGGTCCATGCATGTTTGACGATGCTTTTGTGTATCCGGGGCTTATGGTAATTTTTGTCAGATCCATCTCGGCGAGTCTGCTCTGCACCTGTTCCTGCATGGCATCCCCGAGGGAGAGGATGCCGACAACAGATCCGATTCCTATGACTATCCCGATAATGGTCAGCCAGCTTCGCAGCTTGCTGTGAACAAGCATGTTCAGGCCCATTTTCAGGTAGGTTGAGTTTCTCATCCTGCATCCTTCCGTTATCTATTGATGCTGCTCTTCTCAGACCTTCTGGTCTTCAGGCTTTTTGGATCCGGACTTTTTATCTTTCCTTTCCCGGATTTTTTCCTGAATTTTCTTCCGGTAAACGAATATCCCACCTGCAAGGGCGAGTACTACAATGTAGGATATATATGAACCCATACCGGCGCTGCTACCTGGGCCTGCCTGACCTCCTGCCGCAGTCATATTTCCGGAAGTCATTTCGAGTTCTACTTCCTTATCAACGGTAATTCTTTCTCCTTTTGCATCCGTATACTCGATCTGGACCTTTAGAGGATCGGATTCCGTCGAAGCAGAGAGTATATTTTCTCCTGGACTTTCTCCTTCAGCTCCTCCAGCACTCTGCGTGCTTGTGACGTCAAAGGAAGCGATTGTATAGTCTCCTTTCTCGAGATTTCCTACAATTGTTGACGAGCTTCCTGATACCCTGTACCCGTCCTGATCAGGAACCGATACTTTCACTGAGTATGCAATGTTGTTACCCACATTTGCAACGGAAAGAGATATTTCTCCAGCGTCACTTTCTGAAAAGGAGACATCAAAATCAGTCTCTCCACCAACAAATATTCCTGCTGTGGTATTGATACTTTGTTCATTGGATTCATAGTCTTCATAACTGAGATCCACATTTAGAGTGTATAAGCCAGGGTCTGCATTTACATCTGCCATGACAGAGTAAGATACGGTCGCGGAGTCTCCGGCTTCCAGATATTTGATGTACTTTGTGTTGTCAGAGTAAACAGGTAAAATTACACCTTTTGGATCTTTCCAGGAGATTACCATATTTTTGATAGGGGAAGTTCCGGTATTCGTTATGATAAACTCCAGAGGCTCTTCTTTTGCAATATCAATATTCGCTTTGCTTATAGTCACGACCTGAGCGTATTCTTTGCCCTTTACCTCAAGCTGGATCGTTTTTGTAGTGGTAATTGTATTTGATGAATCTCCACTTTCTTTTGCAGTAGTTGTGATATCTATGTCATAGGTCCCTGCAGATGCGTTTGCATCTGTCATGAGCCTGAATTTAAGGACCGCTGCATCATCGTCGTCCTGTCTTGCATTCAGATAAGAAACTTCTTTTACAAGATTTTCTCCGGAAACCTTAGTGAAAGGATATTCCGAATTAACTGTTATTGCTATGTCTTTTAAGTCAGCATTTCCTACATTTTGAACACTGACAGTGAGTTCAACAGGTTCTCCGGGACGAGCGTAATCAGGATTCTGATTGGTTAGATTTACCTGTACAGATGCAGAATTTATGTTCCCATTTGACGAGCCGAGAGCTGTTCCGGCTCCAAGGGTTATGAATACTGTAAGCAGCATTAAAAGTGATAATAAAGATAATTTTTTCATTTTAATTCCTCAGATCATTTTTGTTCGTTTTTACTGTTTTTCGGTTTTTCGTCCATTTTCTCTATTTTTTCAATTTCGCCGTCCCTGATATACACAACTCTTGTTGCATACTTTACAAGTTCAAGGTCATGCGTTACAATGATGATGGTCTTTCCTTCTCTTTCGTGCAAACCATCGAGGAATTCCAGGATATAGTTACCAGTCTTGGTGTCCAGGTTTCCTGTAGGTTCATCTGCAAGAATAATGGGTGGGTTCACAGCCAGGGAGCGGGCTATTGCAACTCTTTGCTTCTGTCCGCCTGAGAGCTGAGAAGGAAGGTTATTTTTCTTGTTTGAAAGTCCGACAATCTCAAGCAGGTACGCTGCTTTTTTTCGGGCTATTTGTCTATCCTCTTCCTGGAATTCCATAGGTAAAAGTACGTTTTCTTCCGTACTGAGAGTGGGAATGAGGTTGAAGCTCTGGAATATGAAGCCAATCATCTGTCCTCTTATAATGGCCAGTTCCGATTCGTCAAGTTCTGAAATATCCTTTGAGTTCAGGCTAACAGTGCCTTTTGATGGGATATCCAGGCAGCCCAGCAAGTTCATAAGCGTACTTTTCCCACTTCCGCTAGGCCCGAGAACAACCAGAAATTCCCCCTCGTAGATTTCCAGGTTTATTCCCTTAAGGGCTGCAAATTCAACTTCTCCCATCTGGTAAATTTTCCATACATTGGTAAGTTTAATTAGAGGGTCCTCATTGTTTTGAGAGATCCTTAATACGTTAGAATTTTTAGCAGAGTCACTTCCTGAATTACTGTATGGATTATTTTTCAGATCTTCCCCTGAATTATTCCCCCCTACATCATTCTCTGATTCCTCTGAGAAACTCGCTGCTTTTTCGAGCGAGTTCATAATTTTTGAGGGATTCAGCTTCGTTTTAAATGTATCTATAATTTCAGTGAGTGTCATACATAGCCTCTAAAGTAGCCTCTAAAAAGTTAGTCGTATCTGAACTGACTTTCCGGGTATAATTAGGCCTAATCAGACCTTTTACGGTCCAATTAGACCTGTGTGGTTTAGATGGGTTTGAGGCACCAACAAGGTGTGTAGTGCCTCATTTTCTGGAGTGTAGGTTTTTTTGGTTGACTGCTTCCTTTTTTTACAATGGCGAACACCTGATTATTAGTGAAGGCTTCTGATCTTTCTGATGGCGAGGTTCCTGTTTTGTGGCTAGGTTCCATAATCAGATGTTCCTTTTCCATTGTAATCTGCCAATTGGCACCCTTCAGAACGGGGCATCTGTTCTGCCAGTTGCTCAAAAGGTACTTGAGGCAGTCAACCCTTTCATTGGTATTTAATAATAAAAGCATACTTAGCTAAAAACAGGGAATATATGGAATTAATTTAGCAGGGAAACTTTTCCAGATTTTATTTATACAATTTACTCTTTAATCACCCTTTAAACAGCAAATAGGGTCTCAATAAAGTATTATTTCCCCAAGAGTTTCTTCAAAACGTCATCCAGACTTCCATTAAGAGCCTCTTTTATCGACAAAACCGGGATTAATATATTATTTTTTAGCCTTTCAGTCCAGTTTCAGTAATCAACTTGACTTAAGGGGCAAGATTTTTTTCCAGAACTCATAACAAAAACAGCAGGAGATACTTATAAGCTGGAATTACTTATCACGATTTATTTGTAAAAGTTTAATAGGAATGAGGAAGTAAGAAAAATAGTCTGGCGCAATCCTGTATAAAGTCCGCAGTTTTCCGACTCATAAATCCATTTTCTAATTCACGTTCCAAGGCTCTCTATATGTCCTTCTTTACTGACCCCTTTACTATATCTATCGTCACATGATTATTTTTCTGAAACTGAAATTCAATTAATGTTGAAACATATACGTGCAAAAGTGTATGAAAATTCTGCCTTTAAACGCTATTTTGATACATCCTCGTGGATCACCGTTGTACACTTTAGATGGTCATTTCAGTTCGGTCCATTTTGCTTTTATCACTTCTGATGGAAATTATTACCTTTTCATCTTCAGATGACAACGCGCTTGATGTTTGGATCTTAATACGGAAAGGAAATCTCAGCCTTCAGTGGAGAATCAGGTGACGACACATTTCCGCATCACTTTTAAACTTCTTTTTTAGCTTTCTTTTTCTACAAGGTCTATAGGCACTAAATTTCTTCTCCCTGGAGCGCTCCGGCCTGCTGTGCAGATCTTTTCTGGAAATCACGCTACAAACTACGATTTTGTTAGTACTTGGCCAAATAAAGGTTAAAAATAAGCAGGTTAAGTGTTAAATCCTGTAATAAAAGATTATATTTCTAAATATGCTTTAATATGTCCTTAAATTTAAAATAAATCTCTTTAACCCATTATTTTTTGTAAGCATATTTATCTCTTTTTCTGGCAATTAAGGGCATGTACGGCGGTAAATTTGAAAGCAGCATAGCCGCGACGGTAATGGCTTATGAAGTAAAAATCAATCAAATACAATTCAAAACTTAACTGAAATAATGATTCTACAAGATGTAAAAGTTACAATGGAGTGAAGAAATGAATAAATTAAAACTCAACTATTTTGTTGACCTTGCGCTCTTCGTTCAATTCGCCCTGGTTGGTTATTCAGGTATTTTATTGCTTTTCAATGGTCACGGTGTATCCCAATTCTGGAAGTTAATCCATGAGCAGCTTGGGATCTTGATGTTGGTCTTCTTTGTTGCTCATGTTGTACTCCACTGGAGATGGATGGTATATACTACAAAGAACCTCCTCAGAGGCGGAAGAGAAATGAAAAAGGGTGAAGTTATAGAAGCGAACTATATGCCTGTGGATTAAGATCAGTAGAAATCAGGAAAATTCATAGTTCTTGTGTATATTTTAAATTATCAGGACGTGCAGAATTACCAGGATCTACAAATTGACAAAAAATGAGGGATGGAAAGTTCTGAATTAGCTCCCCTCATCTTTCAGGATCAGAACATTCTATCCCCATTCAACCTCTCCTTTATTCTTCTTCTCTAAAGGTAAACAATCGTGAGGTTATCCTTTTATTTGAATGGTTTTTTGAGGGCTTTTAGCCTGCTGCGGAGACCTTTCCGTATAAATCCGCTTATATGGCTCTTATCTTTGAGGCAATTGGATGAATAAAGGTAAAAAATAATTAGATTAAGAATTAAACTCTACTTTTAAGTTTTATTTTAAATCAAATGGATTAATTAAGCTTCAAATTTAAAATAAGTCTATTTTGGCCACTATTTTTTTGCAAGTATCTTTATTTCTTTCTCTGGCAATTAAGAGTTGTACAGCGGTAATTAAGATTTGTACAGCGGTAATATTGAAAGCAGTATAACCGCGAATGTAGATCTACCGCGGATGTAGATCTCTTATAAAGAAAATCAATAAAATGAAGCTCAATCTAATGAACTAAAATTGATAATCTTACGAAAATAAGGGTGTAAATGTTAAAATGGAGTGAAAAAATGAAAAGAATAAAACTGAACTATCTCGTAGACCTGGCACTTTTCATTCAATTTATCCTGGTTGGTTATTCGGGTCTTGTAATGTATTTCAACCACCGTGCTGCAGGCTACTTATTGAGATTGATTCATGATAAGGTTGGACTCCTTATGGTGGTCTTCTTTATTATCCACATCGCACTTCACTGGAGATGGATAGTATGTACCACAAAGAACTTCTTCAAAAAAGATGAGGAAATGAAAGAGTGTGAAGTTCTCTAAGACAACTAATAGTCTATGGATGAGATCCTGGAAACAGGAAAATTAGAGCATCGGGTAAATAAAGATCAGAGTTATCAAGTACATTGGTAAATTATCCGGCTATTGCACAGTTATCAATAATTCAGAGTTATAAGTATATGTAAATCTGAAAAAATAAGATGAGAAAAGATAAGGAGTGCCAGCTCCTGAGTTAGCGTTCCTCATCTTTCACAATTATAACGTTTCCACGTCCCCGCTTAAACTTCTCGATAAGTTCTCTCCTTTCGAGATCTGCAAGCATGAGGCTGACTTTTCCTTCAGAATACCGCAGCTTGCTTCGAAGGTCTTTCTGGGTAATCCGGCCTCCCTGGCCCCGGATTATATCCATGACTTCCTGAAGGTCTGAAGGAAGAGGGAGTTTCTTTTTGGGAGCTGCAGGAACTTCGATTTCCTGAACAGGAATTTTAATCTCCGGATTATCTTCAGCTTTTTCAAGAACAATTATTTCGTTATCTTCTGTTTCAGGTCCTGCAAGTTCTTCATCCTGCGCCAGATATTCCTCTTCCCTTTCCGCAGGCGCTCTTTTCTCCGGGATTTTTGGTTCGTGCTTCTATCTCTTTTACGGATATTTTGGACTCCGGTTCTGCTACCTGCCCTGTTACCACAGTTCGTGAATCAAGTTCTGCTACTGGCTTTTTTACGGATACTGATTCTTCGGGATTTGTCTGGGGGATCTGCCACGTTTCAGGCTCAATGCTTTTATTCGGGACTCTCTCCGAAATTTCGGGTCTAGTTCGGGTATCTTACAGGGCTTGAGGAAGATCCGGTTAAATACCCGGCTTTTGATTCCTGAGATGTACCTTTTTCCTCTTTTTTGTGCTTTCTGGAAAACTGGTAGCCACCTGTAAGCAGGATCATAAGTGCGAAGGCTATTAAAAGGAAATTTACGGTCGAAGAATCGATTTCGCTTCCTTCAGTTTTACTGGCACTATCGGAGTTATTCATTGTATCTGTTATGCTTTCGGAAGCATTAACTGCAGAACTGTCCATTAGAGTCTCGGAATAAATGGGAAAGAGCAGGAGATCTTTCACATAACTTCCTTCTTCTTTAATGTTGACAATTTCTCCTCCCGAATAAAGGAGAGTACCATTCTGGGAATACTTGGCTGTAATTGAGTAGTCTCCGGGTGCCAGTTCAAAGGAATACACGCCAATTTTCGCCACCATTGATTGGGAAGGTGTGGAGTTTACCTCAACTATGGCGTTTTCCAGGGGTTTGAATGTATCACTTTCGTAAACTCCCCCGTGAACTGTAGCAGTGTAGTTGCTGTCTGCTAGAGAAGGTGTAACTAAGGCGAGTACAGTAGCAATGCAAATAATGTATAACCTCAGATTCATTTTCATCAGTAAATCCAGAGTTGCAGTTTGAAGTATGCTATTCTTCCAGGGAATTTATATTCTTATTATTTTTTTCGTGAAAGTTTATAGTTTATCTCAAATAAAACTTCTTTTGTTCCCTGTGTCCGGACCAACTCTATTCTCTCCAGCAATATTAATCCCTGTTTTGTGTCCGGTTTCCGTTTCATGATCCTTTCCATCAATTCCGTGTTTTTCGGGACCCTTTTCATCAAATAAAGAGATTCCCCATTTTTTTCCTTCTTTTATTGTTTCCCCTGCATCCTCAATACTATATGTGCCATTCCCTATGAAGTTCAAATATCCTGCTCCATCTGCAGTAACAGTAATGTTATTACCACCTATCATTACCGTTTTATGGGATCCAGAGATTTTTACGTCAGCAGATTGTATATTGTACACGAGCACTTCATCCTGCATTTCTGTTTTCTCTTCCTTAAACGTATAGTCTCCTTTTATATCTATCTCGGAATCAGGAGAAATCTCGGGTATAATTATTACTCCATTTTCAAGGTGAATACTAAGGGCAAACTCGCCAGTGAGAAGGGCTCTTCCTTCACCTGAAGCGTTTAGTTGGGATGTATTGTTGAGCTCTTCGCTTCCAGACATCGTACTCTGGAACTCGTAGAAAATTTTTTTCAGGACATGGTCAGCTTGAATCATACTTTTCTGAGATTCGATTAAATACTCCCTTTCTGTGTTTTCACATAAAGTGTATTCTGAATCTGCGACTGAGATGTTATTCTTTTCTTCAGCAGCTGTATCTGCGAGAGCTCTATATTTCTTTGCTTCATCTATATGAAGTTCGTATTCTTCAAATAAGGCTTCAAGTCTGCTAACGTCCTCTCCCTCTGCTTTTAAATTCTGAATTCCTTCTTCAAGCCGCGTAGAAATGTTTTCCGCTTTATCTATATTCCTGTCCAGAAGGGACTTTGCAGCTATCAGATTCTGGGTACCCTCAGGGTCCTGATCAGGCCCTCCTTGAAGTAGGTCGTGAGGATGATCCGGCAACTCAGGGCCTTCACAATTCAAAAGTCCAGAATAGGGATAAAAGATGATCCTTTCTAGATTGTGTATGTAAGGATCGCCTGAAGCTTTGTAATCAGAGAGCTGAGCTTCCCTATCAACACAGCCTGAGATCAGGATAATTCCTGCAAATATGAGGAGCAGGGACAAAAACTTGATTTTCATACGGGCCACATCCTATTCAAAGAGTTTAATTCTGGACTGTACATTTTCTCTGGATTCATGTATTTAATATTTGGTGAATTTTGAATTGCTTTCTCTAAAATGATACTCTAATGATACTCTAAAGTGATAAAATTGTCGCAAAAATTTTGATTTGTGATAAATTTCACGACAATTCCGGAATTGTTTGCCCTTCTAAACTCTCAGGGCTATTCTGCCACAACTTCATTAACATAAAAGAAGTTTCCGTATCCTTCTTCCCTGGAAGAAGAATAATCACCTTTTCCACTGCCTCGTAAATCTTTATTTCCCTGCCTTTTCTACTCCATTTTACCTGCCTCACTTTAATAAGTCCAGTTTCGAGAAGTGAGTCAAGATTGTATTTGAGAGTATTCAGGCGTGTTTCAAGCTCGTCTGCAAGATCTCCTGCGGACATCGGCCTCTTTCCAAGCAGTTTGAGAATTTTGATTGAGGTCTCATTTGAAAGTAACCGGGCAATTTTCCTGGAATCTTCGGAAAGCTGGAGGATCAGCAGTTTTTCCTCCGGTTATCAGGCATTTTTATCCCTTTCATAATTTTTAGATATTTGTACTTTTAGATATGTATTTCATATCTCTTAAACTGAATTCTATAGCTGAACTCTAAAAATGAATTCTATAGCTGAACTCTAAAGATGAATTCTATAGCTGAACTCTAAAGATGAATTCTATAGCTGAATTCTAGAGATGAAGATAGTCAGGAATACATCGAACTGATATGCAGGCCTTTGTATGATGCGATTTCTTCAATATTTTTACTATCTATTGCTGTCTTTACATATTACGGTACGAGACCGCACTGTTTAAAGTTTTATTTTGGTGGATGGACTAGCAATGTATTCCTGACTGAAGATTCTGTATCGGAATTTAAAGATAAAAGTATACTTACTTTTTCAGTTGGATAGAAGGATTAAATTTCTTATTCATGCTTTAATAGGGATTTTTTCCAGATTTAATCCTTTATGACCCTTAAATTCTTATTTTTAACATCCTGTTCTCCTCTAAAATCACATACCGGGAACTAGTGTCTCAGTTTCAACTTTTTATTAACTAATTTTTATTAACTTTAGATGTCTTTTACTTACTTTCGATTGTCTTGAATTGAAAGAATTTTGGAGACTATGTAAGGACTTGGAATATCTTTAGTAATTTAAAAGCCACTCTGAGGGAGTTTAAGTAGTACCTTAACGAAACTTAATAAATATATTAAAATATTAAATATAGCTTGCTGAATTTTAAGTTGCCTCATCCTGAGATTCTGCGATAATAAATGGACACGTCTCTTCTGTTTTAAAATATGGGATTTAATGGTTCTAATAAGCATTAATTGTCTTATTTAAGGTTTATTATCACAATAAATCGTGAAAAAAGTTTATTTTTGAAATCTAATTGATTTAGCTTCTTTATTTAGGAAAGTAAGCTTATATTTAAGCCAGCACAATTCAAGACTGTCAGCAGGTGAATGGCCTGCAAGGCAAAAATAACAATGTACAGTAATAACGGAGGTACATGATGAGAATAAAGTCACTAAAATCATTTTCCCGTTTTGCGGTAGTGTTGATGGTTTTATGCATCTTTCCTTCAGGAGCTTTTGCTGCAGAAAACAATCCAAAAATTGCTCCTGCATGCAACATAACTGAAGAAAATTTCATTGATGTTCAAACAAATATACTCGATTCTATCAGTGAGAGAATTGCTGAACTTCAAAGCTTCTATAATAATGTAAGCGAAGCGTCCAATGCTTCCGACCTCCAGGAGGTTTTGTCCAGTCAAAAACCTGCAAATGAGTGCATGGGCCCCCGTGGAATGAACATGGGCCCAGGCGAGAAGAATATGGGCCATGCCGGGATGCATGGGTTATTCTGCCTCGATCAGGTTGAAAATGTAACTGATGACAATTACACAGATGTCCAGACAGAAATAGTTAGTTCCATTGGGAATATTACTGAAATGCTTAACGGACAGCTGGAAAACACAACTGATGAAAACATGACTGAAATGCTCAATGAACAAATAACTGAGCTTGAAGGCTTATCCACCAATGTGAGTGAAGCTTCCAGTGCAGCAGAGCTGCAAGAAATTGTGATTACCTACATGCAGGCTCAGGCTGTTGATTCAATTGAAAATAAAATTGAACATCTTGAGGCTAAAGTAAGTGAGAGTGAAAACGCGACTGATGATACCAATGAGAATGTCACAGAACTCAACGACAGAATTACAGAACTTAACACTCTGATCGAAGAAATCAATGGAGCCGAATCTCTGGCAGATCTCAAAGAGATTATGTCCTCTTCACAGGGAACGCCTGGGATGGGTCCTGACATGGGTTCTTGTATGGACAGACAAAATCCGATGCATCATGGAGGACGTGGGGGATTTGACTGTCCCTGCGGCCCTGGCAGAGTGCAGGATGGTAGTTCCGATAACAGTACTGAGTAAATAGCAGTATTGAGGAACTCTTAAAATATTTAAACGCTGGATTAGAATGAGGTGGGAGAGAAAAGGGGATGATATCAATGAAATATTTTTCCCATCTCTTTTCAATATAAATTTATTGACAAATACCTTATCAGATTAAACTTTTATCTGAATTTTCTATTTAGAAGGGTGAAGTAACATGGAAATTTTCACTAAAAAAATAATTCCTATTTTTCTTACTTTATTAACATTATTCAGTATAATTCCCTACTGTGCATTTGCTGAAGATCAAAAAGTACCTCCTTCACCTGCGTCGGAGGAATCCTTTGATCAAATGAAGACTCAAATGACAAAAATGGTCAATGAAACTATAGAAACCCTGGAAAACTCAAAAGAAGACCTTGATGATGAATCTCTGGAAGACGCCGAGCAGCTTATAACTGATCTTGAATCAATAAAAGAAGAGATCTCAGATGTCGAAAGTC
Source organism: uncultured Methanosarcinaceae archaeon (assembly GCA_963847185.1). Lineage (GTDB taxonomy): Archaea > Halobacteriota > Methanosarcinia > Methanosarcinales > Methanosarcinaceae > Methanosarcina. The sequence continues at coordinate 510,527 of CAWJYV010000010.1, read as the reverse complement.
AAGAAGACCTTCTCACGATAAAAAAGGAACTTGATAATCTATTTGCTACAGCCCCAGAAGAAATTAAAAATATTCTCCCTCAGGCTATGGGTCCAGGGCCAGGTACTCAGGGGTCGGGTATGCAGAATGGAACTGAAAACCTCTCCCAGGGCTTTGAAAATGGGTCAGATAGACGCCCTGAAATGACGACTAACAGGAGTCAGCCACCCAGAGATGGAAATGCAACAATGAACATGAGTGAGATTCCCGAAAAAGGCCCTGAAGATATGAACGAAAAAGGTAATTTCACGGAAGAGAACATTAAAGAAACATCAGAGAATTCCGGTTTCTTTGAAAAACTAATTAATGCTTTAAAATCTCTATTCAGCTAATTCTAAAAAGGAAGAAATTCTTTAAAAAGCCAATCTCAAAAGGGAAGGAGTTTTCTCTTTCCTTTTCTTATATCTTGAATAGCATCTTTTTGCTCTGAGTTACTTTTCTCTTACTTACTGCATAATTACCCTCCTTACTTACTGCATAATTACTCTACTTACTTACTGCATAATTACTCTACTTACTTTGAATACCTTTTTCTTATCAGACTCGATAAATCTAAAACAGCAACCGTTATTACCCTGAAAAACAATCTCTTAATGGGGATTGATGTGATAAGAGAAGCGATGTTTTACGAGAAACTTGAAAACAATAGAGTACACTGCAGTCTCTGTGCTCAGAGTTGCAAAATTGCTCAAGGTAAAAGAGGTTTTTGTGGGGTCAGAGAAAACAGGGAAGGGAACCTGTACACTCTCATATACGGCACTGTTTCCAGTGAGGCAGTTGATCCTGTAGAAAAAAAACCATTGTATCATTTTTACCCTGGCTCTTATGTTTATTCTGTAGGGTCAATAGGATGCAACTTCCGCTGCAAACACTGCCAGAACTGGTCAATTTCTCAGGCCTGCCTGGAAGAATCTTATACAATGGATATACTTCCTGAAGAACTTGTGGAAAGGGCGCTTCTCTCTCGTTCTAGATCAATTGCCTGGACATATAACGAGCCTACAATCTGGCATGAATATACATATGAGTGTGCAAAACTGGCAAAAGATGCCGGGCTTGGAACAGTTTATGTGACAAACGGATACATGACTCCTGAAGCCCTTCGACACATAGCACCATACTTAGATGCCGCTAATATAGATATCAAGGCTTTCAATGAAAAGTTCTATCACGATGTTGCAAGTGCAAAACTGGCTCCTGTACTCGAGGCTTCTGCTCTTGCAAAAGCACTGGGGATACATGTGGAAATTACAACTCTCATTATCCCTGGAGTCAATGATTCCCCTGACGAACTAAGGGAACTTTCAAAGTGGGTGTATAATAATCTGGGGCCTGAAACTCCTCTCCATTTTACACGCTTTCATCCCCAGTACCAGATGCAAAACCTCTCCCCAACTCCTGTAAAAACGATGCAAGACGCCTGTAAGATCGCAACTGAGGAAGGAGTAAAGTATGTCTATATGGGCAATGTTCCAGGGAGCGAGCGCAATAATACTTTTTGCCCGAACTGTGGAAAAATGTTAATTTCCCGGGGATATATGCAGATCGAAAAATACGATGTCACACCTGAGAAAACCTGTCCGAAGTGCGGAGAGAGCATTCCTATTGTAGGAGAGTATACTGACGTAAAACAGGATTTTTATGAAGACTAATATGAGGGAAATTGAATAGTAAAAATTTAATGAAATTTTATAAACATATTAAACTTTAAAAAATATCTTTTTCATATCCTTCTCTAAAGATTTTTAAAATTCCTGCTTTAAGGGAAGGTGTATACTTTTCAGGTTCGGCTTGAACAGCTCTGTGCAGTTCTTCAAGTTCTATCCACTCTATATTAACTGCTTCTTCAGGATCAAACCTTATTAGACTTGAAGTCTCTTCAGAGCATCTACCCGAGAATACAGTGTGAAAAGCTCCTCCGTTTTCGAAGATGCAGGAAATCTTAAACAATTTTTTGAACGGAACTGAAATCCCTATTTCTTCAAGCATTTCTCTCTCGATGCAGGTTTCATAAGATTCATTCGCCACAGTGCCGCTTACCGAGTATGTGTAACGGTTCGGATACCATTTCTTTTGAGGTGTCCTTTTCTGGATAAGCATTTTGTTTTCAGGATTCAGCAGGATTAACTGGGAAGCCCTGTGGATGTGATTCCCCGAATAAAACTCCTCCCGTGCACGCAAACCAAGAAAATTATCGTTTTTGTCAACTTCGATGATCATTTCTACCAGAAAAGGCCTCCTTATTAAGCTGGCTTTTTCAATTTATTTAAAATTAAACTCAAAAAAGTTTTCGGTTAAAACAAATCTGAAAACCGAAAATGAGAAAATGAGAAAATATAAAATATAAAATATACGATCAAACTATGAAAAATTCCAATAGATAATTGAGCAAAATCTAGCGAAAAGAAAAGCTTATCCTTCAGGCTTTTTTCATGGTTCTGAAACTTCTTTTGGCCTCTCGGCATGCCTCTGGATTTCTTCAAGAAGCTGCTCGTCGGTCTTGCCTTTTATATCAATTCCAAGTTTTTCAGCTGTTTCCTGCACCTTGGTTTTCTTTGGGGCTGGCGTCGGCTCAGTTAGCGTTTTCTCAAATTCTTTAAGACTTTTTTCGGATTCTTTCTGGGCTTTTTTGAATTCTCCTACAGAGCTTCCCATGGAACGGGCCAGTTCCGGAAGTTTGCTTGCCCCAAAAAGAAGTACAGCTATTCCAAAAATTATTGCAAGTTCTTGTGTGCCTATCATGGCTGGACCTCAAGCTTTTCGTTTTCTTAATGACGTTGAACTTTTAGCGATAATAATTGCTATGTAAATGATGCAAAAATATCTGACTATTTAAATGAATAACCTGAATATCTTTAATTTAGGCTAAGCTTTTTCATATTATATAAAGTTTCTATTTTGCACTATTATCTGGAGTATTTTATATTATTTAAGTTTTTTTATTCTGCTTTTTCAGAGTTTATATTTATTTCATTTCGGTATTTGATTGTCAGGAGTTTTTTCCTGCTCAGGAATAGAGGATCTACATTCCAGCGCACTCAGCGGATTGGCCTTTACTTCCCTATTTTTGTTTTCACTATCTTTTTTTTCGTTCCCATTTTCTGTGGGGCTAACTTCAAGTTTTTCCTTTTCTTCCTCTTTTTCACTGGCTTTATTTCCAGTTTTTCGGGTGTAGGCATCAAATTCCGTAAGTTCCAGCTCAGCGGCACGCTGAGCTTTTTTAAACTCCCCTACTGCACTCCCGAGAGACCGTGCAAGCTCAGGGAGCTTCTGAGGTCCAAAGAGGAAGAGGGCAGCGATTGCGATTACGAGTAGTTCAGTGGAACCTATCATTGCTGGCTATTATCAGCAACCAAATATAAAAATTCTTTTAAAACAGTACGTAGACAGGCTTTAAGTGGAAATTTCTTAAAAAAGAAGGTTCTTTTGATGAAACTTATTCCGCAAAATTCTCAAAATTGGAATTAAAATAGCCGGATCAGTAACAAGCTGAACTCAAAGAGGACTGCCAGCAAAAGCGCTACAACAAGCTGGGCAATAAAAGTCGGGTCAGGGGTAAGGAAAAGGGAGAACGCCATAATTGCGCTGTAGATAAGAATCCTCTGTTTTTTGAGGGTCTGATACTGTACAAGTCCCATTTTCACTGCAAAGACTACAAGAAGGGGAAGCTGGAAAACAACCCCGAAGCCTATCAGAATTGTGGTCACGGCTGATAGGGTATCTTGGACTGAAAGCTGGGCTGTAGCCACATCTCCCGAGTAGAAGAGAATGTATTTGAACATCGCAGGCAGGACAAGGAAGTAACCTATTGCAGTTCCTAAGATGAAAAGCAAGAAAGATGCAGGAATAACTTTAAGGAAAAAGCGCCTTTCATTCGGATATAGCCCTTTAGCTGCAAATCTGTAAAGCTGATAAAAGGACAATGGAATCGAAATTGCAAGGGCAAAGACCAGGGAGAGCTTGATGCGGGCAAAGGTCCATTCAAGAGGGGAGTATGATGTCATTATCAGGCCAGGACCTATGAATTCCTTCCAGATAAGTAACATTCCTTTTGCCGAAAATGGAAAGGCAACAACTATCCCTATAAAGAGCCAGATTAAAACGATTGCCAGCCGGTTCCTGAGCTCGAACAGGTGGGCCATAACGGGTTCTTCCATATCTCCAGGGACACCGGATGCGAATGAATTCTTTTCAGACACATTTCCTGAAGGGGTTATATTACCTGTTTGTTGTGAGTCCATTTTTTTCCGCTCTTACTTACACGTACCTAAATATATTAATATCGGAATATATTATTGATTCTGAACCTGGAAGCTCCTTTGAAAATATTCCAAAACCTCTGAAGATATTCCAATATCTTGTACATACATATTTTGTGCAGCACCTTGCAATCTAGCTTATCTCGCAATCTAGCTTACTCACAATTGTCTTGAATTCTCTCTTCAACAATACATATCCACTATATACGTATAATGCCTGATAGTTACGTTACATACCTGAATATTTATGCTATTTAAATCATTATAGTATGATTCAGTTAAGATAGTAATATGCTTAATATAACCTAATTAAGATAATAAATATATAATATAATCTAATTAAGATAATAGTATGATTTTTAATATAACCTGATTGGTTGATAAGTGCTCTTCCGAATACTGGCAATTTTAGAAAAAAAGTTGAAATAATTGAAATTGAAGAAACTGGACAAAACTGAAAGGAAAAAACAAAATAGGAAAAGGAAAGTTGATGATATAAATTCCTGCAATGGATAAGAGCTCCTTGAAATAGGATAACGAATTTCCTTTTGCTTTCCGGATAGGTACTCTATATGTCTGAAGCTATTGAAAATTTAAGTGCAATCTTAGTGACCCTGCGAAATAAATTGCTTGTGATAGCTGCGGTTCTTCTCACAGGCGTTATTGTCTCTTTCCAATTTACTGGTCCTCTGATCGGGAGAATGAAAACTGACCTCCTGCCGGAAGGTGCAAAACTGGTTTATGTATCTCCTCTCGAAGTAATGATGCTGGAGTTAAAACTCTCTATCATAATAGGGCTCCTCTTTACCCTGCCTATTATTGCATTCTATACTTATAGGGCCATTTCGAGAAGGTATTCAATTAAAATTCCAATATCCATTGGAAAAGGCCAGTTTATTTTCCTCAGCATAGCAGTTATAATTATGTTTGCTCTTGGGGCTGCATATTCTTACTTCTTAATGTTGCCTCTCTTTCTTAAGTTCCTCTATATGGATGCAGAAAGTTCTGGGGTAACTGCTACTTATTCAATCTTTAAGTTTATTTCATTTATAGCAACAACCACAGCTATTTTCGGGCTGGTCTTTGAGCTTCCGATAGTGCTCACTTTCCTGACCCGAAACGGATTTGTTAAATATGATACTCTTGTGACCTACCGCAAGCACATATATATCATTGTAATGTTTATTGCAGCTGCAGTTACACCCGGCACTGATGTTTTTAGCCTGCTCATGGTTACCGTGCCAATGGTAATCTTTTTTGAGATCAGCCTGGTGATTGTAAGGATACTTGGAGTGAAAAATAAGCTTTCAAAGCCTGACTCATCCCTTTCATGAGAAAAGAAGTAATCCGTATTCAGCCCAAGAAAGCCTTATTTAACAGAAACTCTTATTTGCAGGGGTCATGGAGCCGGAGTACATAAGAGCAAATGTCCAGGTAGTTGCTGCATCCGTTATTTACGGATTTGCGGGAATTTTTTTCCTTTTCATAAATAATATGGCTGAAGGGCCTGTGGTTTTTTACCAGTTACTGTTTGGTTTTCTTGCCCTTGCGGCTTATATGGCAGCAACAGGAAAGTTCTCAGGAATTCGGCTTCGAGGAAAAAGAAAAGCCCTTATTCTTCTTGGGATCTGGCATGCAGGTGTAATGATCTCTTATTATACAGCCGTGAGCTTCACAAATGTCTCTATGTCGGTGCTCCTGCTTTATACCGCTCCGCTTTACATTTTACTTATTGCCCCTGTCCTGTTGAAAGAAAAACCCGGTGGAAAAAGCCTTGCTGCTCTTATTATTTCACTTCTGGGTATAGTGATCGTTGTAGGTCCGGAAAACCTTGATTTCAGCCAGACAGGTCTTGAATCAGGATACCTTTTCGGGGTTTTGATGGGACTTTTTGCAGGTTTCTTTTACGCCTGTATTATCATGACTTCTCGCTATCTCAGGGACGAATATTCAGGCCTTGAGCAGCTTTTTATCTCAACCGGGGTAACGCTTGTGTTTTTAATCCCTTTTGTATGGCAGGCATCTATAGCTTCCCTCATTGAAAACCTGCCTGTTCTGCTGTTTCTGGGGATAATGATCACCTCCCTGGGTTCAATTCTTTACTTTACAGGGCTTGTTCATGTCAGAGCCCAGAATGCAAGTATAATTTCCCTCCTTGAGCCGGTAAGTACAATCTTTTTCGCATCTCTTATTTTGAAAGACCCTATTTCTGTCGAAACTCTGATTGGTTGCCTTCTTATTCTTTCCAGCTCTTTTCTTGTGAGCCTTGGAGAGGAGAGCTAAACGTGAAGATACTCTCTGCAAGGGAAAAACTGGAAAGATGGTATAGATAAAAATGTAATAAACCGTTAAGTCTAATAAGCAAGAAAGTTCTCAAGTATAAGAAGAAATTATTCTTGAATGTATTGTCCTAAAATGCATTATTTTCTGAGGTTTTCTTAACCATCCGACGTATATTTCTTTTATATTCAAAATTTTGTTTCCGGCAGAACATATCAAAATTTATTTAAATATCCTGCATTCTTATCAATCATAATATATTTATTCATTATTTGAAAGTATTCATCATTTGAAAATTATGGTATTGAAAGTATTCATCATTTGAAAGTTTCATCATTTGAAAATAATTGTTATTGAAATTATTCACTGTTTGAAGTATTCATTATTTTAAAGGGCCTGGTATTTTTATGGTAGATGTAGTCAGGGACTTAGAAGCACTGAGACAGAATTTGCTTGATCTGTCTCTTCGAAATAACCTTCTTAATTATCGTCCTTCCCAGAAAAGAACAATCTCAATTGCAGGAAGAACTCCTGAGGAAGTTTATGAGTTTTTTGTTCTCCAGGAAAAATCAATGAGGTTCAGGGCAAAAGCAAAGCCCAAAAAAGGCAGAAAAGCCGAAAATGGGGAGGAAGAAGAGAATGAAGCAGAAAATGAAAGCAGGCTTTTGAAAACTATAGGGAAAATTCTGCTTTCCGAAGAAGATGCTAAACCTCAAAGTTCCCGATCTGAAACTTTTCTGGATACTCCTGATGACAGTGATACCCTTGATAGAAAACTTTTTTATGTTTTTAACCAGGCTAATTCTATCTTTGAAGAACAGGGGTACCCTGTACTCTATCTTGCAATGGGTTTTCTGCAATGGAGTGAAAGTAAATCTTCCGTAAAAAATCCCAAGGCTCCTCTTCTCCTGGTTCCTGTTGAGCTCAAAAGGATAGGAAAAGGCAGAAACTTCAGTATTCAGTGGACAGGAGATGAGGTATTCACCTCAATTACCCTGCAGGCAAAAATGAAAGAATTCGGGATCCAGATCCAGGAGTTTGAGATGCCTGAAGAAGCGGCAGGAATTGAGGACTATCTCAATGCTGTCTCCACGGCAGTCCATGAAAAAAAGGACTGGCAACTTCTTCCTGAAGTTTGCCTTGACCTTTTCAATTTTAGAAAGTTTGTCATGTACAAGGACCTTGATCCTGCAACCTGGCCTGAGGATATGTCTCCAGCAGAGCATCCTCTAATCCAGAGAATCTTTAATCCCCAGGATCCAGAGTGTGAGGTCTCAGGTTTTCTGGAAGAAGAAGTTGATCTGAAGCTGTCAGCAAAAGATACATATCATATAATGGATGCCGACTCCTCCCAGATAGCGGTCATTGAAGATGTAAAGGCCGGAAAAGATCTTGTTGTCGAGGGGCCTCCAGGAACAGGAAAATCTCAGACAATTGCAAATACAATTGCAGAACTGATGGCCCAGGGCAAAAGTGTACTTTTCGTGAGCGAAAAAATGGCTGCCCTTCAGGTAGTAAAGAGCAGGCTGGATACTGCAGGTCTGGGAGAGCTCTGCCTTGAGATTCACAGCAACCAGACACGGAAAAAGGCAGTACTTGAAGAACTGGATAAAACTTTGAACCGTGCAGCTCCTGCCCCTATAAGCCCTGACAGGGACTTAAACGAACTCGAAAAGCTGAAACAGGAACTTAACGAGTATGCTGTGTCTCTTGGAAAACCTGCAGGTACTCTATATCCCAGCTTATATGCTCTCTACGGAGTAAGAGAAAAGACAAGGGCTTATTTTGAGGCAAAGGGCTTGAAAATGCCTCGTTATGAATTTCAGGAGCCTGAGAACTGGGGGCCTGAAACCTGGACTGAAGCGGAATCTGTTTTAGAAAAAATTGGACAGGTACTTCCTATCCTCGGGCCGGCCAGAAAAAATCCCTGGTATGGCTGTGAGCCGGGGCTTGTACTGCCTTCGGATCTTGGGGAAATCGAACCTCTCACAGATGAATGTGCTGCTGCTTTTGAAGCTCTGGAAACAGCCATAAAAACTCTCAATGACCTTTCTGCAACCTCAAAGCCCCATACTCTGGAGGAAATTAAGGTTGTAATCGATGCCGCAAAACTTCTCGAAGCCTCAAAACCTCTGCCTGAAGAAATGCTCAGGAGTCAGGAATGGGAATCCGATTCCTCAATTGCTGAAGCAGAAGCTCTTATTTCGAAACTCAGGCAGTACAGAGAACTGAAAACTTTTGTAGAAAGGACTTTTCACCCTTCGATTTTTAACCTTAATACTTCAGGATTCGAGGAATTGTCCCGCAAGTTTCTCAAAATCCTGAATCCCGGATATAGAAAGCTCAAAAAAGAAATTTCAGCCTGTTACATCTCAGAGGTTCCTTCCCAGGATAATAGAATCCTGCTTGACCTCGCCTGCATTTCCGAATGTGAAGTCCGCAGACTGGAACTCGAGGGAGCTGAGACGAAGGGCAAAAAATACTTCCGGGATTACTGGAAAGGCTTTGAAAGCGATCCTGTCCTTCTGGAAGAGTATGTGGAGTGGATAATTCTTTTCAATAAGTACATAAAGGAAAATATATTTACTGACAGGATTGTCAGACTTGCAGGACTCGGGATCGATAAGGTTGCACTCGAATCTGCAATAAGTGAGGTTAATACCGCAAAGCAGGTGTTTTTGACGTCCCTTGAAAAAGTTGGAGCTCGTATAGGGGCAAATTTCGGGAAAATGTTTGGTAACAATCTCGAGAACATAAAAGTAAGCCAGTTTAAATCCCGTGTAAGCAAATGGAAAACCGACACTTCTTCCCTGGTATTCTGGAGTCAGTATCTCGGATACAGACAGGCCTGTCTGGAAACAAAAGCATCTCCAATGATGGAAGATATTGAGACAGGTAAAATAGAAGCCTGTGATATGATCCCTGTTTTTGAAGGAAATTATGCCGAGCTCCTCCTGCACCGTGCCTTTAAAGAAAGACCTGCACTTTCTACTTTTATCCGGGAGATGCATGAAGGCAAAATTAACAAATTCACGGAGCTTGACAAAAAAGTTCTTCTGGAAAACAGAAAAAGAATTATCTGTTCTGCTTATGAGGAAGCTCCTAAACTGACATTCGGAGCATCAAGGGCATCAGAAGCCGGAATTTTGCTCAATGAGTTTAACAGAAAAAGGGGACATATGCCCATCCGCGCCCTCATGACAAAGGCAGGAGGCCTGATTCAGAGAATCAAGCCCTGTTTCTTAATGAGCCCGCTTTCCATTGCCCAGTACCTTGACCCCAGAAGCACTCGTTTTGATGTAATTATTTTTGACGAAGCCAGCCAGGTCAGACCTGAAGATGCTGTCGGGGCCCTCCTGCGCGGAAAGCAGGTCGTGGTGATGGGGGATTCAAAACAGCTCCCACCTACCGATTTCTTCGATACTGTCCTTGATTCTCCTGAAAGCGAGCCGGATGACCGTGCTTCTGCAGGGGATATGGAAAGCATCCTGAATGTCTGCAAGCGCAGTTTCCCTGTTAAGACCCTGCGCTGGCATTACAGGAGCAGGCATGAGTCCCTGATTGCAATTTCAAATCAGGAGTTTTATGATAACCGCCTCTATGTCTATCCCTCTCCCATGCAGAAAGATGAAAAGCTTGGGCTGAAATTTGTACATCTTCCTGATGCTGTGTATGATAGAGGCAAGAGTGGAGCCAACAGAGTAGAAGCAAGGGCAGTTGCAAGGGCTGTCTTCGAACACTTTAGCAGGTATCCTGGCAAAAGTCTCGGGGTCGGGACTTTTAACATAAAACAACAGGAAGCTATCCAGGAAGAGATTGAGGCTCTTCTCAAAGTAAACCCAGGATTTGAACTGAATTCCGGAAATGACAGAGGTGAGCATTTCTTCGTAAAGAATCTTGAAACAATTCAGGGTGATGAAAGGGATGTTATTCTTCTGAGCGTAGGTTTCGGCTTTGATAACAGCAGGAAGCTCTCCCTGAACTTTGGCCCCCTTAACCGTGAAGGAGGAGAAAGGCGCCTGAATGTTCTTATTACACGAGCCAGGGAAAAATGTGTGGTCTTTGCAAACTTTACATCAAGGGACCTGAATCTTGATGAAAATTCACCTTTCGGGCTAAAGTCCCTGAAAGTCTTCCTTGAGTTTGCAGAAAGCGGGAAGCTTCCTTCTCCTGCATGCAGTAAGGAAGATTTCAATTCCCATTTCGAAGAAGCAGTCTCGAATTTCCTGACAGAGGGTGGCTGTGAAGTCCACAGGCAGATCGGCTGTGCCGGATACAGGCTTGATCTTGCAGTCCCGGATCCGGTTCACTCCGGCAGATACGTGCTCGGAATTGAGTGCGATGGAGCAGGTTACTATACTTCGCATGTTGCAAGGGATCGCGACCGTTTGCGCCAGCAGGTGCTCGAAGGGCTGGGCTGGAAGATCTACAGGGTATGGTCAACGGATTGGTATCTACACCCGAAAGAAAGTAAAGAGAGACTGCTTGAGGCTGTAAAAGGGGCTGTAAAGCAGGCTGAAATGCAGGCCAAATCCGAGCCCAAATCTGAGGTTCCGGTTATTCACGAGCCTCGTGTCTGGGCGGAATCTGCAAGCAAAAGTCCTGCAGGAATGTCCTCGAGTTTACCTGAAGTATCTGTTTCATCCACAGTTCCTATTTCACCTGTTATCCCTCAATTACCTGCAGTTCCTGCTTCCTCTGCAATCCCTGCCTCTCCTGAAAGTCCGGTCCTGTCTATTTCTGGTCTTGAGAGTGAAGCAAGAGAAAAACCTGGACCTGAATTCTTTAAAGTGAAATCTTTTCCGGATTCTTCCTTTGCGGCCGAAACCGAAGATTCCTATCCTTCTTTCAAGCTGGAGGAGGGACTTACAGCCCCCTCAAATCCGGATTTCCTGCCAGAAATGGCTTTAAAAGCCGAATCTATGGCTATGCTGGCAGATGAAAACTCTCGCAAAAAACCTGTTAGAAGGTCAGGGAAATCAAAAATCCTTAAATTCAAGGTAGATCCATGTTCCGAAGAGCAGGACCCTTCAAAACTTGTACCTGAACCCGAACCTGAAAAGATGAGCTTTTTCCAGGCCTATCCTGAGATCGATTTCAGTGCAGGTACTGAGAAGAGAAGGAAAAGCAGGAGGTTGAACGAGTTCGCTTATATTTACGGTTCTGGAGAATATTCCGAGCCAGAGCTTTATTCCGAAGAAGATAACTATGCAGATAATACCTGGAGGTCGGAACCGGAAATTATACCAGAAATAGAATCCGAACTTGAGCCAGGCATTGAACAGGGAGTTGAATTTGCTTCCAAAGCCAAATCTTATTCTGGTTCTGACCTTAAAGCAGAAACTGAGTCTGATACCTCTTCAAAATTAGCTCCTTTAACAGCTGATGAGGGTGAATCCTATATGGAAGATAGTTCTGAATTCCTGTCTGATGATACTGCCAGGACGGTAGAGCTGCCTTCAAGTGCAAACGGGTCTGAAAAGCTGCCCGAGAAATATAACTCTCTTGAGGCTGGAGTTCCCCTTTACAGATTCTGTCCATCTTCAGGCCTCCCGCAGTCAGGAGACCTTTCTGAGTTTTCAGATAAACAGCTTGAGGAGACAGTAATAAGTATTGTAGAGTATGAAGGTCCTATTCATGCGGAAGCCCTGGTCCAGAGGATAAAATCCAATACAGGGGTTACTCGCATGCTTGGCAAAGTCAAACAGAGAATATTTGATGCAGCGGCATTTGCCGAAAAATCCGGAAAAATCAGGGTAGAAGGTGAGTTCTACTGGCCTGTTTCGGAACCAGCCTGTCTCCTGCGCAGGCGTGATGGGGATACATATGCGAAAATTGAGTGGGTTTGTGACGAGGAAATAAAAGAAGCTGTAAGTTTTGTTCTTAATTCCCAGTATTCAACTCCTCTTGAAGATCTGATTGTGCAGACTTCAAGAGTACTTGGAATAAGGACTACGCGTAAAAATACAAAGGAAAAGATTGAAAAGCTTGTGCAGGCAGGAATAGAAAATAATGAACTGACTCTTATGCCTAACGAAATGATTTATTTTGTTGAGTAATGTGAGTTTCAAAAAACATATTTTTCTAAAAAGTTACTTTTTTCTTTAAAATCCCCATTTTTCATTTTTAATTTTTTTCATATTGCATCAGTTTATATGTTTCAAGTTATTTAGCATAAGATTTCAGGCTGATAATCGAAATTTATGAATTTTAAAAACATTTTTATAAAAGTATAACCTGATCTTAGCTTTTAAAGGGAGTAATTAATTGCTTTTTACATAATTTTGTAGATAAGTTATCTGTACTCATTGGATATTGTTACTACGCCGGTAATCTTTATTTAGGTTTATTTTATAGAATAAAGAGCTTCTTATATAATTTAAAATTAATTTAAAGATTATATCAATTAGTTTCGTAGAAACTTTGGCATGGCTTAAATTATTATTGTAAAAGAGGTTTTGTTTCAGCCTGTTGCACTTTCAAGTCAAATCTTCCTCTATTATCCAGATTCAAATTTGATGAGCGTGAACTTATGTCCCAGAAATTACTTGAGTTGCAGTTTTACAGGTAAATATTGAGCCACTCTAGGAGAAAACGGTAAATGCCCTATAAACCAGATCTCTCAATTATAATCCCTGTTTGTAATGAAGGAGAAAACGTAGAGGAATTATATAATAAATTACATGAGATTTTATCCAGATTGGGTAAAACATCTGAGATCATCTTTGTAGATGATGGATCTACAGATAATACTTTTGAAAAATTACAGGCAATCCAAGATAGTGAAGTTAGAATCATAAGGTTCCAGACGAACCATGGGAAATCTGCAGCTCTCTCCTGCGGATTCAAAAAATCAAAGGGAAATTTTGTTATTACTATGGATGGAGATCTGCAGGACGATCCGAAAGAGATTCCCAGATTTCTTGAAAAATTAAAAGAATTTGATATGGTTTCAGGCTGGAAGAGTAAAAGGCAGGACCCTGTTTCAAAAACTATTCCCTCAAGATTCTTTAATGCATTGACTCGATATATCACAGGAGTCAAAATTCATGACTTCAACTGCGGATTTAAAGGATATAGAAATTATGTCGTAAAAAACGTAAATTTATATGGAGAATTCCATCGCTATATTCCTGCTCTAGCTCACTGGAAAGGATATACTGTTGGAGAAATAGAAGTCGAACATCACCCCAGAGTCCGTGGAAAATCCAAATATGGAGTTGAAAGACTTTTTAAAGGCTTTCTGGACCTGATTACAGTCACATTTTTGACTCTATACAAGAAAAGACCCCTTCACGTATTCGGGGGTATCGGCTTCTTACTCATATTCTCAGCAATAACAATAAACCTGCACCTGGTCTATCTGTGGATCAGAGGTATAAAGATAGGAGACAGGCCTCTGTTGATGCTGGGAATATTACTTACAGTACTGGGAGCTCAGTTTGTATCTCTGGGACTGATAGGAGAACTGATCACGAACTCCAGAAACAACGATGACTATATTATAAATTTTGATAGCTATGAACTGGAAAACGGTAGGTAAGACTGCAGTCAGCCTGGGATTAATGTTTTACCTTGTAAGTAAACTTGATGTAAATACTATTTACGGAACCTTTACTCAAATTGATATAGTTCTACTCTCTTCTTCTCTTCCTTTTATTGTTCTCATGTATCTAATAAAAGCAAGAAAGTGGCAGGCTTTGCTTAACTGCATTGATGTTAGGGTTCCGGTTCGCAGGTCACTGGAGATAATTCTTATAGGTACTTTCTATGGGGCTCTTACTCCAGGCAGGGCTGGAGAAGTCTCGAGAGCTTTTTACTTGAACGCTGAAAACTCCAGAAGCATACCAACCGTAATAATGGATAGGATTATTGATATGATCTGTCTTCTGGTATTAAGTGTCTTATCAATAGTTTTCTTTTTTAATGACAGAAATTTAATCTATCTTATGGCGTCAGTAATGTCGATATTCATTGCCGGAATGGTCGTCATCACAAATGAAAAGATCATAACTCTTATTTTTGGAATATTTTCGCAAAATAATCAATATAAAGAAAACTATATTCGGACAATAAAGGAAATTGCTGGAAATAAAAAAGTTATTTTTTCTGTTTTTTCACTCACTCTTGGATATTATTTGCTGAACTTATTTGTGTACTGGATAGTTATAAAATCCTTAAATCCTGCATTAAACAGTTTACTCACGTTTTCCCTTCCGATAATAGTAGTTTTGGGTAACTTCCCAATTTCTATATCAGGATTTGGAGTCAGAGAATTTGTAAGCGTTACAATATTCAATTTATTGGGTGAAAGCTCTGCATACGGCTTTTCCTGCTCTGTTATCCTTTATCTCTTAACTTCATTATTGCCGGCAGTATTTGGATTCATGCTTACTTTAAGAAAAAAACCTTAAAATTTCTATAATACAGGTAGAATCGTTGTATAACTGTTATAAAAAGGTGGGGCTTAAATGAACCGGAATCAGAGTCGAAATTACAAAAAATACAATTCTAAAAATCCGCTTATGGGTATAGTTATATCTAATTTCATGAAAAATCTGAAAGAAACTGTAGCCCCGTTAGAAAATATAAATAATGTTATTGATATAGGCTGTGGAGAAGGGTTTGTTATTAACTGTCTTGATTTCCCTCATATCACAGGCGTTGATATCTCAAGGAATGCTCTAAGAGTTGCAAAGGAAAAAAACCCAGGATGTAATCTATGCTCAGGGAGTATTTATGATATTTCTTTTAAAGAAAGGAGTTTCGACCTTGTTATAGCAACAGAAGTGCTGGAACACCTTGAAAAACCGGATCTAGCCCTTCAGGAAATCAAACGAATAACTAAAAATTACTGTATTCTCAGTGTGCCTAATGAACCTTATTTCCGCGCAATGAATTTCTTGCGGGGTAAAAATTTGACACGTTTTGGAAATGATCTTGAACATGTTCAGAACTGGAGTTCAGGAAAGTTCGTGAGTTTAATCGAAACCTATTTCGAGGTGCTGGAAGTCCGAAAGCCGTTTCCCTGGACTATGGTTCTATGCAAAAAATAAGCAGCTAATGTTTATTTTAAAAATAAAACAAAATAAAACAAAATACAATAAAATACAATAAAATAAAATAAAATAAAATAAAATAAAACTAAAAATACTCTGGAAATTGGGAGACAACTTCGTGAAAATAAAAAAAACGGCTAACATAGAAAAAAACCGAAGTTTTATAGATAAGCATTTTAGCAGTCTACAGGAATATTCTTTAGTGAGCATATTATATACTTTTTTGACGGCTATTCTTACTTATCCTGTCTTATTCAAGATAAAAACAAGTATTCCCGGAATGGGTGCGGATTCATATCAATGGATGAGAATCTTATGGTACACAAAAACAGCAATACAGGAAGCAGATTTAGCAGCTTTTACACATGATCATCTACTTTTTTATCCGAATGGAATAGAGTCAATGCCGTTTCCATCCGCATTTAATCAAATCTCTTACGTACTGCTGTCTCCCTTTTTAGAACTGCATGTCATATACACGATATTATGGCTCTTAACTTTCATAATAGGAGCTATCGGTTCGTATTTGCTGGTAAAATATCTTACGGATAATAAATATGCTGCCTTCATTGCAGGAATTATATTTGCATTTTCACCATACCACTTTTCCAGAGGACTATACTTTTTCGGAGCAGGAACAGTTCAGTGGATCCCCTTTTGTGCTCTGTTTCTTATGAAAACAGTTAAAGAGGGAGGAATAAAAAATCCGATCCTTGCAGGAATATTTTTTATTCTGGTAGCTATGAGCGACCTGCAGTATCTGATTTTTATGGGAATCTTTACAGGATTAGTATTTTTATATGACTTTTACATGACTCTCAGTTCCGAGAAAAACTTTACTTATTCTGTAAAAGAAATAGTTAAAAAATATTTTTTCTTTGGCGGGGTCACTTTTCTCGGAGTATTACCTTTAACCATCAACGAAATACTTATTGCCCTTTCAAATCAAAACTTCTTAAAACCAAGTGCTAACGAGATTCCGAAATTATCAAATGATTTGATGAGCTTTTTCCTCCCTTCTCATTTGCATCCGTTATTTGGCCAATTTACACTGGATTTATATTCAAACATACCAAGCTGGTTTGCTGAAAAAGTAAACTTTATCGGATACATCGTTCTGGGACTTTCAGCCCTTTCATTCCTGAAATCAAGGAAAAATCCTGACATAAAGTTCTGGTTAGTATCTACATTTTTCTTTACAATAATTAGTTTGGGACCCATATTACATTTTAATGGAGTGTATTCCTTCACTGACTTAAATCTGAAAATACCACTTCCATATCAGCTACTATACAATACAGTTCCCTTCCTGAAAAATTGCAGGACAGTTGGCAGGTTTTTTGTTATTGCAGCACTTGGCTACTCCGTCCTTGCAGGATATGGTTTGTCGGAATTACTTAAGTATAAGCCAGAAAGAAAAAAACTCATCTTTGCAATAGTTGGTCTTCTGATAATTTTTGAATACATGTGTATTCCATACCCAACTGCACCGGTAAATGTTCCTGATTTTTACTCTAAAATTGGTAATGATACTGATAACTATGCGTTGCTTGAAATTCCGCAAAGCGCTAATGCAGGATATATGGAGTTTCAGTATTTGTACTATCAAACAGTCCATAATAAACCTCTTGTCGGTGGATATGCAGCGAGATATCCAGCTAATGTCAACAATTTTCAAAAAGAAACCCCACTTATTAGAGAATTAAAATACTATTCTCTACAAAATAAAGATATTTTACAAGAAGATGTTACTGATATAGGTGCTTCAGTTCTAAATGCCAATAATATAAGGTATGTTGTTATCCACAAAAATCAGTTATCAAGTACTCAGTTAGATTTTGTGAATGATTTATTGAAAAAGACACTTAAAACTGAACCGGAAATATATGCCGAAGACGGACTCATTGTTTATCGTGTTCCAGACCAGACAGTTCGTCCCTTTATGCTTTTAGGTAATGGATGGAATAATAGGGAGAATTTGAATGGCACAACAGCAAGAAGGATTTCAAATAATGCTACAATATTGATTTATTCAGGTGGTACTGAAGATGTAGCATTAAAATTCGAGGCATGCAGCTTCCATTCTCCAAAAACACTGGAGGTTTATAATGGTAAAACTCTTCAGAGTAAACAAATTATCAACACCAGTTTAAGCCCAGTAAATATTCCAATCACCTTAAAACAGGGAAAAAATACCATTCTTTTCCATGTACCTGAAGGCACAGAAAAACAAAGTGACTCTCAGGAGATAAAAAGTAATGATACAAGGGAGTTGAGTATAGCAATTCAAAAAGTTCAGTTAATTGATTCGCCCGCAAATTGATTAAGTAATTGAAGCAATTTCGAGTCCACCGACATAGAAAAATGTAGAGCTTAATCTTTACATAAATTGTTTCCATTATAAAGAACTTTTTAAAAATTAAATATTAATTTTTGTATAAAATATCTTGTAAATTATTTTAGATAGTTTTATATTCTGTCCCGATTATTCATTCTTCAAGTATGCCTCAAAACTTAAAAGAAAATAGTAACCCAATTACTGCAGTCACTGCCTCATGCATCCTCTTCGGGATGATAGGGATTTTTGTAAGGGAAATTAAGGATATGGGGGCAGGTTCTATCTTATTTTACCGGCTTTACTTCGGTTTTGCAGTGATTCTGGGGTATTTCGTAATATTTAAAGGAATTAAAGATATTAAACTTAATCAAAAAAAGTATTACGTACTTTTACTTGGCGTTCTAAATACAATAACAATGCTTGCTTATTTTTCCGCAATCAAAAACATTGGCATCTCTGTCTCCGTACTTCTCATGTACACAGCCCCTATATATGTGACTTTTTTTTCTCCTTTCCTTTTGAAAGAACATGTAACCCTTCGAGATATGCTTGCACTTACTCTTTCTGTTTCAGGTATACTTCTTGCAGTAAGCCCTTCTAATATTATGGAGATTATTTTTTCAGGAGGGAATGGAGGTTATTCCACAGGACTTCTTTTTGGGCTACTTTCGGGGCTTTCGTATGGCTGTTCGATCATGGTAGTTAATTACCTTAAGGAACTTTATTCAGCCGTAGAACAGATGTTCTGGTCAACATCAGTAAGCCTCGTTCTTCTCCTGCCTTTCGGGATTTCGGTATCCGGGCCAGTACTGCTTGAAAACCTGAATATTCTCATACCTTTAGGTGTTATTGCAACTGCTTTTGCCTCGCTTCTGTATCTTAGAGGAGTAGCGCGTATAAAGGCACAGACCGCAGCTGTTATCTCTCTTCTTGAGCCAGTAAGCAGCATCTTCCTCTGCTGTTTGCTTCTTGGAGAACCTCTCCAGTCAAATACAATAGAAGGTTGCATCTTCATTCTTGCAGGAGCTGTAATAGTCGGCTACAGTACTCCCACGTGGCCAAATAATTCAAAAGAATACTTTCGGGATGTCTGGAACAGATTCTTCCAGCCTTACATCTCAATGAGGAGGGGGAAGCTCTAATTTTCTTCCCCTGATTTCAATTTAAAAACAGTTCTTTTCATTATTTTTAATCTATTGCTCTAAATTTACCATAAATCCAATTTTTACATTTTTCGTTATTCATTATTAATCTGGCTTTGTTACAAAGACCATAGCAGCTACAACAGTGGTCCATCTACCGTCTTTGTCTCCTTTTGCAGTCTGACAGATGTGGAAACTGTCAAAAATATGCCCGCTTGCTTTGTATACCTGCTCTCTCTCATGCCAGGCCATTTCAGCATCAAACTCTATGCCCAGAGTCGTTGCAAGCATAGTTGCTGCCAGGTCCTCGGCATATTCTCCTGCAATAATTTCTTCTTCTCCGAAAGAGTGGTGTTCAGAAATGTAGCCATAGTTCTCTTCATTTACAGGAACAGCGGTTCCTATAGCTGAAGCCATCAAACGATGAGGTTCGTTTGTATCATTCCTGGCGAGTACACAATGGACAATGGCACCAGGCTTCAGCTCCATGAGTCCTTCTTCTTTGGGTACGAGTTTACAATTGGGGGGTAAAATACTTGAAACACTTACAAGGTTGTATTTCTCTATTCTCGCAGCTCTTAGTGCAAGTTCAAATGATGCTAATCTATCCTTGTGTACCCCGGTACCCTTTGTCAAAAATGCTTTTCTTGGGATCATGTTAACTCCTTAGTGTACTATAATTTGCTGTGGGTTGTATGAGCAAGCACTATACACGCAAATAATTTAAAACTTTTCTACAGTAGTAAACTGAACTATTGAGCTGATAGTCCTTCTTCAATGTTTGAAACGTACAGCAAAGTTATGAACTTTATCCTTTTCACTCCTAATTTTCAGAGGCAGAAGTTCCCCAATGAGAATTGGAATCCAGAGAATGAGCCTGCTCTGTTAACTTTTTAGAGCCTTCATCGTTTTTATTCGATCCAGATAGGGCTTTTTCATAGACATCGGAATTTGCAATTCCCTCAAAGATAAGTCTGGTCTCTATGGGAATTTCACCAGCATGGGTTATTATTTCTTTTTTTTCTACATTAATTATAACCTGGTTTGGGGAAAGTCCGGATTCTGCCATGTAATCAAGAATTAACTCCTTTCCGAACTCCTCAACAAAATTCATCGCTTCATCTCTGATTACGAAATGCCTCCTTCCTGCAGGCGTGTATACAAAAATACCTTTTGTCTTAAGGTCATATTTTGACTCGCTATAAAGTGTGCGAACTGTTATCTCAACGCGCTTGCTACCTTTTCCTGCAAGAGATCCGACCGCGTTTCCGACATCAGAATATTCCGGGACAACAATTTCGGCATCTACCAGCTTCTTCAGTTCATTTACATATGCGACTACAGGGCCTCCAAGCAGGACAACAGGAATATCAATTTTAAAGCGGGAAAAGAAATTTCCTTCAAGCATTTTTTCAATTTCTGCTCTGTCCACACCTTCCATCAAAAATGCAAGAAGATCTCTGGCCATGTTTCTGGCAAAAAGCCTCTTCACGTTTAGACAGAACTCGTGTTTATTGGTCCCTATAAAGTTTGCAAGCAAAGTAGCTCCGATTTCCGAGGCCTTGGCATCCCATTCCGAATATTCGCCGAGCACGTGCAGGGCATCAGTAGGGGTAAAACCGATTGCCTGGACAAGCCGCTTCAGAATTAGAGAGTCCATTACTTTCCTCGAAGGAAGGATATTTTTGTCCCAGTAAACATCTTTGAGGGAAAGAGGCTCATTCTTTATAAGGGCAAGGAGCTCTTTTTCTTCCCGGTTCAAATTGACAGGCTTCTGCTCTGTCCGGACAAAAAATTTTGTTGCCTGTATATGCTCGTTCAACTTGAGCCTGTCCGGAATCCAGCGTTTTTTCAGGGTGTCCATAAAGCCTGGGTAGAGAATTGCTGCCCTGCAAAGCGGAATGACCCGTCGGGGTCCTATGTTCGTGTTTCCGTTCTGGACCCAGACGTGACTATCTCCTCCCATGGCTGAGGTCTCCATTCGCAGTGCTCTAACTTTGGTTTGCCAGCCGCCCACAACTGCTCCCGTTTCGCTAAGGTGAGGAAGCCCATTCTGGATTAAGGATACATCCGTACTTGTCCCTCCAACGTCAATAACTGTGCAGGTCTCATATCCTGAAAGATAAGCAGCCCCAAGAAGGCTTGCTGCCGGGCCTGAAAAGACAGATTCGATAGGTCTTTTCATGGCTTCATGCATGCTTACTACAGACCCATCGCAGCGAAGCATAGCAATTCTCGGGCTCAACCCTATGTTTTCTATTTCGCTTACTACTGTCTTTAAAAAACCCTCTGCTACAGGCAGAAGCTGGGCATTGAGATAAGCTGTAACTCCCCTTTCATAAGCTCCGAGAGACTGCGCCAGCTCATGTCCGCAGACAACAGGCATCCCTGTAAGTTCCTGAATGAGAGTTTTTACGCACAGTTCATGCTCCGGGTTTCGCACACTGAAATAGGAAGAGACTGCAAAAGCTGAAACTCTGTCTTTAATTCCAAGTATGAATTTCTCTATTCCTGAAATGTCAAGAGGAGCTATTTCATCTCCGTTGCTGTCATGTCCTCCCTCTACCATGATATAATTTTCAATTCCCGAATCCGCAGGGATTTCGTAATCTCCTATAAAAATTAACCCAACAGGATACCCTGTTTTTTCAAGGATGGTATTGGTGGCAAGAGTAGTTGAAACCGAAACTACAGTCACGGATTTTAGTTTTTCCTGATCAAGTCCGTCAATTGATTTCTTTATCCCCTCCAGAGGATCAGGATAACTTGTGAGTGCCTTGTTTGAGCATATGACTTTTCCATCCGGTTTCCGGACTAAAACCGAATCAGTATAAGTTCCACCTGCGTCAATGCCAAGATGATATGCCATTTCTGGATTATTCGCGGCTTCTTGATTATACGCCATTTTTGGATTACATGCCGTTTTTGGATTACATGCCATTTTTATATCTCCATTTATATTTCCCGATGCCTGGGAATTATCTGGATCGCACTGTTTCTAATGCTTTCTCATTGACGCCATTTTTCTTAAGTACTGATATCTGATCGCAGGAATCAAGAGAATAAAATCAGGATATTAACTCATATTCAGCTTCCTTGGAGTCCTTTTTTCAGAATCAGAGCTCTATAATCTTAGAAACAAATATCTGTCCAGAAGTAAGGCACGAGATTTAAGAACAAACTTTTAATTCGGCAATTACATTATTTGCACTATTGGGGGTAAATATAAATGTTCCGGGAGATTTCCGGAACTCAAACTTTTGGCATTCCAACTCCAACAAAAACTAACTTTGTTTCAACAGGTATTGCTCCTGCTTCACTTAGAGAGATATCTTTTTTGGTGACTTCGATCTGGACATCTCCTTTGTCCAGGCCAGCTTCATTCATATATTCCATAACTAATTTTCTCCCAAGAGTTTCTGCATATTCCAGGGCTTCAGGATAAGTTCCGAATGTCTCTCTCCCCTGAGGTGAAAACAGAAGAACAAGCCTTTTTCTGTCCTTTGTATAGGTGCTTTTAATTAGGATTTCAATTCTTTTTATCCCCTTGCCGACAACTGCACCGACTGCATTTCCTACTTCAGCATATTCAGGGACTATAATGTCGGCGTCAAGAATCTGCTTTAGCTCCTCAGTATATGCAACTACAGGACCTCCTATCAGAACTACAGGAATTTTCATCCTGAACTGTGTGAACCTGTCGGACAGCAGGATCTTTTCAATCTCCTGGGAAGGAACGTCTTTCAAGACAAAGGACATAAGATTTAAGGCCATATTCCTTGCAACGTCCTGTTTTATCTGCTTGCAGAGTTTTATGTGGTCTGTCTGGGTATAGCGTTCAAGAAGCTTTGCTCCTACCTTTGAGGCTTCTCTATCCCAGGAAGTATATTCCCCAAGCACGTGCAGGGCATCAGTAGGAGTAAAACCGATCGCCTGGATCAGGCGTTTTCTTATCAGCGGATCCAGCAGGCCAGGATAAATCGTTTTCTGAGTTTCCCAGAAAATATCGTTTAAAGAAGTAGGGAAATCTCCTATTCTATCAAAGAGTTCCTGTTCCATTTTTCCAAGGTCCGAAGCTTCAGCCCCTGTCCTTATGAAAAACTTAGTAGGCTGTACGTTTTCTTCAAGATGCATGGCTGCAGGAATTCTTCCCTTTTTCAGAGCTTCGAGAAAACCAGGATATTTAACCGCTGCAACACAGAGAGGAATGACTCTTCTTGGGCCTATATTTATTTTCATGTTTCTGACCCAGATGTGGCTGTCTCCTCCCATTGCCGATGTTTCCATCTGGATGGCTTTAACCTTTGTCTGCCACCCTCCAACAACAGCTCCCTCTGCACAGAGTTCAGGAAGTCCGCTTTCAAGCATGGACACGTCAGTGCTTGTTCCACCCACGTCAATGACTGCACAGGTTTCAAGTTCCGAGAGGTATGAAGCTCCTACAAGGCTTGCTGCAGGCCCGGAAAAGATGGATTCTATAGGTTTTTCCAGGGCTTCATTAATTCCTACAACCGAACCGTCGCATTTGAGCATGAGCAGCCTTGAGTCCATTCCCCGCCTGGAAATTTCTTCTTTTATTGAAAGGATAAACTGGTGTGCAATGGGGATAAGCTGGGCATTCAGGTAGGCTGTAATCCCCCTCTCGTAAGCTCCAAGGTCAAGGGATAGTTCATGTCCGCAAACAGCAGGCAGCCCTGTTAGCTCCTGAATTCGAGCTTTGATTGCCAGTTCATGGGCAGGGTTTCGGATGCTAAAATATGAAGAAACCGCAAAAGCTGAAACGTTATCCTTTACCTTCCGGACAAAAGCTTCCACTGTGTCCATATCAAGCGGAACGAGTTCAGCTCCGTGATGATCGTGTCCTCCCTTCACTATAGAATGGAATTCAACACGCATCTGTTCAGGAATTTCATAATCCCCTACGAGGATTAGCCCCACAGGGTAGCCATTTTTTTCGAGGATGGTATTTGTAGCAAGAGTTGTAGAAACGGAAACCATTTTTACGTCTTTTAAATATTTCCCATCCAGCCCGTCTATGGAATTTCGAATTCCCTCAAGAAGGTCAGGATAGGTAGTAAGCGCCTTATTCGAATCCGTCACTTTGCCATCGGAATCCCGAATGATGATCGAATCGGTGTATGTTCCTCCTGCGTCAATACCCATACTGTACTGCATTAAATATCTCCTGGCAATTTCTATTGAATTGGGGTTCATGGAATAGTTAATCAGTTTAAAATTGCCGGGCAGATATTATATTTAAAAGTATTTTATTGATATGCATAATATTCTATTGAGGGAGTTTTGTGGTCTTTGACGAATTGAATAAGGACCTTTTATAATGAAATGGATGATGCTTAATACCCTCTCCCAAAAACGAAAGTTGTTACCTGCGAACAATGAAATACTTCATAGCAGGAATAGGAAAAGAGCCCTAAGAGATCTTCACAGCCCCGGAAATTATAAATTGAATTTCTCAAAATATCGAAATAGATTTCAATGGTTCCCAATTTGGAAAATGAATATGTTTCTTCCATCGTAATTTGAATATCGAACCACAAACTACGTTTTTAATATATTTTCGCTAGAATCCTCCATCGAAAAGTCCTTTTACTCAGACACCCAATAAGTACAAAGGAAATACGGTGAAACAGAAATCCTGATTTAGGGAGTTGGTATACGTTATGGGAGATCAAAATGATGAAGTCTATTTTGCAGAGTTGGAATCATGCAAACTAGATTTTTTGGAATGGACACCAGAGAAGGGAGTGACAGTTAGCGACACATCAAAACAATTTGCAAGAGAATTTCTAAATTTCTCAGCAAATGATGACAGCAAGATCAACGAATTTAATGGGGCTAAAAAAACATTTAACATAATAGCTTCAATGCTGATCCAGCGTAACGTAGGGAACGATGGAGTAATCCCTAAAGCAGTCATAGATGAGATCGCAGAACTAAGCGGAACTACAGATCGAAGAGTTTACACAGTACTGGAAGCATTGGAAGCTGAAGGCTGGAGACCAGATATTAGCTGTGCAGGAAGAACTAATGATCAGCTTTAATTGTGTTATACAGTAATGCGCTGTTGTAGATTCAAGGTATTCCGGCTGTAATAAGTATATTGTTATGGCGGAAAATCGCATAAACTCCATGCTGTGAATATGTCACTGTTACTCAGTTATTAGTTCCAGGCTCTGGAGAAAAACTCCTATTTTCTTAATAACGTTTCCTTAATTTCTTTTTAAGTTCTAATTTTCATATATTTAAATCCAAAAATCGGGTCTTCCCTCATTATATGGTTGATGTTTTCATGATTAATTTTCCAATGGTAGAAACACTTATGTTTTGTGCATCAAAGCACGTCTACTATAACCTCACTGAATCACCTTACTAAATTGCAAAAAAGGTATGATGCGATACTAAAAGTGTTTTGGAAAATAACATCAATCAACTAATAGTGCACGACCAAAAATTTATATAATTCATTAAATTAAAATGCATCTTCAAACATAGTTATAAAAAGCACTTTGAAGCTTAAAGAAAATCCCTGGAAATTTTAGATAATTAATCGAGTTGGTGGGTATGGCATTTTCTGAGATTTTGAGTCAGCTAAAGGAATTTGAAAAGAAATTCAATGAAATTAAATACCCTCCTGAGACTGCTTTCCAACCTTCTTTTTCCTCCCAAATTCGAAAAACTGAACGTGATAGTTTTAAGCACAATTTACCTATTTTTGAAATTGACGAGTTTTTTGAAAAGGTGGAGCAATGACATACAAATTATCCTTTCATCCTTTGGTTCTCAAAAACCTTCAAAAATTATACTTATTTGACAGGTCAGAATATGATTATGTAAAGCACCACCTGCGTCTTCTGGCATACAGGCCCGAAATAGGTTTTCCCCTTGAAGCTGAATTCGAGGGAAAATGGAGAATCCACATAGGATCCTTTGTGCTAATCTATACCTTTGACAGTGCCACAAACATCCTTACTCTCCTGGTCTTTGAACACTACGCACGGGCATATGATATGAATACGGCTTATGCATAAAATCCCTACTTGGTACCGAGTTGGCACTCGAATTCCGCTTCCCATTATGTGACTCGGGATCACAGGAAATCGGAGATTTCCTGGGAGTTGCACTGCAGTTCAACAGCCTGCTGTCCGTTTCGCTACGTTCAAGCAGACTCATTTATAAGTAAGTTATATCTCTTTTCTATCAGCGGGCTAATTCTTTAAGTTGGATTCTTTTTTTTGTGTGCCATGGGAATTGCATGAGTCAATCAATATAAAAGGCCGCTCTCTGAACTATTACTGCATTTCCGGATCAATAAAGATTTTAAAGATATGAAAATAAAGAAAAGATTAAGGTAAAGCTGGGTGTAGAGTTAGTCCAATATGAAGGATTGATTGAGGAAGCCAGGATGAGGAAAAACGACAGCATTATCGCGTGTGGCAGGACAATAGATTATGAAATAGTGTATAGTAAAAAGAGAAAGAGGGCAGCCATCCTTGTCCGACCGGACATGAAAGTTGAGTTCCGGGCTCCTCACGGGTTAAATTCTGAAACTGTTAAGAAAATGATTCACTTGAAGGCTGGCTGGATATGTAAAAAGCTTGAGTTTTTTGAGACAAACAGGCTGCCTGATCAAAAAAAGCAGTATGCTGAGGATGAAATCTATCTTTATCTCGGTACGGAATATCCCCTGAAAATAATATTTTTGGATAATATCAAAAAACCTACGGTTTCTTTTAAAGATTCTAAACTTACGGTTGTGATTCCTGCAAAAACTTCTAAAGATCGGGTTCCAGTTCTGGTGAAAAAAGCTCTCTGGAACTTTTACAGCGAATGCGCTGAAGAGGGAGTTGGGAGGATTTTGGGAGTTTATTCAAAGAAGCTGGAGGTAGCACCTCCGGTTTTTAAAGTAAAGTATCAAAAGAGGCGCTGGGGGAGCTGTTCTGCTGACAATATTCTGAGGATTAATTTTCAGCTTTTTATGGCTCCACCCGAGCAGCTTGAATACGTGGTGGTACATGAGCTCTGCCATTTGAAAGAGAAAAATCATTCGGTAAGGTTCTGGAAGCTTGTCGGAGAAATCATGCCAGGTTATGAGGTACACAGGAAAGGCCTGAAAAAGGACGGATGGAGATATGTGCTTTAAAGAGAGGATCTTTCTAAAGAAACTCATTCTAAAAAGCTTGAATTAAATTTTGGAATGAACTTCTTAACTGTGGATTTTCCTTAATAGGCTGAAGGTCTTCCTTCATTTTTTCTGCCTGAGCATTATTAATAGGCCTATATCCAGCCAATTCTGGATCAGGTCTTTGTCAAGCATACGCTAATTATATCAATATGCTCTATAAACATTTTTTTAAATTATTAATTTCGCAATTCTTTTCTTTATGGAGGAATTAGTCTATTTTGTTTTGATTTGGTCTCATTCGTAACTATTATATGCATTAATTTCTTAGAGGATCCTCGATTTGTTTCACATGTAACAATATTTAATTAGGCATTATTCCAAAAAGGCCTTCTCGTTTCATAAAACGGAAAATAAATCTGGAAGATCCAAGAGAAATCTGCGGCCCAATAGCCCATATATACCGAGATCATCTGGTGTACATGGCCAAGGAACTCGAGGCTTACCGGATCGGAAGCAGACAGTTTGATTTTTTGATGGTTTTATACCATAAAGATGGTATCTCTCAGGAAACCCTTGCAAAGATCTTGAAAGTGAGCAAAGCAACAAGTACAAGGGCGATTCAGAGTCTGGAAAGAGAGGAATATGTTTACAGGCAAAGGGATGAGTGTGACCTCAGAGCTCACAGGATTTACCTTACTGAAAAAGGAAAGGAAATCAGAGGTGTGGTACTTGAAAAGTTGATTACCTTTGTCGATACTCTTCTTTCTGACTTCACTCCTGAGGAAAAAGAAATTTTCAGGCAGTTTGTTCAGAAGGCTGCACGCAAACTCTTCGAACCAGGGTTTGAGCCTACCTGTCCAGACAGGTCGGATTATATGGAATAAAAACGGCAGGGAGAATTAAAATATGGAACAAAATACGCAGGAAAAAAGCGAATTTCTGGGGAAAGAGGATGTAAGAAAACTCCTGTTTAAACTCTCAACTCCGGCTATTGTCGGAATGGTTGTGGAAGCTCTTTATAACGTTGTAGATACTTTTTTTGTGGGGAGGGCTTATGGGGCAGAGAGCGTCCAGGCTATAGGAGGGCTTTCGATAGCTTTTCCTATCCAGATGATAATTATGGCTTTTGGAATCGTTCTCGGGACAGGGGGCTCTTCCATAATATCGCGTGCCCTTGGAGAGCGAGATTCCGAAAGAGCTGAGAGGACCCTGGGAAACGTTTTTTCTCTGAACCTTGTTCTCAGTGTACTTATTGCAATTCCCTGCCTTCTTTTTCTTGAGCCTATTCTGAAAGCCTTTGGTGCGACTCCAGGAATTCTCCCTTACGCCAGAGATTATCTTGAGATTATAGTAGCCGGAGGAATTGTTTTTGTTTTTGGGATCTCGGTCCAGAGTCTTGTCAGAGCTGAAGGGAATGCCCGCCTTGCAATGAATGCCATGCTTTTAGGTGCAGGCCTTAATATCCTTCTTGATCCGGTTTTTATCTTTGGTTTCGGGATGGGTGTGCAGGGAGCTGCAATTGCAACCGTGCTCTCCCAGGCTGTAGGTTCAGCCTGGCTTCTTCAGTATTACCTTAAAGGAAAAGGAGCTGTACATTTCAAATCAGAAACGTTGAGACTATCTCCAGGAGTTCTTAAGGAAATAGGGGCTATCGGGGCAGGTTCTTTTGTAATGGAGGCTTCGGGAAGTGTTATGATGATTTTCGTGTATAATGCCCTTTCCAGTTATGGAGGAGATGTCGCAATTGCTGTTTTTGGCATAGCAATGAAAATTAATTCCTTCATTTTCCTGCCTCTCCTGGGTATGGCATTTGGACTGCAGCCGATTGTCGGGTTCAATTATGGAGCAAAGCAGTTCGGAAGAATAGTAGAAGCCGTAAAACTATCTCTCGTAGTAACAACAACTTTCGGGCTTTTTGGTCTCATTGTCGTTTCTCTCTTTCCAGAACAACTTCTCGGGCTTTTCAGTGCCGATCCTGAATATCTTACCGTTGGAAAAAGTGCTTTAGTAATTATGGTTCTCGGGCTGCCTTTGATAGGTTTTAATGTTGTTGCAACAATAGTATTTCAGGCTCTGGGGCAAGCGAAACCTTCTTTTCTTCTTTCCCTTAGCCGGCAGCTCCTTTTCCTGATCCCTCTTATTATCATACTTCCGCGTCTGTACGGTCTGGATGGGATCTGGGCAGCTTTTCCGCTTTCTGACTTTCTGGCATTCATGCTTTCCGGATTCTTGCTTTTCAGAGTATACAGGACTTTTAAAGAACGTAAAGACTCTTTAAAGGCTAAAGCAGGGTCTGAAACGGTAACTCCAAGTGAATTTGAGTAAGATTTGACTGAAATTTAAATGAGATTCGAGATTCAGGAAGAAAAGGGCAGAAGTCCTGTGGGCAGAAGTCCTATTTCTTCAACTTCTTTCTTTTTCTTTCTTTCTTCTTCCTCTGCTTTTTCCCTCTTCTTTTTCAGTCTTAAGTCCAAAGAATAATGTTCAGAATCATTGTTTCAAAAACAGTTTGAACTTAAATTACGTATTTTTTCTATTAAGCAAATCGAGGTGACATAAGTGAACTGTAGTGAATTGAAAGAAGGTCAAACTCTTATTTGTGAGGGGTGCGGATTCGAACTTAAGGTAGTAAACGAATGTGGGGAAGCATGTTGCTCTACAGATGCCTGCTGTACTGGCAATATAACGTGCTGTGGAGAGCCGATGAAATTAAAGCAATAAGTGATCTAAAAAAGTAGAATTCCTGAAAACTGATTGAGATTTCTTTCCGATTTTTGGAATTTCAAACTTCTATTTTTACTCTCTTCCCTTTTGTTTTTATATGAGTATTTTTTATTTTTTATATAGATTTGCAATATTTTCTGTCATATTATGCCTCTATAATTAATTATCACACTTAAAAACATTAATTTTATATAATAATATTCGTAATAATTTTACTAAGTGATATTATGCGTTTAGCCCGTCCGAAAAACAATATGGAGATTATAGAAGAACTATCTGCAAGAATGGATACTGTAGGTTATGCAATAGAACCCGCAGAGTCTATATCCCAAATAGTTGAGGAAGAAATGGCAATTGATATCTACGAGAAGTTTTTCTTTTTACATAAAATAGGTAATGTATGGGTTCGGCCTATCAGTGTTTACGCTGCTCTGCTCGAAGACGGTAAGCGATACCCTGATATGCGCACGAATGTACTTATGGCACTCATCGAAGCCGAACAGGCTGGAATTCTGGAAAGTTGCACTAAGGAGATAGGTCATAAAAGACAACCAGGTAAATTTGACGTCTATGATAGTGCTTACTATGACGAGTATACCAGGTTCAGGCCTTTAGAAGGAAACAAATTGAAGAGCTTCAAAAAGACAATCGATGAACTTTCGTATATCCAGACTCTGGAAGGGTCCCTTGTAACTATGATCCCACGAAAGCCTGAAAATATTATTCGCGTCCAGTAATTTCGTTTTGCAGGTTACTAACATATTAATTATTTCTTAATAATTTAGTTTGCTGACTGAGGCTAGGTTTTTTATTGTAACTTAATCTTGTTCATCCTTTTTTGCGTAATTGCCCAAAATAAAAGATTGCCGGAGCGACTATTGACCAGAGGAGGAGGGCAAATGCAAGGCCTCTTTTCCACCCATACCTGAGAATCATGAAGCTTGCTGCAAGAGCACAGCAGATATCAGCTGCCATTCCCACAAAGGCTCCATTAGAAAGCTGTTCTGAGGCTAAAAGCAGTTCACTGCTTTTATAATCCATACTCAGGCTCAGAATTGCTGTCAGATACACTACAGGAAAAGTTGCAAGGACTCCTCCGAGCCTGCCTCCAAAATTTTTTGCAATAATTGCCGAAGCTACAACTGCAGTTCCTCCAAAAAGAAAGCGGAGAAAAACTGGAACAATATAAGCCCTGAACATTATATTCTATCCTACTTAAGAAATCTCTGGAGTTTTCTTTATTTTAAAATAAAATAAGATGTACATTTAACTTTCGTGCCCATACTTCTCTCTAATTTCAGATTCTTTGAGAACTTTAAGCCCCAATCTCTCCAGAATTTCGGAAATCCGGTTTCTATCCTCACTTTTCATGGATTTCCGGTCAAAATAAGCGAATTCAGCGTTTGACTTTTCAACTGCCTGTTTGATCAAAGCCTCATCGGTAAATTCCAGCTGGTATTTGGGAAAATTATGTCCAAAAGAAATATCAGTTTCAAGCAGAAGTCCTGTCTGGCGCATGGCATAATGTCCGCCTCCAAAACCGATCGCAACAGGCACTTTTTCAAGAGAAACCGCAAGAATGGCTTTTGCAGCAACTTCTCCTGCTTCAGGGTCTTTCCACTGCACCTCAGTGCTTCCGATTTCGGCATAGAGAGATGGGACTGAAAGTTCTGTCGGGCCGTGGTGGGTTACTTCGAGGGTAACGTCATACTTCAGGCCTTTTTCTTCAGCGAGCCGCTTCATTTCGTTGAGTATGGATTTCATTGCAGCCGGAGAAGCGACTGCAAGGGTTTTAGGGCGTCCCCCAAGTCTTGCTTCTTCTGAAGGGTTTCCTGTGCAGTGTACGGTAAGGGAATTTATTTCTTCTTTACTTCTGTGTTTGGATGCGAAGATTATCACGGAAGCTGGCAGCCCTGTAGCTTCAAGCCTCTTATCAAGTCCGTCCTGAAAAACATGGAGTTCTTCAATGTCAACAAGTCTGAACTTTCCATCCAGGGATTCTCGGGCTACAGAGAACTCCGAGTTTTCCGGAAGCTTGAGCAGTTCCCATTCTCTGAGGTTCAAAAGATGAGTTTTGATATTCTGGCTTGCAAGATCAGGAGCAGAGCAGATAATTGTTACCTTTGACTCCGTTTTTTCAGAATTATGATCCTTTTTTTCTGGACTGTTTATCTTCTCAGTTTTCAATTCTTCTGGCATCTTTGTGGGGTTGATCTTATCCATCATTTATAGTCATCCGGGTCTTCTTCGCTTTACGTGCCTATACATCTCTTTAAGATAAATAAACCAACTGCAGGTTTTCAGTCATGGGTCCGAAGCCAGAATAGATTCCTGATTTCAGGCATGAAAACAACTACCAAAAATAGTGTAAATGGGTTAAGAAGAAGTTTAGAGTTCAAAAGTAGTCTGAGAAGTAATTTAAAAAATAAAAACAATCGAAAAATATTATTCAGGGTCCCACTCAAAAGAATGGAACCCTCGTGTGGTTTTCCGGTTAGTAAAAGCTTATTTAAGATCGCTGATAGGTATCAGGCGACGTGGATGTAAGTGTCCACAAGTTTCTTGATTTCTTCGTTCTTGCCGTAGAGCCTCTCACTGAGCTGGTAGTCATTGTAGGCTTCAAGGAGTTTTGCGGTGTCGTTAATCATACCTTCAGTGAAGACATCGTACTGAGTGAAAACATCCTTGTATTTCTTCAGGGCCTGAGCGGACTCGTAGCAAGAAGCTGGGAGGTGTTCAAGCTGGGCAAGTCTGTCTTTATGTTCGTCCTTGAAGATGTTCACGTTGATATAGAGCTTGTCGGCAATTTCAAGGGCATTTTCCATCTCAAAGCCATGGCGGATACCTACAGCAAAGGCTGCTAAGAGGAGGTAAAGGTCAGCTGAGGGGTCTGCAGCACGGAATTCGAAGGTAGACTTGTAGCTGTGGCTCCTGAACTCCTCGTTGTAGTTCGGGTTGACCTGGGCTATCATTTTGCTGCAGTCATCGGCGAACCAGCCAAGAGGTACACGGATCAGGGCAGAGCGGTTCCTGTCTCCCCAGCAGATATTGGTTGGAGCTTCCTGGTGAGGAACAAGGCGCAGGTAGGATGTAGGAATTCTGTTTCCAAAGGCAGTGATTCCTGCTGCAATGTCAAGAAGACCTGCCATTGCACACTTTGCAGTGTCACTAACATTGCAGTTCTCGACCATAACACTCTTTCCGTCCTTCAGGAGCTTCATGTGAACGTGCAGTCCACTTCCGGCTTTTCCAACAGTAATCTTCGGGGCAAAACTGACAGTTACGCCGTATTGATCGGCGAGCATCCTGAGCATCCACTTTGCAATAATCAGTCTGTCGGCACTGTTTTCAAGTGTGTCAGTCTCGAATTCGATTTCGTTCTGCTCGTAATAATACTTATCATCAGAGAAGTTCCCTACTTCAGAGTGCCCGTACTTGATTTTTCCGCCAGCTTCGGAGATGTACATCATTGCTTCTTTCCTGAGCTGGTCATATTTGGTGAAGGGGTTGGATTCGTGATACCCTCTCTGGTCAACGGCCGGGAAACCCATGTTGACTTCATCTTTATTGGCGATGATATAGTACTCGAGTTCGCCCATTGCCTGAAGTTCATAGCCTGTCTTCTCGGTCAGGACCTGGGCAGCCTTCTTCATAACGGTTTCGGAAGAACTTTTGAGAGGGGTTCCGTCCTTGTCAAAGTAAGAACAAAGGATGTCCAGAGTGGGGATCTCTTCAAAAGGATTTACGAAGGCAGTCCTGTATTTCGGAAGGACATAGAGGTCACTTGTGTCTGCTTCAATGTATGAAAAAAGACTTGACCCGTCTACTCTTTCACCAGCGGAAAGTAAATTGTCAAGATGTTCTTCGTCTCTGATCACGAAGGTGAGAGCTTTAAGCCTCCCATCGCCGCCAACATAGCGGAAATTCAGCATCTTAATGCCGTTTTCCTTGATGAACCTTATAATGTCGTCTTTAGTGAATTCGCTTGCTGGCTTGTTAAGGTATTGTACCAGTTTGTTCGGATTCAGTTCTACATTTGATGTCTTCATAAATATCCCTTCTTTTGATTAAAATATGTTTGAATGAAATATTCGAGTATTCAAAGCCTCAATTTCAATACCGAATATTGTTCAGGCTTATCGGTTGCCATGTCAATGATAATTTTATGAATTCTTGCCTGAATAGGAAAGTGATAACTTACTGCTGTCTATATAAAGTTTTTCTTTTTTTTATTTTTTAAAAAAAATACTATGTAACTTAAAAGCGATAGACCTATTCGAATAATTATGTTTTCCTCACAGGAAAGTCAGGTAAGATAAAGATTTTGCCTAATAAATATATTACACGAAAACAATATAGACATTTAGTAAAATAATTTAAAACTTATAGGAACGGTCGAAGTTCCTGTCTGTTTCTTTTACTCTATCAGGGAGAACGGAGGAGAAATATGAAGACTTATCATATTCCAGAGATTTCAAAGAATGTTTTTGCCGTCGGATCAAAAGATTGGAGCCGCAGAATGTTTGATGCGTTAATTCCGCTTCCTCAAGGAACCAGTTACAATGCTTACCTTGTAAAAGGGGAATACAAAACAGCCCTAATAGATACTGTGAATCCTGGTTTTGAAAAGGAGTTCGAAGAAAAAATAAGTATGATATCTAACCTGGAGAAACTGGACTACCTTATTATGAATCATGCCGAACCGGATCACGCCAGTGCAATTAGTTATATTATGGATATGGCTCCTGACTCAGTACTTGTTACAACGGAAAGAGGAGTAAAGATGGCCAGGCTATATCATGAATTGCCTGAAAATCGGATAAAGATCGTTGCTGAAGGGGATAGCCTTGAGCTTGGTGGGAAGACTCTTCGTTTTATAGAAGCACCCTGGCTACACTGGCCTGAGACAATGTTTACATATCTGCCTGAGGACAAAGTTCTTTTCCCATGTGACTTTTTCGGAGCCCACACAGCTCAGGGAGTCTATGATGAAGACCTCGAAGACCTTATTCCTCTTGCAAAACGTTACTACGGGGAAATTATGATGCCTTTCGGAAAAATGGGGGCAAAAGCCCTTGAAAAAATAAAGGATCTGGATATCGAGATAATTGCCCCCAGCCACGGACCTATTTACAAAAACCCACAGCGAATACTTGAACCCTATGCAAAATGGACCGCAGGAGAAACCGAAAACAAAGCCCTTGTTGTCTATGTGAGTATGTGGGGTTCCACCCAGGAAATGGTTCGGACGATGGCAGAAACTTTGCTAAAAGAAGGCATTGATGTTAGAATGTATGACCTTGCAGTCTCGGATATAGGGGATGTCGCAAGGGAACTGGTTGACTCAAGGGCAATTATTCTTGGGGCGCCGACAGTTCTCGCAGGTATGCACCCGCTTGCCCTTTATGGTGCTTATCTGGTAAAAGCTCTCAACCCACCGGCAAAGTATGGGGTCGTACTCGGGTCATTCGGATGGGGCGGAGGAGCCCTGAAACAGGCAGGAGAAATCCTGGTTCCTTCGAAAATGGAGATTGTAGGAACTCTACAGGTGAAGGGCAGAGCCCAAGAAGAAGACTTAAAAAAAGTTGAAGAAATTGGCAGGGAACTGGCTCAAAAAATGAGATC
Source organism: uncultured Methanosarcinaceae archaeon (assembly GCA_963847185.1). GTDB lineage: Archaea > Halobacteriota > Methanosarcinia > Methanosarcinales > Methanosarcinaceae > Methanosarcina. Next base: position 474,918 of record CAWJYV010000010.1, on the reverse strand, counting down.
ACAGCCATAGGGCCACATATATAATATTAATTCTAAATAAATTCGATATCCAAAAATTTCCGGATTGAAAAATCTGGTAGTGGGAGTGGGTCATTGAAAACTGTAAGCATAGAAATCTATCTACATTTTTCCTAATATAGGGGAAATGTACTTGCTTTTTCGGACTTGATAAATAAATCATATCCACGACAGAATTTCTGTTCAATAACTTGGGGGCACGACCCATATTTCAGATGCAGAGGTTTTTATGGAAGGAAAATCCGAACTAAAAAGAGAATTGAGTTTACTGGAGATTACTCTGGTGGGAATTGGGAATATCCTTGGAGCCGGAATCTATGTGCTTATGGGAAAAGCTGCAGGGCTTGCAGGCAATATGGTCTGGTTTTCCTTCCTTTTTGCAGGAATTACTGCTGCACTTTCCGCGCTTAGCTACATGGAGCTATCTTCCATGTATCCAAGAGCAGGGGCAGAATATGAGTTTGTGAAAAGAGCTTTTGGGGAACGTATGGGCTTATTTGTAGGGCTTCTTGTTGTCTACTTTGTGGTAATAACCAGTTCTGCGGTCGCCCTCGGCTTTGGAAGATATTTCAACTCTCTTTTCGGAATCGGAAATTTAATAGGTTCAGTAGGTCTCTTTATTGTTCTCAGTCTGATTATGGTTTACGGAATCAGGGAGTCTGCGCGGCTGGCTATTTCCATAACCCTGATTGAATTGTCCGGGCTTCTGATTATTATTTATATTGGCCTCCCTTACCTTGGTACTGTAAATTACTTTGAGGCTCCGGATCTGTCAGGTATCTTTGAGGCTTCTGCTCTGATTATTTTTGCATTCCTGGGTTTTGAAGACATTGTGAGACTATCTCAGGAAACAAAGGATGCAGAGAAAACAACTCCTAAAGCTTTGCTCATAGCCATATTTTCTACAGTTTTTCTTTATATTTGTGTTGCAGTAACTTCAGTAAGTGTGCTTAATTATAACACTCTCGGGCTCTCAAGTGTCCCTCTTGCCGATGTTGCAGCTGTAGCTCTTGGAGATAATGCTTTTGTCCTTCTTTCCTGGATTGCTCTTTTTTCCACGATGAATACCGTACTTGTGGTTATGCTTGGAGGGTCAAGGATTGTTTACGGCATGGCGCATGCAGGCTCCCTTCCAAGAAGCCTCTCAAGGGTACACAGCCATTACCAGACTCCCTGGGTTGCAATTTTCGGAATTGCATGTCTTTCAATTTTGTTTGTCTTATTCAGAGATATTATAACTATAGCAAATATCGCTAACTTTATGATTTTTATTGTTTTTCTTATGGTTAACCTCTCTCTTATAAAGCTCCGTTATTCTGATCCTGAAAGAAAGCGTCCTTTTAAGGTTCCTTTTAGTATAGGCCGGTTACCCTTAATTCCTTTTTTTGGAGTTCTTTCTTCTTTGTTTCTCTTTTCTCAGTTAAATGCAGAAGCCATAACTTACGGATTTATTCTTGTAGGAATCAGTATACTCATAGTACTGCTCATAACCGGAAAGAAAGGCCCCCTATAACAATTTGAAACTTCTTGTTGTGTTCCTAAATATGATCTTCTGTAAAAAGTACAATATTAATTATTTGTTCAAACTATTGTAAAGTAAACCTTTTATTACTGATTAATCATTAAAAATCTTCTTTATTTTGTTTTAAACCTATAATACTCCTTTTTGAAGGAAAAATTCTCTCTGCGTATTTCTGGATAATTTGCGATTTCTCGTAAATTCTATTGAATTAAAGGATTTTTTAAAGCCTTTAATGGCTAAAAAAAGGATAATTAAGCTTTTTTTCTGCATCTGGCTATTTATCTTAAACATTTCTTCATTTAAGCTCATTTTGCGTCTGAATATTCAACAATAATTAGTTTTATATACATAAAATCCTATTTGAATCGCCTTATTTACGGATTATCAAAATAACTGATTATTGCTTCATTAATTGATACAAAAAGAAGAAATGCTAAAAATTATTAATAAGAACTAACATAATGTAAATTATAACCCAGTTTATTATAAAACGGGAGTAGATATGAGAAAAGAGCGTTATGAATTCCCGCTGGAGGACTTTGTTTCCAGAGAGTACTTTAACAAAATAAAAAAGTTTTCCCGGGATAAAGAGACACCTTTTTTAATCGTTGATCTGCAGAAGATAGAGCGAGGTTATGAAGAGCTGGTAGAGCACATGCCTTTTGCAAAAATTCATTATGCTGTAAAGGCAAACCCTATGGATGAAGTTGTGCTTGCTCTGAAAAATAAAGGCTCTAGTTTTGATGTGGCAACGGTTTATGAACTGGACCAGTTACTCAGGCTCGGGGTGGAACCTGAGAGGATCAGTTATGGAAACACAATCAAAAAAGAAAAGGATATAGCTTATGCGTATGAAAAGGGAGTAAGGCTTTTTGTTACTGATTCTGAAAGTGATTTAAAGAAATTAGCTAGAAGAGCTCCGGGTTCCAGGGTCTTTTTCCGGATCCTTACTGAAAGCGATGGCGCTGATTGGCCTCTTTCACGGAAATTCGGATCGCATCCTGACCTTATATACAAGTTTATTCTTAAGGCTGACAAGCTTGGACTTGAGCCATATGGACTTTCTTTCCATGTTGGTTCCCAGCAGAGGGACATTGGGCAGTGGGACAATGCTATTTCCAAATGCAAATACCTCTTTGAAGCAGTTGCTGAAAAAGGTATCCGTTTAAAAATGATCAACCTCGGAGGAGGTTTTCCCGCAAAATACCAGGCGCAGGCTCATGACCTTGAAACTTATGCCCGTGAGATCCGCCGCTTTTTGCATGAAGATTTTGGGGAGGAATTACCTGAAATTCTAATTGAACCCGGTAGATCTCTGGTTGGTAATGCCGGCATAATCGTAAGTGAAGTTGTAATGATCGCAAAAAAGGCCAGGTTCAATCAGTACAAATGGGTTTATCTCGACATTGGTAAATTCGGGGGCCTTATAGAAACACTTGATGAGTCCATTAAGTATCCCATATTCTGCGACAAAAAGGGTTGTGCCGAAGAAGTAATCCTTGCAGGTCCAACCTGCGATAGCATGGATATTTTGTATGAACACCACAAATATTCCTTCCCTCACACAATGAGAGAAGGAAATCATGTATATATCTTTACAACAGGCGCGTACACTCAAAGTTATAGTTCAGTGAATTTTAACGGCTTTCCTCCGCTAAGGTCATATATTATCTGAGGAGATAGGATTTTTTCCATTTCTTCTTTCTTCTCTATTTTATTCTTCTCTTCATTATTTTTCTATTCTATTTCATCTCTATATTTATTTTCATTCTTTCATCATTAATTTCATTTCTTTCTGATCTTGCTTAATTCTATTATAATTTTTAAGCTTACAGCTTAATATTGAAGGTTAAGGTGCAGTTTCAATGCTACGAAAAATTGAGGTTACTTTTAAAAGTGAATAAATAGAAAATGAGGGAAAAACTAACGAATTTCAGATACTGTTTTAATGATATTAAAATTTTTAAAGGTAATAAAAATATGTGGCTAATCAATAAATTTAATCAAAGATTATTTTTTAAATCGGCTATAATATATAGCTTGTAAACTATAAAGGGAGAAAGGTTGAGAGTAAGGGTTTCCTCTCAATCTCCTTGGGGTTGGATCATCGATAGGGACCAGCTAAATGGGAACAGGGTCCCTATCAATTAATTATGTAGGTTTTCATAGATTTTTTTATTGATCTAGTTGTTTAATTATCTTATTCTAAACTCATTGCTGTTAACGTTTAATAAATTGTAAACTTTATTTTTAATATCTTAAATTCTCATATTGTTTTTACTTTTCTCTTCTAGACAAAAGTTCAATGAATCACTTTAAAAACAGAAAATATTTTGAAGATATTAAAATTTCAAATGGGATTAAAGGATTTAACCTAATTAAAAATTCTTATCATAGCGTAATTTTTGAAGCGGTTATGATATATATGTCTAAATGATTATAAAATGAATGTAGATTAAGAGTAATATAGGGTTTCCTCTTAATCTTTGGGTTGGATCGCAGGTAGGGACGAGAATAGGGACTCGATCCCTACCATCTACTTCTTGATTGTCACTTGCAATAAATAAGTATTTTATTTGTACACTATGTAACTTATTTTATGCTTTCCTTACTGTTTTTTATAATGTTTTTAATTTTAAATAAAGCTTATGAGTGTTCCTAAATTTCTAAATTCCTTAATTATTTAGGATAGATTATCATAGGCTCCTTTTATAAAGAATGATTTATATTCCACATGAAAATTTTAACGCCATTAAAAGTTTAATCGATAATAAATTATAGAGCAAGCTTAAAAATTTGAATCACGATATGTTTTTTTGATCGGTTATGATATATATTCCATATCTCCTATAAATGTATAGATTAAGAGTAATAGGGTTTCCTCTTAATCTTTGGGTTGGATCGCGGGTAGAGACGAGAATAGGGACTCGATCTCTACCATCTACTTCTTAATTTCTTTTTAGACTAATCCTCTCTTTTTTATAATGTTCTTAATTTTAATAAACCTTTTGATCGTGTCTAAATTATGTATTTTCTTTTATATGTATTTCCCGTACTGGTTTATTACGGGTAATAGACATTTCCTGCTCGTGTGTATCAGTCCTTAACTGTTATAAGGAATATTTTCTTACAAGTCTCAGAAAGCAAATTGTGGTGAAATTATAAGTTTACTATTATTTCCTGCATTCGACAGCAAACGCCTCAACATATATAAATTTTTGATTGCACTTTTATGGTAAAAAAGCTAAAAATCAATAGACTACGCATCTCACTGTTTATTATTCTACAAACTTACACTAAATATAAATTTGCGAATATATTGGTAACATTTAGAAAATGTATCTAATAACATAATGTTAGAAGTCTTGAGAAAAACGATATTAGTAAAAAATGAAATGAATTTTTGCGTCCATTTGCCGAATGCAGGTTAATAATCATTTTCCAATTATTTGGGAAAGAATAATAATATGGGGCTGTCTGATGGTAATCTTGGAAATGGTTATGTTAAAAACCTTGTAAATAGATGAATCGAACTATGAGTCAAGCTCTGAAATCAGACTCTGATCAGGAACTTAAACTTCCAGACCTTCTTCTTTAAGGAAATGGTCAATAAGCTTTCTTGATATACTTATTTTTCCAGGAAGTGAAGGTAATTTATCAGCTGAAAACCATTTTGCATCTTCTATTTCAAACCCGTCAGGCTGGATATCTCCTGAATCGTACTCTGCAGTAAATCCTATCATAAGCGAATTGGGAAACGGCCAGGCCTGTGTCCCGAAGTAGCGGATATCCCTGATCTTAATGCCTACTTCTTCTTTAACCTCTCTGACAACCGCAGCTTCAGCTGATTCTCCAGGCTCAATGAAACCTGCAATCAAGCTATACATGCCTGGTGGGGAATTAGGCGACCTTGCGAGTAAAATTTCATTCCCTTTTCTGATAAGTACGATTACGGCCGGTGAGATTCTTGGATAAAAAAGCTCCCTGCAGTCAGGACATTCTTTTCCTCTTTCTCCGGGCTTCTGCAGGGTCTTTGCCCCGCAGCGGCTGCAGAACTGGTTTGTCCTGTCCCATTCCATTATCTGGACTGCCTTATTAACAAGTGCAAAGCACCCCTCACTTATTTCGGAATAAGCCTGCCTGAGATCCACAAACTTCATTTCCTCTGGTGCCTCAGCATCCTCTGGAAGTTCTATGGAATAGCAATGTATACCGTTAAGTGTACCCAGGTACTGTTCTCTTATCCCAAAAAGCCCAGTCTCTCCAAAATCAATCAATTTCGGAATCGCTCCGGGGTTTTTATTAAGCTTAAGAAGGATCTCACGGCCCCGGAAAATGAACCAGAGTGCTTTTTCCTTCCTATCAGCAGGCGGTTCGATTCCTACAATAAATTCCGGGTAGTTGGGATTCTCCCTGTATATCGGGGTCATAGTGCTCACACTTATTGTTTTTATTCTATATATGATTAGAGGAATAATGTTATTAAATAATATTTTCTTGCAACAATATTTTATTTCTGTTCTTATTAAAGGAAGAAAACTAAGAGATATGGAAATAAAGAAAGAAGAATTATTTTATTTGCCACTTAGGCTGAAAAATTAAAAAGGAATTACCAAAAAATAGGATAAGGATTGCTTAAAGCAAATCCTATTCCTTAATTTCACCTGTTAAATCCTATTCCTTAATTTCACCTGTGAATTCTCCATTCCAGATATTTCGTAAGCTCCATGACTATAAGGGTCGTTGAAGCCAGAGGAATGATCATTCCCCAATCTGAGAGTGAGAGAGGTACAGTCCGGAAAGCCGTCTGCAGAATAGGAACATAGATTGCTGCAAGCTGCAAAAGCACTGTGCTCAGGATGGCATAAATAAGGGACTTGTTGGTGAAAATTCCCAGGGAAAAGATCGAATATCTTTCCGAACGCCAGTTAAAGGCATTGAACATACAGGACATAACCACCAGGGTAAAGATCAGAGTCTGGATCTTTGGGAGGGGCATGCCTTCCTCAAGGGCCCAGTAAAGAACTCCAATTGACTGGACGGCGATCAGAATCCCTAGTCCAAGGCTTGCTATAAGCATTCTTTTTGAAACTATCCCTTCTTTTGATTTTCTGGGTTTCTGCCTCATAAGCCCCCTGTCAGGGGCTTCCAGAGAAAGCGCTAAAGGTGGCAGGCCGTCTGTAATAAGGTTGATCCACAGAATCTGGACTGCAATAACAGGCAGGATCTGCCAGGCAAGCACTCCGGCAAGGACAATCAGCACAACTCCTATATGGCAGGTAAGGCCGTAAGCAATGAAATTCTTAATATTCTTGAATATATTTCGGCCTTCTTCGACTGCAGAAACAATGGATGCAAAATTGTCATCTGTCAGGATCATACTGGACGCTTCCTTGCTTACTTCAGTTCCAGTAATTCCCATTGCAATGCCCATATCTGCGGCTTTCAATGCAGGAGCATCGTTTACCCCGTCTCCGGTCATTGCGACAATATACCCTTTTTTCTTAAGAGCGTTAACGACCTTTAGCTTGTGCTCAGGATATACCCTTGCATAGACAGAAACCTTCTCTACGATATCTTCAAACTCCTTATCTCCTAATGCATCCAGTTCAGTACCTGTAAGGACAAGATCTCCTTCACGGTAGATCCCGATTTCTCTTGCAATAGCAAAAGCAGTCGTTTTGTGATCTCCTGTAATCATTACGGTCCTGACCCCGGCACTCGTACAGGTAGCAATAGCAACCTTTACTTCTTCTCTGGGAGGATCACGCATACCCGTAAGGCCTGCAAAGACCATATCCCTTTCAGCATCTTCAGGAATAATATTGTCCGGAACCTGTCGGTAGGCAAGACCCATCACTCTAAGAGTTTGGTTTGCCATCTCGTGTACAGTATCCAGAATTTCCTGCCTTATTTCAGGAGTTAACTCTTTCTCCTGTCCATCAAGAAAGATTCTGGTACAGCAACCAAGAATAACTTCCGGAGCCCCTTTAGAATAAGCGTTCAGACCTTCTTCGGATGAGTTAAGGGTGGTCATCATCTTCCTTTCGGAAGAAAAGGGGACCTCTCCGACACGCCTGTGTTTCTCCTCAAGAGCCTTTCGCCAGATTCCCTGTTTGGCTGCTACAACCACGAGAGCACCTTCTGTAGGATCTCCCAGAATACCCCATATTCCTTCTTCCTGGATTAATCCTGCATCATTACAAAGAGCTCCTGCAACCAGCAGCTTATGTAGATGCGCGTCTTCAGAGACAGGCTTATCATCCCTGAAAAAGTCTCCTACAGGTTCGTATCCTCTACCTGTAACATTTAAGATGGTCCCGTTTACATACACCTTTTCGACAGTCATCTTGTTCTGGGTGAGCGTTCCGGTCTTGTCCGTACAGATTATGTTAGTAGAACCAAGCGTCTCTACAGAAGGCAGTTTCCTGACAAGGGCGTGCCTTTTCACCATTCTTCTAACCCCGAGAGCAAGCCCTACAGTCACAACTGCAGGAAGAGCTTCCGGAATTGCCGCAACAGCAAGGGCAACACCCCATAGAAACATCTCAAAAGGATCGAAACCCTGTAAGATCCCAAGCACCGCTACAAAGGCTACAACCACAAGCGTTGCAGCTCCAAGCCAGCGCCCGAACTGGTCAAGTTTTTCCTGAAGAGGAGTTCTCTCTCTTTCAATTTCTCCTAAAAGCCCGGCCAGCTTTCCAAAAGCAGTATTCATGCCTGTTGCAGTAACAACTGCCTTTCCTCTACCATAGGTAACTGAAGTTCCAGTATAGGCCATATTTTTTCGGTCAGGCTGTGGAGTCTCAGGGAGAAAGATTTTAATGTTTTTCTCAACGGGTACGGATTCTCCTGTGAGAGAAGCTTCATCAATCTTCAGAGATTGAGCCTCAATCAACCTGGCATCTGCAGGTATCTTATCTCCTGCCTGCAAAATTAGAATATCGCCAGGGACAAGTACAGAAGACGGGACTTTTCCTTCCTTTCCGTCCCTTACTACAAGGGCTTCGGGGCTGGTCAATGATTTTAAAAGTTTGATTGATTCTTCTGCTCTGTACTCCTGGACAAAACCAAGGACCCCTGCAAGAAATACCGTAAACAGGATTACAAAAGCATCAATAAGCTCTCCAAGGAAAGCAGAAACCAGTGCTGCAGCCATTAAGATAATAATGAGAAAACTCTTGAACTGAGAAAGAAAAAGTTTTACCATAGATGTTTTTTCTTCTTCCTGAAGTTCATTTTTCCCATACTTTATGAGTCTGTTTTCTGCTTCTCCCGAACTCAACCCTGTTTCGGATGTGTTCAGGGTTTCTAGAACCGCATCGGCGGCTTCATCATAATACATCCAGTTTTTATCTCCAGTTAATCAGGCAAACGCTTTTGAATTAAAAGCGTTTACGATCTGCCAGTCTTAAATATAATATTCAAGAGGGTAATTAATTCATTAATCAGATATAGAATTTTGTATGAAGAAATTCTAAAAGGTTAAGATCTAGAAAAATTTCAAAGTTTTTAGCTATAAAAGATCTAAAAGAAATATTTTCCCAGAACTGTTTTCCCAGAACTGTTTTCCAAGAAATATTTTCCGAAATTTTAAGTAAGTTTTCCTCTGACCACCATTAACTCTTCAAATGAAATCTTTTTTCTCTCTATAATTCCAACTTCAAAGCCCATATCTTCCATTTTCTCCCTTACAGCCTCAAGCCCGGTAATCGAAGAGATAAGCATAAGAATCTTTCCTCCTGGCCTGAGATAGTCCCTTACTTCATCCAGAAATCTATCCAGAGTTTCTCTCCCGCTGATCCCGCCGTCAAAAGCATAATTCAACCAGCCCGGAACTTTTTCTTCCTTAGAAGTGGGAAGATAGGGCGGATTAAAGAGGATAAGATCAAATAGGGCTTTTGGGTCTTTAGGCCTGATTCCTCTGAAAAGATCTGTCCGGATAACCTCAACACCATTTTTTTTCGCGCATAAGGCAGCATGGGGATTAATTTCTGTGGCAAGAAGGCTAATATCCTTCAGGTTTGCAAGAAGTACAGCAGATACAAAACCCGACCCTGTTCCAACTTCAAGGATGCTCATGCCTGGCTTTGCTTCCTTAAGAACTGCATCGGCAAGTAAAAAAGAGTCTTCTGCGGGCTCGTAGACGCAGTTTGTATCTCCGAGCTTAACCCGGACTTTTCCGTATTTTATTTCGACCATGATTTATCGGGTTTGGAATTGTAGGTTTTTTAAAGTATCAGATTCCTTTAAAGCTCTGGGTTTGTTTGTTTTGATTTCAGGTCCATTATAACGTTTGCAACTTCGGCAAGCTGTTCAGGAGTCAGGTTTTCAGCTCTTTTACTCATCAAATCCTGTGGGAGATGCTCGATTACTTCTTTAATATCTGGAATTTTAAGAATGGAATTAGTGTTCAGGATGGCGTTTCTAAGCTTTTTTCGGCGCTGGCTGAAAACTGCAGTCACAAAATTCATGAAGAAAGCTTCATCTCGGACTTCAAATGGTGCGGGACGGGGAACAAGTTTGACTACTGCAGAATCAACTTCAGGTGCTGGCTGGAAAGCTCCTTTTGGAACTTTCATTATGATGGAAGCTTCCGCAAAATAGTAAGTATCGACAGTCAGACGGGAGTAATCCTTGCAATTCGGAAGAGAGACCATACGAAGTGCAAACTCATACTGGTACATAAGGATACCAAGTTTGAATTTATGATGAAGGAGCTTAAAAGTAATCTCTGAGGAAATGGAGTAAGGGAGGTTTGAGACAACTTTAGTAAACTCAGGAAAATCAATTTTTAAGGCATCTCCTGAAATAATCTCGATATTCCCTGCATTATCAAAGCGGTCATGAAGGACGTTAACAAGGGCAGGATCCAGTTCGACTGCGACTACTTTTTTTGCCTTTTTTGCAAGTCTTTCAGTAAGATTTCCAACGCCTGCCCCTATCTCCAGGACAACATCCCCGGATTCAAGTCCGGCGGCAGCTACAATTCTATCCAGATAACCTGCATCGACCAGAAAATGCTGGTCAAAAGTGCCTCCTTTTATATTATATTTTTTTAGAAGAGAACGAACCAGAGCTGAAACCTCCTGAATAAAGCAATACTATAAGCTGAAACGCAAACTAAAGCATTATGAATGGAAGTGAATAAGTAAATAATCCAAAATCGAATCTAAATCCAGAACTGAACCTGAAAGCTGAACTGATAAAAATTAAACAGTGAGTATGTTATTGAAAAGACAGTCAGAGCTTTACAAAAAATATGAATGGTAATTACCCTGCTCACTCAGGTTTCTGGCGGCGGGGTGGAATGGTAAATAATCTGTACTTGATAAAGTCATCCTTTAGTTCGTCTTCGATTCTGTGGGCAATTACCTTAGCCGGGTCGTGAAGGCTTGGAATTCTCTCCCGGATATCCTGGAAACTCTTATAATCTCCTTTTTTGCGCTCATCAATAATAGACCACATCAACTTTTTTCCAATCCCGGGTAAAAGTTCAAGCATATGCAGGCGAGTGGTTATCGAATGAGCGTCATTAAAGAACTTTACGAAGCGCTCTTCCTGGTACCTGACACAGGCTTCAAGGATGAAAGGGAGTTCAAGATTGGCCCCTGTTGTAAGGTCAGCATAGCCTATCCTCTGCTTTACATGGTCTATTTCTTCTCTATCACCGGGCCCGATATAGACTCTTGACTGGATGGAAGGAATCACTCCATTTTTAGGTACGAGTTCCATAAGTGAGAACTTTTTGTCCCCTACAGCCTGAACAAGAGGTTTTTTCTGGAATGCTGTACCGTCAACTGATTTCCCATAGGGGAGATAATCCAGAACCCATACGTATTCTTCTCTGTCCTGTGAGCTTTCCATAGATTTTCCGGATGAGCGCGGAGCTCCTCTTTCTGTTTGTCTTTCTGATTGCGGTCTGCCTGTCGGACGCCTGCCGCTATGAGAAGGTTTTTCAGCAGCTGATCTGCCAGTGTACGGTCTATCTGATTGCGACTTATCTACTTTCATCAGCACCCATCCTATCAATAATATGAAACCCCATTATGATTATCTGTGGTCAGGCTATGCCAACCTGGATCCTTTCAGCTTATCTCAACACTTCTATCCTGTAAGGATTCTTCCCAATAACCGGACACGTCGAATTGCCTTCAAGCTTTTGGACTTTAAAAACTTGAGACTACCCTGTACCTGGATCCCCGGACTCGAGGCTTTCCATAACCCAAAGAATCCTCTGTATTCATAATTCCTCAGGTTAAGTACTCCCTGATATTTTAAAGTACTCTAAGTGTCGGATACTTCCCTTATAAATAACAAGATGAAAACTGCTATATAGCTTATTCTCTTTTGGCCTGGACTTATTCCATGGCCTCATTAACATAATCAAGAATCTGGTCAAGTTCTTCATTACTCAGAGTATATTTTTCTTTTGCATAAATTGATCTGATCTCATCTCTGGACTGCGGCAGAATATCTGCAATCCTGACTGCAATTACAGGCTTCATTTTCTCAAGTTCTAGCAGCTTGTTAACCAGTTCCCTTGACTTTTCCCCGCTAATTCTTGAGAACTGATCTGCATGATGCAGGGCTTTTCTAAATCCGTATCCTACTTCTATTCCCTGCTCTCTGCGCTCATCTGCAATCTTGAAAAGCATTTCTTTGACTTCGGCCAATGTCAATAATTCTTCGTTGAGGACTTCCTTAACTATCATTGGAAAACACTCTTTATGAGTTAAAAACTATAGTAATTACTATTTCCTGCAGGATGACATACTCTGATCAACCTTTAATGATTTTATATTCCTGGCTGCCAGTATTTTCGTCTGTCAACATCCTTAAGTCAGTATTCGAATAATCCGGCCTATATTTGACCAGCCGGGCTATTTCTAATACTATCCTGATATGAGTCAGGTATATGTTATACAAACGATATATAATTACATATATTCTTATATCGGGATGAGATATTCATTCATCAAAAAGCAGTTCTTTTCTAATCCCCTCTGAGCTTGCTTTTTTAGCAGGTTTTACAAGGGATATTAAATTTTTACATTTAGTTGCAGGCCATTATCTCTTATTTACCGAAATCTTCGGCAGGAATCAGAGCCTGCGGCAAAAGGCCTGCATACCGTAAACTCAAGATAAAAGGGGTTAGGTTTTCAAACCTAACTGCTAAACTGATCAGTATTTTTGTGGCTTCAGGTGCTGAGGAAGGGAAAAAACTTCCTTCTTTGCATTTCCGACGCGTACTTCCAGTATGTATGAGCGGCCGCGCTGTCCAATAACCTTTCCAGTAGAACCCTGGAATTTTGGATTCGGCATTCCTCTCTGAATGCTTGGGTCGATGTCGATATGGACCATCTGCCCTTCTTCGAATTCCTGGATTGCTTTGCTTACAGGGGAAATCCCTCTTTCACGAACTGTCTTCTGTAATTTGTACCTTGTGCAACGTCTTTCACCGTGGGAGTTTGTCATCGCATGTTCCTCCTTAGAATGCTCCATTTATTTCTTTAATTCTATGTTAATACAGATTTTATAGGTAAGATGGATAATCATTTTAATAAGGGTTTAGCCAGGTTTTCCCGACTTCACTTATTACTGATTCATATCTGGTTCAGATATCGACGTTAACCACATCAAGATCTTCCACAAGTGCAGGGACACCTAAAAGCCCGGTAAGGCTTGGATTTGTCCTGCCCTCATCTCCGGAAATAAGCTCCTTTACATACAGCCCGCCTTCGCAGTTCACTGTTATGTAAGCAGTCCCGTCGCCTGTCAGTTCCTCAAGCCTGATGCTGTGTACATATCTCTTTCGGATAAGGTCAGCCCGCCTGTGAACTACGCGCCTTGGAGTCTGCTGGGAGATTTCTGTGCCACTCAAAGTCTCAAGGCAGGATTTAAGCTTTTCCTCTGAAACAGGCTCTTTAAATGTAACTTTAAGCTTATAAGTTTTATCCGCCTTTGAGCTCTTCAGGGTCTCAATCATAGCCTTTCCGACAAAAGACAGCTCTCTTACTTCAACTTTTCCGGCAGCTTTCTCGTTGATGCTTTTCATGAGCTCTTGAAGATCTGTCCTGCGCTTTTTAGGGAATTTTGCCTCTACTACAAAAGGCCTGCCGCTTCCAAGCATCAGGGCGTCTATATCTTCCCTGCCCGAACCATGAAAAGCCGTATCAATTGCCTGGAAAGCTTCAATTACAGGGCTTTTGATCAGCTCATCTACTGATTCCTGATACTGTTTGCCTGTAAAATTGCAGCTTTCACAGCCTTTACCCTTGCATTTCCTGCAAGGCCAGCGGGTCTGTGGAATCCCCCTTACCATTTTAAGGTAGCGCCCCATAATATATACGGATCTAATCTGGGTCTCCAGCTTGCTTTTTGCAAGGTCAAGAGTGATTGTAATGTCAGGATTTTCGAAATCTACATCTTTTTGAACCTTTTCTGCAATCCTTTTTCCCACTTCTCTGTTAAGTTCGGTCTTAAGCTGTTCGGCATATGCAGTGCCTGTTTCAGCCCAGAGAATCTCTTCATTTTCACTCAGTAGCCCGCTAACCTTCGTGCCTACAAGGAATGTGGAATACTCAAGGCCTTCAAGAGCCTTTGCCGCTTCATCTGCCCATTTGTTCAGTTTTTTGAACTGGTCAAGGCAAACCCAGCACTGTTCATCTTCTCCCTCTATTCCAAGAGTTTTTCTTGCAAATGAGCTGCAAGGTGCAAGTTCCTTGAGAAGAGAGTCATTATTTTCACTTTTGTAGATTCGGTCCCCTTCCAGGACGAGGGCGAGTTTTAATGCCTGCCCGCGTTCTCTGTTGCTCAGGCCAGTGGATAATTTTGCAAACTGACGGCCCAGACAGTTATCGCATATAGGGCCTTCATGCAGGATCTTTTTTAAAATTTCAAGTATGTCCATTTGTTTCACTTTCTTTAACTCTTTGTTCGGGAAATAGACCTGGGAGTGAATAGTCAGGAGATGAAAGACAAATCAGGAATACGGGCAAATGCTCCTGGGGATAATCCGCACACCAATTTTGAAAGATAAATGTCCGGGAAATGCCGCAGGGTAAATTTCTATCCTGATACAGGGAAATCAGATATAATCTTATGTATTGGAGTAAATTCAGAAATTGAAGCTTATTCTTCAACTATGCAGTCAGTTTCTCCTGGCAACTCTCCTCTTTCGAATTCAGCCCTGTCCAGTTCGTTGTGAATAAGAGTTATGCAATGGTTGGAATGAAGAGAAATAGGGCCTACTGATACAATTTTTGCTCCGGCTTCAAGAAGCTGTGCTTCCTCCTCTTCAGTAACGCCTGTATGGTCTCCCAGAATAAAGACCGGATCCTGGATTTCACTGGCAAGTTTTCTAATATCTTCCCCATCCTCTCTCATATAATATAGAGTTCGCCCCTCAAACTTCGAAAGCAGGGACTTGAGGTCTCCTCTCTGAATCCAGACTCCTGGTGTAGAACGAACATCCTGTTCTGTTGCGCCTTTCTGAAGGGCTTTCTGGATAAGCGAACCACTGCTTCTCTCATCTGGATTAAGGTACCTCAGGTGAAGCCCTTCAAATCTGATCATTTTCCCGGGATCCGGTTCTCCCAGAAGAAGCAGGTGAACGTTAACGTCCCTGCGCATTCCGAAAGAAAGAAAAAGGGCAGAGCTTACACAGCGGCAGAGGATATCCATTCTTCCTGCGGAACCAGGAAGGTCGTTTAAAGGGAAATCGCCGTTTGTCTTTGCTTTATGCCCTATGATAACGATATCGCGCATGGGCACTATATTTACGTAAGGAATATAAAACATGTATGCATGTTCAAAAGCAAGCGCAGATTTATACTGTATAGAAAACAGCATAGAATTGAGATTGCAGAAATGGGTTGCAGATAACGATTAAAGATTTGAAGATGGGATACTGATGAAGATACTAGCTATATCTGATCCTCATGGGGATTACTCGAAAATAAAGAAAATGATGGAAAAAGCCGGAGATTTTGATCTTGTCGTAATTGTCGGGGATCTTACCCATTTCGGGCCTGATGAAAAAGTGGATGAATTAATTGAAATGTTTGACAGACCTGTGCTTGCAATTCCCGGAAACTGCGATCAGAGAAGCATTCTTAAAACCCTTGACGCTTCAAAAGCAATAAATCTGCATGGGAAAACCGAGCAGATAAGAAATATCCGGTTTATAGGGCTTGGAGGTTCAAACCCCACGCCTTTCAACACTCCCTTTGAGCTTTCTGAAGAGGAGATAGAAAATGCTCTTGAGGGAATGGTCTGCTCAGCAGAACATTCTGCTGACTGCGGGACAATAGTGCTCCTTACTCATGCCCCTCCCCATGGTTCCAGAGATGAACTTCCCTTCGGGCACGTAGGTAGTAAAGCTATCCAGAAATTCCTTGACAGAGTCGACCTGATTGTCTGCGGGCATATCCATGAAGCAAAAGGTATAGAGGCAGTTGGAAAAACAGTTGTGGTTAATCCGGGAGAAGCCAGCAAGGGTTCAGGTGCAGTTATAACTATTAGAGAGACAGAAGACAAACCAATTGAAGTTGAATTCGTGGAAGTATAAAAATGAATCCAGTTCGAAAAGGATCCAGGTTATATTATAAACAAAGATAAACAAAGACTTCAATCGAATTAACAAATTTATAATAAGTTTTCGGAGTAACCTGTAATTTTACAGGTTCCCATTTACTCTGAACTTTCTTCTTCTTTCAGGGGCTATCTTAATTAGCAAGAGCATTCTTACTATAAAATTATATTTTGTTTTAATTTTTCATTTATTCACTTTACTCGTGTTATACAAATCACTCTAGGAATACTTATTGGCTTAACAGAATTACATATAGAAGTATATAGAGGTTGAATTACGGGTACAATTGAAGAGTTTGGTTTCGATCCGGTTTTTCTGGATTTCATGACAAAATTGGCCATAGCCTTTCTAATAGGAATTCTGGTGGGAATAGAAAGGGAACACAGAGGCATTGAGCATGAGATTTTTGCTGGTGTCAGAAGTTATACTATAACCTGTATAACAGGCATGCTCGTTGCTCTTGTGAGCGAATCGACAGGTTCGGGCTTTGTTTATGTAGCTACGTTATTTTTTGCAGCTATCTGTTCCATAATTACTTATTGCAAAATCTTTCTTTTCAAACGGATAGGAGTTACCAGCCCTATAAGTCTCTTCTTTATTTTTGTAATGGGAGTTCTTGTTGGCTATGATTATGGCCTGTATGCAATTGTTTCTTCAATAGTTGTATCTTTCCTCCTGATTCAGAAACAACCCCTTCACCAGTTTGCCGGAAACCTGACAAAAGAAGAACTTTACAATGCCATACAGTTTCTTGCCGTAGCTTTTATACTTTATCCGGTGATGCCGGAAAAACAGTTTTTCGGACTTGTAAACCTCAGATATGCAATCTTTATTGTAATTCTTGTTTCACTTATAAGTTTCTCAAGCTATGTACTCTTGAAAAAGTACGGAACTACACGTGGGATATGTTATTCTGGCTTCCTTGGCGGATTTGTTAATAGCGAAGCTACGACGGCAGCACTCGCAGGACTTTCAAAAAAAGCAAAAGATATGGACAGTGCTGTCTTTACAGGAATCCTGCTCTGCAATATCTCTATGCTAATTCGAAACATGGCATTGACCCTTATAGTCGACCCTACAGGTAAGACGCTCCTTTACATGCTCCCCCCCCAGTTTATACTCCTCCTTGTTTCTACAGTTGCTACTCTGAGAAGAAATCAAAAGCTCTGCCCTGTGGGTGGGACGGCACTTAAAATTGAATCTCCTTTTTCACTTGGTCAGGCCTTTAAATTCGGCATTGCTTTTACCCTGATCCTTATCATAGGAAGCTTCGCTTATAAAACCGGAGGTACTATAGGGATTTACGCCACTGCTCTTGGGGCTCTTGTCAGCAGTTCGGGTGTGATAGTTTCCGTAACTCTTCTTGCAGTAAGTGGAAATATCTCTTATGCAACCGCAGCAAACACTGCGGTGCTTGCAAGCCTTGTCAGTACAATAAATAAAGCCTTTATTTCGAAAATTTCAGGTTCTGATAATCTTTTTTCCATTTCAAAAAATACCTTCGTAGTAATTGCAATTATTGGAGCTTTCGCTTTACTTTTATGGAACAGTGTATGAGAAGGATCAATACAAATTCTGTTTCAGGCAAAACAATTGTGTCTATGGTTAGAAAGAATGTTGGCAGTAAATTTTCCGATCATGAATATGTTTATATGTGAGCAAAATGTTAAAATTATATTCATCAGTTTCTCTACATATTTATGATCTAAGAAATGTGTCCGAAGTATTTTAAAAGATAGAACACTTAGATAGAGACTAAAGTAGACCTGAGTATGCAAAAAAACGAAAAATAATTTTTATACCGTTAGTTCTCTTAAAAAGAAAAACCGGATTAGATTTTATTTAGAAAATTCAGGCAGATCTAAAGTATGCAGGTAAAGCCACAAATCAACAAACTCAATCAAGTTTAATAAAATGAAAAGAGTTGAAACTGATAGATAAATATTAACTTAGATTTGAGTGAAAATTCGAGATGGAATCAAAATCTCGAAATTTCATGATCTATAAATGTGAGGAATAAAATGAAGATGAAAATTAAAATTAAAGTCGTTGTTCTGCTTCTCGTACTAGGTACTGTTTTACTTTCAGGTTGCATGGGAGATGAGAAGCCCTCACCAGAAGAAAATGCAACCCCTGAAGAAACCATAACTCCGGGAGAGAATATCACTTCAGAAGAAACCATAACTCCAGGAGAGAATATCACTTCAGAAGAAACCGTGACTCCCTCAGAAAATGAAACTGAAGAGGAAATAACTTCAACAGAAAATGAAACTATAGGGGAATCTGAGAATGTAAGTTCAGAAATTAGAGAAACTCCCTATACAATAAGACTGGTTAATAAAAGGGCAAATCCCTCTAATCTTGAACTAAAGAAAGGAGAAAAAGTTGCCTGGATGAATCTTGAGGAAAATCCGAAGAGGCGCCTAACTCTGGTCAGCGAGCAGGGTCTCTTTGAGAATCAGAGTCTTGTATACAAG
This sequence comes from uncultured Methanosarcinaceae archaeon, assembly GCA_963847185.1. Taxonomy (GTDB): domain Archaea; phylum Halobacteriota; class Methanosarcinia; order Methanosarcinales; family Methanosarcinaceae; genus Methanosarcina. The sequence continues at coordinate 456,305 of CAWJYV010000010.1, read as the reverse complement.
CGCGCTTTTGCTTATACATTCAATGAGACTGGAGATTATTCATTCACCGTTGTTGGCCAGCCAAAAATGGGTTTAAATGTCAGTGTGGCCGAACCCTGAGAAAAAACTGCAAAAACCGAGGATAGAGATTTAGGAATGATTGGCTCATTGAAGCACTGATATTCTTTATCCATAAAAGGACTTTAAATATACGAATAGGCTTTCCATAAGGAACCGAATAACTTCTCTGAAATGTCTATTATTTCAGTCGAATACTCCCGCAGCTTGCTGCGGGATATACCAGTCCAACTATGATTTTTTCTCGATTATTTTTCTCTATTTTTTATAACGTTCTTTCTGTACTGGTATAACATTCAACCTTAGGCTTTTTATCTTTATTTTCAGGATATCTCGGACAGGTGCACATATACACTCTTACACCTTTCGGAGTATTAAATTTTTTAACATAGCGGATGCATCGCTATGTTTTTTAAGTATATCTACCTTTTTTGAAGTATGTTAGGGGCATGAACGCAGATAAACTTCCGAGCCTCTTATATTCTTAAAATATTTTTTTCCCATAAGTGAATTCTGAATCCATGTTGTAAGCTAGGCTTTTCTACATTGTGATTTTTTCTATTGTATTATGAGCAAAATAGTGCTAAATTTTATTCAACTTTAATCCAGGAGATCAGTATACAGCACTGAAAATTACATCCTTTCTTCAAAACTGATTCCAATTTAATAATTGTTAGAAAACATTATTATATATAAAAGCTAATATATAATTGAGAATACAAAATGGAAACTTACTATTCGGGGGAGGTAAGTGGTAGCAAAAGGAATAATTTTGCTGCTTGTCGTTCTATCAGTAATTGTATCAGGCTGCCTGGGTTCAGAAGATAACGAAGAGGAAAGTTCCAGCGGGGGCTCAGGAGAATACCGGAGCTCGCAAGAAAGGTGGACACCAAAAATAGAGACAGCAGAGGAAGTTGAAACACAGGGAGAAACAGACACATCAGAGGAAACATGGGCATCTGAAGAGATAGAGACAGCAGAAAATACAGAAATTTCTGAAACAAAAGAGACCGAAACTTCGGCACGAATAGATACAGTAGAGCAACAGGAGACACCTGAAGAAACAGAAAATTCTGGAATACAGGAAGAGTTTGAAGAAAAACAAAATGAAGTTGGGGTCGAAAATCAAAGAGGAAACGGGTCCTTACAGTCGGGTGAAAATACACCGAAATCACATCTTGTAAGGCTTAAAAATAATCTTTTCATCCCTTCAAGATTGGAAATCAATGCTGGAGATATCGTAATGTGGAAAAATTACCAGGAATCCAGTGTTTTTACCTTAACCAGTAAAGAAAGGCTTTTCGAAGACCAGAAGCTTGCACATGGAAAAACTCTGGAGTACACATTCAATGAGCCTGGAAGTTATAGTTTCGGTGTGAAAGGATATCCGCAGATGGAAATGACCATCACTGTAAAATAAGATCCCAAAGATAGCACTTTCAAATGATCTGTAAAATCATAGTCGAAGGTACAACAAAGGTTTCTGTTCCGGTGCCACCTCCGGATGCAACCTTTCCTCCCTCGGCAGCGGCTGTATTTTATAACCCGGAAATGGAGCTTAACCGAGATATTAATGTTGCAGCTACAGCGGCATTTGTAGACAGCCTCCTTTCAAGGAAAGAAATTCTCAGGGAAGAAATCCGTTATGTAGATGCATTTTCTGCATCAGGAATAAGGGGCCTTAGGATCGCAGGCGAAGTAGGAATCCATGCGACAATGAATGATTGGAGCCCCGATGCGTTTGAAATGATAAAGGAAAATATCAAACTTAACGGGCTTGAGGGAAAGACGCTGGCTACTCGCAAGAACGCAAACGTACTGCTCCACGAACAGAAATTTCACATAGTGGATATTGATCCCTTTGGCACTCCTTCACCCTTCCTGGATGCAGCAGCTGCCTCGGTACAGAGTATGCTCTCTGTTACGGCAACAGATACTGCTCCCTTATGTGGAGCCCATCTGAATGCTGGAATAAGGAAATATGCTGCTGTACCTTTAAACACGGAATATCACAGTGAAATGGGCCTGCGAGTTCTCCTGGGAGCCTGTGCCAGAGAACTTGCAAAACATGAAAAAGGAATGATGCCTCTGCTTTCTCATGTGACACGCCACTACGTCCGCACTTACCTTGAGGTACTTCCAGGGACAAAACACGTTGACAGAACTTTGAAGTCAATGGGTTTCAACGTTCACTGTCCTGCATGCGGGTTCAGGGGGCCTGTCTATGGGCTTGCAGTCCACATCGATAAGAATTGCCCGGTATGTGGGGCGCTCACAAAGGTTGCAGGTCCTCTCTGGCTCGGACCTTTAAGGGAACCCTGTTTCTGTGATAAGGTCATTTCGGAACTTGAAGTACATCCTCTGAATACAAAAGATAAAGCGAAAAAGTTAATCACTTTCAGCAGGGATGAACTAGATATCCCGATGTTTTATGACCAGCACGTGATCTGTAAAGAACTCGGGGCTTCTGCAACCGGTATAGAGACTTTGATAGAAGCCCTTAAGGCTCATGGGTTTGAAGCTTCCAGAACTCACTTCAGCGGAACTTCATTCAGGACTGATGCTCCCATTCCTGAAATAAAAAATATAATCAGGAAGCTTTCTAGGTGAAGAAAATGCTAGAAACCTGAAAATTACTTCAATATTTACTCCAATATTATATTATATATAACCCCTTAAAGAATAATAAAAAAGCCTTAGTTCGTAAAAAAGCCTTAGTTGAGATCCAGAAACAATCCGCTAAAAAGTTTTAATGTGATAGCATGTCCGAAGAAAATGCAGAAAAGTTATTTTTGCAGGAAAAACCCACTCTTGCGCTGCTATTTATAGGCTCGATGGGAAAGACCTACGCCTCAGTTATTTCGAAAGAAATAGATTCCACCTTTGCCCATACAACAAGAATCCTCGCGAAAATGGAACAGTGCGGACTCATAAGATTCACATTTGAGGGGCGGATAAAATTTGTTGAACTTACTGAATATGGAAAGGAAGTAGAGACTGCCCTTAAAGAATTCAGAGATATAATCTCTGAAGAGTATTCAATAGAAAAAGCGCAAAAAGAAGAGTCCGAAAGAAAAGAAATGGGGAAGGGCACAGAAGGTGAAGAAGAAACACCTGCAGAAGATGTAGAACCAAGAGAGCCTGATCAGATAGAAAAGCTTGACCCGCTAAATGCTGAAATTCTTGAAAAAATAAAGTATCTTAAAAACAAAATAGAAAGCATCCACAGGGATGCGATGGAGCAGGGAGATAGTAAAGATGCGATTTCCCGCAAGCTCGGCCCTTATAGCCGGGATATTAAAAAACTCCAGAACCAGATTGAAAGGGCAGAAAGCCCTATTGATGAAACTGTTATCTCAGCCCTGGAGGAAAGTGAGAAGCTTCTGGAATCTTATCTGAAGAATTAAATCGAGCTTTCAGGTTCCGGAATAGAGAGACAGATGAGAGTAAGCGGCAGGAAAACCATGATAAAAGTTGTAACCCTCCAGCATATTTATGGAAAAAACAGGGAAAGGATGATTGACCTTTTAAAACCCCTGGTTGAGAACGAATTGAAAGACCTTGAAGTAAAGATTGATATCTCTGTTACCTCTGAAAACTGGGTTGAGTTCTCTCTTGAAGGTGAAGATGAAGAAGTGTCTGCAAATTTTCTGGTTTCCAGATACGGAATTCCTGCAAAAAAGGCTGAAGCAGGTAAGACATATATAGGCTTTCTTCAGGCTTTTGCAGAGGACGCTTTTGTAGTAAACATAGGCGTACCTGTCAGGGTTGAAGCTGAGGAACTAAAAGCTCTTGGCAGTGGAAAGCCAAAACAGCTTGCATCCAGATTCGGTCTGATACCTCATTTGCCGGTTGAAATTGAAGTATTTGAGGCAAATAAAAAAATAACGGCCCGTTTCAGCAAAAAACAGCTTGATCTCTGGTGGAATTGGAAAAAAGCAGGTACTGACAGGGTTATAGTTAATGCAGCTACCCGTTCGGAAATCAAAAGTGCAATAAAAAGGACAGGGCACGGCAGGGATATTTATGAAATTGAGCGTCTTGGCCTGCTTGAACACGCTATTGTGTGCCAGGAAAAAACCGATGGTCCAGGTATAGTGGCAGCGATAGGTCCTCGCCTGAAATCGGAGCTGGGAGTTATAATAGGAGACGCACGCTAGAGCCCTCTTCAAATAAAAGTTGGTCGGAAAGCTGATTGGTCAGATAATTGAGAAGCGAGTTTAGAGGTTTAGTATTATGAGTCAGTAGGCTTTGAAATCTATGCGCGCTTAAAACGGTTAGCTTAAAACGGTTAGCTTCTAACTAAAATTTTGACCTAAGCGTTAGAGTTCACTAAAGAAGTTTATAGGGTTATTTCAAAAAGACAGTGATCGTTTCCTATCCCATAACATTCAGTTTCTAAAACCCTGTAATCTTCCCCAAGCTTTTCTTTAAGAATTCCTTCTATGAGCCCTTCTCGAAGGGCGCAAAAAGATTTTCCGGTGACAGGCATTGATCTTTTGAAGTTGTCTTCAACCTTGAGAGAAGGAGTTCCTTTCAAGAGTACAGAAACCCGGCAATCCCCATGAAATTCCATAAAGCGTGCGATCTCTATCAGGAGTTCTTCAAAAGTTTCGGCTTCGAAAATTGGAGAAAGATGTTTTCCAATATCTGACCCTATAATTTTTACGACAGGAGCATTATCAATCCCGTAGGCTTCAAAACCAAAATGGAGAGCATGAAATACGGTTTCAGTGAAATGGAATCTGTTATTCCCATTTTCGGCAACCTTTTCTAGCAAATTCCTATAGTGCTCGATAAGGGGCTCTTTGGAGCAGCCCATATAACAGGAAGTAAGGGAATAGATTTTTCGGCGGCGATCTTCAGGGTCATTATTTTCTTTTACAAGTTCGCATGCCCTGAGATTGTTTAAGTGTACAGAAATAGTTGATTTGGCTTTTGCCGTATATTTTACGATTTCGTCAAATGATCTTGGTTCTTCCCTGAGCAAGTTAAGAATCTGGAGTTTTACGGGGCTGCCTATTGTAATTAACCCCTTTTCAGTATAAAAAAATTCAGTTTTGCTCTCAGGTTTTGTCATAATATCTTTAGATAAGTTGTATTTTGTATATATAAATCGTTCGCAAGATAGCGAATAATCTCATAAAATATATATTTAATGTCTTATAAATATATATTTATTTTATATACTAATAAAGTGCCGAAGGAAAAAAATCTGAAATAAATAACCTGAACTTTGCACAGATAAACCAGAAAACGCATAAACTAAAAATATAACTCCAACCAAAACAAATGGATATTAAAGCTAAATTAGATGGATATTAAAGCTAAATTAGATGGATATTAAAGCTATAATTAAAAGATAAAAAGAATACCAGAAGGTTTCACCTGCATTACGGAAGAATCTGAAACCTCACATCTACTTTGCTCGATGATTCTCAAAAACTAAAGGGGAAAACACATGGGATTATTTACAAGGATGGAAACCGTATTTAAGTCAAAAATGAACAAAGTGCTTAATAGAATGGAAGATCCTCGCGAAACACTTGATTATTCTTATGAGAAGCAACTGGAACTCCTTCAAAATGTAAAAAGAGGAGTTGCAGAGGTTGCAAGCTCAAAAAAACGCCTCCAACTTCAGCGCGCTAAACTTATGCAGAACAAGGACAAGCTTGAAAGGCAGGCAAAAGACGCAATTGAAGCTAACAGGGAAGACCTTGCAAGGCTGGCCCTTGAGAGAAAAGCTGCCCTTAGTCAGCAGGTAGAGAATATTGACAGGGAAATTGAAGAACTCGACAGGCAGCAGGAAAAACTGGTAGAATCAGAAAAGCGCCTTTCAACAAAAGTAGAAATCTTCAGGACAAGAAAAGAATCCATCAAAGCTCAGTACTCAGCAGCTGAAGCCCAGGTAAAAATTAATGAGTCTGTCACCGGGATCAGTGAAGAAATGGCAGATGTAGGTCTTGCTCTTGAAAGAGCCGAAAATAAAACCGAGGAGATGAAAGCTCGGGCTGCAGCAATTGATGAGCTTATGGAAGCCGGCACACTCGAAGATCTAACTGGCAGCAGGGACGAAATAGATAGGGAACTTACAAAAATCAGTGCTCAGAGCAATGTAGAATCCGAGCTTGCAAGGCTTAAGGCAGACGCCGGAAAAGTACCGGAAAAGAAGACAACAGGGGAAGAAGTCAAAGGCGGAGAAGAGAAAAAGGAGGTTTGAAAATGATAGTCAGAATAATGGGGGAAGGCCAGTATCGAGTGTCTGAAGCCCTCTGTGGTGAACTTAATCAGATAGATAACCGGATTGTGACTCTTGTTACGGAAGGGAATGCCGAAGAGTTCAGGAAAGAGCTTGTAAAACTGGTTTCCAAGATAAAGGAAAAAGGAGAGATGATTGGAGCTGAAGAGATACTTGAATCAAATATCATTGTGCCTCCCGAAGACCTGAGTTTCGAAGAAGCAAAAGACATTTTCACGGGGTCCGGAATCTTTGAGGATTAAAAAGTCAATAATCTTCGGGGATTGAAAAGCTATGATTTCATGGAAAGGCCCCGAGTACTGATTAGAAATGCTGATATAAAAAAATACAACAAAAAATAGCAGGATTAGAGAATTGGCAGCAAAAATTAGCAGGCCTTCCGGGCCTGCTTTCATCGAATTATCATCACAGGAACCTTCGAGTGCCTGAGCACATTCTCTGAGACACTGCCGATAAGAAATTTCTTGACGCCTGTGAGACCCTGTGTACCCATGACTATCAGGTCAATTCCCTTTTCTTCAGCATAATCAAGAATTCTTTCAGCCGGAATTCCTTTCAGAATTACAGGCTGAACTTTAACTCCTGATTCTTTTCCGAGTTTTTCCACGTATTCAAGTGCAGAGTCTCCAATATTGGTTAGGTATTCTTCAAATGAGTCACTCCAGCCTTTAACCGATCGCGTAGTTACAGCATGTTGAGTAGAAACAACGTAAACTGCATAAACTTCCGCTCCTGTTGACTTTGCGATATTTACTCCATAAGAAGCCGCTTTTGCGGCATTTTCAGAGCCGTCCGTTGCAACCAGTACTTTTTTGAAAAAACTCCCTTCCATCATACCCACTCCCTGTGTGATGTATTTTAAAGGCAAATTCTTTTTTCTTACATTCTCAATTTAAAAAGTATATCTTCTTTTGTTCTTTAATTTAAAAAATGTGATATTGATATAAAATCTATCTAAGATGCATGATATCTTAAATTACTGATATATAAGATCTTGAACTTTTTATTTACTACAGGCTCGCAAAGGGAATTATTTTGTTTTGAGTAATTAAGCTTACAAAGGAGTTATTTTTGTCTTTTTTTCCATTTTTGTCTTCTTTTCCTCATGTCATCAGTCTTTGTTATCCTGAGTCCTGTTCAGCTGTTTTCATAAATTTCTCCTTTGAATTTTATAGTGAATTTTGTACCTCTGCCTCTCTCCAGATATATACTTCCTTCTATTTGTTCAACGGGAGCATTTACAAGCTGCAAACCCAGGGTATCGGGATTTTTGAGATCGATTTCTTCAGGAAAACCCTTTCCGTTATCTTCAAAAACAAGCGTTAAGGTCTCATAGGTCCTGGACGCTGAAGGAGAACTTTTAAGATACGGAGTCTTGGCAGAAAAAGTTTCACCTGAAATATCATTTCCGTCTTTCTCTTGTTTGTCCTTTTCTCTGAATAGTGCAATACAAATTTTTCCGCGGCTTCCTTCTGAAAAGGCGTATTTGAGAGAGTTAGTGAACAATTCATTTATTATAATACCAAGAGGAACTGCGGTATCGACCCCCAGGAAGATACTTCTGATGTCCATAGTCACCAGAACTTTGCGATTTTCTGTATTATATACCCTGGTTAAATCTTCTATTAATTTGCTGAGATAGGAAGAAAAATCAAGAGAATCAAGTTTTCCGGACTCACAAAGTTCCTGGTGTATAAGGGACATTGACTGTATGCGGTTTTCACTTTCTCTGAAAGCTTCAATAACTTTTCTGTCACTGAATTTTTCAGCCTGTAGATCAAGCAGAGAAGAGACTATCTGAAGATTGTTCTTAATCCTGTGGCTAATCTCTTTTTTTCTCATTTCTTCAGCTTTGATGAAAACTTCTTCCGCAATTTTTCTCTCGGTAATATCAATGACGACGCCCTGAAAATAGGTGGCTTCTCCAGCCTTATTTCGCTGAATAAAAGTTCTCTCATCGACCCAGCGGAGCTTTCCATCTTTTGTATATATCCTGTACTCAATTCTAAAGTCCTCATAACCGGCTTTAGTGTAGTGATCAAGCTCTGCCCTTACCCTGTCTACATCTTCCCTATGAATAATATTCCCGTACAGAAATTTGCCGGATGTAAAGTCCTCAACTGTATACCCAAACTGAGAAATGTTTTCAGAAACGAAATCTGCAGGCCAGTTCTCTTCATTTCTCCACAAAAAGACTACTGCAGGACTGTTATTGATTACACTCCACAGGACTTTCTGTACTTTAAGGGAAATTTCTAAAGTTTCTTCATTTTTCTTTAATCTTTTTCTTTCCTGCACTGCTTCTGTAAACCCTACCTCCTTATTCAAAATTAGAATATCCTTTTCTTTAACGGCAGATAGAAACTCTTCATGGATTATTTTCTCTATTTCAAATAAGGAATTCGCTGTAAGCCCTTCGTTTGAGAAGTCTCCTTCTCTAACAATAAATCCATCATTTTCAGTTCTGTCACATAGGTTTCTAAAATAAGCCGGATCAGGCATGGATTGGAGTAGATTTCCCAAAGAATGAGTTCTACCCTTGAGGTTTCTTTCACTTTCCTGGCACTCAAGGATTTTAATGACTAATGACAATACATATCTGAGGTAGCACACATTTTCCAGAACAAATTCTGCAGGTTTATTTTTTTGAAGTGTTATAACAGCAAAATTTATTCCATTCATTTTTGCGAAAACGCTTATCCCATAAGCAAATTCCTGTTGTAAGATCTGATTCTTCCTGTTCGATCCTATTTCCTGAAAATGCAGTCCATTGCAGGTTCCTTCGGTATAATCTGAGGTTTTTAAAATTCTACAGGATTTTACTTGAAGAGCAGAAGCAGTCATTTCTGCAATCTTATCAAGCAGTGTTTGTAAATCTGAAGATAAGAAACCTATTTTTCCGGGTTCCTGAATTTCTTCATAATACGTTTTCTCAGCGTTTGATATTTTTTCTTCCGATCTCAGCAATGTGAGGTCAAACCCGTAGATATTTATGTGTCCGTTTCCAGCCGATTCAAAATTAAGTAAGTATTCTCTCCCATTCTCTTTTATTTTACTTTTCTGAATCCCTTTTCCCAGAACAGCTTTCAGGACAAAAAATAGAATTTTTGAGGGAATCTTCTCGCCGGGGCTGATTCCCCACACTTTAAACAGCGGAGAGCATGCTTCGTTTGCATAGATTATAGTCCCATCCCTTTTCACCCTGAATATGGGATACGGGCTTGTGGAAAGGAGATGCTTCATCCAGGTAAACTCATCTTTATTTTTTATAACATTAACATCTATACCACACGCCTCCGTTCGATACAAAAGTATATTACTATTAGATTAGAAGCTTTGTATAAATCAAGATTGCCAGAGTATAAATTTATTTTCACTGTTGTCAAAAATGGTGTTTGATGCCCTACATGGGATTTGTGAGTTGAGTCTTCAAATCATTTTCAGAACTAACCTTATTTATGTCTAGAAACAAGTTCTGGTATGTTTAGGTGATAGTACTTGTCAAAAGAGCAGATAATTTTTCTATTTCTTGTAGCAATTATTCTTGCTTCGGGTTGTACCGAGAGCCACGGGACAAATATTTCCGTTTCAAATAACGACACTGAAATCAACATCAGTCTTCCGGAAGCGGTTAATGGAAGCTGGTGTCCTGAAGGCTCACTAATTCAAGTTAAAAACCCTGCCACAGGTGAAATACTCGGTATGACAATTGCCGGCAACGAAGAGTTCGAAGGCAAAACTCTCTGTAAAGCGTTCATAGAAACAGGCACTGAGGAAAATCTCTCAAAATTTGAATATATGTGGTCCGAGGACAAGAATACGACAGTCTGGACAAAATATGGAGCAGATGGGAATACCTCTGCGAGGTATATCTACAACGATGGAAAAAAGACAGTTATAGATGGAGCCGGGAGAAAGCTTGAGTTCGGCGAAAAGGCCTAAAATACTCCAATAACATGTATCCAGTATGAATAAATTAAAAATCCTTAACTATTTTTACCATTTCCTATTTTTACCTTATTTTTAGTTTATATCGATCTTTTATATGTGAACTGGAGCGATACACAAAAACAAATTCCAGGTGTATCTGAGATATTTTGGTCAAGTGTATAAATTGGAATTTACTTTTACCGTGCTCTTCCTGTTCTTCCCTTAAATATTTGAACAATAATTATTAAAACTGGTTCGTCAAATATGGAGGGTCTAATTCCTTAAAACCCGCTATATTGTTATAAGGAAGTGAACATTGAAATATCGTTTTAGATTCCTTATTTTAATATACAACAAAAATAAATGCTAAATTATTAAAATGAAGTATATTAAAATGCTTTTAAAATCTAATAGGCTTTGTAGATATCCAAGTATTTAAAACGCTTTGAGGAATAACTGATGAAAGGCCCGCTAAAAACAATAAGGGAAGCAAAACCCCTGATACATCATATAACGAACTGGGTTACTATTTACGACTGCGCTAATATGACAAGAGCATTTGGCGCACTTCCTGTAATGGCGCATGCTCCTGAAGAATGTGCCGATATGACAAAAATTTCTTCTGCCCTTGTACTTAATATCGGAACTTTGACATCCGAACTGATAGATGCTATGATTATCTCTGCTGTCGCTGCGAACGAAAAGGAAATACCTGTTATACTCGATGCGGTCGGAGTTGGCGCTACGAAGTTCAGGGATGAAATGGCTGAAAAAATTCTTGATTCTGCTCATATTGACATAATCAAAGGTAATTACTCCGAAATCGCAAAACTGGCAGGCGAAAACGCTGAAACCAGAGGAGTTGAAGCAACTTCAATCAATGCTGACCCTCAACAGGTTGCAAAAGAGTTTGCAAAAGTAAAGTCTGCGGTTGTTGTGATGACAGGAAAAGAAGACATAATAAGCGACGGAACACAGACATTTATTATAAAAAACGGACATGAACAAATGGGATCAATTGTCGGGACAGGGTGCATGGCTGCATCGGTAATAGGTTCATTTGCTTCTGTAAACCCGGATTTTTGTGAGGCGTCAAGGGATGCTCTGATTTACTTTGGAGTCGCAGGAGAGCTTGCAGCTGAAATGTCAAAAGGGCCTGGAAGCTTTAAAGTTAATCTGTACGATGAGGTTTTCAATCTGTCAGACGAGAAAGTAGAAAAAATGGCCAACTTTGAAGAAATAAATCTTGAAGAAAGATAAATTTGAAAAAGTTCATTTCGAAACACGAATTCTGAATGGATACAAATAGCTATGAACCAGAAAAATTTCAGCCTTAAGTATTCTCTGTTGAAAGAGATCGACTTTTATCTTGTAACGGATTCCGGACTCTCAAAAAAAGGTACTTTATCTGATGTGACGGAAGCGGTAGAATCAGGCTGCAAAATTGTTCAGTACCGGGAGAAGAACAGGAGCACAAAAGAGATGATCTGTGAAGCATCAGAAATCAAGAAAATATGCAATGATTACTCTATATTTCTGGTAAATGATCGGATTGATGTCGCTTTAGCAGTTGACGCGGATGGAGTCCATATAGGTCAGGACGATATGCCAATTAAAACTGCAAGAAAACTTCTAGGTCCTGATAAGATAATTGGTCTTAGTGTTAGCAACATTGACGAAGCAATCCAGGCAGAAAAAGCCGGGGCTGATTACGTAGGTGTTGGTCCTGTATTTGATACTTCTACGAAGAAAGATGCAGGAAAGGGGATTGGTGTTGCCAGGATTAAAGATGTAAAAAATGCTATAACAATTCCAGTAATTGCTATCGGTGGAATTAATGAAGAGAATTGCATGAGTGCGGTTGAAAACGGTGCCGACAGTGTAGTTGCAATCTCAGCAGTTGTTTGCAGTGATGATGTAAAAAAAGAAACAAAATTATTTATTGACCTCATCCAGGATGCAAGAGTAAGACAATTGCGTAATCCAGAGCTTAAAAAAGCTCTGGAGCAAGCATGAATAGTTTGTGTAGCAGTCATTAAGTATCCAGCAGCCGGAGTCATTAAGAAGATGACAGTATTCATAAATTTTATAGGATTCTTCCAATATTGAATATGCTAACTTGTTTATACAATAGAGTTACAAAGCTCGTTGTTTTGGTATTTAGCAGTTGAAATATAATTAACTCTAGTTATAAAAAGCCGCCAATCAACAATTCCATAAGTATATATTAATTTGAATAATTTAGTTTGCTACTGTTTTTTCATTTCCAATCTTTCTATCTTTTCTCTTTTTGAGGATTCTTTGCTCTTAAAGAGCCTGTGAAGGAGCAAAGCTTTAAATCAGATGATTTAGTTGTATCGCATGTTTCATTTTCGGGATAAGGTCCCGTTGGAATGTGGTCCTGCAGGCAGGGCTGAACCGTGAAACATAAGTGAAACTTGGTGTTTAAATTGGTAAAATCTTTTTACGGATACATACGCGATGCATGGAAAAACCCTGATGAAACTTACGTGAACGACCTCCGCTGGGAGCGCCTTCAGGTCTGGAGAAAGCAGGGTTCCGTGACCAGAGTTGAAAGACCCACAAGAATCGACAGAGCACGCTCTCTTGGATACAAAGCCAAGCAGGGTATTGTCGTTGCCAGGGTAAAGGTACGCCGCGGAGGGCTTGCTCATATAAGGCCCAACCGTGGAAGAAGGACCCAGAAGATGGGGAAGAACAAGGTATCAGGCGGAATGAGCATCCAGAGGATTGCCGAAGCCCGTGCTGACCGCAAATACCCGAACCTTGAAGTCCTGAACTCCTACTGGGTAGGGGAAGACGGAAAGAACAAGTGGTTTGAGGTCATCCTTGTAGACCCGCACCACCCTGTAATAAAGAGCGACAAGAACCTGAACTGGGTTTGCGACCCGTCCATCAGGGGCAGAGCTACAAGAGGCAAGACCAGTGCCGGCCGCAAGGGCAGAGGCCTGTCTACACGCGGTAAAGGTACTGAGAAAACCAGGCCAAGCATCCGTGTACACCAGAGTCGAGGCAAGTGATTCATCACATAATGCTGCGTGTGATCGCCCACGCAACCGAAGACGTATCCAGAGTCAAAGAGGCTCTGGATTTTTTTTTATCCGGTGCCGGCGTTCGAGAAGAAAGTAAGTTAATTGAAGAGCTTCAGGCTGAAGGGCACCATGGAAATCCCATTACTATCCTGAGCGTACAGCTCAAAAGGAAGGCGGAATGTCTGCGCTTTGCCCGCTTTGTCCGGGAAAGATTTTCGGAAGAAGACGTAGAATTGCTCAGGGAAGAAATGCCTGAGAGGCTGGACGACAATCAGGTCTTCCATCTTCGCTTTAACAAGCAGGCAGCATACCTCCAGCAGGTGAAGCTGACTGATTCTTCGGATGCGATCACTGCAAAAGTCAAGATCGAGACCTACCCGAAGAACCGGGAAAAAGCCGGAGCCATAGTGGAGGAGTTGTTTGGGTAAACGTAGGTTTTACGATTTTTGCGTTCATGCAGTTCCTGATGGGGAAAATACTGTTGAAGAAATGGCCTTCCTTGCCCGATATCTCGGTTACGGCGGGATTGCACTTGCAAATCACTCGGATAAACTTCCTCAACCAAAGCCTGTCCTGAACTCAATCGATGGGTTAGAAATTTTCAGAGGAATTGAACTTGTAGAGGAAAATCCCTCGAAACTTCAAGGACTCATCGGAAGATTCAGGCAGTCAGTTGATGTCCTTATAGTACATGGAGGTTCAGAGAGTATTAACAGGGCTGCTCTGGAGAATCCCAGGGTAGATATTCTGAACCACCCGGCATTTGACAGGAGCAGTGGGTTAAATCAAGTACTTGCAAAGGCGGCAGCTGAAAACGGAGTTGCAATCGGCCTGACATTAAGGCCTGTTCTCCATTCAAGAGGCTCAAGACGCATCCGGATCCTGTCGGATCTCAGGGCAAATATTGATCTTGCCAGGAAATACGACGTTTCCCTTGTCCTTTCAAGCGATGCGATGTCCTGTTTTGATCTTCGCTCTCCTATGGAAACCCTTGCTCTGGCCGAAGTGTGCGGGCTTGAAGAAGATGAAGCCCTTGAGGCTATCAGTATCGTGCCTGAAAAAATCCTTGCAAAGAACCGCCCTGGTCCAGGGTATATCAGAGAAGGAGTGGAAGTGCTTGAGGAGGAGGAATATTTTTGAAACGTCTGCTTCCTTCGCTTCGTGCGAAAAAACGCTACATTGCTTTTGAACTGATTTCCGAAGAACCTGCATTCAGGAGTGATGTGATAAAAGAAGTAATGTCTTCTGCCTCCTCTCTGCTTGGAGATGTCACTGCCAGTGAATGTGATATTAAAATGCTCGGGTTTGAAGACCGAATGGGTATTATACAGTGTTCCCATACCAGAGTAAAAGAAATAAGAGCTTCTATGGCATCTCTCACCCGAATTAACGGGAAAAGAGCAACTCTGCACATACTCGGAACTTCAGGTACGGTTAAAAGGGTCACTGAAAAATTTCTTCAAGATCACAAGGTCTTTGAACCTAAAACCGGGACAAACTTCGGAAATCTTGAAGAATCTGGAACAGGAAAGCTTTCAAAAAGCTAATTAAACAGCTTTTTCTGGAATGGTTTTCTGGTTTGTTTTCATGCATGCATTGAAACCTTATTTTGATGTATACGTTGAAATCCGAAACTGTGAAACTGTCAGGAAGCTGTCTAATATATATTATAATAGATTAGTATTAATGTAACAAAATATAATATTGATTGACAGGGCTATTTGAATGAAAAATTGCTGTTCCGGGATTTCCGGAACTTAATTTTGGCTGGGGGCAGATAATTGCTGTCCTGATCAAAGGCAGACCTCAAACTCTGATGCAACGGAAGTCTGGTAGTATTATATTACCGTGATACCACCGTGTCGAAATCCAGTAGTTTGGAAAGCCCTGGCTCTCACAAGCATTATAACTGAGTAAATACACTTTATTAACGGACTTAGTTAACATTGGAACCAGATCTCAAAAATATTGAGAAGATCACTCAAGTGTGCGAATCCAGATCATCTCTGGAAAACGTACTTTAGAGTTAAAAGTATCTTTGAATTTCCTGTAACCTGAATATTTTCCTCTGGTTTCGTTCAGAAAAAGCTTTAGGGATTAAAAGTCTCTAGTAAAAGTTTAAAAACTCTAATAAAGAAGAAATACGTTATAGGAAATCAAAAGTCGGTTTCCTTACCTGAATGCAGGTCAGGAAATTTAAGCTCCTGAGTTTTCGGGATATCCGCAGATTATGCTTACTGACCAAAGCCTTTTTCGGGAAGGCGGTTATTTAGCTGACGGTTCTGCGGATGAGATCCTAAAAGAAAAAAGGCCGGTAATCAACCGGGAAGATTGGAAATAGTATAATAGAATTTAAGGGAGATATGGAATATGCAGATGGCACCACAGATGGGTTATGACAGGGCGATTACGGTTTTTAGCCCTGATGGAAGACTTTTTCAGGTAGAATATGCCCGTGAAGCGGTCAAGAGGGGAACAACAGCCGTGGGAATCAAGGCAGTCGATGGGGTAGTGCTGCTGGTTGACAAGAGAATAACAAGCAGACTTGTGGAAGCTGAATCGATTGAAAAAATATTCCAGATTGATGACCACATTGGAGCAGCAACCTCAGGGCTTGTGGCAGACGCTCGCTCCCTTATTGACAGAGCCCGTGTAGAAGCTCAGATCAACAGGGTTTCTTATGATGAACCCATAGGTGTGGAGGTTATTTCCAAGAAGATCTGCGATCACAAGCAGACCTACACTCAGTACGGCGGAGTTCGCCCGTATGGAACAGCTCTCCTTATTGCAGGTGTTGACGACAATGTACCCAGGCTCTTTGAGACTGATCCGAGCGGGGCTCTTCTGGAATACAAGGCAACGGCTATCGGAGCAGGCAGAACCTCTGTTGTTGAGGTTTTTGAGGCTGATTATAGAGAAGATATGAAAATTGATGATGCCATTCTTCTCGGAATGAATGCACTCTATAAAGCTGCCGAAGGAAAATTTGATGCTTCGACTCTTGAAGTGGGTGTCGTGTCCCTTCATGACAAGAAGTTTAGAAAATTAGTTCCTGAAGAAGTTGAGAGTTATGTTCAGAAGATCCTTGAGAAACACCGAGGAACTGAATAAAAAGAATAACCCTAAACTGAATAAAAAGAATAACCCTAAATAATATTTAGAAAATGAGTAATCAGAGAATTTTCTGATTCTCAAATTTATGTTTGGAGAAGGTATTTGAAAATGGTGTCCCTGGATGAGGCAGTTACTGCCCGGCTCAAGAGAGGCAGCAAGCACTTCGAGGTTCTGGTTGAGCCCGAAGGCGCTCTGGCTTACAAGCGAGGAGAGGAAGTAAAACTGGAGGATATCCTGGCAGTTGAAACTATCTTTGAAGACGCAAGCAAAGGGGACCGAGCAGCAGAATCTGAGATTATTACTTCATTTGGGACAACGGACCCCTTTGAAATTGCTGCCGCGATTCTGAAAAGCGGTGAACTTCAGCTCACTGCTGAGCAGAGAAAGCGAATGCTTGAAGAAAAAAAGAAGAAAGTTATCTATACCATTTCCAGAAATGCAATAAATCCCCAGACAAGAGCACCCCATCCTCCGGCACGGATAGAAAAGGCGATGGAAGAGGCAAAGGTGCATATAGATCCTTTAAAAAGCGTGGAACAGCTGGTCAATATTACAATGAAGGCCATTCGGCCGCTTATACCCATACGCTTTGAAGAAGTAAGTGTTGCTATAAGGATCCCTTCGGAATATGCTCCAAAAGCATATGGAGATATTTCAAAGGTTGGGACCATTACAAAAGAGGAATGGCAGCGTGACGGTTCCTGGATTGCAGTAGTAAGGATTCCTGCAGGAGTCCAGACTGATTTTTACGCTCTTATAAATCATCTTACTAAGGGAGAAGCTCAAACTAAACTTTTATAAGAGGATGTTGGATGGATAAAAAAATAGTGATCCCTGGTGACCTGTTATCCGAACATACTAGAAAAGCCGGATACGGGACTTATGTCAAGAACGACAAGATCTATTCTTCGTTTTGCGGTATCGAAAACCTCAAAGAGGACAAAGTTGGAGTAATCCCTCTTGCGGGAGCTTATGTCCCCTCAGTAAATGACGTGGTGATAGGGATCGTTGCTACGGTCACACCATCCAACTGGATAATGGATATTGCCTCCCCTTATGACGGCCTGTTCCATGTATCCGAATATCCAGGAAGAGTTGAATCTCAGGATATGCCTGGAATACTTGATGTAGGTGACTCTTTGATTCTCAGGGTGAGAGATGTAGACAACTCCATGAAAATCGAGCTTGCCCTGAGGGATTCAAGCTTACATAAACTTAAGACAGGCCAGATTGTTGAAGTCGAGTCTGTGAAAGTTCCCCGTGTAATAGGACACGGCGGTTCCATGATCTCAATGCTGAAGAAAGAAACTAACTGCAGCATTTTCGTTGGCCAGAACGGCAGAATATGGATCGATGGAAAGGATGAAGATGTAGAGCTTTTGAGCAGGGCTCTCCGGAAAATTGAACTTGAGGCCCAGCGCTCCGGATTGACAGATCGGATCTACAACTTTTTGAAAGATGAACGGACTAAACAGAAAGAGTCCAAGCCTGTGAAATTTTTTAAAAGTGGAAAGAAAGATACGAAGACAGCAGAAGAAGATCATTCCGAAGAGATCTACAGGAAGATCGATGTGTTGCTGGACCCCAAGAATTGAGCTCCGGTAAAGTCACGAGGGATTTTAGGGAAGCTTCTGCAGAGTATTTGTTTAGAGTTTTTTGGAGATTTAATTATGAGTGATAAACCTGAAAAATTAATCACTGATGATGGGCTGCGCCTGGATGGGAGGCGAGCAGACGAGATAAGGCCCATGAAAATTGAGATCGGTGTGCTTTCCAGAGCCGATGGCTCATGTTATCTTGAATGGGGTAGGAATAAGATTCTGGTAGGCGTTTTTGGTCCGAGAGAAGCCCATCCCCGTCGTACACAGCGCGCAGATACTGCAGTTATTCGCTACAGGTACAATATGGCTTCTTTTTCGGTGGAAGACCGCGCTCGCCCAGGCCCCAGCAGGCGGAGCATTGAAATTTCGAAGGTTTCCAGGGAAGCTTTCGAACCTGTAATTATTACCGGGCTTTTTCCTAAAACGGCAATTGATATTTTTGTAGAAGTACTCCAGGCCGATGCAGGAACAAGGACGGCAGCAATCAATGCTTCAAGTATAGCCCTTGCAGATGCAGGCATTCCAATGAAAGGCCTCGTTACCTCCTGTGCCTTCGGAAAAGTTGACGGGCAGGTCGTGCTTGACCTCAACAAGGAAGAAGATAACTATGGAGAGGCTGATTTTCCTGTTGCTATGACCCAGGATGGAGAAATTACCCTCCTTCAGATGGATGGGCACCTTACTCCTGAAGAAATTAAGAAAGGTCTCGAACTTGTGAAGAAAGGGTGTAAAGAAATCCTCGAACTCCAGCAGGCAGTCCTGAGAAAGAAGTTTGAGACCCCTGTTGATGAAACTGCAGAAGAAGCCGAAGAAACTGCAGAGATTGAGAAGGAAATAGTAGAAGCAGAAGCCTTTCCTGAATCTGCCTTAGAGGCGGCAGTTATCGAGGAGATTCTCGAGAAAGCCGAAAAACTCAAAGAGGCGCCTTCCGAAGAAGTTGTTTCAGCCGAAGCCTGCAGTACTGAAGAGATTCCTGAGTTTGAGGAATTAGAGGACATTATTGAAGAAGCTGAGGCTATTCCAGAGGAAGAAGCCTTAGAAGAAGCAATAGAGGCCGAAATCGAAGAAGAAGCCCTTGAAGAAGAAGCTGAGTTTGAGGCTTCTTTTGAGGCTTCTTTTGAGGAAGTTTCCGAACCAGAAGAAGTTGTCGAAGCTGAAGAAACAGTTTCCGAGGAAGAAGCTGAGTCAGAGGAGTTTAACGAAGAGATCCAGTTTGAAGAGGAAGCTAGGACTGAAGAAATTGCTCCTGAAGAATCTGTTGAATCTGAACTGGAGATTGAGCTCGAAACTGAAGAAGCAGAGGCTGAAGAAGCAGAGGCTGAAGAAATAGGAGCTGAAGAAGCAGAATCCGAAGAAATAGAAGCTGAAGCAGTCGAAGCTGAGGAAGAAGAGGCAGCAAAGGCTGAAGAAGAAAAGTCCAGAGGACCCTGGAAAGTAGTAAAAGACCCCTCTGAAGCCGGAAGCAGAGGTGAAAACAATGAGTGAAGTTATTGCTACGCTTAAAAGGGATTATATTTATAGCCTTATGGTCAAAGGAAAGCGCCAGGATGGGCGCGGATTTAAGGATTTCAGGGATATCAAGCTTGAAACAAATGTTATCTCCAAAGCCGAAGGTTCGGCAAAGGTAATTCTTGGAAACACCCAGGTTCTTGTAGGAGTGAAACTTCAGAAAGGTACTCCTTTTCCGGATTCGCAAGATGAAGGTGTGATTATTACCAATCTTGAGCTTAACCCTATTGCTTCTCCTGAGTTCGAGCCAGGTCCTCCCAGAGAAGAAGCAATCGAGATGGCAAGGGTTGTAGACAGAGGTATCCGGGAATCAGGCGCAATTGATATAAAGAAGCTCTGCATAACGGTCGGAGAGTCCGTCTGGATCGTCTTCATAGATGTCCATGTCCTCAATGATGATGGCAATATTGTCGATGCGTCCTGCCTTGCTTCCATTGCGGCTCTTATGACGACAATGGTCCCGAACGAACAGCATGGACTTGGTAACAATGTGCCCCTTCCAATGAAAGAGCTACCAGTTGGTGTGACACTTGCAAAGATTGGTTCAAAGCTTATGGTAGACCCTTCACTGGATGAAGAGGCAGTTTGTGAGACAAAGCTGACAGTTGTCTCCAGGTCGGATGGATCTGTTGCTGGCATGCAAAAGATGGGTTCCGTTCCTTTCACAGAGGCCGAGGTGCTGGAAGCAATTGATATGGCAAGTGAAAAGGCAGCCGAACTCAGGGAACTTTACCTTGAGGGGCTTGTAAAGCAGGAATGAATCAGGGCTGTGATTAATTAAATATAAATATTAAATGCCAGTATTACGGTCTAAGCGCACTTGCAATAGGTGATAAGCAGAACCACTTTCCTCTGGTTCCAGGGACTGGCCCTTGAACCATCGGTTCTGAGTTGATCACTTTAGAGCAAGAATTACATTTTAAGGAGTTATAAGGATGGCAAAAAAGTTTACTAAGAAAGGAAGGATTTCCAGATCAGCAGGCAGGTTCGGTCCAAGGTACGGGAGAAAGGACAGAAAGCTTGTTGCAGACCTGGAAGAGCGCATGCGAGCTCCGCATGTATGTACAAAATGTGCCCGCCCTAATGTAAAAAGGATAGGGACAGGTATCTGGAAATGCAGCAAGTGTGGACATACCTTTGCTGGCGGGACCTTTATTCCCTACACCAGTGTCGGACAGACCCTGCTGCGCACAATGAAGAACATTGCTGAGGCAAAGTAAAACTCTAAGGTTGTGGTTGTATGGGGTATAAATGCACTCGCTGTAAACAGAAAGTAGAAATCGACTACGAGTACACAGGTATAAGGTGTCCCTATTGCGGACACAGAATTCTCGTAAAAGAGCGTCCTACAACCATCAAACGCGTTGATGCCGAGTAAAGAATATTTTTACTCCGGCGTATAAGCAGAAGTATTAGATAAAAACAGGGCTTTTTGAATAAGCCCCCTATCTAATAATTCGATGGGCAGGACAAAAACAACTTTTTTTTATCCAGCAGTTACATATCAAGTTCTTTTTTATCAGTTCTTTTTTATCAGTTCTTTTTTATCAGTCCTTTTTTATCAGTCCTTTTCTATCAGTCATTGTTTTCGCCCGCTGCATCAGGTTGCAGCAGTGAATAGTTGCATCCCATAGTACTTTGTGAGAAAGCTAGGGTAAGAGATTCCGGTTAATACTTCTTCACTTCTAGAAAAAGAAACCTGGAGAGAAGGACAAGTTGGCAGATAATCAGGCAGATAATTAGATAACTAAACTGGAGACAGTGAGCTTATTTTCGGATCTGGCAGATATCCCTCTATGTGTAAGGCTATTTTATAGTCATTTATTATCCTGCATAATTTGCAGGTATAGTTTATGCAATTATTACTCACTTCTCCTTTGAACAACAATCTTTCCACTTTCTCCAAAAATTCTGAGTGGGCAGTGAATACCATTTCTTCTTTGGTATGGAGGAAGAGAACTGCAAAATCCCTGTGAATACTCATACTTCTTTTAAGTAGTTCGACATTCAGGTGGTCTTCAGATAGATAACTGTTGAATTTCACAAGAGTATAAAAGTCTGCAATATTCTGATTTAAGGAATTCAAAATCGAATATAGTGAATTATCGGTTTTTGGAAGGGGAATTGCCGTAAGATCAAAAAATTCATTATTTGAGTTTTCATTTTCTGCTCTTTTGTCTTTAGATTCATCAGGACTTATTTTATCACCTCACCAGAGATTTTGTAGATGCCAGATCCCTGCATTCTGTTTTCAATAATTATTTTTGCTTTGAAGCGACTTAATTCTACATTTTCAACTTGAGGTGGTTTGCTCATTTCACTATTTATTCAATTTGACATTTAAATGTTATATCTCCAAATATATAATATTTTGTCATAATAAAACTGTAAAAATATAATTATATTATGAGCTTTTTCCGATATTTTCGCCAAATCTTTCTTTTATGGTAAAGAAAATTTTCCTAGGAATAGAACCTTCAAAGAACGTATTCAGGAAAGCTATTAATTGATTTTAGCAGTCAGGGCCCTGCTGAATGTCCAGACATCTTCAAAAAGGTCTTTTACAATTTTTAACAGGTAAATTTTTTTAATATATGAAAGATATAGTTTTATTTGTTTGAGGATGTAAAATGGACGAAGAACTACAAACTAACAAATGGGGAATCAGAAAAATAGTAATTTCACTCTTGCTTTTTATTTTTTTAATCTCAATTATAATTTTCTTCCTGCCAGAGCCTTCTGGCAAAATTGTGTATGTAACTACTAATGAGAGTGGGGATTTCGTATGTGATGGTGTTGATGATCAGGTTGAGATAAATAAGGCTCTTGCTTACGTGGCAGAAAATCCTGAATACTCAACCGTTCACCTGGAAGGCAATATTACATACGTGATCTCAGACAGTATTCTTATTGGAAGCAATACAATCCTGGAAGGCGATTCAACAGCTGTAATAAAACTTGAAGATAATGCAGATTGGCCAGCAGAAAAACCTCTTATTACACAGATGGACAGCTCCGGAAATACTGATATTACTATAAGGGGATTTGAGATCTACGGAAACCACGACAAGAACGAGGATAAAATTAATGGGCAAAGCTATTACAATCTGATTCATTTCCTTGAATCCGAAAACATAAAAGTTCATGATATGTACATGCACGATAGCCATGGAGATGGCCTGAAAGTTAGTAGGTGTTCAAACATCGAGTTCTATAATAACACAGTATACAAACTGGGTCATGATGTCCTCTATGCCGTCTATTCCTCAAACATAGAAGCCTGGAACAACAAAATAACCTGCAGGACAAACAGCGGCCTGAGAGCTTACAACTCAAACCACATAAATTTCTACAACAACACCATTAACTCCGAAGGGGAAGGAGGCGCAGGCATCCAGATCCAGAAAGAAGGCTCATCAACCGTAATGGATGACATCGAGATATACAATAACCTCCTGTATGAAACCAACGCCGCAGGCATCTGGATTACAGGCTACGGATCCAAATACTCCAAAGATGATGCAAAAGACATATACATCCATAATAACAGGTTTTATGACACCAGCATCAACCAGGGCGCTGACTGGGGAGGCGGCATAGTGCTTAACGGCTTCCAGAACACCATCATAGAGAATAATTTCTTTGATGGGTGCTACGGCGCAGCCATAGCCCACAAAAGAGTTAAAGCCTTTGCAGCCCCGGAATCCGGATACACAACCCTTGTAAAAAATAATATAATTATTAATACACAGCCAAGCCGTACAGCCGGAAAAGGATATGCAGTATTTAATAAGCTGAATGGCACTCATTCCTTCATCCTGGAAAACAACTGCCTCTCAAACAACGCCGGTGGAAATTACTTATACGCAAATTCCACATCCGACGTTAACGTTGATAAGGGGTATGTAGAACAGGTGATTAAGAATGCGTCTATGAGAAAAGACTTCCCCTGGCTTGAAGCGTTGTCAGCAGGGCCAAAAGGAGTGTTCTAATGCCGGTTCAAATGGATGAAGAAGAAAAGTCCTCAATATTTTTTCTGTCTGTAATCTCAGGATTATTTGAGGAGAATTTGCGCTAATGAAATGAAACTTAAGAAAGAGTTATTGTCCAGATAGTCTTTCTTATTCATTTTTTCTACTTATTAGGCTTATTTAGATATATTTTCTATAAATCAATTTTTTGTTTTCATAGACAATTACAGTGCTTTTTCTCTCTTTATGCATTTTATCATTCCTTGTTTTTCTACATTATTGGAAATATCTAGTTTCTATATTCCTATATGTATTTCTTTACCTTAAATGCGTCTATATTAATAATGTATATTATATAATTATCACATACTGGACAAAAAAGTTATAATGTTTGACCTGTATAATTATTTTAACATTGTTTACTAATTGGATTATTCGTTCAAACCCTGGCTTTGTGATTATTAGATCAATATCATAGTAAAGAATTTTTGAATTTTACAGTCCTAACACGAGGGTCACACTATGTAAATACTCAGACAATAATGAAGTTGGAGTAAATCAAAATGAGAATAATATTATTTCATTTTGTCAAAATGAAGGAATTTGGACTATAAGGGAAAAATGCGGCACTAAAATTGCTTTTTGGATAGAATACTTCAACATTTATTTCATTTAAGGGGTTTAATTACAATGAAAATTCAGTTTTTTAAAATATACGCGATATGTGGACTATTGTTCATATTCATAACAGGTCTGGCTGGCAATGCATGTGCGGACGCAAATCAAATCGTGTATTATAACTGGTGTGAAGACACAGGGGATACTATAGTTGACAATTCCGAATACGGAAATAATGGTATAAATAACGGCAGTACAACTTTTATTTTACCAACTGAACAAATAGCAAGGCATTTTAACGGAAAAAATAGGATAACAATACCTGACAATGAAAAGCTGGCATTTACTGATCCGAATATAACATGTGGGGTATTTTTTCGTTATAATTCCAGCAATCCGGCTCGTTATACATACCTGGTTTCCAAAGGCAATAATATTTTCAAGATCGGCATTGACCACAGGAATTCAACGCTGATGTATGAATTTAATGCAAATGATTATACTATTTCCGGTTCAGGTGAGAGCCGTATCCAGCCTGATAAAGATTATGAAGCTATTGTGACATACGATGGCTCTCACGCTCAATTATATCTCAATGGAATTGCGAATGGGAAAGGTGTAAACTATACAGCTGCTGCTCCAGGTCCAGACTATATCACTGATCAGAAGGGTAACTGGACGATAGGATCTTCCCCTGATACTGCGTATGGGCTAAACGGGTCAATCTATGCTTTTTATTTGTATAACAGAACATTAAATCCATCTGAGGTCTTAAATTTATATGGCAATGATCTCCGGAGCATAAAGAAATTAGACAAACCTGGAGGCATTGCTCTCTCCTGGGACGATTCAGCACATATCGAAACCTGTTACCCATATTTGTCAATGTTCCAGAAATATAATGCTACGTGTACTATTAATGTAAATAAAGTAAGTACCAGATCACAGGCCGTAATAAATGAATTAAATGCACTGCATTCGGCTGGATGGGAAGTAGCCTGCCATGGATACAATCACATAAACTCAGTTCAGTTTGTAAATGATAACCCTCCTACAGCATGGCTAAGCCAGGAAATATTCCCTAATATCGTAGAGATCACCCGCTATGGTTATCCGGTTTTTACTCTTGCATACCCTTATTCGAGTAGAAATGCAGATACAGATGTAGCATTATCTCCATATTTCCGGACACTTCGAACGAGAACTCCCACGCTTGTAAACGGGAACGTAAACGAAACAACACTGGCTTATTACAAGTGGGACGATTCTCAACTTCTGTATGGTGTTGAAATAGATGACCGGTCCGGTGCTAGCTTGCAGTCTATAGAAGACGGGATCGATTACGCAATAAAAACAGGAACCGTACTTGTGTTATATGGGCATACGATCACTCCAAATGTCACTATCTCATATCAGACTTCAACGGATAGACTGGAGTCGATTCTTGATTATACAAGTCGTAATGGCGGGGCATTCTATCACATGGGAGATCTGGGCAATTCTTCCTGGGTGCCACCTCCAAGATTTTCCAGTGTGACTGCAAATTATGAAGTTTCCAGAAACAGCATATTTGCTGGAAAAAGTGTGATTTTTAAGGATTGCAGCGTCAACCAGACCACAGAACTGCTTGATTTCGGGGATGGTTCGCCTGTAAGTAATAGTGCAGACGCTACTCATACGTATGCAACTCCTGGAGTCTATACGGCTAATCTAACTGTAGCAAATGAAGTTTCCAGTGATTCCATGCTCCAGGCAATTACTGTTATTCCACCGACAGCTCCAGCTGCCAGCTTCAGCAGCAATTCCACAACCGGTCCACGCCCGCTAAGTGTGGCGTTCAATGACACATCAACCGGACTTCCAGAATCCTGGTTGTGGGATTTCGGCGATGGAAATACATCAACGCTTCAGAATCCGATATATGAATATTCGAATATCGGAAATTATACTGTTAACCTGACCGTAGTAAATGAATTCGGATCAGATTCTATTCAAAAAGTGAATTACATCACAGCCCTATCACACCCTCCGTCATCGAACTTCAGTTCAAGCACGACATATGGAAATATACCCTTGATCGTTCAGTTTGAGGATACAAGCACAGGGTTTCCAACTTCATGGTACTGGAAATTTGGAGACGAATGTACTTCAACTGAGCAAAATCCGATGCATACTTATTCCTCGGCAGGAACCTACGACGTTAGCCTTATAACGAGCAATGCAGACGGAACTGACACAAAAACGGCTACAATAACAGCACTGAGCCAGACAGGTTCAAGCGGCGATAGCAACAGTGGAGGAAGCGGTGGAAGTGGTGGAGGTGCTGGTTCTCCCGAGCCTGCAAAGAATGTCAAAGTAAAGGAACTTTGTCAGGTCTTCATTACAGGTGGAAATCCTGCAAAGTTTGATTTTACAAATGATGCCACTGATATTGTTTACTTATGCTTTGATCCAAAAAAGACCGTTGGTAAGACAACAGCCATTGTCGAGATGCTTAAAAGTAAATCCACGCTTACTCCGGAGACGCCTGAAGGCGAGGTCTACAACTACCTCAATATCTGGGTTGGAAACGGGGGTTATGGAAGTGATGCAGATAATCTCGAAAACGGCGTCATCTGTTTCAAAGTCGAAAAGGACTGGATAAAAGGTAAAGAAATTGACCAGTCTTCAATAATCCTGAACAGATACAGTGACAAGAAATGGAACGAACTTCCAACAGCCTTCGTCAAAGAAGACAATAGCTATCTGTATTTCACAGCAGGAACCCCTGGATTCTCTCCATTTGCAATAACTGCCAGGACAGCAGGAAAAGGAAATGTGATTGGAATCCTGCCTGAAACCAGCACACAGGATCCCGGACAAAAAAATGGAATTACAGCATCAGACGTTGAAAAATCTGAGGAAGCAGAAAAAACAAATACTCCTCAGAAAGAAAACGTAAGTACTCCCGGATTTGAAATAATTTCCTGCATAATTGGTCTTCTTGGAGCATTCCTGTATAAACGAAGATGAAATAGAATCAAGTGCAATTGATAGTAGGATAGAAGACTAACTTACTATCTAATTTATTGCCTTTTTTAAGTTCACTGTAATTGAAAATAGTAAATAAGAATTATAACTCAAGATTAAAGTATCCTGGGGAAAGTTAGAACAGATAACCGGCTAGAAAGGTTGTTAAATTACATATACACGCTGTAACTGTTATTGCCAGTAAACACGAGATTAGCAGGAAAATAGTAATCCTTCTTCTTTCCTTGTCGGATATTTCTATTTCCATATAGCAACACCCCATATTATTGCCGAGTCAATTTTATTTTTAATATTGATAATTATGATGTTTCAATATTTATCTATTTCTTTGTAAAAATATTGAATTATATGGGAAAAAACGCTAAAATAGTACCTGGCATTCAGAGAAATAAAAAATGAATTGGAAGTCATGACCAGGTCAATATGACCAAGTTAAAATATATATTAACGTCTTCCGCTTCGCCTAATTCGTGCAGTAGTTGTTTTTACTCTAGGTTTTGGTTTGTTTCCGGAATCCGGGCTTACTGATTTTTTATTTGCTGTTTCTGTTGGGTCTTTTGCGTCAACTTTTTTTGAGGGGGTTGAAGCGTCTTTTTTTGTTGCGGTGTCGGGAGTAGCGCGGTATTTTGCAGCCTGGATGCCTGGTGTTACATATCTGCTCCAGAGACTCGACCAGAACATCATTGACCAGAAACTGGGATGCCTGTTCTGGGTACTGTTGTACGAAGGTGTTGTCGTATTGTTAACTTCTGAGTTTTGTTCCTGTCCGATGCAGCCACTAAATACGCTCGTAATTAGTAGCATAACTAATAAAAGACATATCTTTTTCATCAAAAAATCCTCTTGTGCTTCAATTGGGACGTCGAATTTCCACAAAAAAGATAGCAGGGTTAAGCCCCTGTGTATCTGCTCCCAATTGGCCATGAATATCTCAAAGAGTTCTGAAGAGTTTTCAGGTATTTGATTCTTTGTATTGACTCTATCATTTGAGCCATTTTACCTGTTGGTTTAGATCCTCATGCGGGGTTTTTATAAAAATGAACCCGAGCAAAAACAGTTTAGCCTAAGATTTACAGGAACCTTTCAGGTTTCTGGTTTCTTGTATATTTAGCAGTCATAAATTTAGCTGAAAAAGTACAATGGATAAGAAGAATTTCATTGTAACTGAAAATTGCAGCCTAAACTAAAGGAACTTTGCATTACATGAAACAAGGTGCCAAAAATGATAAGCCCTTCACCCTTAACAGCCATGTTTTGGAGAGGGTTAAGGCCTGGGAAAACTAGTTTCGGGAGCTCTGATTAAGTTTTCTCCTGAGCATCCAAATAAAATGCTTTCCCATAATATTTCTTGTCGTTTTATCATAATGGTATATTTGACGTTGACCTGAAGTTAAAAAGTCTAAATGGCCTGAAAGATTGTGAAATAATCCATAAATGCTGTAATTGTTATTGTCAGTAAACAGAAGACAAGCAGGAAAATAGCCAGTCTCCTTTTATCCTCGTCGGATATTTCGTCCCCCATATATCCATCCCCCGATTTTGCTTATTGAATTTTAGCTTTTCTATCTATAATAAGAAAGTTTTAATATTTAATTATTTCTTTGTAAAAATGTTATTTTATTTTAAAATATATCTATCAATGGCTTAAATAAATCATGTTTAGCTTATTATTAACAGAAACTTTTCAGGTTTCTTGTAATTTTAGCACTTATTTCTTCTCCAAGTCAATCTTACACTATTTCCCCGATTCATCAATCTTTTTTTAGACAGACTGCCGATTGCCATATTAGAATAACCTAAAGAGATTTGACAGTGTTACATGTCTAAAAGACTTACATTCCCTTTTTAAATCAAATCAAATAAATATTAAATCTATTTTCATATGTCATAATGTTTTTAGCCTGAAAATAAAGCATTACAAAGCTTCAAATCCGCTTTCTGATTTTTATGAGATATCATGAAAATAAGTATGTTTATATGTTAATTTTCCCTGGAACTTTTGGTTACGGGTTTCCCGAATAAAACTAAGAAAAAACAGGAGAGAATTATATGAAAAATACTGGAAAGTCTATATGGAAAATAACATTATCTGTTTTCACCGTATTAATGATATTGACTTTATTGTCTGCAGGAGCCTCTGCAAAAATTTCTGTAACCAAGACTCCTCTTGGTGCAGGAACCCCTCCAGCAACAGCCTGTCTGTCCTGCAAATGCGGGCATTCTCACATTGATTATACAGCGGTAGCCGCTTCTTCAAGCGATCCGCGAGTAGTAAAATTTAAGGATCTATCAAAAGGTAAAGAGACATACATCAGATGGGACTTTGGAGATGGAAAACATCTCGAAGGAAAAAAAATTACTTCATCACTAAAAAATCCGGTACACAAGTTTTCAAAAACCGGTTATTACATTAGCTGTTTGACTATTAAGTGTAAAGATTGTGGTAAAAAGATGTGGGTTCATAAGACTATTGTTATTAAATAAATCTCGAAAAGTTCAAAATTTACTCCCTACTTCCAATTTTTATAAATCGTGTTTTTACATATTAAAATCATTTGTTCTGTTTTGTTTAATCAAGAATTGGCCAGTATAGAAGACCTATGGGTTCAGGAAACATGGTAAATACCATGCTAAATTATGGGTATGCTTTGCTTGAATCTGGGGTTCAGAGGGTTGATTCCCAAGAAATTAGGTAAAAGACCCTGAGTATTTCTTACATTGATTTGAAAAAATTAGGGTTCTATAAGGGAAATTTGCATTACATGAAACAAACGCAAAAGTGATAAACCTTTTACACTTAACAGCCACGTTTTGGAGAGGGTTGAGGCTTGGGAAAACTTGGTTTTGGGGGTTAAGTTTTAAGGTTAGGGGGTTAAAGAAAGGAAAAAACCAAATATTTTTTTCACAAAAACTTTTTTTAAATATTTCAAAAATATTGTTTCTGAGTTCCCAAAAACTAAAAAAGAGTATTTTTCCATAAGTTAAAGAATGCCTTAAAAACCAATAGCTTGGTGAGTTCTGGTTTAAAAACCTTCAAGTTAAACAACCGTGTTCACATGACTAGTGTTTCCTGCTCCTGTTCTCAAGTTAGGCGGTCCTGTTGCAAAAATAATTTTTCTATCCTTTAGGATGATAATCCTTTTTGTTCCATAATTGACTTGTTTTATGGCTCCTATATATCCCAATTGTGATGTTTCTCACTGGTTTTGTAAAATAACCAGATTTTTTGCAACAGAACCATTAATTTAATAGCTCTCATTCTTCTATTGTTTTTATAATTTCTATGTTTTTCTTGTTTTTAATATACTTATTTTCAGTGAATGGATCAATTGGAACACCTACAAGAGTAACGCCTACATCACATTTAGTAAATGTGTTTTTAGTTACTTTATCAAATGATGGAAATGATGGAGAGTTAAATGAAGATTCAGCGTAAAGCCCTTTCTCACATTGTGAAAATGTATTTCCAACCACGTCGTTAACTTTTGTTTCCATAACACTAAGGCCAGTCCCACATTTTGTGAACGAATTTGTAGATATTTTATCAACGTGAGTGTATCCAGTGAGTAGTAGTCCAACTGGACATTGTGAAAACTTATTATCAGAAACTTCCCCAAAATCTGATTCAGAAGAGTACACACAGTTATCACATTTTGTAAATGTATTCCCTGACAATTTAATTATTGATCCTAGTTGAACCAATGCTGCTTTTTCACAATTTGTGAATTTATTACCTGTAACTTTATCATAGCTACTTTCATAAGCGCGGATGCCGGCTTTAGGACCTGTGAATTGATTATTTATTACACTGATTCCATTCTTACGCTCAGTAATAGTAATGTTGCAGTTTAAGAAATAATTGTTTCTCACTGTTGTAATAGGTGCATGAGAAAAAATTGAATCTGTGAAGGTCACACCATCTCTTGATATCTTGAATCCATTAATATTCAAAGACTGGGTGAAGTCAGCAAAATCCTCAGATTCAAAACAAAAACCATATACTGTAGGATATTTTGTACCCATTAATGAGATTGTTTTGTTATCGATTTTTACATTTTCCTTATAAGTTCCTGGAGCAACTCTAATAGTATCCCCATCTTTAGCAGCATCTACTGCTTTTTGAATCGTATGATATTTCGCTTTGGGTCCTACATCAAGTGTCGCAGCTGAAGCTGTGCTTATCAAAAGCAATAGCATTAAACAAAAAATTAGTGTCCTTCTAATAATATATCCCCTTCGTTTGTTTTATGTGTAAATAATCTGGACTTACGCACTTCAGATTCAAAATCAAGTACAGTAAACATCAGATTTAGAATTTAAATTTCAGAAAGTTGTAAGCTTACAGCTGTTGATTTGGTACTTCAAGTGCGTAACCTAATTAATAAAAATAAACTGCTTAATAAACATATCTATTTTTTTTCATGAATCCCTAGATTATGAGAACTGTATAGTCCTTATAATTATAAACAATCAAAAAGAATAATAGATCTTAGATAAGTTAAATAATAAAGCTATCCCGAAAAAGTACGAGTTTTGTTCAAGAATTGACCAGTACAGAAGACCTATGGGTTCAGGGGATATGGTAAGTACCATGCTAAATTATGGGTATTCTTTACTTGAAGCTGAGTGTTTAAGGGTCATAAATACTGTTGGTTTAGACCCTCATGTAGGGTTTTTACATGAAATGAACCCCAGCAAAAATAGTTTAGCCTATGATTTACAGGAACCTTTCAGGTTTCTTGTAGATTTAGCGGTCATAAATTTAGTTGAAAATGGTACAATGGATAAGAAAGATTTCATTGTAACCGAGAATTATAACCTGAGATTAAGGGGTCTTGGGGGTAAGAAAGTAGCTAACGAGTTCTCTAACATGCTCAACAAACCCGTAAATTACGGGGATAAACAGACAACCTGGGGGTCTATATTACTCCTAAAGGCCAGAGAGTTAGCCCATAATCTTACAGGAAAACCAAAGGAATTAGATTTTGTTAGCCCTGAATTTGGGGTTCAGAGGGTTGATTCCCACGAAATAAGGCAAAAGATCCTGAGTATTTCTTATGTTGATTGGAAAAAGTTAGGGTTTTCTAAGGGTACTTTACATTATATGAAACAGAACGCCAAGAGTGATAAACCTTTTACCCTAAACAGCCACGTTTTGGAGAGAGTTAAGGCTTGGGAAAATTTGGTTTTAGGGGGTCAGGTTAAAACTTGATAAAGGAAAGTCAAGTTTTATGGCTGGAAATTAGCAAAAGAAAAAAAACGGAGGCTTTTTCCACAAAAACATTTCAAATTTTTAATAAACATCGCTCCTGAAGTCATGAAATTAAAATGTGTGTCTTATTTCTATTTTGAAAGTAAGCACTAAAGGTACCTATTTTGTTAAACAATGGCTGTTTGCAAACTTAATAAGTTTTGGAAAAGATATTTTTGCAGGGAGCTTAATATGTGGTTTAATATTTAAGATACATTAATCCCATAATCTTTTAAGCTTTTATTTTTACTCCTTAAAAAACGGATGTTCTTTTGAGCCCAATTCTCTATGAATTCTTTTTGTCTACTCGAGAACCCAACCATGTCAAGTTCATTTTTTATTTCATTGCAATCTATACAGCCCCCCAACCATACCAAAAAAATCTTTTTTAAAGGTTTTGTATCAACTTGATTTATAAAATGTTTAATAAATGTTCTAGATCTGGGACTATTATTTAGCTCAAATAAAATAGCAAGTAAGCAAAATGCTCCGAAAATTGTTGTAGAATCTGAGTAGTTATGCAGAATACTAATTCTATTTTGCACCTTTATGCCATCATTTGTGAATCGCGTTTGTAGCTTCATATCAGATAAAAAATTTTTATAATGGTTTACCATAGTGCACAAATCCTCTTTTAAATTTATAGGCAAAGTACTCTCTAAACAAAATTCTCCAATTTTTCGTAATATTTCTGATGTTTTTTTGATAGTTTCCTCTGTATATGAATCAGTTGTTGTTCTTATTAAATAGAAATCAAATGGAAATATTTTGTCTAATAAAGAGTATCCAATTCCATAATGGAGAGAATTTGGGTTCATGAAATTAGTAAAATCAGATAATATGCCTTCTAACCCATGTAATTTCAGAACTGTATCTATTTTTATTATAATTGAGGTATTATAAGATTGTAGGCACAAATGAAGATCTTCTTCAAATAATGGTTTGTTAAGTTGATAACATTCTTGGAATATAGTATTCGATATTTCAGACCAGTATAGTTGTTCTTTTTTACCCAAAGCTTCGTCATATCTTCCATATGCCAATTCAAAAATGATTTCGGCTGCTAAAGTTGCTTCAAAATCTCTTTTGTTTTTAATATAATCTATTATCAAATCTTTTAATGTTTCAACAACTTTTATTTTATTTTCTCTTATAGAATGCCTGAGGTCTACAATTAATCTAATAGGAAGACCTCTAATTCTATTCAGAGTCAGTATACTCCCCTGTTGCATATTCCTACCCTTAGTGATACTATTTCCAAAAGAAAGAGAAAACTCAAAACACTCTTTTGTTAGCTCTTTAACTACATTTGGACTTGGTCTCATAAACTCTAGGCTTTTTGCTGCAAAAGAGAGTAAATTTCCACATTCTACTTCCTCTGATACATTTGCTACTTTCAACAAAGTGTTGAATATTTTATCTGTTGCATTCTCTGAGTATTCACCCCTTATTTGGAATGCTAACTGTGCCACTACATCCCATTCTCTTTTACTTATTTTTGGAATCAGCTCATTAGTTAACTCAAATGTATCCTCAAAATTTTTGCAAAACCATTCTGCTGTAAAGTATTCTAAAAAAGTCCTATGTGTGAATTGGTATAATTCTTGATCTGTATTAGTACCAATAGCAGTAAATATCCATGCGCGTCCCTTTGAGAAAGTTACAAATTCTTCTGCCACCTTTTTGGCTTCATCGTGATCTTCATAAGTAGAACCGTAAAGATATTCAGTTGCTCTCCATATTAACTCCTCTTCTCTTACACCTTCTTTTGAGAACTCATTTGTATATATCCAATGAGCCAGATGAGAAATGAGAGATTCTATTTTTGAGTCTTGTATCGTGATCTTGGGATTAATTCCCCTATATCTATCCCATTTTTTGAAAAGCATTTCAGCGCATTTTTGATAAATTTTGGGTCTGTTTTCTGGGATGTAATTTTCTTGTCTATATATGTTGCACATCAAAGATAACATCAAAGAATTAGAACGAAGGTCAGATACCTTCTCGCTTTCAATCATGAAGTGCCTTGCTTTTTCAATTCTTTGATTTGAACTTAATTCATAATCTAAACTAAACCATTTTTCAACATATTCTCTAATTTGATTTCTATTAAAAGAAGTCATTTCATATATCTCAAACATGTCATCTCTTAATGCAGCTTCCTCATATCCTATTCTACGAGAGGTGACTATTACTGGAATTGAAGGGTAAAGAGTACAAAATGACTCAATTTCATATACTATTTGTTCTCTATATCTCGTATCTAAAAGCTCATCAAGTCCATCAAATATCAACAAAATATAGCCGTTCAATAAAAGATACTTAAAAGCACCCTTAGGCGGTTCTATTTGAAAGTTCGGATTTAATCCATCACTTATGAAATCTATTATTGAAATGTTATTTTTCATTTTTTCTGCTTGATAATCTTTGATCACTATTAAAAAAGGAACCAGTTCTCTTCCTGCAAAAAGTCTGTCTGAATATCTAGAAGACAACTCATAGCACATTTTTTTAGTGAAGGTGGTTTTTCCATTACCTGGATCGCCTAGTATTACTACGCGATGTATTTTCGAAAGGAAATCAAAAAACTCTAAGGATTTATTGACTCTATTTTCCTTGCTTCTTTTGATAAAATTTGGGCATACATAGATTTTATCAATAGGTTTTCTTACACTACCTTCGAAATTTGAAATTGGTATCCATTTATGCCTTTCTTTCAGAAGATCACGATATACCCCAAAAAAGCGATGAATTTCTTTAGAGTTTATTTCCTCCTCCAAAAGAAATTCAGTATTCCTTTTTATTCCTTCTAATTCATCAAGAATTATTTTATTATTATAATTTGACATAATTGCTAGGGCTGTAAGTTCACTATTGAAGATTTGCTTGCTGAGTGTCTCTTGACATCCTTCGATCAATATGCCGAATAATATTGATGCAAGGTTCGAAATTTTTTCCTGTTTAACACCAAAGTATAGTGATAATAAAAGTGCAAGTTCTTTTTCAATCTCTTTGATGTTCTTATCATGAGTAAAATTCCTAGGTAAAATAGCTGCGTATATTTGACGTATTATACATTCTATTTCTGGATATTTGAAAAATGTACAAATTGATTCAAAATTTATTTCATAGGTGTTATCTAAATTATTTATTTCTTTGTTAATGTATTCAATATCTCTCTCTACTAAGGAGTCAAAGTAAGAGTTATCAAATATTACACTCCCAATTTCTTCCTTAGCAAATATCGAATTAGGAATCTTTTTGCACAGAGTTTGAACTCCATAACTAATTACAGAAGATATAGATTTTCCAAGTATTATTTGAGTAACTGGTTCCATAAGATTCGCCCATAAAAAAGTATAAGTTTATTACCAAACTA
Organism: uncultured Methanosarcinaceae archaeon; assembly: GCA_963847185.1. Lineage (GTDB taxonomy): Archaea > Halobacteriota > Methanosarcinia > Methanosarcinales > Methanosarcinaceae > Methanosarcina. The sequence continues at coordinate 420,533 of CAWJYV010000010.1, read as the reverse complement.
AAAGAGTAAATAGTTATATGATTTGATCTTTTTTCATCGCTTTATGTATTGAAATTAATTTGAAATAACTCATCAAGTTTTTAGTCAATATAAGAAAAAAAATCCAGAATAATATATTCTAAATTCCAAAAAATGAGATTATACAGTAAGTTAAATAAACTACAAAAAAATCAGTTTTAGTCAACCATTTTTTGAATTAGTAAGTATTTTTGACAGATTGGACATATCAAAATATTTATTAGCATATCTGTATATTAAATAACCTTATTTTTAACTGCAAAACTTTTAAACAACCCCTCTCATTTTTGTAAGGTAATTTTTGAAAGAGAACAAAGGTAAATTTTGTTAAGGCAACTTCCAAAAATGAGATAATTTATTTTTGACTTACCCACTTTAGAAAAAGTGGTTTTGCGTAACTTATGCACTTGCGTACAAAAAATTTATTATTTGTTTATTTTTATAAATATAAAATATACTCTTTTTTAACTTGAAAGTATTTTAAAAAAGTATACTGTGAAAATTTGTCTGTTGCGTACAAAAAATTCGTGATCCCTATTACCCACGAATTTAGTGCGAGGGATTAAATTCGAACCTTACTCTTTTTTCCAGGACCTCTATCTAGGCAGAAAACCTTATTTTAATTATACTCAAAAATATATGTCGACTGAATTATTGATAATTTGGAAAGAAATAAAAAAAATATGTCCTTATTCGTTTTAAACACTACTAATTATAAGGAAAATTTATTCTATTATTCATTTATATTTCAAAGTAGTCTATCTATGCACTAAGGTCTAGCTTAAACTCTTTAGTTTTAACAAGAGGCCTGTTATCTAAACCGTTTAAAAATCAGTTGCGTAAATCCAATAAGTATGTTCACATTTCAAATATTTTCTTTATTATATTCTGGTGGAGTAGGGGACGACTAATATGAAGAAAGTAATTACATTATTGATATTGCTTGCAGTGATGATATCTGCAGAAGGCTGTGCTGAAAAAACTCAGGCAAATTCCACAAAGGCCGATGCAGGCCTGGAGAAAAATACTGTTATAGAAGTAACCTCTATTGAGCAGATAAATGCATCTCTCCAGAAAGGCCCTGTTTTTTTGAAATTCGGATCTCGATGGTGTAAGGCATGTAGGGGAATGAAGCCTGTCTTTGATGAACTGGCAACAGAATATGGGGGAAAAGTAACGTTCATGGCTGTGGATGTGGATCAGAACATGGACCTTGCTAAATACTTTAACGTGAGAATTATTCCCGACGCCTCTGTAATTATGGGTATTGAAAACGGAAAATATGTTTATCTGCAAAGGGATGGGAGCACCGGCACGGACCGATTCAAGGCCAGTGTAGTTGGAATGCATCATAAGGAAGTGTACGAAGAACTTTTGGATCTTGCTCTTCTTCAGGATGAAGGGAAAACTTCAAACGAAAAGGAACATCCAAAATAACATCAAAATAACTCAAAATAACATCCAAAATAACTTAATTTTTTTCAGACGATCATTGTAAAAAGATAATTACTTATGAATGGGGCAATTTTTGAAAGAAGTTTTATATAAATCTTGCAAAACGGGGTTACTTTTTTGATGTCTCTAACCCTCAATGAGGGTGCGAAGTTTAAGATCTGGACCTTTAGCTTTTTCAATATCTATCCGCATGGATTTGTCAAACAGAAAAAATACTCTCCAGGCGGAGCGAAAGTGAAAAATACTCTTAACTCGTCAGGGGAAGTATGCTAATTACTACTTCTCGCAAACCGTCTGCAAAGACAAGGACGCTTTGCAAGTTGCTCTCGCGGGTCGCAGCCGGAAAGTGCATTGCACGCGGAAAAATGGGTATGCAGGAACTTGTGGAATCTGCTGGGGGCGGGGCTCTCATTGTTGTGGGAGAGTACCACGGAAACCCAGGGGAGCTCAGTTTTTTTGACAAAGCTGGGAAGTTCCTTTTTTCCCTCAGGTTTGTGGACTGGTATTCCAAAGAAATCGAGTCTTACTGGTTTCCGGATGTTCAATCCGTGCTTACAGGGAAGGGGGAGATTGCAGATGCTCTTGGGAGCTTTTTCCACTTCCCGAGGATTGAGAGCGATAAAATCGACCAGCTTCCTGCCAGGTCTGTCTTAATTGTGGTTGGGGAGAAGGAGATTGATTTTAAGGGCGATGGAAAGTCTCTTTTTAAGCTTAATATAAAAGGTTTTAAAAAATACTGACCTTAATACCCTTATTTTTCCCGGAGGAATTCTTTGAAACTGTTTGCAGAATTTACTTTTGAAGCCGAAACTGCAGAAACGATCTACAGGGCTGTCCTGCCTGAGCTTGAGGACAATTTCTCAGAAAGGTCTGCAATAGGCCTATCTCTTGAGGATAAGAACACGCTGGTGCTTAGCGTAAAGGCTGAAGATCCGGTTTCTCTTCGCTCGGCGCTGAACACCTGGTTCAGGCTGATCCAGATCGCGCAGGAAGTCCTTGAAGCTGCGGACTCTTCTCGTTGCTAGTTTTGTTAATTATCCATTAATTCTTTCATTAATTTCTCATTTATTCTTTCATTAATTTCATTAATTTCGCTAATTCTCATTAATTTCTTGTTAATTCTCATTAATTTCTTGTTAATTCTCATTAATTTCTCGTTAATTTCTCATTAATTTCTCGTTAATTTCTCATTAATTTCTCGTTAATTTCTCATTAATTTCTCGTTAATTCTCTCATAACCTATGTTAATTCATTTTGTCCTTCGTCATTCAAAGGAAAAAAAGCAGATATAAAAATAAATTCAATGAGATCTATTTAAGCTCATTTAATTCCGGCAAGCAAAAAAAGAAAATCTTTGGCGCTTTCCGGCAGATTTCCAGGCTTGAGGTATGTTTCAATCCATAGTTATGTTTTAAACCTCTTTTCTGAGCTTTTTTCGTCCCCTATTCTTTAGCAACTTGTTTTAATATCTTGCTGCTCCGGATTTTTTCGGTTTGGGACCGCCTTTATCTGGCCTGAAAGCCCGCTCCGGGCACTTCTTGGAATCGGTTTTACCACGTACTTCAAAACCAAGGCTGAAACATTCGCCTTTTAGCTCATCAATAGCCGTATAAAATCTGCAATCTTGGCATGTAGGCATTCGGATTACTACCTCCAGAATGTGAAGGCCATCTGGTTCTCTTCCCAGACGTTTGCCCGGATACAACTTCTGAAGCGAAGAATCGCTTTCTTCGTATATTTTAATGCGAAGAAGTATCCTCTAAACAATATGTATCTGTAAATAAAACATTTTTGGTAGACTATTTAAAAGGAGGGGCAGTAACCTGAGAAAGTAAAGGTTTTATGGTTTTCACTTTAACAGTAGAACTCAGGAACAGGCAGGTAGGGGTAAGGTCCTGCGATAAAAGATTGTCGTAGTAGACAGGGACTGCCGTAGCTGCTCGAAATCGAAATGAGTTTATTTATATCTCAATACAGAAAGTTTTTGCCGGTCAAAAAAGATGAAGATGTTCAGGAGCTTTAAGCAAGTTTCTTACGAAGATTTAATAATTTCTTCCGGAACCTTAAAAATGTTTCTTCAGGAGCTTTAAGTTAAATTTCTTCCTCGTCTTCAAACTCTACATCAAGTACTTCGAGTTCCCTGACATTTCCTTCTCTATCGTAACAGGTCCAGCTCTGTCTGTCATAGGGACGGCCCACTATTATATGGCAGTTTCCTGTTTTTGAGAAAAGGTGAAGGTCAGCTTGCGAAGGTCTGCGGTTCGGGCCCGGATGGCTGTGGACAGAGCCTGCGGCTTTGACATTCGGCATCATGTAAAGTCTCAAAACTGCGTTTGTGTCACTGGACTCCGTGCCTGGCAGTATAAGCACCTCAGTAATGATGCCGTCTTTTTCCTGCAAAAGTCCTGCAAACTCTTCCGGAGCCATGGACTTGCTGGCCTCTAGAATAAAAGTCAAGGTATCTCGGGCTATTCCCTTAATTTGCATAGATAATTCTTCTCCTGAAAATGTATATGCTTATCTCTTCATTCTGAAGGCAAAAGTATCTTTAATGTTAGGCTTTTTCCTGTTCATTCATTCTGTTTCTTTCAAGGTTAAGGATTCTTCTGACGACTATCTTTTTGGATCCGAGTCCGAGATTTTCGTTATCAGGATATTTTTCCTTTGCATAATCAAAAAGTTCCGAAGGCGTCATACCTTCAAGCTTCCTTTTAAGCTGGTAAAAGTCCTCCATAAAATATCTTCCTTATAAAACTTTAATTTATGTTTTGAGTTATGTTTTCAATCTCATCGTTTTGGATTTTATTTGTTATTCTTTAATTATCTTCATTATTATTTAATTTCGTATCGCAAAATCTTCCATTACGAATATTTTTCAGGACTGTTTAACAATTCACTGGTATTTTATATATTCTTAAATACCGACTTTTTATAAAAACCAATGCTTAACTAAAGTTTTAGTTCCCGCTGATGCTTTTTTAATAACTCCTGTAATTTATTTTGTTAAAATCAGCAGAATATTAATATGTTATTAGGATTTACTGATTATCAAAAACAACATCTTAGAAACAGATTCTTGGATTGGGGTCCTTGAATAAGCAATCCTTCCGAATAAAGTTTTCGTCCTGAATAATCAGTTCATCCTTGAATAATCTGCCCATGTGGTAAGAAATAACTTGCAGAAAGAGATGAGCAAATACAAAAATAAATTATCAGGTGGCTCTGGTATAAACAACAAAGAAAATGTAAATGAAATAAAAGAAGAAGGCAGGATGGAAGAAAGCAGGATGGAAGAAGGTAGGATGGAGGAAAATTGGATGGGAGAATTTCTTTTAAATAGCCCTGCTCCTGTCCTGAGAATTGGAAAAGAGGGGACTGTTCTTTATGCAAATAAGGCAGGAAAGTCTTTGCTGGAGCTCCTCAAAAGCCAGGAGGGAGACAAGTTTCCAGTGGAAATGTTGAGTACTTTCCGGCGAATCTATCTCCGAAAAAGACCTGAAAAGATGGAATTGGAAGTAAAGGAAAAAATATACTCTATCACTTTAACTCCCTTGCCTGCGGACGAATGCATTATCCTCTCAGCATTCGATATTACTTCTTCCAAAAAAGCTGAAAAAAAACTTTTTTCAATAAATCGGAAGCATGAAATTCTTTCCTTAATTGCCGAAATGTCTCTCAAAGCCCCTGCTCTCGAGACTCTGATGGACGAAACATTGCCTCTTGTTGCAGCCACACTTGACGTGGAATACTGCAAAATTTTGAAACTTTTACCTGATGGAAGTTTTCTATTTGAAAAAGGAATTGGCTGGAGGCCGGAAGAAACAGGGAAGATAATCAGGAAGAATGTGGCCTCGATAGCAGGTTATACTGTGCTTTCAAGCAGGCCAATATTTATCGAAAATATGAATAAAAAGATTTCAATAAATAAAATCGGATTTGAAGGTTATCCGGAAATAATTAGCGGAATAAGTGTTCTTATCGGAAGCGTGGAAAAGCCTTATGGAGTTTTGACAGCTCACAGTACGAAAAAAGAGAGATTTACAAAAGAAGATGCTTATTTCATGGGCGCAGTGGCATCACTTATCTCCCTGACTGTTGAACGGAAGGAAGTGGAAGATGCCCTTAGAAATAAGGTCAATTTCCTGGAAACATTGCTGGATACTATCCCGGTTCCTGTGTTTTACAAGGACAGGAAAGGCATTTACCAGGGATGTAATGAACTCTTTGCAAAGATGATTCTCGGAAGCTCAAAAGAAGAGGTAACAGGACGCTCTATAGATGAGCTTTCCGAGCTAATTCCTTTAGAACTTGGAGAGGTTTATAAAGGAATGGATCGTCAGCTTCTTCAGAGGGGAGGCTGTCAGGTTTATGAGTCCAAGGTAATGTGCTCTGATGGGCTGAAGAGGGATTTTCTTTTTAATAAAGCTACATACATAAGTCTTAACGGGGATGTCGAGGGATTGGTAGGAGTAATGCTTGATGTCACAGGGCGCAAAAGAATGGAAAATGAATTGCAAAAAAATGAAGAAAGATATCGCCTTATTGCGGAGCAAACTGGGCAGTTGATATATGACATTGACCTTAAAAACGGGTCTGTTGAGTGGGCAGGAGCCATCAATGAACTTACGGGATACAGTTCTAAAGAAATAGAAAACTTCGATTTTTATGACTGGCTCAAACATATTCATCCCCAGGAGCGCAAGAGAATACAGCAGGCATTTAAAAGGTGCTGGAACACAGGGGAAAGATTCAACGAAGAATTCAGGTTCCGGCGAAAAGATGGAAGTTATTTTTGTGTGGAAAATAAAGGAGTATACCTTAAAGACGAGGAAGGGTGTATATGCAGAGCTCTTGGGGTAATGAAAGATGTTACTGAAATTAAACTTTCCTCTCAAAAGCTCCGGGAAAGTGAAGAGCTTTACCGTTCTTTCTTACAGAATTTTAAAGGGATTTCTTTCAAACTGGACAGGTACTTTACTCCTCTTTTTTTGGAAGGAGCTGTCGAAGAGATAACCGGGTATACGGAAGAAGATTTTCTCTTTGGTAGAGTAAAATTTTTTGATCTCATTGAGTCGGAAGACAGGTCAGTGATCAAGAAATATCTGGAGAAAGTGAATTCTTCCTCACACTCCATTATGGAACATGATTACAGGCTCAGACGGAAGGATGGGACTGTAAAGTGGGTTCATGAATTAATTCACGATATCTCCGATTCTTCAGGAGAAATAATGTTTATCCAGGGTTATGCTTATGATATTACTCAGAGGAAAAAAGCCGAAGAAGCCGTTGCAAGAGCCGAAGAGATCGGTATGAGAGAAATTCACCACAGGATCAAAAATAATCTCCAGGTCGTTTCTTCTTTGCTCAGTCTGCAGGCTGAAAAGTTCAAAGATAAGGATGTTATAGAAGCTTTCAGAGAAAGCGAAAACCGCGTATCTTCAATGTCCATAATCCATGAAGAGCTTTATAAATCAGAGGATGTAGCAAGCATCGATTTTGCTGCATATCTAAGGAAATTGACTGCTGAGCTTCTTCACTCTTATAGGGTTGGAAATGAGAATATCCAGCTTCTCCTTGAGGCTGACAGCACTTTTTTTGGGATTGACACGGCAATTCCCCTGGGCATCATAGTTAATGAACTATTCTCAAATTCCCTTAAATATGCATTTCCGAAAGGTGCGGAAGGGAAGATCAGGATAGTTCTTAATAAAGAATCTGAGACAAAAGCCCCGAAATCGAGCAAAGCACCTGAAGCAGGTGCAGACCCGAAAGCTTCTGGAATATATCCCACATTTACCTTGGTTTACTCAGATAGTGGCGGGTCCTTCCCTGAAAATATTAGTTTTAAAAATCCCGGAACTCTTGGTTTGCAACTCGTAAATGCTTTGGTTGACCAGCTCGATGGAACAATTGAGCTTGAAAAAGGAAAAGATACAAAATTTACCATCAGATTTAATGACAAGGGATCTCAGGGGTAAGGATAATAAGCTGGTTGAAATTGATAAACCTGTTAAGTTGATAGATCGATTAAAATTGATAGATTGGTTATTGATAGATTGGTTAAAGTTGGCCGGATGAAAAAAGTGGATCTGTCAATACATATACCGAAGAGTTCTAATTCTTTATCATAACAATAACCTTATCAACGGCTACATTCTCAAAGCTTACAATTAGATATTTTTAATAGTTTTATCTATGAGCTTTGTGTCAAATCTCACAATCTAAGAATTATTGATGACTCTTATCTGAAAACTAATGGATAATTTCTTATAATACAATTAGAAACGAAAATAAGAATACATAAAGGTGAGGATAGGCGAATTGTGAATGTTAATAGGAATCGATGTCGGAGGCACTACTACAGATGCGGTGCTGATCCGGGACGGAAGTGTATACAGTACTGCCAAGGTTTCCACTGAAGAGGGAAGTCTTCTGAATTCCCTGCTTGAAGCCCTTGATGCGATCAGCAGCGATATCTCCCCCAAAGAACTGGAAAGAATAGTACTTAGCACAACCGTTATAACAAATCTAATTGCTGAAGGCAAAACCGATAGAGTTGCCCTGTTGCTCATTCCAGGGCCTGGGATTAATCCTGCAAGTTATTCTTTTCCTGATAGTTTTTGTCTCAAAGGGGCCATAGATTATAGAGGTAGAGAAATCCAGCCTCTGGATGAAGCTGAGATTCGGAAAACAGTTAACCTGATCAGAGAACAGGGACTTTTAAGGGCCGCTGTTGTAAGTAAATTCGGGCAGAGAAATCCTTCCCACGAGCTCATGATAGAAAAAATATTCAGGGAAATTTATCCGGATTGCAAACTGGAACTGGGACATAAGGTTTCGGGGAAACTTAACTTTCCAAGGAGAATTGCAACTGCTATGCTTGCCTCTGCTACCAGGGAGCGCTATCAGGAGTTTGTTGAGAAAATCCGGACAGCCCTTGAGAAGAGAGATATCAAAGCTCCTGTCTTCATCCTGAAAGCCGATGGCGGGACTCTTCCTATTGAGAAATCAATCGATTTTCCTGTGGAAACCATTTTTTCGGGTCCTGCTGCAAGCACAATTGGAGCCCTTGCCCTTACTCCGGAAGGAGAAACTTCTGTGGTAGTGGATATAGGAGGAACTACAACGGATCTTGCACTTATTCTTTCAGGAAATCCTCTTCTTGCCTCAAAAGGTGTAAAACTCGGTTCTTCTCTTACGCATGTCCGGGCTTTTGCAGTTCGCTCAATACCTGTAGGAGGGGATAGTGTAGTAAGAGTTGAGGATTCGAAAAGCGGTGCAAAAATAATAACTATTGGCCCTGATAGAGCAGGTCCTGCTTGCTGCATGGGAGGGGCGGAAACCACTCCTACTGATGCGCTGAGGGTACTTGGGCTTATTGAAGTTGGAAGTCTCGAACGTGCAAGAAAAGCAGTAGCAACTACAGCGTCAAGATGGGGAAAATCCGAAACTGAAACTGCATCTCTGATAGTGGACAAAACCACGCAAATGATCTCTGAAGCAGTCCATGAGATGTTTTTTGAATGGGAACAGGAACCTGCTTACAGGATATGGGAAGTCCTTCAAGAAAAGAAGGAAAGGCCTCAAAATGTGGTAGGCATAGGAGGCGGAGCAAGAGGGCTCATTACAGGAATTGCCAGGAAACTTGATGCAAAACCCGTCATTCCTGATCATGCAGAGGTAGGAAATGCCATAGGGGCCGCTGTTGCAAGGCCCACAATTACTTTGAGCCTGCACATCGATACTGAACAGAAAGCATATTCAATCGCTGAAGAGGGAGAAATTATAAGTCTTACCTCAACTGATACAGGAAATTTCAATAAAATGGGTTTAGAGGAAGTTGAAGCCTTTGCTGCAAAACTTCTCAGGAAACGTGCGGAAAAGTTTGGAATTGCCGATTATACGGATGAGGCAGAGATTGTCAGTAGTGAAGTTTTTAACGTTGTCAGCGGCTGGTACACTGTAGGAAAGCTTTTTGATGTGGAAATGCAGATTCCTGCAGGCCTGATCCCCGAATGGACGAGGAGGGGAATAGAATGAAGTTAGGACTTGGAAAAATCAGGGATGTACTTAAAGGCGGAGTTGAAGAGCACATTCCGGAAGAGAAAAAAGAAGACGCAGAAAAGGCAAGTTCTGAAAAAAAGGCAAGTTCTGAAAACGCAAGAGAAGTCCAGATTATAAAGTCAGAAGGAAATAGTTCAAAATCCCCTGATGGAGTTAATGTGGAATTGAAAACAAGTGATAAAGGGTCGGAAAATGGATCCTTGTATCCGGCAGACCGCAGCAAAGCCGGAAAGACAGGCCTTATTTTCTTCCCTGCTTTCGACTGGGCAATTTCACCTACACATCCGGAAAGAGAAGAGCGCCTGCTCTACACCAGGGACCAGATCTTTGAAGAAGGCCTTATGGACCTGCCTGAGATAGCCGAATATAAACCTCGCCTTGCTGATTACAGGGATATTGCACGAGTACATTTTTGCGTTCCTGACATTAAAGCCCAGGCTACGACTCCTCACCTTATTGCAGCAGGCAGCTGTCTGGTTCTGGCAGATGCCCTGATGAAAGGGGAAGTCAAAAACGCTTTTGCCCTTGTCCGCCCGCCTGGTCACCATGCCATGACAGTAGCTCACGGAAACCGGGGTTTTTGCAATATCAATAATGAAGCCATCCTTGTAGAGTACCTGAGAAAGAAATACGGGATCCGCAGGATTGCAATTGTGGATACTGACGTCCATCACGGGGATGGGACACAGGAAATCTTCTATAATGATCCTGATGTGCTTTTTATCTCTTTCCACCAGGACGGAAGGACGCTTTATCCAGGTTCCGGTTTCATGAACGAACTGGGAGGCCCAAAAGCCCTTGGAAGGACAATTAACATTCCCTTGCCTCCTGCAACCCCGGATGAGGGTATACTCTATATTCTCGATTCTCTGGTGCTTCCGATTCTTGAAGACTTCAAACCGGAACTTGTTTTGAATTCTGCAGGGCAGGATAATCATTATACTGACCCTCTTGCAAATATGCGCTTTTCCGCACAGGGCTACGCAAAACTGAACGAGAAACTCGCTCCTGATATGGCAGTTCTTGAAGGAGGCTATGCAATCCAGACTGCACTGCCTTATGTAAATACCGGCATAATCCTTGCAATGGCAGGGCTTGACTATTCCTGTGTTAGAGAGCCTGACTACAGGCCAGGGATGTTTGTTCAGGCTGAAAGGGATAGGCAAACACTGGAAACTATAGTCTCAACTCAGCTCGAGAACTGGAAAAACAGGGACAGGCTTGTAGAAGCAGAACTGGCAAAATACGGAGACTTTTACAGTCGGAAAAAACAGATCTTTTACGACACTGATATGATTCAGGAACTGCAGGAAGAAACAGTCCGTATCTGCCCTGACTGCCTGGGCTATATAACCATTGATTCTCAAGCCCATAGCAGTATTAATAATGCCAGAATCTTTGGAGTTTCTGTTCCTATTTACGCCTGTAACAGTTGTCAGGCTGAAGCCAGAGAAGAATACAGGAAAAGGCTCAATTCTCCTTCATATGCATATGTTTACCTGCAGGATAAAAAAGCAGATGAATACAGGGCATTTAATACGAAGACAAAACAGGAGACCGTTTACTGAAACAGAAATATAGCTTGTTGAGAGATTCCTGCTGATCCTCTGCACCTCTCTTCTTTCCTTTTTTAATTTACCAGATCTTTTACTTTGATGGTCCATCTTTATTTGATTGATATTTTGATACACCTAAATCTCAGCAATTCATTCAAAGTCCATTTTGAGTCTGTAATCCCTGCTTCTGTTGCCGGAGTATTTTTGCATTCTATTCCTTTTTCATCCTTATATCTTAATCCTCCGTGACCTCTACAGAAGTTAAAATGCGTACAGTAGAGCTTCATATGATTCTCTAAGCATTCTTTGACTTTTGAAAACCCTATTGTTTTTCTTGAAACTCTCTTGTTATCCTGCCTAAAATTCAGGTTTTTCTCTCAAGTAAAGTTGTTGAGATTTCGCTTTGTTTCGAATGGGGGCAGCTTATTTTGCAGAAAAGACCTGTGAATCATCGACAGAAAAGATTTCTCTTATTGATATTTTCTCGAGGTCCATTAATTCGGAATTGAGGGCCTTCTTATAATTAAGTCTATTTAAGCGTTGGCATAAAATCAGACCTGTAACTATGGGATCTTTCATGAAAATATAATAAGTTGTCCTATGAAAATGAGACTTATAAAAGTTAAAAAGTAAGTCTGCTAAGAAAAAAGTTTGTTGAATATCAGGTTTTCATATCAGCAGAACTCTTCCCAGTATCTGTATGCTTTGAGATAACCTACCCATAGAACAAAATCGTTCCATTCTTCAAGACTTTTTTCTTCCATCCTCGAGTGAATTTTATCTTTAAAAGTAGAAAAGTCCATTTTATATTTTTTTTCCATTTCGGATATTTTTTTGTCGTAATAATCTATTTTTTGTTTAGCATTCTTATGTACAAGCCAGTACAAAATTTCATTTTCATCCGTGTATATATCTGTTCTTAATGTTTTACTTATAGGTTTAAGCTTTTTTCTGGCAGATTTTGCATAATCGATTTGTTCAAACACTTCTCCCACTATTACCACCCACTGCTAGTATGTTTCTTATTTCAAAAATGTATTTTTATAATTCTCAAATTCTTTTTCAGGTAATGCATGCTGGAATTAGACCAAAAAGAATTTAATAATTTGGAAGCTCCCCCTTAGAGCTTCTTACAACATAAGAATATTTTATACTCTGTTGTATATTAATGTTACGCATCATATTCCACGAAGCCTCGGAAAATTGGGAGTTCGGATTTTAAATTACTTTAACTGATAAAAAACTGTAACTTTCTGGTTGACAAAAACTGTAACTATTTGTTAAATCCGTCTACTACTTTTTATTTGAGCCTATCCCAAAATCCGTTTCTGTTTCCATATCCATAGGAATTTCATACTATTTTCCTGATCTGTAAATTAATTGATTATTAAAAATCGAAATTGAAATAGCAGTTTTTGAGTTTTGGGATCAGCTCTTTAACAAAAAAATGATTCTTTTTTAAAACGAAAGAACAATTTCCCAGCTCTGAATTATTGAATGTATCTGTAATTGATCCGCAAAACAAAGAACTTTCATGGAAAAAAGAAATCGATGCATCCTATGAACCCGAAACATGAATTATAGATTTCTTCTCTTTTACACTGGAAGCATCAGGAATGAATCACATAAAAATAAGCAATGCTGAGTTTCAAAAAGAAGTCAAAATAGTTTCAGGAATGATAACTCCGACTGAATAACCTTACTACTTGACCACTCTTCTCACATCTATTATAGTCTTGTTAACTGGTGCTTTTTTAAACAGAGGCACCAGAATTGGCTCAAGAGGTTTTTCACTATGGGGAACACTTAATTTATTATATCTTTGTCTTTAAGCTTGATTATAGTCTATAATACAATTTGCCTGTAATTCAGGATTATGAAGGGTTTTTAACGTTATTTATTTCATCGAAATAAACGACATCGTGGCATAATCTTTCAATCAATTTTTTTTCGTGACTAACAACAAGTACTCCAATATTCATCTCTTGGACTATTCTTAAAACAGTATCCCAGATATGAGCTTGAGTAATCGCGTCCAGCATTGTGGTTATTTCATCAGCTATTAAGTACTTGGTTTCAGGCCCCAAAGCCCTTGCAAGAGCAAACCTTTGAAGTTCGCCTCCTGAAAGTTCATTTGGCCACCGATTAAGCCAACTCTTTTTTATTCCGAATGAATCTAAAATATCGTGGGAAACGTTGTGTCCTTCATTTAAAATGTCCTTCATTTTCCATTTTGGATTTACCGCTTTTTCTGGGTGTTGAAAGACAAGCTGGACAGGGTTATATTTTTTTGATGTAATTTCTTTTCCGTCAATACTTACTTTTCCCAGGTAATTAGTTTCATAATCAGCTAATATTTTACATAAGGTTGACTTCCCACTTCCGCTGTCCCCAATTAAGCCCAGTACTTCTCCACGGTTCAGGGATATGTTCACGTTATTCAAAATTAACTGGCCTCTTTTATAGCCGAAGCTTATGTTTTCAGCTTTAAGACACATTATTGCACCTCACTATTCCACCGTTTACATTTTTAAATTGAGGAATACCTTTAGAGCAAAGCTCATTCTTCCGGGAGCATCTTTCATAAAAAATGCATCCGTCAACGACTTCATCCTGCATTGGTTGATGACCTTTAATTGCCTGAAATTTGTTCTGAGGAAGAGCATTCCAGAGTGCGCGGGTGTAGGGGTGCCTTAAATTTTCCCCATCATTATTAAAATCTTCAACATTTGCTACTTCCAGAACAGTACCTGCATAGAACACTGCAATTTTATCAGAGATTTTTAAGGCTGCCTCTATATCATGAGTTATAAGGATCACCGCACAACCTCTATTTGCCATATCTTTGAAATGGTTCAGGGTCTCATTCAATGTTTTCTCATCCAATCCCGGGGTCGGTTCATCTGCAATTATGAGCTTTGAAGAGCTTATTACGGCAGTAGAAACCAGAACTCTTCTGGACATTCCTCCTGAGAGCTCATGGGGAAACATTCTCTCAACTTCAGGTTTTAAGTCGTATCTCTGAAAAATTTCTCTCTGGAGCTTTTTCATTGAGCCTTCTTTTTCCTCTTCAACAGCTCCTATTACCTGATTGGAGATTCTCATTAAAGGGTCAAGATAGTTTACAGATTGCGGAACAAGAGCTATTTCTTTACCTCTTAATTTTTCTTTTCTCTTTTGAGTAAGTTCCTGACCGTTGTATTCTATCTTCCCTTCAAGTTTCGCATTTGAAGGCAAAATTCCTAATATTGCATGAGCCAGGAGACTTTTACCAGATCCGCTTGATCCTACTACAGCTAAAATCTCGCCTTCGTAAGCTTCTATACTCAAACTTGATATCACTTTTAATTCGTTTTGTCTAAGTCCTGTAGCATATTGAATAAATGAAAGTGAAAGATCTTCTACTTTTATGAGGGCTTTAGTCTTTTTTTCTTCTTTAGTATTTATTTCAATTTGTTTACTCATATTTCTCACCTTTGAATCCGGGTTTCATCATTTTTGGAGCTATATTTTGCTGTTAATTTATGGCTTTCAGAAAACCCTTTCAAGATAGCCAGAAAACCTGTCCACGAGAAGTTTTTTCGTTTATGAACTCTTTTTTGTTCGTGAGCACTTTTTTATTCATGAGCACTCTTTGGATCCATCAGCTTTCTCAAGTTATCTCCTATCATATCAAACGCTAGGACTACAATTAACAGTGATAAGCCCGGGAAGAATGCAAGCCACCAGTACCCTGCTGACAGGTATTTCATAGACTCTGATAAAATAATACCAATTGCCGGGTCATGAGGTGAAAGGCCAAAACCCAGAAAAGTTACTGAAGCTTCATGCAAAATAGCATGCGGAAACATTAGGATAGTGCCCAAAAAGATCTGAGGAATTAAATGGGGTAAGATATGTTTTGTAGCTATCCACCATTTTGATTTACCAAGATTTCTGGAAATATGGATATATTCCTGAGTTTTCAGCTGTTTAATCTCCGCCCTCACAACTCTTGTTAAACTTGTCCAATGTGTTAATGCAACTCCAATAATAACCCCTGTTGCTCCTCCGCCTAATCCTATGGAAATGAGAACTATTAAAAGAAGATGTGGGATTGAAAGAAACAGGTCTACCAGCCAGGATATTGTAGAATCCGCTATCTTCCCTACGCTTGAAAGCAAGCCCAGAATTATAGCAAGTATGGTACTGATTGTGGAGGCAAAAGCTCCGATAAGTATGCTTAAGCCAAGGCCCTCCAGAGTCCTTACAAACATGTCCCTCCCCATCCAATCAGTCCCGAAAGGATGTTCAGGGGAAGGATTAAGGTTCTTTGAACCAAAATTAGTTTGCAGTGATTCTTCGCCTAAAAAAATGCTCGAAATTACAATTGCAAATAGCAGAAGGGATGTGAAGCCTATTATTAAAAGGGTCTTCTGTCTTAAGTTAAGACCTCTAAATACTCCTTTGTTAACTGTTACAACAGCAGTACTCATACTGATGCCTCCCGTTGTTTTATCCTGGGGTCGACAAACTGGTATATAATATCAGCAAATAAGTTCCCAAAAAAGACAAAGCAGGCACTGACAATAACTATTCCTAATAGCAGAGGTACATCAGATCTTAAACCTGCTGCTACCGCGGCCTGTCCGATCCCGGGATAGGAAAATACCTGTTCCACCAGGACTGTTCCTCCGAATAATTCGCTGAACCCTAAAAACTGCAGTGTAATAGCCGGAAGCGCAACATTTCTAATCCCATGCCTGAGCACAAGGTCCAGTCCTTTTTCTCCTCTTGCCTGTGCAAATAATACATAATCGCTGGATAGGACTTCTATCAATTTTTCCCGGGTAAACAGCGCAATTTGAGCAACTCCTAACAAACTCAAAGTTAATGCAGGGAGAATTAAACGCAGGAACCAATCAAAAAATGTCACATTTTCTGCAGTGACGCCTATAGGTACACTCAGACCTATGGGGAACCATCCAAGATACACTGAAAATATCATTAAGAGAATCAATGCAAGCCAGAAAGTTGGTGTGGCTGCCAGAACATAACAATAAGTTTTTATTGCCTTATCGATCCACGTCCCTTTTTTTGCTCCAGCTATTATCCCCAAAATGAAACCCAGTATTCCTGAAAACAGCCATGAAGCCGTCATGAGAACAAGAGATGCCGTAAACCTTTCTTTGATTACGTCAGTAACGGGCGTCCTGTAAATCAATGAGACTCCCAGGTTTCCTTTAAAAGCGTCTCCTGCCCAGTTCAGGAATTTTTCCTGTGGAGGCGTGTTAACTCCCCAGTATTCTTCAAGTTTAGCTTTATGCTCCGCACTAACAGACATTTCTCCAATGTAAGCCCTGACAGGATCTATAGGCGAAAATTGAATAAGCATGAAACTTACAAAACAGACTACTAGCAAAAGACTAATCAACCTGAGCATTTTTTTCCCAATAAAACCAGCTATTTTTTCATTGTCCAGCACGCTGTAACCTCAGAATATTAATCATTGTATGTCAACTATCATGTTAAAGATTGTTTATTTTAAGTATAATAATTGTTAATTTTTATTAAAATTTTCATACGAGTGAATCAAAGAAATGGTCTTTATATTCTTTTCAATTGTCTCCTTTCATCCCGTTCTAAACAAAAAAGGTAAAATGAGTGATATTTATAACATCAATTTATTCATTATCTCATCACTTGACTTCATGTCTCTAACCTGACTTCAAATTTCATCATAGAATGATGATATCACTCATTTTACATCATTCACTTTGAAGTCGAATTGGTTGCATCTATTCTTGTCCATTCATAGATATTTCCTAAAATATCAGACCCAGCATTTTTTTGTGGAGTCCCTATATCTATGGTTTCATCTACAGTATACAGATAGTCCATTGTCACCAGCCATAACCACGTTGCGTCTCCTGCAGGCCCATAACCGGTTTTTCCATCATATGCGGCTAATTGCCAGTATTTTGTAGCCTGGTCCTGGTCTGGAGATCTCAAAGCTTTTTCCAGATACTCATCTACAACAGGATTACTGTAAAGACCTGGATTTTTGTATGTGTCATCAGCTTCTTTAGTGTGGTACTGCAGGTATAAATTGAAAGTATCTATACTGCTGTAAGCATATAATACGGCTGAACTGTACTGATTAGCATATATTTCATCCCAGTTTGTGCCTACAAGGTTTATTTTTATGCCTAATTTTTTGGCCTGTTCGCTTACAGCCACTGAAAGAGCCTGCCTTGTTTGGTCCGATGAAGAATAATAAAGGTCAAATTCTGCTTTAGTCCCGTCTTTTTCCCTAATTCCATCTCCATCGCTGTCTTTCCAGCTTGCCTCTTCAAGTATTTTAACAGCTTCTTCTGGATTAGAATCAGTTATTTTTGCTTCAGGGTTTCCAAATTCTCTTTGATCCACGCCTGTGTATTCTACATCCCCTTTTCCATACAGTACTCCTTCAAGTATGGCTTTTCTGTCAATGCCTATGTTTAAAGCCTTTCGAATCGCTACATCTGCTGTTACATTGTTGCCTATCGGGTCTTCGCTCGGGCTTTTGTTACCTGTTTTATACTGCATAGGGAATGAAACACCAAATGCCCTTGCTGCCGGAAGAGATATTAAGTTATATCCTTTTACTGTTTGATTTGCATGGTTTATGTCAATTTCAGCTATGTCCACATCGCCGGATTTTGCGGCTGCAAATGCGGTTTCTTTATCCAGGAATAGCAGGGTTATTTTTTTGAAGAAAGGCTTTTTCCCATAGTAACCTTCGTTTAACTCGAATATAGCCTGCTGGCCTTTGTCCCACTGAACCAGTTTATATGGTCCTGATCCTATTGGATTTGATCCGTAGGTTTCTTTAGTATATGCATGTGCAGGCACAATTCCAACGTATCTGAGTCTCCAGATAAGGCTGGACTGGGGTTCTTTTAGTTTGAATTCAACTGCCGTATCATTTATTGCTGTAGCATTTTCAAGATTACTCATATCCAGTTCAGAATTGCTTCCAATTGCCGTATTAAATGTAAAAGCTACGTCTTCAGCTGTTAACTTCTCTCCGTCTGTGAATTTGACATCATCTCTTACATTTACAGTCCATGTCTTCCCATCAGGACTGACAGAATAACCTGTAGCAAGATCATTTATCATACTGCCATCATCAGCTGATTTGAAAAGAGTACTCTGTATCAATGGCTCAAAATTCACATGCCCGCATCCCCGTCCAAGAAGAGGATCAAATCCTGCTTCTGGTTCTCCGGTATGCGAATATACATTAACTACCAGTTCATCTGAAGCCTGGGAAATCGAGCTGTCCGATGCAGAACCTGATGAAGAGCCTGATTCCGAATTTGATGCAGAACCAAGCTCGGAACTTTGCATAGAACCGGATAAACAGCCGGATATAGAACTGATAATGCCAACAATTGCTATGATTGCGATTATTGACAATATAGGCAAATATTTCTGGTTTTTCTTAATCTGAACTCCTCCTCGATTTTCACTCAAAACTCTAAATTATTTGACAAAATCCTCTTTTCCGGTGTTGTAATGATCGATAATTATCGAATATATCTTTAAATATTATCTTCGTAAATTAAAATGCTAATAAAGTGTTATTTTTTACTAAATTGTTAAGATATCTTGAATTAAAACAATTTTACTATATATACTTTCCTAAAAAAATATGTTACTAAATCCATTATTTTTGAAATATTGTAGCACGAAATGTAAGTTTTTACTCATATCTGACTATTTATCAGCTGCTATTGAATGCTAAAAATATGTATAACTTTGATGGTTTCTGAGGAATATTAGAGGCAAAATAATTGCTGGAAGAGTTCATTATTACATCATAAACTGAGGCTTAAAGCTAAACAATATTAAAAAGAAAAAAAATGGGAGTTTAAGTTGAATTTAAGCTCCCTGTTTAATTTTCTGTGCGCTTCCACTCTAAAATATTTCCGAAGATATCTGCGCCGTGGGGCTGTATCTTTGGAGTTCCGATGTCGATGTCATCATCCATTATGAATGTGTAATTAATGGTTGCCATCCACATCCACGCAGCATCTCCTTTTTCTGAATATCCTGTTGTTCCATCCCAGGCAGCCAGCTGCCAGTTTTTAATAGCAGTATCCTGGTCAGAACTGGCTATGGCTGTTCTCAGGTAATTATCCACAACAGAATTATTGTACATTATTGCGTTGTTATGAGTTGAGGGATCGTAACTCTTACTGTAGTATCTTAAGTATATGTCAGTCGGATCCAGCGAACCGTAACCCCAGACATTTGGAGTAGAAGAGCAAAGGGTGTAAATTTCATCCCAGCTTTTACCCTCGACTTTAATGTTTATACCCAGTTTTTTAGCTTCCTCACCTAAGGAAACGGCTAAAGCTTGTCTTTCCTGTGCACTAGAAGGATACGTTAAAGTAAACTCGGCTTTTAAACCATTTTTCTCAACAATACCGTCGCCATCAGTATCTTTCCAGCCACCGTCGGCTAAAGTTTTCTTTGCTTCCTCTATATTCCCGTCTTCGAAAATAGCTTCTTTATTACCCCAGGGTAATTTATCTACACCTGTAAATTCTTCTTTACCCTGCCCATTTAAGGCTCCTTTGATTAGTGTCTGCCTGTCTATCCCGATGTTCAGGGCTTTTCTTATTGCAGGGTCAGAAGTTACGTTATTTCCGATTGAATCGCCGTTTTCAGTTTTTTTGCCCTTATCCGGATTCATCGGGAAGCTTATCCCACGAGCATCAATAGAATCCAGAGATACTATCTTCATCCCATCTACTGTTTGATTGGCATATGAAGCAGGAATTTCAGCCAGATCAATTTGTCCAGACTTAGCTGCCGCAAAAGCAGCGTCCGATCCCATAAAGAGCATGGTTATCTTTTTAAAATACGGTTTTTGGCCATAATAATCTGGATTTGCTTCAAAGATTGCCTGCTGACCTTTATCCCACTGCACGAATTTGTATGGGCCTGATCCTATAGGGTTTTCACCATAAGATTCATTGTAAGCATGTTCAGGGACGATGCCAATTGCTGCAAGTTTATTAATAAAAGTAGCCTGAGGATCACCTAATTCGGATTCAATCGTATAATTATCGATTGCTTCAGCCTTTTCCAGCACGGATAAGTCCACACTGCCAGCATTTGCTGCCGTGTTAAATGTGAATGCTACATCTTCGGCTGTTAAAGGCACACCATCATGAAATTTAACATCGTTTCTTATTTTAACAGTCCACTTTAATCCGTCACTGCTGACAGAATAATTTGTGGCCAAATCATTTATCAGATTTGCCTTGCTGTCTTTTTTGAAAAGAGTACTCTGAACCAGGGGTTCACGACTGTACCCCCATCCTGTGATAGGGTTAAACCCTGCTTCCGGTTCCCCTCCATGGGTCCCTATGGCTGCTATCAACTCATCAGAACCTGCTGATTCTACCAGTTTATCAGAACCCTGGGAATTTACCTGTTCATCAGAAACGTGCGAAGTCGAGTTATCTGACGCAGAATTGGATACACAACCTGATATAGAACTTATAAGAACAATAGCCGCTATAATTGCGACTACTGATCCCTTAAATAAATACTGCTGGTTTTTCTTAATCTAAATTCCTCCTCAATTTTAATCAGAATCTTCATGATTCTTACAGTGCTTTCTGAACCAGTATTTTCCCAATTATAGAGGGCAGTCAATAATACTTTTCTAGTTAAAAGCACTATTATTGTAATATTTTTCATACGATTATTAAGAATGATATACTTAAAACGATTTTTCTATATATACTTTCCTAAAAAAAAGTGTTATTAAAATGTTTGTTTCAAAAGATCAAGTAATACTATATGTGATTATATGTTCTTTCTGTGCCATCATGATCAGATGTATTCAACCGATTCCGAAAACCGACCAATTTTGAAGACAGATGCAATATTAAAAAAGTATCCTGTTGTCGCTTACTGGAACTTCTGTTTTGCCATTATTTTTGTCTGTTATAAATTTAAATGCTATGAGAATTATAAAAATAGAAGATAATATATACTTGAAATAAGTCAACATCAAAAATAGTATCTCATGCATGAACACGAACCCTATGAATAAAAATTTCTGAATAAAATCCCTATGCATGAATACAGCCCGTGAATAAAATCCATAATTGAAACCCTATAAATGAAACCCTATGAATAAGATTCTGCATGAAGTTTAAAACTCAGATATGCAGTTATCTAATATCAAAATCGGTGATCCATCATGCCCAGAAAATATACCAACAAAACAACTCACTTCATCCTCCACGACGACGGCACATTCGATGTTTATATTAATAAAAAATTCAAAGAATGCGGACTCTATAAGGAAACCCTTGACACTGTAAAATTAGATTATTATAAGCACTCTTCAACATTCACAAAAGAAGAAGGCTGCTTAATTTCTGAAAATTACAGAATCTGGCTAGAAGACAGAGTAATCAGTGTTCCCGTCGGAGACCTGGAGAGTTAATTAATATACCTTCATCCTTTTTTATTTATACATGGCTTGAATCGAAGATGTAATAAATTCCGAGAAAAAGCTGAAAGATGCTCTAAAAAGAGTCGAGAATCCTGACAATGTACTACGGGATTGCAGCTGCTTATTGCTGTGGCCTCGTGTGGATCAAAATAGAACTTGATAATTACTGTTCGGATAGAGAACATCTGTTTTTTATTTGAGAGTCTGAGCGGCGGATAAATCATTAATATATTTATACTGTTTTAAAGTGGTAAATCTTTTTATACATATACATGATAACAATTCAAGTGTCATACTAAATTGGTGATGTGCCTCTCAAAACAGAATTCATTCTCCATACTTAATTGATGGAGGTATACCGGGTCTCACTAATGAAGTTTGATCCATAAGGCTAGATTTGCAATGGAAAACGGAGCGTTTAATTTTCTACCTGCAACTTCTTTAAGCTGATTGGTACAATAAAATCAAATCAATAGACACTCTTACAACATCCCTAGTTGATAAGTATGTTCTAAAACCATTTGTATTAACAGAAGCCACCAGATTATCCTACCATAAACATCATTCTATGGTGATAAAAATAAACCCGAACAACCCCAAAGATAAAAACAATATCGAAGAAGAAACCCTAGATGTTAAACTTCTGGATTTTACGGATATTCCTTTCCCTAAAACGGACAACGCACTGCATTTAATTCTTCATTCTTTGAACAAGGAAATTGCAGATTTTTATACACTTTTTAAATTTACACCCCATCTTCCTGAAAGCAAGCTGCATACTGAACTGCTTAGAATAAGTATGAACATTCACAGAAACTTTGCAGTTATGTTCCTGCACACGAAAGCACAAATGATATATCTATCGCCAGAATACTTTGATAGGGCAGAAAAACTGTTGTTTAAAGGAGAAATAGGTCAAAATTGTATAAATCATACTCACAAGTTATGCAAAGCAATAAATAACTATAAAATTGCCTTATATAAAGAAGGGTATTTGCCGAGATTAGGAGAAAACTCTCTGTTGGATAATATCTAATTATCTGACAATCTATTCTCTTTTTTGATTTAATGATATATTGTTTCCAACCGCTTGTTTAATTTTTTCCATATATTCAGTTACCTACCGAGGGGTGGAAAACTAATTTATCAACGCTATCATGAAACCTCCTTTTTTGCTGGTTGTTATTTTCCACATTACTTACTTAAAACAAATGGAAAGACTTGATTAAAACAAATGGAAAGACTTATTTCACTTTGGAATATCCTTTGAGAGATAAAATGACCGGAAAGATCACCTATCTTGATGGGCTACGCGGTATAGCTGCGGTTAATGTTATGATAATGCATTTCTTTATTGTATTAGCCCCGGCAATGATTTACGGTAATCGGATGCCGTTGCATCTTGGAAATTTTGAACTCCTTTTTTCGGGCACGCCCCTGGGACTGATTGGCGCTGGTAACTTTTCGGTATGTATCTTCTTCGTTCTGAGTGGTTACGTACTAACTCAAAAATACTTTTTAACGAAGGACAAAAAAATAATAGTAAGTAGTGCAGTGCGCCGATACATAAGATTGTTTATTCCTGTATTCTCAGCAATAATGTTAGCGTATCTAATAGCATCAACCGGCTTATTTCATTATTATATCGAAGCTGTAACGGTTTCCGGAAATAATAATTATGCCAATTACTGGACTTTTACGCCAAACCTGGTCGATGCAATTAAAGAAGCAGTGTGGGGATCGTTTTTTACGGGTGCTGACACCTATAATCCGGTCCTGTGGACGATGACAACAGAATTTTATGGATCTATGCTTGTTTTCGCAATATCATTTCTGTTCGGATCGCAACGTACCCGCTGGACATTCTACCTGGCAGCAGCCGTCCTTCTCTTCAACTCTTATTATCTGGCTTTCATAATAGGAATGGTGTTCGCTGACATATTCAACAGTAAGAAGCCGATGCTTAAAACAAGCAACAAAATAATATTGTCCATTATACTATTTTCGGGCCTGTTTATCGGGTCATATCCCATTGGCACCGTGACAGCTGATTCTTTATACGGTTTTCTCAATAACGGCATCTTCCCGACACCAAAGCTGACCTATCATATTACAGGCGCAGGCATGATTATGTATGTTTTATTAAACAGCCACAGGCTGCAAAACTTTTTTTCTTCCCCTGTGCCGGTGTTCCTCGGAAAAATCTCCTACTCCCTGTACCTGATACATTTCCTGGTGGTGAGCACTTTCACCTCTGCATTATTCCTGTTCCTGCACCCACTATTACCATATGGAGCGGCTGTTTTAATTTCATGTCTCGTGTCTCTACTTTTAATATTACCTTTGAGTTATCTGTTTTACAAATATGTTGACATAATAGGTGTAAAATTATCGAAGAGATTTTATAATTGGCTCGCCAGCCATTTCGGATCAGGAGGCGCTGGAAGTGTAAAGGAAGATCATCTCTCAAGTGCTACTTTTACAATTAATAAATTATTCAAATAATTCAAATCACAAAACAATTTCAATTGAAAAATAAACTATAGTTTTTGACATAAATATTTACACTTAACTGCAGGATATAGGGAAAATACCTTCACCAGCCAGGAAATTTAAGTTTCCTCACTTTCAAGGGCACAGAAAAATATGCTTTTGTTTCTCTAACCGCGGAAAACGCTGAAAGCGCTGAAGAAATTGTGCCTTTGTTCGCTTTATTCCGTGTTTTCCGCGCCTTCAGTGGTTTATTTTTTTTTGGATTGGTGGAGGAAATAAGGAATTAACCATAGTTTATGAAAATAAGCGTGTATTTTTACTTATACTGTCTAATTTTTTTCACCATCAGTTAAGAGATGAAAATAAACTTTTTTATATATTGACTTATTTACAAACTCTTTTATATATTAACTTATTTAATTTATAAAAATATACAATTTTCAAATAGCTGATAGTGTTGAGGAAAAATGCCTTTTGAAACCAATGTGATTGAGGTTATTCAGAGAACACCTGATGTAAAGAGCGTCAGATTTGAAAAACCCTCGGAGTTCAATTATCTTCCAGGCCAGTACATAGTCCTGATTCTGGGCGACGGCCCTAACCAGATGAAAAAACCTTTTACCTTATCCAGCAGCCCTACAGAAGACTTTCTTGAGATAACTAAGAAGCTGACAGGCCATCCTTTTTCAAATGCTCTGGCAGAACTGAAGCCAGGAGATAAAGTTTCAATAAACGGGCCTTATGGAATGTTCACCTTTCAGGAAGAGTGTAACAATATAGGCATGCTCTCAGGAGGTATAGGCATAACTCCACTGAGAAGCATGATCAAATATTCGATCGATAAGAAGATCAGCGTTAATATAACTCTGCTTTACTCCAACAGCAGCGAAACCGATATAGCTTTCAGGGAAGAACTGGAACTTGTGAAGAAGGAGCATCCCAACATAAAAGTAATTAATACAATCACCAGACCAGGACCCGATTGGAAGGGGATTACAGGAAGGATCAATGCCGAAATGGTCAAAAAATCTATACCAGATTACCTGGGCTGTACATTTTTTACATGCGGCCCAGCGAAAATGGTAGAGTCCATGATCTCTCTTTTAAGGGAGCTGGAAGTACCAGAAAAACAGATAAAAAGAGAAATTTTTCCAGGCGATAATTGATTCTTTTGTGACAAGTAAAAATACATAAATAATTGAAGCTTTTTGCTGGATCTGTTAGATAAACATTCTGACAATTTAAGAGCAATATTTACTAAAAAGGATTTGAATTACTGTCTCCTGCAAAAATGATGCCATTAAAAACCTTTTTGAAAATAAGGTTCACTAGTCACATAAAGAGAATACCTCAAATTTCCCAGATAAAAAAGTAATGAGTCAAGGGTTCTAAAACTGTTTTACTTACACGGAGAAAACATCTCCATTGCAGCAATTGACGCAACAGGATTTACGAGTTCCTATGGTGTGTAAAAGTTGCATCAGGCTTTCTGCACAAAAATGCGCGTAAAACAGTCTGAATCAGTTAACCTGCTTTTTATATTGTCTATTAACATACTCAATTAGCTTGCTGCCTGTAAGCCTTTCACTTGAAGGACCGATTCTGATGTAAAACTCTTCTTCATTTTGGTCCATTTTGAGGAATACAGCTTCATCACTTTTCCGACAATCTATTTTCAGAATTTTTTTGCCGTTAACCGGCACAAGGCTGTATTCAATCAGAGGAGCATAGGCAAGTCCTATATGCTGCTTGATTAGCTGTTTGAAATGAAGGAGAAATTTATCTTCATTGAGAAAATTATCATTTTCGATTCCGAGCACTTCCCCACTGTTCGAAATACCTACAAGAAGAGTACCCCCATCTGTATTGAGGTAAGCTACTATTGTTTTTAGCACAGCATGTTCGACCCTCCAGTCAGGATTGCCGCTCATAAGATTCTTTCGAAGCGTGGATTTAAACTCCAGCTTTTTGCTTTCACCCCGTCGGATTAACTCCAGCAAGTAATCAGAGTCATTTGCAAGCTTGACAGCTTCCTGAATAAGTTCGAGCTTCTCTTCGATGTGTGCGACATTCTTAGGATAAGTCGAAAGCCTGCGTTCGAAAAGGCTGAGCTGGAAAATCAATTCTTTTGTAAGAGCTTTGATTTTAAGTATTTTTATCTGGGTTTTAATATCCGGGAGGTATAATTTACTGTGCATAAGAAAATCGATGTCTATCCTGAACGGAGACAAAATTTCTGGAACATCAGGAACTTTAGGGTCTGGAACTGAGTCCGTGTTTTCATCAATCTCTGTGCATATGGCCTCAACAGAATCTTTGTCTGTAAATCCTGCTTCTTCTACAAGCAAGGGTATTCCGTAAAATTTGGGTTCCCCTAAAAACATAGTCTTCTGAGTGACAGCCTCAAGAACAGGACCTTCTGGAGAATCCATGGTCAACTCGTTTGAGTCAGAAGGAGTTTCAGACGACCATATAAAATTTCTCTTTACCCAGTTTTTCCGAATTTTCAGGCCCAGAGGACTATTGAAAAAATCCGAAAGGTATTCTGAATTTGCTTTCTCAGGATTAAGAATAAACTGGATATAAGCTTTATACTCAGCTCCAATTCCGAAAAGAGAAGAAGTTGCGTAAAGCTCCTCATAAAGAGGTAGATATAATGAATTTTCTTCCTCAGTAAAACTCCTCTCCAGATTATCATTTGAAAAATAAACTTTTAAGGTAAGTTCTGCAAGATTGGTTGATTTCAGGCCGTACTGATTACATAGGGTGTTTACTTCTTTTTCTATCATAGGGATCAGGTAAAAGAATCTCTAAAACTTATCCTAACAGTTAGGATTCTAGAATCATATATTTTTCTTTTGAAGTTATATGAGACCCTTTTCCTATTTTCTATTTCTTCCTTTTTCCCCTTTTTTACTGCTCTTTCTTTTTCCCTTTTTATTTTTCTTCCATTCTTTCTTCCTTATTATCGTCCAAGTTCTTTTTCAGTTTCCAGAACTTTAAGAGTAATTTTCATAACTGAATCAGGATTGAGTGAAATGGAATCGATTTTCTCTTTTACAAGAAACTCTGCAATTTCGGGAAAATCGCTCGGAGCCTGTCCACAGATCCCGCTGTGTCTCCCGTTTCTTTTTGCTCCTTGCACAGCCATTGCCATTATTTTCATAACTCCTGGATCTCTTTCATCGAATTCTGCGGCAAGCAGTTCGGAGTCTCTATCAACACCAAGAGTTAGCTGGGTCAGGTCGTTTGAACCTATGGAGAAGCCATCAAAAAACTTACTGAATTCATCGATCAGAAGAACGTTATTTGGGATTTCACACATGACATAGACCTGAAGCCCGTTTTCTCCTCTCTTGAGCCCGTTTTTCTCCATTTCGGCAATCACTTTCCTTGCTTCGTCAACAGTCCTGCAGAAGGGAATCATAAGAATGAGGTTTGTAAGTCCCATTTCATCCCTGACCTTTTTCATTGCCCTGCATTCAAGGGCAAAACCTTCCCTGTAACGCTCATCAAAATAACGGGAAGCTCCCCTGAACCCTATCATGGGGTTACTTTCTTCCATTTCAAAGTAGCTACCCCCAAGGAGGCTTGAATACTCATTGGTCTTGAAATCGCTCATGCGAACTACAACAGGTTTTGGGTGGAAAGCCGCAGCAATCGTCCCAACTCCCTGGGCAAGCTGTTCGACAAAAAATTCCTCTTTTTTGTAGCCCATGGTAAGCTGCTCAATTTCATTAAGAGTTTTAAGATCTTTGACCCTTTCAGGGTGAACAAGAGCCATCGGATGAATTTTGATATAGCTCGTAATAATAAATTCCAGCCTGGCAAGCCCGATTCCATCATTTGGGATCATGGATAAAGCAAAAGCTTCTTCAGGATTTCCAAGATTCATCATAATCTCTATTTTCGGACGCTCCATGTTTTTGAGGCTCAGGATGTTTTTATGAAAAGGAAGTATACCTTCATAAACAAGCCCATCTTCTCCTTCCGCACAGCTTACAGTGATTTCATGTCCTGTCTCCAGAACTTCGGTTGCGTTACCTGTTCCTACAACTGCAGGAATTCCAAGTTCTCGGCTGACAATAGCAGCATGGCAGGTTCTTCCTCCTTTATTTGTGACAATTGCAGCCGCCGTTTTCATGACAGGCTCCCAGTCTGGAGTTGTGGTGTCTGCAATCAGAATCTCTCCAGGTTTAAACGAAGGAAGATCCGAAACATCTGGAATTACATGGGCTTTTCCAACAGCGATTTTATCCCCCACACTCCTGCCTTTTGCAAGAATTTTCGATCTATTTTCAAGCACATATGTTTCCAGAACTTCTTTACTTCTCTGGGACTGGACAGTTTCAGGCCTTGCCTGTACTATAAAGAGTTCTCCTGTTATACCGTCCTTTGCCCACTCGATATCCATGGGCCTTGATTCCCCACTCTTTTTCGAGTAATGATCTTCGATAGTAATCGCATATCCTGCAAGTTCGAGCACTTCTTGATCATCAATACAGAAGTGCAGCCTGTCGGCCTCAGGAACCTCCACGTTTCGGGTGAGTACTTTTGAGTCACCCCGCCCATAGATCATCTTGATCTCTTTGCTTCCGACTTTTTTCTTGATTATCGGCTTATATCCTTTCCTGAAAGTCGGCTTGAAAACGTAGAATTCATCTGGATTAACCTGCCCCTGTACGATATTTTCTCCAAGCCCGTATGAGCCTGTAATGAAAACAACGTCCCTGAAGCCGGTTTCTGTATCAAGAGTAAAAATAACTCCGCTTGAAGCCAGATCCGACCTGACCATTTTCATGATTCCTATGGAAAGAGCTACCTTGAAATGGTCGAATTTATTGGTCACGCGGTAAGAAATGGCTCTGTCCGTAAAAAGAGATGCAAAACAGCGTGTACAGGCATCCCGAAGTGCAGGATATCCCCTGATGTTCAGGTAAGTTTCCTGCTGGCCCGCAAAAGAAGCAGTTGGCAGGTCTTCAGCTGTTGCCGAACTCCGTACAGCTACGTCCGTATATTCTCCGTACTGCTCGCAGAGGATGTCATATGCAGTTTTGATTTCCTTCCAGAGGTCATCAGGAATTCCTGCCCCAAGGATTAGATCTCTTGCACTTTTCCCTCTTTTTGCAAGGTCTGCAACATCCGCAGTATCAAGTCCTTCCATTGTTGTTTTGAGTTTTTCAAGAATCCCTCCGGCTTCCAGGGTATGCCAGTAAGCTTCAGCAGTGACTGAAAAGCCATTTGGAATCCTGATACCTTTCGAGCTAAGTTCTCTGTACATTTCCCCGAGGGAAGCATTCTTCCCGCCTACAAGCGGGACATCATCGATTGTGGTTTCTTCAAACCAGCGAATGTACTTGCTTTTATTTACAGGCATTTCCCAGAACCCCTTCTA
This sequence comes from uncultured Methanosarcinaceae archaeon, assembly GCA_963847185.1. Lineage (GTDB taxonomy): Archaea > Halobacteriota > Methanosarcinia > Methanosarcinales > Methanosarcinaceae > Methanosarcina. Next base: position 391,048 of record CAWJYV010000010.1, on the reverse strand, counting down.
AAATCAGTATTATAGATAAAAAAGTAGAAATAAAAATAAAAATTTAGACACTTTATTCTAAGTTGCACTAATTTAATATTTTTAGTAGATATTTTGAATTTTTCGTGCATTGATTAGAGTTTTTTATATAATTCAATAATTTTTTTCCGTCCCCTATTTAATGTTCCTGGATTAAATTTGAGTCCCTGATTAAATTAGTCATTAATGATAGAAATGAGTTTTCAAACAGAATAAAAATTAGAAAGTAGTTACTCTGTTTTTCAGTATTCGACCTTATTCTCAGATTCTTCCCATGCTTTAAAAGCCTCCAGTGCCTCTTCCCTGAGGAGCTGCCGGAATTCAATTTTTCTTTCCTGAATGGGACGCGAGATTTCTTCATATATTAGAAAGTCATCAAAACCGATACTTTTGGCATCAGACGTGGTATTGGCGAAAACAACTCTTTTGATTCTGGCCCAGTAAATGGCTCCAAGGCACATAGGACAGGGTTCGCAGGAAGAGTAGATAACGCAGCTACTAAGGTCAAAAGTGCCCAGTTTCTGGGCTGCAGCCCTTATTACATTAATCTCTGCATGGGCTGTAGGATCATTAAGCGCACTGACAAGGTTGCAGCTTTCTGCAAGAGTTTCTTCATTTATCGTTATTACAGCGCCAAAAGGGCCACCTCCTTTTTTTACATTTTCCAGGGATAGCTCAATTGCTCTTCTCATAAACAAAAAATCATTATCTGGCATTTTTCTCTCTCATTTACATTCTTATTAATTGCTGTCGGAAATCCCACTAATCAAAGATAAAAACTTTCTGTCCAGCGTAAAGAGTAACAAAATAGCATACATTTTTGAAGGCTAATTCTTAATTACAACCCACATTAAATAAATGCAAAGATTAAATAATTGTTAAAGATTAAATAATTACGTAAAAGTTTAACAATTGGCAGAAGTGATGGTCTTGACAAAAAAAAATTTCACGGCTGAAGAAGCAAAGGCAGTTGGGGAACAACTGGGAATAAAATGGGATAAGTTCGATGTAGACCAGTTCCGCAGAGGTATGGACGTAGAACTGGAGCATGGAACCCGGGATCCATGGACAAACGTTACTAACGATGACCCCATAATAACAGGAAAAATCGCTCTGGCTCACCTGAATGAATTTCCTGATTACTATGACAGACTCGAAGAAATGGAGGAGGAAGCTGAAAATTTCTGGGAAAAAGCTGAAGAATAACATTCACTAAGTATTTTTTTGCATTTTTTGCTTTTTGTTTTCTTCAATTTCTATTTTATTTTTCGTTCTCTTTGTTTATCTTGGTTTTTTGCCGATCGTCGATTACCAATATTTCCACTATTTCCCAAATTTTTTCAATATAGATTCGAAATTTATACTTTTCACTTATTTTCAACAATAAATAAAATAATTCCTGGTAACAAATTATTTTTAATTGAGACATAGATAAAAAAATAGATATATCAATTAGACTAATTAAAATACAGTTATTTCTCAAAGATATTTCGTAGAGGAATCGAATGAGAAATAACGTTTACAACGGCTTTTTAATTTTAGAATTATTATATGAAAACAAGTTAAATTGAAAACGGTTTTTAACTTTATATTAAATACATACTTATTAAATAAATTATATATTTGAGACTTATATCTTGGAGTTTTTTTTCAAATTATATTAGTATGTTGGTAAAAATATGAAAGATTTGCTTAGATAATAAACTGTATCTGTGAGGATTAATATACGTCTGGAAAACCAAAAATTCTCATTGTTGATGACGAAAGGGCGCAGGTTGGATTGCTATGCCTGCAGCTTAAGGATGATTATTTTCCTATATCTGCACATAGTGGGAAAGAAGCCCTTGAACTGGTAGAAGCTCAAGTTCCTGATTTGATTTTACTTGATCTTATGCTGCCCGAAAGCGATGGCTATGAAATTTGCAGTATGTTCAAGAAAGACCCCAGATTTAAATTCATACCTATAATTGTAATTTCAGGTTTTTTCGAAAAAGAAAACAAGATAAAAGCGATTCAGTGCGGAGCTGATGATTTTATCAGCAAACCTATAGATAAATTTGAACTTAAAACGAGAATAAAGTCTTTAATCAGAATAAAAAAGAATTATAATGCTTTACAAGAGAGCGAAAAAAATTTCTTTACCCTTGTTGATAATACTCTCGATGGTATATTCATACTTGACATTGAAGGCAGGATTATTACGGCAAATTCTGCTGTCGGAAAAATCCTAAATATGGGACTCGATGAAATAAATGGTACGCATTTTGAGAAATTTATTGCTCCCGAATCGAGATCTTATGCAAGAGAAAATCATGTAAATACTCTTAATTTGGGCAGTTATCTGAACACTTATAAAATGATTTCTTCAAAAGGGGAGAAAGTCTGGATAGAAGCTCTTGGCAACAAAATAACCTACAATGACAAGCCGGCAAATATTGTTCTTATCAGAGACATAACTCTTAGAAAAAAAGCAGAAGAATCTTTAATTAATGCAAAAATAGCTGCTGAAGCGGCAAACCGTACAAAAAGTGAATTTCTGACGAATATGAGTCATGAATTAAGAACTCCTCTTAATTCAATCATCGGATTTTCCGATTTGCTAAAAGAAGGAATAGCCGGACCTTTGAATGAAAAGCAGTTAAAGTACGTTCAATTTATTTCTTTAAGCGGAAAAAACCTTCTAAATATTATAAATAATATTCTAGATCTATCTAAAGCCGAGTCAGGAAAGGAAGAGCTTAAAAAAGAAGTTCTTCCCGTTCACGAGTCTATCTGCAGAGCTGTCTCAATGATACTCCCGCAGACTCTGGAGAAAAATATTACATTAACTTATAAGTCTGAGAGTAAAAAAATACATGTATATGCAGACATGAGTAAATTCCATCAGATAGTATACAACCTTTTAAACAATGCTGTTAAATTCACACCTTCTGGTGGTTCTGTTAAAGTTTTCTCGCAAAAAGGACAGAATTCTGTATTTATAACTATTAAAGATACAGGCATTGGAATCCCTGAAGAGAGAATAGACGACATTTTTAAGCCATTTGTTCAGATTGATTCTTCATTAAATCGCCTTTTTGAAGGAACAGGGCTTGGCCTTACATTGGTAAAAAAATATGTTGAAATGCACGGCGGCGATATCCAGGTGGAAAGTACAGTGGGAAAAGGTTCATCCTTCATAATTAAATTGCCAGATCCAACAACAGAATTAATGCTTTAATGAAAGATTATTTTCGATCTGATTATCTCATTCCAATTCGTCCGAGTTCTATCTTAATATTACTTTTTTTATTTTTATCAGATTTAGAATTACTTTTCCAATATATAAAATTGTAAATATGGATTTTAATTAATGCTTTTTCTATTTCAAAGAGTATTAATACTTAATTTTTGTCTTTGCAAAATTTAAAACGATTAATTTTTGCATAATCTATGTTATATTTTTTCAACCGTTTGATTTAAATATTATCAAAATATTGTTGATTTATCAATAATTGTTAATTCAATTATACGATATTCAATAACTTATAATTCAATTATATGATAATTGATAATTGAAAAATCAATATCGAGTTAAATTTTATAATTCTCTAAATTATTGGCTGGGAAACAGCACTTATCTGAAAGATCCGGCATAAAAGAGGCGATAGTGGTAAAAAATGGATGACGCGATTTTGAAGAAAACAATTCTTCTGATGATGGAAAGAGATGCTCTTGATAATATGATTTTCGAACACACTTTCCAGAAAAAAATTCTCAGTAGATTTAAGGAACTGAGCAAGAATCAGCCTATGGTGATCAAGATCATAGGTATGGAAAGTGAGATCATGCCTTCAACCATCGGGAATTACACAGGTATGGAGAAAAGCAGCCTAACCCGGATGATTGATGATCTGGAAAAGAAAGGGATGGTGTTTCGAAAAAATGATCCTGAAGACAGAAGGAAAGTGCTTGTTTCCTTGACAGACAAGGGAATGGAATGTTATAATTATTTTAATGAAATCGTCGATGAACTTCTCGAACTTGTAGATGAGAAGGATGTCAATGAATATTTACAGAGCCTCGAGACGACAGTGAGGATTTTAAATAAAATTGCGCATCGGCGTATTTGAGTCAGCACAGAGCCTTTGGAAAGCAAATTCCTATTAGTAAATTCATATGTGCTTTACAACTATACTTCAAAAAAGCAATGAGAGGGATGTGCTATTAAGAATATTTTTGAAAAACTTGGAGTGTTTGTCCACAACAACCGCATGACCATACTTCTGATCTTTTTCCTTCTCATCTTGTTGTCAATGCAGGGTGCCCAGAAAATTTCTATGGCCTCAGGAACGGAGACCTTTGTAAGCAAAAGTTCGGAACTCTATCAGAACTATGATCACCTTTACTCAAACATATTTGGAACCAACTCTATTATAGTGATGGTAGAGGGAAACGATGTAAAGTCTGCGGATTTAATGAAAGCTGCAGATCGGCTTGAACATCAGCTAGAGTCCACAGAAGGAGTTGTTGGAGTCACAAGTCCGGCTTCTATTACAAAGAAAATAAATTCCCAGATAACAGGAAGGACCCAGATCCCCGATACAGATGCAGAGATCAAGGCAATTATTGACGGTTATCCGGATACATTCGGACAATTAATTCCTGATAATACACATATGTTGATCTATGTAACGATGGGCGGGTCAGTCTCAGAGGACAAGCAAAAAGAAATAATAACGATGGCCGAAGAAGCTGTCAAATTTTCTGACTTTCCTCCTTCTTACAATCTCATAGTAACAGGCGATCCAGCTTACAAGATTGCAATGAGCGAGGAGATGAGTACCGGTATGGCACCATTGCTCGGGCTTGCTGCCGTTTTTATGGTAATCGTATTAAGCCTTGTTTTCCGGCATGTTCGCTGGAAACTGTTGCCTTTACCGATTGTTTTACTCGGTATCATATACACCTTTGGAGCGATGGGTTTCCTGGAAATTCCACTTTCAATGGTTTCCATGTCAGCTTTTCCGGTACTGATAGGGCTTGGTATTGATTATGCTATTCAGTTCCATAACAGAATTGAAGAAGAGCTACATAAAGAAGGAAACAAATCCAAAGCCATTATATCAACAATAAAACACACAGGGCCTGCTGTACTCATAGCTCTTACCATGACTGCTCTGGGCTTCTTTTCCCTGTTTACATCCACAGTCCCTATGATTCAGGATTTTGGGAAACTTCTCACGATCGGCATAATAATGTGCTACTTAGCAGCCATGTTTGTCGGGGTAGTCACAGTTTATATCTTTGACGATATTTCGGAAAAACTTCAGTCGAAGAAAGGGAAAAAAGAATTAAAACAAACACAAAAAAATGCAGAGTATACTTCTTCCGGAAAACCGAAACCCAGACTAGTAGAACACCTTCTTGAAAAGATCAACAATTTTTCGATAAAGAATAGTATGTTGGTACTCGGGATAGCAACTCTGCTCTGTATCGGAGGCATGATTGCCGACGAATCTGTGGGTGCCCAAACTGATACAAAATCTTTTGTTCCCTCGGATATGCCAGCTCTTCTGGACCTGAACCATCTGAAAGATGTCATAGGGGGAACTGATACACTTAACCTCATAATAAAGGTAGAGGATAATTCTAACCCTGAAGTTCTTAAGTGGATTGACAGGTTTAGCGAACATGAAACTCAAAGGCGATACATTTTAAGCGCTTCAAGTATCGTGCCTCTTGTAAAGGAGTATAATGGAGGTACAATTCCGGAAACCCAGGACGAAATCGAGGCAATATATGAAGAAATTCCTGAATCCCAGAAGGACCGATATGTGTACGGCAAAAATATGCTTCTCTTAAATTTTAACATTGGAAATGCCGTTTCCGACATAAAGACTGCAGGGATTGAGGATTTAACCAGCATAATTCAGAAAGATATACAGTGGATGCAGGCTCCTCCAGGCGTCAAAGTTACTATTACAGGGAACCCAGTGGTCTTTATCGAAGTTCTGGGCGCGCTCACAGGCGGAAGAATTCTAATGACATATCTTGGGCTGTTTCTTGTTTTAGGAGGACTTCTAGTGGTTTACAGAGACTGGATAAAAGCTCTGGCTGCAATAATTCCAATGTTCATAGTTACTGGCTGGTCAGGGCTGGTAATGAAGTTTCTGCAAATTGAGTACACTCCAATGACTGCAACCATGGGAGCACTGATCATTGGAATAGGTTGTGAGTACTCAGTCCTCATGATGGAAAGATACTTTGAAGAAAAGGATCACGGAGCCGATCCCCTGCAAGCTATATACAGGACAAGTGACAGTATCGGTGCCGCACTCCTCGCCTCAGGATCGACAGTTGTTGGTGGGTTTGCAGCTCTGACGATATCTTCTTTTCCTTTAATAAGCGATTTTGGAACAGTGACAGTTATTGATATTGTACTGGTACTGATTGCAACCTTCCTGGTATTTCCACCTCTTATAGTATTAATGGACACCTGGAGGGAAAAGAGAAGAGGAATACAGGCTCCGCAGACGATACCAAATAATATCAAGGGGGCCGACACCCAATGAAGAAACCCCAGAAGTACACAATACAGAACATCGTGAAAATATTTATATCAGTCGCAGTTTTCCTTTCAGTTTTCTCAACAAGTATGTATCCAGCTCTTGGAAGCAGTGATAATGGGGGAAACCTTCTGCTTCCAGGTTATGGATACACTGTTGACTATTACAGAAGCTATGGAGAACCCACTATTGAAGCCTCTATAATAGGAGATACAGAGTTAGAGGGAGGAGAAACTGTAGACCTTCAGGTGATGCTTGAAAATAAAGGCACTATTGAAGGTATGAAGCGATTGAATGCGAATCAGAACCTTATACCGGATTCCAAGGAAGAGCTTATTGCTGTTGCCGAAATGAGCGCAGAACAGGATTGTACAATAGCCAAGGGCATCGAAGCAACTCTAGCCTCAGAATCTGACTATATTCATGTCGAATCCACAACAAATCCACAAAACGTAGGTGAACTTAAAACAGGTAATATCCAACCCATCAAGTTCAGCATACGTATTGATAGTGATGCCCCGGCAGGAGAGTATGAGCTGAAGCTTCCTGTGACTTATGAGTATCAGAGCAATGTCCGGACGGAAACTTCAAAAACGGTGAACCTGGGGATTTCTAACAATGTGGGATTTACACAGTCTTCCACCCCGGGATTTGCACAAGAATATACTACACGGAATGTTACAATTCCTCTTCACGTATCGATCAAAAAAGAACCAAAGTTTGAAGTAAGCAAAGTTTCAGGCAGTTTAAAACAAGAATCTACAAGCAAAATAAACGTTACCTACACTAACGTAGGCGATGCCGTAGCTGAGGATGCTCAGGTCAAAATCGTTGCCATGAAACCACTCAGCACAAGTAAATCCGTTGTCAGACTCGGATCAATCGGTCCAGGAGAAAGCCGAACAGCATCATTTGATATCTCGGCTGATTCTGGAGCTGTGGTGAAAAACTACAGTATTGACAGTGAAATAAAATACATAGATGATAACGGGGAAATGGAGTTATCCGACAACATTAAAGTAAATGCACCTATGGAAATGACTGAATCCAGTATCAGCATAACTGCCATAGTAATAATCTCAATAGCTCTTATCTTTGTCTACCAAGCTGTAAAGGCGCTTCGCAATAGAAAAAAATACAATGAGAATGCATCAGGTGATGAAAATGATTAAAAAAAGGTCTATCGCTGCGATCGCAACCCTTCTTATGTTTTTGCTCGCATCAATTCCTGTACAGGCATCTTTCCCGAAGAATTTTGATTTAGAGGACAATTTTTACACAGTGTATGGGGGGCCGAGTCTGGAAGCCTCTTTAGTTGGAGATAATGAGTACTCCAGGGGGGATACGGTTACCCTGAATATAGGACTTATAAATAAGGGAGTAATCACTGGTTTTGAATCCGAAGATGAAGCGGATACAACCGTTGATGGTGTGCTGCAACAGGCGGAAATGAAATACGAATCTCAGGCTGTTACGGCTATTGGAATCAATGCAACTCTTACATCCGATAGTCCGTATATAAAAGTAAAATCTGGAACTCAAAAATCTGGAACTCTTCAGCAGGGAAAAGAAAGCTCAAATCCTACTAAGTTCACCATCGAAATTAGTAATAATGCGCCTGCAGGCACATACCCCTTAAATCTGAACCTTTCGTACCTATATCAGAACAATGTACAGGTAAGTGGAGATGAGTATGATACCACTACGGGTTTGGTTACTAATCAGGGAGTAGGTGTATGGTATGAGACTATGAGTCAAAACCAGACAATAGAAGTTCATGTCAAGAAAGAGGCTGACTTTGAGGTCACAAATGTAACAGGCGACCTTTACCCTGATGAAGGGGGCATGCTTTATGTTACTTACAAAAACACCGGTGAAGAGTCTGCAAAAGATGCAACTGTCAGATTAAGTGCCAGTGACCCCTTCAGTACAACTGATGACCAGGCTTACCTTGGAACTCTAAAATCTGGAGACAGTGCAGTTGCAGCTTTTGACTTGTCTGTTGACTCGGAAGCAACCCCAAAGCCCTACTCTTTAAGCAGCGAGATTCTTTATGAAGATACAGAAGGGCATGACCAGATTTCAGATACTGTAAAAGTAGAAACAGAAATCCTGCAAGCTGAGAATAAACTTCCAGGATTTGGGCTTGGAACAGGCATCTCATTTGTGGCTCTTGCAGCTTGCTTTGTCGTGTTAAGAAAGAAGAAACAGGATTGAAGCTAAAATGTCAATAGAAAAAGACAATGCCAACATGAAGGCCATCAGTAAATAACCAAAATGTTTGATTAGCAAGTATATCAAAGAAATGTCCAAGTAGCCTTTTAATAAGGCTATACCACTTTATTTTTGGAAATAGTTGAATTCATCTTTTTTCACATCGATGTTTTATGCGTAAAGCAAATGGAGGATAACATATGAAAAGCGAGTTTTACCGAAATATAGTAATTGCAACAGACGGATCTGAGAATACCCAGAGGGCTATTTCTCAAGGTATTGAGGTTGCAAAGCTTAGCGGAGCTACCCTCTATGCCCTTCACGTAGTAGATATACCTTCCCTAATATCAGAAGATTGGACTATAGACAAGAATTTATTCTACGAAATGATGAGAAATGAAGGGGATAAAATATTATCTAAAACTAAAAAGATCGGAGAGGATTCAGGGGTAGAAATAAAAGGAGTTCTTTTAGAAGGACATCCGAGTAATGAGATTATCAACTTTGCAGAAAAAAACCAGATGGATCTGATAGTAATGGGCACTCTTGGAAAAACCGGATTCGATAAATTTCTACTGGGAAGTGTTGCAGAAAAAGTAGTTAGAGGCTCAAAAGTCCCGGTCATGGTTGTCCGCGGGAACGGGTACAATTGAAATATTGAAATTTTTTGGTAAACATACTTTATGGAAGAAACAACAAATAAGGGTTAAGAATATTCAATATTTAAATTCGCATGCCAAAAACAGGCATCTTACTATTGAATTGGCCCTATTTAAAACAACCTATTAAAATGGGGAACAAGGGGGAGAATGACAGTGGGCAAAAAGCTTCGAATTTTACTGCTATTGGGAGTCTTATTAACGATTATAGGTACACTCTTGAACACTACTGCATATTCGTTTCTATGGAGAACAGGAACTGTAACCGTATTATTTACAGTTTTGCTTTTTGGGATAGATCCTTTAAACCCGAGAAGTAGAGATAGAATAAAATGAATATAATTTGATTTTGAAGGGCTTTCTGAGATAACTAGGTGTCTTATGTAAAAGGAAAGATCCCACTCAAAAACTACTTCTTTGAATCTCAACTTAAAAATATTTAATTGAGCTACTGATCAGGAAAGTAGTTATGAAATTCCTATGGATATGGAAAAAATAGGTTTTGGGATAGGCTCTGTTCTTACAAGAAGAGCCTCTACACTTTCTTTATTTTTCTTATAGGTAGTCTCTTTTTCTTTTACCTCGAAAACCACATTCTTTAGAGTTTACAAGCAAAAATAACCACATATATATCCTGGTTATTAAAAATAGCTACATATAGCAGGTGTTAGGTTAAATAAGAGATTTTAAGAGTTTTTTGAAGTCCTATGAAAGCAAGAATTTAGAAAAAATCAATAGATTTATATGGGATTCTGTAGATTATTATATGCGCGAATAAGATCCATTAAAACAAGAATTCTACTTTTGTATATCAAAAATTCGCGAGTAGGACCCCTAAAAAAGATTAAAACATTAACTGTAAGCGTTGAAATCGTATTGTTTGTTGATACGTATCCGAGTATTCAGTATTTGAGCTGAGGGAATGGAGCCGTTTGTGCATTTTTCCCCTATTTATTGGGGTGGTTCTATGACAGCGACATATTGTAATCATGGAGTTGCAGAGTTGATGGATATGAAAATAGAAAAAAAGAGCTTTCTAAAGTCATTAGGATTTGGAAGAAAAGTTCCGAGAGTTAAAGTGTGCACATGTCGGGAGTGTAAATGTCCGCTATGTGCGGAAAAAGTAAACGAAGAAGAATTCAGAAATGAAGTTTTTATTAAGGAATTTAAAAGTTCTGGACTTTGTCAAGAATGTCAAGATACGGTTTTTGGATATAAAGTAGCATGGTGACAGGCCAATTTCGTGATTAAAGTTATGGAAAATTTCCTTTTTTTTGGCCTGAAAACTTTTAACTAAATAATTATTTTTAGGTCGTGTCCCTGAGTTATTAAACTGGAACTCTGAACGTTAATAACTCCCTTAAACTCCATATATGCCCAGTTAGATTTTCCGCCATTGCTGGGGTTCTTTTGAGCCATCTTCTGTTTCCAGAGTCAGTTTTTAATTTTAGAAGATCATGAGGTTTTATAAAGTTATACCATGCTTGGAAGAAATCAAAAACCTTCTGATGCATTTTAATTGTTTTACTGAAATTCATCCCTTTTCTTATGAATCTTGCAAGAGATGCCCTAATTATAAGATTTATCCTTTCTACGTATGAAGTACCAATGTAGTTATCCACATTAGCTTCGAGCATCTCGAATATTTCTTCTGGGTCTTCAAAGATGATACTTTGAATTGCTTCAACTACATATCCTTTAACTTTTTTCTTGAGTACTTTGATGTACTTCAGACCTTCAACAGGAGTCAATTTAGGTAGTGGTTTCCTTCCATCCCTTTGTATTGAGGCAACTCAATCTTACCATGAACGTTTATCAATCCTTCTACAAATGCATCTCAATCATCGGAAATAAATATAGGAATGAGAGAAGATGCGCTCCGTATCTTCTCAACCTCTTTAAATAGTTCAATAGCATCCTCCGTACTACATTTTCCTTCCTGATGAAAAGGAATAGTCGTGTGTCACTTTTGATTGCTGTAAGTGAGTAGACGTCTCCAGAATCATCAGAGTCTTCATCAGTCACATTTTTTTGCTTTTTTTATATATGACCAGATCTCATCGACCGTCTCAAGTCCAAAAAAGACAGTACCTTTTGTTTCACTAAAGCAATGATTGCAAGTTTTACATTTAAGAAGAGCATGGTTATTTTTGCCATATCTTTCTTTGAAGACAATATTTCCTTGATTTTTCATTCCATAATCAGGACAATCTTTATTCAAGCAACAAAACTGTGATAAATCTATTTTGGAAGTGATTTCAACTCCCCCAAACAATAATAGAATTCACAGATGTATAAAAAACATGTCAATTACTCAAGGACACGAAATTGTTTTCTCCAATCTTCAATAGCAGTTTCAGGCATCTACTTGCTTCCTTACTATTTGCGAATCATTTTGACATATGACCTGATTAATTTTTTTATCCTGGTATGCCAATCACATTTTCACTTAATATAGGTCTGTGCCGCCTGTTTCTCAGTCGTATGATACCCCGTTTTTAAGATTCATCGAAACTCAAACCCGTCTTAAGATAACGAAAATACGGTAAAAAACTGATGGAATTTCCATAAATTCAAAAAAGATCTTGAGAATTGGCAATTGAGAAATCTGAACAATTATACTAAACTGTTTTTTGTTTTAAAAAAAGGAAAGAGAGTGGAGAGTAAAGCCACCTCATTGTTCTACTATAACAAATCTGTTTTGCATAGGTGTGGGTTCTTCTATGTCAAGAGGGTGAGAGAACTTCACATTATGGAAGATGATTTTGCCTTCGCCTTTTTTGACTGCGACAAACCTGAACGTGCTGGTGCCTCCGCTTCCTTGTCTGACAGGTTCATCTGGTACATATGTTGAATCGACGAAATAAACACAATGTGGCATTTCTGACAGTAAGCTGCTGTAACCAGTCGAGGGATTCGAAGGCATTGAAACCTCAAATATATCTCCAGCTTTTGTAGTAATTGGCGGCAATAATTCTACTTTTTGCATAAATATTCCTCCTTTATATGAACTCTCTCAGGATTGCTCAAAAGGTTATATCTTTGATTCTTTAGTAAATCTCTTCTAAAATAAATCTAATCTGAGAGTTAATAGTTAGAATGTATGTCTTGGTATAAATTACTTCCTAACATTATATATTTTATTATAAAGTATATTTAACATTTGATAGGGAAGTGCGAATATTTGTAGTCTATCCGAAAAGTATTTTGCTTCCGATAAATGGTAATTGTGGTAGTGACAAAACTCAAAACGGCACCTCGCGAAGATGATTGGAAACTCTTTAGCGGTATTTTTATTTTCTTCTTACGGCTGCCAATGGAAAGCTTTGCCACGCTTTTATGGAGCACCAGGTACCGTCCATGATCGATTCCAGGAGCGGTAGAAAGCTGGCTTATTTGAAAGAATGTGGCAAGCTGGTCTGTTGGATTATGATGATGAAAAAAGAATAAATTGGGAGTGACAAGCGATTGATGGAGCTATGACAAAAAACAGATTCAGAAGACTGTTGATAATCTGGGAAAAGAAAATTGAGAACTACCTTGCTATACTACATTTAGCATGTGCATGGATAACATTCAGAGCAGCAGGACTTTCCGGATAGGCTCTTATAAGGAGCTTTAAACTTCAACTTTTAAGAGGAAGTTTCGAAATTTGAAGCATAAAGTTTCTCTACTTTTTTTCCGAACATGAAGATACATTTCTTTTTCAATTTTGATCAACGCTTAAATTCACTATAGTATCTTCCAAGTATCCTTCATTAATCATCGTTCACTGAGTATCTTGCCTAAAACACAAGGCTTATTTTAAAGCAAAACGAGCGTAAACATAATTATCTGGAGTAAATAAGTTTTTTTTAACCTTAAAAATTAGATGGAACATGATATACCGATTTATATCCTCATTGGACTTTTTAAACCCTTATAATTTATGAACAATTGATATATCAGTTTATTCAGAGACCACAAAATAAAGTATATAAAGTATAAAAATACCAACACAATTGTTGAAGGTAAGTGACTTATACAGTTATATTCGGAAAGCATTATCACATGATTCAAACTATCTAGATCAGATTATTATGACAAACTTGCTTATCTGAAATCCTGCTCGCCTCATCAGTTATTCAAGTACGTAAGTGTTAAAATGAGTAATATTACGAAGAATATATTCGAGATAGTTTATATAATCATGAGTAATATATACAATCATACTCATTGACTTTTGAGATCTGGACAGAAGTCATCTCAGAATAAAAATGGGTATTCAAACAGGAAAATAAAATAGGGGAATCAAACAGTAAATCAGGCCGTGGGGAAACTTATTGAAAATCGCAAGTGAAGGCAGACGTGCCCTTTTTGCAGTATTTAATCAATAACTACCCCACTACCGAAAAGAGTGACTCCATAACGAAGTTCGCCTCCTGCCTTCCCTCCAGACTGAAAATCACTCTGTTAGAAATAGATCGATCCAAATCTTCATTTTGGTAGCAGTTGAGTGAAGGATCAGTTTCCTTCACCCGTACATTTAATTTAAGTCACTTAATTATCCTTTTTCAGGCATTTTTAGTCTATTCAGCATTTTAGCTTTTCAGCTTCAGCCTATTCAGCGTTTTAGCCTTTTTCGGCTTTTCAGCCATTTTCAATATTTCACTCTTCTTCCAGCTCTTCTTCATCAGCATCTTCTGGCTCTTCAAAGTCTTCAAGTTCTTCTATATCTTCAAGATCTTCAATGCCTTCAGCTTCATCCTCTGGGATTCTGCTTCTTCCTCAGGTGCTTCCTCTGAGCTTTTTTACTATTCCAGCTTCTAAGGATGTCAGCCTAAGCTGCTTTTCTTCTTCGGTTTCGGCTTTGATTCTTGCTACACCTACTACTTTGTCCCCTGGTTTGAGGTTCATAACCCTTACGCCCTGAGTGTTTCTGCCCTGGACTGTGATGTCTCTGGCAGGCATGCGAATAATGATGCCTTCTGCACTGGTGAGCATAAGCTCATCATCTTGAGCTACGGACTTGACTTTGGAGACAAAGCCGTTCCTGACGTTCCTGACGATTGTAATCACGCCTTTTCCACCGCGGCGGTGGGTCGGGTACTCAGAGTACTCGGTTCTTTTACCAAAACCATTCTCAGTTACTGTCAGAAGGGTTGTAGTATCGTCTGCAATATCCATGCTGACAACTTCGTCATCAGGACCTTCAAGGGTCATGCCGCGAACTCCTCTTGCAGTTCTGCCCATAGGGCGGACGTCTTCTTCCGAGAAACGGATGGCTTTACCTTTTTTAGAGACCATTACCACTTCTTTTTTCCCGTTGGTCCGGAGAACTTTTACGAGCTCGTCGCCTTCATCCAGAGTAACTGCAATTATGCCGGCTTTCCTGGGGTTTCTGAACTCAGAGAGAGGAGTCTTCTTGATCGTACCTGCTCTGGTGGCCATAAGCAGATGCCTGTCTTCGGCAAATTCCTTCACAGGAATCAGGGCATTGACCATTTCGCCTTCCTGAAGTTCAAGCAGGTTTACTATGGCTTTACCTCTTGACTGGCGGGAGCCTTCAGGGATCTCATAGACTTTCTGCCAGTAGAGCCTTCCCAGGTTCGTGAAGAAAAGGATATAATTGTGAGTCGAGGAAATGAAGAGATTTTCCACAAAGTCTTCTTCCTTTGTCTCCATACCCATTACTCCCCTTCCTCCTCTGCGTTGCATGGAATAGGTGTCAAGGGGAATCCGCTTAATGTATCCTCCATTTGTAATCGTGACAACAACGTCTTCTTCAGGGATCAGGTCTTCATTTGTAACCTCGGCAGCAGCCTGCAAGATTTTAGTCCTGCGGACGTCCCCGTATTTTTCTCTGAGCTCCAGAAGCTCGTTTCTAATAATTTCGTACTTAAGTTCGTCGCTTTCAATGATTTTCTTGAGTTCCTCGATCAATTTCAGAAGGCCTACGAGTTCCTCAACAATTTTCTGGGTCTCAAGTCCTGTCAGACGCTGCAGGCGCATATCCAGAATAGCTTTTGACTGGACTTCATCAAGGGAGAAATTATTCATCAGCCCCTGCTTTGCCTCATCTGCATTTGCTGAGCCTTTGATGAGAGCAACTATCTCGTCTATGTTATCAAGGGCGATCTTCAGCCCTTCCAGAATATGAGCTCTTTCCTCGCTCTTTCTGAGATCATAGATGGTCCGCTTCTGGATAATTTCCATCCTGTAGTCCAGGTAGATATTGAGAAGCTCTCTAAGGTTCAGCTCTTTTGGCTTCCCGTCCACAAGAGCCAGATTGATTACCCCAAAAGTGGTCTCCATCTGAGTGTGCTTGTAGAGCTGGTTTAAAATAACCTTCGGATTCGTGCCTCGAGAAAGCTCAATAACAACCCTGATCCCATCCCTGTCAGACTCATCCCTGAGATCGGAAATTCCTACAATTACCTTTTCCCTGGCAAGCTGAGCAATGTTTTCAATCATGCGAGCCTTGTTTACCTGATAGGGGAGCTCTGTTATGATAATCTGCTCTCTGTCTTTCTTTAACTCCTGAATTTCGGCAACTGCCCTTATCTTTACAGGGCCCCTTCCGGTCATGTATGCAGATCTTATGCCTGCAGTTCCAAGGATATGTGCCCCTGTAGGAAAGTCCGGGCCCTTGATTACGGTCATGAGTTCCTGAACTGTGGTTTCCGGGTTTTCTATGAGCATGAGAGTCCCGTCGATAACCTCAGAGATGTTATGAGGGGCCATATTTGTAGCCATACCTACAGCAATCCCGGTTGATCCGTTGATCAGGAGGTTAGGAAGTTTTGCAGGCAGAACCTCAGGCTCTTCCAGAGATCCGTCGTAATTGGGCCTGAAGGGAACTGTTTCTTTCTCGATGTCAATTAGCATCTCTTCTGCAATTCTGTCCATGCGGACTTCAGTGTAACGCATGGCTGCAGCCTCGTCCCCATCAATGGATCCGAAGTTACCCTGCCCGTCAATTAAAGGATAGCGCAGTGAAAATTCCTGCACCATCCTCACGATACTGTCATAAACAGCAGAATCTCCATGAGGGTGGTATTTACCGAGCACATCACCTACCACACGGGCTGACTTCTTGTAGGGCTTGTCGTGAGTAATCCCGGATTCTTTCATTGAAAAGAGGATTCTGCGGTGGACAGGCTTCAAGCCATCCCTGGCATCGGGAAGTGCCCTTCCGACAATTACACTCATTGCATAGTTGATGTAAGAGCGTTTCATCTCATCGTCGATGAGAATAGCAGAAACTCCTGTCCTTTCAGATTCCGGCCCCTCATCCTCAGGCTCGTCTGAAGCAGGATCTGATGTGGTTAGTTCGAGTTTTTTGCCCGGTTCTTCGTGGGTAAGGGCGACTGAATTTTCCCTTTTTTCCGGTTCTTCGTCTTTCTCTTCCGGAATAAGGGTAGCCTGATAAGATTTTCTTAATTCAGCATCTGATATTTCTTCTTCGTATTTTGCCATTTTTAGCCACCTCAGATGTCCAGATCCACAACTTCTTTTGCATGCGTTTCTATGAAGTTCCGGCGTGGCTCAACCTCGTCTCCCATGAGAATTCTGAAAATCTCGTCAGCCCGAATCGCATCTTCCAAGGTCACCTGTAAAAGAGTTCGGGTCTCCGGATTCATAGTTGTTTCCCAGAGCTGTTCCGGATTCATTTCTCCAAGCCCTTTATAGCGCTGGATTGCAAGTCCCTTGTCCCCTAGTTCTTTCTTCTTTGCTTCGAGTTCCCTGTCCGAATGGATGTAATACTCAGCTTTGCCTTTCTTTACACGGTAGAGAGGAGGCTGGGCGATATACACATATCCGGCATCGATCAAGGGTCTCATATAGCGGAAGAACAGCGTGAGAAGAAGAGTCCTGATATGAGCTCCATCCACATCGGCATCAGTCATAAGGATAATCTTGTGATAGCGAGCGGTTTCCAGAGTAAAGTCCTCGCTTACTCCGGTTCCGAAGGCAGTGATCAGAGAAATGATCTCGTTATTTTTCAGGATCTTTGCAAGTCTGGACTTTTCCACATTCAGGATCTTGCCCCTGAGAGGTAAGATAGCCTGAAAACTCCTGTTTCTACCCTGTTTTGCCGAACCGCCTGCCGAATTACCTTCCACAATATAAATCTCGCAAATTGAAGGGTCTTTTTCCGAACAGTCGGCAAGTTTTCCAGGAAGGGTGCTGATTTCAAGGGCGCTCTTTCTCCGCGTGAGTTCCCTTGCTTTTTTTGCGGCTTCCCTTGCTCTTTGGGCAAGCAGAGCCTTTTCAAGGATAATATTTGCAACTTTAGGGTTCTCTTCAAAGTATTCAGCAAGCCCGTCAGTTACAAGGGAGTCCACGATTCCTTTAACATCGCTATTTCCAAGCCTTGTTTTTGTCTGTCCCTCAAACTGAGGTTCCATAATTTTGACACTGATGATTGCAGTTAGGCCTTCTCTTACATCATCGCCTGTGAGTTTTTCTTCTTCCTTGGAGAGCTTGTTAGCTCTTATATAATCGTTTGCAACCCTTGTCAGGGCTGTCTTGAAACCAATTATATGGGTTCCGCCTTCATGGGTGTTGATATTATTTGCAAAGGAGTATACGTTCTCCGTATAGCCGTTCGTATACTGCATCGCAATTTCTACTACCATATCGTCTCTTTGCCGTTCGAAGTAAATCGGCTTTTCGTGGAGGGACTGCTTTTTCTTGTTCAAATACTCCACGAACTCCACAATTCCCCCTTCATAGAAGAAAGTCTCAGCCTGCCCATCCGGAGTTCTCAGATCTCTGAGGCTGATAGTAAGCCCCCGATTTAGAAAAGCAAGTTCTCTTAACCTGTTTGAGAGAATGTCATATTCAAAGTCAGTAGTCTCAAATATTTTTGCATCAGGTTTAAAAGTAGTTTTCGTGCCCGTAGTTTCCGAAGTCCCTATTTCCTGAACATCGGCTTCGGGTTTTCCACGGATATAGCGCTGGAAGTACTTTTTATCATCTCTACTTACTTCTACGTCCGTCCATTCCGAAAGAGCGTTTACAACAGAAACCCCTACTCCGTGCAGTCCCCCTGAGACTTTGTAAGTATTCTTATCGAACTTTCCTCCGGCATGCAGAATAGTCATAACGACTTCAAGCGCCGATTTTTTATGAATAGGATGGGGATCGATGGGGATACCTCTCCCATTGTCCAGGACAGTCACACTTCCGTCAGGATTGATTGTGACGTCTACCCTGGTACAGAAGCCTGCAAGGGCTTCATCAATACTGTTGTCTACAACTTCATAGACTAAGTGATGGAGCCCGCGGCCATCCGTACTGCCTATGTACATGCTGGGACGTTTCCGGACGGCTTCCAGACCTTCGAGCACCTGGATACGCGAAGCATCATAAACCTGTTTATCACTCATTTTGGTTTATTCTCCATAAAAATCTAATAATTATTTTCTGAAGCTAGCGACATTCTAGCTTTTTTTAAAAATTCGCGGGAAAACTTTCATCAAAATAGGTTTTAGAAATCGTATCAATTTTGTAAACCTTCAAATTTTATTATAAAATTTTTATATTTAATTATTATTGTTTCTACCACGAACCAAATTCAATATGCGCTCATACATTTTAAGTCTTTAGATTCACGGAAAATTCCACCAGATTTTTCGGTGTAAATTCTCTTGAAAAAAGGAATTTTGACATAATTTTGCATTCAAATATGCACTTTTCATACTAATTTTTTAGTACGTCTTTAGGTTAAATAAATATTTCCTGTTCCGATCAGAAAAATTTGTCGTATCTTGAGAGTCAGGGCATGACTCGCGGCATTTTAGAAGTCTTTGAAGATACCTTTACAAATTCGAATTTAAAATATTTTCAGATATATGAAAAAGTATTGCCCGATAAAGCAATTTGAAGGTTCTATAAACATAGAAAATGAAGACAGCAGGAAAAAGCTTACTTCAGTTTTTGATTAGTTTCCGCAAGCTATCGAAAATAACGCATATAGTCTATGTATTTTTCCCAAAAATAGGAGTATGATTTTTTTAAATATGGTCAAAGACTCATGGACATAACGCATTATTCCGGAATTACTGCTATCGCGTCTATTTCAATCAACCAGTCGGGATTTGACAATCCTGCAACAAACAGAACAGTTATTGTTGGAAAATTTTGATTTGTTCCCCATCTTTGCTGAAAAACTTGAAAGCCCTCTTGAGGATTTATTACCCTGAAGAAGATGAATATTAAGTTTTACAATATTTTCAATTTTTGCCCCCACTTTATCCATTATTTTTTCAATGTTTGCTAAAACCTGTTCTGTTTGTTTTATAAGGTCATTCTTGCCGACAAGATTCCCATTTTCATCGATGGCATTTTGTCCGCCGATATAAACTGTTTTATGATTCCCTTCCACAGTTATGGCATGCGAGTATCCTCTCGGCTTAGCCATATTCTCAGGATTGATATAATTTATTTTCATAGTACCAATTCCCTCATTTATTAAGCTCATATGCCATTTGCATGTAGGTAAGACTTTTGATCCTAAAAGATTTCGAAAAATCCCAACCTAGCCCCAATTTAGTGAAAAATTGTAGTTTCTCAAATTAGTTCCCTTTAGGAGAGGAAAGCATTTTTACTGTTCGCAAATAACTCTCTCGAGCGTAGCGAATCAGATCCTTGCAGTTGCACTTGCAGTGCAACTCCCATAAAATCTTCTGTTTCCCGTGCCTCCGATGAGGAATTCTGGATTCTAAATCCTAAACTAGCCTGCTTGAGCGAGCAAAGCGAGTGAAACAGACCCCGTGCTCCCGAGGCGAAATTGGATTCTAAATCCTAAATTAGTCTGCTTGAGCGAGCAAAGCGAGTGAAACAGACCCCGTGCTCCCGAAGCGGAACTCGGGAAGCAGAACTCGGGAAGCGGAACTCGGGGTGGTTTCCGCGCTTTCAGCGGTTTATTTCTTTTTTTGATTAGTGAATGAAGTTAAGAGCTTTACTATAGATAGCTCCAGTAAGTTCGCTCAGAGCATACCCATTTCTTTGAGTCTGTTAGGCAGGTACACCTCGGTTACAAAGTCCAGACCTTTTCCTGCAAAAGCCTGCTGTTCAGCCTTTTTCCCTATATCAAGCTGGAGCTGAATCTGTTCTTTCCAGTACTCGGATTCAAAACGGGGGTCCGAAAGTTCACTCCGCAGGGCATTTATGTCCTGCTCTGTGAGCTTATCAGTCGAAAGTTCATATTCAACTATATCCGAAGGCTGAACTCCCAGGAATTTGGCTGCAGGTGTGGCCATGAATTCCGAAAGATGGGCGCTTTTTATAGCGCCGTAGGCAACAGAGGCAAAGATTCTGTAAGACCAGGGGTCACCGTCAGTAAAGACAGCTACAGGAAGGCTTAATTCCTCGCTCATGCGCTTGATCATCCGCCTGGTTGATCTTGCAGGCTGGCCTTTGAGATGGACAAGAATTGCATTGTGGGCTTCATCAAAACCGTTTTCCATTAATCTGGCATACATACCACCGGTTTCTATAGCTATTATCATGCTGGCGTCGTGAGACTTAAACTCGATGTTCTCAACGTTGAAAGGGATCTGGTACCCTCCCTCACCAACATCTTTCTGGCAGTGGATATTCCGCTCTCCCCGCTTTGTCTGCTCCGAAATTTCGATAGGCCCGAACATGGTAGCCCCGTCTTCTTCGGGACGCATGTGGAAATACTCCCTCTGGAGGCTGGTGAGGAGTTCCAGGTCTTCGATCAGGCGGTCGCTTTCAGCCTGTTCCTTAAACTTGGCAGCGTCCCAGCCTTCCGAGATATAGTAAAGTTCTCGAAGCGTTGAGCCGCGGTTATGTGCCAGGTGTTCTTTTATAAGGAAGTCTGTCGCATAAGTAGTCTTCAGAAGCTGAAAAGCGCCTTTTACGGTTTTCGCACTTCTTTCGCTTTCTCTGTCTCCATAGACCCAGACATCACTCTCTTCGGAATATTCTATGTTTGCTTTTGTTCGGCTAGGCAGGCTGACGCTTGGAATAAGCTCTTCTTCAAACTGCCTGTAGATCTTTTCTGCAAGCTCAAGAAGTCGGTCTCTTGCCAGAGCATCTCCCTGAGCTGTTTTACTATTTGCTTCTCCGGCCATTTCATAACCCCTTAAAGGCTTTTGCCCCGGTGACAAGTTCTTCTGCAAGCCCTTCAACAATAAGTTGAGGAAGTTTTTCGAGTTCTTTATCCGTTACAGACTCTAGCCTGTAGCTGAGCACCTTTGAAGACCCTGTTGATGACGAGATGTCCCAGATATAATCGTAATCGTTACCCATAGTCACGATCTTTGGTTCGGGTTTTGCCCTGCTAATTGTCCAGGGGAGCATCTCATGAACCCTGAAGGACTGTGTCGAGCTTCCGAAGTTCTTTACTTTTATTACAATATCCGCAGTCCCGTCTTCATTCTTTTTCACTTTCCTGTGTACGAGTAAATTTCCCATAATCTTTGCAACAACAGGGCTGATATCAGGGACTTCCCTGTCCAGAATATTGGCGACCTTTAAAGCCATTTTCGGAAGCACTTTCGTAATAATTATCTCTTTTTCCCGGCGTTTTTTGAGAGTATCTTGCTTGCTCAGGTACTGCTTAAGTTTTCTTGCGACATCTTTCACTGCAAGATCTACTTCTTCTTTTATCACAGGAATATCCGCAATCGCATCCTTTGATTCTGAGGTGAAAGGCACGTTGATAGAAGCCACATGGATCAGAAGAATAACAGGCCCGACAGGTATTCCTCCACCTGGCTGATTTAAGCCATATTGCTTCCACTTTATATCTTCTACAGCATGGGTAGTAACGCAGCCTCCCTGCTGATAAAGCAAAGGCACACGGTTAGCAAAGCGCATAATGCTTATCTTATCTTCTTTTGAAAGATTTCCCCCGTATGCAAGCCCTACTTCCACTACAAAGGGGTTTCCTGAGTATACTGCAGGTTTCCGTGTGCTTGTAGCAATAAAGTCCACATTTGTCTCTTTTTCAAGCCCTCTGTAGATCAGTTCTTCCCCGATCGGAGAAAGACAGTCCGTTGGAGGAGCCATAATCTTTACCTTCTCAAATGCTTCAATTAACTTTCTTGCCTCGTGGCGGCCAAGGGCATGAGGATCGATTTCAGGATCAAGCCCTGAAGCCTTACAGATCTCTTCTGCAGTGAGAAGGCCTATTTTACAAAAAGAATACCTGAGAAAAGGAGCAAGCCTCTGGCGCTCAGTGTAATGGAGCATTTTCATAAGAGTTCCAAGCTCAATTCCTTCAGGATGGGGCAGGATTTCTTCTGCGGGATCAGGCATTTTATCCGTAGCCCTTTCAAAAACTTCCTCATTGCCATCAGGATCAATAAGCGTGACCCTTGCATGAGGATTTACGATTGCAGTCGCTTTCAGGTATTCATAAATGGACTGCCTTCTTCCTTTTACATAAGCAGCTCTCATCTCCAGTTCTACCTGGGTCCCGTGGGGACGGAACCAGTCCTTAATCTCATCTATCAGGATTTCAGGCTCATTTGTGCTTGTATTGATCATGAGTTCGTAATAATGAGCTGGAGCATCGGAACTGGTCTTTGAGAGAATTTTTGTATGCCTGCCTGCAGTCATCTGGGAATAGAGCACAGCCGCAGAAATCCCTATTCCCTGCTGCCCCCTGCTCTGCTTGAGGGCATGGAACCTCGAACCGTAAAGGAGTTTTCCAAAGACTTTTGGAATTTGCTCTTTTATGATTCCGGGCCCGTTGTCTTCTATAATAACAGTTACGTAGTCCTGCCCTGTCCTTTCGACCTGGACAAGGATATCAGGCAGGATACCTGCTTCTTCACAGGCGTCGAGAGAATTATCAACAGCTTCTTTTACGGTCGTAATAAGGCTTCGGGGTGCAGAGTCAAAGCCCAGGATTTGCCTGTTTTTCTCAAAAAATTCTGCAACGCTTATTGACTTTTGTTTTTTAGCAAGTTCTTCTGCAATGGGGACTTCCATGGAATTTTACCTCAGGATGAAAAATCAATCTAACGTTTCCTTACCAAAATAAATCTAATGTCACCTTATTATTTACCCTTATAAATATTTAAGGCAGGGATGCTTGAGAATCCTATTTTCTAGCGGAGTAACTATTTCAGAAAGGATTCTACAAAATTTCAAAGCCAAAGCTTCTGTTTCAATAAAAGGTTAAGGTACAAATGTAAGATCCTGCTAAAAAGTATATCGGGCTTTTTTGTTCCTGCAGGATGATCATAAGATGCTTACTTTCAATGACAGTCAGCAGCTTAGAGTTCTGCCCCTACAATTGTCTGTGTAGCAGTTACAGTTTCGCTTTCTCTGATTCTATCTACAACAGAATTCAGGAAGCTTAGATCTTTGACCTCTATAATTACTACAAAATCATATTCCCCAAAAACGTGATAAACGTCCTTAATCCCTTCTATGTTCTTCAGTTCCCTGAATGCTGCCTTCTCATACCCTGGCAGCACATTTATCATTGTAACTCCTATTACCATGGATATCTATTAATGAAGTAATAAACGCATGTTATTTATTTTTATCCGGGAATCAGGCATTTCTGCTTTGTTTGGTTTAGAATCAAACTCCTGATAAATGCCGTAATCTGCTACAACTTTTTTAGATATTTCTAGAAAAACCTCACTTTATCCAGTTGAATTCCATTTATAAATGAAGAAATATAAGTCTCTATATTAAAGAGGAATTTCTGACAAGAAATACAACTTATGGGAATGAGTCTTATGGTCTTGCTTTCAAAAGAAGAAGACAATATGATAAATTTGGGGTTAGCTTCGATTAACGATAAGTTCAACGAAGGAGTAAGCCAGGCCCTCAGTTTCCTGACAGAAACAGGTACAGGGTATCTTAATAAAAGAAAGGAGCAGGAAGCTGAAAGAATGGTGGTTTCCATAAAGGAAATCGGAAAGGCTGCTGCCCTGCAAGGGATGGAGAATGCGGCAGTCAATGCTATAAAGGCTCTTGAAAAAATGCTTCAGTGTTCTATGGACCAGAATACTGAAAGTACGACTGTCAAAGTTCTACTATCTTTTGGAATCATTGGAAAAGCAGCTGCAGAGCAGCAGCTTGAGACTGTAGCTAAACTTGCAGCCTCAGTGCTTGGAAAAAGCGGAAATACGGCAGCTCTCCTGAATAAGGAGAGAGAAACCATAGCAGTTGTTATCGGACTTGGAGAAATCGGAAAAGCAGTTTATAAAATGAAATTTCCGGACATTTCTGAAAATGCTGCAGTATGCATTTCCTGCCTTGGAGACCTGGGAAAACTTACAGCTCAAAAAAGTCTGGAAGAGGCTGCAGTCGGAGTGGAACTTATGCTCCTGGAGATGGCTGCAGCAGCCATGCAGGAAAATCTTCAAGATTCAGTGAGAAGTATTGCCAGCTCTATTGAAGATATCGGAAAAAAAGCTGAGAAAGAAAACATGGAAAACGCGGTTTTTCAGGCAGCTTCTGCCCTTCAGACAATTATGGGCACCGCAGAGAACGGATACCTGAATAATGCCTCTATTGCAGCCAAGCTTGCCCTTGAATCTTTCAATGATCTCGACATAATAAATGACGAAGCCAATATTAAAAAAATAGAAGGGATAAGGGAAATGATGAGATCTCTCTGGACTGAAAGCGAAGAAAAAAATGAATTTAAAAAAAAGCCCAAAAAATAAGTCTAAAAAAATAAGCCAAAGATTGAAAAATAGGATTAAGATTTTATAATAAGTTTAATCTTTGGAGAAATGTGAAAAGCTACTATTCAGTTTGTCAGCGACTGAATCGGAGCTGGGATTCTTCCTCCCCGCTTTACAAAAACCTCTGAACTGAAGTTACTTACTGGCATAATAGGAGCACTTCCAAGCAGCCCGCCGAATTCTACGGAATCTCCAATTCCTTTTCCGGGTGCAGGGATAATCCTCACTGCGGTAGTTTTTTTGTTAATTACCCCTATTGCCATTTCGTCGGCTATAATTGCAGAAAGTGTGGAAGCTGGAGTGTTTCCCGGCACTGCAATCATATCAAGCCCGACTGAGCAGATACTTGTCATAGCTTCGAGTTTTTCCAGGGTAAGAGCCCCTGCTTTAACGGCTTCTATCATGCCTGCGTCCTCACTGACAGGGATAAAAGCCCCGCTAAGGCCGCCTACACAGGAAGATGCCATTGCTCCTCCTTTCTTTACCGCATCATTCAGAAGGGCGAGGGCTGCAGTTGTTCCATGGGCCCCACATCGTTCAAGTCCCATTGCTTCCAGAATGGCAGCAACACTGTCTCCAATCTCCGGAGTCGGAGCCAGGGAAAGGTCAAGGATCCCGAATTCAACACCAAGCCTTCGAGAAACCTCTCTGCCTACCATTTCTCCCATGCGGGTTATTTTGAAAGCTGTCTTTTTGATGGTCTCCGAGATCTCCGTAAGATTAGGATTTTCAAGTTCTCGAACAGCAGCGTTCACAACTCCAGGTCCGCTTACGCCTACATTGATCACGCATTCAGGTTCTCCTATTCCATGGAAAGCTCCTGCCATAAAAGGATTGTCTTCCGGGGCATTGGCAAAAATTACAAGTTTGGCACAGCCAATTCCGTCCCTATCAGCAGTCAGTTCAGCAGCTCTTTTGATGATATTGCCCATCAGGCCAACTGCATCCATATTGATTCCGGCTTTCGTGGTAGCAACATTCACCGATGAACAGACCTTTTCAGTGCATGCGAGAGCTTCGGGAATCGAATTTATGAGTTTCAAATCCCCTGGAGTTGTCCCTTTATGGACAAGGGCACTGAAACCTCCGATAAAATCCACTCCTGCCTCCTTTGCAGCCTCATCCAGGGTTTTTGCAATAGAAACAAAGTCCGGAGTTTTGCAGCTTTCGGCTACAATAGCTATTGGGGTTACTGAGATCCTTTTGTTGATTATGGGAATCCCATAAAGGTTCTGGATTTCATTAGTTGTGCGGACAAGTTCTTTTGCACGTGAAGTTATTTTTTCGTAGATATTTTGATTGAAAATATCGATATCAGGATGGCTGCAGTCCCTGAGGCTGATTCCCATAGTTACGGTCCTGATATCCAGATGTTCCATTTTGACCATCCGGATTGTTTCCAGAATTTCATTCGGGTTTATAAGCATGAAAGTCCCCCTGATTTTCCAGTTCAGATCCTGTGCATGAAAAGAAAAGCATCTTCATGCTGTACCTTTACCTCGACTCCAAGGCTCCTTCCTTCAGAAACCATTGCTTCCTGAAAAGCCGCAAGGTCAAAATTTTCCTGCGGGGCTTCTGCAAGCATAATCATGGTAAAAATACCCTGCATGATGGTCTGGCTGATATCGACAATATTTACATTGAAACTTGCCATCACCGTAGTGATTCTGGCAACAATTCCCACACGGTCACTACCTATAACTGTAATGATGAATCGACTTGATGTCATTATGTATCTCCTGTTGCTTGAGCCTTTTCATGCAGGCCGATGATTTAAGAATATATGAACGATTAAACTGAAAGATTTTATTCAGATTGAAGATCTTATAACTAATAACTATCCCTAGAAGTCTTCTTTATATTCCTAAACTGGTTTTAATAGTTAAGCTTTTTCACACAATTAGAAATAATTAGCTGCCAAGACAGGTAGTTGATGAGCTATTGATTAACCTCAAAAACGATGTTTGAACTTGAGATTGCCTTAAATTTTCGCCACATCGCCATGAACCAGAGTCCAAAGATCGATTCAATACAACAGAAAGTTTATTTTTAAAGCTTGAAAAGATAAGGAAAGTAGAACTGCAAAATGGAGAAGTAATAGTTACTGAGATCACAGGAAAACGAAAAGATATTATGAAAAGTTGAATCTATGCGCTTAAAAAGGCGGAAGTTAGAATCTATGCGCTTAAAAAGGCAGAAGTTAGAATATAAAGCTTTCTGATGTTAAACGTTGAGAAAAAATTTTGTAGTATACCAATTTATTCAACAGAGAGATAAGTTTATTAACGGTAGATAGTTATTGGAACTGAATCACTTATAGAGAATAGCCACCTCTGAGATGATATTAATGGACTCAATAGAAAAAATCTTTGGAAAAACTGCACAGATGACGGTACTTAAGAATTTGATCGAAAACAAGAACGAACCAACCTACCTTTCAGGAATAGCTGAAGCAACTGGACTATCGCACTCCAGTGTTGCAAGGGTTATCACGCCTCTGGTCGTGTCAGGAGTCGTCCTGGAAAAACCACTGGGGAAGCAAATCCGAACTTTCCAGCTGAACATGGAAAGTGAGGCAACAAATGTTATAATAGATTTTTACAACAAAATTAACCAGCTAGTAGATTAAGCCTGAATAGTAAGAAGCATAGAAAGTTGACGTTTCAGATTAGACAGGCTTACTGATATTTCCCAGGTTTTAAAAAGATATCTAACTTACACATTGTGAGTTCAGAATATCTTTTATTTTTTATATTAAAATTCAATCCCAAACCTAAAATTTGTTTTTGAGTTTTTATTTATTTTTGAGTTATTAATCAAAAAAGGTAGAAGTAACAATATCCGTTAAAAATAGGAAGGGATCTTTTTCCCTTTATTTTCCCTTTATTATTTAATAATTATGCGATTACTGACAAGTTTATAATTATTACCGCTAAACACAGTCAAACAAACTGTATAGGCTCCTGCCTTTTTGTAGGTGTGACTGGGATTCTGTGCAGTTGATCTGGAACCATCACCTAAATTCCAGCTCCATTTTGTAGCTTTAGCGCCTGAAGTCGTATCTTTGAAGGTTACTTTCTTTCCGGAGATAGTAGATTTAAAACTTGGAACGAGCCCTGTAGACGTAGAGGTCTTTGCAGGTGCTAATGTAAAAGCTGCCTTTTTAACCGTGCTCACACAACAGTTTCCAGAACCGTACGCAGTCACTTTCACATCAAAAGTTCCGGCTTCTTTTATAACGCAACTGCTGGTACATATCCCTTTTTTCGTGCATTTTGAACAGTAGGCACGTGCTGAACCAACCGTTTTTCCAGTTTTAGGATTCACCACTGTGTATTGAACAAGTTTAACAGGTCCTGATATATAACTTGTAAACCCAACTTTCACAGGTGCAGTTTTTCCTGTAGGATTTATTGTGACTTTGGTAATTTTTAAATTACTGCATGTACCTGCTTTGCAGGATACCTGTGGAGCACTTGCCATCGCATTAAATGGCATCAAAAGCAACATCGCCAATACAAAGAAAATTGCTATTCGTTTCATCATATTAGATTATTTAGCAATCTCATTTATATTATTTTAGAAGTAGATCAAATAAGTTTAGGATGTTCGATGAATAAACTTAGTATGTTTGAATTCGAAAATGTACGCTATTTAATCATCATGCGATATGTGTAGAATTTTTACATATCGGTGTTTCGGGTCATTTCCCACTTCTTCTGGCCCTTGACTCAGTTCTTCAGCCCTCGTTTTAAGGAGGTAACCTTCTGAAACGCCTTAAGTCCTGCATATAAATGGGATTCCAGGTCTGAGGGAACATCCTCACCATAAGTCTTCTCTAAATTACAGTAATTAAATTATAGAATGTGTTTTTTAATTCATCTCTTTGAAATTTTTAAACTTAAGTTATATTGTTAAAATAATTATAAAGTATACAGCAGTAGCTATCACTGTCTAAAGGAGCTGGTACCCAGATAGTTATTGTGGAAATCGATATCAAGAAAAATCAGGATGTATTTATTGAGCCTGTCCCAAAGCTAATTTTCATTTCTACCTTAACAAATTATAGAATTATTTTCCTAATCAGAGACTCAGCCGATTATTCCAAATTAGGTACTAGAAAGTAAACTAGAATGTGTAATATTGAGTTTTTGTGATGAGCTCGATTTAAATATAAGTTTCCATAATTGTTTTTAGATGGTTTGAAGCTCCTTTTAATTAGCTTATCAGGTTAGCTGAATAATACTTATTGAGGGAACTTAACTTGACATTGTCAAATTAAATCATTATTGCAGATATCGAAACCTATTTCCACTCAAATCTACTCCATCTTGAATCCTTTTACCTTCCCATTTTTGTTTCTTCTATTTTCTTCTCAATCAATAGTTGCCTTAATTTCACTGTCATTAATTTTTCCTGCTAAAATTGCATACTTACCAGTAACCAGAACAAGAATCCAATTTCTCTAATCCGAAAATTATGAACTTCTTAACCTGCTAACTCTTGCCTTCCTTCTCAGCTCATTATCTTGATTTAATATTCTTGCAATTTCCCAAGCATCGATTCTTTTCAATGGATTATGGTATTTCAGTATCCATATGATCCCAGGAATTGAAATCTTATACATTTTGTTGAATTTTTTCAGATAAGAGAGTAAAATAAGCATTGCAAGCATTACCAATGCCATATGATGGTGCCATGCATTCCAATTTCTCACCATATATTCTGCCATTCCACAGTTTCCCTTTGCATCCTGAAATGCTCTCTCAATCCAATACCTTGAACTCTGCATTTTTGCAAGTTTATCGAATGACGTATCTTCAGAAGCGTTACATAGTGAATATTTAATTTCATTTGATTCTGAATCTTTACTTATGAGAAGCCATACTGGCTTCTCACAAGGTAATTTATTCTGACGTCTCCAAACTTTTATAGCCTTAAAATAGACTTTTTTATACCCTCTTTCCGTTTTTCTAACATTGATAAGTTCCCATCCATCAACTGAATTGGAAAGAGAATCTACTCTTATTGATAATGTATTCAAAACTCTGGGAATAACAGGTTTCCTTCCTCTTGTTCCCTTTTTCTCAGGAATCCCAACTAATGGTTTCTCAATATAGACGAGAGTATCAACAGCTATGTCTGCAACAAAAGTTAAGCCTCTACTTTCAAGTTCTGTCAATAACTCAGGATTTTCACCATAGAATCCATCCATTGTGACATAGGAGAAAGGAATACCTTCTTCTATTGCATTATCAATCATTTCAAGACCAAGTTCATACTTGGTTCGGAACTTTATCTCCTCACGAGGAATTTTAGCCTTTAAACAACGTGCCTTGTCATCAATCCATTTTTGTGGGAGATATAATCTCTCATCAATCAACATTCTCTTATTTTTCTTAAAATAAGCAAGGAATACGCCAACCTGACAATTATCCTTTTTTCCAAGGTTGCCACAATACTGATGAGAAACTCCTACAGAACTATTTCCAGATTTTTTTATGCTTGATTCGTCAAGTATAAGAACACCATTTTTACCTATAATTTGAATGGCTTTTGTTCGAACAGATTTGAGGAGATCTGCAGAACGCCAAGGAGAACTTGAGAGGAAATGGCTTAGTGATTGGTTGTTAGAGCATTTACAACAGTAAATTGCCATTTTTCTCATATTTTTCCTATAGGGGAGGAGAAGCAAACCATTAAGGTAATCAATACAGGTTAAAACCATACAACGAGTTTTAGTTTGAAAATAGAATTCAAGATGCTTCTCTGAAATGTATTTTTCTACAGAGATATTATTTGACTTGATGAAGTCATCTGTTATTTGTTTCACTAAATCAAATTTATAGGGGAAAAATTATACTTCACGGTAGACGTGAAAAGGAAATGTGACAAAGTCAAGTTAAATGTCAATTGCAAAATAGGCAACCGCTTAAGTTCGAGAAAAGATATAGAAGGTAATTAGGAGATATCTTATTGGCTGATAGCAAGAAAAAACTTGATTTCTGGAGTTTTTCTTCTTCTGAGTTGCTGCAGGAACTACAAACAACAACTGAAGGCCTGAAAAGTTCCGAAGTTAGTGAACGCCTTAAAAGATATGGAGCTAACGTTCTTAAACCAAAAAGAAGTTCGGATACTCTCAAAATTTTGCTTTCCCAGTTCAAGAGTCCAATCACTCTCATTCTGCTTTTTGCATCCTTACTATCTTTCTTTCTTGGCGATGTTACGGATACAATAATCATCGCAATTATTGTCCTGGTCAGCAGCCTTCTTGGTTTCTGGCAGGAAAAGGGAGCTGCTGATGCTTTTGAAAAGTTACTTAGCGCTGTGGAGGTAAAAGCAGCAGTCCTCAGGGATGGCAAAGAAAAGGAAATCCCTGTAGAACGGGTTGTTCCTGGAGATATAGTAGTTCTTAACGCAGGAGATATAATTCCCGCAGACGGTTTGATCCTGGAGTCAAATGAACTTTTTGTTAGCGAATCTACTCTTACCGGAGAAACATATCCAGTCGAAAAATCAACAGGGGTATTGAATTCAGAAACTCCTCTTGCACAACGTACAAATTCTCTCTGGATGGGCACCAGTGTAGTTAGCGGGAATGGAAAAGCACTGATAGTTTCTACTGGAAAGGAAACGGAATTCGGAAAGATCTCAGAATCTCTAAAACTCCGGCCTCCTAAGACTGAATTTGAACAGGGCATTGAGAATTTTGGCCACTTTCTAATGGAAGTCACGATGCTGATGGTGATGGCAATCTTTGCGATTAACGTTTACCTGCAGCGTCCAATCCTTGACTCTTTTCTTTTTTCCCTTGCTCTTGCAGTTGGGCTGACCCCACAGCTTCTGCCTGCAATTATAAGCGTTAATCTTTCTCATGGTGCAAGAGAGATGGCTCAAAATAAGGTCATTGTCAAGAGACTCTCTTCCATTGAAAACATGGGCAGTATGAACCTGCTTTGCTCAGATAAGACTGGAACACTGACCGAAGGAGAACTGGAACTTGATTCTTTCCGGGATCTTAAAGGAAATCAGAATGCAAAAATCCTTCTTTATGCCAGTCTCAATTCTCATTATCAGAAAGGCTTTGAAAACCCTATTGATCGGGCAATTCTGGCACGAAATAAATCCGACTTGTCAGATTACAGGAGATTGGATGAAGTACCTTACGATTTCATACGCAGACGGTTAAGCATCCTTGTTTCGAAAAACAATGTTAACCTGATGATTACCAAAGGTGCGGTTCCGAATATTCTCGAAGTTTGCTCCTTAGCTGAGGCTGAACCTGGAAAAACCGTTGAGATTTCCAGGATAAAGGAACAAATCGATCAGCAATTTGAGGAGTTCAGCAAAAAAGGGTTTCGAACGCTGGGAGTTGCGTATAAGGAGATAAACCAGCAGAACACTATAAGAAAAGAGAACGAAATAGGGATGATTTTTCTCGGATTCTTACTCTTTTTTGATCCGCCAAAGACAGGCATTGTAAAAACTATAGAAAACATGGAAAAACTTGGGATCTCTCTTAAAATTATTACTGGAGATAACAAGTTTGTTGCTGCCAGTATCGGTCGAGAGGTAGGGCTTAAGGATTCTAAGATTCTGACCGGAAGCGAAATTGCTCGGGTGAGTAACGAGGCCCTGATAAGAAAGGTAAACGATACTGACATTTTTGCCGAGGTAGAGCCAAGTCAGAAAGAGCATATTATCCTCGCGTTCAAGAAAGGTGGAAACATTGTTGGATATCTTGGAGATGGTATTAATGACGCTTCTGCCCTTCACGCAGCAGATGTCGGAATCTCAGTTGACAGTGCCGCAGATGTTGCCAAAGAAGCTGCAGATATTGTGCTTCTGGAGAAAAGCCTGGATGCTCTTATCGAAGGTATAAAAGGAGGAAGAAAAACTTTTGCCAATACTCTGAAGTACGTCTTCATGGCTACCAGTGCCAATTTCGGGAATATGTTCAGCATGGCAGGAGCATCCCTTTTTTTGCCATTCCTGCCCCTGCTGCCCACACAGATTCTGTTAACCAATTTATTGACAGATTTTCCGGAAATGACTATAGCCACAGATACCGTTGATAAGGAAATGATTGAAAAGCCGCATCGCTGGAGTATAGCTTTTATCCGCAAATTTATGATAGCATTTGGCATAACCAGCTCGGTATTCGATTACATGACTTTCGGTGTTCTGCTTCTTATATTA
Source organism: uncultured Methanosarcinaceae archaeon (assembly GCA_963847185.1). Classification (GTDB taxonomy): domain Archaea; phylum Halobacteriota; class Methanosarcinia; order Methanosarcinales; family Methanosarcinaceae; genus Methanosarcina. Next base: position 357,739 of record CAWJYV010000010.1, on the reverse strand, counting down.
CCAGGCATGGTAGAGCAATTCAGAACCGGCTGGTTTACGGAATCCGTTATTTCAGCTTCCATGATAGTTCTGGTGGTTAGGAGCAGGAAGCCTTTCTTCAGGAGCAGGCCTGGAAAATATCTGCTGGCAGCTACCCTGCTTATAGGAGTAGTCACTCTTCTCTTCCCATGGACTCCTTTCGCAGCCCCCTTTGGCTTCAAGCCTCTCCCAGTCTCGGTTATTTTTATTATTGGAGCCATAATAGGCCTATATATTCTTACAGCTGAGACAATAAAGAAGATTTTTTACAAAAGAGTAAAATTTTGAGCTCAAATATGTCTTCAATCAAAGATTCGCATATTATATTTCCGAGCGACGTTTTTGGATCGATTTCTGGATCCAATTTATTGCAAATTTTTCATTCATTTGAATTAGGTAGCCTAAAATAATTATTTTGAGCTATCGAATCTGATTCTAATTAATTTTTTACAAGGCCTAAATATTGAAATTAAGGAATATTGTTTTGGTAAATAAGGAAGAGACATAAATTCTGAGAGATAAATTTTATTATCGATCAGGAAAAGTAATTACATAATGGATCGAAGGGGAATAGGAAGAGGACCTCTGCAACTGGACATAGGTATAGTTGTATCAGGCCTTGGAGGAAACTCCAATCAAGAAAGGAATCAATTCAATGGCCTTTTTTCCTTTTTTGGCCTCGATTTTGGACTCTATATAGGACCGTCGTATAATCCTTTTCAGACTATAGGGCCCAGTGTCGGTATTGGTTTGGTCATAGGGTCTAATGGTTTCCTGGCTGCGAAGTTAGGTATCCATTTCAGAAGAACATTCGGTTTAGCTATGCTAATTCCCATAATTCCAATCTATGGTGCTACTGGAGCAAGCTTTTTAGCCGCATTGCCCGTTTCAGAAGGGGCTAAAGCTGCAGCAACTATTCCGTTACTTTTAGTGCCGGCAACTTTTGTATATCAGGAAAATATCAAAGAGTTATATAGAGAGGGAACAGAAGCTTTGATGAAATTAAAATCACATTTACCAGGCAAATAATAACTTCACAACATTTTTTTTATTTATTATATAATGTTTATGAAGCTTTAATGCCTGGCTTTTCCCCAGAAACATCTTTAAAAATCCTTTTATTTTCCCATGCACTAAGCTCTTTAATGAGCTTCTTGCTATTACCATCCGGTTACGCTTCACGTCGCTGGGTCAAGCTTCTTTGCAGGATCAAGCTTTTCGCAAATTCATGGAGGAATCTGATTTAACGAATGAGATGAACGGATTGAATGGGAAAGAAATTGCAGACAATGTGACGGAAATTCGGCCTTCTGTACCAATGGTCAAGAGGAATGCCTGGCTAAAAGTTCTAGCTACAGGAGCAGTTTTCTATATTCTCTTGCTGGCAGCCTTGCTACTGACGAATAATTCAAACATTTTCCCCACTGTGGTACTGGTCGGTAACTTTATGGTTCCTGTTGCTTACGTGGCGTTCTTTTACGAGCGCAGGCATCTCAGCCGTCTGACAATGTCAACAGTCTCTCTGGCTTTCCTGTATGGCGGGCTGGTGGGTATCCTTGCCGCTTCCCTTCTTGAACCATTTTTTATTCCTCAATCGAATCCCGGTGCGAATTTAAGAATAGGACTCATCGAAGAATTTGCTAAAATTATGGGAGTGATGGTAATTGCACACCACAGACGGCATGATTCGGAAATGGATGGCTTGATCCTAGGTGCAGCGTCCGGGATGGGGTTTGCGGCTCTGGAAAGTAACGGTTACGCTTTTACCGCCTTTCTGGCGAGCAATGGGAGTGTTTCGGTAACCGTGGCAGTGACCTTGCTTCGTGGGCTGCTTTCTCCGCTGGGGCACGGGACCTGGACAGCGATTTTAGCCAGCGTGCTGTTCCGTGAGAGCAGGAGTTGTAACTTCCGCGTTAATCTGAACGTGATTGGCGCTTACCTGCTAGTTTCCATCCTGCACGCAATGTGGAACGGGCTTCCCCTGGTCCTTACTTCTGTCTTAAGCCAGGGATTGGCTATATTCATCACCGATGGTGTGATCGGTATTGTCGGATTGGCAATCCTCTGGTTGCGCTGGAGAGAAGCAGTCAGATTACAAACTGTTTTGCCGCAAGAAACTGAGGACACATGTACCTAAAATGAGAATTATGCTGAAGGGTTACAAATCAAATGAGTCCGACATTTGCTTCCAGAAAATTTAATGTGATCCATATACAAAATTTGTTATTAATCCTGATGCTCTGCTGCAAAGAATTCAGATGGCATAGAAAATAGAGTTAAAGAAGGTGACAGATGCGTTAAGCCATTTATATTGCAGGTAATTATTTTTATATTAATGGACTGAAGAAGAAATCCAGTAATGGAAGTACAGGTACAAAATCAACGAAGTAGCATTGTGACATATTTTCAATACAAACAGTGACTTGTTATATTTTTGATTAAAAATAACACAGAATAATTGTTATTATTTAAAAAGTGTTATGTGGTATGCTAATGAAGCATAAGCTATATTCCTGTGATTGCAGAATTAATATCATAGAGCTTATGCAAATAAATGAAATATTTCCGACAGCAGATAATTGTTTTAATCACAGCCTGAAGTCATCAGAATCGAAACACGAAAGGAGGATTTGTCTTGAAAATTGCAGTTGTGGAAAACAGCGACAAAAAAACAAGTTCAATATTTGAACTTGGTTTTATTACAATATATGACGAAGACGACGGGAAATGGACAGTCCTGAACCATTTCGAAAATAAAGTTTACAACGCAAAGGGCATTGCTGCGGTACGTACGGCTGTGGCGGATACTGTAAAGCAGCTTGGTGATGTAAAAATAGTGGTTGCAAGTGAAATTCCAGGCGTAGCGTTTGGCACTTTTCAAGCAGCGGGATTTGACATATTCCTCGTAGAAAATAGCGTACCTGATGTTCTTGATTCAGTTAAAAAAGAAATTCTTGAGGTAATTAACAAGCGGCAGAAAGAAACTCCCAAATTCGATATCACGCAATTTTTAAAACCTGGCGTGAATAAAGGCGATTTTAGCCTTAATATGGAGGAAATCCTTTTAAAGAATCCTGATTTGACTTCTAAGAAAATTCTAATCCCTTATCTAAAAAATGGAGAATTCAACAGGCTGGATGTAATTTGCAGTCATATTCCTAAGTGGTTTTACACAGATTTGGGTGTTTTAGGGTTTAAGTATGAAACTGTGAATGATTTACCGAATAGAAAGACTGTTAGAATATTGCATGTGTAAACTTTGTAAAAGGCGGAGATTATTGGAAATGGTAAGTACAGGAAACAGTAAGTACAGGAAATAGTAAGTACAGGAAACAGTAAGCACAAATATTACACACGGATAATTATATTTCCGTGTGGCTTTTTTAATCTATTTTTGGACCTTGCTTTGGTGCTGTAATATAATGGAATTGTAGCAAAATCTGTAGGACTTATATCTGAGATTCAAAATAAAGCGTATTCTACACTGTTAACTATATCTTCCTATATTTGGCCGGGTATCATTTCCTCCGGATTCATTCAAAGAAGTTTGTGAAGTATACCCTGCACCAATGCAAGGAGAATTTTGTTTAAGGTGATAATCATGTTTGCTCGGGTTTACAAACAGTGGGTCTGCATAGATGTCAGTTGCTGATGTACAGTTTAGATAGTTACCTGCAGAGTTATTATAGAGACAGTTGTTTTCCAGCACAAAATTATGCGTTTCAGGAAGATAATTGATTACTGCATATCCTGTTCCATCAGGGTCTTTCGTACGTTTCTGGGTGTTTACAATAATGTTGTTGCGGACAATTGCCGTGTATCCAGTACCTGTAGATGAAAGATCAACAGAGTGATCTACATCTGTATAAGAAGGATACATATGGATAATGGCTCCATGGTACACCCCGTCAAATACATTATTCTCAATGAGGGTGTTGTGAAACCCACTTGTTACTATACCTCCTACCCAGTCAATACTCGGATTCGTACCAGTGTTATAGAAGATATTGTGACGTATGCGGACATTTTGTGCTTCTTCCTTAGAATAAGAATCCCCGTAGCCTATCAGCCATATCCCAGGTCCATACGTATTGTTGATAGTGTTATTATATACCTCTACGTCGTTAACGACACCTGTCGTTTTCTCAATCAGAACTGCGGAGCCGCCTGCACTCCAGTGGAAAAAAGAATCTATGGCGTTATCATGGAATTTTACATGATTTGAGTTCATTACTCTAAGCCCACCATTAGTTCTACAAGTTATCGTGTTTCTCCAGGCCTCTATATTCTGACTATCAATGGCAAAAAGACCATCATGCCCTAATTTATACACTTTGTTATTGTAGAATATGATATTGGAGCTTCTCTCTACTTTTAGCCCGTCTCCATGACTATCGTGCATGTACATGCCGTGAACATCTATATTCTTAGAATCAAGGAAATGGATCAGATTGTAGTATCCTTGCCCTCTCTTTCTATCTTCATTCTTGTCATGATTTCCGTCAATTTCAAATCCTTTTACAGTGACTCTATTGATTCCTGCGCTGTCCGTCTGTGTTATCATGGGCTTGCCAACTGGCCAGTCTGCGTTGTCTTCAAGTTTAAGAACAGCTGTACGATCTCCCTCAAGGATTGTATTGTTCCCAATCAAAATACTGTCCGATATAACGTATGTATTAGGGCCTTTCAAATGAACGGTTGAAAACTGTGGATTCTCTGCGACATATTTTAGAGCTTGATTTATCTCTACCTGGTCATCACTCCCATCACACGTGAAATTTCCACTTCCATCACTAGCTACATATACAATCTCATTTGACACTGTAACGGGAGGGTTAGACTGTATGGTATGATAGATGAATATTCCTACTGCAATTAAGAAAATAAGAACTACAATGAAAAATCCTATTTTTTTCTTGTTTTGCTGTACATACCTAAGATATCTTTCGTTCATTTTACCCCAGCTTTTAATGATATATCTCAGTCTTGAGAATGTCTTGAGGGCCAATTTTTAATAATAAACAATAATCTAAATGCTCTCTTGTATTAATAAATTCAGTTAGGAATTATTATGTTTAAACGTTTCAACAAATTACTTTCAATTAATATAATATTTACTTTAATATCATCCAGTAAATACTCCACGTTTGTATGGGAATAAATCCACTTAAATGTACTGCTTTTGATTACGCCAGATTTCTTATTGATTCTTCTCAACTATCTGGCTTTACAGAATCTTCTGAGTATGTTTTCGGGTTTTTTATAAATTGAATCTCAAAACTCCGATGGAAAAATAACAAAGTCTGTTTTAGATACCCTAGAAGATCATGTAATAAAAAAAGAATATATTTAAAGTTGGGTCGAAGACCAACAAAAAGTAACCTTGAAAAGATAGGCATAAAAATGTAATTATTGCTCACTGTGCGTTAGTTAATCTATAGAATGATCGTATTTACCGGATTCAGCAGAAATCCCAGATCAAAGAAATACCAAGGTTTCAAAATGGTAAAGCAATCAGAAGCAAATTACAAAAAGTGAAGCATGGATTTTTGGTGTCCGATTTATTGTTATTAAGACTTAGAGTCCTTTTTTTGGAGAGTAAGATCCAGAACGTTTTCATATACCTCTTTACCTTCGAGTTTTAGAATCTTTGCCTTTGATCTATCGGTAGTGATTTTTCCATCCTCTTGCATATAGATATATTGTCCATTCTCAATACCTACAATCACACAGGAGTCAGGGATCACGTATATTCCGAAATAGTTAGCAAGATCAGGGCTTTTGTCAATGTCTACAGTCACGACCGTGGCTCTACCTTCGTAATTTGATGCAATCTGAGCCAGGGTAGGCATTATTTTTTGGCATTCTTCACACCACTCAGCTCCGATTTTCAAAAGAACAGGACCCTTTTGAAGAGATGTATTAATCTGATCCAGCTGGGTTACTTCCACAACAGTGCTTTCGTTCCGCGTTTCTGTAGAATTTATGGTGTGTTCCTGAGCTTTCCCGGCACAGCCAGCCGATAACACAAATAAAAGAAGGATCAATAATAGAAATGATGTCTTCATGTCAGTCATCTGTTTAATTTTAAATATAAACATATGTATTACACTCACACTAATTGTCTATTTAAATTATTTGATTATAATCTGCTTCCCTTACCTGCAAAGAGATGCAGACAACGAGGTATATTGTTAAAAAGGGACTGATGGCCTTATCGGGTATGGTGAGCCAGATATAGAGATGAAAGAGATATCAACTTCAGCTCTCTCGTGTATATGACAGCACTCTTTACCCCGGACTTGATGAAGCAGAAAGAAGCTACGATCATGAATGTTTGTTCAGAGCTTGAATCCTATCATATGACATACTTCCTGTTTATTTCAGTCGAATATCCCGCTGGCTTGTTGCGGGTGCGCCAGTGAAACTTTGATTGTGCGGCCAGACGGGCGGTACATATGTTTAGTATTGGGCTCAGGCAGCAGCTGGAAAGCGCAACTGTAAAAGTATTTGAGTTCATTCCAACAATGATTGATACAAAACTTGATAAGGGCACCCGGAAAGCTAGGAAACGGATATATTTTGGTATCATGACTGCCGATCTCGTCACGCCCACGTGAAAGCATTCAAAATTAGCAGGTATAAAATGCGTGTGACAGCTCCAAATCTATCAACCATGATAAACATATCCAGGAAAGATCCTCCCAAATCTGAAGCAAATAAGCCATTTGCATCTGCATTTTAAAAGGATAAATAGTGTTATAAGAAGCTACGGGAGGACCTTATTCCGTTAAATCTATTGAATGTTATTAAAATACCTAATTGTTTTACATGCTTAATTTTCCGAGTTTTTTCTTCTTACAAGTTTCTTGCATTTTTCAATTATACCCTCTCTATCGGGTACTGATGTTTGATTATTCATTCTGTCACGCTTCATTTGATCATGCTCTCTACGAGATTTCGGTTTCTGAATATTATTAGACATGCTAAATACCTGAAAAATGATTTAATCAATTCTTCTTTTCTGTATCGTATTTGTTCATAAACATTACCCTTCAAATTTTTATGCAGTCCAGAATTTTGACCGAATATGGGCTTTTTTGAATCCTACCACTGAACCTCTCACGGAGAGGGCCAGTTCCGGAAGTTTGTTTGCTCCAAAAAGAAGTATAATAACTGCAAAAATAATTTATAAGTTCGTGTGTTTCGATCGTATTTTGATTTCAAGCTCTTCGTTTGCAGAAAGTGGATCTCAAAAAAGTGAGTTATACATTCCTGTCCTAAGATTAAATTAAAAGTTATCCGTGAAAATCTATTCCAGGCATAAAAAGAGAGGAAAAATACAAAAACAAAAAAATTAATAAAGATATAAGACATTAACAGTTGTAAATAACGTCTAGAGATTCTAGAAGGAAATTATTAGGAGATCCTTCACATGAAACGAAAATTCAAATCAGGAAACAACTATCTCGTTTTGTATGACTGTGGTACTGCCTTCCTACGCTATGGTGATTCTTCTCCAGTTAAATGCGATTATTGTGAAAATGGAGACCTCATAACAATCCGATTAGAAGGGGATACAATGCAGATGAGGGTAGAGGAAGGAAGTATTTGTTCGATTATAGGTGATAGATGGGAGGAAGTTTATCCTTTTGAGATTGCATCATAAGATATTCTCTTTTATATTTTTCCATCTTTTAGTAAACGTTTGTAAGTAGTGAATTTTTATTGTACATCTGTATAGATTTATGTACAATTGTTCAGTTTTAAAAAATTAGCTTACAAAAAATATTTCTTATTTTGTAGAAAACTGCCTGAATCAGATCACAATACTTCTCTACACCTGCTATAATCCTATTGCAGTATCTACCAGGCAGGAAAGAGATTTTTGGTTTTTACATTTCCTTATCAAAGCATTTCCTGTTTTTTTAGAAAGTATTCTTCCCCTGAATTTCACTTATTTTCCATCATATTCTTCTAACATATTACATTCTGGTCAAATGTAATTAATACTGTGACAGTATTGATATGGTCTTGTTGAAAAACACAATCATGTGACTCAGGACAAATTCTTGGAACGGAGATTGTACCCATTGTTCAAAGAACTAATCTAAAAAAGAAAATAATCTAAAAAAGAAAATTGGCCATGTTTCAGGCCTCTACAGATTAATACAACCGCAGGTGTTTTATGAGCAACTTCGTCTAAAGATGGAGTTTACACTTGTTTGGTTAATATTTTTTGGGATTTCTTCTGAAAAATATCCGGCGCCAATGCTCTGGTTTAAATAATGAGGATCCATATAGACGTCAGTTGTTGACGAACAATTTACATAGTTACCTGCATAGTTATTGTACAGACAGTTATTCTCCATTAGGATAGTATGTGTTTCTGGCAGATAATTAATTGCTCCGTATCCTGTTCCATCAGGATCTTTCGTACGTTGTTTGGTATTTGCAATAATATTATTGCGGACAATTGTTGTGTATCCTGTACCTTTAGGTGAAAGGTCAATGTGACCTGAATTATTATATGTCGGATAAATGTGAGTGCCGCCTGTAGGATACATCTGAATAATTGCTCCATGACGCACCCCGTCAAAGGTATTGTTTTCGATGAGAGTGTCGTAAAATCCACTTGTTACAATCCCTCCTGCCCAATCAATACTTGGGTTTGTACCAGTATTATGAAAGATATTATTATAAATGTGGACATTCTGTGCGTCTTCCTTTGGATATAACTGAAAACAACCTATCAACCAGATTCCAGATCCATAAGTATTCTGGATAGTATTATTGAATACCTTCACGTCATTGACGATACCTGTCGTTTTCTCTATCAGAATTCCAGAGCCGCCTGCACTCCAGTGGTAAAAGGAGTCAATTTCATTATCATGTATTTTTACATGGTTGCAATTCCTTGATCTAAGACCAGAGTCAGTTCTGACGGTTATTTTATTATTCCAGGCTTCTACATTCTGGCTATCTTCAGCAAAAAGACCGTTATGCCCCGTTTTATATATACTGTTATTGTAAAACTTAATATTGTCACTGCGGTCTACTTTCATCCCTTCTCCATGCCCATCGTGCATGTACATATCATGAACTTGAATGTCCCCAGAATTACGGAAATGGATCATATTGTAATATCCGTATCCCCTCTTTTTATCCAGATTATTGTCATGATTTCCGTCGATTTCGAATCCTTTTATAGTTACTCCATGGATTCCGGTGCTGTTAATCTGCGTTATAAGGGGCTTAAACACTGGCCAATCTGCATTGTCTATTAGTTTAATTACGGCTGTAGGATCGCCTTCCAGGGTCGTGTTATTTCCAATGAAAATACTATCTGAAATAAAGTATGTATTTGGACCTTTCAAATAAACTGTCGTGAGCTGCGGATTTTCTGCAACATATGCGAGAGCTTGATTTATCTCTACTTGGTCATTACTTCCATCGCAGGTAAAGTTTTCACTTCCATCGCCCGCTACATACACAGTCTCATTTGACGGTGTAAGTGGAGAGATAGATTGTATAAGGATGTAAACAATAAATATATCCAGTGCAACCAGAAGAATGAAAAATACTGTTTTTTTCCCTTTTTGCCCTACATAACTAAGATATTTTCCGTTCATTTTTATGCCCCTACTTCAATTTATGTACTCCAGTATTAAAAAATCTTGACGATGAATTTTTAATCTGATATGAGAATATAAACACATAACATTCTTTATAAATATATTAAAGAATAATTATGTTTAGGTTTTTCAGTAAATGGTCTTTTACCAATATAACGGTTACTTAATTAATACGTAGTAAAACATTCCAGACTTATATGAAAAATTAAAAGTCCAATCGAACTTGAGCGGATTTGAGAAATCCTTAAAAAATCCACAGTTGTGAGGAGCAAGACACAGAAACAGCTGAATTTCTTGTTACGGATAAAGGACAGGCTGGATAGATTTCTTACACCTCATACAGAGCCTCAACACTAAGGTAAAAATATTTTACTTACCACTTAGATTCTAGACAGGTAGATGTCCTTTTAAAAATTACTTATCAGATTTTATTTTGACATTAAAAACAGGATGCATCCAAACATTCATAATTAAATAATAAATATAATGTTACGGAAAACTTTCTCTATTTACCTTGATCCATAACATCTTTCTCTTATTCTGAAAGCTACTTTCATTTTAAGTTTGCCAGCGGAAATAACCATAAATATATATTGGGGTTATTCAAAATAGCCAGATGTGAACTCTGGAGAAACTGTGCGGGCAGAAATCCACGTATCAGGAAGGGTACAGGGGGTAGGATTTCGAAGGTTTGTAAGAAACGCTGCAGAGCGTTTTGGTGTAGACTGCAACCCTGTAAACCTCAGGGACGGAAGGGTTTTCGTTGTCGTTGAAGGCGGGAGAGAAGCCATAGAACTCCTAATAAACGAGCTCTGGAAAGGACCTGCTTTTGCTTACGTGGAAGATGTTGATGTCACTTTTAAAGAAGCCACAGGAAACGTATAACCTGTCATTCAGATCCTGATTTATTGACTTTCATCGTCTTTTAGCATATTTTAGTTATCCATTCATTTCTTCTTGATTTATCCATTCACTTCTTCTTAATCTATCTCATTCATTTCTTTCTCATTATCTTTGCAATAAGCAAAATTCCTATAACATTGACCAATCCTATCAGGACATAGGCTACCAGATGTCCGGAACTTGAGCTTGAAGTCCCTTTAAAGAAACCTGCTGTAGAAGTGGACTTTTCTTCGGAGGAGTTTTTAGGGTCAATGTTAAATTTTGTATTCTCCAGGTCTTTCTGCCCTTTTTCCATGAATTCCATCACTGAATCGGTTTCAAGAAGAACCACTTTTTCCTGCTCTTCAAGGCTTTTTCCGGAATCAAGAGTAGCCCTGACCGTATACTCATTTTCCGGCTCAAGCCCCAGGAAAAGGAACTGATCATCATTTTGAGAGGAAGTGAGCAGTTTTTCACTCTTAATCAGTTCTACGGATCCTTTTTCTGGGAGTTGAACTTTCAGGTTTACGTGTCCTGTCAGGGGGATTTGCTTTCCTTCTATAAATCTCGGCCTGTCCGGAATATCAAGGATCCCTAAAAGCGTTGCAGCAAAGTCTTCCTGCCCGTATTTCCCACTAATAACTCCGCTTTTCGTATCCAGTGTATGTACTATAAGCGGAATTAGCTGCGCTTCATCGGTGCCCGTGAATTTTTCGGACTGGTGCCCGCCTTTGGAATCATTTTTGGAAAAACCCATTCCGTGGTCTGCTGTGAGGACAAAGGCAAGGTCATTTTTCTTGCATAGCTGATAGAGGGGAGAAAGATCGGCATCAAGGCATTCTATGCAGTCTATATACCCATAGTTATCTCTGTGTTGCCCACTGGCATCTATAGCTCCTACATTTACAGTGAGCAGGTATTTTTGTTCCGGCATATTTGCGGCCATGTATTTCACAACCGCACATGCAGTCTCTATACCCCACCTATCATATCCACTATATCTTTCCCGCGTCTCTTTTGATTTTACATATCCTGGAGCTTTATCAGCTGCCTCTTTCAGAACCTTTAAGAGTCCTTCAGGTATTCCGGTATTAGGAGGAATGTACGTGCTTTTCAAGCACGATCTTCATTTTGTTTATCGAGTTGTTTTCATCTCTGAGGATCATATCCTGTTCAGCGCAGATCGACCCGGAATCCCCATCTCTCCATAATTGCAATGCAAAGATAGCCCTCTTTATGTAAAACATCAAAAACAGTTGCATCCTTGAAACTTACAAGCTCACTGTCCGCACCCGGATTTCCTGTAACAAGGACTGAGTGTCCACCTTCTGTAAAGGTCTGAGGGGCGCGGAATTCAAGAACTCGGGAACTTTCTTTCCATATTTTCGGAATATTCTCAAGCCTGGCCTTTTCGAGAGCTGTACCGTCAAGGGCATATGGGGTAAGTTCTGGATAGATAAAAGGAGCGCTGAGTCCGTCCACAATTAGTACGACTGCACCTTCAGGCGTATTAACAGGATTTATCTCCATTTCAGTAAGTGCAAAAGCAGGTAATGAAAATGTTGAAACGAAAAATAATATCGAAAGAAAAAACAAGGATGAGAAGAGCTTTAAATTTCTGTTTGAAACAAGGCTTAAACCTGTGGCTGTAGACATCATTATAAATAATTTTACTTTAAGCTATAAAGAATTTACCTTTTTAAGCTAATTCTCGTTGAAAGCATACTTATTAAAGCATATTGTTTTACTTGACTTGATCAAATTATTCCAAAATGAGGAGATTTATTTAAGTTTCCCATTCTGGATCTTTTCTACGTTTTTTTGCTTTTAGGTTAAATTTTTAAATCATTATTCTATCTTAAGCCTTATTCTATCAGGAAGAGTTCGAAAGAGTTAATTCTATAAGATTTGCCGCAATACCTAGAATTCTGGCAAAAATTATTCCCGGATCAGAAAATAGGAAATATTCATATGAAAATGAACCCACGCTGTACTTATTGCCTGCTTTCAAGAGTGCACTTTCAGGCCAAGCTTTCTACTGACGATGAAGATCTTATTAGCAAGACCATCCATGAATGCCTTGGAGTCATGAATAAACATTACAGCCCTGAAGCAGTATCTGCCTCAATAGCCACTAAAATTCACAGGAAATGCTACGAAGTCCTGGAAAACAACGATCCTTATGCGGTAACAAAGAAGCTCATCAACCAGGCTGCAATGAAAGTCCTGCCTGCAGCAAAAGAAAAAATCTATGAAAATTATACGAATGACACGGAACTTTTCAGAAAGGCGGTGCTGGCATCAGTAATTGCGAATTACTTCGATTTCGGGATCATGGGCTTTGATGCCAGTGAAGATAAATTTGAGGCTACTTTTTTGAAATACTTCGAGCACGGGCTTGATGTGGATGATACTCCTAAGATGCTTGGACTCTTGCAGGATGTTGTTTATATTGCCGATAACTGTGGAGAAATTCTCTTTGACATGCTTGTTTTTGATATCATCAAAAAACTTGGAGGAAAAATAACGCTTGTAGTTCGAGGAGGGCCAATTCTTACAGATGTAACTCTGGAAGAGGTAAAAGAGTTTGAAATTGACAAAAAGGTTGACCGTATCCTGACTACCGGTTCAAATGCAGTTGGAATCCTGATAGAGGAGGCCCCAGCTGAACTGCTCAAATCCATGAAAGATGCAACTCTTATCATCAGCAAGGGTATGGCTAATTATGAAACTCTCTCAGAACATAACTTCGGTCCTATTGCTTACATGCTTCTTACAAAATGTGAGTGCGTAGCTGAGGACCTCGGGCTCGAGCAGGGCCTGTCCGTTGCAAAACTGATGAATTATCCCTGAAGCTTTTGTCAGATAGTTTTTGGATAGGTCTTTTTCGGCAACTTTTTATTGATCCGGGTTACTAATAGTTTAAAGAAATAGAAGGTATAAAATTAGCTTAATTAATTAAGCCAATTATAATGGGTCTCCATTATAATGGATTTTGGTTAATTAAACCGATTCGAACAGATTTAAATAAGTCTAAATGTTTGAAGAATTTTAAGGAGAATGGAAGATGTGTGAAATAAATGCTATTTTGCTTCGTGGAGACAAACGTGAAAGGATTATGGATTCCGTGGCAAAGATCCTTGTTGAAGGCAACTCTGTCCATCTGACCGGAATTTTAGGGGATAAAATGACTGTTGAAGGATCAATTAAAGAGATCAATTTTTCACGTAGTGAAGCCCTTATTCTTGCAAATTAAAACTCTTTGTTTTTACTTTACTTCTTTCAGAGGTTCCCAGCTTCTCTGACTTCTTTTCCCGGCTTTTCTTATTCTTTTTTAATTTCCGAGGAAAGACTAACAGTTTATCTTCTAGGTGATAAGGAGACACTAATAACAAGTAAAAGGAAGGTAGACAATTTATGTCTCCTTATCATTATAATGCTTGTTATGTAATATTATTTCAAGTTTATAATAGGATATTGAAACAGTCAATAATAAATATGTTTATTACTCCGTAGATATCTTAATTACTTCTATAGCTATTGTTTTCGTCACCTGAGCAATTGTAATTCCGGAAAACTTAACTTAAAAAATTAGAGGTTAAAGGGGTATGAAAGAGTTCCAAAAAAGCCCGAACAGCTCAAAAAATGAGTCCCTATCTTGTGATAATTGTTGTTTTGTAAAAAGTATGCTCAATACAATGTTCAATCCTGTTTGTCATAAAGATAAAAATGGAATCTATCCTGGAGTAAATAAAAACTTTGCCAGGCTAATTGCAGGTATTCCGGAAGAAGAGATTGTAGGGTTCACACTCCTGGAAGTAGCCATCTCCACTGTTAAGGTTTAAAGGATTCTTTTAACCGAAGTTTTTTAGCTACAAAAACGAAATACTCTTTTTTAAAAAAGAATTCTCTAATTAGACTATCAGTAAAATAGTTACTGAATCATAATTATCAGAACATTTTTATAGATATATTCCTATGATAATCTGACAGGTCGATTGTTCCATTCCAGACACAAGAAATTTACCTCCTTAAATCAAATTGTTTATCACAAAGACCCCTACTAGAAAAACTCCCATTTGTCGGCCTGTCATATTCTCTACTTTTAGAAAATAAAAGAATTTATTTTTTTCTCGGACTTGTCTTATTCCGTTTTAATAGCAGCCCGAGAACGGCCAGGATCACAACCACCGCAGACCAAAAAATTAGAGTGAACGGTTTTATTGTAATTTTAAAAGGGTTTATTTTCTTCTTCATCTTCCTCTCCACAAAGTCCTTGATGATATAACCACAGGTTTTTGAGGGACAGGTCCATCCGGAAAGAACATTTGGCGCTTCCCGTTGACTTCTTCCCGTGTGTAATTCCGCTTCGTCCATTAGTTACTCAGGAGTCTTTCCTATAAATTCGGTTAAGCTTATATTGAATTTAAGTATGTGCGAATTGTATTTTCACTGGATTTATTACGTCGAACCACTCAACTATATATTAGCTTTTCCGCACGCATATTTCCATATTTTAAAACCTTCTGATATGCCTTATTATGTTATGTTATTATATTACCGTTTAGCGTAAATTAACATGAAATATAGCTTCTTTTAACAAAAGCTGAAACCTGTTGAATATTCCTGGAGAAGAGATTTTTGTGTGGGAAACAGAAGAAGGATGGGGCGCTCTGATTAGTGAAACCCTTAAAGCCAGATATCTGCAAGAAGGGGAAAAGGATTGGGAAGATATCTGTGAAAGAGTTGCACAGGCAATTGCAATAACTAAAGAAGAATATCTGGAATTCAAGGACCTGATGGTCAGGAAAATTTTTCTTCCGAACTCGCCCACGCTAATGAACGCAGGCACAGAGAACGGGCAGCTCTCAGCCTGCTTTGTGCTTCCAGTAGAGAATAGTATAGAAGAGATTTTTGATACCCTCAAGACTGCAGCCCTGATCCAGAAAACCGGGGGTGGTACAGGTTTCAATTTTTCAAAAGTACACCCTGACGTTTCTCATTCTCCGGATTCAGATGGTATTTCCAGCGGCCCTCTAGCTGTCATAAAACTTTATAATGAGGCAACTGAGGTCGTGAAACAATTTGGGAAGCGTAGAGGTGCCAATATGGGCATCCTCGATATTTCACACAATGACATTGTTTCTTTCATCAGGGCAAAAAAAGTGGAAGGAAAATTCAATAATTTTAATCTCTCGGTTATGGTTCCAGATGCCTTTATGGAACTTATGGACTTGGATCAGACCGATGAAATCTGGAATAAACAAACAGGCATGACAGTTGGCGGCATCTTTTCCGAAATTGTCGAAAGCATCTGGAGAAACGGTGAACCAGGCATCCTTTTTTATGACCGTATAAACAGAGACAACTTCACGCCTGCACTTGGGGAGATTTCTACCACAAATCCCTGTGGAGAAGAACCGCTCCTGTCTTTTGAGTCCTGTAACCTGGGCAGCATAAATCTTTCCTTTTTTGTTACAGAGGGAAAAGTAAACTGGGATTTTCTCAGGGAAGTGGCAGGAAAAGCTGTCCGATTCCTGGACAATGAGATTGATAATAACGTATTTCCGATTCCTAAAATTGAAGCATCGACAAAGAAGACCCGGAAGATCGGGCTTGGAGTAATGGGTTTTCACGATCTGCTTCTGAAGCTCAGGCTTCCCTATGATTCTCCTGAAGCTCTGGAACTCGCGGGAAAAATTATGGAGCAAATTAGCTGGGCTGCGGTCAGGGAGTCAAGAAGACTTGCGGCAGAAAAGGGATCTTTTCCGGAATCTGATGATTCTACATGGGAACTTCCAATGAGAAATGCCACGTTGACTGCAGTTGCCCCAACCGGCACGATCAGCATTCTTGCCGGCTGTTCTGCGGGGATTGAACCTGTTTTCAGCTGGGTGTACAAAAGAACGCAGGCAGTGGAAAAGGAATTTATGCTTGTCCATCCGCTTTTTGAGGCACATTTCCTGCCAAAGCTTTCCGAAACAGACTATTTCTGGCTCCTCAACCATGTATATACTCACGGCACCCTGCAGAACGTCGAGAATTCGAAAATCGTAACTGAAGAAGAAAAGAAGATCTTCAAGTCTGCGCTTGATGTCGATTGGAAAGTTAGTATTGATATTCAGGCTGCATTCCAACGCTATTGTCATGCCGGAATCTCTAAAACAATCAATATGCCGGAATCTGTAAAAAAAGATGATATCAAACAGGCTTTAATTTATGCCTGGAGGCAGGAGCTTAAAGGAATTACCATCTACAGGACCGGAAGCAGGCAGTATGCAGTTCTCAATTTGAAAAAGTCTGGAAGCTGAACTTTGGGTAAAGATTGATGAAGAATCGAAAATTCATCTGTTATTTGACATTATTATTTGTGATTTATTTGTTATTTTAACGTTGTTTATCTGTTTTTTATTATTTGCTCGTGATTATTTTAATGTATGTTATTTATCTGATATTTATCTATTATTTATTATCATTTAGCTGTTATTATCTTTTGTTACCTCTCATTTATCTATTACTGATATGTTACTGATCTACTATTGATATATTGCTTGTCCATTAAATCCCCAGGCTTATTGATGTCTATTGATATTGAATTTAGGGTTGAATTCAGGTATTTAACCTGGAATTTAAAGCTAAGATCGTTGCCTATTAATCGACTTTTTATCCAACATTATTATGTGTTATTCTACTAAAAATATATATATATACTTCACCTTCCAAATAAAATATGATTGCCACTTTTAAACATCACGTAGAGTTGTTAATCGCCTGCATAATTTATGGTAGCGTTGGAATCTTCATGGAACGGCTGGGAAACATGTCCGTAGGGTCAATTGTTTTCTATCGGGTTCTTTTTGGCCTTTTAGCCATTCTATGTTATCTTGCAATTACAGGAAACTTAAGCCAGCTTTCGCTGAAAGGAAAGAAAAATTATTTGCTTCTCCTTGGAATCCTGTATGTATCGCAAATGTTTTCCTATTATTCCGCGATTCGATATTTAGGAGCCTCTTCAGCTGTCCTGCTCCTTTATACGGATCCTATCTATCTTACTATTCTCGCACCTCTCCTGCTCGGGGAAAAAAATACCAGCAAAACCATCTTTGCTCTTTTCCTTGGCCTGATGGGCGTCTTCTACGTAACAAGGCCGGAAGGAGGTTTTGAGCACCTTGATTTTGGCAGTAATTACCTTAAAGGAGTACTTTTCGGGCTTACTGGCGGCCTTTTCAGCAGTGGAGTAATTATTTCAGTTCGCTATCTCAGAAACGAATATAATGGTCTTACCCAGCTCTTCTGGCAGAGTGTAATCAGTCTGGTCTTCCTCTCACCTTTTGCGATTTCTCTTCCAGGACATATTCTTGTTGAGAATCTTTATACTCTCATACTCTTTGGAGTTTTGATTACTGGTGTTGGAGCGGTATTTTACATAAGAGGGGTTGCAGGCGTAAATGCTATTACAGGCAGTATTCTGACTTTGCTTGAACCTGTTTCCTGCATCTTTTTTGACCATACAGTACTTGGAAACCCGATTCACAGCGGAATGCTTACTGGCTCTATTTTTATCCTGGCTGCAGCTTTTGTAATAAGTCTGGACAATATTGCGTTCTTAAAAAAGCTTATTTTTCCAGAAAAGGTCAGCTTTGGGTACGGGCTTTCCCTTAAAAGAAAAGAAATTTCAAGAGTTCAGGAGAAATAAACTCCTGTTCTTTTCTAAATTCCATTATTTATTCAACCCCATTTCATTATCAATTCAACCCCCTATTTTTTAATTTATCTTATTTAGTCTTCTATCCACATCAACTTTAGATTTGATCTCTGTTTTATCCTCTATTCAACCTTTTTATTAGTCCCGTAATTTACTTAATTTCTGTCTTTTTTCATTTTATGAATAAACGTGTTTTTTCTTTACGGTTCTATCCCATGTCCAAAAAAATATATATCCTCAGTCTTTTAATTCTCGACCATGCCCGTACAGGAAGGTTCTTTCAAGCCTTATTCAGAAATATTAACTGGCAGTATACTCTATGGAACCATAGGGGTTTTTCTGGATAGAGTGCAGGATATGTCTGTTGGATCCGTGCTTTTTTCCAGGCTTTTTTTTGGTTTCTTTATGATCCTTGCCTATCTCCTGTTCAGTCGAGAGCTTGGACAGCTAAGGCCAGGGAGGAATAAAAGATACCTGTTACTGTTGGGCCTTCTGAATGCAATTACAGGCATATGCTACTTCTCATCTATCAGATATAGCGGGATTTCCGTTGCCGTCCTTTTGCTTTATACAGCCCCTGTATACGTCAATCTGCTTGCTCCCTCGATCCTGGGGGAACACAACAGCAGCAAAAGCCTGCTACCCCTTTTCCTGGCAATTGCAGGAGTCTTACTAATTGCCAGACCTGGAGAAATTCTGACAACTGCGGATACAGGCCTGGATTTTGGGAAAGGCCTTATTTTTGGCCTGCTGTCAGGTTTTTCTTTCGGTGCAACCATAATAACGATCCGTTACCTAAGACACGATTATACAGGAATAACTCAGACTTTCTGGCTTACCGGGATAAGCCTTTTCTTCCTGCTTCCATCTGCACTTTCAACTCCAGTAAGTGCTTTCCTTGAAAATTTCAATGTCCTGCTTGTTTTCGGTTTCACTATTACGTTCGCTGCTGTTATTTATCTGAAGGGGATCTCAGGAGTCAGAGCTCAGACCGGCAGTATTCTTGCCCTTGTAGAACCTGTGTCAGGAATTTTCTTTGACTGCACACTCCTGAAAAACCCTCTCTATGTCTCTACCCTTCTGGGCTGTGTTTTAATTCTTACGGCAGCTTATTTTATAAGCAGAAAAGAACTGGAATGAGAATCTGGGATTTCTATACAGAAAAGAAAAGATTATGCCCTGAAACCTGAATTCGGCAGGGCTTTTATCTTCCCAAAAGCTCTTTACTTAAGAGCCCCTCTATTTTTAAATACATTTTTTGAAGGCGCAGGAAAAGCATGACAGAAAAAAGCCCAATTATCGAGCTTAAGAACCTGACAAAAATCTACAAAAACGGAATAGAATTTCGTGCACTCGACAATGCGAATTTGAAAATTAAAAAGGGGGATTTCGTGGCAATTGTAGGGCCGTCCGGTTCAGGCAAAAGCACACTTATGCACCTCATAGGCTTGCTGGACACTCCAAGTTCAGGCACTCTCCTTATTGATGGGAATGATGTTACGAAAATGTCGGATAAAGAACGTTCCGAGATGAGGAACAGAATGCTTGGATTTGTCTTCCAGTATCACCATCTGCTTCCTGATTTCACAGCCCTCGAAAACGTGATAATGCCACTCCTGATAGCTGGAAAAAACAGGAAAGAAGCAGATGAAATTGCCAGAAGTCTCCTGAAGGAGGTAGGACTTAAAGATCGGATGGATCATAGACCTGGTGAACTTTCAGGAGGGCAGAACCAGAGAGTTGCAGTAGCAAGGGCACTCAGCTGCTCCCCTGCAATCGTGCTTGGAGACGAGCCTACAGGCAATCTTGATACTAAAACAGGTGATCTGATCTATGAGCTTCTCAGGCGGCTGAATAAAGAGTATAATCAAACTTTTATAGTGGTTACACATAACGAAGAGCTAGCCTCAAAAGCTGATCGAATTATCAGGCTTGTGGACGGAAAAATCATAGAGCAGTGAGGAAAAAACATGGAGTATGCAAAAGGAAGAATAGGTAGGGTCTTTACTGTCAGAATTGACCATGGAGATGACCTTATTCTGGAATTTATCAAACTTGCAGAGCTGGAAAAGATTGAATCGGCTGTCTTTATGCTGCTAGGCGCGTTAAAAGAAGGGAAACTTGTTACAGGCCCTAAAGAAAGCATAAGACCTCCGGAGCCTGTCTGGTTTGGCTTTAATGAGGCCCATGAGATTCTCGGAGTAGGGAAATATTTTCCAGGAGGATGGGAAGCCAAAGATCCACCTGCATGCAGGAGCATGTCGTGAAGACAACATAAAAGTGGGCTGTTTGAGGGGTGAAAGTGAAGTCTTTATGGTAGTTGAGGCATTTATTTTCGAGCTGGAAGGGATCACTGCCAGAAGGGTTATGAATTTGGAGCAAGGATTTGCTCCTGTTAATTTCGAAAAGATTCCAGACCTTGAATGAAATCTAGCCGAAATAAACAACTGCAATTCATTAGTGCTCAAAAATCAGGTACAACTATAAATAATTGAAATACTGAGAATTGAAATACTGAGAACGCTGAATGAAATATTGAGAACACTGAAATTACCGAGAATGCAGGCAGAAAAGATGTCTGAAAATTCTCCTTAAGTTCAGTTCTGCATTAAGATCAGTTCTGCAATAAAATCTCCAGTTCTCGGAGCCTTTTGAGAGCACTCATTTTCTCTGTATTGCTTTTCATAAATTCATCTTCAAGAGTTACCACGATTTGCGGGAAGGGTACTGTCAACTGGTAATATTTTACTGGTCTGCCTTTTCCTTTATTCTTTTTTTCGGATCTTTCATCCACCCAGCCCCTATCCCTCAGGGGGCGCATTGCTACACTTACTTCCGGTTGTCTGAGTCCTGAAACAAGTTCTATGTGAAGGGATCTTAGTTCTCTGCAATCTTTCAGACATACGATCGCAGTGGCTTCCGTCCTCGGGAGTCCAAGGCTCTGGAGCATATCAATTACTGAATACTCTTTTTCGGTCAAAGTAACTGGAGAATCGTCAGTCATCGAGAATGAATAATACTTTCATGTTTATATATTTTATGTAGATAATAATTATTTTGTTAAATAAATTGAGTATTAGAAAGGTGCAAAAAAGCTATCTACCTCTTCAAAGTTTTTATTAGATTGATTTTTTGTATAAAAGTTAGTAGTAAGAAACTTCTGAAAAAAAAATTATCTTGTATCCTGACCAAAACCTTTAAAGCTAGTGTTTACAGGAAATAGACATTCCTGAAATACGGATTATAATAAACGGAAACGGATATTAAACTCTCTGAATCACGATAGTTCCTGAATTTACACAGTGCTGGGTGCTGGATTTGTGAGGCAAAAATGTTTCTGTTTTTATATGAACTTGAATTTAGAAATCTCCAAATGTTAAACTGAGTTCCTATCGAAAAGCAAGTTTAGAACTTAATTAAAATTATTTATACTAACCGGATAAAGAATTAAATAGAATTCGGACATCTAACGGGTAAGTTAAAGTTAAGCTTCAAATAACAGAATATATGTATAAATAGATCAGAACTATAAAGGGTGAAACGATGTCGTATATCGGTCTACAGCAGGATTCTGGAGAATATAAGATACAAAAAATACATGCTCGGGAGATCCTGGATTCCAGGGGAAATCCAACAATTGAAGTTGATGTGTTTACACCGAAGGGATTTGGCAGAGCCAGCGTTCCTTCAGGGGCTTCCACTGGCACTAATGAAGCTCTCGAACTGCGAGATGCAGACCCTAACAGATATGGAGGAAAAGGAGTTCTCACTGCAGTAAAAAATGTTAACACCATCATCCAGAAAGAATTGCTTGGGCTTGATGTGCGAAATCAGCGGGAAATCGATGAATTGATGATAGAACTCGACGAGACCGAAAATAAATCAAACCTTGGAGCAAATTCAATTCTTGGTGTATCCATGGCTGTCGCAAAAGCAGCCGCAGATTCTCTCAACATTCCTCTATACCGCTATTTTGGGGGCTCAAATGCTTTTACCCTGCCAGTACCCACAATGAATGTTCTTAACGGGGGTAAGCATGCAGGCAACGAGCTTGCGATTCAGGAATTTATGATTCAACCCAAAGGTGCAGAAACTTTTTATGAAGCTATCCAGATGGGAGCAGAAATCTACCACACCCTTGGTAAATTCCTCGAAAAAAAATATGGCAGATCTTCCATAAATGTAGGTTATGAAGGAGGATATGCTCCAAAAATGAGTGAGTCCACAGAAGCCCTTGATGCTCTTGTGCAGGCAATTGAAGAGGCTGGCTACACCGAATCCGAAGTTACAATCGGGCTTGATGCTGCAGCTTCCGAGTTCTATGAGGATGAATTCTACTCAATTGACGGAAAGAAACTTTCTGCTCCAGAACTGCTGGACTACTACGTCGAACTTGTGAACTCCTACCCTATTCTTTCTATTGAAGATCCTTTCTATGAGGAAGCTTTTGAGGACTTTGAAGCTCTTACCAATGAACTCTGGGATACAATCATTGTTGGTGATGATCTTTTTGTTACTAACATCGAGAGGCTCTCAAAAGGTGTTGATATGGGAGCTGCAAACGCTCTCCTTTTGAAGGTTAACCAGATAGGATCACTTTCTGAAGCCTTTGATGCTGCAAGCATGGCCTCCAGAAACGGCTATACTGTAATTGTAAGCCACCGTTCCGCTGAAACCGAAGACACTACAATCTCGGATCTCTCAGTAGCCATCGGAGCAGAAATGATCAAGACCGGAGCTCCGGCCCGTGGCGAAAGGACTGCAAAATACAATCAGCTCCTCAGAATAGAAGAAGATCTTGGTGAAGTTGCGCATTACGTGCAGCTATAACCTCTTTTTCACTGTTACTCTTTTTTTCTTTTTCTCTCTTTTATCCTATTTTTTCTCTTTTTCCTTTTCCTTCATCTCTTTTTTCCACATTTTATTCTATTTATTCTCTTTTTTCTTCTTTTTATCCTCTTTTTCTCTTCATTCCTCCTTTCATCCTTTCTTCTCTTTTCCTCTTTGTCCTTTTTTTCTCTCTTTTTCTTTTTTATCTTTCTTTTTATTCGGCTTTTTTACCATGTTTTTCCTTCTCATTTATTCGCTATTTATCCCATTTTTTCCATTTTGTTTTGAATTCGTTTTCCAGCATTAGAAAATGATTTATAATCAGCCCAACAAGAATGAAATAAAAATAAATAATATGAGCTTTCATCAGTTTTGTATGTGAGAGGGACGACAGAAAGCACGAAAAATATAGAACAAGATCAATATGGTATATTTTCTGCATTTCGGGATCTTTACGGCTATAGAGCCTTTTGCGATAATTTCCCTAACTTATCTGACTTAATCTGATTTATTTTGGTTAATTTGACTTTAATTGACTTAATCCGATTCAATAGGGCTTAATCCAATCCAATAGGGCTTAATCTGGCTCAACCTTACTGAAAATCCTGTTAATCTGTCAGGCACGGAGTTTGTCTTAATGTATGAACTGAAAATTGCTTTGAGGCAAGTTTTTTCCAGAAGAAGACAGACCTTTTTTGCTATACTTGCAGTTGCCCTTGCTGTAGCTGTAATTACGGTGATGATGGCTATGCTCTCAGGTTTTCAGGAGGAGCTTATAACCTCAAGTATTGAAAACAATCCTCATATTGTTGTCAGTCCCCAGAATGAAAAAGAAGAGTTCATACATCTTTACAGGATTAACTCAGCCAGGATTGCGGAAAATGAGGGTGTTCTTGCCGTATCTCCCAAATATATGGGTCAGGCCGCGCTTGAGTATAGAGATAATGCTGAAGGGGTTTCTCTTCAGGGTATAGAGCCTGAAGCTGAGAATACGGTCATGAGAGTAAGTGAGGACGTGGTAGAAGGAAACTTCTTATCTCTTCTTCATACAAGGCACGGAATTTTGCTGGGAGACAAGCTTGCAGAGAATCTTGAGGTTCAGCCTGGAGACCGGGTAGATGCAGTGTTTCCGGGCTCAAAAACAACTTCTTTTAAGGTTATAGGTCTGATTCACACAGGAACTGCAGCAGATGAGGTTACAGCCTATGCAAGACTTGATTCAGTGCAGGAATTTTTCAATGAGCCCGGTGTTGTGAGTACAATAGGGGTCAGGGTTATAGACCCTTACCAGGCAGATCTTATTGCACACTCGATTGAGAATGAGACAGGGCTTGATGCAGTCAGCTGGGCCGAAAAAAATGCCGATATCCTTGACCTTTTAAACACACAGAAGATCTTTATAAACCTTTTTTACATTATGATTTACGGAATTGCAGGCTTCGGGATTGCAAATACTCTTATCACCATTGTTGCCCAGCGGACCAGAGAGATAGGGATCTTAAAAGCCATGGGAGCTTCTAAAAAAAGTATAATGATGATTTTTCTCTTTCAGTCCGTACTCCTTGGAGCCATTGGGCTGGTGCTTGGGACTGTTCTCGGATACATTACAACTGTCGCCCTGCAGAGCTATAGAATCGAGGTTCCCCAGGAGATGTATTTCGGGCTTCAGACCCTCCCTCTTAAAGTCGAAGCTCTTAATTTTGTGTATGCTGCTATCTTTGCTTTCATAATCAACATAATCTCAGGTATCTACCCTGCAAAAAAAGCCTCAAAACTCGACCCTGTAAAAGCTATTGAAAGCGCCTGATGCGGACTGAATTCCCACTTCATACTTTCTGAAATCTCCCTCTCCCAATGAAAAATTCAGTATCTATTCAAAATTTTTTCTTTTCCTATCTTCAAATAATTCCTATCTACGGTCTTCAAGTAATTCCTATCATTTCTATCCCTACATAGATCATCATCAGTACAAAAAGATGTTTCAAATGTTCTGGGTTTACCAGATAGGCAATTTCCGCTCCTTTTCTCGCCGCAAGGAACCCTGGAACTGCAAGCAAAATCCAGTCAACGAGATTGATATATCCTAGAGAATAAGGAGGGAGACCTGGCTGTCCCCAGCCATTAATAATATAACCTATAGATCCTCCAAGAAGTGAAAATTATTACGGCAACCGAGGTTCCTATGGCTTTTCGCAGATCAAAATGCAGAAAAATCAGCATGAGTGGAATCCCAAGTACTCCTCCCCCTATCCCGAGAAGACCTGAAAAAAAGCCTATAGAAATGCCGACAAGAATATAAGGTACCGGGCTGGAGCTGATTTTATTTTTTTCGACCTCAGAAGATATCATATAAGTCTTGAGCGCTCCAAGGATGACAACAAATCCAAAAATAGTGCTTAGTGTCGAGGCCGAAAGGCGGGATGAGACTTCCGCTCCTATTAAGCTGGAAATCAGCCCGAAAACTCCCATAATTGTTGCCTGCCTCCAGAGGACTGCTCTTTTTTGCTGATACTTTAAAGTGGCACTTGTGGCATTTAGCAACACTACAAAAAGGCTTGTCCCGAGAGCAACCCTTATAGCCAGGTCAGGCTCCAGTCCTGTTTCCTGCAAAAGCCAGTACTGGACAGGAGTCATAATAAATCCTCCTCCTATGCCCAGAAATCCTGAAATAATGCCTGTAAAAGTGCCTGTGAGAATAAGAATTCCAATATAAAGGGGCTCTGCAGGACTCATTCTATGTCAGCGTTTTGTTTGATTTCCCAGTTTAAATATAGGTTAAAGGTAAATGTCTGGTTGTTTTCCATATGAAATTGGAAGCTTATTCAAGTTAACAGTATCGTATTGAAAATATATGGTGCTGCCACTGATGGTAAGACGGAAAAAACCGGAACTTGCCGACATATCATACTTAAAAGGATAAATCATGGGTTAAGAGGGTGGCCATTTTCATAAATAATTTACCCTCAGAAATAGAAGTTAATGTGCCTATTCAAACTTAATTCAGACTTAACTCGACTAAGTTTAGACTTTTGTACCCTGATGGGTTTTCAGAGTATTCCAGATGATATTCTATGTAAAGGTTAAACTCAAAATAAAAAGGAAAATATTCCGGGCAACAAATATTTAAAATGAGTTAAGTTATCTACATGAACAGGTTTACAACTCGCGATACAAACAGATTTATAAATTATTTATACACACGGGCTTAAGAGGCGCTTTTATGATTGAAATGAAATTACACGGCACGTACAATATTTACTACGCTATCCTTGGTATGCGGAACCCTATGAACTCCTGGCATTTGATGGACAGCAGTGAACCGGATCAAGCAGGGAACTGCAAACTTGGAGAAAAGGACCTGAATCTGGCCCAGCGCCTGACCCTTGCAGGAAATGAACACGGCAAGTTTTTAAGGTTCATTACGGTGTGTTTTGATCTTAATGCTCCTCTCTACTGGTGGAAGGAGTTTGATACTTACAAATTCACTGAGAAGAATTCAACCTCTACAATGCATAAGCTGACCAGCCGGGATCTGGCTCCTCACGACTTCTCTTATGACACACTGACACCTTACAGAAGTGACCAGATAAAGCATCTCAATGATCTCATTAAAGCCTACAAATCCTGCGAAGGAGACAGCGAGGAAGACAATGCATGCCGGAAAGCAATCTTTAGGGAACTTGTCCAGGACCTCCCCAGCGCTTACCTGCAGAAACGGACAGTCATAACAAACTATGCCGAACTCCGGAATATTTACTTTCAGCGCCGTTCCCACAAGCTCGATGAGTGGAGAGATTTCTGCACCTGGATGAAAGAGACTCTGCCATATGCTGAAGAACTCATCTGTGCGGAGAAGAAAGATTAAATTGGGAAAATTCTTTTCATAGCCCCTAATTGGAAATCAATTGATCCTGGAACCCCAGGCTCTCACCGGTCGTGCAGACACGACCGGTTTTTCCTAAAATCTAATTAAAAAATGTAGATAACTTTGCCCTTTCTGGCTAACCTTATATGTATTCTTTCTGAGTTTTAATATTTTCAAATAAGGATTTCTGCCTAAATTTGCCTTTTTTAAGTCTTTATTATTATTTTTATCATAACATATTCTTTAAATTTATTAAGGAGTATGCCTAAATAGTAACTGGTGATTTTTTTGGAGTACTCTTCTCTCGATTTTCAATTTACCCGACCTCCTGAAGCATCTTCAAATCTATACCGTGCTTCCATTCTTGAGGGTGGAAATGTTGTTGCAAGTCACGATTTCGAACTCAGGCAAGACCTGAAGCTCTCTCAGATGCTTCAAGATATAGAGAAAAAGGTTACTCAAGTACCTGAAGATTCAAAGAAGCAAAAAGAGAAAGCGAAAACAGGGGAAGTAGTGGGAAGAGAAGAGCCGCACATCGAATTTGGAAAAATTATTTTCAACAGGGTATCTTCTGGTGAGCTAGGAGAGTATTTCAATAAGTCAATGAAGGAAGCTCAGAAAAATAGCAGTGGACTCAGGATTCTTGAAAGGCTGGTTAAAGAATGAATTCGAAAATTATAAAGTGCCCTCACTGCGAGTACAAATACCGTACTGATATAGAAAAAATTGTTGAAGATGGGGAAACTGTTGCAGTAAGGTTAGGTTTTTCCAATGTTGTGAGAGTATCCAGCCGAAAGACTCCTAAATACGTATATGTAGACCTTGCCTGTCCCAATTGCAGGAAAGGATTCGAATGGGAAATAAAATAAACATGACTGAGAGGAAAGTTGAGAGTGGGGCTGGCGAGGGAGATATTCCTTTCGTTCCTTCCGAGCCCAATCCTTTCTGGAAGAAGAACGCTGAAAAGATTGTCGGGGAATCTATTTCAGTTGTGGAGGATACGGCGAAACAATTTGTTACCATTACAAGTCTGCTTCAGGGGATTTACTTTCATGCGATTACATTTTCCGATATAAAACTGGCAGAAGGGCATTCTGTCCTGATATATCTGGCTCCGCTTGTCCTGTGACTGTTAAGCCTTATTTTTGCTGTGATGATTTTCTTCAGAAAAAGTTATGAGGTCAATATAAATTCTTCCATCAGCTCACAGGAAAAATTCGAGAAAATGGTGGATACTAAATACAGGTACATTCGGATTTCAGGCGTGTTCCTCATTCTCAGTTTTATTGCACTTTCTATTGCTATTTTGCAGTACCTGGGTGTGTTATCCTGGTAAAGATCGTTGAATAAAGGAAGAAATGAGTTAATAAGTAAGAAATGGGTTAATGGGTGCATTTAATGATTCTGGAACCTGTTTGCGAACAAATAAATATTACAAATTGTTTTACTGGTAACTTAAGGAACTAAGATGACCGAACTAAGAAAAACAATCACTCTCAGGCGAGGCATAGGGCTTGCAATCTGCATGCTTATAGGCACAGGAATCCTTGCACTGCCTGGCCTGGCTCTTGGCGCTGGAAATGCATATGAAGCAATAATTGGATGGCTCCTTATAGCTCTTGTAACCATTCCAAGAGTTCAGATCTGCTCACGCCTCGGCCTGAAATTCCCTTCGACTGCCGGCCTTGCAGGCTATGCCGAGGAAGCTGTCGGGCCCTGGGGAAAATATTCGGTCTCTTACCTTGTAGGTGGATCTTTCCTTTTCGGGCTTCCTGCTGTTGCTCTCATTGGCAGCGAATATGTTCGGCAGCTTTTTCCGGTCTCAGAATCGGGAGTTGCTCTTTTTGCAATCTTTCTTGTAACCCTCATGTTTCTCTCAAACCTGTTTGGAACAAGAGCTATTACCCTGATCAATTACATGGCCCTTACGATACTTTTCCTGCTAATTAGCCTGCTTATTATTTTTAACCTTGATTTCCTCGGTTCAGGCCTGGAAATTGCCAGAGAAGCCCTGAATGGGACAGGAAGTGTAAGCCCGAGTGCGGTCTGGGAAGTAACAGCCCTTCTTTTCTGGGCCTTTCTGGGCTGGGAGAACCTTTCTTTTTCCCTGGGAGAAATGGAGAATCCGGAAAAAAACGTGCCTCGCCTCTACTGGCTGAGTTTTGCTCTTGTAGCTGCAATTTATATTGTTCTTGCCCTGATAAGCGTCGGAGCCAGTACTGCAGGTGTTTCTCTTAAGGGTGCTGCGGGTCTTTCAGGTCTTGTCCTGCTCACGCCTGGAGGAAACTTTCTTGTATGGTTTATAGTTGTGGTGCTTGCAGCAAATGCATGTTCCTGGAATTTTACGGCAAGCCGACTGATCTATGCCGGGGGCAGGACAGGTGTTTTCCCTGCAATCTTCGGAAAACTCTCAAAAAAAGATATTCCCGTATACAGCCTTGTGGGCCTCTATGGACTGTCTGTTTTCCTGATAGCGGGGAGCTACGTCTTCAAGTTTCCTCTTACTTCTATGATGCTACTTGTAAACCAGAATTTTATTTTCCTATGCGGGTTTATCATAATTGCTTACTGGAAAACAGAATCTGGCTGGCAAAGGTGGGTTTTCTCGATTCTTTCTCTTCTGTCTCTTAGCTTTCTGGCTTCCGGATTTTCCTGGAAAATTATATATCCGATCTTTTTAATCGGGCTTGGTTACTTCAGGTTTCTCAAGAGCACGGATAAAGGCCCTGAATTCAAAAAGGAACCTGTAAGTCATGATGATTCCCAGGAAGTCTCACTGGCTAAGGATTGAATGTAGTAAAACCGATTATAGAATTGCCTGATTATCCAGAACAAATTTAGTAACTGGAACTAGTTTGAAGTTCTTTCTTTTTGTGTTTACAGGATTATTTTAATTGTCCAGACATTTTTAATTTTTGGAATAATTTCTGGATCACCCCATATCTTTTCAGAGGGAAACCTATAAATTATTTGAATTTTCAAAATACTAAAATAATTCAAAAAAGTTCTCAGACAATTTTTAATATCCTGCAGGAACGTGGTCATATGTTGTCTATATGCGTGAAAGATTCACCAGGAAAAGGTAGGGGAGTATTTGCACAGAGGAATTTTAAAAAAGATGAAGTGATAGAAATCTCCCCTGTAATAGTCTTATCCTCCGAAGAAATAGATTCACTTGAGCTTACTCAGCTTTACAATTATTACTTTGCCTGGGGTCCGGAATCAAAAGATGCAGCTATTGCACTGGGCTACGGTTCTCTTTACAACCATTCGTACACCCCTAACGCAAGATACTACAAAGACTTTGACAACAGACTTTTAAAATATGTTTGTATCAGAGATATCCAGGAAGGCGAAGAAATTACAATAAACTATAACTGGGACCCTGAAGACAAAAACCCTGTCTGGTTTGATCTTTCAAGCGAAAATGACATCGAAGCTTGTTGAAAGAATCAATCTGGTTTGATTTCGCAAACCACAGTGATTTTTGGGACTTAAACATGAACGTCTATTAGCCGGCTCGGAAATAGGTAGTTGACTCTTTCAACTTTTCCTTTTCAGATTTTTTGAATTTAGCGGGCACAAGCATGAGGATTATACTTCTTCAATCCCGTAATATTAAGAAATAAACTCATTTAAGAAGCAAAACTATAGTGGAATTTCACTCTTGATTAATCTGGAGGCATGAAGTTCTCCTTATATAATAAAAGGGAGTTAGAAGTAAAAGGAAGTTGAAAATTAGGAAGTTGAAAAAATTGGAAAACGAATTATTAACTATTTTTCGA
This sequence comes from uncultured Methanosarcinaceae archaeon, assembly GCA_963847185.1. Taxonomy (GTDB): domain Archaea; phylum Halobacteriota; class Methanosarcinia; order Methanosarcinales; family Methanosarcinaceae; genus Methanosarcina. Next base: position 327,019 of record CAWJYV010000010.1, on the reverse strand, counting down.
TTAAGCCTGTTCGAAACCCTCTGCGTCACAGGTTCTCTGATCCTTATAGGCATGGTGCTGGGGATTATCGAGAACAGATCGAATTTCTATGTTCAGAGAGCTTTTGGCTGGAAAGGCATTATGCTTACAGCCTGGATAGGAACCCCGGTCCACGAACTGGGCCACCTGCTGATGTGCTACCTTTTCAGGCATGAGGTAAGTGAATTCAAGCTTTTTGACAGGAAAGCAAAGGATGGAGTCCTTGGGTACGTCAACCACAGGTGGAATACAAAAAGCCTATATCAGAAAATAGGAAACTTTTTCATAGGCATGGGCCCCATTTTTAGTGGAACGGCAGCTCTAATCCTTGGAATGTACCTTTTCTTGCCTAATTCCTTTGCAACCTTTACAAACTATCTGAGCCTTGACGCCAGCCAGCCAAACGAGTATATAATGACGAAAATCTTCACGTTGACAGCTGAACTTTTTAAAAGCATTTTCTCGCCAGAAAACATGATTTCAGTAAGCTTCTGGATCTATTTTGCCCTTGCAATCGGGATTTCTTCTCATATAGCCCTGAGTAAACAAGACCTTAAGGGAGCAGGAAGGGGCCTGGTCACAATATTCATTTTCATATTGCTGGTAAATATAATAGCCCTGATTCTTAATGCTGACATCTCCAGTTTTTTCATGGGTATTCTGGCTCTGAATGTTTATTTGCTGGCTTTTTCGATGGTTTCGGTTGTTTTTTCTTTAATCAGGCTGGTTTTGAGTGCTTTTGCTTATTATCTGGGCTAAAAGTTTACTAATTTGGAAATGAAATAATTAAGCTAAACTTTTGTCTCTGAATAGATTCTTTATTGCTATAATGGAAAATATTTTACGGTAAATTTGAAATTCAAGTTTACTGTAAAATTTATTGTTTTACAATGATTTACAGTAAAATTCTCAGAAACGTCATAGATTAGAACCTATTCTCTTTTCCGGTCATTTCTTCTATCTCAATCTTTATCACACACAGCCTGTTAACCTTCCACTCTTCAAACTCAAAAGGTCCCTTTTTTCCGTAATGCTCGGACAGGACAGTAAGCCCTTCTACTTTTTCGCCGTAGTCCTCCAGAAACTTAGCCTGCCCGTATCCGATGACACTCCTGTAGCGGACATTGTATTTGCATGGATCGTCAGCGGTCATTACTTCAGTTTCAATATCGGCTTCGAAGCAAACTCTGGAATTTCTTTTAAGAATCTCAATTTTCTTGCCTTTCTGAGAGCTGTGGAGATAAATAGCATTTTCTTTATACCCGAAGGCCATGGGGACGATATAGGGAGTCTCTGCATCTGAGAGGGCAAGGTGAAGAAATTTGGCTTTTGAGAGAATCTCTTCTATCTGCTGGAGTTCATAGTGGATTTTCTGGCTTCCCATTTTTTCACCTGAAAAGAGCTTTACTGAAAAAGGCTTATGCCTGTATTAATGTGTCTCTCTTATAGCCTGCATAATGGGTATTCGTCTCAAAAGATCTCATCCCTTTTTTAATTAATCCGGAAAAGTCGAAAAGGAGCACACAAACCAGATAGCGCACTCCTGTAAGTTTAGGCTGGATCATTTAAGAAATCAGAATTGGAGAAAAGAACAAATTTTACTGGAAAACTCATTAGCCTCATAATCTATGATTACTATTCATTTTAATACAGTATGAAGCTCTTCTAAATCCATGTCATCGAGATGCGAATCAAATTCCTGTAGAATTTCTCTTATATGTTCCTGTCTTTTCACAAGGCTGAGTTGATAATTAACTATCCTGGAATTAAGGTCTTCAATTGTTTCGAGAAGGTTTGGATCTACTCTTTCATGGGCTTCACGTTTTCTGTAAAGCTCCCTCTTCTTTTTCCGGCATTCTCTTTCCAGTAATGCCAGCTCAAAAGATTTCTTTTCGAATTTGCCGGGCAAATCCGAATATTCTTTAAATACCCACGTCATATTTTGACTCCTCCTTACTGTTTTTACTGTTTTTACTGTATTAACTCCTTAATTTAGATATTAAACATCTCCCTTATAAATTTTATGATATTAAATCTTAAAATAGAAGTTATGCGTTGCTAATGCTATTGTTTTCATTATAGGATTCTTTAAAAAATTTACGCAAAGTAGGTTATTTGTTTAAAATAGATTATTTGTTTAAAATTCTTGTTTTCAAAAAATATTATATAAACTGCATGATATATTTGTTTAGACACCCTGTTCTTTCTTATCCAGCTCTATTAGTCTCACAAACCCGCCAGTGCCTTCAGAATCAAGTTCCATTTCCACAAAATAGGTATAATCCGAAATTTCCGAAAGCCCGCCTGCTCCGCTACTCCCAACTATTAGCGAGTAAACCTTTGCGTTGTATTTCTTTTTTGCCTCTTCCCAGCGGGCGAGCACAAGCTCGTCAGAAACTTGGGACTTTCCGTCTGTAATGAAAAGCAGGTCTGCACCCTGGAAGTCCTTTTCTTTAAGGGATTTGAGGCCTGAGGCAAGGGCAGTATTGAAGTCCGTTCCTCCTCCAAAGGTGTAGAGAAGGAAGTTCAGAAATTTTTCAGGCATCTTTTTTCTGCTGCTGAGTTCTATTTCCAGGTGCTGGCTTGTAGAGGCGAAAAGGATAACTTTCATGTCTCTTTGCTGGAAGAGCATTCTTTTTGCCATAGCAAGCACTGCAGCCTTGGCAAGGGTCTGGGGAGCTCCATGCATAGAGCCTGAGGTATCAACAAGCACAATCATAGGGCCTCTTGGCTTTATTCGCGGAGGGCCCGTATAGTGTTTTCCAAGAAGCTGGTAGCTCAGGAGTTTTCCCTCATGCATATCTGCATAGAACTTCCTTTTTAGTGACGGATTCAGGAGTTTTTCGGCTTCTATAGGAAGGAGGTTATTGATGGAATCTGAGAAACGAACTGTTTGTATCCTGTTTTTTCCGAAAGGAGAGAAGCGTATGCGGTTAGCTGGAGGGTCAAACTCTCTCCTGCCGATAAAATCAACAATTTTTCTTAGATCAGGACTTTTTTCAAAAAAGGAGGAGTAATTTTTCAGCGTCTTAAGCTGCAGGTAGAAAGGTTCTTTTTTAAGCTCCTTTATGGAATAAGTCCAGTTTCTTTCTGGGAATAGAAGAGCAAGAGTATCAAAAAGGTCCAGGTTCTCTACCATTTCCGAAATGAACTCCTGCATCCGCAGGTACAGCTCTTCCATCTTGCCCTCCAGAAAGGCCTGGTAGCCTTCCATCTGCATAAGGCTAATGACATTTCCGTAAATATCAGATTGCTCTGGATTTCGATTAAGATCCTGAAATTTCCCGGATAATTCGTTTGAATTACTGTTTTCCCATAAGAGAAGAGTGTCTTTGAGGATTTTTTCAAATTCTCTCAAAATAGCTTTCATCTCTTCATTCAGTTCCTCAAATGTTCCTGCACCTGGTTCAGAATCTCCTTCTGCTGCAATACGTTCCATCAGGGAATATATCAGAGGGAGAAGGAGCTTCAGGCAGGCAATTCCAGCTTTCTGGCTCTTTTTTGAGATCTTTCGAAGTTTGGGCCAGGGTTTAGAGTTTTTCAAAGCCAGATAAATAGGATAGAAGCCCCCAAAATGCCTTATAAACTTTTCAGGGTCCTTTATTTCGTAAGGCTGCCCGAAAAGGATTTCAAATGCGATTATCTCAGCAATTTTCTCACGCAGGGGTCGGGGGAGAATCCTGGGAAAAGCGATAGTACTTCTCAATTCCCTTTCCAGCAGTAAGGCGGTTTGCTTCTGAACCGTAAGAGATTCATGCCACGACCTGCTTCTGGAAAAAAAAGAGTGAGATTCAGAGGAGGTACTGTTCAGGCTGTTTAGAAAACTGGCCGAATCTTTCGTATCAACACCTCTGTCTCATGAAACCTTACTTAAGATAAACTTATTTTTTTTAAAATTTTAACCCAGGCTTTCCCTATCATCTAAACTTGAACCTCGATCCAAGCCCTCTTATAAATCCGCCTGTGTTGCTGTCCGAATCACGTTCCTCTATATTTGCTTCCAGTCTTGCAGGCTGCAAGCCTGAAGAATGCTGTTTTGTAGTATAAGGTCCGCTGTCCTGAATTCCAAGAGTAGTTTTTATTTCTTTAATTAGAACCTCGATTTCGGCCAGTTCCACATTTTTTGTATCGTGCAAAAGCAGGGCTTCGTTCCTGTCCAGGGTCGAAAGCCAGATATTTGCTTCCATCAGGTTCCTGAAAAGTCCCCTTTCTTCCTCAAGCCTTTGTTTTATATTTTTTGCCCTACCAGCCAGGGCATCTAATTCTTTTTTGAAAATCTCTCTCTGGGTCGGGGATAAGTTGCTTTGCTTCTCCAAATTTTTATAAAAAGAATCAATTTCTTTCACAAGGTTCTCGTAGGTATAGATTCTTGAGTCCCCTTCTCTTTTAAGAGTATAACTATGGTTCGGATAGGCAGTATGGTGAGCTTCTATTTCCTGCCTGAGCCTGAATTTTTCCCCGCAGCTATCACAGGTGACTTCTGCCGGGAGTTCGTTATTCAGGGCAGTATACAGGGCATTTTTCAGATCCTCAGCATCAAGGTAGAGTTTTTCGGTACTGACCCCTCCTGAGACCACATGCTCGAAGACCCTTTTTCTTATGGTTTCCCTTTCCTCAGGAAGGTTCCAGAGCATATGCTGGAGTAAAAGAGCTGCTGTCCGATCAACAGCCGAGCACCCGCTGCTGCAGGCTGCAACTTTCAGGACCTGTATAACTTTTTTCCAGCGCCTATCCGAAATTTCGATTTCCTGAATCTGAAGGACTTTTCGAAGCTCAGTTATTATTACTTCAACATCAGGGTCAACAGGAATGGATTTTGCACTCTTGCGGAGTTCTTCTATTTCGAAGACCGAAATTTGTGTACAGGGAGCAAAATCCTCAGGATTTCGGAAAAGGAGATTTCGGAAGTTTTCATCATCCTGGATGTAAGAGAGTCTATATCTGAACAAGAAGCGGTCATAAAGGGCTTCGAGGCTCTCGTCTTCGTCAGGAAGTTCATTTGATGCTCCGAAAACTGAAAGGAGAGGTACATCTACAATTTCTCTCCCATTATGGTACTTATGCTCATTCAGAATTGTAAGCATACTGTTTAAAATTGCACTGCTCGCTTTAAAGATCTCATCAAGTAAAGCAATGTGAGCAGTAGGAAGGCAGCCGTCTATTTTTCGGCGGAATTCGTCTTCTTCCAGGGCTTTTAAGGAAAGGGGACCAAAGATCTCCTCAGGAGTTGAAAAACTGGTAAGGAGGTAGTTAAAGAAGTTCCCTCCTTCGATAGATTGACAGATGTTTTTTGCAAGTTGGGTTTTTGCCGTTCCAGGCGGTCCGAGGAAGAGGATATTTTCCCCAGACAGTACTGCAAGAAGAGAGCCGTTAATTTCAGCTTCCCTCTCTTTAAAGTAGTCCATAAATGAAGATTTGATCTCAAGAAGCGTTTCTTTCAGGAACAGGCCCCCAGGCAGAGGATGATGGTGAGATAAATTTAAATAAAATTAATTTTGTAGCCAGGTTCTAAGTCTTTAGCCTGATTCTATTTTAAACCTTTTAATCATCTTTATTTCCGAAAATAAAATGCTGGAAATAATTCAGAAATAAAACCCATTTTATTATCTATTTGTTACATTTTCATTTCTTTTTCAGTATTTGTTACATTTTCATTTCTTTTTCAGTATTTATTATGCGTTTGTTACGTGTCTGTTAAGTACTCATTAAATATTTTTTTACACTTTTAAAGGGTATCTGACCTTCCTTTCTATTAATTTCTTGTTAAAGGGTTTTTGAGTTCAAAAGGACAGATTATTGGATTTTTTTGCAGAATTTAAGCAGTCATTTTGGCACTTTAGAGTTTTTTGTGTACAAATAAACTGTGGAGCTTAAATATGTTTAAGATGATGTTGATTTATCAACCATTCCCATTTCAATTATCTCTTTATTATAACTGAAAAATAAATATTATTTTAATTTATTTATCTCCTAAATTATTGTCTGGAAAAACACGCTTTATAACCTGCAGAATCGAGATAGGTAGGAACAGTGGATAAAATGGATGAAGCAATGTTGAAGAAGATAATTCTTCTTATGATGGAAAGAGATGCTCTTGATAATTTGATTTTTGAACAAACTTTTCAGAAAAAAATTATTAGTAAATTTAAGGGACTGAGCAAGAATCAGCCTATGGTGATCAAGATCATTGGCATGGAAGGTGAGATTATGCCCTCAACGATCGGGAATTACACAGGCATGGATAAAAGCAGCCTCACCCGGATGATTGATGATCTTGAAAAGAAAGGGATGGTGTTTCGGAAAAGTGATCCTGAAGACCGAAGGAAAGTGCTTGTTTCGTTGACTGAGAAGGGATTAGAATGTTATGACTATTCTAATCAAATCACTGATGAAATCCTTAAGCTTGCAGATGAGAAGGATATAGAGGATTATATACAGAGTCTCGAGACAATAGTGAGGATTTTAAGGAAAGCTGCTAGTCAACAAGCTAAGTCTGCTTAACTAGAGGATAGGAAAAAGCGGAAATGAAATGATCTTAAAATTGTAGAAAATCTTCAGAAATCAGGTTTTACTGGAAACGAGCAGAAATCTATGCATGCTTATCTGTCTTAAGCTGGTACAAGCCAGCTGGTTGCAGAAAATGCCGGAGTCACAAGTCCAAAATCTAGGGAGCCTTCAGAAGTGGAAAAAGGATATGTCAGGATAAACTACTGAGGGTGAACCAACTACTTTTTGCTGTGTAGAGCCTGAAAAGCTAATTTTCAGGATAAAAACAGATTTTATGCTTTCTATGAATGAAATTGAAAGTGAACTTAGTGCTTTTCTTCTGGCTTGTGAAACAAGCCTATTATGATGCTTTTGTCCTTTTCATGGAAACAAAAGAAGGGTGGAATCTTACATCCTGATTTGATCAGGAGTTTGATTCAAGGGTAACGTAAGAAAATCTTTTATATATTTTTAGAGAATACTCTTCGGTGATAAAAATTTTCTATGAGTGAACCCTCCAATTTTCACCTCGATTCTTTGAATCTTCGTTGTTTCGGGGAAAATTACTGACTCTATGATTGATTCTACAATTGATTCTCTGATTGACTCTACTAGCCCTATTATTGGTATTGTACTTTTATTTGCCTGAAAAATTTTGTTTTGTAGGAGACTTAAGTATGATTGAGGTAAGAAATCTTTCTAAATCTTACGGAAGTACAGAAGCAGTAAATGACGTCTCCCTTTCCATTGGGAAAGGAGAACTCTTTGGTCTTCTGGGGCCGAACGGTTCAGGAAAAACGACTATGATCAAAATGATTACCGGACAAATAAAACCCACATCCGGTTCCATAAGAGTGCACGGCGTGGATGTACTCAAAAATCCCATTAAGGTTCGAGAGCTGGTAGGCGTCATTCCTGAACAGGAAACTCCACCCAGTTTTTTGACTGCAGAAGAGTACCTTCATTTCGTTGCAAAGATCAGGAAAATGGAACAGTATGAGGATGTCTGTGAAAAATGGTTTGAATTCTTTGATTTCGAATATCAGAAAAATTCATTGTGCAAAGATCTTTCAAGAGGCACAAGGCAAAAATTGATGTTCGCCCAGGCTTTCCTGAATGAGCCGGAACTCGCAATTATTGACGAACCTCTTATCAACCTGGACCCTGTAATGCAGCGGAAAGTCAAAGATTTTCTCAAAGGTTATGTGGAAAACGGGGGAACTATTTTTATTTCCACTCATATCCTTGAAATTGCAAGACAGATCTGTACCAGCATTGGAATCATTTACAAAGGAAAACTGGTTCATACAGGTCGCCTTGATGATCCTATTCTTCAGGGCAGAAACTTCGAAGAGTTTTTCCTAGAACTGGTGAGCAGGCCAGGTGAGACGTCTGTGCTGGCTTAAGCAGCTGTCAATCCGTGTTTTCAAAAAATGTAGTGCCTGGAACACGTATACAGCCAAGAATGAAAAGTAATGGATTATAGCAGGAGTTCATTAATTACAGCAGCAGTTCTACAAATAGATCATTGTGACTCTATTGAAAGATTCTATTGACGGATTTTATGGACTAATTACAGCAGGAATCCTATAAGCAGATTGTAGCAGGGAATTTTTATGTTTGACATATTCAAAAGTATGATTAAAGAAGAATGGCGAATGCACTCAAATATTTTTGGAAGCGGAGGCTTTTCCCTCTTTCCTGTTTTCATCTTTCTGTTCACTTTTTTTGTAAGCCTTGTTCTACCTGTTTTCAGGGAAATTTTTACCGATGCCCAGATAGCTCTAGGGATGCATTATGTTTTTTTGCTTTTGGGTAGCATGGTCGGAGCTTTCGGACTCATGGGGCGTGAATTTATGAACAGGCGCTTCGGGCAGGCAAGCCTTATAGCTTATTCTTCGAGGACACTTCCTGTTTCCCAGAGAGAAATCTTTGCAAACTTCCTTATAAAAGACGTTCTATACTATTTTGTACTTTATGTCCTGCCTTTCATTTCTGGTTTTGCTCTTGCTGCAGAACTTGTTCCTTCAGGCGACTTTCAGCTTCCTTACACTCTGCTTGTTCTCCTCGTAACCCTCTCTCTTTCTTTCATGATAGGGTTGTCTCTGGTTTTTTTCCTGTCTACTGTTTATGCACATTCGGGAAAACTGTTACTTTCGGGTTTGCTGGCTGTATTCGTTTTCTTGCTCTTTGCTTCCGAAAATCTGAATTCAAATGTATTCTATAGACTGCCGAGCCTGTCTCTTTTCCTGAATCCCTCAAAAGATCAGTTTTTGCTTTCCTTTGCCCTTATAATCATCCCCTCTTCCTTTTCTCTCGTTTTCCTGAAGGTAGATTATCCCCAGACTAAAAAGAGCTTTTCAAACTCATTTTCCAGGCTTTGCGAACATTTGGAATCGTACAGGTATGCCGCTTTCGTTGCAAAAGATTTTCTTGACCTGAAAAGGAGCGAAGGAGGACTCGGAAAAGTTATTTTCTCATTTTTGCTCCCCGTAGCCCTTATATGGATGCTGCTGTCAGCCCTTGGACAGGTTATCCCGGCTTTGAATACTCTAGTCCTTTTTTCCCTGGTATTGGGAGTACTTTCATCTTCAATGTATAACTGGCTCACAGAATACGATATCTTTGCTTCTTATGCATTTTTTCCCATCAGGCCCTCAGACATGATAAAGAGCAAGCTCAATAGTTACTTTTTCCTTAATCTAATCCCGCTTCTGATTCTTACTCTGCTTGTCCTTAATAAAGAACCCACATCCTTGATTCCATCACTACTGCTCTTCATTTCGATCTCATTTTACATGGTTTCCATACTTGTTTATCTGACAGGGCTTTCTCCCTCTATAAACCTCTACAACGGAAGGATCTTTGCTCTTTACGCCCTTTCAGTCATGCCTCTCCTGATAATCAATATCATCCTCTCGATGTTTGGCCCTTATTACGTGCTTGCAGACCTTCTGCTAATTCCTTTTTCTTTCTACATGCTCAAGCAGAGCTTCTGGAAGTGGGATAGGGGAGAGAGTCAGCTCTTCTAATGCCCGAGTTGCATCTCGGGGGTACGCGGCCTTTTTCTCTCTGTTTCACTCAACAGGACTATTTATGGTTTAGAATAGTATTTCTTTCAAGAGTAAGGAAACAGAATCTGGAGTAATTCTCACAGATGTCTTTTTAACCATGTATTGGAAATATATAATAGAGGAGTAGTTACAGGCTATTTTCTTCAGCAAATCTATGTTTTTGGTGAGCTTTTTGTTTCTCTCTCACTCTGGCGGACTGAAAGTTTAGTGACGTAGTTTCTCGGAGGGGAAAGACCACGATTCCTTTTCTTTTTACGGTACTGACGTTTATAAGAGTGCTCAAAAAGCTGCTTCAGGACCAGAAGTTTCGGGCTCTCCTGTATATCGCTGCGCTGACTCTTGCTATGGGCACTTTCTTTTATCACAGCGTTGAAGGCTGGAGGTGGCTTGACTCACTTTATTTTTCAGTCATTACCCTTACAACTGTGGGATATGGGGATTTTACTCCGAAAACTGACATTGGAAAAACTTTTACTATAGTATATATTTTTGTAGGATTGGGATTTCTGGTAGGTTTTGTCACTACTATCGGAGAACTCATAGTTGATCAGAGGCTTGAAAATGTAGAAAAGAAAAAGAAGGAAAGAGAGATTTCTGAAAATGAATATGATTTTTCTGGCATAGTTGGAAAGTTGAGTAGAGAGAAAAAGAAGTAAAACTTGTAGTTTCATAGATCTTAAAGAAAACTAATCAGGTTGGTCAATAAAGCCTATTAAAAGCATTTATGAATTTCAAACATTAGATATCTACGTTTAATCCAACATAAATTAGATGACCGTCAATATTAATGAATAATGGTGAATCCAGCATTTTTCTATTTCTCACTCCTTTTGGTATTTCAAGTTCTGTTTAACCTTTTGTATTTTTGCAACTATTCATCTAGAACCAGTATACTATTGTATCGTTATCATATATTGGTAATCTAAGTAATATTTTGGTTAATTAGTCTACTAATAATTTATTGAATAAGCGAATATTTTGACTAAAAACTTATATATATGTTTAACACAGTTTAATTAAATACTTATATAATATATAAGTAAAGAGGTGTTTAACTATGCCAAAAGCAATGAGTGATACACAAAAGGCAGGAGCTGCTTGTGGGAAAGCAAAAGCTTCGGCAGCAGAAAAGCCTGCAAAGAAGGAAGCAAAACCGGCAAAGCCAGCTAAAAAGGCAAAGTAATAAAGATAAACAACCCTCTTAGCAGTAGCTTATCTTTATTATCAACATCCGAAAACATGAGCACAAAAATTTAAATCTGTATATGTATAATCCAAATAAAAATAAATCAAATGTAACATCTCAGAAAAGGCTGATAAGCTACTGCTTTTAAATCAAAAATATGTGCTGCCTATGTTTAATTAATATGGGTAGCGCTATTATACACTCAAAATCCTACTTCCTTTCTCTTCTTTTCTTTTCTTTTCTTTTCTCTTCCTCTTCTTTTCTCTTTCTCCTTTTTCTGTCTACTTAATTTCTATTTTCTTTTGTTTTCATCTCTCCAATGACGAGATTTACAGAAAGAAGAAATTGATGCCTATATTCCTGACAACTTCTATAAAGCTGAAAAAGAAGGAAAAACCAGGAAATTCAGGAAATCTCTTTTTAAATATGATGAAGAAAAAGACTGCTATTATTGTCCTGCTGCATTTGAAATTCCCTTTTCAAGAATACAAAAGAGGATAGGAGAACCTGATTTACGATATTATGTCTGCAATTATTGTTCTCAGTGTGTGTTGAAAAATGCATGTACTAAGAGTGAAAAAAGGACGATAACAAGAGATCCTCGAGAACATTTAATGGAGAATATGAGGGCTAAACTGAACACAGAGGAAGGTACGGAAAAGTATCAGAAAAGAATGTCTACCGTAGAACCTGTGTTTGGACAGATGAAACAGGATAGAGGATTTAGGGAATTTCTGTTGAGAGGAAAAAGGAAAACAGGAATTGAATTTGTTATGATGTGTACTGTACATAATATAAGAAAAATAGCAGACATCATAAAAAGAGAAGAGAAAAACCTGAAAGATATGCTGAAAATGATAGTTGGGGGAGGAAGTAAAGGCTGGAATAAAGGGGGAACTCGAGAGAGAATAGCAAATACGCTATGTTGATTGATAAAAATTAATCTATTTGTAGGAAATGAATTAAAAATTGAAATGGGTATTACCCAATTGTAGAATTCAAAATGGTTATGAGACAGCCTGTGGTAATTGCTTTCAATTTTTCATAAAGTATTTCTTCGTTCAGCAGGCTGCTGAGTATCGAAGTAGGGTACTAAGGATTTTAAACTTGTATAAGTCAGGACACTAAGAAGTAAACTAAGAAGTAAACTAAGAAGTAGACTCAGAAGGTGGCTTAGGAGAACAGATATAAAAACAATTTACAAATAAAAGTCAGACAAAGTAAATAAACAAACTGAAATAAAGAAAGCAGGATTTAGAGTCCTGCTCTGTCAACTATTGTGTCTGCTACCTGTTTTGCATCTTTGAACGAGAAATCTTCCGCAGTAAGCAGTTTGCCTGCTTCTCCTGCAGTAACTTCGAGGTCTCCTGACTTGCATGTAGTAGCTGCACCGGCAGGAAAAGCAGCTAGCAGTGCTTCGGGTGTGTTTATAGGAAACTTTGCGCCTTTAAGGCCTGCAACAATCTGTGAATGAATATCATCTCTCACAATCATTTTTATCCCTCAGATCTTTTCCTTTTTCTTTTTGACTTATTGTTTTTATATTTCAGTCTGGTGTTCTACAGCCTGATATTCTCCGGAGAATTATTCAACAATCTCTTTATTGTCAGGTTATTGATATATACTTAATAGGCATTGAAATATAGTAAATACACTCCAGTGTATTAGAAAAACCTTAAATTGTTTCAAGCCAGTTTACAATCAATAACTTAATTTTCATGGAGTTAAGATGAGTACAATTTCTGCTGATGCTGTATCGCGTGTATTCGCATTGATAGCCATCTTTATAGCGTTATATAATGCGTACCTTGAATGGTTTGAGGATAAACCAAGTTTTTACTTATCAACTCTGGTAGTGATATTTGTCTTATTATCGGTATTTGCCAGAAAATATTCAAAAAAACAAAATTGTTAATGTAGAAAAATTGGAAACAGGAAACGAAAAAATGAAAGAAAATAGGACTTAAAGAACGTCATGCTCAGCACCTGAGATGCTCAAATTAAGAGCTTAATCCATGAGTAAAGCAGTTTCTGAATTTGTAAAAGACAATCTCTGAATTATAGAATGTAGCCTCTGGTTTATATTACGAATCCTGAAGTATCTTCAACCATACCCAATCCACTTCCGGTTTCCTCCAGTGTTATAACCTTATCATCAATTTCGATCTGGAAATCAACAACGTCGACAAGATTTTCTATATAATTGAAATTGAAGTTATTTATGAAACTGAACGATTCCTTACAATAGCTCTTCGTAACCATGAACACTTTTCCTTCTTCAGCGGTAATAATCCACCTTTTATCTCCTTTTTCAGAGGGGTATTCATGCACTTTGGCTTTTTTGAAGTGATGCATTTTCTTCGTTTCTGCATCATAGAAGTCCATGGAATTATGTATATTGTATTCTACTCCTCCAATCTCGATATTAGGTATGTAGTAGGTCAGGATTGATCCGTTTCTGAAAACAATTCTTGACCATTTCCAGGGTATAAACGGCCCTACAACAATTACTTTCTGGGCATAGCACTTTCCGGAGAAATCCTTGTCAAACAACATACCCCCAAAATCGAAATACAGATTAGCAAGCCTGTACCCGAATAAGCTTTTGAAATCTTCAGACAATTCGCAATCATAGTTATCGTCTGCTGGCTCTTTGATATCCAAACAGCAAATCTTTTTTCCATCGTTTGAAATCTCAAGCATATATTTCGGAAAGGACCCATAGAAGTCAGCCTGAATATCTCTGGTAGAGCAGGTTACCTTCTCATCTTTCACTTGAATAATCCCAAGATCATCTGTAATATTTCTCTGGATTTCGTCATAGGCCCAGGAGATACAATATCCCTCTGTTCTATTGTCTATTATCCTGCTGTTTTCTATATACTTGTCATTGACCTCGATATCCCCTGCGCTCCTGCCGAACATAAGAAAAAACTGGCGTCTGGACCCGTCATTTGACGTGAATTTCATGAACCAGTATTCTTTCCCGAAAAGAGGGAGTTCTTCAAAAGAAAAAAGAAGGTCATCAATGCCTTTGCTGGTTCCCTTTTTCAGCAGTAATCTTTCTATTTTACCTGTACCTTCTTTTACCTTTTCTATTGAAGCGATAAATGCTTTCTTTTCAATCTCAGGTAAACTTTTGATATAATCATTTCTTTCTTTTATGAAATTTAAAAGCCTGTCTTTTTCGATTCTGATTTTCTCTTCAAGATTTATGTTTTTAGTAGGCTCTTTCTCATCTAGTGTAACAGCCATTTAATCGCCTCTTAACCTGTAAGTAATGCTTTTTAGAAACAGGACTTTAATAGATTCTAAAAATAATATTGTAATAAATATACTGTGTAATTCTCATACATTAATATATTTTTCTCTAAGTAAGGTGGTATCTTTCTAAAAGACTCCCTATCAGGATTCTTCATTATCTTCGATATTAAAAACTGAGAGTATCAAGGACCTGATAATGGATGAAACTGCAACTGCCTTAGAGGAATCCATAGTTGAGAAAGAAGACGATAAATCCGGCTTACAGATAGAATTTGCAATTTATGAGTATTAAGAGACGTAAATAGGTTCAGTCTGACAAGATCATTGAACTGTTTAAATTATATTGGTGACAAAATGTCTATTTTTTTAATATACAAAGCCTGGAACAATAAGATGCGGTATATGATCCATTCTGCTCGAAATCTCCTGACATTGGAGCTACCAAGATCTAAGCAACCCTGACATTCTCTATGACATTCTCTATGAGAAACTGGGGTATGATCTGAGGAATGGAAGATCCTTCTTGATGAGTGGACCAGGGACATGTTTGGGGTCGATGTCTTTGTTAGAAATCTCATTTGAGATATCATTACATGCCTGATTTTTGAGATCCAAATTAAGAATGGACTGTTCAAAACCGTCTCAGAAAAGACAGAAGTTTGTCTTGATGACCTTGAGTGTATCAGGGTCACGGGGTCGATAGCGGAGTAGGGAAAACCTATGTAGGTGACAGCATGAAGGCAAAAGAACTGTTGAGATGTATCACATTGCTTGTTACTTTTGGATATTCCATGCGGTGTTTTAACTGTGGGTTATTAACTACCACAGCTGGATTGGCGTTTGTTAATTATAGAGCATTTCTGGCAGGTGCGAGCGCATTTCCCTTTTTTGTTTCATTTGTTAATATGATGAAAATCATTAATTGGAAGTTGAGTTCTAGGGAGGAGGCGAGACAAGATGAGTCTAAAACAAGCTTATGCTGGAGCTTTTGTACTACTTACAGGACTTGAAATATATAGTATTGGTGCAATAAATTTGAATGGATATATAGCCGTATAGCCGGGGCCGCGGTTTGTATGCTGACTATTTATTCCTAATCAATGAGGAAATATGCAACGTTCGAAGGTTATACGTGATTTTGACATTTGGTTTATGGTGCAACGAGGAGATATAAGCCACCGTGAAGCTAAAGCCATGACTCTGAGGCGAGACATGATGGATATGAAAAAAGAGCCTTTATATCTTGTTGTTCTCCTTCTGGGATTGATTGCTATCGGAACACATTTTGGATTTCCTTTCTATTTGATGGTTGGAATTGCATTTTATTTACTGTTAAGAGACGTTTATCTTACTTGGATGAAACTTGCGGAAATGGAAACTGAAATCAAGTATCTTGAAGCAGGACTTTTACTGAAAAGAAGCTGAGTGGATGGGAACAATGAAGGGAAAAATCATACTAAAACTAACCTCATTCTCGCTGCAATTTTTTCTTTTTTCTATTTATGGATGAGCTCATCCCAAAACCAATTTTTGTTTCCATATTCATAGGAATTTCATAACTACTTTTATGATCAGTAGCTCGACTGATTATTTCAAAATCGAGATTCGAAAAGCAGTTTTCGGGTTCTGGGATAGGCTCAATATGTATCATCGATGCCTTTTCTCCTGCAGTTATAACAATAGCCTTTATGAACACAGATTGTGCCGCCGCATTTGGTACATGTCCATCTTATTTTTTCATTATTTAGAAATTCCTCTATGCCAAGTTTTTTAATGTTTTCAAGATTTTCAATCATACTCATACTGTATTTCGTACGATATCTTTTATCCAGATGCTTTAAATTCTTGCAGGGAAAATCTTTACATTCAAAACAAAATGTTAATTTGTTTTCTGTAAAAGTTCCACATGTTTTCATTTTGCATATAACCCGAGTAACAGGTTTGTTAGCATCAATTCTACAGCCTGAGCATTTATTTCTCTTCCTTAAATAAGCCGCACAAGTGCAACAATTCATTCCGCAGGGAGCAATGAGCAGAGCTTCGTTCAATAATGTCATACTCCTGTACTATCTTTAGGTAGTATGCCAATAAAATTTAAACACACACTGACAGTTATGAGGTGAACAGACAACTTGGGGGTCTGTATTACTCCTAGAGGCCAGAGAATTAGCCCATAATCTTACTGGAAAATCCAAGGAATTGAACTTTGTTAGCCCTGAATTTGGGGTTCAGAGAGTTGATTCCCATAAATAAGGATAAACAAATTTTTTACAAAATAAACTTTATTATAAAAGATCATTGGAAAATAAGGAGTTTTGTAGAAAATGACAAAATTCCAGATAATAAAAACATAATTGATGGTGTGAAGACACCACCATTTATTAAACAGATTTTAACTTTTCACCCCTCATAATAACGGTTTTCTCCTTTTCCCACTGGTAAGTTCCGTTTTCTTCAGTGACATTCCAGATGCCGTAATCCCAGTATTTTCGGTCTCCGTTCTCATTGAGTATTGTCCATCCACTAATTCCATGATAAGTGTCTGTAATGACATCCATTGCCAGTTTTACACTTTTATCATTATCTGAAATGGCATCTAGATCAACAAATGTAGCTATCCAGAGAGCGTCATATGCAGTCAATGCGTAAGACTCAGGAATTCTTCCAAGTCGTTCTTCAATTTTTGGTTCAGCCACCTGACACATGTCATTTTCACTCACGTATCCGTAAATCGGCGCTTTGACATTGGTTGCTGCAGCAAAACTGGCTGAATTAGCATCGTTAATCAGTTCCTTGTTTAGCGCTATACCGTCAGTGCCATACCATTTGACCTTTGACAGAGCAGGATAGCTCTTGGCTAAAGCAAAGATCTCCCTTGCTTCTCCATAGGAGCAAAGAACCACTGCTATTGATCCCTTCCCATTTTCTGAAGAGGCTGCTACTACTTTTTCATTGAGTACCTCTACTTCTGCGGAAAGGTTCACATTTTCGGTTTGATAGGCAACTCCCTCAAGCACTGTGACATTAAGGGCCTTAAAATTCTTTTCGATGTCACTAGCGAGTCCTTTACCCCACAGGTCATTCCTGTATATCGGAATTACAGTTTTTATCCCTTCATCATTCATCAACGTGGCCAGTATCATTCCCTGGTTGGTGTCGTCAGGCACAAGCCTGAATAGATTATCGTCCGGAATCGCTAAAGATGAGGCTGTTGATGCAGTACTCAGAAGAATAATGCCATTCTGGTTTGCATAATCCAGAACGGCTTCTGCCTCACTGCTTCCCTGCGGACCGATAACTATCCTTATCCCCATTTTATCAAGTTCTTTGAGCTGTTCCAGAGCAGTTGCAGGATCACTCTCAGTATCCTTAACAATTACTTTCACATTCTTTCCGGAACCAAGTGCCGAGAAATAGCCATTGATATCCTCAGTCGATACTTCAAGTGCTGTCTGGCTTGCTTCTCCGATAGAAGCAACGCTTCCCGTAAGCGGTAAAAGAGCTCCTATGGTTATGTTCTCAGATTCACTGGTAGCTTCTCCGGTAGATTCAATACAACCCGACCAGAGAATTACTATAAGTAATAAGCCTATTAAAAAACATTTTTTTCCTTTCATAAATATCATAGTAAATTTATACCCCATATCTGTATTTAGATATTTCTATAGTCAACGACTTATATTTCGAGGTTATTAAATTCGGCACTTCTCAAAATTTCCCTTATTTTTATATCTACTGCCATTGATCTACCTAAAAAAATCTACCAGTAATTGAATCCTTAATCTTCCCCTGAGCCATTCCTTAACAAGACTTCTTTTTCATATTTTTTATCTCTTGATTGAGCTTTGAACCATTTTCCATAAGTTATGTATTGTTTGAAAAAGCGTGGCCGACTCATTTCTCAGCCTTCAGGAGCCTGATAATAAACGTGTTTACAACCTGAGATCAAGAGGTCCTGGGAGAAAGAAAGTAGCTAATAAGTTCTTTAGTATGATGAATCAGACTGCAAATTATGAGGAGAAACAGACAATCTGGGGTCTATATTACTAATAAAGGCCAGAGAGTTAGCCCATAATCTTACAGGAAAATCCAAGGAATTAGATTTCGTTAGCCCTGAATTTGGGGTTAATAGGGTTGATTCCCATGAAATTAGGAGAAAGATCCTGAGCATTTCTCATGTTGATTGGAGAAAATTAGGGTTTTCTAAGGGTACTTTGCATTACATGAAACAAAATGCCAAAAGTGATAAGCCGTTTACTCTTAATGCACATGTTCTGGAAAGAGTGAATAAGTGGGAGGCGTTGGTTTCAGGTCAAAAGTAAAATGTGTATGCTTTTACTATAAAATGTAAAAATCGTAAAAAAATGTAAAATTTACAGTAAAATAGAAAAAAATAAACGGAATATAGCGCAAACAACATTTTCTGTTGCCAAAAGGAAGTCTTGAGAAGTACTAAGGGCAAAAAAGTTCTATGAACAAGTCAAATAAATAAAAATTAAACTGTTAGTGGGTAACCAAACAAAGTGTTGAAGAAATAATTTACATCAAAATAAGGACTTCTACAGAGTCCGTTAGTTAAACAATTAACAGATATTCTGGATAATAAACCCAAAAATTCATTTCTGACCGTATTAAATAAAAAAACTTATTTTACCAGCTTCCAATATTAAAGAAAAATCTGAGGAGTTTTATGGATCTAATCTCTCTTGCTCATCAAGCAACAGATGTTCTCGCTCCTGCCCTGCCGTTCATCTATGCGGAAAGAGAGGTTGTAACGGCGAAAGTTCACGATATGCTTCTTGAGAAAGGTATCGAAAAATTGGGCTCTAAATCTTTAAATAAAGCTAAAATTGTATTTGATAAAATAAGGTTAAAAAAGAGCAAACCCATAGAAATAGCCCTTGAGAAATTGTCCAAAAACTCAGAAGACACAATAGCAAAAGAAGAGCTTCAACAGGGAATCTTGAAATTGCTAAGTGAAGACCGTGATCTAGCAAGGAAAATTGATCTTACTATAAATCTCAACGTGGAGAATATTAATCATCTCGCCTTGGGAAGCTATAATACATTTTTCAATATTGAAACTCCTTCTGATGATGAGTATATCAAAATCATTGAATATCTGGATGAAAGAAGAAAAGAAGCAGAAAACCAAGAAATTATGCACCGATATAATTCTTCAGCTCTTCCAGCTTACCCTGAAAGGTTAAAGGAATTCGTTACTAATAACAGGGCTGATGAGTTAAGAAAAGCCCTTACATATCTTGAAAAACACAAAATTTTACTTATTAGTGGTATTGGAGGTGTGGGGAAAACTACGCTTGCAAGAGCTCTTGTTGATCTCAGACCTATAAATGTCCCAGAACCTTTTTGGTTTAGCTTTTATGATAACCAGGACGCAAAACTGGGTGATATCCTTGAAGAACTTGCAGCATATATGAGAGCTCCTGAAATTACAGAATTTAAATCAGACAGGAGAGAACCCGGAAAAAATGATGTGGATAAGTTCACAGGCGTGCTCAATGACAGAAGCGAAATCTGGCTCTTTTTTGATGATCTAAGCATTATACTTGAAAATACAAAATTTAATGATAAGGGAATTGAACTTCTTTTTTCTTCTTTACGATACCGTACCCATAATGCAAAGATCATTATCACAAGCCGTGTTCTTCCCAATTTTAAAAATGGAGAAAGTCTTATCGACGTAGTTGAGGAGGAGAAACAGCATCTAAATGGGTTGAGAACGGATTTTGCAGTTGATTATCTCGCCAAAAATGGACTTGATAGTTTAACGCTTGACGAATTAAAAATACTAGCTAAGGACATAGATGGGCATCCTCTGGCACTAAAGCTTTTAGTAGGCCTTGTTAAAAAGTTTGGAGTATCTGATACATTAAACGATCTGACTCGATATAGAGACCTCAAAGAAAGCACCATCAAGAAAACCAGAAAAATGTTTGATAAATTGGCGGGGAACGAAAAGGAGCTATTAGAGCGCATATCAGTCTATCGTCGGGCTGAAACTATGAATGCAATTAAAATTATGTTTACAGATAAGACTCCCATAGATGCTGTAGATAATTTGATAGACAAATCATTATTGGAAACTGACCATAAAGGGAGGTACTGGCTTCAAAATCAAGTGGAAAAATTTTCTTATATTGATCTAAAAAATAAAAAAGAAGTCCATAAACTTGCAATGGAATATTACCGTTTCCTAATTACAGATGAGCTTGGAGAAAAAGAATATAATAATCTTGCGTTTGAAGCCTTTTACCATGCAAATATGGCAGAAGAATACGATCAGGCTGACAACATCCTTCGTGAGAATCCCCATTTTGAATTTGATTATTATACTATGTTAAAATATTTTAATTTATTCGTAGAACAATTTGCTAAAAATCCTTTTGTTAGGGAAGTAGAAGACGAAATTCATGCTGCAATTTTTAGGGGTACAGCGATGGCATACCGTAATAGTGGAGAATCGAGAAAAGCAATTGAAAAATATGAAAAGGCACTGAAAATTTATCAAGAAATTGGGCAGCGGCGAAATGAAGGGGCTACCCTTGGATATCTGGGGAAAGAATATAATGATCTTGGAGAGTCGAGAAAAGCAATTGAGTGTCATGAAAAGGCACTGAAAATTGCTCAAGAGCTTGGGTACCGGCGAAAAGAAGTAGATAACCTTGGAGATATGGGTCTAGCATATAATGATCTTGGAGAGTCGAGAAAAGCAATTGAGTGTCATGAAAAGGCACTGAAAATTGCTCAAGAACATGGGGAACAAGAATTAATTAATTCTTGTAAGAGACAGCTTGAGGAACTGAAAAATGATAAAAGATAGACTTCGTTGCTAGGTTTAAGATAAAAACTATGGAAAAATAATTTCTCACTTTTGTCAGTATATTTTTACTCCTGAGTATCCTCTAATTCGCATGACGAACCCTTTGGTCTGCTTGAAAAGTTAATTTCTTCTTTAGATCTGTTAAAATAGATTTACAATTGTATAAGCTATTAATTTTAAATGATGTAATTGATATGCAAATACGATATAAAATATGCTTATCTGTTTTCGTTTATGATCATCCCAAAGACTATGTAACGCTTTTTAAAAAATAGCTACTGGATAACCCTTTATTTTAAAGCATATTTTTCCTATCGATACCCTCGTGAGTAAATGCGAAAAGACTTTAATTTTTTATTAATCTGTTTTTATAAAACATAAATTAAGATGAGATGGGCAACTCTATACAATTTTGTACATCATCTTTACAAATCTCTACTAAAGGATGTACAAAAAAGACTTTTTATTCAAATTTTATTTTAAAAGTAGTATAATTTTATTCAAGGCAGTTTTCTAAGATAAGAGATTGTGCATTATTCTTACACTTGCGTACAAAAAATTTGACTTCCCTATAATCCTATAGTTTATGCAGGGGTTTAATTTGAACCCACTAATTTTCCTAACTCTCCAATATAAAATTCATTCAACAATCTTTATATGTGGGAAGATTACAGTACAGAAGGATTTTTCCAAACATTTTATATTATTCATAGGATTACTTAATATGTCGTGACATGTAGAGACATGGCATGAGTAGGTTTAGTAAGAATAGGGTTTGTTCATAAAAACATCATGAGCTAAAAATGGTCTTACAAAATAAAAGAAGGTTCTTTTTATGAATTACTGGCAGCCGAAATACGAAACAATGGATTCCGAAGAACTGAAGAGACTTCAGCTAAAACGTCTTCAACACAGTGCAAAGCTGGTCTATGACAATGTTCCCTTCTACAGGCAGAAGTTTAAGGAGGCTGGAGTCACTCCTGATGACATAAAAACTCTCGAAGATGTCCGTAAACTGCCTTTTACGCGGAAAACGGACCTTCGGGACAACTATCCATTCGGGCTATTTGCTGCCAAAAAAGAAGACATAGTGCGTATTCATGCATCCTCGGGAACAAGCGGAAAACCTACGGTTGTCGGGTACACTGCAAAAGACATTGAAACATGGTCGGATATGATTGCACGGAGCCTAACAATGATAGGGCTTTCGAAAGGCGACATTGTCCAGAATTCCATGAACTACGGTCTTTTTACAGGCGGCCTGGGCTTCCACTACGGTGTAGAGAGGATGGGATCCATGATCGTGCCTGCTGCAACCGGAAATACTGCCAGGCAGCTTGAGATGATGATCGATTTCGGGGTAACAGCAGTCCACTGTACCCCTTCCTACGCCTTCTATCTTGCCGAAACCGCAGAAGAACTCGACCTTGTAGACAAACTCTCCTTAAAAGCAGCCATCTTCGGAGGTGAACCCTGGTCTGAAAATACGCGGAAGCAACTTGAAAAAAGGCTCAATCTCAAAGCCTATGACTGTTACGGCCTTTCAGAAATGTTCGGCCCTGGGGTCGGTTTCGAATGCCAGGAACAGAACGGTCTGCACATCTGGAGCGACAACTTCCTGGTCGAAGTCCTCGACGAAAACGGAGAACAGGTTTCAGAAGGCGAAAAAGGCGAACTTGTCCTCACCTCAATCAACAAAGAAGGCTTCTGCAACATCAGATACCGCACAGGCGACATGACCAGACTCCTCGAATCCGAATGTGACTGCGGCAGGACAACCACAAGAATCTCCCGTCTCCTTGGTCGAGCCGACGATATGCTTATCGTAAGAGGCATCAACGTATTCCCTTCCCAGATCCAGGACGTAATCTCAAGAATCCCCCAGGTCGGCGAACATTTCCAGTTGATCCTCGACCGCAATAAACACATGCTCGACGAACTCACAATCGAAGTTGAGCTAGAAGAAAATGCCTTCACAGGCGAACTCAACGACCTCAAAGCCGTCCAGAACCACGTCCAGCATGAACTCAAAGCCGTCCTGAATATCCGTACAAATGTCGAACTCCTTGAAAAAGGCAGTATCGAGAGGACTGCAGGAAAGGCAAAGAGAATTATTGACAGGCGCCAGCAGCTCTAAACAAGAGGGACAACCAACCAATAATTAATCAGAGAAAACTTATTCTCTGACCTTTCTTTAATCTTTTTTTGATTATTTTTTAGTAGCCCCTTTTAGCTGATTTCAGATTATATTTTCCAGCTGGCAGAGTAGAGAGAGTCATTTTTCTGAACCCAAGGTACGTCCACGATCGACGAAGTAGAGCGACCTTTGCGCGAAAGCTGAAAAAAAGCTGGAACTCATGAATTTTATCAAATGAAGACATAAAAAAGCTAAAACCTGAATCGGTAGAACAATTTGAACTCTTCATGAAATATGTAGAGAGATTCTTATGCTTTCAGTTTTCCATAACTCTTGCTCCACGCCCGAAATTGAATGTGCTGTTTTAGTCTTAACAGATACGCTCCATGTTTACATTACATGAATCAGAATGCCAGGTCAGATCAGCTCTTTACTCTTAATGCTCTTGTTCTGTAATAGTGAATAAATAGGAAGCGTTTTTTCAAGACAAAAGTAAAAACGTGTATCTTTTTACTGCAAAATATAAAAGTGCAAATTTTACAGGTAAAATCAGTAAAACGACAACAAGAGCAATTGAAAAACGGATGCATAATGTAAATAACTATGTAAGCAGAAGGTTTTTTTAGATTCATTAATAAAATAGAAATGTCAGTTCTTACATGGGTTCAGCGCTTTCCCTGCTGCTAATGTGTTCTTGTTGAAGCCAATTTTATGAACAAGTTATTCGGAATAGCTGTTTACATTAGCTGTTTTCTTGGGAATATTCTGCTTTTCAAATGTTCATTGCATTGACAACTAAATTTTTACTTCTATATTTATTATTTTTACAACAGAACCGTTTTTTGCAGTAGAGAATAATATACAGAGACCACTAGAATGAACAAAATATTCAGCACACAATCTTTTGGAAAAATTGTATACAACAAATATTAATAGTTTATATTAATAAGTAATCCGAAAAGCTTTTGTATTTTTGTTATGATATGCTTATATTGTGGGGAATGATAATATGGGATTGCTAAGTGATTTTTTTCAGTTTCCTTGAGGTTCTGTCAAGTCTATGGAAGCTAAGAAGTTTTTTTCAGCTACAGTTGAGCCTATAAAATAATCAGCCCTCATAGCTTGAAAGTACAGTAAATTGTATGAAGAGGTGAAATCTTAATGAGTCGCCAATTTCCTCCAAAAAGAAAAGGTCAGAAACCAAAATTCGATCATGAAAAAATCGAAGAACTCCTCAAAGCAGGTGAGAAACCCTTTAAGATTATGCTTCTATTGGGTTGTTCTTATGGGGTTTTACGGTATGTACGAAAGAAAATGGGAAGAAAGAAAGTATAATTTTGAAAAGATACTCATTTGTATTCGGTTAAATATACGATCTGTAAGAAATGTGTTACTTTTAATGCATTTTCCTGTTCATCCATTTTTATTAAGTTTATTGAGTCGTCGAGGGTGAAAAATATGGCTAAAAGATTATTTGCAATCACTTGTACCTTCTTATTCATAATAGGTCATATATTCAAGCGATGGAAACATATGCAAAAATCTCTTGTCTGGAGAGGATTTCTAAGCGAATCTATGTGGGTAGAGGACTATAGAAATCTATCGCTTTTCAGGAAATTGGTTTTTTGGATGAATTATCCTTTCTCTTATGCTAAATTTTTATGGGTTATTGTATGGGATCGTATTGACAGATTATTCATTAGAGATTCGAGAGCAAGATCTACTAAAATAAGGATGAAATACCAAAATTCCTGTAAAATCCAATAATATCAAAAGTTATTATTATGCTGAAAAAATTACTATTTTCTGATTCCGAGTATTTGACAGAAAAAACTTGGCTTAAAATTAACTACTAACTTAAGTAATTTTTAATATTGCTGGTTATCTTTAAAAACGAGTTCTAGATGTGAGATTGAGCGTGATTTTGTGTTATGGCGTGTATTTAGTTATTCTATTAGATTCAGATAATGCATCATTATTTTTCAGGTAATTTTGTAGAATTCTATTAATCGCCTTTTATATAAGAGTGACATAAAATAAATGACAGGAATGACATTTTAAACCTTAACAAATGACCAATGAATATCCTATAGGCTCCTTGATATAACAATACTAAAATAGGAATCCGGTTGAATATTCTCATTGCCCCTATAGCCGGTTTTTTGTCCTCGAAGGAAGCATGACCGCGTCACAATCAGAGTTACAATCAGTAAAGCAATTCAAAGGGGATAAAGGTCTATGGCCCATAAAAAACCCTGAAGTGGCTACTGGGAAAAATAGGTCCCGGATTTATTACTGGAGCCGCCGATGATGATCCCTCTGGTATTGCGACCTATAAGCAGACAGGTGCGATCTTCGGGTACGGTCAGCTCTGGCTTGTCTGGTTCACCGGTCCATTCATGATTGTTATTCAGCAGATGTGTGGGCGGATAGGGATGGTAACTGGAAAAGGGCTGGCCGACGTCATCCTTGAGCATTACTCAAAGAGGGTACTGTACTTAGCAGTCTTGCTGCTTGTAACTGCGAACACGATCAATATAGGCGCAGATCTAGGTGCAATGGCCTCTTCGGCACAGATGCTGCTAGGATTGCCTTTTCTTTTCTGGCTGATTTTCATAACGGCATCTATCATCATCCTAGAAGTCTTCGTTCCATACAGAACCTATTCGAGAATCCTTAAGTACCTGACACTGACCCTCTTCTCATACATCTTGGCTGCCCTCATTGTCAGCCCGAAATGGGAATTTATTTTTTACTTCACAATGGTTCCACATCTCGATTTCTCTGCGGATTACCTGCTTAATATCGTTGCGGTTTTGGGCACAACAATCTCCCCTTACCTATTCTCTGGCAGGCATCTCAGGAGGTCGAGGAAGAGATTGTGGATGGCCAGATTCCCGATATGGGAGCAGGAAAACCTCGGGTGACGCTGCGAGGTGTAGTCGAAATGAACTTGGATACTATTATTGGGATGCTTTTCTCTCAGGTTATTATGTTCTTCATCATCGTCACTACTGCTGCCACCCTACATGCTGGAGGAATTACCACAATTCAGACTGCTTCGCAGGCGGCTGAAGCTCTACGCCCGCTGGCTGGCGACCTCTCCTATTTACTCTTCGCGGCTGGTATCATCGGTACGGGATCACTTGCAGTCCCTGTACTCGCCGGTGCGTCAGCATATGCTGTAGCAGAGACTGCCGGACTTAAGGAGGGACTTGTAAAAAGCCTGTAGGGCTCCGGGGTTTTACATGGTGATCGTTGTATCTACATTGATAGGCATGTCCTTTTACTGGCTCGACATCAACCCGATAACTGCCCTTTACTACGCAGCTGCATTGAATGGCCTGGCTGCACCACCGCTGATGGCTCTGATAATCATGATAGCGAACAGAAAAGACGTCATGGGTCAATTCGTCAACTCGAGGGCGAGCAACATCCTGGGATGGACTATCACGCTGATTATGACCCTGGCTGGGAGTTGCGCTTATCGTCAACTTAGCAATGGGAAAATAACTAGGCACTAAAGTAATAGCTGGTGCAATATACGCTATAACACAAATCCGAAAGTATAATAAAAGAAAAGCAGTATGTTTTTTACCCTGCACAGAAATCCAATAAATCACGTGAAAATTCAATGAATATATATAACCAAAAAATTAGATTTAAATAGAAAGAAAGTCGACTCTCTGAGAATCTCCTCTCGTCTCTACATATAACAAGCCCGGCAGTTCGATTGCTAGTGATAGAAGTTCTTACTTTATTCGCCTTTAAACTCTTTGCTCACTTCGGCCGCATTTTTATATTCTTTATCCTCTATTCTTTCAAGCTCGTCCAATACTCCTTTGCTGGCGTTATGCTTTTTAGCATGCTGAATTATTTCTTTCTTCTGTGCAGGATAGTCCATATCCTTTAAAGCTTTCTGTACTTCCACAGGACTTACTTCCATTGTTTACATTCCCCCATTCGTGAATTCGATTTGGATGTCATTTTAAATAAGTTTTCTGTTTTTTGGCAAATCAAGTTCAATTGAAGCCATATGAGTGATATACTCTCATATGTAAATTAGTAATATGCATCTTTTTATATAAAAATAAAGTCATATAAAATAAATGTGACTTGACAAGATTTCATAGACTACGTTCCTAAACTTGTTTCAGAAATAGTGTTTCGATCCCAAAATATGCTCACAAACCTGGACTTTCAAATTTTACCATCGATCAATGGATTCATTTTGGAATCGATAAATTAGTTTAACTTTATAAATTGAATTACTTAAAATTGAAAATCATTTTTATATGGAATAATCTTTGTTTAAATTTTTGGTCGTGGGTGCGAGTTGTCGAAAACCATACTCTATAGAAACTCTCTGTACTTTTCTCAAACAAGTCAATAGTGCTCTTTTTTCAGAATTGATCCATGACTCATGTACACGACTAAATTTTTTAATATAAAACTATGTTTTAATTAAAAACAATTTTTCATATAATTAATTTAATATATTTATATGAATATATAAAAATAAGAGTTGGGATCAAACTGGGATTTCGAATATCAATAAACAACCTCTGAAGGTCACAAATCCTTCTTTGATGAATTATGTTTGGGAACGCTTAATCTTCGAAGACTGTATTAGAGATGCAGGAAGGATAACGTGTCCTTACACTCGTTCTATAATGTGAATCTCACAAGATCCTTCTCCTCCTCTTTTTTGCTTGTTTTTTTGTTTCGTTTGTCATACGTTCTCATAACATTTTACCGTTGCAAACCAAAAAAAGATATCTACGAACAACGGGAAGATAACGAAGCAGTAAGATAACGAAGCAGTAAGATAACGAAGCAGTAAGATAACGAAGCAGTAATAGTATAACTCTATTGAGAGTAGAAGAAGAACAAGCTCTAGCAAATATAGAGTTTTCAACGAAATGAGAGTAAGTCTGGTTAGCTAAGAAGTAGATGGTAGAGTTTTGAGTCCCTATTCTCAAACCCTACCCGCGATCCAACCCAAAGATTAAGAGGAACCCTATTTCTCTTAATCTGGACATTTATAAGGCCTCAGAGATATATATCATAACCGATACGAAAGATTGTTTCTGGTTTGAATTTTAAATATAATTGAAAAATTATAGTATATTGATAATTTTAATGTCCTTAAAACAAAATGAATTAAACATTTTTTCGTTTAAATACAATTTTTGATATAATTTATTATAAATAATTTATCCAATTAGTTATGCTGGAGTTGGGAAATAACTGGGGAATCATCTACCACAATGAAAGAATCGCCTGGGATTGCTGATCCTTCTTCGAACCAATATGCTTGGGGGAGCTTAATGGTCGAAGAGACTGTATTGGGGGATACAGTGAATAAATGCAGCAATCCTGGGCTTCTTCTTAAATTCCAATTCTTAAGAACCTCTATCAATTTAAAAAGGGAATTCAAAAGGTTTTATTTATGAAGCATCTAAAAATATGTCCAAAATGTCACTCTAATCTGAAACTGCATACAGATGGCGAGACTCAGTATTGCAACATTTGCAGATACTGGACAAAAATAGGTACTGCAAGACTTGATTCAATAATGGTTTATGGGTGAAGATTCTGAATTGTTTTGGGGAGCTTAATGGTCAAAAAGACTGTATTGGGGATACAGTGAACGGATGCAGTGACCCTGGGCTTCTATTGGCATTACATGTGGTGGAAATTCTATGAAGTTAAATACTATTTTTCCTTACATTTTCCACCAAATCGTCTTAAATGTACCTTTAAACTAGCTCTTCAATAATGAATTTTTAGGATAAAGAGAGGGGATAAAGAGGGACAAGAAAGCTATTTTTAATCAAGTATAGAGGCTCTGGGTGAGTTGTTAGCAATCCAGAGGACTTTGCCTGTCAAAGATCAGATGCACATTAAGAACTGCCAGATAAAAAGAGAATATACATACAAGAGTTCATATTAAAAGCTTGATCCAGGAGAAATGGGAATATAGCAAGTTAAACATTAAATTACTTTCGGAGAATATAATATAAAAAAGTCATGTTGGGAGTTCTGGTAAATAGGTGAAGACTGTTTTAACTATCTCTAAATTCTGAATGAAGCAGATTACACTGCCTTCTCCTGAGCAAGCATATTGAGCATTTTATAAGGCCTTAGTAAGCGACGGCGCTATATAATTGGTCTTGGCTTTTTGACATTGAAGCGGGGATTTATCGACCAGAACTTGTCTATTCCTGCATAGTTTGTAATGGCTGAGTAAACAAACAACTTTCATAATACTCGCAGTACATTCCTCTGGAA
The DNA here is from genome assembly GCA_963847185.1 of uncultured Methanosarcinaceae archaeon. Lineage (GTDB taxonomy): Archaea > Halobacteriota > Methanosarcinia > Methanosarcinales > Methanosarcinaceae > Methanosarcina. Next base: position 297,716 of record CAWJYV010000010.1, on the reverse strand, counting down.
AACATCTTATGAAACCAAGAAATTACCAAAGAAAAAAATGTCAACCCCAAAATCAATACTAATGTATTTATACAAATCATTGCATATTAGTATTCCAAGGTGGGGTAAATATGGTAAGATATGTTAATTGTGAGATTAAATGCCTTTCGTGTCGTGGATGGTTTCGCGCCCCTATTCAATTCGGAGATGCTAAATCATTTTTTGAATCAGCAACAAATGGCAGCGTAGCACATTGTCCACATTGTGGAGAAATGACACCATATAAAAAGGACAATATGCGATTTCAGGATGAAAATAAAAAAGGTAAGATTTTTTATGTGGAAGGGCAGTATGCATATTAACCATCCTTCCCTTTTTGACTAATTTGGGTAAATAAATACCACTAAAAAATTATTAACAGATTCAGTCATAGCTTTATTTCTTGCCATCAAGTCGTTTGGGATGTTTTGAAAGCCACTTGTTATAAGAATCATGTACTGGCTATTTCCGATCGTTTTATGACCTTTGCGACACTTTCAGATCTTCTCTACTTTTAATTCGGACAGATTTACACTGCTCTAAGAGCCTTCAACAGTCCTGTTTTGTACTACTTACAGGACTTGGAATATATAGTAGTGGTGCAATAAATTTGAATGGATATATAGCCGTATAGCCGGGGTCGAGGTTTGTATGCTGACTATTTATTCCTAATCAGTGAGGAAATATGCAACGTTCGAAGGTTATACGTGATTTTGACATTTGGTTTATGGTGCAAAGAGGAGATATAAGCCACCGTGAAGCTAAAGCCATGATTCTGAGGCGAGACATGATGGATATGAAAAAAGAGCTTTTATATCTTGCTATTCTTCTTCTGGGATTGATTGCTATCGGAACGCACTTTGGATTTCCTTTCTATTTGATGGTTGGAATTGCATTTTATTTACTGTTAAGAGATGTTTATCTTACTTGGATGAAACTTGCGGAAATGGAAACTGAAATCAAGTATCTTGAAGCAGGACTTTTACTGAAAAGAAGCTGAGTGGATGGGAAAAATGAAGGGAAAAACCATACCAAAGCTAACCTCATTCTCGCTGCAATTTTTTCTTTTTTCTATTTATGGATGAGCTCATCCCAAAACCAATTTTATTCTCAAATCAGAAAGTTTTAGAATCATTTTTCACGATCAGAAACTAGATTGATTATTAGAATAAGGGACTTAGAAAAGCAAGTTTGAGTTTTGGGATCTGTTCTATATGAAGAGCAACGCGTTCTCAATACTTAAAGTGGAGAAGGTCTCATTTGCTTGGATCGACAACGGAGTTTGGCACACATGGACGACAAAGTATCTTATAAATTCTTTAAGTGTAAAATTTTACAGCGGAAGCATAAACATTCGCTATAGAATAACAGTTGAAATTGTAAATCTCGTAAAAGTAAATACAAAGGTAACATTCAGTTAAAAAGTTACGATATAAGTTTTGGCAATGTCTATTCTCAAGTTGTAACATCTTAACACACAAAAGTAATTAAGTACATATCACTCTTAAAGCACATCATAAAAAAAGAGCAGTTAATATGAGGTGAAGATAATATGTTTATACCATTACATATGTATCATCGATGTCCATTCCCCGGTAGAAACGCCGGCCGCTGTCGTCGTGGAAATTGAAGTTGTTATATTTAGAACTTAATCATAATGCCGCGATAGATTAAAAAGGGATTGAGAAACTCATCAGGCACTGTGATAAATATCTTTATCGGAGACATGTACTTCATGTTTCTTAGTACTCTATTTTTTAGATTAATTTTGAGTTAAGATGTTGATTAATCAGAAGGTTATGTAGGCACTGGAAGTAAGAAGCCTCCATACAAGTTTTTGTAATACTAGTTTTCACATCTTAAAATTTCGTTTTACACTTACAAAATATTAAATGTCTAACCTTCTTAAAATATTACATAGAAAAAGAGCAGCTAAGAAGGGGAGGAAATTGGTATGTATATCGATCCGCGTTTGATTAGGGCAATAATATATAACGGTCTTCTAATTCAGATTCCAACTGTGTATACCTAACTCAATTATATAAAAAAATGGTATCAGAAATATGAGATACATGTTTCTGATACCATTTTTGGAGAGAAATATTATTAATTAGGAAGCAATTGAAGTACCAAGTAGCGATAAGACCTGCGTGAAAATTAGCATAATTGTTATGTAGTTAACTGGCTAAAAAATTCATTTTTAAATTCTCAACATATCTTACTGAATGTTGAGCAAAATGGGAAGTTGATAGTAAATAAGTTGAGTATTTGGTTATTGTTCCCTAAAAATGGTTCTCCATATGCGAGTTTGGCTAAAAGTCCTATCATAAGCAATAACAGTACCATTAAAGTAATCCGCTAAAATAGTTCCTTTAGATTCCCCTCCCTGTAAGATAAATAATTTAGTAAGATTCCCTGAACCTTCTCCATAATCTGGTGAAGCACTCCAGATAGAAGTTTCTATAAAAGCACGATCTGTTTCAGGGTTATACCAGTTTAATACTTGCTCTTTTGCTTTTTTGATTATTTCTTCCATTTCTTCATCTTTTGTTGCCATTAAATTACCTTTATTTTTAGATACGTCTCTAATCGTGTGAATCTCTATATATAGTTCTAAGAAGTGTTTCTCATTTTTTGACAGGAATTCTTCTCAATTCTCAAGTTTTGTATTTGCCATATCGAGTTTACACCTAATTTTTTGATTTCTTACCTCTTAACCCAATATTGCGCTATTTGCAGTGATGTACTGTGGTAGCTTTGCGCTGGCAACATGGAGTCTCAAAAAAGAAACTGCCTACTAATTGCGATCATTATATTTTATCGACCAAAGTTCCCAGCCCACTGCTAAAAAGAAAAAAGTAAAAGAGGAAAAAGAAATAAAGAAAAATGAAAAAAAGAATAATAGAGGCTTATAAAGCCTATTTAAAGTTATTTCAAAACCTGTTTTATTTGTTTTTTTACTTTAGTTCTCTGGGCTGCTTTTCTTCAGGCAGAACAGGCAGAGGCATGGTATTGATCAGAATTGGACTTTTGATATCCTTTGCTCTTTCGATCACAAGTTCCTTTCCTTTCTGGGTAAGGGCAAAAAGCGGAACTGCCGTTCCTACCTGGGCAAGAGGCTTTACAAGATCCCTCATGTACTTTGAAGCGCAGCTGGTTGTAATGTCTGCATTTTCGACAAGAGTCTGGGCATCTTCCTTGCTTAAGCCCGTAACGTGAACTCCAATTATTATCAAATCAAGCCCGAGTTCGGCTTCAAGCTTCCGTAACTCTTTTGCGGTTTCGGCAAAGGCTGCAGTTACTGCAATCTTTTTGTTACCGAGTTCAGCTGCCTTTTTCACGCCTGCAACAGGATCCATTTTTGCAGTTGAAGGGTCAAGTACAATTCCGCCGCGTTCTGTGATCCCTTTTATGATGCCTTCGATAGGCTCGGTTTCTACAAGACCTGACATCCTGCCGCCCATACCCTGAACAAGGGTAGGATTATTGGAAATAACTGTTCCTGCGCCTTCGCAGGCTGTTACTGTTGTGTCAAGTAAACCTCTGCTCAGACCTGTCATCATAACTTCTGAAGCTCCGAATCCTACAAAATCTTCAAGTTCCAGCTTGCGTTTGTCAGTAAACATCCCGAAATCACTTATTCTAAACTCCATGTTCTTCTTGACTTCTTCAGGAGTTATCTTCTGAATTCCACGCACCTTGGCAAAGATAGGACACCATCCTACTTCAGGTTCTCCGACTTCAATGACTTTTCCATCCTTTATGACTACTCTTGTTTTTCCGACTAATTCCATTATATGGGGCATGATTACACCTTTCAAAATCGATCAAAAATATGATTGTTAAGAAATTCAAATCCGGTAAAAATAACAGTTAACGTTTGTGATTGCTTACTTAATAGTTTATTGGTTTTGGGCTTTTGATTCTACTTATGTCTTGATAACGAAATTTTAATTATTTTGATTTTGGCTTTTCAATCTGCTTTCTGATTTTTTTAGTCGAAAATTGAAGTTTGTTTTTTGAATGATTACTTTTTGGGCTTTACTTTGTTATTTATATTGATTAAAATAGAAAGTCTTGAGGTTCAGGTTTATTTATAATATAGTTTGATAAAATCCAGGAATTCCAGTTTTTTTTCGGACTTTACGGAAAAGGCCGCTCTCCTTCGTCGAGCGTGGAGCAGCCCGGGGACCTAAAAAGCGATATTTTCAACCAAGATGCTGTTTGAAAAACAAAATCAAAATTGGATTGTTGATCTGCAGTTCCATTTCTGCCAGTCTCTTTCCATCCTGCCGTTTTCACTAAGAACACACCTTTTATCCGGAATTTAAGGCTGTTTATTATTAAGGATAAATTATTCTATTCGTTATATATAATCTACAACTACATTATAATATACTCACTGGCTGGCAAAATTTTGACACATTACATCCAAAACTAAAGATTTGATAAGATATTTGTTAATGGGGATATGGTATATGAAAAATTATATGCTACTTATACTGCTTGGCGTCTTGTTCACTGTGTTAACAGGGACTGGACTCGCAGAGAATGAAACGTATGAAGCTGAAGTTTTTCAGCAAGCTTTGGAACAGGACGGATTTACCGTAAAGGAAGGTGAATTGGGTTACTTTGATTTAATAGGTTTATTAGAGAAAGGAGTATTGCCTTCTGCATACGGAAACAATCCAACCACAAAATATGTGGCATTCTTTGTTCCAGCGGCAAGTGGTTATGAAGTAGATGCACGGATCTCTAAAATAACAAGTGCGCTTGGGATGAGCGGAAATACAACTCCATTCTGGAACCTTCGTCCTGATGAAGCTGTTGTTTTCGTGGGAAGAACACCGTCGGAATGCAGGTACTTCAGCTACGATAATTTCATAATGCACAGGATAATTGGGAATGAGAGGAAATGGATTTTTTCCAACATAGCAGACACAGTGAACAACCTGGTTATCAAAACCGAAGGAACTCCAAACGGGTCGTCTGGAAATCCTTTCAACCAAACTACGATAATAATCATTACAGCCGACAGAGGCATTGATCAACGCATCCGGGCTGCTGCCCAATCAGCGGGGTATTCGGATGGCATAATTAACACCCAGGTGCTTCCCTCAACTATATTAAACATGGGCCTGGAGAATGGTTCCGATACATTTGCTACATTTGTCCGCCCAGCCTTATTCAATGACACGCAGGCTGGCGAAGATTACATAAATAATACACCTGCAACTGTTTTCCGGATTACTCCCCAACAACATCTACGGAGCTGGATCCTTATAATTATCCAGAGCTAAGAGTCCGTGGAACCGGGCAAACAGAGTTTGAGCTTAAAGATGATCTCGAAGAGCTAAGGAATGCGATTCTCCAAAAGTATAATGAGTCGAATGCCACAGAGCTTCCGATCAGTCAGGCAGTTCCTGTAGGGAGTGATGCTATCCAGAGAGGAATCAATGGAGTAGGTCCAAACAACGATGCGTGTTATCTATGGACAGCAAATCAGACTGCTTCTTCACCTACACCTCCTTTCTTTAACACCTCGCTGTACTATCCTTTCCTGCGAGATCCGGCAATTACTCTGGGCAATGATACCAATGAATTCATAATTGTCTATGGAGTAAACCATGTAGCTACAGGAAAAGCAACGTACTCGAACTTCGCCATATATGGAGCGGATGTGTGGAATGGCGTTAGAGCAATCACAGATGCAGATTTCAGTGGGTCTGCCGAGGAATATCTCCCGAACAGTCCTAATGCGAAATACCTCTATGTCTACAAGCTCGCCAGGAACTGCAGCGAAGGTGATCAATACTGCTATGAGGTTCCTTACGGTGTGGGAGTTCACGGCATAGAACCGGATCAGCCGCTCTTCATTGGCTGGAGAGCCTATCTGGAAAACGCAACAAAGACCGGGCCAGCCTACTCAGAGATTGTGTACGATCGAGCTATAAAGTTTGACCCGAAGGACTAAGGTAAAAGGAAAAGGGATGTTAAAGCAAATTCAAGCTCTGGCTAATATATGTAATTTCAAACCCATTCTTTCATTTTTTATCTACAACGCCAGAATACTACTTTTAATATAAGGGAGAGATACGTTGAAGAATGTCTCCCACGTGCCCTTTTTGACAAAGAACTATCCCGAATTTTGTAAAATTCGAAGGTTCCAGTTACCGAAAAATATTCTGAAGCAGAAGTAATCAGGCTGGTTACGGATATTCCGAGATTCCAGTTGATATACTAACTGAAGAGTTTCGAATAATTTTCCAAAAACGAGAATAAGAAAAATGTTATTTTTTTGAAGACATCTGCGGAAGGTCAGAAAGAGTAAGAGAAGAAGGAAATTAAGTCTTAATCGATGACAAATGAATGCGAATATGCTTTGAAATGTGCCGCGTATCGAAACGATTCTTATACATGCACAAAAGAAGTAGATAAGACATACTGTGGAATCTATAGACAGTTCATACAAGGGAAAATAAAAGTATATACGGGATGTTACACCAACAGAAGTAGAGAAATTGTGTCTTTTTATTAATTCTCTTTTTATTCTGTACTGAATCCTATGACAAATTCAGTTCCATTATTCCTATTAAGTTCGATCTCACCGTCTAATTGGTCAACCAGAATGTTTACAAGCTGCAGACCAAGCGTTTCTGTGTTTTCAAAGTCAATTTCTTCAGAAATGCCAATTCCATTATCACAGACTATCATTGTATACTTTGTACATTTTTCAATAGGTTCAGTAGGCTCCTTGCAGTAATTTGGCTCGTCTCTAGCCTCTTCACTAAAGAGTTTAACTTGAATTGTACCTTTATCCATATCTGGAAATGCATACTTGAGGGAATTAGATACAAGTTCATTTACAACCATCCCCAGTGGGACAGCAGTATCCATATCAAAGAAAATATTTTCTCTAAGATCCAGATTTAATTTAATATTGGTATTTCCAAGCCTATAAGTCTGGAAAAGGTTTTCAACGAGCTTCTTAAGATATAATGAGAAGTTAAGTGTATCGGCTCCTTCACCTTCGTGTAATTCCTCATGAACAAGTGCAATAGACATCACTCTGTCCTGGCTTTCCCTGAAGGCTTCAAGAACTTCAGATTCCTCAATGCATTTTCTGTTATTGAATTTCTCAGCTTGCAGGTCCAGAAGGGATGATATTACCTGCAGGTTATTTTTAATCCTGTGATGAATTTCCTTTTTACGGATGATCTCGACATTTGCAAGAGTTTCTTCATTCTTCTTTTTCTCTGTCAGGTCTGTGACCACAAGACACCAGGCATCTGGAGATCCCTCTACCTGCAGCGAGCTGATGGACAGGTAGACTGGAAGAATTGCTCTCCCTTCAATCCGAAAGTTAATTTCATCTTTCCCTTTTCCCTGCTCCAGAAGTGTTTCAAAGTTAATCCTATCTGCAGGATCAATAAATTGATAGATCGAAGTACCTACTATGGCATGTGAAGGCATATTCATGATCTCTGCAAAGTGATGGTTACAGTAAAGAATTGTGCCATCGTATGCTATAGTGGCAGTGCCCTCGTTCATTGTCTCCACCAGGACACGGTATGCACGATCTGCACTATCCAGGGTAAAAATCATCTCGCCCCTTGAACCAGGTATCACCAGTGCATCCAGGTCCCCCTCATTGATGGCACGCCTGAGTTCTTCAGCTTCTGCTAGACGTGCTCTAAGATCCTTTATCTCGTCTTTCAGGTCATGTATTTCGTCTTCTAAGGCTTGATTTTTACCCAATAATGGCCCCCATTTACCTTTTGTCTCTTCATAAGTCATATTTATACTGTTTCTCTCATAATCTATATTATTTTCCAAAAGTTAATTACTTTTTATTATTTTTCCAAAGATCCATTCCAACTAGAACCCTCTCAGTATCCGACATGCTGCCTATTAGCTTTCTCAAGGGTGGTGGAAGTTCCTTTATGAGAGTAGGAGCTGCTACTATCTGACCATCTTTAGCGAAAATGGGGTACTGGTAAATGTCAATAATATCTAGTTGGTACTTACCAGGCAGATACTCCTCAAGTATACGCTTAATATTGTCTATTGCCTGTATTGATTTGGGCCCCATCCCAGCAACATATAGACGTAGAACGTATTTGTCATTTTCTGTCTTTTCCAGGGTTTTTTCGAGGCTTTGTAGAGTCCTTAACCTCAGAATAATATTCTCTTTGTTTTCTTCGTTCTCAGTCATTGAGTATCACTTTCCGTAGGGAGCAGGTCCAGACCTACCAAGACACGCTCCGTATTTGAGAGGTCACCTATGATCTTTTTAATCGGCTGTGGAAGTTTTCTAACCAGCGTAGGGATTGCTAATATCTGATCTCCTTTGGCTAATTGTGGGTTCTCCAGGAGATCTACAACTTCAATTTTATATCTTCCTTTTAGATGTTCCTCACAAATCTTTTTTAAATTGGCAAAGGCAGCCAAGCTCTTTTTTGTCTGTCCAGCAACATATAACCTTAAAGTGTAAGTCTTCTCATCAGACACATCATCAGGCTGAGCTGATACAGGCTCGAAATTATTTTGTGCCACATTTTCCATAAAATTCCTCACTTATATGTCCGCTCCTCTTATTCGGGCCATGTCACTTCTGTCCTTTGCCAGCGCCTTAGTCCTGAGTTCATCCTCGGAGATGAGTTTATTAAGCTCTCCTTTATGCACCTCAAACTCAGAGTTTATCGCTGTTATCTGAGCGTCCAGAGATTTTAGCTTGCTCTCAAGCTCTCTCTTCCTCCGGTCCACATTCTGTCTTTGAGCTGTAATCTCAACTATATCCTTAGCCTCCTGGGCAACCCTAGCCGAGCCCATAAGCAGGCCTCCTGAAGGTCCAAGGTAAACATCCTGAATCTCCACTCCATGATCAGTTAGCAGGTATTCCCTGATCTGATTGGAATGCTCCATACCCCTTGACTTGATGACTGAAATACCACGGTTACGCTCATTATTATTTTCGAAAAAGCGCAGGTTGATCCAGGTATCCATAAGGGAAGACACGCCCTGGGCATACATTCCCTCGATGTTTTCGTGCTCTAGCTCTATCAAGCTGGTGCATAAAGCGGTAATATTTTTAAGCTTCAAATAGTCGATTAGCCTGGTAAGTGTCATCTGGACATCGCTTTGGGTTCCCACGTTAGTCAGGTTCGAAATGGGATCTATAATTATAATGGATGGTTCAAATGTGTCTATAAGCCTACGCATGGCTATTAAATGCATCTCAAGGCCGTAAGCCATTGGCCGGAAGGCACTGATTTTCATGAGTCCGGTATCTATGTAGGGCTGGAAGTCTATGCCTATAGATCTCATGTTCCTTATTATCTGGCTTGGGGATTCTTCAAATGCGAAATATAGACAGCGTTCTCCCCTGTCACAGGCAGCTTTGGCAAATTCAGCTGCAAAACTGGTCTTGCCTGTTCCTGCTGTTCCCGAAATAAGTATGGTGCTACCACAATAGTATCCCTGTCCTCCAAGCATTGTATCCAGGGATTTTATACCAGTTGATATCCTTTCTGTAGAAGTCTCGTGCTCCAGACTCAGGGACGTGATGGGCAAAACTGATATTCCATCTTTTTCTATCATGAAGGGATACTCGTTGGTGCCATGCCTGGATCCCCTGTACTTGATGATCCTCAGGCGCCTGGTAGCTATCTGTTTCTCCATCCTGTTATCAAGGAGGATAACACAGTCTGCGACATACTCCTCTAATCCGTATCTTGTAAGAGAAGCTTCTCCCCGTTCACCGGTAACTATAGCTGTCACACCCTTTTCTTTCAGCCAGCGGAAGAGCCTGCGTAGCTCAGAGCGCAGTATAGCCTCGTTCTGAAATCCTGAGAACAGGACTTCTAATGTATCCAAAACCACGCGTTTGGCACCTATGGAATCTATAGCTAACCCAAGCCTTATAAAAAGGCCTTCCAGATCATACTCCCCAGTTTCCTCAATTTCGCTTTTATCAATATAGACATAATCGACTACAAGCTTGTTCCTGGTTTCCAGTTCATCCAGATCGAATCCTAGAGAGGCAAAATTCTTTGTCAGATCCTCAGCTGTTTCCTCAAAAGCCATGAAGACCCCTGGCTCGTAGTACTTTTGGGCTCCCTTGACGAGGAACTCCATAGACATAAGGGTCTTTCCTGAGCCCGCACTTCCTGTTACCAAAGTCGGACGGCCTTTCGGTAGCCCTCCGTAAGTGATATCATCCAGACCATTTATGCCAGTTGGAGCTTTCTCCAGAGATTTTTCTTTTAATCCTGTGCTCGTTTCTCCAATCATTCAATTGTCCTCTTTAATTCAGCAACTAGCCCTATTTTTTATGAACTTTTGAACATTCTCTCCAATCTTCGTAAATTGAATACTCTCATTATTTATCAGCAAGTAAAAGAAGTAATTGTGATTTACACTTTCTCCATACATAATATTAAAATAAGGGGCAGTTCCTGATGCTATTTTGCATATTCTAGAGTTTATTATAGACAATAGTGGTTATTAGTTATCTATAATCATATTTAAGATTTAATAAGTTTAGTTTATATTTATATATATTTTCAAATATAAATGGATTTCATATTTTCGTCATTATTCTAATGTTTATTTGAAAACAAATGATCTGAGTAAAGAATAGTAATTACTTATATCGGTACGAGTATGCAATTTGAACGCACGAATACCTATGAGAATGAGCTCTCTGAACCTACCGCCTTTGGTCTGGGTGGAAACCCTGTATTAGACGCAGACTTCAACTGTATGCACTTTTACATTCAACCCTACATCTAAGATGGATATTATTATGGGAGGAAAAATAGTTTCAAACAAGAAAGTGTGTACGGGCTTGACACTAAACCCATAAACAATTAAAGTAATTGACGAAAACCGTGGTCAAACTTCAAGAATCGAAAATTGCAAAGTGGAATCCTAAAACGGACAATTTGCGATTGATTGAAGAGTTGATGGAGAGGGAAGAGGAATTAATTTGCTACCGATTTGAAGTAATTGAAGCTATTACTAGGAGCGGAGGGATGTAAACCTGGATATATCCCTATCTCCTTTTCTTGCGTACATTAGGTTTCCGTACTTATTTAGGCGTACGAGAGCAGAGATTATCAATAAGGTTTTTAACGATACCCTTCCTGCCATATATGATGTTCGATATCTGGAAGCCAGAAATATTCCACGGCAGGAAAAAGAAGAAGGATTTTTTTGAGGGTTGGTATTTTAAGATGGTGGATCGCAGCGAAAAGAATGCCTATGCTGTTATCCCAGGTGTCTCTATAACCAGAGATCCGTTGAAGTCCCATGCATTTGTTATGTTCCTGGATGCCAGAGAGAAGCGAATGCATTATTTTAGGTATCCTCTTGATGAGCTTAAGACGAGTGATAAGAATTTCGAGCTTACGATTGGCAGATCTTCGTTCAGTATTCACGAGATGAGTCTCAATATTGAGCAGGGTGGAGACCGAATATCTGCCCAAATCAGTTTCAAGGACACGCATCCCTGGCCCGTGAAATTGCTGTCTCCTGGAGTGATGGGCTGGTATGCATTCGTTCCAGGTATGGAATGCTATCACGGCATACTGAGTATGGACCATACCATAGAGGGGTTCATTGAAGCTGATAGCATAAGGACGGACCTCAGCTGTGGTAGGGGCTACATAGAAAAGGATTGGGGATCTTCAATGCCTTCCTCTTGGATTTGGATGCAGACAAACCATTTTGATCGAGAGGGGGTATCACTTTCGGGCTCGATCGCGAAGATTCCTTGGCTAGGCAATTATTTCACAGGTTATATCTTTGGCTTCTTATATGACAAAAAATTGTACAAATTTACTACTTATTCCGGAACAAGGGTCACCTGTCTCGATGTAACTGACGATAACATTCGGGTCCGGCTGGAAAATAAGGTATACCGGCTCGACATCGATGCGGATAGGTCGGAAGGTGTCGAGCTACCAGCACCAAGACTGGGAGATATGACGGCAAAGGTCAACGAGTCGCTACATTCCAGTATCAATGTAACTTTATTACGGAAAAATGGTCCTAGAGTGGAGCCTATCTATTCAGGGACAGGGAGAAACGCTGGCCTAGAATTTATGGGTAACGTCGCAGAGCTGATAAAAGGATTGAAGAAATAATACTTACTCGATGTTGACGAATGCCTTATCGCTGTTTTCCCGTAATTGGATGCTTTTGTTTTTAAAAAATAAATTTGGGAATTGGCTTAACCAAATGTCAAAATTTTGTCAGATTCTTCAACTATATGGAGCATATCACGCATGGTTGAGATCGGACAAACTCTCTTCCTTCCATTTCCTTGTTTTCAGACAAGTTCCACATGCAAAGATTTTGCCATTATTCTCCACAAAAAGCTTTATTGTTCTTGAACATTGAATTCTCGTCCCTGATATTTTCTGATTTCACTCCTTTCCTCAGAAGAAGATTTTCATTTGTGTTATTAAGCAATGAAATCTGTTCCGGAATTAAAGGCATTCCATACTGTTTCAGGTTCTTGCAATATCAGTAAGGTATTCAGTGTAGGTTGAAGATCGCTAACAGTGCTATTGATGAAAAGTGTAAGCGTACTATTGGAAAATTAATCATGAAAACATCAATGAAAGAATTCTTTGGCAGGAATGCCAAATAAATTGCTTCTCAAAGATTATTAAAGTTTATTTAAGCACTTCGCAGAGAAAAGAGAAGTTTTAAGGAAGGAAAAAATGAGAAATCACTAAATTATGGAATTGTGTCAACATAAGAAACCCTGAAAAATTAAAGAATACGGGCTGTGAAGAGGAGTAAAAAGGAGCAGGCTTAATCCTTCATATTTTCTATAACCTGTTTGCCTCTTTCGGTAGGAACAATTGTCAGTTCAGCATTAGTGAATTCCTTTTCGAGCGGTTCAGCATCTGCAATTCTGTCCATAGTAATCGCGACAGCCGCAACTTCGGAATGGGGCTGACTGCCAACAGCAACGTTCCAGTCTGCAAGCTGGTAAATTTCCGGAGGAACTTTCTCCGCACCTACGACAATCATAAGTTTTTCGCACTTTTTAAGTTCAGCAGTAACATCTGGAAGATTGACTCCGTACATGGAAAGGTGGCAGACTTTTCCCCCTTCAGCTTTCCATTCCCTGATTTCCTGCTTAAAATTGACATTATTTTTTACATAAAAATTCCCGCCCCAGCGCCTGACAACATCCTCAATAGTCTGCACTATACCTGAGTCATCAGAGGCAAGGAGCATACCGTCTGCGCCAAGGAGCCGGGCTGTTAAGCCCACATGTGTGGTGATCCTTTTATCCCTTTCAGGGCGGTGCCCCAGACGCAACAAAACAATTTTCTTCATGCTCGTGTTAAACCCTTGACAAGGTATTAAAGGATTTCACTGTATCCTCTTCAAATTAGATATTTTTTTTCAATTACATGAAAAATATAATAGTTGTTCCATTTCCCCTTATCCTATTTTGGAGTAAAAAATGGAAAATTCGAAGCTTTAAAACAATTACTGGCTTTACTGGACATCAATCCTGATGAAATTAAGGATGAAATATATGCCACAGCTTTTCGCATTCTGTTTTATATCATTGAAAAACAGAATGAGGAGATTGAATTTATCAAGGCAGATAACCAAAAACTTCGAGACGAAATCAACCTACTCAAAGGTGAACAAACCAAACCTAATATTCGTGGCTCCAAGAAGAAAGTTCTTGAAGCCTGTGCAATTGCGGCACATCATCAAAGTACAGACATACCTGTGGTTACCACGCTTCTGAGTGATGATGCACGTCAATTCAAGTGAATTGCATATCACCATGCTCTTTGCTGGATTCATGATGGGAGAATTTTCGACTATGACAGGATATGAACAGCTGGATAAAAGAATCGGCAGACGAAAGAGAAAAAGGAACATTTATTGAAGGTAGTGGTTTTGCCAGATGTTCCGCTGCATTGTTATGCAGCGGAACTAGCGGCGAGGGCAAAGGTCAGGAAAAGAGATGTGAGCCTTCAAACCATAACAGAGAAAGGAACAAAGGCAAATGATACATTTACGACGATTGTCCAGACAGCAAAGAAACTGGGTGCAAGTGCATATGAGTATATATGTGAGAGAGTCGGAAACACATTTGGAATGCCGTCTCTGGTTCAACTGCTCGGAGAAAAAAGCCATTAAGTTGAAAGTGAGAGCTTTCCACTCAATTTGAAGAGGATACAATTTTTTAATAAAAAATTCCTAAGAGTAAAATAACACTCACAAAAATTATTTTATAAAAAATGAAAAATTAAAATGTATGGGTTTATAACTGGAAGGAATAATATATCAATAACAAATCTTCAGGTCTACAGGTTCACGAGTATAAATCTACAGGTTCACGAGTATACTTCATGTACAAGCATAAGTCAATGTACGAGCACATTTCGGTACACTAGCAGATCTTGGATTTGTCGTGTATCCTTTATAATTACACAAGTTCAGTATCTTAATTACTATGAGACTATAAGCGTCTGGTTTAGGTGCATAATATGGAAAACTCTTTACTTGATCTCATTCTCCTCTCCGAAAAAAGGAAAAATGTGCTTCTCCTCCTGCTTGAAGGGCCAAAGGATATAGAAACAATTAAAAAAGCTCTCAATGCCAGTGCAACCTCACTTCAGCCGCAGGTAAAGATGCTCAAAGAAAAGCACCTTGTGGTTCAGGATAAAGGTCTCTACAGGCTCAGTGAGATAGGAAAAATTATTGCGGATAAAATGAAACCTCTTGTAGATACTCTTTCTGTTCTAGAAGAAAACGCAGATTACTGGGCTAACAGAGAAATAAGCGAGATTCCTCTTTTTCTTTTGCGGCGCATCAATGAGATTGGGCACTCCACTACAATCGAACCACAGATAGACCAGATATTTGAGCTGATTCCAGAGTACGTTAAAAATGCGGAAATGGCAAAAAAGCTGGAAATTGCACTTCCTTATTTTCATCCTCTCTTTCCTTCCTTCTATCTCGGAATTGCCGAAAAAGGAGTGCCTATATCACTCGTTCTTCCTGAAGCTGTCCTGAAAAGGTGGGTTGAAGACTACAGAGAACAAACTGAAAAATTTATACAATTAGAAAATGCCAGACTTTTCGTCTGCTCTGACTGCGAAAGAATTCCTGCTGTCTTATCGGCAGACAATTTTATGGCAATTGCTCTTTTCCCGAAAAATACTGTCTTTGACCGGAAATATCTTATTAGCTTTGAGCCCGGTGCTCTGGCCTGGGGAAAAGAACTGTATGATTACTACGAGCGATTCTCCAGACGGATTCAAGATATAAATAACTACAGCGATCGATCTATCTGAAACAGCTGCCTTCTGACCAAAAAGCACGAGGTTTGAAGAGAATTCTGTATACTGGCAGATAATGACAGCCTGTAAGATATCTTCTCAAATTTCTATCAGACATATCCTCAAAGTCCTAGTGTCTCGTCAATCATCAAGAGTTGAAAAATTCTGAATTGTTATAATCGAATTATACGATATTTTATCGCTGACACAACACGAGAGGATATATTCCCCAAAACCCTGTCAGACATATTTCTCAAAACCCGCCTTACCATTTGCATAGGCTTCATGCCATCCTGAAGGCACGTGCAATTTTTCATAAAGGATTTTTCTTTGAGCTTCAAGAAGCTCAGGTTTTTTTCCCATAAACTCCGCAGCACACAGAACTCTGTTCTCCACCTTTTCAGCAAGCTCTTTTAACCACGTGTAGCCCTCAAAAGACCTTAGCAGGTGATGATCCAGAATCAATGTGTCTACACTTCTTGCAAGAAGAAGGGCGTTTTCAAAGGCTTCTTTTCTGACCTCAGGAACACGCTGAGAAAGATAAAGAGGAGGGCCTGAGGCAAAAACAATTGTAGGTTTCCAGGCAAGCACCTCAAGGACTGCTTCCCTGTCCAGCAGCTGGATGTCCGAAGCGTGAACAAAAACCTCATCTCCTTCATAGATACGGGTCATCATTACGGTTCCAAAACCCTTGCCTCGGACCCCGTGCGGGACAGGAAATGAAAAATCAATATTTTCAGAACTCCTGCCTTCAGAAGCAGGAAGAGAGAAACCTAGAAAATCAGACGAATTCGTTTCTTCGCCTTGCAGAAAGGCCTGAAATTTTTTCAGAACCTTTGCACCAGAAACTTATTCCTCCAAGGGAAGGAAGGGATTCCACAGGTAGCTGGTATGGATCTTCAGACTTCATTGGCATATGATCCCCGTGGTAATGGCTGATAACAAGGTCTGTTGCTTCTTCAAACGCAAAAAGGATTTTTTCTCTTATCCTTAAGGCAGCAGCAACTTCCAAAGGGTGAGGGAGTAGCCCGGAACGTAAACGTGCAAGGGCGACCCCCGGATCAATTAGAACCTTTCTTTCATCAGTCTTTACAACGCAGGCAAGAGATCTTGCCCCAAAAGATTCGCATCCCAGGATTTCTATCTGCACATTTCGTTCCTTCTAAGAAATTCGCTCCGTCTAAGAAAGATACTCTCTTGAAAACATTTCAACGGTCAGGATGAAGTAAGACAGTAAAAGGGGGCCTATAACAATTCCTATTAAGCCGAAAAGGGACACACCTATTACAATCCCGAGAAGGGAAAGAAGAGGATGGATTTCCCCGACTTTTTTCTGGATAACAGGCCTCAGGAAGTTGTCTATAACACTTACAAAGACTCCTGCTGCAAGGATAGCAATTCCTGCAATGTAATCCGCCTGAAGGAACTGTATGATGGCTGCAGGAACCCAGACCAGAGGAGCTCCGACAACAGGCAAAAAAGAAAGGATTGCTGCAATAGAACCCCAGAGAAAAGCTCCCTGGACATCAAAAAAGAGAAAAGTGATGGTCAGAATCCCTCCTTGGACAAAGGCTACAGCCCCGCTGGCCGTAAGAGTTGTCCGGACAATTCTTTTAAACTCATCCAGAAGAGTGGCTGTATTTTCTTCATTGAATGGAATTGCGAGATGTACTTTATGTGCAAAATCCGAGTCTTCTCCTGTCAAAAGATAATAAAGCAAAAAATACATGATCAGTAAGCCTATAGATTGCCTGCTCAGACTCTGGATAGAACCCAGAACAAACTTGCTTGTATAATTGACAGACTCAGAAGCAATATCCATTATTTTTTCCTGTATCTTAGTCTGGAGGGTCTCAAGAGGAATATCAAGGCTTGAGATATAATGAGTTAGAAATTTGCCTCCTATCTGAATAGACACGATGATAGATTCTCTATTAACTAAAAGCTGCTGGATTTCTCCGACAATTGTACTTATAAGGTAATAAAAAGGAATCATTACAACAAAGATCGAAACAATTATTACCATAACTGCTGCAAATTGCTTTCGAATCCGCACTTTTTTTACGAGAAACTGATAAAGAGATCTGAATATAATATAAAGGATGAAAGCTCCAAAAAAATAATTTAGATATGGAAGTGAGGCATAAACAATAACCGCAGTCAGGATAATGATAATGAGAAGGGCTAAAGCCATTTTTACAAGTCTTTCCATTGATCTAATAAGGTCTTTTTAAAATATATAAACATTCCATTTTGTCTACCCTGGAAAACTTATTTTGAGTCTCATCTGCATAATTCGGATTTGAAACTGAAGATCGGACGCAGAATCGACCACTAAAGAATAGAATCGACCACTAAAGAGTACAGGATTGAACAATAAAGAATGTCATGCAAAATCAGTAATAAAGTCCGTAATAAGGCTCTGCCTCTCATCTCTTTCTCTGAGTTTTGTAACTCCTATACCTACAAGCCTGAATTTTTGTCTCCCGAGAAATTCCAAAAGGAGCTGTATGGCTGTTCTCTTAATCACAAAGAGATCCGAAGTCCAGATAGGGACTGTTTTTGAGCGTGTATACGTGGAAAAGTCCTCAAAACGCACTATTAGTGTCACGGTTTTGAAAAGATAACTGTGTTTAAGGAGAGAATCGTGCACACTCTCAGCAAGCATATCCAGAGTCTTCCCAATCTTTACAGGGTCATTTGTGTCTTCCTCAAAGGTCCCGTGCCTGCTTATGGACTTTACTCCCTCCTTCTCCTTAACGTCCTCAAAATCAAGTCCATTTGCCATCTGCTTCATCCGAAACCCCATTTTTCCAAACCTTTGCGAAAGCAACTGGATGTCGAAGTTTGCAAGCTCTTCAACCCTGGTAATTCCCATCTCTTCCAGGGTTTCTGTTGTTTTTTCTCCTATTCCAGGAATTTTTGAAACATGCAAAGGAAAAAGAAAATCTCTAACATCTGCAGGCCTGACAACTGTAAGCCCATCGGGCTTCTGAAAGCCTGACGCGATCTTTGCAATTAGCTTATTTGGTCCAACCCCTACGGAACAGGTAATTCTTTCCTGTTTATGGACTTCGTCTTTTATGCTCAGGGCATAAAGGGCAGCCTCTTCAAAATTCCTTATCTCCGGCCCTGGTACAAGATAGGCTTCGTCAACACTGGTCTGCTGAAATTTTTCTGCAAACTCCTTCAAAAGTTCCATTACTCTCGCAGAAACCCCAGCATATAGTTTCATGTTCACAGGCAAAAAGACTGCATCTGGACAGAGCCTGTAGGCCTGTGAGATAGGCATTGCAGAATGGATACCATAGCTTCTTGCCTCGTACGAGCAGGTGCTCACAACTCCTCTTCCTGACCCCCTTTTAGGGTCAGAACCAACAATAACAGGCATTCCTTTCAGTTCTGGTTTCTCTCTGACCTCTATGGATGCAAAAAAGCTGTCCATATCCACATGAAAGGTAATGCGCCTTTCAGGGTTGCTTTTTTTAGAATTGGAGGCTTGCATTACCTAAGATAGGATAAAACAGGTAAAAAAGGCTTGAGAATGTAGGGTGAAAGTATTAATATGCTTTTTAGATCCAAGACCAATCAGTAAAACACAGATGTACGGATACCAATGGAAAAAATAATCTTAAAGGATGGTAAAGGCTTCAGGGCTTTACTCCTTTATTCTTGCTTCGATTTTATATTTGATTTTTTTATCGATCTTATCCGTTTTTGATCTGAATTAGAATATTATTCTTTTACCGACACTGACTCTGCTATTTTCAAAAGCTCAGCTTTTTCCAGAGGAGCATTAAGGCTAAGATCAATATTTACCATTTTCCACCTTAAAATTTTCATATCCCCAAGGACAAGGTATTTTCCTTCTATCCCGTTAATCTCAATATCTTCTCCAAAATCAACAGTTGTAGAATCTTCTGGCTTGCCTTCATATAGAGTTTCTGCAAGAATTATGCTGGCTTCCTCTTTTGTGTATGTCAGGATGACTGTTTCGGCTGCCTGGCCATCAGGGACAATTTCACTGTTATTGTGGACTGTAGAATAATTAAATGTGTAGCCTTCAGGTACGTATTCTGGGGTAAGAATTTCAAAGCTTGCTTGCTCTCTGGCTTCTTCAAGGGTTAATTCTTCAGGCGGTTCAAGAACTTCCTCCAGGTCCACAGTTTTTATTTTTGCTCCTTCAGGTATGTCGAACATAAATTCAGAGTCCGGAATTCCTATATTGACTTTTAGATCTCGGATTTCAATCTTTATAGTTAGATTTTTGTTGCTATCGTATATTTCATACTTTAAAGGCATCCATGTTTCCTTGTCTACCCAGATTTTTGTTCTGCTTACAAGCTGATAATCCTCAGCTGTTTTTTTAGGGGTTGTTTCCAGTAAGAAGGTAGATCTATTGTCTACTTCTTCAATACCAAGTAGCGTTACATTTGTATCATTTAGTAATCCACTTATGAACTGAGCGTAGTCACTTTTACCTAATTTCTGAGCTTCAGGAATTTTTGTTTTTATAACTGTATTTGTATCCGGAGCATAGGTCCACGTGAACTCTCCATCCGAAACAAGTAATGTCCCGTTCTCTTTTCCTGATTCTATCGCTATATTTTTAATCAGGTTTGGCTTTTTGAACATGGTCTTAAATTCAGTTGTTGTTGTCTTTTCTCCGTAGTAGTAGGTCACGTCCATTATATACGAATAATCTTCAATACTGTTCTCTTTCTCCATCACCTGAGTTGCAATTTCATCTGCACTGAGATCTTTTTCTGCACAGCCTGAAACAAAGAAAGCAAAAGTTATGCAGAGCAACAAGAGAAAGGATTTGAGTACTTTAATTGTGATCACACTGCTCATTCTCCAGAAAGGATTTCAATCTTTGATTTATGGTTACTAGATTCAAATTCTGAGAATAGTTAAATACGGAGCCTTAAAGATAAAATCAAGATAGAACCAGAGGCAATCTGATTTTCTTAATAAAAGGCTTCACATTTTCAGAAAAACTGCAATTCTTAGACGCTTTAATTATTCCATGATCTTATTCGAGATCTCAGCATATCTCTTTGAGGGAGATGCTAATTCATAATACTTTAAACAGTATTGAGATAAAAAAATATAAGCTTTTCTTTTTTTTGAATTATTTCGCTAAAAGTTATACAAAATAAGCTTTTTATAAATAATAATGGGTATAAATTAAACCCTTTACTTATTTGAAATTATAAAAGTTATATTGTATATTCATTTACAAGCCATGAGTTATCTTCTCATCATCTTCAATTTCATAAAAACACGTTTTTTTCCGTGATTGCCTGATCCTGTATTTGGCTTAAAAAAGCATTTCCATATAGTTGAGAAATATTATAATAACAATGAGCTCATTTTTTGTTCAAGGCTTTTTATTCTGAATTCGTGATGGAGGGAATTTCATAAAAGAAGAGCAGGGCACTTTAAAGTGGGGTACTTTAAAGCAGGCTACTTTAAAAGGAGGTACGGTTCCTGAGAGAGTCGAACGAAATATTATAGGGCAACCTTTTCCTGAGATTAGATCAAAATCCCTTGCAGGCAGGGTTGTAACCCTTCCAAAGGACGTGGAAGGAAAGGTGACACTCATATGCATTGCTTTTATACGAAGTGCCCAGAGCATGATTGATTCATGGGTTCAGCCATTTGAAAAGGAATTCGGAAAAGACAGCAGGTTTATTGTCTACGAAATCCCGATGATAAACGCGGCATGGAAGGTTTTCTCCTGGATAATTGACTCAGGAATGAGAGGTGGAATTCCCATAGAGAAGCACGATAATGTGGTTACATTTTATGGGAACTACTCAGGCTATCAGAAAACCCTCGTGATGGAGAATACGAATTCCGCCTATGTATTTTTGCTGGACGGGAAGGGAATCATACGCTGGAGAGGGGATGGGTATTCGAAACCTGAGGTTGAAAGAGAACTTTTTGAAGCTGCAAAAGTTCTCGTATGACAACTAATTTAATGACAATTAGTTTTAAAAAATCAATTTAGAGCTAGATGGTAACAATCAATCTAGAGCTAACTGGAGGGGAAAATGAAAGGGAGAAATATAATACTTGGGCTTTTTGTCTTAATTTTCCTTATTTTCGCAACTTATGCCGTCCTGAGAACCATTCCATTAAACGATTGCGGAGAAAACGGAACAGGTCCTGCCTGTATCAGGCTTCCGCCAGGTTTTTCCATCGATTATTATGCAGAAAATATTGAAGGTGCAAGGTCAATGGCCCTGAGTCCTGACGGCACTCTTTTTGTCGGAAGCAGGGATGCAGGAAAGGTTTATGCAGTTCTTGACAGGAACAACGACAGTAAAGCTGATAACGTGCTTGTGCTTGCTGAAGACCTGAATATGCCAAATGGCGTTGCTTTCAGGAACGGTTCGCTATATGTTGCCGAAATTTCCAGGGTACTTCGCTACGATAATATAGAATCAAGGCTTGAAAACCCGCCTGATCCCGTTGTCGTTAATGATAATTTCCCATCAGACCAGGCACACGGCTGGAAATATATCAAGTTCGGACCTGACGGAAAGCTGTACGTTCCTGTGGGAATGCCCTGCAATGTCTGTAATAAAGAAGGGGAAGATGAACGCTACGGGACGATTATGAGGATGGAGCCTGACGGAAGCCAGCCTGAGATTTTTGCAAAGGGGATCAGGAACACAGTAGGTTTTGACTGGAACCCTGAAACGGGGGAGTTATGGTTTACGGATAATGGGCGAGACTGGCTGGGAGATGATTTACCTCCTGATGAACTGAACAGGGCACCCGTACAGGGAATGCATTTTGGATTCCCCTACTGCCATGCAGGTGATATTCCTGACCCTGAATTCGGAGGACTTAGGAACTGTTCGGAATTCACAGCTCCTGAGATTAAACTGGGTCCTCATGTGGCTGCTCTTGGGATGACCTTTTACACAGGCACAATGTTTCCTGAAGAGTACAGAAACCAGATCTTTATTGCCGAGCACGGTTCCTGGAACAGGAAAATCCCAATCGGATACAGAGTTACCCTTGTAAAAATGGAAAACGGAAAAGCTGTGAGTTACGAGCCCTTTGCCGAGGGATGGCTGCAGGGGCTTGCAGCCTGGGGAAGGCCTGTTGATGTTCTTGTAATGCCTGACGGAGCTCTGCTTGTATCGGATGATAAAAACAATGCGATTTACAGGATCAACTACCCAGGATAAGCCATAGATATTATCCTGGTCCCGGAAAGGTCAATGAATGTAAAAGTTTTAAGAATGAAAGCTTCAAAAACTTAAAAAATTATTCAGTTTGGTAAAATATTTATTACTTGATATGCATATAAAAAAGAAGGAGTAAGTAATATATGTTGTCTCAAATACCGATCGACCTTAAAAGCATATCTGCAGAAGACCTTGATAAAGAAATTCTCAGAGCAGGGATGATAGCAGAGCTCGATGCCATAAACCTTTATGAACAGATGGCAAATCTGACCAAGAATCCAGATATCAGAACCATCCTTCTGGATATCGCAAAGGAAGAAAAAACACACATAGGCGAGTTTCAGGCTCTCTTACTTCGGTTTGACCCCCAGCAAAAGAAGGAACTTGAAGAAGGAGCTGAAGAGGTAGAAGAGGAATTATCCAAGTGATTCCATTCAAATCTCCGAAATTTCCGAAATTTTGAATTTTTTATAATCTATCTGAAATTTAACTTTTTATCTTAAAATACTTTTTTTACTCCTTTCGGTAATAGTTCTTTTATTACAACTCTTTTTCCTAAAACTTATCATAATCCGACTTTCCGCAGGTCTTCAATTTTCACAATTTTTCTTGCTATCGTTTTTTCTGAAAACAATCTTGTTTACTCAAACAAATATTTTTGAAATTTCCTAAAATTTTCTGCATTTTGCCTTCATTGAAAACTTCATCAGCTATTTTTCTAAGCTTCAGTTGAGATAATAAATGCAAATTTTCGAATAACTCTCCAAAAACGATAACAAGAGAAATGTTATATTTTGAAGAAATCTCCGAAAACTCAGCAACCAAAAAGCCTGGAACCAATTTTCTTTGGCTTACAGACTATTCCAGAACACAAAGATAATGTGAACTCCTATAAATAAAGGAATCAGATATCTGAACATGGGTTTCTGAGTCTTATGCCTGAAATATTGCATACCAAGCCAGGCACCGATTGGCCCGAAAAGAGAGACAACAAGTAAAGTCTGTTCTGAAACTCTCCATTTATCCCTTTTTGCCTTGAATTTATCCATACCATATAGAGCAAAAGAAACTGCGTTGAGAACAGCATAAATAATAGGAATAAGAATATATACTCTCTCTGCCATGGGAATGAATTATCCTTAATAATTATTAAAAGCTGTGATATTTTACTATAAAATATTTTAAGAAATTAATTATAATTTTTCAAGAGTATCTTGTCTTTCACGTATAAACTTTGAGCCTATAATGATACCCATAATATTAAAAAATGACTTTGAGAGATGAATAAAATAAACGTGTTCAGGATAAGAGGAATGAAAAATGGATAGCTTCAGGAATGAAAATGGAGTTGAACAAAAAAACGAAAAACGTAATTATAGAATCTTGACATCTCCTCCACCTCTGGTTTTAAAGGCAGGCCGTTACCTTCCAACCCTTATCCTGACGGGATTGGCCGTTCACCTGATTCTCCCTCAACTTGCCTCAGTCGAAGCATCCCTTAACGTCATCAAGACAATGACTTTATGGGCTGTGCTGCTTGCAGCTCTTGCCCAGATCATCAGTTACCTGGGGACTGGCTATCTCATGCATTCGGTTGTATCAATTGTAGACCAGCGCCTCTCAGTGTTAAAAGGAGTTTTGATAACACTCGCAGCTTCAAGTATAGGAATGCTTGCAGGAGGCACCTTTGGGAATGCGGCTGCCACTTATCGCTGGGTAAGGAAACATGGCGTCAGCGCAGAAGGTTCTGGGCTTGCAGGCACCCTGCCCACAATTTTCAATAATGCAACTTTAATGTTACTGTCTATAGCCGGAATGCTGCATCTCTTATTAGTCCACAAGCTTTCTTCAGTTCAGTTCTTTATCTTTCTTCTGATCCTGGCTTTACTTAGCCTTTGCCTCCTGGCTGTCAGCTGGGGAAAAGGAAACAGGGCAGGTTTCACACGCATGATTGTAAGGATAGGAGCGTACTTTTCCCGGATCCTGCATAAACCCTATGACCCTGCTCCAGCCGAAATCTTAGCAGGCAGGATGTTTGCAGCTCTCGAGATGCTGGGTAATGGAGGCTGGCAGAGGCCTGCACTGGGAACTGGTATTTCCACGGGTTTTGATATGCTCACTCTTTACTTCTTTTTCATAGCTGCAGGATATCCAATTGGACCCGAAATACTGCTGGTGGGATATGGCCTTCCCCTTCTCTTTGGAAAAATGGCTTTTCTCCTTCCGGGAGGAATAGGCATAGTGGAGAGTACAATGGCTGCCCTTTACACGGGCCTTGGAGTTCCTGGTTCGATTGCGGTTGTTGCCATACTCAGTTACAGGGTTTTTTCATTCTGGATTCCTACTTTAGTTGGCTTTCCAATTGCTTTTTACCTGCAGAAAGAGTGAATTTAGGATAAAATATGAAGTAAAATCGCATGTGAAATTAATTTTCAGCATCTTAGCATCTTGTCTTAGCATTCTTATAATTCCAGACTGCGGAGAAATTTAGATGAAAACGCCATTCCCATGCAGGTGTCCAGCGTTGTCGAGGACATTATTCCTATTACCTTCCCTGCCTGCACGATAGGAGAGCCGCTATCTTCCGGTCCCGGCATATCATGACACTGGAAGCCCAGAAAAAGCAATAAGGCCCCGGAATTAACCACCCTGCAGTAATGGATAACACGGGTATCATTAATAAGCTCAGCCAGTTCCAGTTCGATCGGGCTGCCAAATTCCGTGATTTCAACCGAAGTATCAGGAGGGAGAGCTATAAGGGCTAAATCGTGGTCTTTCAAGATTCGCGTAACGACAAATTTATCTCCGTCAACTGTCAGGCGATCTCCTTCCTTCCGAAAAACATGAGAAACCGTGACCATGTAAAGCACTCCTTTGAGCGAGATTACAGCGCCAATAGTACCGCGTTTTCCATTATGAAAAAAGGAACTGCCTGCTTTTATCATAAGCTTTGCCAGCCTGCCGGTTTCGCCCGGGTATGGTTTATGGTATTTCCGAGATTTACGTTAAATTGTGCTTTAATTATATTTAGCGTTATATATTATACTAGGGATTAATCGATTCTTTAACGCTTCCCCTTAATGGGAATTATTCTGTGAACTCTTTTCTGGTACTCCCGGTATTCGTCACCGAATTGCGCCACCAGCCTTGTCTCCCAGTGCAGGGACCCAAGAAACAGATAGATAGTGGTCAAAAGGTATACGATAAGCAGATTGACGGTCATAATGGGAGTGAACCAGATCATGACCAGTCCCGATAGTAAAAAGGGGTCCCTTACCCAGCGGTAAATACCTCTAATTTTCAGGGAACCTTTTTCGGAAGCCTGTGGGCCGGATAGCTGCGAGCGAATTTCGAACCGATGCGGAGCATCCCGAAAAGCCATGGGGGCAAGAATTCCGGCAATTAATTGCCCTCCTACCATGAGCCAGCGCCAGGGCGAAGGTATTTTGTAGAGAACCCGCCCCGGATTTTTAAATAGCTGATAAACAAGCGGGAATATCGTCAGCACTGTAAGGAGGCTGTATGCCGGCAGATAGAGCTTTTCTGCTCCGGGACCAGTAACCCTCATGATTAAGCGTTTGAAGGGCAGGCTCGCAGTCAGGCTATGAATAGCTGCAAATGCGATCAGAGAAAAAACAGTAGTAATTTTGGAAGAAACCAATTCCAATAGTCCCCTTTATTTTATTTAAATAGCTAATATCTCCGCACCAGTATGAAAAGTTTCCTTATGCCTTAAAAATATTAGAAGTGAAGGCAATTGATGTGAGCAATAATTGATGTGAGCAATTATTATGTGAGCAATAATTGAAGTGAGCAATTATTATGCACATAATATACGGTAAATTAGAGTTCGTCAAACCTCCAGAGGCAAAATTTTTAATTCAAATTTTTCTCCCGCAGTTATAACAATAGCCTTTATGAACACAGATTGTGCCGCCGCATTCGGTGCATGTCCATCTTATTTTTTCATTTCTTAGAAATTCCTCTATGCCAAGTTTTTTAATGTTTTCAAAATTTTCAATCATACTCATACTGTATCTGGTACGATACCTTTTGTCCAGATGCTTTAAATTTTTGCAAGGAAAGCTTTCACATTCAAAACAAAATGTTAATTCGTTTTTTGTTAAAGTTTCACATGTTTTTATTTTGCATATGACTCGAGTAATAGGTTTGTTAGCATCAATTCTACATCCTGGACATTTATTTTTCTTCCTTAAGTAAGCCACGCAAATGCAACAATTCATTCCGCAGGGAGCGATGAGTAGAGCTTCGTTCAATAGTATCATACTCCTTATATTATCTTTAGGTAGTATGTCAATAAAGTTTAAACATACTCTGATTTTAAGATAATCCCCTTTTTAACGGTCAAGCAGGCCAAAAGTAAAAATGCGCACACTTTTACTGTAAAATGTAAATTTTACAAGTAAAATAGTAAAACGGTATCAAAAGAAATTGCAAATTTTACAGTAAATAATAAAACAGCATCAATAGGAGGTGTAAAATATGTGTAAAATACTAATTATTTTCCACCTCTTAGTAAAATTCGTGATATATTTCAATACTGGAAAGGGTTATTTAAGGAGTTTATTTAAACAGATTGTATACCGAATTTGTTTCTTCCCCTGTAACTTCCTTTTGACCTGCCCCAACTCTAATGAATAATTTGTTTTTATACCAAACCGGCTGAGTACCACTTTCGATTTCAAGCATCTATACAGTAAACCCCTATATGTCAGGCTGTCCGACAATTACCTTTGGTAGTTGTCGGACAGCCTGTTTAGCGCGGGGTATAGGTAACGTGAAAAAATGCAACGCACGTTTTTATAAATAATGCACAACCAATTTTCAGAAGTTATCAAGTCAAAAACTAATTATTCTCTCTTCCTAAAGTTGCCTTAGCTAAAAATAAGCTTTTTTTCTTTACATATATGTTAGGGTTCTTAAAAATTAGTTCACTTTTTAAGGATTAATAGACCTTATTTTCTAGATTAGATGTTTTTTCATTGTTCCCCAGAGTAAAATACAGACGTAAAATAGTCTATTTTGTATTTAAAAAGAGTAATACACTCAATTTAATTTTTAAAAGCTTATTAATCTTTTTTAATGTTAAACTTAGCATATAGAAAAATGTAGTTGGATGTCGTAGTTCCAAATAAATATAGTTTGTAAAAAATGAAGCTCCTATTATATTCAGTTATCGATTTCAGAGCTTAATTTCATTTATTATCTTAAAATTTTGATTTTTGGAGCGTATTTTTAGTTTGGGAACTTTAATTATATGTATATAGCTTGAAATAAGCATTCTGGGATCTTAAGTTACTTAAAATTTTGATTTTTGGAGCGTATTTTTAGTTTGGGAACTTTAATTATATGTATATAGCTTGAAATAAGCATTCTGGGATCTTAAGTTACACATTGATTTTGAAGGACCCTAAATATATTTTAATCCGTTTTTTTAGAAACCGAAGTAAAAACCGAATTATAAAAATAATATTACACAAAAACCTAATATGTTAGTAGCCCTGAAACTTCGATAAAAATAATTATCTATGGAGGGGTGTTGATCCCAGGTTCTTTTCAAGTGATAGCCTTAATTCTTGTAATAGCAGGATCCATTGCGATGAAAATGAGACTAGGTAAATTTAAGAAGTATAAATTAAAAATCCATGATACAATACTTACATTTTCATATCTGCTTGTGATTTTATCTCTTCCTCGGATGTTATCGTTTGTATATTATTCTGTAGTTTCTGGTAATGTTTCTCCTTTGGTTTTAATCCATAGTTTAACAGGAATTATTGTCTTGTTTATTGGATTTATCTTTGTGATAAACAAAGGAAGCTTGAAAATCAAAAGAGCATGGAAAAATAAAAGGAATATGCAAACTCTTGCAATTTTATGGATTATGAACTTCATGCTGGGCTCTTATCTTGTAGCCAGTTTGTTTTCTCAATAAATTAATGTAAGCATATAATCGAATTATTTGACAAAAAGGGTGATTTGAAAACTCCAATGTGAGAATCACCACTCTTTACTATGAGAATCACCGCTTTTTTCCTTCTGAGTTTCAGGATGATAGCTCATTAGGATGATAGCTCATTATTTTCTTCCAGTGCCTATGTTACGTTACCGGCTTTTGCTAATCTTGGGCATTTGATGCTTCATTTCAGAGATTCCATTTATCCAACGAAGCTGTTTTTTAAGAAATCTCTGCGGGAAATGTGCAGCGTGTCAGAGACAAATTATATAAAGCTTGATATATATTAATCTATAGATGTACATTTCTATTATGTGCATTTCTATTTTGCATATTGTATGAAATGAAAGGGGGTAGAAATTATCAGGAAAATGAAACTTTTCGGAGCTGTGCTTATCGTATTGCTGGTCATTTCACTAGTATTTGCTTCCGGTTGTGCTCAAAAAACAGAGAAAAATGAAACTGAAAGAGCATATAATGAAACCAAAAAAGTGGAAAATAAAAGCGAGAATTTGACTAAGGAAGCTGAAGGGGTTCCTCAAGAAGTTACAAATGTTGTAGAGAAAAGCGATAGAAACGTTATGCAAGTATTAGCTGACAGAAATTTCGTAACCTTAGTTGAACTTATCAATTCTGCAGGACTTGAAAAGGTCTCTGGCCGGAGAACGGATTTTATACTGTTTTTGCTCCGACTGATGAAGCCTTTGCCGAACTTCCTGAAAATGCAGTTCCTGCACTTGAAAATAATACCAAGGAGCTCACAAAAGTCCTGACTTACCACGTTGTCGGGGATAAAATACTGATGAAAAACGATCTTGAAAATATGACAAGTGTAAAGACACTTGAAGGAGCGGAACTCACTATCAATGTGACAGCTAACGGCGTTCAGGTTGGAGGCGCAAATATAACAGAAGCAGATATTAAGGCCAGCAATGGTGTGATTCACCAGATAGATAAGGTTTTAATGCCGCCTCAGTAAAGAGCCAGACATAGAAAAGATCCGGGAATAGCAAAGAAGCTACAGTGCTTTTTCACTGCTTTATTCTCTCTTTAATTTTTATTCTTCAATTTCTAGTTCTATAGCCTTTGATTCAAAGATTCACCTGCTTTGATTCAAGGATCCACCTGAAAGGCCCTGCACAAAGGCTTCTTAGATTTATCCATATTTATCCAGATTCATCAGCCATATCCTTTCTGTAAAAACGTCTATAAAAAACGATTTATCATTGAAGGTTCAATTTCCTAATGGGAAAAGGCAGATGGGGTACTGATTCTGGAAAACAATATCATTGAAGTAAACAGCCTTGAGTACTTTTTCGGCGAGGTAAAAGCAGTCGATAATATCAGCTTTGCAGTTACTGAAGGAGAGATATTCTCATTTCTCGGGCCAAATGGAGCAGGAAAGAGTACTGTAATCAATGTTCTTATCACTCTCCTGCCTGTTCAGAGAGGAAGCGCAAAAATTGCGGGGTTTGATTTGAAAACCGAGCCAGAAAAGGTCAGGGAATCCATAGGGATTGTCTTTCAGGAGCTGACTCTTGATAGGGATATGACTGCGCAGGAAATTCTGGAATATCATGGAAGGCTCTATTCCATGCCAAAAGCTGAAAGGAAGGAACGGATTGAGGAGCTTCTTGGCCTGGTTGAGCTTGAAGGAAAGCGTGATACCCTGACAAGGCACCTGAGTGGAGGGATGAAGCGCAGGCTTGAGATCGCACGAGGGCTTATGACCCGCCCTAAAGTGCTTTTCATGGACGAGCCTACAATAGGGCTTGACCCCCAGACACGAATAAGGATCTGGGATTATGTGAGGGACATTAACCGGCAGGGAACAACTATTTTCCTGACAACACATTATATGGACGAAGCCGACCAGCTCAGCGACAGGATAAGCATAATAGATCACGGGAAAATTATTGTTACAGGAAAACCGTGGGAGCTAAAAAACGCACTCGGCGAGGATCTTATATATCTGGAAACCAGTGACAACCTGGCAGCTACCGATTTGCTGAATAAACTCGAAAGCGTGAAAGGGGTAAGGGAAAAAACAAAAGGGATAGTTGTCATGGTCAACGTGGATGGTACCTATCTGCTGCCTGAGATTATGGATAAACTTCGAAATGGGGGCATCAGGATTAAGGCCGTAAACCTCAAAAAACCGTCAATGGATGATGTTTTTGTCCACTATACCGGAAGAGAGCTGAGGGACACTGGGACAGAAAAGGTTCTCTTGAGACCAGGGGGACGTTAAGAGATGCATACAGGGTTTCTTACTATATACTGGCGGGACATGCTGAGGTTTGTCCGGTTCCGAACCCTCCTCTTTGCTTCTCTTGTACAGCCTGCTCTCTGGCTGGCCTTTTTCGGAATTGCAATGTCAAACAACTTTGAAAGACTGACTGCAACCCTGCCAGTAGTCCCAGGCATCAAGACTGTAGGTTATCTTACTTTCATAGGTGCAGGCGTTATTGCCATGACCACGCTTTTTACGAGTCTTTTCGGAGGTACAGTGCTGCTTTTTGATAAAAACTGGGGGCTTATGCGAGAAACCCTTTCAAGCCCCCTCCCCAGAATCCATATCATTATAGGAATAGGGCTTTCGGGAATGACAAAATCTTTTATTCAGGCAGCAGTTATCATGGGATTCGGACTTCTTTTAGGAGTCCAGTTTTTTGAGGGTTACACCCTTGTGCAGGTTTTTGGTTCATTAATAGGAATAATTCTTTTCATAGGCGCGTTTTCTCTGGGGTTTCTTTTCCTTTCGGCTGCAATCGCAATAACCATGGAAAGCCCTGAAGGGATGCAGGCAGTAATAACCCTGCTAACCATGCCTTTCTTTTTTACGAGTAATGCACTTTATCCTGTGAACTCGTTTCCTCCTGTGCTCCAAGCCCTCTCCTTAATTAACCCGCTAACGCATCTTGTCAGCGGAATAAGATATTTCGCAATAGGAGATGATTTTTCGGCAATAGGGATCCGTTACACCTATACCCAGGGTGAAGTTCTCGTCTCATTTCTGGCTTTGCTAGCTTTTGCAGGAATAATGTTTTTTATTGCAAAATGGAGATTTAAAAAAGTTACAGTTACATGATTAATCTGTTCTTTTATTTATGAGTAACAAACGAGGGAATTCTATGGTATGTACACACAAAAATATGATAGAAATAACAGACGTTGAGCCTGGTTCAAAAGGATGCGAAGAATGCTTGAGAATAGGGGACACCTGGGTACACCTGAGAATCTGCCTGACCTGTGGGCACATTGGATGCTGTGATCAGTCAAAAAACAAGCATGCCACAAAGCATTTTGTGGAAGCGGGACATCCTGTAATTCAATCTTATCAGCCTGGGGAAGATTGGAAGTACTGCTATATTGATGAAGAATATTTGTAATAAAGAGATCATAAAAGGACTAAGAATTGAAAGATTAAAAAATAAATGGAAGGAGAAATGGTGATGGATATGAGTCATTGAAAACCGAAAGCATAAGAATCTCTCAATATTTTTCTCAAATATGAGGATTTACTCTCTTTTCCGGAATTGATAATGACTCGCGTACAGACGAATGTAATTATATGCCCGGTGCGGATATTTATCCTGAAGGGCACGCACTCAAACCTGAATACGTTGAACAAAAGTTTCTGAAACTTGCCTTTCCGGATTCAACATCGGCATCCGGCAAAATAATAGAGATACAGGCTCCTCCAGTCTCTCAGCTCTAAAATAATATTAGGGTAAATATATTTGCCCAGGGAAAATATATTTATCCACTTTTGCAATTCTAACCGCTTTAATCCCATTCTATTGAGAAGAAAGACTATTTTTTAGAGGCATGGCTAAAAATCCAGTTTCAGAAGCTTTGTTTCCAAAAATATATCCCTATATTGCTCGATATTTATATTAAACTCATGAGTTACGCTTTTTAAGATAAAGTAATGGATTCTTTTTAGTTTGCTATGTTTTGATTCTCACAGTGGGGGCTATAGCAAAGTGACTGCTATGAAACTAAAAGGTCAGACAGCCATTGTAACAGGTGGAGGAAGAGGGATTGGGAGGGCAATATGTCTGATGCTCGCGAAAGAGGGAGCAGACATTGTAATCGCCGCAAGAACCGAAAAAGAAATTCGAGAAACTGCCAGGTTGGTGGAAAACGAAGGGCGAAAGTCTCTTGCAGTAAGCACTGACATCCGAAAAGAAGAGGAAGTCGTAAATATGATATCACAGACAGTAAACGCCTTTGGAAGAATTGACATCCTTGTGAACGATGCCGGAGTGGCATACAGGAAGCACCTTGTAGATACTTCAACAGAAGAATACGATAGAATTATGGATACAAATGTAAAAGGTATGTTCTTCTGTACAAAGTACGCTTTACCCTATCTGCTTAAAAGGGGAGAAGGCAGGATAGTAAATATTTCTTCAGGGGCAGGAAAGCATGGTATACCGAAGCTTTCAATATATTGTGCTTCAAAATTTGCAGTGATTGGTTTCACAGAAGCTCTTGCTTATGAAGTAGGAGGCGGGCTTCAGGTGTATGCAGTCTGCCCTGCAAGTGTGGATACACGTATGTATCGATCATTGCATTCGGATGAACCTGTCCTCAAGCCCGAAGATGTTGCAAGAAAAGTTCTGGAACTCTGTTTGCCCGAAACGACTCTTCCTTCAGGTTCTTCAGTCGAGGTTTACAGGCGTTCGATTAGGATTGTGTAATATTGGTGTTTTTGCTACTGAGAAGTAGAATTATTTTTGAATGTAAAGGTGGGAAGT
This sequence comes from uncultured Methanosarcinaceae archaeon, assembly GCA_963847185.1. Taxonomy (GTDB): domain Archaea; phylum Halobacteriota; class Methanosarcinia; order Methanosarcinales; family Methanosarcinaceae; genus Methanosarcina. The sequence continues at coordinate 264,418 of CAWJYV010000010.1, read as the reverse complement.
ATGTTCAAAAACCGTAAAGATGCAGGAGAAAAGCTTGCGAGCGCTCTTGAGAAGTACAGGGCAGAAAATCCTCTTATTCTTGCTATTCCACGCGGAGGAGTGGAAGTTGGACTGCAGGTTGCAAAGAAGCTGGATGCAGACATTTTTCTCGTTATCGCAAGGAAGATGCCTTTTCCGGATAATCCAGAAGCCGGTTTCGGAGCAGTAGCTGAGAACGGCAGCACTTTCATTATTGAAAATGTGCATTCCTGGCTTCCGGAGGAAACTATTGAGAGAATCAAACACGAGCAGATTGACGAGATCGAGAGGCGTGTAAAAACTCTCAGGGGAGGAAACCCTCTGCCTGAGATCAGAGGAAAAACCGTGATCCTTATAGATGACGGCATCGCAATGGGTTCTACAATGCGGGCAGCAATTGAACTTTGCAAAAAAAAGGGAGCTGAAAAAATTGTGGTTGCAGTACCTGTAGCTGGAAGAGAGGTCGCAGAAGAGATTAAGAAAAAAATCGATGAACTCATTGTGCTTGAAATTCCTTCATATTTCAGGGCTGTTGCTCAGGCTTATGAAAATTGGTATGATGTCTCGGACGAAGAGGTGCTTGACCTTCTCAGGGAAAATATAAGGAAAGAGGATCTGAAAAACCATAGATTTAGTGAACCTGGAACCTGAATTTAAGGGAAACTTTTTGAGTAAACGGCTAAAGCCGAGGCTAAAAGTTATGTTCCAAAAACCAGAATTTACAATAAACCAGAATTTATATGAAGGGAAATGTTTTGCCTACTTTTTACCCTTCTGTATAGTCTTGTGCCTTATTCTGCTCTTTCCACAAAAACTTCAATATATTCTCTAAAAACTACTTTATAACCAACCAGTTATTAACCAGCTATTAGCACTTATAAACTCAATAGTTAAACCGAAGATAATGATTTTACTTTTTAATTTGTTACCTAATGTATTTTCACCTGACATACTCTATTTTTTTACTGTCGCATCTTTATAATTTTTCATATTAGGTTGAGGTGAAGGCATACTAAAATAAAAATTTTGCGTTTTTTAATTACCATCTACGCGTTTTTAATCCAAAACTTATTTACTTCATTTTCAGTCAGAAAACTTGCAGCTTCTGAACCCTGCTTAAAATATGGCTGTTATATCTTGAAAACTCAGATGATTAAGCAAAGTATGGAAATAAAGTTGATCATGAACCAGATTTTTCATATCAAAACATAAATCTGAAACATAGTATATACTATAAAGAGTCATATATAGGCCTATAGGTTATATAGAGTACTATAAAATATATGGAAAATATGAAATATAATGAAATGGTCTGGAATATCATTAAATCTTCAAATTTAAAGAAGTATTAAATGAAGTCTTCAGAAATTATACAAAGATTTAGCTTCTTTGAATAAAGTTGACTTTCTAATAATTATTTAATCTTTATAATACTTATTTGACTTTCATATAATTATAATAATTTTGCTGTTTAGAACCTGGAGTAGGAAAAAATGGACTTACTTGTCATAGCGCTAATTTTAGCGGGCCTTTATATGGCCTGGAACATAGGGGCAAATGACCTCGCAAATGCTATGGGAACTTCAGTAGGAACAGGAGCTTTGTCAATAAAAAAGGTAATTGTCATTGCTGCCGTCTTTGAATTTCTAGGTGCCGTGTTCTTTGGAGGACGAGTTACCTCTACAATTGCAAAAGGAATCGTTCCCATTGATAAAATAGGAAATATCCATCCGGATATTGTAGCGCTTGGGATGCTGGCTGCAATTCTTGCAGCAGGATTCTGGGTAACCCTTACGACTTTTTATAATCTTCCCGTCTCAACCAGCCATTCTATCGTTGGTTCAGTACTCGGCTTTGGGCTGATTGTGGCTTATAACGGAACTATCTCTTATTCTGACATCCACTGGGGAGAACTTTCAAGAATTGTTGCCAGCTGGTTTATATCTCCGGCTCTTGGGGCTGTTTTTGCTTATGTTACTTTCTCTATAATAAGAAAAATATTCCTTCATAGGGCTAGTGACATGCCATTGGTTGAGAAAAAATTCATATCTCTACAGCTCATAACTGCCTGTTACATGGCATTTGCACACGGGTCAAACGATGTGGCAAACGCCGTTGGTCCTCTCGCTGCCGCACTTAAAGTTATGGGTGTACTGGGAGACCAGGTACCCATATCGATACTTGTATTGGGAGGTCTTGGCATGGTAATAGGGATGGCAACCTGGGGTTATAAAGTGGTTGAAACTATTGGTTCAAAAATCACAGAACTTACACCGACACGTGGTTTTTCTGCTGAGTTTGCAACAGCCTCAGTTGTTCTGCTCCACAGCTACAGTTCCCTTCCTATTTCGACTACCCATACACTTGTTGGTTCGGTTATAGGTGTCGGACTTGCAGGTGGGATTGCAGCTGTCGACCTGCGTGTGATCTGGAGGATTATATCTTCCTGGATAGCAACAGTTCCTATAGCTGCCCTTACATCGGCACTGATCTTTGTGGGGCTTGAGGTGATCTTTTTATGAAAGACTACATTCGTTCCGTCCTTGACGTAGTTACCGAATCTCCCTTTGTCCCACTGGAGGCACATGCTAAAAAGGGAGTCCTTGCAGTTGAAAAACTGGCTGAAGCAATGGACGCCTACTGCTCAGGAAATCAGGCTCTTCTTGAAGAAAGAACAAATGAGATTGACGAACTGGAACATGACGCTGACAAACTCAAACAGAAGATAAGGGCAGGCATACCCTCCTCAGTAAAACTGCCAGTAGATAAGAAGGACCTGCTTTCTTTTCTTAAACAGCAGGATTCGATTGCCGATTTTGCCCAGGCTTCAGCTTACTGGATGACCCTTCGGCCCTGTAAAAACGTACCTGAAGAAGTAAAAACTGGTTTTCTGGAACTGATGGGAACTTCCCTGAAGGCCACAAGGAAGTATGATGAGCTTGCAGGTGAGATTTACAAGCTCCTTGCAACCTCTTTCAGCAAGGAAGAGATAAAAGAGACCATGGATATCATTCCTCAGGTTGAAAAACTGGAACATGATGTGGATGTCATTGAAACTGCCCTTTTAAAAAAGATCTTCAAATATGAAGACGTTATAGGAGGTGCAGGTGTCTGCCACCTTATGGGACTGGTAGAAAGAGTAGGAGGCATTGCGGATAAGTCAGCAAGTTCTGCTGACAGGCTGAGAAGTATGATTCTCAGGAGATAAGGCTTTATCTATTACGGCCTCTTAGTCATTTTTTATATATTTTTAACCTCTTTAATTTTCTTTAATTTTCTTCATTTTTCTTCATTTTTCTTATATTCTCTCTTGTTTTCTTTATCCTAAGCCCAAAAGGATAGGGGTCTTTCTTATTCTAGGCGGAGTTTCTTTAACAGTTTTCAAAGTTCTCAATACAATCCTTACTTTTTGATGCAGGTTTTGAAGAATTGCCATAGCTAACAATCAAAGACGAAACCAGAACAAGAAAACAACCTGCAAGGGTTCCTGTTGAGAGGGTTACTCCCAGGAACACAAGATCAAAGAAAACACCTGCAACAGGTTCTATAAGAGCAAGCAGGCTTCCTGATTGAGATTGAAGGTTTGCAAAACCTATTGTAGTCAGAATCCCGCCGATTCCCACAGAAACAACCCCGAAGGCCATAAGAGGAAACATATTGGTTGCTAAGATCGAAAAAGATGTCTCAAAAGCAAAAGGCGTCATAAGAAGGCAACTGATTGCAGTGCTCCAGAAAGCAATGGCAAATTCGGAATGGTCTTCCTTCAGGGCCCTCACGTTCATAATAATAATCGCAAGAATCAAGCCTGCAAAGAGCCCGGATGCAATCCCTATAAGATGACCGCCCGAAAAATCCAGAGTCTCAAAACCACCATCCGGACGGATAACCAGATAAACACCTGCAATTGCCAGAAAAAGCGCTGAAATATTCTCTTTTCCTACCTTTTCTTTCAAAATGAAAGGAGAAGCCAGCATTACATAGATCGGAGCAGTGTATTCAAGCAGGATAGCTATGGAAAAGCATGTTTTTTTTACGCACAGAAAATAAAAGAACATATTCACAAGGACAAAAATGCCCTGTACGAAAAGGCGAACTTTCCCTTTTCCGGGTTTTAGCTCTTCCACCCTGTCCATTCCCAGAAGAAAGGAGAAAATCAGGCAAAGTCCAAAAAGTAACCTATAAAAAATGATTGAGGTGATGGGCATGTCATGGATAAGGGACAGGAACATACCTGTCATCCCATAGAGTACACAGCCAACCAGCACTGCCAGACGGGCATCTTTTTTCAGCTGAAACACCTGAAACATAGGACGAGTAGAAGGCTTTCAGATTAAAGAATTTGGCGGAACACCTATCAAATTAATTCGAGAGATTTATAATGATAAAGAAAATAATTAGAAGGAAATAATGAAAATAAGTGAAGGCATGAAAAATAACAAACTGGCAAGGATCTAATATGAATAATAAAAACTTAATATATGTAGTCTTACTGATTGTGGCTGTAGCTAGCCCTGGATGTATCTCTCAATCGGGCAGTTCACAGATTGACGTTGTAAATGATCAAAATATTGAAAATATAGAAGAAATCGAAGGTCTCTGGCTTGGGAGCCTTCAGATACCAGGTGGAGAATTGAGACTTATGTTCAATATTTCCGCCAAACCCGATGGCTCGGTCAACGCCACCATGGACAGCCTTGATCAGGGAGTCAGCGGTATACCCGTGGACACGGTTACTTATAAAGATGAGAATCTGATCCTTGGCGTGAAATCCATAAAAGGTGTCTTTGAAGGGAAACTTAAGGAAGACGATAAAAACATTGAAGGGGAATGGACACAGTTAGGTTCAGTTTTTCCACTTGTGCTTACCCGTATTGATAAGACACCTGATCTGAGCAGAAAGCAGGACCCTGTAAAACCTTATCCATATACTGAAGAAGAAATTGTTTATGAAAATAAAGAGGCAGGAATAAAGCTCGCAGGGACTTTAACCCTCCCTGAATCGGAAGGACCTTTTCCGGCTGTAATACTCATAACAGGTTCCGGCCCTCAAAATCGAGATGAAGAGATCCTTGGCCACCGTCCGTTCCTCGTACTTTCGGATTATCTGACACGCCAGGGTATAGCTGTGCTTAGAGTCGACGATCGGGGTACGGGAGGATCAACAGGGAATTTGTCAAACTTCTCTCAGGCCACAACCGAGGATTTTGCAGGAGATGTGCTTGCAGGCGTTGATTATCTGCAAAGCCGTAAGGAAATAGATTCCTCACGGATTGGCCTTATCGGACATAGTGAAGGAGGTCTGATCGCCCCGCTTGTAGCAGTGAAATCTCCAGATATTGCATTTATTGTATTGATGGCAGGTCCTGGTGTAACCGGAGAAGAAATAATTCTGTCACAGAGTGAGTTGATTCTCAGAGCAGAGGGGGCAGATAACAAGACAATAGTCAGAAATGATGCTCTTATGAAAAACCTGTTCTCCGTAGTAAAAGAAGAGAAAAATGATACTATTGCCAGGGAAAAACTTCGAACGTTTCTAAATGCTGAACTGGCAAATATGAGTGAAAATGAAAAACAATATTCAGATTTCTCAGAAGCTGACCTTGATCCTCAAATCCAGTCACTCCTGTCGCCTTGGATGCGCTTTTTCCTGACATACGATCCGGTCCCGACACTTAAGAATGTGAAATGCCCTGTCCTGGCAATAAACGGAGAAAAAGATCTCCAGGTCTCCCCTGAAGAGAACCTGAATGCTATTGAGGAAACTCTGAAAGCAGGAGGAAACACAGATTATACAGTAAAAGAGATGCCAGGGCTCAATCATTTATTCCAGACTGCTCAGACAGGATCGCCCTCCGAGTATGCAAAGATTGAAGAAACCATTTCACCAGATGCTCTGGAGCTGATAGGAAACTGGATTTCCGAGCATACCAGAGAGGAGAAGTGAAAAGATAAAAGAAAATGGGCAGGTGGTGAAGAGAAAATGAAGTCACCGCATAGACCAGGCTTATTTTCTCATTATCACTTTTTCTTCTATTTTTTCTTCTATTTTTTCTTCTATTTTTTCTTCTATTTTTTCTTCCAGTCCATTCGGCTGGTTTTTCTTCTATTACACTGCCTCAGCCAGATTCATTTTCGTAATATCCATTTAGGCTGCCTGGAAATATTTCATATCTTGGAGCTAACTGAAGCTTCTGAAGTTTGAATCTTTACCTGGAAACATTTTCTGAACCTTTAATTTTTTCTGAACCAGGAGGTGTATAAAAGCTTCATATACGCTGAAGAATTGTCTGAATCTTAAAAATTATCTGGTATCCGAGCCATTTACAAGATCCTTTATCAGATAACGAAAAGAGTTTTGACTACCGGAACATGATTGGCATCTTTACCTTCATCATCATTGAAAATAGTATTACTCGACTTGAAAAGGCACTTGATGATGATTTAATAGAAAATACAGGTAAAATCTTCCAAAGCGGGTATCCTGCTGATAGGCAGGGGGGTATAAGTGCTGAACTCGGGAACTCAAAAAAACTTGAGGTTCAAAATATACAGATTTTGAAGCAGTAAGAGACTTTTTTTGCCTTAAAATCATGTAAATATGTACCCATAGAAAAATATGGAAGCTTAAAAGTCCATGTCTGGGGAAATAACCCCAACCAGGGGACAGGCTGTAATATAAAAGACTATCTGAAGATCTTAAATGATTAAACATGTTTAAAAGACTTACATTCACTTTTTAACTGATAAAAGATACAATTAAAGGTTATTTAAAATGGCATCATCTTTCAGGTTGAAAAATAAAGTATTATAAAGCTTTAAATGGACTTTTTGATTTTTATTCACCGTCATAAAAATAAGTATGTTTATATGTTAAATTTTCCCAGTTGTTCTCGCTTACAGGCGTTCTCAAATAAACATAAGCAAGAGAGAAAAAAGTGATTTATAAAACGTCAATTTTGTAAGTCAGACTGACTTCAAGATTGCGAATAGGCCTGTGATCAAACTGATTAACTTTGAGAAAAAGCAAGATTGAAAATTGAAATTTATATCTAATTGATTTAAGAAATATTACGGAGGACGTAAACAATGAAAACTATAATGAAAACATTATGTATTTTCACGTTAATCTTCTTTGTCATGTCCATGACAGGAGCAGCTGCATGCAGTAAAAGTTCATGTAGTACAGGTTCGTGCAGTAGCTGTTCAAGTGGCTGTTCAAGTTCTTGCAGCGCATGCAAGACTGTTGCAAAAGCAGATACATTCAAATTCACTCCTTCTAAAAAGTGCGGTAATGTATTATCCAATGACAAAGGATGCGGCCTCAAAGTCACTACTACCGGATCCATCAAAACTGCAAAAGGTGCAAAAGTAGCTATGAAGAGCAACGGTTACTTCTGTTATTATCCGGTTTCCTGTAAGACTGGTACCATTACAGACAGCTTTACCTACAAAGTAACAAACAAATACGGAAAAACCGCTACAGCAAAGGTTATAATTAATTATAAGTGTTCAAGCTGTTCAAGCTCAAGCTGCAGCAGATAAGCGCAAATAAGCGCATATTCAAGGGAAAAGGAAGAATAGTCTTCCGGGGATTAAATCCCTTAAATCCCTTAAACTTTTAACTCATAAGCCCCGAAACCAGATTACTCCAGCCGGGTACAGGCTAGATACACCGGCATTTTTATCATTTCTGTCTAAATCTTCAAATCTTTAACCTTCGGTTAAAATACGCAGTCCTTTTTTCAATTTACTGTCCTGCTTCTGGGATTCTGTTATCAGGAGTTCAAAGGGGTTCAATTATCAGGAAGTTTCGTGACTAGAAATTTATCTATTCTATTATCGTTTATGTCAACTACTTCATAGAAGTATCCTGAATATAATGATCCCCAGTATTAGGAATTCTCTGCAGAACATGACTTGTCATACCGGCAACTGTTCTAGAATATCCTTTCTCTTCTTCATGAAAAGGATTCACAGATAAGGATACCTTGAGGTTTTCAATTGGAGGGTCCCCATCACCAGCATTGCTCACAAATGGATAAAGAAAGTGTAATATGCTATGAAGACATAAGTACACATAAAGATATAAGTATCCATTAGGAGAAGGGATAATAGCAAAATTTTTATATTGTTGAGGAATATAGAAAGGATAAAGAATTAGAAAGATAATAAAAGATATAGAAATGTAAGCTAAACGGATGAAGCGATAAGAAAATATAGCCTCACTCGTTTGAACTTCCTTATATAAATATCTTTTCTTTAAAGCTGGCTAATTTTAATTGAAGCTGGCATTTCAAGGGCGAAGAAAATAATTGGGGCTTTGTCCGCGGGAAATTTTAGTATACTAGGCGATAAATCACTTAAAAATTTTGAGTGCCTTTTATTACATCAAAGAAATAGAAAAATCATTTCCATTTATGTTTTATATATGACAGATGTTCTATAACATGTAGTTCTAAATGCTAATATTGAATGGGGTTCATGAGTAGCATTTAGCGAAAACGATAGAGGAAGGAAAAGGAGGTTCGCCATTTCCTCAACCCAGCCCTCTATGAAAGGGAACCCCTCACGGAAGAATAGGTGATTGAGGTTTTTTGCCATTCCTCAGTCTTCGGCCCGAGAGAGGTTTCTTAAAGGATCCGGGAAAGGAGGTTCGCCATTCCTCTTTCTCGGTTCTGAAACCAGAAGCAAAAAGAAGTGAGAGGCAAATCCCTCTCTAAAACTGTTTTACCTCTCACTTCTTCTCTAAGCTGTTTATAAGATAAGGTTTGAATTTAGAATCAATATAATATTTGAGCCGGTCTCATTTTAAATCTAAAATTGTCTTTTTCCATGATGCTGTTTTTGACCTTATTTACAGTTTTTTCCGTAATTTTTCTGTCTATGAGTCACTCCCTCTTCTCCCAGTGACTTCTCTCAACTCCTTTATCTTTTAGCCACTCTCTTCTCCCAGTGACTCCTCTCAACTCCTTTATCTTTTAGCCACTCTCTTCTCCCCGTAACTCCTTCTTAATTCTTTTATTTGTTACCCCTGATTTTTCTATTTATCAACCGCTCCCTCTTCCAGGAAAATCTTCTTTACTATCACTTCCCCTTTCGATATAATCCTTTTTTCTGTCACTTCCCCTTGCTGGAAGTTCCTCTCCCTCACAAGTTTGTGTTGGCTTTCCAGACTTTTCATTGCTTTCTCTTTCAGCCTGATCTATTATTTTTTCACTTATTTCGTCACTTCCCCTCTCAGGTTCCTCTTCTTTTTCGTCACTCCCTCTTTTTAATTGCACTCGCATCATCCTTTTTCCCTCCTCTCATTTCAATTGTACCTGCACCAGCCTTCTTTCCATTATCTTGTTCCGATTGCTTCCGCGTTATCCTTCTTCCCCTCCTCGCCTTTCTTATTGATTATTAAATTCAGTAATTATTATTTCTCTTATTTATAATAAAGTCGAGCTTTTTCTATTTTATATCTTTCCTTTTGGTGTTTATTAACAGAGTTTAATGACTAAACTGAAAGTATTCTATATTCTGCCTGAAAAAAAATTACGGAATATATTTATCTTCTTATGCAGCTATGCTTTTAGGGGGATTTTATGGTTACTGAGTATAAATTGCTTATAGGCGGAGAATTGATAGACTCGTCAACTGACAAGGTTTTTGATGACATCAATCCGGCTACTCTGGAAAACCTGGCCACGATACAGGCAGCCGGATTCGAAGATGTGGACAGAGCAGTTGAAGCTGCAGAGGCAGGGTACAGGGTCTGGAGCGAAATTCCTGCTCCTCGACGGGCTCAAGTGCTTCTAAAGGCTGCCAGGATTTTGCAGGAAAGAAAGGAAGAACTTGCCATCCTTATGACAAAAGAGATGGGGAAGGTTCTGCTCGAGACAAGGGGAGACGTGCAGGAAGCAATAGATATTACAAATTACGCCGCAGGGGAAGGGAGGCGAATGTTTGGGGAGACAACGACGTCCGAACTTAAGGAAAAATTCTGCATGACCGTGTTAAGGCCTATAGGAGTAGTGGGCCTGATAACCCCATGGAATTTTCCTATGGCAATTCCAAGCTGGAAGATTATGCCAGCTCTTGTGGCAGGAAATTCAGTTATTCTTAAACCTGCAAGCGACACACCCCTTCTTGCCATAAAACTAGTCGAGATCCTTATGGAAGCAGGGCTCCCTCCAGGTGTCGTAAACGTTTTACCCGGGCCAGGAGGAGTTACCGGAAAAGCAATAGTTCAGCACCCGCGCATCAAAGCTATTTCCTTTACAGGCAGCCTTGAAACAGGTAAATGGATAATGGAAGAATGCGCAAAGAATATGAAACGTGTTTCTCTGGAACTTGGAGGCAAAAACCCGGTAATTATTATGGACGATGCCAACCTTGAACTGGCTCTTGAAGGTGTGCTATGGGGAGCTTTTGGAACCACAGGACAGCGCTGTACGGCCACAAGCAGGTTGATTTTGCATGAAAAAATAAAAGAAGAATTCATAAAAAGGCTGCTTGCAAAAACAAAGTCTCTCAAGATAGGAAACGGACTTTTGCCTGAGACAGATATAGGCCCTGTAATTAATAAAGCTCAGCTTGAAAAAATCGAACGGTATGTGAAGATAGGAAAAGATGAAGGGGCAACTCTTCTTTTGGGAGGAAATGCCATAGATCCTGGCCTTCCGGGCTATTTCTTCGAACCCACTATATTTACGGATGTCAGGCCGGATATGAGGATTGCTCAGGAAGAAATTTTCGGGCCAGTACTGAGTGTCATCGCGGTTTCAGACCTTAATGAAGCAATAGAAGTTGCCAACAATACTCAATATGGGCTTTCTTCCGCAATCTACACCGGAAATGTCGGAAATGCTTTCAAGGCAATTGAAAAAATTGAGGCTGGAATCACGTACGTTAACGCTCCTACTATAGGTGCGGAAGTTCATCTCCCCTTCGGAGGCGTAAAAGGAACAGGAAACGGTTTCAGAGAAGCCGGGACAGATGCTGTTAAGGAGTTTTCGGAGGTAAAAGCCGTATATATAGACTACAGCGGCAAGCTGCAGAAAGCCCAGATAGATGCGGAATGAATTAGAAGTTTGGGAAAAGCATATTATGGATAAAGAAAATTGAGAATGTAGTCTGGTCAGGAAAATTAAAAGTATAGGAAAGGTAAGAAGGATGGAAAATCAAGAGGATAATCAGGCAAATGATCTTGATTTCTTCGCACAGAATATCGGACTGCTTGATATCATCGGCCCTAAAGCCAGGAAAATTATAGAGCAGGACTGTAATACCGTATCTGCCTGCGTTGCCCGCCCCTATCCGCTTGTCGTAGACAGGGCAAAGGGCTCCATAATCAAGGATGTTGACGGCAGAGAATATATCGATTTTATTGCAGGCATTGCCGTTATGAATGCAGGTTATTCCAATCCTGAGGTAATAACTGCTGTTTCGGCCCAGCTAGAAAAAATAACCCACTGCGGGTATGGAGATTTTTTTGCTGAGCCGCCGGTAAAACTTGCAAATAAACTGAAAGAACTTTCAGGTTATTCGAAGGTCTTTTACTGCAATAGCGGAACCGAAGCCGTGGAAGCGGCAATCAAGCTTGCTTCCTGGAAAACCAAGAGGCAGAACTTTATTTCATTTTATAATGCCTTTCACGGCCGTACTCTTGGCTCCTTATCCCTTACCTGTTCAAAAATCAGGCAAAAAGAACATTTCCCTGCAATCCGCACAGTTCATTCCCCTTATGCCTACTGCTACCGCTGCCCTCTAAAACTCGAACATCCTTCCTGTGGGGTGGAGTGTGCAAAAGAGATTGAAAATCTGATCTTCAAGCGGGAACTGAGCCCTGAGGATACTGCCGCAGTTTTTATCGAACCGGTCCAGGGGGAAGGTGGTTATATTGTCCCTCCTGTAGAGTTTCATGAAGAAGTAAGAAGGATCTGTACAGATAACGATGTTCTTCTTGTAGCCGATGAAGTTCAGACAGGCTGTTTCCGAACTGGCCCTTTCCTTGCCATGGAGAATTTTGGGATCAGGGCCGAAATCTCCTGCCTTGCAAAAGCCCTAGGAGCAGGTCTTCCATTGGGCGCAATGCTTTCAGACAGCGAACTTATGAACTGGCCGCCTGGAGTCCATTCTAACACTTTTGGGGGAAATCTCCTGGCCTCAGCTGCATCTCTTGCCTCCCTGGAACTTCTCGAAAAGGAGAACATGAAAAACAGAGTGAAAGAGCTGGGATCCCAGATCAGGCAGCACCTCAGAGAACTTCAGGAAAGCTTCCCCTTCATTGGAGATGTACGCGGGCTCGGTCTCATGATAGGCGTTGAAATCGTAAAACCCGACAAATCGACAGATCCCTTAAGAAGGGATGAAATTCTCAGGGAAGCCTTTAAAGAAGGAATTCTACTCCTCCCCTGCGGGGATTCTGTAGTCCGTTTTTCCCCACCGCTGGTAATAACAGATGAAGAAGTTGACCTCGGACTTGAGAAGTTTGAAAAAGCCTTGAAAAGGGCAGGAAACTAAAAAAATTCAGGTTTGGAAAAGTTCAGAAAAGATACTTAACCTCACTTTCATACATTAAAACTCACAAAAGTTTTAATCTGTAGTTGCGTATAATAGTATCATGGACTATAAGAACAACACAGAGTTTGAAAATGAAAGTTCGGCTTTAATTGTTTTTATAACAATTCTTGCTCTTACAGTAAGTCTCCTGGGAATAATAATATCTCTAAATTAACCTATTCTAAAGGCTAGCAAAGCAAGAGGACTTATCTTCTAAACAGGACTCATTTTCTCAGTATCAGCCTGAGCGCTGTGAAGCTTTTCATGAAGAGATTCAGTATATTTGCCAGCTACCTCGGGACAGGAAATTTTTGCTCTTTAGTTGAAACTTCAGATGGACGGCCAGATAATATTTTTTGTTGATTTTGCTGAATCTCGTAAATGGGTAATGGGAGTGAGTCTTTGAAAACTGCAAGCATAAGAATCTCCATATTTTCCCAATATGTCGGAAAGCATACTTGTTTTTTCAGACTTGATCAATAACTCATATCCCTTGCCAAAAATTATTGATTTTCGAAAAAAATACTGTGGAATATTGGATTTAAGATAGGTCTTCAAGATAGGTATTGATCATGGAGTTCAATTTTCCCGAGAATTTTTACTGGTGACGGACTTGATTTACTAATTTTTTCGAGGGCTTTTAATGCAGCTTTTCGTACAGGAAGGTCTGGATTTTCAGTAGCTCTGAAGAGTCCTGAGATTGCTTCTGGTGTACCTATCTTCTCAAGTGAAGAAATCGCAGCTTTTTGTATTGAACAGTCGGCACCCTCAAGGATAGAAATAAGCTCCGGGACAGCTTCCTGTGCTTTAATATCTCCAAGAACTATAACTGCGGTTTCTCTTACTGTGCTTTTGGCATCATGAAGAGCCAGCAAAATGCCTGAGACAGCCTCAGAAGTTCCTGCTTTTCCAAGGTTCACCACTGCAGTTTCCCTGACTAAACTGTCAGGATCCTCAAGGGATTTTATCAGGCCGTCAACAGCTTCGGGTATCCCAAATTTCCCAAGAGCACAAATTATTGATTTCTTAAAGGAGCTCTCACTGGTACTGAAAATTCTAACCAGTCCCAGAGCTGCCTCAGGTGAACCAATATTCACAAGGGCATCTGCTGAACGGCTTCTTAAATACCAGTCTTCATCATTGAGAGCTTGCAAAAGTCCTGAAACTGCTTCAGGCGTACCTATCTTCCAGAGAGTTTCAATCGAAGCTTTTCTTACATCCTTGTCGGGCACTTCCAGTGCCCTTATGAGAACAGATAATGAAGTTGACACACTTATGATTCTACAGAGAGCTTCTGATGCAGCTTCCTGTGCAGGCCCTCTGGAATCCCCAAGAATTCTAAACAATTCTTCAAACACATCAGATTTACCTCTCTTTCCGAGAGTTTCGACTGCTAACTGCCTTACCTTGTTATCCGAATCTTTAATAGCTTTTGTCAGACTTAGAGCAGCTTCATAAGTATCGATTTTTCCAAGAGCTATTATTGAACTCTTTTTCAAAGAGGTATTCGAAGAATTAAGGACTTTCTCAAGACAGTAGACAGCTTCTGTGGAACCTCTTGATCCGATTCGCATTAGAGATTTTACTGCCTCCTTCTGGACAAACTTATCAGGGTCACTAAGTCCTTTTACAATACCTGAGATTGCCTCAGATGTACCTATTTTTTCAAGGGAACTAATTGCAGTCTTTTTAACGAAACTTTCAGGATCCTCAAGAACTATTATTAGGCCTGGAACAGCTTCCTTTGAATTGATGTTACCCAGAGCTTCTGCAACTGCAACCCTTACCCTGGGATTTGAGTCTTCCAGGGCCTCAATAAGGGCAGGTAAAGCATCTAAGCCCCCTGTTTTTCCAAGTTCTTCTGCAGCAGTTATTCTGCTTCCTGCAAAAACAGAACGCTCCAATTTCTTTACAAGATTTTTTGTATTTTCATCCAATTACCTTCAACCCCCCTCAGGTCAAAAAATCTTTCAGAAAATTTTAATTCATCTAGTAAAATCCCCATACATAATGTGTTTAGTTTAAATGTATATCCTCAGAGAGTATAAAAACTTTTACTATGTTGTTGCCGTACATATAAAATGTGCAAAGATGAAATAATATCAAAATAGAAAATTGGAAAGAGAAAATTTAAAAAGGGTAAATTTAAAGAGAAAAATTAGAAAGAGGAAAATAATTGAGAAATAGGGATAGCCTGAAAATTTCTATTTGATCAAATATTAATAAAGAGAAACAGTTAAAGAAGGGAAATAATAGTGAGCAGCGAGCAGGATTAACAGACCAGTTATTGGCACTGTGATATTGTCATCTATATTCTCTATTCGTTCCACAAGTGAACACAATATTCCTGCAAAAATCCCGGCAAACCCCATTTTTGCACCGATAATTATGCAGAACGCGAGCATGCCTGCAGTGCCTTCCCATGCTTTTGTTCTTTTGTTATATTTAAGATTCCTTATTACTCCCGTAATTCCGTCCCCATATGCCATGAAGAGCACTGGAACCACTCCAAGCCAGAAACTACTGTCAATATACCATGTAAAAAGAATTATCAATCCCCAGCTTAAGGTAAAATCAACATCATAGATATTTTCAGGATCTTGAAACCAGTACATTCTCCTGTTAAGTTTGTGAGGCAGATATGTCATGAAAGCAAGCCCAAAAGCAGTTGCAGCTGGTAGAATAGGTTCATGGGCAACAAAAGGAAGTAGCATTGCAGTCAATCCACCCGCGAAGAAATGGATTGCTTTTCTTGAAAAATATATTGAAGAGTTAATCGACCTTCCCTTTTTTAAAGCGTATTGATATATTTTTTTTGATAGAAATAGGAGGACAAATAAGTTCCAGACTATAATAACTGCAAAAACAGGCAGGTCTGTAACTATGGATTCCCAGGTGATTAGAAATATAGATGCCATGACATAATCCATATCTTTTAAATATAAGATTTTTTTGAATTTATTATATATTACAGATTATATGTTATATAGTAAAAAACATTAGAATTGATATTTTGCGGGAGAAGCCCGATTTTTTATATATATTTTATGTCCAGTATTTTTTGATTTTTATTTTTTTCACTTTTTTCAAATAAAAATAGAAACGTCTATATAATTTATAATCTTTACACTGTCAAAGGAGGACGTTGATGAAACTCAAAAAGCAGGTCTTTATAATCCTTATTTTGTCCCTTTTAATGTCCCTTGCCGTGAGCGGGTGTGTTTCCCAGGGCGAAGGGGCCGAAGCAGGAAATGCAGAAGCAACCAATGAGAGCGGGTTTTTAAATATCATGGCAAACCCGATAACGCCCTGGAATCCAGAATCTACAGAACCTGTGATTGACCCTACAGCCTATGTTCACCCACAGGCATCGGTTATAGGGAAAGTGACAATAGGTGCCCATGTGATGATTTCTCCTATGGCGTCTGTTCGGAGTGATGAAGGAATGCCAATTTTCGTTGGTAATAACAGCAATATCCAGGATGGAGTTGTTCTTCATGCCCTTGAGACTATCGATGAGGAAGGCGAACCCATAGAAAAGAACCTTGTTGAGGTTGAGGGGAAGAAATATGCCGTTTATATCGGAGAAAATGTTTCTCTTGCCCACCAGTCCCAGGTTCACGGCCCGGCTTTAGTAGGAAACAATACTTTCATCGGTATGCAGGCTTTTGTTTTCAAGGCAAAAGTTGGAAATAACTGTGTACTTGAGCCGACATCAGCAGTAATTGGCGTAACAATTCCTGACGGCAAGTATATTCCTGCAGGTAAAACTATAACTTCTCAGGAAGAGGCCGATAAACTGCCTGAAATCACTGACGACTATGCATACAAACACACTAATGAAGCTGTAGTGTATGTAAACACAAACCTGGCTGAGGGATATAACGCAGCTTAAGAAGTGGCTAAAAAGTAGCTTAAAAGCAGCTTGAGCGTAGCTTAAAAGGCAGCTGAAGAGCTCAGAGCAGGTTGTAATAATAAAAAAACAAAGTAAAGAAATTTGTTTAAGTATATCTTTACCCCAATTTGTTTTTTTTCCGGGTAAAAACAATCTTTAATTTTTGGATTTCTTCTTGAGATATCTACTCAGTAGGTTTACAGCCAAGGTAGTTTTGATATTCAATTCTATAAACATAATTTCTGAGTTTAGTTAAAGATACATAATGTGGACTGAAGTTTCTATAGACTATATAATTCATCGTATATATTTATAAAATTAAGTTTTCTAAGTTAACGGTGATAACCAATGAGAGTAAAATCCAGATGCTTATCTCTATTACTATCTTTCATGCTTCTTGTTTTACCTGCGTTAGCAGACCCGGATCCAGTCTCTGGATATGACAATAATACTGTGGAACCGGAATGGAACGAAACACAGAATTCTTCTTATTATTTTAACTCAAATACAGGATTGGGTTGTGTTGCAGCAGGAGAAGTTGCAAACTCTGGAGAGGAAGTTTCTGCAGAAGGCCTTGTAGAAGGAATCACTTTTTTGACCAACAGCACCGAATCAGAATTGTTTCCAGTGTGGACTCCAGATGGAAATTATATTATGTACACTGTAAAAAATGAGTCCGGCAGTTTTGATTCATATAGAATGAAAACAGATGGAAGCGAAATAGAGCGGACAGGTGTCGGAGAAGGGAATCTTATTGGTTTTAACGATATAAACCCCAATGGAACAGAGTTAATTATAACCAAATCAATTGAGTCTCAATCTGGTCTATACCTTGTAAATCTGGAAAATGGAAATGTGGTCCGTGTTGAAGATGATAACAATAAATCCGAAGGCTGGGGTGCATGGTGTCGTCTGGGACGAAAAATAGTGTACACTCAGGAATCCAAAGATGCTCCTTCTGAGCTATGGAGAATTGATAGAGAAGGAACAAATAGCATTCGCTTGGGTACCTCCGAAAACATTGGAGTGGGAAAGGACTGGTGTCCTCTTGGGCTGAGAGTCCTGTACAGTGCTAAAGATTCTCAAGAAAAAGATGATCTGTGGGTAATAGACTGGTATGGCACAAATCAGACTCAACTAACAGACACAGCATATGGTGAATGGAATCCTTCATTTAGCCCTGATGGGAAGAAACTAGTGTATTTATCGGATGAAGGAGGAAAACCTGAAATCTGGATAATGGATATTGAAGGAAGATACAGGACCAGACTTACCGATGATATTGGAATAGCTGATTCTATCCCTAAATGGAGCCCGGATGGACTAAAAATAGTTTTTACGGCAAATAACGCCCAGAATAATTCGGATAATTCTGCAATTAATAATTCAGATATTGCTATAATAAAACTTACACCTGCATTTGCTATTTCTCCCCTCCCGAAAATTACCAGCGTTAAAGCTAACTCTGTCAGTGAAATCTCTAGAGAGGGAGCTGCAAATATTTCGGTAAGCGTAAAAAATGTGGGAGCACACACAAGTGAAGGCTATATATGGGTTTCTTTCCCTGAAGGAAAGAATATAAAAAGTGTAGAAGGAACAGGTAGCAATATCAAAGTTTATTCCGAAGGGAATTTAATCCAGGGAAAAGACGGAGAAATGTCTGCACAATATCCATCCGTAGAGCTTGTTAAATACGAATGGTTTAAGGAACAGGAAGAGACCCTGAATATAACAATAACACCAAATAACGAATCTGAGGAAATTGTATTTTCTGTCCGGGCTGCTTTAAAGAATGACATTACCGGAAACTACAGTAGATACCCTCTACTTTCTGAAGATTTCGATCAGCAGGGTTTTGAAGTATACAGATATTCTATGCACGTGTATTGAAAAACCAGACCTCTGCTGCTGATCTTATATTCTCTATTATTGAGCTAATCCCAAAACTCAAAATTGATCCTCTTAAGTTCTAATTTAGGTACAATCAATAAAATTCCTGATCCTGAAAATAAGTTCTGAAATCCTTATTGAAACGAGGACAAAACTGTTTTTGGGATGAAGCTCTATTACAATAGGGATTTCAGATATAGGGACTCCAGCAGCCTTGTAGGATCCATTAAGTTTTCAGGCTTCTCTTCTGAAAACCAGTTTCCCCCTAGATAATTTTTGTGAGTAGTAATGGGTCTGTTTTCCCATAGCTCAAAATGGAGCATGCTTGGATTTTTATGCTTCAGTTTCTGAATATAATAAGGGCAGGACTCGTTTATTTTTTCGGAATTGAGGACTGTTCCCACGTATCCTATCAGCTGTCCGGATTCTATGCTGTCACCTTTTCTGATAGCAAAACCTGAAAGCTCTCCATATTTACAGAACCCCTGGCTATGTTCGATAATTGTATAATATGTTGTGTTCCAGTAAGGCAAAATCTCAGGAGAGGTCATCAGCCCGGTTTCCACAACAATCCCTTCTTCGATCGAAAGAACTTCAGTGTTTTCTTGGATATAAAGGTCAACCCCGCAGTGGTATCTGTCACCCCTGTCTTCCCAAAAAGAACCGGCTTCTCCTTTCTGCGGGATTTTTGCCTGCGGTTTTTTTGAATTTGTCTTCTCAAGGATTGTTTTTTCGGGATATGCTTTTTCCGAAGTTTTCGAATTTAAGGGCCATCTTTTCATGAGATTTTAGTGTAAGTCAGACTTTATAATAGCTTTGTGCATACTGTAATTTTCTCGTATATGCAGTAATAGCAGTGAGCGGGTGCTGGTGAAATAGACTGGTAAGCGAATACTGGTGAACAAATGATGGTGAGGAGTATTATACAATTAAAATAACATGGTGAGAGGACAATAGTAAGTGAATGGTAGATATACCAGAGTGGTGGACTGACTCTATCTCTGGTTTTGCAAATTTTTACGGTACTAAAAACTGGTCTTCTAATATATGACTCGATTCCCCCCTTTTAATTTGATATATTTATATAATATTATCTCAATACAATTTATACACAGACAACGAAAAAAGCCTGTGAACCTGTGGATATATTGGGAATTTTACATGAAGCCCTCAAGCTTTGCAAGCTTCAGTTCCGGATATTTCCAGAAATTATTAACTTATTTGGGGGGTTAGGGTTTGAACAGACAGGAATGTAATTTATCTTTAGATGAGCTTCTGAAATTTGATGGGGTAATGGCAGCCGGAATTTTCAGTTCCGAAGGAAAACTTGTGGATTACAAATCAAAAGGTGAGATGCCGGAAGAGATGGCACGGATGACCGCTAAATTCTGCGGAGCCGTGAACATGATGTTCGATGCTCTGGCTAGCGCTTATACTGAGCTCTACAAAATGAACTGGGTACCTCAGCATAACTGGATGTACAGCGGCGGCGATTGGACCATAATAATTTCAGGAACAAGGGGAGTCTTTGTTGAGAGCTCAAAGGCGGATTTAAAGCAGCTTCTCAAAGGCCTGGGAGTGTGTTAACGCTAAACAAACAGTCTGCAGGACAGCTGCGGTCAATATTATCAGCCAGATTGTGTCTTGTTATGGCTGTTTTCTCCCTGTTGCCTTGTTACAGAGGATACAGATTGCTCAGAAAGAGAAAACAAGTCTAATTTTTGAGCTATTCGAGCTGGTCTGCTTTTGTGCCTATTCTTTTTTACTCGCCAGTTTTAGAATTGAATTTGCCCATATCTTTTGTATGTATCTTTTGTGAATATTTTTGTACATATCTTTTAATTTTTTCAGGATAAATAACATAACAAATTTATCTGTAAAAATCATTCCCTGTAAGCTGGAGTCAAATTAAGGTGAGTCTCAAAATGAAACCTTCTGAGTACATTGAATGTAAGGACTTTCCCTGTTCCGACATAAACAAAAGAGGATATTTTGTACCTGCTGTGGACATACAGCCTGAGAAGATCAAAACAGTCATGATTTCCGAAGCTCCGCCTGAGGATCGGAAAGATTACTTCTATGGGGCTGAAGAATCTTTTTACCTGAAAACAACTCTTCAGGCTTTCAATGACGCAGGAGTTTCAGTGAGCAGCATGCAGGAAATTCTTGACCTTGGATTCTACCTGACGACTGCGGTAAAATGTGCAAAGATTCAATACGGGGTTTCGGCTGTAACAATCAAGAATTGTTCTTTTATGCTGGAAAAAGAACTTGCTCTCTTTCCGAATCTTGAGGTTTACCTGTTAATGGGAGATGTTGCGATAAAGGCTTTTAACTATATCAGCAAGCGGCAGAGCGGCAAAAACGTTATTCCAGCCGGCTCTACATACAAAATCAGGAAGAATGAATTTTATTATCAGGGCAAGCGAGTTTTTCCTTCATACGTGCAGACTGGGCAGAATTACCTGATCGAGAAATCAAAACGAGAGATGATTGCTGAGGATCTTGCTGAGGTAATGAAAATAATAAAAAGGTAAAATAAAATAATAAAAGGATGAAATGAATGAATTGAATTGTTTGAGATTATCAGTAAATTGTGGCTTTATTTTATATTTATCCTCTACATCTCATAATTCTCCAGCTTTCAGTTCTGCGATATAGCTATCATAAATTGCAGTCGAGCTTCCTGAAATAAGTGTAAAATAATAATCTGCAATAAGGGATGCCTGTTGCTCTCGGTTATACTCACGCAAATGATGTCTGGATCCAGGCTTGTATGCATATCCTTCAGTTGCCTGTGCATAAAGTGATTCAACAAAGTATTTCGAACCTGACCTCTCCATTTGAGCAATATGGGTTAACTCGTGAATAAGCCATTTCATATCTTGGTTTCCGGTTTCAGTCCTGATTTTTTGATTAAAATTAATTGTATGGAAAGTGGTAACACCCATACTCGAACACTTGTTTATTTTTGCTCCTATCCAGGCAATGAGCGAATGTTCATCGATACGTATTTTTGAATAATTGATACTCTCTCCAAATACGCTTCTAGCTTCCTGTTCCTCTATTGGAGTGAGGTGTCGGGTATTGAATTTAATTATCTGCCATAGTAAATCCATGATCTCAGGAAGAGCACAGAGGTCAAGAATTTTTGCTGCAACCCGGCCTGCAAGTAAAGAAAGAAATAAAAGACTACTCCTTCTCAATTTACAGTATCCTTTTGTTTCCTTCCAGACCAACATTGCTCCAGGTTTCAAAATATTTCACCCAATCTCAATTGTGAGATACTTCACCTAAATCATAAAATAATCTTACTTGAATTGTAAAATAATCTCACGCGAATTATGAGATAGTATTACCTATATTGTAAGATAATCTTACTCTAAGAGTCGATCCCGAAACTCAAAATCGCTTCTCTAAATCCCGTATTCCGAATAATCAATATAGTTTCTGACCACAAAAATAGTTATGAATATTTACTGATTTGAGAATAAAATTGGTTTTCTGAAAAAAAATAATTTTGCCACCAGATTTTAAGCTCAAACTTGAACCTAAATAAATTGGTTTAAAAAAGTGACCCTGAAACTTGAAAAAAGGAGATCTCATCTCCTCTGTTCTCATCACCCAGGGCCGTCTCAACGATTACTCTTTTAGGGTTCACACTCCCTGTTCTCTTCCTGTCCTTAACACCTTTTTCCAGGATTTTAAAACCCTCTTTTATAAGCTCCTTTCCGGAGCCTTTTTCAGAACCTGGTATAAAGTGTAGAAAATTATATTCGCTCTTTTAACCAGCCATTTTTTTCCACAACGTCCTCTGCCGGGCTGGCTAATGAGTTGAATATTGCAGTTGATGAGTTATTATGTTCCGTTCCTTTAGCCAGCCATTTTTTCCACAACGTCCTCTGCCGGGCCAGCCAAGAAACTGGAGATTGTACTTAAGAAGTTGTTATTTTCCACTCTTTTAGCCAGCCATTTTTTCCACAACGTCCACTGCCGGGCTGGCCAATAAGCTGGAAATGTTCCTTCCTGTAAGACCTGCGGAAAACCCGAAAACTCCGGGCTTCCTGAGGTCCCAGGGAACTTCAGGTAACAACTGGAACCATAAAGAAAAATCCGGTTCCTTGTCCAAAATAAACTCTTATTTCATTTGCGCTTTACGAAAAGTCAGGGTTATGAGAAGCCTGCAATTCTTCCGATTAAATTGCCGCATTCTCCTGAACTCTAACCTTTAAAAGATAAAGTTCAGACACCATACAAACCGATTAGCGCCAACAAAGTAAGCAGTACACCGAAAGTACAGATCATTACTTTGTTCATTATTCTGTTTTGCTGTATCAAGTCATCATGGTCCATACAAACCTTCCAGATCACAAGATCTCCGATAATTATTTATTTGATTTACAAACAAACCGGAATCCACTATCCTATTTATGCAACTCAAGAATAAAGAGGTTTCGATTAAATACAAAATAAGGCATTTTTAGTGCATTCTCAATATATTGCACAAGAAATTTGAGGTAGTAGGGTGAGTTATTGAAAACTGAAAGCACAGGAATCTCCCTACATTTCCCCAATATGCAGTAGATATACTCGCTTTACGGACTTGATCAATAACTCATACCCACGGCTAAAGTATGATTACCAGATAATTAAAAGCTTGATTAATTCATGAATTTTCAGTATTAACCCGCTTTCAGATATTTGCTACATAACCTGTTTTAGATCTTTTTAAGCATTAGAGACATTATGCCCGATCTTGAAGGCTCCATAGACTGAGGCTGGAACATATTCATCATACCAGAGGAACCAAACATTTCCTCGTTGACCCTGTTGTTTATCTCATCAAAAATTATCTTATAAGCAATGCAGTGCGGATCTACACCTTTTATTTCACCGTTTGTAGGAACTATTGCATTGTAAGGACAGCCGCCTCTGCAGTATTTGATATGGGCGCATTTGCCGCATGCTGTGTCCACATATTCTTTAAACCTGTGCATGAGCTTCCAGGCATCTGACTGGGCAAGGTCTGCCATGGTAGGGTGGTCATAAACATTTCCCATAACGTATTCTGGCATGCCCACAAAGCGATAGCAAGGGTATATGCTTCCATCAGGGCCGACTGCAAATGTGTCTCCCATGCAGTCAACATAGGTACAGACAGTACCCCTGCCTGTGAAAACGCATTTGCAGAGGTGATCAATATTCATAACTTCAATTCTGCCAATGTTCTCCAGATACTTATCCAGAAGATAAATTAAAAGTTCTCCGTATTCTTCCGGAGAAAGGGTCCATTTTTCGGGGTTTTCCCCTTTTATAGAAGGCAGGCAGGGGTGCAACTTAAGAGTAAAGCCTTTTTCAAGATAAAAATTGAAAATCTCCTCCCTGAACTTTACAGAATAGGAAGTAAAAGTGGTAATGAATCTCACATCAAGCCCGTGAGCCCTGGCAATTTCATGTCCTCTCATGGTTTTTTCATAGTAACCTTTTCCCCGCTGCAGGTCATTGAGTTCCTGCGGGCCGTCCAGACTGGAACCTATAGGAATATTGTATTCGGCAAAAATCTCGGCTATTTCGGGAGTAAGTTTCCAGAGGTTGGTCTGTATCGCAAAGGCTATTCTCCTGGAGTTTAAGCTTTCAGCCAGTAGAGGTAATGCTTCCCTGTAAAAATCCGCACCTGCCAGAAGAGGTTCCCCACCATGAAAAGTAAAAGTAACCGAATCTCCCCTGAAACCTTTAAGCCATTCAACCACTTCTTTTATGGTTTCCATACTCATTATCGGGGATTTCTCTTCGGAACTCCAGCAATAACTGCAATTAGCAGGGCAGCCAAGGGTCGGGATCAGCATTACATGAAAAGGCATGTTAAAAGCACCTTTTTTTTAAGCTTCTTTAAATTATTAGTAGTTTTCTAACTTGTTTTATCAGAAGAAATAAAAGGTTAGAGAATCTGATAATTTTTCAGCGTTTTTAGAAACCTGTTAGCGCGATTTTCTTAGCACAATTCCTTCAAACTTACATGCTGTGATTTTTCTTTTGCGACATGCATAGAGGAAGATTTTAAAAAGAGCATAAATTCTGAAATAATAAGCAAGCAAAAAAGGAGAAGAAAACCCGCTGATATACACCACTTTCTTATCGTCCCGAACAGAATCGTCCAGGAACTTTACTATTCCATCAAAATCTTCCCTTTCAAGCGTACTTCCTCTAGGCAGGCGAGGTCCGAGTACGACCACATCTTCCTCCATTCCGTCAGGGCTTTCTGTCCCTTCTATGAAGCCGTAATTGAAAATTGCAGGCAGAGGGGAAAAGAAAGATCTTTCATAGCCCTTTTCTGTTCTGCAATACTTCCAAAAACTGTATTTTGGAGTCTCTATAATAATTTTCATTGAAATTAATCCTGTATAATCCAGAAATGTTTTTGAGAATTTTCTGGTTTTATTTTTCCCGCTGTTCCTGTACTTTATTTCCCTGTACTTTATTTCCCTGTACTTTATTTCCTATTTCCCTGTACTTTACTTCTTTCCCGTATTTTATATTTCTATAACAAAAAAGATATATTAGAATAACTCCTGAAAAGCAAAGCTGGAAAATTTATCCGAAACATATTCTGAAAAGAATCCTGAAAAATTTATCCTGAAAAGCCTATGGTTCGACAGGCAGAGGTATTCTGAATGAGTTTTCGAAACAGGGTGAGTTTACGAGACGAGATGAGAGGAATAATTGAGGAACCTCTGCTTCATATGGTGCCAAAACGTTTTGATTATGTGGGAGATGTGGCAGTAATCTCCATTCCTGCAGAACTTTCGGCTTATAAAGAGGTTATTGCCTCAAAACTGTTTTCAATGAGAGGAAACACGCGGGCTGTACTTAATAAGGTGAGTAAGCTTGAAGGAGAGCATAGAGTTGCTGATTTTGAACTTCTGCTCGGAGAATCTGCAGAAACCATTCACAGGGAAAACGGCTATGCCTACAAACTTGATGTAAAAAAAGTCTTTTTTAATCCTCGTCTGTATACAGAAAGAAAAAGAGTTATCTCAAAAATTACACCTGGGGAATGCATCATAATTCCTTTTGCTGGAGTAGGCCCTTTTGTGCTTCCTGCTGCAGGAAAAGGTGCAAAAGTGTATGCTGTCGAAATAAATCCCGACGCCTGCACCTACTTGCAGGAAAATCTTCGAATCAACAGGCTTGAAAGGCAAGTAAAGGTTATTCAGGGAGATTTTGAGGAGATCTCCCAGATTAATAACCTCCAGGTTCCTGAAAATGGGTTTGACAGAGCCATTGTGCCTACACCTTATGGCATGGATCATTTCCTTTATGAAATCTCAAAACTTGTCAGAAAAGATGGATACGTTCATTTCTACACCTTCAAGGCTGAATCCCAGATTCCAGGGCTGATTACTGAGTACAAAAAAATGGGGCTTGATGTGGAACTTTACAGACGCAGCGGAAACGTCGCTCCAGGCATTAGCAGGTGGGTTTTTGACCTGATCAAAAAGTAAATATTAAATGGAGAGGATTAAGAAAAAAAGATCGAATGGCAGGGTTAAAAAATGGATTAAGAAGAAAAGAGTTAATAAAAAGATAAGAAAAAAAGATTAAGAAAAGGAAGAAAAGGAAAATTTTTACTCAATCCTCAAGGCCCACATGTTTCAAGAAATGATGGTAGTGCTCCAGGGGCAGCCGTGAATAAAACGCGCTGGTCACAACTTCATTAAGGGACGGATGGATAACCATACCATGCATAATCGGTTCCGTACCTCTTGATTCCGTATACATTAGAGGAATTATCTGGTGTATCAAAATTGACGCATGAGGCCCTATAATATGGGCACCCAGAATTTTCTCTTCCTCGCCATCCAGAATTACCTTTACGAAATAATCTCTGAGCTCCATTGCAGCCCCTTTTGCCGTATCTTCAAAGAATTTGAGGCCTATGACTATTCTTTCTTCTCCATACTTTTCTACGGCTTCCTGCTCCCCCATGCCTGCCCCGGCGATCTCAGGATAGGAAAAGACTGCGTGCGGTACAGCGTGGTAGTCTACTTTCATTCTTTCTTTCAGGATAGCGTTCAGATAAACTATTCCGGACTCGTAATTCCCTACATGCTTAAACATGTATTTCCCGTTTGCATCTCCCATAGCCCAGATATTTGGCTGTGAAGTTTCGAGATATTCATTTACCAGAATCCAGCCCTGAATGTCCGTTTTGATTCCGGCTCTTTCGGGATGGAGGATGTCCGTATTTGGAACTCTTCCTGTAGCTACGAGGATCTCATCTACAGTGATTTTCATTTCTTCTCCCGAACTTTTATTCTTCCCGATTATAGTTTTCTGTCCGTTAGCTTCTTTTCTGACCTCCAGGACTTCATAGTCTGTAAGGATCTTCATGTATTCCGACATTTTTATCCTGGCAAGTTCGGAGATTTCGGGCTCTTCCTGGGGAAGGAATCGGGAATTTCTTCCGATAACAGTGACTTCCGTTCCCATTGCTGAGAAAAAGTGCCCGTATTCGGCTGCAATGTATCCTCCCCCAAGAATAGCAAGATTGGAAGGGCACTCTTTGAGTCCAAGCACGGTATCGCTTGTAAGATATCCGGCTTCTTCGAGTCCTTTAACAGGAGGTATGGCAGGTCTTGAGCCTGTACACAGGAAAATCATCTTTGAGTAAAGCGTTTTTTCGCCTACTTTCAAAGTATATGGAGAGATAAACTCCGCAGTTCCATGATAGTAATCAAGATAGGGATTTTCAGTCAATCCCTTTCTTATCATCTCTATATCTTCTCCTATTTTCTTTCGCATCCTTTCCATGATCACACTGAAGTCAATGGCTTTGATCTCAAGCTTGATCCCGAAAAGAGATGCAGTTTCTATATCTCGTATAAGTTCAGCAGGATAGAGCAGAAGTTTAGAAGGAATACATCCTCTTGTAAGACAGATCCCGCCGGGTTCGTCTTTGTCGATAACAGCAATTCTCATTTCCGGGTTCGAGTCGATTATACGGTTTATGTAGTTCATTGAGGAACCCGTTCCTATTACAATAAGATCGTAATTTTCCATTCTTTCCCCTCACAGTAAATATAAATTGGTTATATCTATTGCATGCTTCCCTGAATCTCTGAATAATATGTAAATCCTTAACAGATATCAAAAACCTGAATGGGTTTAGCAAATTAGTTTCAGTCTTGTAACCCTTATGGTTGATTTGTCGATTATGAAATATGAACTTATTTTGGGTTATACTTATGGATCAGAATCACTATGCTTCCAGCTAATTAAAAGAGAATATATTCTCATCATAACCTCAAGTAGCCGGGAAAAATTGAAAAAACAATAGAGAAAAAATGATTTAACTTTTTAATATTCTATGAAAAGCGGTCTATAAGGGCCTAAATTAAGCTTTAGACCAAAAAAGGTAAAATAGATAATTTTGATTTTGATCTATATCGTGTAAATTTTTGTCAATACTATGTAGATTTTTTATCTACATTGTGTAATTTTGATTTGTATTGTGTAATAATTCTCAGAAAGAAACAACCATCTATTTATAAAGAAAAGTATATTTTATCTAGCTTCCCTGAAGGAGTATAAAAACAAAAGATGTCTTATGATGAACAGAGCCACTCGACATTTAAAAAGCTGGAATACCGATCATAGGATCCCAGCAATGCACACTCTCTATTTCCTGCTCATTCTTATAGCCCCTTTTGCAGGAGTTAATTTACTCTTTCTCCTCTCCATCATACTTTTTCTGGGATTAAGATTTTCGGGAAGTTCTCTTCCAAACTACAGGGAAGTCATCAGTATTTATTTTTCTTTATGTCTGATGTTATTTGTTTCTATAATTTCAGGGAGTTTTTCGTATACATATCCTTTTTACATAGTACTTGCTGCTTTTGCAGTTGCGGCAGTAGGGAATCATAAAACTTCTTTTTCGGAAATAGACTCTGGTCAGGATTTTCAATCAAGAAGGAGCAGGCTTAAAAAGAAAAGTTTTTCAATGATCTGGAGTTCGGCTTTCCTTGGAATAAGAATTCTTGCAGCTTTCCTTGCGGCAGGCTGGATCGTCTACTGGCAGAATCTCTCAGTCTCATACAATCTCATATTTTTCATCGCTGTAATCGGGGCAGTCACAGGCTCCCTTTTTGAGTCAATCCCCTCAAGAATAGACAAGAACATTTCAGTGCCTCTGGGCGCAGGAATGACAATGTGGATTTTTGAAGAATTCAGATATTGGGTCCCTCCGGAAAAGATGCTTATCGCTCTTGCCTTTTCATTTTTTCTTGGTCTTCTGGCCTACAAGGCGAAAATTGCTGATGTCTCAGCTCTCCTAAGTGCCGCCCTTCTTGGAGTTCTTATAATTGTTTTCAGCGGGCTGTCCTGGTTCTTGCTTTTGCTTACGTTTTTTATTCTCGGAGGTGGGTTTACCAGATACAAGTTTGCATATAAAGAATCCATAGGGATTGCACAGGCTAAAGACGGAATCCGGAGCTACGAAAATGTGTTTTCAAACAGCACAGCAGCCCTTGTCCTGGCAGTTGCATATGGAGTTTTTCCGGAACACAGTCTTCCGATTATTTATGCATACCTTGGTACGGTTGCAACAGCAACAGGAGATACCCTGGCAAGTGAAATAGGGACAACGGCAAAAGGAAGGCCAAGGATGATTACAACCCTCAAGCTTTCAGAACCCGGAGCCGATGGGGCAGTTTCCTCACTTGGGGAGCTTGCTGCAATTTTCGGTTCAGCCATAATAGGTATCCTTGCCTACGTACTGGGTGTATCTGACAATTTCTGGCTCACAGTTCTTATTACAACAGCAGGTGGCTTCATGGGGACAAACATAGACAGTTATCTAGGAGCTACGCTACAGAAGAGAGGAATACTTTCAAACAGCGGAGTCAATTTTGTGGCAACTTTTGCAGGGGCAGGGGTTTCAGCATTTCTCTATCTCCTTATAGCTTGATCTACTTCCTTATAGTTTGAATTTGAGTATAGAGGAAATTTATAGTTTGAATCATATAATGGATAAGATTTACAGACCATTTTTTCATAAAACTGATTCTTTGATTTTCAGATTCAATACTTTCTAAAAGAAGAATCAATTTATATTTTCAGGGCTATATCTTCATAGAGAAGTGGTTTACTCCAGTATTTATCTCCTTTTTGGGCTTAAATGAGGGAGAACAGGATGACAGAAATCGGCTAGGGGAACAAAAATTCTGCTCATATTGCCCAGGGGCAGTTAAGGCATGAAGAATGTCTTATAGCCACGTAGAGATTCTAAAAATATAGCAGATTTTCGGGAAAGCCTTTCTTGGAGAATGAAAGAGAATATAAGACATAATATGACTCCCTGAGCTGAAAAGAGATATCAGTCAGTTATTTATCTCAGTTATTTACCTCAGTTATTTATCTTGGTTATTTATCTCAGTTATTTATCTTCAGTTATTTATCTTGGTTATTTATCTCAGTTATTTATCTCAGTTATTTATCTCAGTTATTTATCTCAGTAATCTGTTGTTGGCAGGTGCCTTGTTATGAAAGAAGAACTTGAAGAGATACTGGCTTATCATCAGGCAAGTAAGCACAACTTCAAAGCTTATGCGCCAGGTCCCCACCATCTGGATATGCCAATCAAACCAGATCCATTTCTAAACTATCAGGGGGCTCGGCTTCTGAGCCTGGAAAAATGGAGTGAAGAGCAAATAGAAGCTGAGGTTTTTCCTGCCTATGAGCAGGCTTTTTCTCCTGAAAAACTCAAGCCTTTAGAACTTAGTGAGAAAAATATTTCCAGGCTTTTTTTTGACAGTTTTGCAATCTCAGCCTGGAAGAAAGCGGGAGGTACAAAATGGCCTCTTCGCGTCAATCCTTCAAGCGGAAATCTGCACCCTACAGAAGTTTATCTTCTTTCAGGTCCTGTCCAGGGACTCCTGAAAAATCCGGCTGTATGCCATTACGTTCCTTTACCTCACGCCCTTGAGCTAAGAGCCGAATTTCCCCAGGAAACCTGGGAACTGTTAAGTTCCGGCTTTCCGAAAGGCACTTTCTTTGTAGGCTTGAGCTCAATTTACTGGAGAGTTTCCTGGAAATACGGGCTTAGAGCTTTCCGGTATGCCAATCACGATATAGGACATGCAATTGCCGCTCTGACTTTTGCTGCTGCCGGAATTGGCTGGAAGACAAGCCTTCTTGAAGACATGAACACTGAGAACATTGCAGAGCTTCTTGGCATTTCCGAAAGACGAGGGCCCGAAAAGGAAGAACCTGCCTGTCTGCTTGCGGTCTGCCCGGCAGGAGAAAAAGATATTCCGGGTAAAATTCCTTCAAGTGCAGTTCCTGCGTTCAGGAAGCTTTCCTGGGAAGGCACCCCTGACAGATTAAGTCCGAAGCATGTTGAATGGATGGATATCGAAAAAGCTGCATCAGCAGTCAGAAAAAGAGAAACCGGTTACTATCCGGGGAAAAAACAGGAACCTGTGCCTGGTATACAGAATGCTCCACCCCTGAAAGTTAGCGATTCCGATTCCCTGTCAGACATGGAAATTCCGGCTTCTCTCAGGAACATAATTCATAAAAGGAGGAGTGCCATTGAAATGGATAACAGTGCATATATGGAAAAAGAAGTTTTCTATGAGATGCTGCAAAAAACCCTCCCTGAAAGAAACCCAATCTTCAATTCACTTGGTTTTGGTCCCTTTACACACCTGCTTCTCTTTGTAAATAGAGTAAAGGAGCTTCTCCCTGGTCTTTACATACTTCTTCGAAAACCCGGGGAAAAGGAGAAGTTTAAAGCCGCTATCAGGCCGGACTTTCTGTGGGAAAAGCCGGAAAATTGCCCATTTAACCTTGAATTTTACCTGCTTATGGAAGAGGAATTACATGATTTCATAGCCCAGCTTTCCTGTTCTCAGCGAAAAGCTGCAGATGCCTGTTTTACTGCCTGCATGCTCTCTGAATTCGAAGAGCCTTTGAATAAATTCGGCTCCTGGATGTACCCCTATCTTTTATGGGAATGCGGATTCCTGGGACAGCTTCTTTACCTTGAAGCTGAAACAAAAGGCATGAAGGGCTGTGGGATAGGATGCTTTTTCGATGACCCTCTGCACGAAGCCATTGGACTCAAAGGGCTCGAATACCAGGATCTCTACCACTTTGCCGTGGGTTATCCTCTTCAGGAAATAGGCGTAATTACCCTTCCTGCATACAAAGAGTAACTTTATCTTCTCTTTACTATTTCCCATCCATTATTCTGTTCTTTATCTTCCCTGCGCCTTTCTCCCCTAAAAACTCTCTTTCTGACAATTTTGGACTGAGAGGTCAGAACAGGCGCCTCACAATCTGATTTCGGAAAATAGGGTTCTGATCAATTAAGTTTCCTTCTCAGCCCCCTTAAAAGCGGCATTCAATCCAGAGGGGTTACAGGAACTCGAGTAATCAGCACTTTGTCTATTCTATGTCCATCCATATCAACCACCTCATAACGCAGTCCCCTTAATTCAACGTGGTCCCCCGTTGTAGGTATTCTCTGCAAGATAAACATAATCATTCCGGCAACGGTCCGGTAATATCCTTTTTCTTCTTCTGGAAAGGAATCCACAGATAAGACATCCTTAAGCTTTTCAACAGACGTATCTCCATCAACCAGCCAGGAGCCGTCTTCCCGAATCACCACCTGCATTTCCACAGGCTCGCCAAGAGAATAAACGTCCCCTACTATTGCTTCCATGATGTCATGTAGAGTAACTATGCCCTGAATACTTCCGTATTCATCAGTTATAAGGGCAATATGCACTCCAGTTTCTTTGAATAGCTCAAGGAGTTTCAGGACTGTTATAGCTTCAGGTGCAATGAGCGGTTTAGTGATTGAACCTCTCATATCGGTTGCGCCGTTTTCCACGAGCCTTGCCAGGACATCCTTTACGGATACCATACCGACAATATTATCCAGATCACTGTCATAAGCCGGAAAATTGGATCGGCCGCTTCCAATCATTTTCCGCAGGTTCTCGTCTGCTGGGTCATCCAGATCAAGAGCAATGATGTCACTACGATGCGTCATCATAGAATCTACTCGACGGTCCCCGATATCGAACACACCTTCTATCATACTCAGCTCTGCTTTCTCAAAAACACCGGCTTCGGTTCCCTCTTCAAGCATAAACTTAATTTCCTCTTCGGTTACTGGTGCTCCGGTGATTTTTCGGACCCTCATAAGCCTGAGCACGCCTTCAGTTGAATGACTTAGAATGATTACCAGTGGCTTTGCTATGACTGAAAGGTAGAACATAGGTTTTGCGACGTAAGAAGCAATTGGTTCCGCGTTATTGAGAGCCAGCCTCTTTGGAACCAGTTCTCCAAAAATTAACGTCATATACGTGATCACAAGTACCACAAGAGTGATGCTGATAGCATCACTATATGGGGCAAGAGAAGGAAATTCATTAAAGTAGATTGCAAGCCCTTCAGCTATTGTGGCTCCCCCGAATGCACCGGCAAAGATACCTACCAGCGTGATTCCTATCTGAACGGTTGAAAGAAAAGAAGTAGGCTCATTTGCAAGTTTAAGTGCAACAGATGCCCTTGTATCTCCTTCTTCAGCCTGTTGTTTGAGACGGATTTTTTTGGCTGACACGAGAGCAAATTCCGACATGGCAAAGATGCCATTAAGTGCGATAAGAACAAGGACGGTAACAATCTCAAAGGTATAAGACATTTTTCAGTTATTGGGCGAATTACAATTTAAATCTATCTACGTTTGTAAATATTTGGCCCATACAAAACATCACCATTAGCTGCCTTTTTAAGGCTCAATTGGCAAATATAAATGAGCTAACTTTATTTAATTAGGGCTAATGATCATATTTTTCACTATTCAGCTATCATACATACTTATAATATTATGATTAATAAAAATCAACTCGTTTTTCAAAATGATAAAAGACTCTATAAAAAGGTCTTTAATTCCTATAATAGTTACTCAACACTTCCCATGTACCTCTAATACTTCCTGTAATATCTTTCTAATATCAACCAAGATTTTAACAAAAAATTTCGTAAGAAACGGGAGTTGTCGCATTGCTTTAAAATTTCAAATTTCGGTCTCAAATTGCAAAGCGATTTTTCTTTTATCCTTTAGGTTCTTTGTTTTCTTTTCTCCTTACAATTTCCTTTTGACAATTCCAGGTTTTGAGGGTGAAACAGGGGCTTCGCATCCGGATTCCAGTTCGCATTCCACTACAATTCCGCGGAGCAGGCGGCCCAAAATGTCCGAACCTGTTATAATTCTTTTTTCATGGCCCCAGTAGAGAATGAGGTCCTGGTCAATCACGTCATCTTCCGGATACTGTGGGTATACTTTAAACTGCCGGATTACTCTTTCAAGCCTGGTTTTCGGAGATTTGACAACAACAGGGAAATGACAATAAGAAAGAGGGATTATTGGGCCTTTCTTATAAACGGCGTCCCTGAGGAAATGATCCGCATCAAGAACCATGACAGGCTCGTTGACAGGGCTGGTCAGTACCACCCATTTTTTTCCTGATGCCTCTATCTTTTGTAGAAAAGGATCCAATGGATCCCTGTTAAATGAAGGAAAAAGCGGACGATTATTCTCAACAGGAAGAGAGATTATGCTTCTGGAATCTATTATCGAACCTTCATCGGAAATACTTACGTCGTCTATTGAAAGAAAGTTAAGCGCTCCTATCCCTTCAAAAGCCCCAATATCGGTTTTTCCCGATTCTATGTGCTTTTCGAGCATTATCCTCATGGACTGCTCTTTGAAAAGTTCAAGTTTTTCCCTGCCGAGCCACCAGTCAAGAATAAGGGCTGTAGGCTTGGCCACAGGATAAAGCAGCATCTGGTAGAAGCGGACTACAGGAGTTAACTTTGCTCCAAGTTTCAGGGCATTCCGGGAAAAATATGCCTGAGGAACAATCTCTCCAAAACAGGTGATTACGAAAGTAGAGAAGAGGAAAGCTGAGGCTCCTGTAAACACAGAATCCGTAAGCAGGGCAATAAGAACATTTATCCCTACGTTTCCCCAGAGCATCGTAGTAAGAAGGAAATTGGAATCCCGCCGGATCTGCAGGATTTTCATAGCCTCTTTGTTATCTGCCTCGGCTTCGATTTCAAGCCTGAGTCTCCCGAGGCCAAAAACCCCTATAGTCATCCCGGAAAAGATAGCTGACTGTAAAAGACAAAGTACAATCAATATCCAGGTAATTATTTCATTCATTGTGAGTCCATAACCTCTATAAATTCATATAAGCTTAATCGAATGCTTAAATTCACTAATTTCTTATAAATTTAATCTCATTACGTAATTTTTAGTAAACTCAGTTTTATGGGTTTAATTTGCTTAAACCACTAATTTATGCAAGTTTTATAAACTTAAACCTGATGAAAAGAAGGTTTTTCAACCTCCTCTTAGTTTGGGCTATAATCTCAATACTCCAATCCCGGAAATGCTTGAAGGATACAGTAAACTCTTCTTTCAGATGAATAAGCTTCTCGAGAATAAAATATTATTTTGTCTACGTTTATGAATTTATGGAAAAAGTCCGAATTTATGGCACTACAGTATAAATTTGCGGCACTAAAGTCTGGCAGCGTTCAATGCAATCTTTCTGACAATTTCAATAGCATCTGAAGTTTCATCGATTCCAAAATCCTTAAGGAGAAGAGCATTCAACTCGAATCCTATCTTCTGCATCTCAGGCTTTAGTTTTTTCCCTTTTTCTGTGAGGTAAAGCCTTTTGATCCGTTTGTCTGCCTCATCGA
This sequence comes from uncultured Methanosarcinaceae archaeon, assembly GCA_963847185.1. Taxonomy (GTDB): domain Archaea; phylum Halobacteriota; class Methanosarcinia; order Methanosarcinales; family Methanosarcinaceae; genus Methanosarcina. Next base: position 229,284 of record CAWJYV010000010.1, on the reverse strand, counting down.
TTTCCCGGTAAACAATGTCTTCTTTTTCCAGGCGAAGTATGGATTTGGCGATCATCGTTTTATCAAATCCTCTTGACTGTGCAAGACTATCCTGGCTGCATCCCTCCTTACCATACAGAGCCATAAGGATAGCGAAGTGTCCCCACCCAATGTTGTAAGAATTCAATTCTTTTGCAAAATATTTCTGGACCGAACGATATGTAAACGATATCAACGCAGTAACTATATCTATGTCCTCAATCCACTGGACAGGTGTTTCTTCACTCATTGTTCACACTCATGAAAAATCAGTATCTTTTGAACTATTAAAAAACTAGTTGAACGGTATACTATTTATAACAAATAGTTTATATCACAATTGTTGATAGGTCAACTATAATTAAAAAAACTATGAAGAGCATTATCGCCGAACCTCTATTCTTTCACAGAAACCTGTTACCATTTTCCCTAAAGAGATAGCAGCTGATGCCCTTCCTGATAAGTGATAAACATGGTAGAAACAAGTACTTCCGGGCCTCCTGCTAAAAATAGAGAAATAATTTCTGAAGTTTCCGAGATCTGTCAGACTCCCAGTACTCCTGTTCATGCCGCAGAAAAACGTGTAGTATTGCTTATTGCAATACTTGCAGGATTTATCACCCCTTTCGATGGATCGGCAGTAAATATTGCCCTGCCTACAATAGGGGCAGAATTTCATATGAACGCGATTGCCCTCTCGTGGGTTGCAACCGCTTATCTCCTATCTTCGGCAGTGTTTCTAGTTCCTTTTGGAAAAATTGCGGATATATACGGAAGAAAAAAAGTTTTCCTCTACGGAATTGCGATTTTCAGCCTTGCGTCTCTTATAATGACCATAGTCCCTTCAACTGAAATGTTTATAGGAATCAGAGTAGTCCAGGGTTTAGGAAGTGCTATGATCTTCGGGACAGGCGTTGCTATTGTTACTTCCGTCTTTCCTCCCGGAGAACGCGGAAAAGCTCTCGGGACTTATATCACTGCAGTTTATCTAGGGCTTTCTGTCGGCCCCTTCCTTGGCGGTATAATGACCCAGTACCTTGGCTGGAGAAGCATTTTCTTTGTAAACGTCCCTATAGGTATTGCAGCAGTTCTTCTGATTCTCTGGAAATTAAAAAGAGAGTGGGCTGAGTGCAGGGGGGAGAAGTTTGACCTTACAGGATCCGTTATATACGGGGCAGCAATTGTTGCAGTTATGTATGGGTTCTCAACTCTTCCTGATTTTAAAGGAGCAGCCCTATTAGGGGTGGGAATTCTTGGAGTTGGCATTTTTGCCCTGTATGAGATGAGAATACCTTCTCCAGTTCTTGATATCAGGCTCCTGACAAATAACAGGATTTTTGCCCTTTCTAACCTTGCCGCCCTCATTAATTACAGTGCAACTTTTGCAGTGACCTTTCTCTTAAGTCTGGATCTACAGTACACAAAAGGCTTCACTCCTGAACATGCCGGACTTATCCTGATAGCACAGCCGGTTGTCCAGGCGATTATTTCGCCTATTTCAGGGAAGCTCTCTGATAGGATTGAACCGCGGATTGTTGCATCTACAGGAATGGCTCTTACTGCAATAGGGCTCTTTTTCCTCATTTTCCTCACAGAGACGACTCCTCTCTGGCAGCTTGTTCTCATCCTTCTCGTACTCGGTGCAGGATTCGGGCTCTTTTCCTCCCCTAATACGAATGCAATCATGAGCTCGGTTGAGAAGAGATTCTATGGTGTTGCATCCGGGATGAACGGAACCATGAGACTTCTTGGCCAGATGCTTTCTATGGGTATAGCAATGATGATCTTTGCTATCGTTATCGGCCCTGTGGAAATTACGCCTGCTTATTACTCACAGTTCATTTCAAGTCTTCATTATGCTTTCAGCCTGTTTACTATCCTCTGCATAATCGGGATTTTCGCCTCTCTTGTGAGGGGAAAAAAGTTCGATAGTTAATACCGGAGTGCCTTCGGAAGGTAAAAAGACGGCACAATAATCTGTATTTTGAAGTATTTTACGAAGGAAATAACTATGAAAATAATTGGAATTAATGCAAGTCCAAAAGGCAATTCAAGTAATACCTTACAACTGGTAAAATCTGTCCTTAATGGTGCTGAATCTGAAGGAGCAGAAACCGAACTTGTAGATCTCTACAAACTGAATATCGAGTACTGTACTGCATGTGGAACCTGTTATGCTAAAGGGGAATGTCCTTTAATCGATGATTTCGAAGAGTTATTTCAACAGATTTTGGATGCCGATGGAATTGTTCTTGGTGCTCCGAATTACGTTAATTCTGTCCCTGCTCCTATGAAAGCTCTTTTTGATCGACTTTCAGATGCTATTCACTGCCAGATGCTGACCGGAAAATTCGGGTGTTCAGTGTGCACAACAGGAGGAAGCGGCGAGGATGAGGTTTTGAAATATATGAACAGCGTTCTCATGAACCTTGGGGTTACCGTTGTCGGCGATATTGGAGTTGTGCTCGGCAGAGATCCTTCTGCACTTGAGAGGTCTCTGGACCCTGCAAGGAATCTTGGAAAAAAGCTGGTAAAGTCAATCCGTGGAGAAATCAAATATCCAGATCAGGATGAGCTACATCAACAGTGCACAGAATATTTTTGCCAGCTGGCAAAATATAATAAAGAACGCTTTGCCCATGATTATGATTGGTACGTCCGGAAAGGATTGATAGAATAAGAATCAGGCAGGAGTACTTCGATTTATTTAAAAAAAGCTTGAGATTATATTTGAAAAACGGAATAGAACAATTAATTCTGCCGATAAGTCAAGAGTTCTAAAAGAAGGGCTTCTATGAATACAGGTCCTTTCATTACTTTTTTAAAAGATTTCTCTGACAAATTAAAGATAGATATTTCGTAACCTGGTGTCAAGCCAAATTAGTTTTGAATCATAAGCTCTAATTACATTTTCTCTGGTGAGAAGCTATCAAGGATATGTTCCGTAATTAATTTGCCATGACACTAGAAATCTACCTAAAAAAGTGGTAAAAGCCATAAGGGTCAATTTAGGATAGATTCTGAGCTTTATAGACCTCAAGATAACAAATTAAAAAATTTAGGAAATATTTTATAAATAATTCTTCTGGTTAAAAAAGAAAAGTTTGTTCTTTTTTCCAATGTATAATTTTCCTTTATAAATCTCTGCTAAAGAATAAATATAAGTTCGCCTCTTTTACATTATTAAAAAATTCTTAATGTTGATATTGACAGTTTTAAAAACTTTTCCTCATTCAGAGACTGTCATCCATTAAGTCGAGTACTAAAAGCTTTAGAGAAAGCTTTAGAGAAGACGATTTTATGAATCTTTTACCTGCTCAAATTTTAAAAAATAGAAAGATACCCCTAAAATCCGGTTCGGAAGCAGTAACTCGACAATCAGGATCAATAAACGAAGTTTTGTATTGTAAAATTAAAGTATGTTATGAAGTAAACTTCCCGACTTTTAATTCCTACCCATCTGGAGGCTATAATGATATGTACATTCAAAAACTCAAAAATAAAAAATTATCTAACATCATTTCCAGAAGCTGTATTTTGTTTACGCTCTTAATTATGCTGTTATACCCTGCATGTGCAGGTAGTTCAGAATTAAACCCACAATCCAGATTAAATTCTGAATTTCCAGAGTTTCCTGATAATTTAGGAAACTTGACCCCCTACTATTATGATACAGATGGAAATTTGATAACTATAAATCTGAGTCTCCAAATGGCTCCATTAGATCCTGAGTTTCTGGATTACCTGAAACATCCGGAAAATTGGGAGTCTCATCATTACGATGCCGATGGAAATCTAAGGACTTTAGGAATAATTCCTTCCCCCAATTCTGTTTACTGGCCTGAAAACTATAGTTATTATAGTTATAATCCAGAACCGGAGTCCGGTCCAAATTCTTTTTCAACTCCAAGTATTGGGTCAGCCGGACAATATTCAGCAGAATCTTCGGGTACCGAGTCAACCGGACAGTATCCAGCAAAATCTTCGGGTGCTGAGTCAACCGGACAGTATCCATCAGAATCATACTTTAGCCTTGTTGATGAAGGACAGGTAACTCCTGTGAAAGATCAGGGCTCTGCAGGTGCTTGCTGGGCATTTGCCACACTTGCTTCACTTGAATCATATTTAACCCCGGTTGATTCGCTCCAATGGGACTTCTCGGAAAATAATATGAAAAATCTCCTTTCCGAAGATTATCCGGAAGGATTTGACAGAGCTCACGATGCTGGAGGAAACACATGGCAATCAGCTGCATACCTGACAAGATGGAACGGACCTGTAATCGAATCTGACGATCCTTATAATCCTTCCTCTGGAGTGTCCCCCACCAACAAATCAGTGCAAAAACACGTTCAGGAAGTAGTTATCTTACCGCCACGGAATAACTTCACTGATAACGATTTGATCAAAAAGATGGTTAAGGAAAAAGGAGGAGTCTATGGATCTACCGTTGTGGACTGGAATTGTTTTGGCTCAAAAGACGGCTACAAGTGGGTAACTTATTATAACCCGGTACTTTCTTCGAGTGATGCTAACGGTCATTCGATATGTATCGTCGGCTGGAATGATAACTTTAGCAGGAACGAGTTCAATTCTACCCCTCCAGGAGATGGAGCTTTTATCTGTAAAAATAGCTGGGGTACAGGTAATGGAATTAACGGGTCCGGATACTTTTATATTTCTTATTATGATGCGAACCTTGGTACGAAAGACAGTAAATTTCCTATCTTAGCCGTGTACACAGCCAAAAACCCAAAAAATTACGAGAATAGTTATCAATATGACCCACTGGGATGGACGAGCAGTGTGGGATATAAGAATTTAACATATTCATGGGCTGCTAATGTCTTTAAGGCTAAATCAAATGAGGAACTTAAAGCTATAGGTTTTTACACACCAATGCCGGATGTCAACTATAAAGTTTATGTATACAGCGATCCCTCCCTCCCTTCAGTTGAGGGTACTCCGATATTCAATACCTCAGGTAGCTTTGGATTGCCAGGTTATCATACAATTGAGCTTGAACAGAAAGTTCCTCTAAAAGCAGGCCAAAATTTCTCGATTGTCATGAATATTAGTTCCAGCTCTGAGTCCTATATAAAGTTCCCTGCTGAGTACAATATCACTGGTTATTCGAGCAAAGCAAGAGCTAATCCAGGAGAAAGTTATCTCAGTCCCGATGGTACAGCCTGGGCAGATTTGACAGGCTATTACCCAGCCTCAAATTTCTGTATAAAAGCATACACCTCTACCCCTGACACTCAGAAGCCTGTAATAAACTCGGTTAGCCTGAACAATACTACTCCGAACACTGGTAGCCTTATTAGGGTGAGTGTTAATGCTACTGATAACGTTGCAGTAAGTTCTGTTGAAGCTTCCGGTTCTCCATTAACTCATTTGAGTGGAGATATCTGGGAAGGAACAATAAAAGCAAGTTCTGGAAAACATTCAGTAAATGTTTCAGCCAGAGACAATGCAGGAAATCTTGCATGGAATAACTCTACAAGTTATACTGCAACCACTACTAGTTATGCTGCAACCACTAATGACACTCAAAAGCCTGTAATAAACTCGGTTAGCCTGAATGATACTACTCCGAATACTGGAGACAAAATAAAGGTGAGTGTAAATGCTACTGATAACGTTGCAGTGAGTTCTGTTGAAGCTTCCGGTTCTCCATTAACTCATTTAAGCGGAGATATCTGGGAAGGGACAAAAACAGCAATTTCCGGGACTCATTCAGTAAATGTTTCAGCTAGAGACGCTGCTGGAAATCTTGCGTGGAATAACTCTACAGGTTATACCGCAACTACTCCTGACACTCAAAAGCCTGTAATAAACTCGATTATCCTGAATGATACCACTCCGAATACTGGAGACAAAATAAAGGTGAGTGTTAATGCTACTGATAACGTTGCAGTAAGTTCAGTTGAAGCTTCCGGATCTTTACTGAAACATCTGAGTGGAGCTATTTGGGAAGGGACAATAACAGCAATTTCTGGAACTCATTCAGTTAATGTCCTGGTCAAGGATACTGCTGGAAATCCTGCGTGGAATAACTCTACAAGTTACACTGCACCCACAAAGGATACTGAACTACCGAAAATTAATTCAGTTAGTTCATATCCTGTCAATATGACGCCTGGTTCTATTATTAATGTCACAATTAATGCAACTGACAATATCGGAGTTGTAAATGTGACTGTAAACGGCATATCACTTACAAAAAACAAAAGCAGAGAATTATGGGAAGGGCAGATAAAGGCTCCATCGAAAGTCGGGAACTACGCTATTCCAGTAGTTACTCTGGATGCAGCTGGCAACAAGATAAAAAGTTCCTTTCCCTGTCATGTTCTCAGGCTTAAAGGAAAGACATACGTTAGTATGAATCCAGCATCGAAATCTGTAAAGAAAGGAACTACGGCATCTGTAGGAATTAAAATTAAGAATAATCAAAATATTGACGAAACTTTCAAAGTCAAAGTAGAAGGCGATACGCTTAAGACTTCAAGGGGAACCTATACATCCCCTTCATTCTCATGGACTGAAAAAGTTTTGAGTTTGAGGGCTGGAGAGGAGACTACACTTCCTCTTAAAGTAAAAGTTTCGGCAAAAGCTTCTGGAACTCAGCGCTTAAAGGCAAGTGTATACTCAATATTTAGCGGATCTAGCTGGTCTACCAGGGGGTCTTTGTTAGTGCGCTGATTAATCAGGCTTTAGTGCAAAAAATGACGAGGGTTTAAACTCTACTACGAGATTAAATCCTCATTTTTGATTACTCTTTTGAGATTAGCTGAGAAATGTGAAAAACACTAATCTTTCCTTTATTCATGCTCAAAAATTGATTATACCGGGAGCGCAGAGGGTCACGAACAACCCGACATTCAGGGTGGAATGGCCGCAAAGAATTTGATTTTTTGCTGTTTTCCTGGTTTTCATTCATCCACGGAGGGATGTCCAAATTATATATACTTTAATTCCACATTCTCTTATTACACTTAAGGAACAATAAACACTTAAGGAACGAGCAGTTTGTGGCTCCTTTAATCTGCCGAGAGACTGAATATAAAGCTATAAAACTATTTCGAAAATCATAGGCACACTGCAGAACTCAATAGTGGTCAGGGAGTTTAGACATGGATCTGTTTAATCAGAGTAATGATAAAGGAAATCACGTTTCCGGAATGGATAGGGGTAAAGTCTTAATGTATGGTTTGAGCACCTGCGTATGGTGTAAGAAAACAAAGAAACTGCTTACAGAGCTGGGTATTGAATTTGATTATGTATTCGTGGACAAGCTTGAAGGAGAGGAAGAAGATCAGGCTGTTGAGGATATAAAACGCTTTAACCCTTCAGTTTCTTTTCCGACAACCGTCATAAACGGGGAAAAGGCAATTGTGGGTTTTAAAGAAAAGGAAATCCGTGAAGCTCTTGGCTTATAAGGAGGAGTTGGGGTGGTAAAAGAAGAGGAAGCTGTCGAAGAAGGCATAACAGAAGACGAAGTAGACAAGGTTTACAGGCGTTTGAATGACCAGGTTGAAAAATCGGGCTATCACCTTAATCCTGACGTTGAATTCACAAAAGATCTCGTACGTGGGCTGCTAGCTAATGAGAGACGCTATGGCTACTGGTCCTGTCCGTGCAGGCTTTCTGCTAATAACCTGGAAGAAGATCTGGACATTGTCTGTCCCTGCTACTACAGAGATCCCGATCTGAACGACTACGGAGCCTGTTACTGTGCACTTTATGTTTCGGATGAAGTTCTTCGAGGAGAAAGAGAAGTCGAATCGATTCCTGAAAGGCGTCCTCCTCACGAAGTAAGAGAAGTTCAGAGCGCTGAAGAAAAGAAAAGAGCGGAGATGATGGAAACTATGGAATTTTCAGGAGAACTTTCAAAGCCAGTATGGAGATGTAAGGTTTGTGGCTATCTCTGTGCCATGGATGAACCTCCAGGTGTCTGCCCTATCTGTAAAGCGAAAAAGGAAAGATTTGAGAGGTTTATGTAATTTTTAAGGCATTGTTAACTAAATATAGTTAACTCATTATTTCTGTATTTCATTAAGAGAAGAACTGAATACTTTAGCATTTCAAGACTCTTAGTATAACACTTTGTCTTTCTTCTCAATCTTGCCAGAAAGTGTCTAAATATGCTGTTATATCCTTCAACAGTATACGTTTCTGCTTTTGATTGAGTATGAATTTTATCTGGAACGAACTCTGCATATGCCCTCCAGTGATCAGTCATCACTTTTTCAATCTCTTTTTCCTTTAACTTTTCCCAGAGATTTTGTCCAGTTTCTGTCCCTCTGCTGCCAAAAGAGCAGTTGATGAACTTTTTCCCAACTCTATCAACAGCAATCCAGATCCAGCAATATTTTTTTTGTTACCGATGTAAGTGTGCATCTCATCCATTTCAACAATAGAGATCTCATTTTCGCTTTTTAGTTCTTCTAACTCCTGACCAAATTTCTTTATCCATTTTTGGATAGAAACATGACTTACTCCCAAAAAACGCCCTATTGACCGAAATCCTAATCCTTCAAGATAGAGTTGTAAAGCCTGTCTCTTAACAGAAGGGGAGCTAGCAGTTGATTTTAGCTCTACTGAATAATTATATCCACAATCAGAGCATTTGTAGCGTTGACGGCCATCAACTTTACCATTCTTTATGTGATCGAGACTCTTACATCTTGGGCAGTTCATCAAGAGACATAAGTTCTCATAATATATATCAGTATTTAGATACCAATGCCAAAAAAAGTTTTATTCCTACCTCAAGGTGTTTTGGAACTATTTTTATAGCCAAAGATCTTTGATGATCCACAATTTGACAATTAGAGAATTAATTTTGGTTTTTTGAATCAGCTTACGGAGATTTTCTTAATTCTACTTCACCTCACAGTTTAAATCTAAAATTAATCAGACAGCTTTTGAAATAAATTCTTACACATTACTCCAATTTGGAGGAAAAATACATGCATACGCCAGAAGTTTAAGTGTCCTTTGCTTAACAGACTGAGAATAAAGAAAAAACAAGCACTTGAAAAGAAAAGCATGAGCACTTATGGGCTTGGAATTATTTACGAGAAAGCTGGTTTGTTCGTGACATCCTTGATAGAAGAAAACAAAATAGAATTTAACTGAAGATCAGATCATGAAAGAAGTAATACCTTCCTATGGTCTAATCTTCAGCAAATCGCTCAGTGACATACTATACTGCCTATACTGCCTGATTTCAGGCTGTAGCTTCCTTTGTCATGATATAAGCGACCATCCCAGGGTTAAGTTTTCTCTCCCTTGAAACCTTTGCCTCAATTTCCTCAGTGGGTTTGCCCTCTATTTTCATTTCTTTTATTTTTTCAATCACTGAAGACGGGATGATGTAATATTCGTTTATATCTTTTCTGTGGCCCCATACATCTCCTTCAAGCAGCTGAATTCTCTGCATCTCAAGGAACATTTCTATTGATTTTGAAATCGTAGCCATGTAAGATTTTGGTAACTGGATTACCTCAACCTTCGGACAGGTCTCAACAAGTCCGAAAATGTCCTTATTTGAAGGCCTGAAGGCTAGGTGAATGATACGTTCATTAGGATTTAATGTAAATATTTCTTCTCTGGAACTGACTACTCGAATTTTCATATTATTTTCTTGTACCTCTTGTAATTTCTGTTAATTGTAGTTCAATATATACTAGTTATACTTTCTATAAATATTTATCTCATTAAACTAACATTATTTCAATAGTCTTTGAAAGATCTTGATTATACCAGCTCTTTTAATTTAATCTAAAAAATCAGGTAAGGAAGAAAAAATGTATTTACAAGTTTTTTGTTTTTTTCTCTTATTTCTTACTATAACTTTTTCAAATACTAGTTGATTATTTTTAAAGATTAAATAAAGCTTTTTTTCGTAAGTAAAACACAACTTTCTTATTTATGTATGTATGTTATATTTTAGTTTTCTTATTTCCTGACTGTCAGTTATTAACAGCCTAAAAAAGAAGAAAATAAAGATCAGTAACGGAAGTGTATCAATGAAAACAAACGCTAAATCTTTAAGCTCAATTTCCCGTTTTGCGGTGTTGCTAATGGTATTATGCATCGTTCCCTCAGGAGCTTTTGCTTCAATAAATAACACCACTTTTACCCCTGTACAAAATGTAACCGAGGAGAATTTCACTGATGTTCAGGCAAATATACTTTATTCTATAAGTGAACAGATTACTGAACTTCAAACTTTTTATAATAGTGTAAGTGAAGCGTCCAATTCATCTGAACTCCAGGAAGTTTTGTCACGTCACATGCCGGCAAATGGATACGAATCAACTGGAATTAACAAGCAACCTTGCGGAATATGCAACGAACCTTGTGGAATACCTGGATTTGACCTCTATCAGGTTGAAAACGTAACTGATTACAATTACACTGAGATTCAGCCAAAAATAATTATTTCTCTTGAAAACATAACTGACGTGCTCAAAGCGGAGCAAATCAATCTTATAAAAGAAGGAGAAACTGAAAGGGTTAAAGAGCTTGGGGAAAGGATCGTTAACCTTGAGTACTTATCCACTACTGTAAGTACAACTTCTAATGCAGCAGAACTGCAAGAAATTATATTAACCTATATGAAAACACAGGCTGATAACTCTCTCGAAAAGGAAATTGAAAGCATTGAATATAATGTAAGTTACATAGAGAGTACAACCTATGAACTCACTGATAATATTACACAGCTTAACGATAGAATCTCAGAACTTACTGCTCAAAGAGAAAAAATAAACGGAGCAAAATCCCTTGCAGATCTCAAAAAAATCATGCCTTCTTCTCAGGAAATAATTGGAATAGATGTTGCATGTCCGATACAGAACGGAGAATGGGAAGGATGTACCTGTCCAATGTGTCATCCTGTAAAAATACAGGATAACAATACTGAGTAACCTTTGACAGATTTGAATGCATGATAGAATGAGATAGAAGACTCGAAAGAAGATTTTCAATACCTTAATGTGCTGATTTTTCAATATATCTCATTCATTCTTCTTTTTCATTACTCGTAAGTCCTAGAGAGAATAATTGAAGGAAGAAACTGGTGAGGGTAATTAAAGGAAAGAAATTTTGATAAAAGAGATTTCTCTTTCTTCTTCCTTTTACCCTATATTTTTTAGCAAATAAGGTCGTTTAAGTCAAGTTCAAACCCAACAACTGCATATCCCAAGGTAAAGTTGTTTATAACTTCGGGGTGGAATTCTCCAAAGACTCCGATTTTTTTGCCTCTGATATAGATATCTGCCCGCCTGCCTTCCAGAAAAGCCGGGTCATCAGACTCTTTTACTTCATAGGGAAGCATCATTTCTCTCATGAGGGCATCTACAATTTCATAGATCTCAGTGAAGTTTGCCTGAGGATGAATTGAGACTGCAGCTACGTGCTGTCCTGTCATTTCGTTGACAACAACCTCTCCGAACTCAAAGATCTTCTGGGGAAGTTCTCTGTGCTGGTTTAAGGCCAGGATTTCGAGAAGATTCGGGAGCAGCGTTGTTCTGAGTATTGTCTGGTCTTCACTTATAGGGTGAAGCACATGAGTGACATCCTCAGTTTTCTGCCTGCGCATATTTTCAAAGTTGACCTTTTCGCTTGTAAGCGTAAAGGGCATTACCTCATAGTAGCCCAGTCCGACCATAATTTCGTTAACCGAAGAACGCAGGAGAGAAATTGGATGAGATTTTCCTGCAGTATAGGTTTCAGGAACTCTTACTTTGATATTTTCATAGCCGTAACCTTTGGCAATATCTTCTACCAGGTCGTAATTGTGCAGGATATCAGCCCTGTAGGCAGGTACCTTTACCTCTACGGTTTCTTCATCAAGAGCTTCTGCTCCAAAGCGCATTCTTTCAAGCTGCTTGACGATTTCTTCTATGGAAAGCTCCATGCCGAGCAGAGATTTTACTTCGGCTTTTGTAAGAAGTCTTTCTTCTGGAGCCAGGTCAGGCAGGACAAGTTCTTCGCCGTCTGCCCTTACAACCCTTACAAATTCGATCTGTCCTCCGCGTTCGGCTAAAGCTGTGACAACTATGTTCAGGGCAGTGTATACTGCTTCTCCCAGGCCTGTTACATCTATAAAGAGGTCAGTTGTATCTTCTGTCACACTTGTAAGTGTACCGTTAATTATGGGCGGGAAGGACAGCACATTATTGTCTGCATCCAGAATAATCGGATATTTTTCAAAGTCTTTGACTAAGTGGGCAAACCTTGTGCCTTTGGGGTGTTTTTCCAGAATTTCAGTCATGCTCATTTTTTCAGTGTAATCCAGAGGCACGAACTCAAAACTCGGGTCAACTGCCATATACCTGAAAGGAGCCTTAACTCTTGAGAGATCGTGTACTCCTATGGAAACTTTTTTCCTGTTTCTCCCCAGGCCCCAGTGCAGGTCTTCCTGAAGATCCATAAGGGATTTTATGGAAGAAGACGTGAATTTCACTCCCCTTACAACCGCACACCCAAGGAAAGGCCTGATTTTCAGAATATCTTCACTTATAGAGATCGAAAGCCTGTAAGGCTTCACTTCATATTCGGAAAGCCCTGTCTCAAGGTCCAGAAAACCCCGCATTGCCCTGGCTGCCCCTTCTACGCTGTAAAGGTCAGGCCTGTCAGGGAAAAACTCGATGTCGATGTATTCGTCTTCAACTCTTTCGATATCGGCTCCTATCATGGGCACCCTTTTTATGATAGTCTCTTTGTCCGTTCCTGTGAGCTTTTCGAGGTCATCGTACTGCAAGGTGATTACTGGCATAAGGATTTCATCTCATGTGGTGTTTGCGAACTTAACTCTCAAAATACTCAACTTTAGATTTAATGCTTTTGTTTCGAGGAGCTTTTGATATGTTCTGAGAAATTTATTCAAACACTGCAGGTCTAAACTCTATATAGTTTCAGCTTCATCTTATCCCTAGATAATAACAAGAGTCCCGTTCTTCTTTTTTTGTCTACTAAAATGTAAGAGTTTGTATCAACACCATTGGTTTATGTACAGCGTCTATCGGATCCTAAAGAAAGAGAGCTTCTCGAAGTGAAGCATTTTTACATCGTGCAGATCGTTTGTCCTCAGAAGAAGCTTATCATACAACTTCAGGCAAATATCAATAGAACTCACTTCAGAGTTCTTTTCTCTGAACAATTCATTTTTCTCATCAGCCAAAGTATTTGGAAACATCACTAATGTTACGGCTCTACGCGGTTTTGTATGAGTAAATTAATATAAATATATCAAAATGTGCCTCTGTAGAAATCCGCTGAAACAATGAATCTCTATTAATTTGAAAGGATCAAGGTGAACTTTAGAACAAAAAGACGAACTTTGAGCAAAATTAAAAAAATTGACTTGCTCCCCATTTATGTACCAGCAGGAGGTTGTGGAATGCCCAGGTTTTACCAGAAACCTATGCATCAATGAAACAGAAAAACAGAACCTCTGTCAGCACATCCAAAACTCTGTATCCAATCGTACACTGGTGGAACTTGGTGTACTTCTGTGATGGCTATATATTGAACTTTTACATATTTTAGAGTATGATTGTTATGGATTACATCAAAACCTGGAAAAAGGTTATACTGAAACCAGATAAATTTTTCATGAAAATGCCAACTGCTGGAGGATACGCTGATCCACTAACTTTTGCAGCAATCAACTATTCATATCCTGGCTTTTATCTCTAATTGTCTTCTTCAGTGTGTTAACAGTATACAACCCTAATTTGACAGTATTCACTAATTGATATTGAAAATCTATCTTATTTTTAGCTCGAACTGTTTTGACAGGAGGCTATGAATCCATTTAATTTTATAATAAATTCTATGGAATAGTGCCCATTTTTGTTACAATTAAGCTATTGATCTTGTCAAAATTAGCAAAAATATAATTTCTGACTCCATTTTTCACGAACTTTATTGTAAGTGTCAAATTCTTCAAGCTTTTTTTGATGAATTTTGTGGATTTGTGCTTGATTTCCTCAAATTCATATCGCATCAGCGATATGAATAATTGAGCAATAAATCCCAATAGAAGAGCCCCATAAATACTATTATCTGACCAAACTCTTAACGGCTTAATCTGTATTTCGTTTTTCAATGAGTTAAATATTTTCTCAATAGAATCCTTTTCTCGATATATCTCCAAAGCCTTTTCAAGTGTCAAATTCTTGTTTGATTTAAGGCAGAAAAATCCTTCTCTTCCATTAATTATGGAACTTTTCAAGAGTTCTATTGCTTCTTCCTCACTAAGCTCTTCGAGCTTAGTCTTAAAAGAGTAATCAATTTCAATTAACTCATTATTGATTCTGAATTTTTTAGGAAGCTTTTTGTTTTTTGCTATTATTTCCTGTATCTCTTTTGCTTCCTTTAACTTTTTAAGAATAGTTCTTGCTTTAGCTTCCAGTTGCTTCTCTTGTAATGATTTTGAGAAATAGAAATACTTGATGCTATTTGGCTTAACGATTTTTATCCCATAAATACTTTTTTCGGGATCTATTAACTGCGCTAATTTTAAATCAAAATTCTCAATGATTTTATCATCGCTTGAATTCAGTTTCATGGAAGTAAGATACGTCATCTCATCTTCCTGTATTAGCTTAATGTTGTCAACAGTATTAGCGCCTTTATCAAAAACAATAAGAGATTCTTTTTTTAATTTATTTTTTACCTGGCTATAAGTCTCAGGAAAATGTTGCAGATCAAGAACGTTTCCTCTATTTACTGTAATTCCAATAGGAATATTAATTGGTTTTTTGAGTTCACTGATTCCAACTGTTATTTGCAGCTTATCAGGTCTATAATCTCTGCTATATCCATGCTTTCCAAGATTAGATTTTGTTCCGTAAAGAGTTATACTAGTCCAGTCAAGGTTTATGTCTGTCTCTTCAAAATCATAAACAGAAAAAAGATTATCTAATATTTCCGAGAGAATTCTCTCCTTATTACGTCCTATGATCTCAAGAGTTCTATAAAGCACTTTTTCATGGAAACTCTCGAGATTCAAAATCTCGAGAATTTCTTTCTGATTTAACCATTTACCAGCTTCTTTTATGCTGAAATTCTCGGTGAGCTTATAGCTTACCAAGCCGATTATTAAACTATTAAGATCTAAACCTCTACTTTTGTGTTTGCTAAAAATGTCAAAAAAATTAAGTTTTTCATAAAAGTATTGAACAGTAAGCATCGATCCAATAGGAACACATATATTCTTGTTAGGTATTGTAGGAAATGCTCTTATTTTTGTTAGTATATTCATCAAACCATTAACGAAAATAAGAGTACTTATTTTTATATTAATGTCAAACTAAGGATACAATTCGAAATTCAGCCTTTCCGAATCAGGCTTTATTTCTGTTCTTGTGGGAGTAATACTTTTTGTAATATTCGTTTCTCTCTTAATCCTAGCTCTAATAGCCAATATTCTTTATAGGGCACTTGGAGGAATAGGAATTTACGAAGGCACTGTAAGATTTGCGTTGTATGCAAGTGCTGCACTGGTATTTTTACCAATTCCCTATATCATCTCGGTCACTGTAATTTACGAGATGTATCTCATTATAGGGGTATGATTGTGCATAATATAAGTATGAGAAAATCCGTTAGTAGTACTTCTAAGTTTTTTCCTGCCATTATCTGTTTGGATGCTAATTATCTTATTTGGTTTTGCACACTAAGAGCTTATCCGAAAAGTCCCGCTACTTTTAGTTTTATCCATGCATGTGCTAAATGAAGTGTAGAGGGTAATTCTCTATTTTCTTTTCCCATCGTACAAGCAGTCTTCTGCATCTATTTAGCCGAGAATCTGTTCTTTTACAATCTCTCTTTGCCTTAACTGAAGTATCATAAAACACCTGCCTACAGTACCTGCGTCTCAAGTGTGGATCTACAACTGAGCTCGGACTTTCACATGGAAATGACATTTTTCCTCAAAGATCTCTGATGAATTATAGAAGAAAACATAACCATAAAATACCACTCACAAAGCCAAAAAAGGAGCTTGGAAGACGAAATAAGATAATGGAAAAAAATAATGAATGGTATTTTTATGTCCATTAGACTGGCTGCCAATGGAAAAACTGGTAAAATGTTATAGAGTATCATAGTATGTGACACACTCAAAGAGACAAATTTGTTATTAAAACGTGCTCTGAGAAAATGGCTATGTTTCCGGCTTACTTTGAATGAGGAAAATGCAAAAAGTTTTCCACAGTAGATCCTATAGAGATAAGAAAAGTTGGAAATTTTAGTAAAACAAGTTAATTAAGAATTAAGAAGCTGGTGGTTTTATTGACAATAAGAGTTGTTGCAAAAAGCTATGTGAAACCTGAAAAAATTCAAGAATTTATAGGTTTGTGTAAAAAACTTGTTGATGAAACAGTAAAAGAAGAAGGCTGCATAGAATATGGGCTTTATCAGGAATCGAATAACCCAGAAATCCTTACTTTTTTGGAAGAATGGCGCGATGAAAGTAGTCTCGATAAGCATATAAACTCCAATCATTTTAAAGAAATATTTCCATTGTTTTCCGAATGTCTTGAAAAAGAAATTGAAATTAGCATATACAATAAAAAGCTGTAATTTTCCATGTTACACTTTTTTAAGCGCTTAAGCTTTTAAGGTCGTGGTGCAAGTTATTGAAAACCGTAAACTCTCTGGCAGAGATATTGTTTTATGTATGTACGGATTATTCAGATGGTAATATATTAGAGGTGTTTTGAATGTGTTGTTCTTATCTTATAACAGTGAATCCCAACTCCAATGACGAATCCTGTACATGCGAAGTTTCCCCAAAAAAGGGTAAGTTACCTGCCGACTTGATATCGAAGTACTGCAAAGGCGACTACGAAAGTTGTCAAAGATTTATGTACCGTTCACGCTTGATGGAATAATTAAAGGGTTTAAGCTCCTATTGCCCTTATTCCAATCGTTTTTCTGTTTTTGTCTCTGTTCTTCTTTTTTATAGATTGATCCAGCAAAAGTATCATAAAAGGAAGGGATAGTGTGCTTGAAGACTATGATTTTGAAATCCTTTTAAAAAATACTACTCTTCAAGAGTGTGAGAGTTTTATCGAGGATAATTCGGAGAATATGTACCTTGTACCTGGCGGGTACAAAATAAAGGATATCACTCTCCTGGGTAAGACTTCTCCTGTTGGCTTTTTAGGGAATAATATTATATTTCGATATACAAAGTCCTGTTTCGGTTTTTTCGTACTCAAACTAAAAGATCAAGCAGAAGAAATCAGGAGACTCAGAGAGCAGTATAAAAAGGACAAAAATGTAAAGAAAATTAAATGAGAGTTAACAATGAGCCGGTCGTCCACCAATACGTGAATTGTTTTTTTCATAACATTCGTTAATATGGCCTTTGCTTGCTTTATGTGTTTGTATAGCAGGCTGATCTCGGCAGCGATAAAAACCGGAAAGAAAAAGCAAAATTTGGATTCAATTATTTTGAAATATTATCAATCCACGAAACGTGTAAGATCATGAAGTAACTTGGTTTGATCTAAAAAAACCGTATTTTAACCTTGAGAATTCTCTTTTAATGTCAAGACTCGTTACTTATAAAGCGCTTTTAGATGTTTCTAGTCATCAATTGCCATTATGTTACTATTCATTCTTAAATAAGTTTATTCTTTCTTAAATAAATTTAAATAGTTACGTGTGAATTACTATGTAAAAAAATTTGTAATAATTTTAAATAATTTTTCAAAGTTATCTAAGATCTGCTCTGCAAATTTATTTACAAACTATGGCTTTATACGTTTTTTCAAGTGACAGGGGGTAATTTATGGCTGGTGTTAAAAGAACTTTCAGTAAGTAAAGTTGTTTTGATATTTTTGGAATCCACAGGAAGGTCGAAGAAAAATCCATCAAAGTACATATAATCCACAATGCATTACTAATCTTTTCTTTCTGCTTTCCTCTCTTTTGCTTTAATGATCGCCAGCGTATCAACAATAAAAATATTGACAATTCAAAGAGGCATCAATAAATGTTCAACAAGAAAATATTTATGAGTGTGCTCATAATAGGCATAATTTGTGCTCTGGCAGGATCTGCAACATGGGCATACTTCCAGGATACAGAATATAGTAACGACAATACTCTTACTGCAGGAACAATTGATCTTACTTTGACCAATGCTCCATTTGTAGTTGGTACAACTTTACATCCATTTCCCGACGGTGTAGCTCCCGGGGACTTTGGTACTGAAAATCAGACAATCAGAAATATTGGTTCTCTGGAGGGAGAACTGGATATCACATTTTCCGCAATCACAAATACAAATGGCATAGGAGGTACTGAATATGAAGAAAGTGGATCAGGGGAACTCGGAGGGGAAGCAGAAATGTTAGTATTTATCGATGTAGATGGTGGGGGAACATTTACGCAAAACGATATGATATTGAAATCTGATGGGACTGTTATCTCAGCTCCTGAATCTCCCAGCGCAGAAACTTACTATGCTACAATAAATTCCTATGACGGAGATGATTTTGATAAAGCCTTGATATTAATGGATTCCGGTGCTCGATACGATGTCTATTTCAAGTGGAGAGTTCCAGGGGATACTGGTAATTCAATACAAGGAGACACTGTCAGCTTTGATGTTACATATACGCTTGAACAAGAAGAACTAGATTAATAATATGGATCAGTATATCTAGTATAAGTAGTGGGTCAATACTCACTATTTAATTTACTATTTTTATCTGAGAATAAATTTGAATATTTTACATTCAGCTGCGTATGTTATTAGGCTTGTATTATTTGCTTCTTCAGATTCACCGGTATAAATATGATTTAAATTAAAACTTACCAGTTTCGTAAAACTATTAATATTTTTTGAGAATGATTAACAAAAATGTGGAAGTTACCTATGAATCTGACGTCTGTATATGCAAGTACTGAGTTTGGTCATATTCCCGAGTATTTTGTGCTACAAGTAGTGAACAGGAAAGATTCGTTTGATATAGCGGTTATCTTGTCAATTCAAGAAATAAAAAAATCTATGGGAAATGGGAAAAGACAATGATGAAGAAAACAACTAAATTCATACTACTTTGCATATTATTTACTTCATCTTTATCATTAAATGGTATATGCACCAGAAACATCAGTACGTTAGCATATTTTTCCGATTCGGATTATGATACAGGAAACATGCTTACTGCAGGCATATGGGGTAGTGAAGCCGATTCTCTCGAAATAACCGACAGCAAAGTCTGGCCGAATAGGAAACCAAGTAGTTATAAACCTTCTTTGGAACTTGAAGTTACAGGATTTCGAAATGTAACTATTGACAAAATTCAGGTATCGTGGATTAACTCCTCCAAAGACAGATGTATAACAAAAATAGGAATAGAAAGTGATGACGATTTTTTTAATGGCAGTGAACTCTCTGGGGACATTAGACTCTCTGGGGACATAATTGATGGGACAAATTATTTGCTTATGAAAGACTCCTATCCAACTATATCTTTTTATTTTAATAATACAGTTTCGGATAATCTCCCGTTCACTGTTAATATAACGATGGGAGATGGGTCTACTGTAGAGAATTATACAGCAACTTTGTAGAAGAAATGGATTTTGATGAATATTAATAGACTCAAAAACTCTTGGTTATTGTGGAAATTTAAATTGATGCATTAAGTAACAAGTTTGGTAGAGGGGGGGACATGGAGAAAAAAGAAACTGTTCATACAGCGACTGCGTCTTTAATTGTAATACTCCTGATCAGCACCTTAATACCATTCGTGACAGGATCAGAGAGAGCTCTGGTCGTATTGAGTGGGAGTATGACACCTTTGATGCTGGTTGGAGATCTGATTATTGTGGAAGCCATCAGTCCAGATGAACTTACTGTCGGGGAAGTAATAGCTTTCAAAGATCCCGGGGGCAAAGATACATTCGTCACACACAGAATTATCAACATTAAAGAAGGTGAAGAACGAGTTTTCAAGACAAAAGGAGATGCAAATGAGGAGGAAGATCTTTTTGAAGTTCCAGCATCTGATGTAGCTGGAAAACTGGTTTTTTTAATTCCTTTTGCAGGATATCTGCCTGAAGCCTCAAAAAATAAGACAATTTTTTTATTTACAATCATAATTCCTGCAGCCATCATAATACTGGATGAAATTAAGGGAGCTTTCAATTATTCCAACCCTATCCATGCCCGCAAAATCGAATGTAAGAATAAAAAGGTCTCAAAACGTACTTTTTATTCGATACGGATAAAAATCCTTGCTGCTGTCATTTTAACAAGTGGATTTTTTTTCACAGGGGTTGTCATAGATAATTTGGGTGAAAATGGGCCTACAATTCTTCAAAGAGAAAATACAATAGAAAACTCGGGTTTTCTTCCTTCTGTATATGTACTTACATTGAAAGATTCCGGGCATAGACTTTCTGTTGAACCCTGGTATGCAGTTATTCCCCGGAACAGTGATACTCATGTCACTGCTCCAGAAAGCACCCCTGCAACGATAAGTTCGGTGCCTTATATTCTGCCGGTTTTCTGGATAATCTTACTGGCAGAATTAAACCCTTATCTTCCTGCGGTTGCCGAAGTTGTATTTTACACCTTCCTTTTTACCCTATTTCTTTTTCCCTTGTGGTATCGGAGAACAGTAATTGGCAGGAAAGTGAAAAGAACCAAAACTTTACAATTTGTTTATACAGTTGAAAAAAGCACTTCATTGGAATAAAATCACGAAGGATTTCTTCTAATGAGATTATCTTTAACTTTATTTCCTATCTCTTTCATATAAAAACTAACTAATATAATACGTGCCAACAACTGTCTAAAAAATTATATATCTGAACATGCATACATATTAAAAGCTGAATTTAGATGAGGGGGCGACTAAAACGCTTGAAATAGCGTTTCTTAAATTGAAAAATCTCCTGATATCCAGGGCTAAAATACTTATTTTTTTACTCGTAGTGATAGCAATCTTTTCTAGTTTCTGGACTTATGGGATATATAGAGAAACTGCGTACGAAGACCAGGAGCAACTGGTTTCTTCATATGCACAACGCGGCAATTATACATATACGGTCCCGGTGACAGAGATAAATCCTCTCTATCCTAAAGGAACAATATTAGAAATGGGGAAACCAGCATATTTCTTTGCCGTATCTCCTACTCTCGACTTCTCATTCACGTACGCCTTCAATGCTTCCGATTCAGCTGACCTCAGCGTAGAGCGAAAAACAATGATTGTTGCAACCAGTCATGAAGGGTCAGGGGAAAACAAAACAATTTTCTGGCAGAAAAAGTTCCCATTGAAACATATTGATGCTGTTGACATTAAAGACAAAGTGGTACTTGTTCACAACTTTTCCCTTGATGTGCCTGAGATACAGGAAAAAATCAGAAAAGTGCAGGATCAGTTGCAATATTCTCAAGACACAACGGTAGAAATTGTCACTCAGGTCAACTATGAAGGAAAAATAAATTGGGAGGATGTTAATGGGGAAACAAATTTTGCTATTCCACTAATCATTGGTCCTTCGTATTATCAGATACCTGAAGAACTGGAGTTTAACGAAGTTAATGAAACGTATAAAAAATTTAGAGTACACAAAAATCTTTCATTACCAGCTGTTAGATCCCCTCTATTTCTGTTCCTTTTCAGTACAGTTATGGTAGGGATGCTATTTTTCTGTATGAGAATGAGCAAAGTTGACCAGGAGTATATAGAAAAACTGGAAAAAGAACAAAAATATTCGCCATTTAAAGAATTTATTAGTAAAGGCAAACTTCCAGATAGAAATTTCCTTGTGCAAATTGATATTCATTCATTACAGGATCTTGTCGACGCCGCTGTTGATATGAATGAACGAGTAATTCACGACGCAGAAACCTGCAGATATTTCTTTGTCCATAATGATATATTGTATATTTATTTTGATACTACTTTTGAAAAATAGTCAAATAACCTGTTCTTTGGACTATAAAATCAACTCCTAAAAATCTGGATGTTCTCAGCCAGATCTAGTATGCATCAAATATAAAGAACGAAAAATCAGGCAATTTTATCTTTACGATTCAATTAATCTAAATTCAGGTGCGTAAGAGAGAAGGTATATGAGATGGAAAATAGAAAATTGATTTTAAGCTTATTCATGATAGGCACAGCTATAATTCTGGCAGGTGCCGGAACGTGGGCATATTTTATTGATACAGAAACGAGTAATGATAATTCACTTATTGCAGGAACTCTGGATATTAGTATTTCTCATAGTTTTAACTTTCAGAATGTTCCTCCAGGCGCGTACAGGACAGAATCAATTGATGTCGAAAATATCAGATCTGTAGTAGCAAAAGATGTTTATTTGGAAGTTGATGTTACCGACCAGGAGATCAGTGACGACACGGATGCTGAAAGGGATGATGAAATTAACAGTGGGATAACTAACGAACCAGGTACCAGGAGAGGGGAAACTGACATTAGTAAATGGATCCAGATAACTGAAATTAAATATAATAATGTTAACATCATTAATCTCTACAGTAATACTAACGGAAATACGTACATTGATCTTGATGACTTAAACAGGGCTGGTCTGGTTAAAGTTAACAATGGGGATATGTTATTGCCTGGTGAAGTTGCTTATGTCAACTATACCATGTTATTTGACCCTTATTCTGGAAATGAGCTCCAGGGAGACAGAGCTGTAGTAAATGAAACTGTTATAGCTATGCAAACTGATTAAACTGAGTGATTGAGTAATTCAATAATCACTTTATCATTTAATAAGCTAATATTTAAACCCAAAATTAGTTCTCTGAATCTCAAATTATTAATAACAAATCGAGTTTCTGATTACAAAAACAGCTCCGAAACTTTTACTATGGAATCAGAACCTGTTTAGGGATAAGCTCCGTAATTATCAAAAGCGGTGAAATCATTGAATTATAGGGCTCCATTTCGTATTTGTGGAAAAAGTAAAAGGAGAGGAATTTTGTGCTTCTTTGGATTTCATAAATGGGAGAGAAGTGGTGGTTTGAACATATATTCTTCAAATGTAAAAGAAAAGTATTTTGTATGCTCAAGATGCGGAAAAAAGAAAACAGTTTATGAGCCAAAAAAAGACTAAGTCCCTGATAGTTTTTAGAATTATATAATCTCAGGTAGCTAATGTGCCCTTATTTTTTCCTAGAGATTATATTTACTCCTTTATTTATATGTTTCTGTAAAATTCGTTCAGGCCTATTTTTATTGATGTTAAATTATACTGAATATTACAATGGAGTCCCTTGCGTTCCCGAAAATGTGGATTAGTAATCTGCAATAGTTTTTTATATCTGGTCGATCAGGGTCTACTATCCACTAAAAATTTTTATTTGTGCCAGAATAACTATATAGTCTAAACTCACAAATTATTTCGATAATATGCAAGAATCTGAACTTCTCCCCCTGATGCGAACTCATCAAACTCTTTTTCAAAATTCCTCCGATTTAACTTCCCGTATTTCTCTTCCTGCCTGTCTGGAAAAAAATGAAATCACATTTATTTCCGGGTCTCTACGTGCAGGCAAAACCTCCCTCCTGAGCCAGCTTGCCGCCGGGCTGCAGGGTGTAAAAATTTATATTAATTTTGATGATAACAAAATTCAGGAATCAGGCAAGGAAGGTTTCCAGATCATCGAGGAGGTTGCAGCCGAAATTTACAAAGAGGAACTTGAGAGAAACGAAATAAACGAAAAAGCAAAGACTTACTATTTTTTAGATGAAATACAGAATGTCCCTGGCTGGGATAACTGGGTTGAAAAGCTATACAGGCAGGCGACAGGCATTTTCATAACTTCTTCTAGTTCAATTCTGCAAGCAGGAGATTATTCTTCCAGGTTTGAAGGTAAAAGCAAAATTTTAAAGCTTCTTCCCTTCTCTTTCAAAGAATACCTTCTCCTGAAAGGTGCCAGAATACCAAAACCAAACTTTCTTACTCCTTCTCGATGTGATGAAATGCTATGCATGTTCCTGCAGTACTTTGAAAATGGTGGCTTTCCGGCTGTAATCAAGAACGGGGATATCAGGCTTGTTCAGAAATATTTTGGGGAAATTCTGCGGCAAGGAACTGCTGCAGGAAATAACATCCAGGACAGCAGTGAATTAAAAAAACTTGCCATATTCCTTATCTCGAATATGGCCTCGGAATACTCTTTTGATACTTTAAAAAAGGTAAGTGGAATCGAAAATGAAGAAACTATCCGCAGCTATATGAATTATCTGGAAGACATTTTTCTTCTTTACCGGGTTCCTAAACTCAATCACCTTCCTATAAGTGAAGAAAAAGCAGAAATTCCCTGTAAAGTTTATACAGGAGATACGGGTTTCTTTAAGGCGGTATATCCCAATTATCCTGACAGCCTTGGACTGAGATTTGAAAACCTTGTATTTCTTGAACTGCTCAGGCAGGAAAAACAGGTATTCTATTTCCAGGGTCAGAGGGAATGCGACTTTCTTATCAAGGAAAAAGACAGCCAGGAAGTTTCGGCTGCAATTCAGGTCTCAATCTACTTTGGAACCCCGACATCCAGGGAGAGGGAAATTCTCGGACTTATGGAAGCTATGGAAAACTATGGGCTTTCCGAAGGGCTTATTCTAACTATGGACGACGACGAAATTCTGGAAATTGAAGGCGAGGGCGGGAAGAAAAAAATAATGGTTAAATCAGTATGGAGATGGATGCTGGAATAACTTTCCTTTTCTTCTTTCTTTTAACTCTTAACCCTTTAACTTTTGCCTTAAGACTGGAAAAATAAAGTAGAATTAAGACTTGAAAAGGAAAAACAAAAAGAAAAAACCGGAACTGTAGTGTTCCGGAACTTCTTCTTGTTGATTTTTGCTGATTATATCTTTGTTCCAGGCAACTATATTCTGGAACTCATGCTGAAAATTAATTCAGAGCTACATCTTTTTCTGCAGCTTTTTCTTTCTTTGCTTCTGTTACTTTTTTTGCTTCTCTCTGGGAATAGAACCAGAGTGGAATATAGAGACAGAGTACGAAGAAGCCGACACCTGTCGTAGCCCAGCCCAGTTCGAGGCTGTTAAGGTAGATAATACCTACAAGGAAGAAAGGAATATTCAATATTGCAGTTAGCATTGCTACGGTTTGCCAGCCATCAGGAGCTTTGAAAGGTCTTTTCAATTTTGAGAGTTCAGGGTCATTTCTAACCTTGACATAGGTATAGAGGCTTATTCCGTTTGCAAAGATATATCCTATTGCAGAAGCTGCAAGAATTGCAGTCGGGGTCCCTAAAAGGATCAGGCACATGTTAAACAGGGCGTCTGCAATCATTGCATTCATCGGATGCCCGTGAGAGTTCAGTTTACTCAGGAATGAAGGCAGATTACCTTCGGCTGACATTGAATATATTGATCTTGCAGAGGAGAGAAATGCAGTCTGGATAATGAGAAGCATTGCTCCGACAAGCATAACGATCGCAATTGAAGCTCCAAGCGTGCCAAGTGTAAGATTAGCAACCGGAAGCATAGGGGATATAGGTTCTGAAAGTACTCCTTCAACTCCGAGAGTGCCGATTATTGATGTCTGGACAAGTAAATAGAGCACAAGGCATATTACTCCGCATACCAGCAGGGCTTTTGGAGTATCGGTATCTGGATTCTTATACTCGGGCCCGTAAATTGCTGCAGTCTCCCAGGAACAGGCGCTCCATTCCGCCATTGCAAATATTCCAAAGAGAATTAAGATATGTTCCAAATCCCAGGTCCAGTCCGCAGGGAACCAGGAACCCGTTATATTGACAAGGTGGAAATCTCCTGTAAGGAAAGGCGCAATGGTAATAACTATAAGTGGGATAAGCGAGATCACAGCCAGGAAGTATCCGGCTCTTGCTCCGTTCTTCAGCCCTTTTGAGTTTATAACTGCAAGAGATCCGAAAATTACGGCTCCGACAATCAAGGAGAGCAGGGTATCCGGAAAATCGGCAAAAGACGGGACAAGGCCTTTAATGTAGCTTCCTATCAGGATTGCATAGATTGCAAGCACAGGGCTCCAGCCAAACCAGTAGCTTCAGGCACTGAAGCCACCTATAAATTTTCCGAATTTGAATTTCCCTTGATTGTTTTTATTGGAATTTGAACCAAAGACCGTCTGGGTATAACCAGGAAGCCCTGAAGCTTTTGGAAAGACAGTTGCAAGTTCTCCGAATGCAAGGTTCTGGAAAAAGCCAAGTAGAATTGTCAGGCCCCAGACAATTATTGAAAAAGCCCAGACATAGTTTGTAAAGTAACCTATTGAAGGCAGAATCAGTAAAGGAACACCGAGGGCAATTGCAAGTCCCTGTTTCCAATCAATGCTTCTTGTAAGCTCTTTTAAGTCGCAGCTCCCCCTGCTACATTCTTCAGCATATTGCCAGTCGATTTGAGAGTCAGAGGTATGATCGTGGTCCATAAAATCACCTTTTTGTCAAGATTTCCTTCTCAGGCAAGCTGTCCTCTGAATTGTTCGCAGGAGTTGATCCTGACACCGAGCAACTTCTCGATGTTCATCTTTGCAGCAATACCTTTTGCAGCCCCAGGAACTGAAGTTATGACACCTATATCGAGTTCCTCGCGCAGTTCACGCATGACATGTTCATCTACAAGGTCAAGGACGTCAACATTGAATTTCTTTGCCACGTACTCTTTTGCCTCTCCAATCCGCATGTTTTTTGAGAATTCCATTCTTGCAACAAGGTCACCTGCAGCCCTAATTCCGGTCATACCTGAAGCCATTATGTGCGAGATCGGCATACCCAGAGGGTCGCCGACCCCGATCTATATGCCGTCTACGCCTGCAATCTCGACCATTGCCTTGCTAGCTCTGGTAACTGCATCGACAGGAGGAGTTTCAAGCATGGGAATTCCGCCAACTCCCATACCCATGTTTACGTGGCAGGGAATTGGAGAAGCTTCAACTGTCGCTTTGATGAAAGTAACTGCACGGGCAAGGTTCCAGGCTGAAGTCTTGCTGGTATTTGTGTTGCACACAGGACCAAAAACGTTTGCTCCAGCCTTTGCAACCAGAGGAGCCTGCTCATGCGGCCAGAGCCCGGCAAGCCTGACTCCGTCGTATTCAAGCTCTCCGTGCATGCCAAGTACCATTTCTCCTGCCATGCCTACTTCGATATACATCTCCGGAAACTGAGCCCTCAGGATTTCCACAGCGCTGAGAGTACCGTACATGTCAGCGTCTCCGGCTGCAGCAGTTGTATCGAAGTTAACTCCATCTGCCCCTGAGGCAAAGAGTTTCTGCATAACCCAGACAGTATCCCTGGTAAGGTGATCGGCAGCATGCTCCATGGACTCCCTTGCCTTGCTGATTTTAAACATCTTCATAAGGTCGCCCGGATTTTCAAAAGGTCCATCTGGAGTATAGTAAAGTCCCATGTTCGGCATTGCGCCATAAAAAAGAGGAATTATCATATTCTGCTGGCAGACTTCCATTGCCTGGCACTCGTTTGAAACAACAGGTTTTACGGGCTTGAAACTGTAGTCAATGTGCCCGAGTTCCATGGTATCTGCACCAAATGCCCTCTCATGCGTCATACAGCCAACAAGCCGGCTTGAAGGAATACCTACACCGCTGTTTCCCTGGTCACCATCAAGCCTTATGGTACCAATGTCGTGAGTTACAGGAATTTCCATACCCTGCTCGACACTGACAGCTTTTCCGGGCATCATAAGGATTTCTGCAAGCTTGTCGAGTTCATCAGCACTCAGGTCCGGGATTTCCCCGAGATCGGAAGCATTTCCAGATCCGGTTTCAATCTCACTGAGGATTTTTTCTTTCGTGAGGTAGATTCTTTTGCCATCGCCCATCCTCAGGGCATATTCAGTTGCCATTTTTTAGTTTCCTCCTTCAAATTCTTTGGTTTTTGGGGTTGATTTATCGAGTGATTATTTCGTTTTTGAGCCATAATAGGGTTCAGAATAGCTATTGGAGGTTTCTGAATTTATTATTTGATTTCAGAATAGCTATCGTGGGGTTCAGGATTGATTATTGGGGTTTAGATCAGCTATTTACATTTTTTAACTGACTTGTGGGGTTCAGAGCAGCAGTTCTTTTGCCTTTGCCACGGCTTCGCTTGCGTTTTCGGCGTAGCAGTCAGCACCGATTTTGTCAGCCCAGGCCTGGGTTGCAGGAGCGCCTCCTACCATGACCTTTATCCTGTTCCTGAGGCCCTCTTCTTTGAGCAGGTCAATGATTTCCCTTTGCCCCTGAAGAGTTGTGGTCATGAGAGCAGAAATTCCGATCATGTCGGCGTCGACTTCTTTTGCCTTTTCTATGAAATTCCTGACCGGGACATCCCTGCCTATGTCATGCACTTCAAAACCAGCGGACTGAAGCATAGTTGAGACGATTGACTTGCCAATGTCGTGCACGTCTCCTTCTACTGTGCCATTTACAATAACGCCAAGCTTCTTTTCCTGCGTCCCTGCAGGCATTTCTTCTTCAAGCATTTTTGCGCCTGCAGTCATTGCATCTGCCGCCATCATAACATGAGGCAGGAAGAGTTTCCCTCTCTCAAACAAAACTCCTACCTGATTCATGCCAACAGATAGCCCTTTTTCTATGATCTCTTCCGGCGGGAGCTCTGCCTTCGCTTTTGCTACTGCCTCAAGCACTTTATCTTTTTTACAGGAGATTACCGCATCAGCAACCTCACTCAGTAACGCTTCTATATCTGCCATTTTTTCTGTCCTTGTCTACATCTCAATATAACTGCATTTGCCTTCCATAAATCGGAATACGGTAAGTTGTTTCCGTATAATAATATATATAATTTTCTAAAAGTTTATAATAAAAAATGAAAAATATAAATATGTTGGGCAAAAATGAGATTCGTAAATAAATTTGGAAATAGAGATTTTTATAGTTTAGAAAAAAATTGAGATTTTTGAAAGCTGGTAGAAATTTGTAAAATGCCTAATGCCATCTGATCAATCAAAGGTATTTCTTAGCTAATATGCAGTTTTTCAATCCGATTTTGATAATAGACTCCGCCAGCTTGACTGGCGGCGTCTCATCTAAAAGAAAAATTAGATTTAAAAAAGAGTAATTTCTCAAGAATAGAGACTATAAATTCCTTTTTTACGGGCAATAATTCAGGTAAATTGGATGGAGTCTGAAGATTGAAGAGGCAGTTATAAGCAGATAGAACCCAAAAAAGCCTTTTGAAAAAAAAATATTTTTTCCAGCAAAATGAGAAAAGCCTTATGAAAAGCCTTAAATGACTTTCATTCTACTGGAATTCTCAATCGCTTACTTCTGCGTTATTTTTTACGTAGTGTATAAAACTTATTTTTTCTCGATGGCCCCACAGATAATCCGTTCTCCACTGTTGCCAGCAGGGTTTGTCATCTGGTCGTCAGGGCCTGAATGGATGACAAATGCAGTGCCGTTGTCTGTGAGTAGCGTGGTCGGTCCGGGTGACAGCGTCACAAGGTTGGTGACGACAGCCATATATCCCGTGTTATCATAGCCCACTACAAGGTTGGGCAGATCACCGGCATGAGGGCCTTTTGGATTTGCGAGGCCATGTTCTTTACCCAGAGGGTTGTAGTGCCCGCCTGCAGAAGTAAAGGACGGCTCGGTGCAGTTCGCGTTATCGTGAATATGGATGCCATGCAAGCCCGGTGTCAGGCCGCTAACGAGAACCTGTATGTGAACCAGGCCAAAGACATCCTCGTTAAAGGTAGCTAATCCTACAGTATTATTCTCTGCGTCCCTCAAGACAGCTATGGCACTTGTGGTGTTGTCTGTGGCATTATCTGTAGTGTTTTCCTGGGCAGAACCCGCAGTCGAAAAGGTCAACACTGTCAATGTGATTATCAGTAATAACAGTCCAGTTTTCATTAGTTTATTCCCCGAAAAATGACAATTTTTGATGTAAAAGAAGTTTGTCTGCTAAATCATGGATAAGACGAGTACTGTTTTTCAGCCTTAAGCGCTTTATTTTGAGTATTTAGTCCTTCCAGACGCCGGAATAGCACTGTATCTTCAAGTACGTTTTTGTATGCCGAAAAATCAGCCATTCGAAGATGTAACGTAAACATACGTCTAGAGAACAAACGCATTAGTAGTATAAAACAGTAATTATAAATCCACATTTATATTATAAAGTCTTAGATTAGTTTGTAAATCAGCCCTGGACTTAGATCTTAAATTAGCCCCCTAAAGCCCTCTATCTGCAATATAAACACTAATAAACACTAAATAAGTTCACTAATGAATTAAATATAAATTCATAATTAATTATACTTCCAAAAAGCAATTTATAGAAACTGTAAAATAACATATTTTTACCCTGGAAGCCATTTTTCAGTTAGATTTTACAAAGTGCCTCCGCCAGCTTGACTGGCGGCGCCTCCACAAAAAAGGAAAAAATACAGTCGAAAGAGTGATTTTCAGAATAAGTTGAAACAATAGTTAACTTTCATATCACTAAGTAGACAATTTACTCATTAAATTGCCACCACTATGAGGTGACAATAAAGTGCAATAAAAATGTGAATGAGCAACCTATTATTTCTAAATTTCTTATGCAATAATCTGCTGCGAACCGGGGGACACAAATGCTGCTGCTGTTATCTGTTCCAGTGCTGTTATTAACTCATCCACCTGAGCCGAGGTGAAAAGTCCATCAGGACCCTGTGGTGTAAGGTCAGTAAATGGAGATTCGTACAGCAAAGCCGCATCCATTGCTCCATGTTCGGTAAGGTGGTTTATAATCATGTCTATGAAATCGATCTGGTTTCCTGTTAGGGTTTTGCCTGATATGAATGTAGCAAGCGACTGTTTTGCAGCTTCACGATCAAGCCCCACCAGGGAACGTACAAACAGGCCTAAACCTTTTGATTCCTCTTTAGCACGAATTATATCTTCAGGTTTTCCTACACCGCTTTCGGAAAGCATTTTTTCGAGCTCATCAAGGTCGGATGAGGCCAATGCTATATTCATCCGAAGCTTGTGGATAACTATGTTGTCCTGATGCTGAAGAAGATAGGTCCTGGTTTTCATGCGGAATTTCTCAAAATCCCCAGCTCCAGCGAAGATTGGCAACTCTACGTCTATTTCACTGCCAATTTCATCTTCAAAATCGGTGTATATAGGCTTCCTTTTTTGTTTTTCGATCAGTTTTACAAGGAGACGCAGACATTTTCGAAGAGATTCCAGCATTGGAATTGTGACATCCTGCCACCACTCATCAGTTTGCACGTCCTGAATCAGTAGCATCTGGTCGCGTACCATCGGAATGGCTGATTTTTCTTCAAGGAGGCCGGCAATATCCTTTACCTGGTTAATCCGACGCTCATAGGAGGGTTCGGAACGCAGTAAAGCCAGCTGAATATTCAGTATCAGATAATCAAAACGTTTCGTTTCTTCTGCTTCCGGTTCCAGTTCTGATGGTAGACCTGCGACTTCGTGGGCCAGTTCAGCCAGTTCTTCGCTAGACAACCTGATCCATGTATCGTGTTTTGAGTATTTTTCTATGAGCTTCCTCTTTGGTCGTACGATAAAGTTATCCAGGTTCATGGAAGCAACTTCTCTGTTGAGCATTATGGCAAACGAGAAGCGAACTTCGGCTTCTGTTGCCGGTTCTCCGTAAATTTCCTTTGGGTCCCTGCCTATATGGCATTCAGCGCCAGCATCGAGTTTCCTGTCAAGTTCAGAGATTAATTCAAGCCTGGTTTTGAAAAGGCGGGTACCGAGTGATTCCGCAAGGGCGCCATCGACAGTTTCGAGGTTCTGGCTGAAGAATTCAAGGTTCTGGCAGTAATCAAAGAGATAAAAGAACTCTTTATCCTGCTCTGGTCCAAGCAGGTCGGGACAGAGGCGGGTACCACGTCCTATCATTTGCCAGAACTTTGTTTTAGAACGCACCAGTTTGAAGAAAACAAGGTTCAGGACTTCCGGTACGTCTATGCCCGTATCGAGCATGTCAACTGAGATGGCGACATAGGGAGCTTTTTCTTTGTCTGAGAATTTGTCTATAAGGTCCTGAGCGTACTCGGTTTTGAAAGTGATAACTCTGGCGAATTCGCCTTTGAAATGAGGGTAGTTGATGTTGAATCTTTCAGCAATGAACTCAGCATGAGCCTGATTTTTTGCAAAGACGATAGTTTTGCCCAGACGGTCACCTCCAGCAACTTTCTGCCCCCGGATCATCATATGTTCAAGCACTTTATCGACAGTATCTTTGTTGAAGAGCCATTTGTTGACAGCTTCGGCTTCTATCCGGTCAGGAACTTCTCCTTCTTCATCCCACTCAAGAGAATCCCACTGATCCTTTTCATCGTCAGGAAGCTCATCGTAATTAATCCCCTCACGCTGGAATTTTAGGGGCACTGATACTGCTTTTAAAGGAACAAGAAATCCGTCCTTTATCGCTTCGTCCAGAGAATAAGCGTCTGTAGGCACGCCGTTTTCTAGGTCAAAGAGGCGATAGGTATTCCTTTCAATTTCGTCTTTGGGCGTCGCTGTAAGTCCTACAAGCAGGGAATCGAAGTATTCAAAAATGGCACGGTATTTCTTGAAGACGGATCTATGGGCTTCGTCGATGATTACAAGGTCAAAATGTCCAGCTCCAAAGCGCCTCTGCCCATTGTTTATTTCGTCTATCTGTTTCATCATTGTCGGATAGGTAGAAACGAATACTCTACCTTCCGTATCTTTTTCCGTGACAAGGTTCACAGGTGAAGAATCGGGCAGATTCTGCTTGAAGGCGTTTACCGCCTGTTTTACAAGAGCCACGCGGTCAGCCAGGAAGAGCACCCGTTTTGCCCAGTTGCAGCGCATTAACAGGTTGCAGAGTGCAATTACGGTTCGCGTCTTGCCTGCGCCTGTTGCCATTACTACCAGAGCTTTCCGGCTGCTGTCTTTTTCAAAGGATTCTGCAATGCGGCGGATGGCACGGGTCTGATAGTGGCGGCCGGCTATTTTTGAGTTAATATCAGCTTCAGCAAGAGGTTTTCGAGTACTCCTCCTCTGGACGAGCAGTTCAAGTTCGGCTTTTTTGTAGAAGCCCTGAACCTGCCTTGGAGGATAGTTGTTATCATCCCAGATCCAGTGCTCGTAGCCGTTTGAGTAGAAAATCAAAGGCCTTTGCCCGAATTGTTTTTCGAGGCAGTCGGCATAGAGTTTTGCCTGCTGCTGGCCAACCCGAGGATCACGTTTTGTTCTTTTTGCTTCGACCAGCGCAAGAGGCCTGCCGTCGTCTCCCCAGAGTACGTAGTCTACAAAGCCAATCCCTTTGTCGTTTGGCATGCCTGAGACTTCAAATTCCCGATCCTGAACTTTGTCCAGAACCCAGCCGGCTTCTTTAAGCAGAAGATCAATGAAGTAGTCGCGGGTTTCAGCTTCGGAATAATCGTGTGTGTCCGGCTGTAAGGCTGAAGCTTCTTTTGCCTTTGCAACCTCGGCCCGCAGGCGTTTAAGTTCTTCGTCCAGAGAGGATTTGTCGGCCAGAAGCTCCGAGAGTTTTTCGTCCTTTTCCTGAAGGCTGGCTTCAAGTTTCTGAAGCTGCTCTATCGTCTGCTTCGGGACAGTTGTTTCTGGCAGTTCCTCCGGATCAAAACTCAGCCCAGATTCAGGCTTCTCCTGCCTTGCATAGGTGCGGGCCAGCCAGTAGTTTATGTGGAAAAGCTCACGGACAGCCGTCAATGAATCATATTCCAGAATTGTACTGTTGCTGTGCACAGCCTCATTTCCAAGCCGGATAATGACTCGTGCTTTGTTGAAAACCGCCTCTCCCGCAGTTTTCTTGAATGTAGGCTCATGAATAAGAGCACTCAAATTATCCTGATACGGCAGGAGCAAAGTATAATCGTGCTTATATACCCACTGCACAGCAAGCTCCAGCGCTCTCCTTGCGTAAAAACAGGCAGTACGCGGGTCAGGATGGACTGCATTTGAGGCTTTAATGGCTGCCTCATACAAAGAAGGCCATTCGGCTTCGAGAAAGGCGAAATTAGTCATAAATCGGCTCCGTTGAGATTCGTTTCATGGGCTGAGAGGGTCATTCACGGTTCCCCTCTGAAAGCTCGATACTGGAGAGAGGCAAAAAGCTCATCCAACTCTGCCAGTGAGGCTTTGTGCGTTTCTTTTAGTTTATCAATAGCTACTAAACGGCAGGCAAACTCTTTCTGAATGGGAAGGGGTGGTATAGGAATAGCAATTGCTCCGAGATTCTCAGTATTGATGTTAAACTGCCCTGCTGATGTTTTACATCGAGAACGTAGCTCTCGTCTACCTCCGTTTCCAAGCATGAATTCACGCAGGAAGATCGGAATAATCTGATCTGTTTGGATTCGTGCACGAATGAGATAAGAGGCAAAAATAAATTCATCACCAACATAACCAGCCTTTAATGCAATGCCTCTGTCGAACACAGCGCAACGACCAACAAAATCGGGATTCCCGTTTGTGCGGACAAACAGTATATCACCATCAACAAGCTTCAACCTCTCAAACTCAGCGGCATCAACTGGAACAAACTTTAGATCTGAATAATCAATGACCCCGCCTATAACATTTGGAATTCTCAAAGTAGTCTTTCCCTCAGCTTGCGATTTATTTGAGGTTCCATAACGGAACTCACTTACCAACTCGCGAAGCGGCTTTGTTTTCCATCTTTTTAGATTTGTGGCAGGATCACCAAACATCTCAACAAAAATAGACTGAACTAATTCATCTAGCTGAGCGAGGGAGGCTCTGCGCTTGGCTCGCAGAGCCTCCGCACGGTCCAGAATGTCTGCAATTCTTTTTTGTTCCTCCATCGGAGGAACTGGAATCAGAATCTCCGAAGCTCCTGATTTGGTTAACTTCCCGCGAGTTGTACCAGTGACAAATGGCGTGACATCATAGTGTTCAAGAACGCGACAGAGAAATACAATATCTATTTCAGCTTTCGGTCTCAGGACATGAGCATGGTTATTTACCCAAGTTTTTCCTGAAATTAAATAGGAGATCCCTCGTTCAGGTGTTGCGAAATGACCTCCATCTTCAGCAAGCAAGACAAGAGGCTCATCGAATATGTAATCGTCAATTGTACCTTGCTGACCATTTGCTCCATAGTAAGGATAAGGTCCAGTACGACGATCAGATTCAGTAACAGGTCGACGTTTGCTATCAAGAAATTCAACAATTTCGCCAAGACGTTTGATTGGATAGACGTCACCGAAAGTACTTTGTGAAATCACTTCAGCATCCCTTCCAGTTCTGCCATCTCCTGCTGGATTTCGGCTTCCAGTTTTGCGAGGCTTGCGAGTATTTCTTTCGGGGGCCTGTGTTCCACTTCTTCATGCACGACTTCTTTGTAGCGGTTGAGGGAAAGGTCGTAGCCCTGGGATGCGATGTCGGCTTTTGGCACGCAGAAACTCTGTTCTGTGCGGGGGCGGGAGAGTTCACTGGAATTGCGCTCCTGCCAGCGAGAAAGGACATCAGGAAGGTTGTTTTTCGCGTGCTCGTCTTCGTTAAGCTCGGTTGAGGGAACAGGGCCCAGTTTGTCCTCGCTCAGGAGAGGATTGCGCTTATCGTCAAGGCTCCAGCCGTCGGCCTGAACATCGTAGAACCAGACATGGTCTGTGCCTCCAGAATTTGTTTTTGTGAAAAGGAGAATGGCTGTGGAAACGCCGGCATAGGGTTTGAAAACGCCGCCTGGGAGTGAAACAATGGCGTCAAGCTTCTGTTCTTCGACAAGCATGCGGCGAAGCTCCTTGTGGGCTTTGCTTGAGCCGAAAAGTACGCCGTCAGGAACGATAACGGCAGCCCGTCCGCCTGGCTTCAGCAGGCGCATGAAAAGGGCAAGGAAAAGCAGCTCTGTTTTCTTGGTCTTGACGATCTGAAGAAGGTCTTTTGCAGTATTTTCGTAGTCAAGCGAGCCTGCAAATGGAGGATTGGCAAGCACCAGGGTGTAGGCTTCTTCGTCGCTGGCGTTCTCCTGCGCCAGGGAATCGCGGTAGCGGATATCGGGGTTTTCCACGCCGTGCAGGAGCATATTCATACTGCCTATGCGGAGCATGACGTTATCGAAATCAAAACCGTGGAACATGCCGTGGTGGAAGTGCTGTCTCAGCTTTTCGTCGTGCAGGATATCAGGGTAGTGTTCACGCAGGTGTTCGCCTGCACATACAAGGAATCCGGCTGTTCCGCATGCAGGATCGCATATGATGTCGAATGTTTCATCTGTGCTTCAGTTGTAATCGGCCTGGCGAACTCGTGCCGATGAAAGATAATTACCAAAATACTTATTCATTCAAAGTTGACATGTATATTCAATAGATTTTCCAATAGATTTCCTTTGATATGAAAAGTTGAGGTCATTACTAATGAATGTGCTTCCAGGATGGAATGAAGAGCTAGAATCGGCATTTTCTGCCTATAAAGGTCCCTATCTGGCAGGAAGAGTGGCATCCCGGCATAAAACCGTCTGTGAGATTCTTATTCCGGGAGCTGTAGTACAGGCAGGAATTTCCGGGGCACTCCGAAGAATTGGTAAGCAGCCGGTTGTAGGGGACTTTGTCGTTTTACTTAATCAGCCGGAATCGGGCTCACGCATGATTGTAAATATCTTGCCCAGAAAAAGCTGCCTTTCAAGAGGAGCTCCAGGGGATGGAAACGAGGAGCAGTTAATTGCTGCAAATATTGATACCATCTTTATTGTAACCTCGGCAGGAAAAGACCTGAATCTGAGAAGGCTTGAGAGATATCTTACAGTTGTGTATTCTTCGGGAGCAAGCCCGGTAATTTTACTGAACAAGACCGACCTTACTGATAACCCAACATGTCTGGTAGAAAAAATACAACCTGTTGCAGGGGACGTGCCGGTCATTCCCCTAAGTGCCCTTTCAAAAACCGGGCTTTCTGCACTCAGTCCTTATCTCAACCCTGGGAAAACAGCGATATTCGTAGGTTCCTCAGGCGTCGGAAAATCCACACTCATCAACGCTTTACTTGATGAAGCCGTTCAGAAAACAGCGGATGTCCGAGAAGACGACGAGAGAGGGCGACATACAACTACAGTCCGTCAGATGTTCCTGCTTCCAAATGGCGCAATTCTTATAGACAACCCAGGGATAAGGGAAATCCAGCTAGGAGATTCCGCAGACGGCCTCGAAAAAGCTTTTCCCGATATCACTAACGAAGCCTGCAACTGTCGGTTCAAAGACTGCACCCATCATGAAGAGCCGGGCTGCGCTGTACTGCAGGCAGTAAGAGACGGGCGTATTTTAGAGGAGCGACTGGCCAGTTATCACAGGTTAACTGACGAACTTAGATTCCAATCAAAAAAATCAGAAATCGGACTGAAACGGCTTGAAAAAGAAAAATATAAGAAAATAGCAGTGGCCGCAAAAAAATATAGGGAATTGGGCAAGCCATAAAATGGAGTCGTTTTGAAGCTTATTTTGAAACAGACAAGCCATAAGTAATTAATCAGTCATCTTAGTACCCACAGCTCAATAACTTCGGCACATTTTTACACTATACTCAAACATTTCCACAAGCGACTCCGTAAACTTTGTTCAAAAATCAAAATAATGATTAAAAGATTGAGTAGTATCAAATCTTTAACCAAATGAGATAAATATAATTTAAAGAGTTTCTTAGAAATAAACAGCTGTTTATATCGCAAATATTCAAAAATTATTATAGCCTTTCAAAAATTATTATAGCCTATCTCTCAAGCCATCTCATCTTAATAATTGTGCTCTTCAGGTACCTTGAATTCTTCAGGTAATTCCACTATTCCACTGGCACCTTCAAGTCCGCCTTCCTTTAATTCCAGTGCCATGAATGCTTCGGCAGGCGCTCCAAAGGTATCTTTTATGTTCCATGTGCCAGCTGGTCTAAACCCGAATTTTGGATAATACTCAGGATGCCCAAAGACTATCACGGAATCATATCCCAATTGCCGGCAAGCTTTAAGCCCTTTTCTTATGAGTTTACCTCCAATGCCCTGTTTTTGGAACTCAGGCCGAACTGCAAGTGGGGCAAGAGAAATAGTCTCCTTTTCCTTTCCTGCCACTGATCTGATTACTATAGGGAAAAAGAGAATATGGCCAACAATTTCTTCATTGGTTTCAGCCACAAAAGAAAGCTCCGTGACAAATTTAGGATTTTTCCGGAGGTCTTCTACAAGTTTTCCTTCAGCAGGCTGTCCGAAGGCAAGGTCGTTTACTTCGGTTATTGCAGGATAGTCAGAAGGAGTTTCGGGGCGGATTGTAAGAGTCATTGAGTTTAGTTATATCATTCTCATTTATTTATTTTCTGACAGATTGGTCATCACCTTTACATGGTTGATATTTTTGAAAAAAACAAGTCTGATTCACACTCCTGAATTTTGACCCTTACACCCATATTCGCCATACTGCGTCGTTTTCGTCACGCTCGACGAAGGAGAGCGGTCATTCCTAAAAAGAGAAAAAAGAGAGAAATAACCAAGCAAATAAAAACTTTCCTTTCGTGAAGTGATTCTATGTTGCTGTTCTGCTGCCGGATTGAAGGGAAGGAAGCAAAGCGTTTCGTTGATAAAAGAACCTTCAATCCGGTGTAGAGTGTGGTAAGTATGGGAAAGCAGGAAATGCACTGAAGAAATCATTTAAAATCAAAAATCACACGTCTCTTTTCTTTACATTTCCTCTATGATTTCATATAAAAGCCGGCTGCTTCGCACCCGGTGAGAGCATGGGGTTAAGAAAAGTGAAAATTAATACGAAGCTTACGCGGTTGAAGCACTTTTGTAAATCATATTAAAATACTTCTTTCAATATAATATATGTAGTATAATCAAAAGAAATCTTTGAGTTGAATGAATAAATCCGGCTAAATGCACTGAACTTGATTACATCAACTTTCTCATTGCTTCTTCTCGAGTCTTCAGCTGTACTGAAGCTTCTAAGTGCAGTTTTATAGACTCTACTAGTCCAGCCCATGACTCTTTTTCTCGTCTTCTTCTAAGGCAGCCTCCGGACACGGAGGCTTTATGGGAAGAAGTCAATGATTTTGTCATTCCTGACACTGGATTTCTTATTATCGATGATACCGTTCTTGATAAACCTTATTCCAAACACATTGATCTTGTCTACAGGCAATGGAGTGGTAAACATCATCAGATTGTAAATGGGATTAATCTTGAAACCGTTGTCTGGACATATAATGATGCTATAATCCCTGTTGACTTTAGAATTTACGATATAGACACTGATGGAAAAACAAAAAATGATCACTTCCTTGATATGCTAAATAAGGCAGAAGAACGCTGTTTTATACCCGAATTTGTTCTGTTTGATACATGGTATTCAAGCATAAAGAATCTCAAAGAAATCAGGAAAAAAGGATGGCACTGGTTAACAAGGTTGAAGAAAAACAGGTTAGTTAACCCTAATAAGACTGGTAATGTAGCAATTGAATTGTTAACTATTCCATCAGAAGGAATGACGGTTCATCTGAAAGAATACGGCTTTATTAAGGTATTTCGGATAGTTTCCAAAGAAGAAGACACGCAATACTGGGCTACAGATGTACTGGATATGAAGGAAGAAAAAAGGAAAGAGTTGGGGAAAAAAGCCTGGAAAATAGAAGAGTATCATAGAGGAATAAAACAGTTTTGTGGAGTAGAACGCTGTCAGGCAAGAAGAAACAATGTGCAAAGAGCACACATTATGATGGCGATAAGAGCATTTCTAAGATTTGAGATCCAAAGAATAAAAACAGGGATTACATGGTTTGAAACAAAGTGGAACATTACAAGAAATGCTGTTAATCAATTTATAAGAAACCCAATATATACTTTGGATTAAAACTTGAGAAAATTAAAAAGTTGCCTGCAAGGCAGGCAAATGCGTAAGCTCGAAGATTGAAAAATACGCTTGCGGAACCAAGTCTAAATGGTTAGATTAAATTAAAAATGCTGTCGGGTTCTAGCATTATCAGGTCAGTAAATCTTCAATTCCTGCCTCTGTTACAATATATATTGCTGCAGCTTCTTCTTCTGTTGTCAG
The DNA here is from genome assembly GCA_963847185.1 of uncultured Methanosarcinaceae archaeon. Taxonomy (GTDB): domain Archaea; phylum Halobacteriota; class Methanosarcinia; order Methanosarcinales; family Methanosarcinaceae; genus Methanosarcina. The sequence goes on along the minus strand of CAWJYV010000010.1, from coordinate 189,208 downwards.
ATAGCGGTCAATTTCCGGATACTCTGCTGCCCTGTAGCGCGGACTGTACTGGAACATGAGATTGAACCTGATTTGCGGGATATGTTTTGCAGTCCATTCAGCGATCGGTCTTGTGCAGCACTCGATGTGGCCAGGGAGGACAAGGTGGCGAAGGACAACTTCTGCGGTTTTGTAGGCGAATTCGAAGTTGGGCTGCACGACTTCAAGATAATTTTTAATTTTTGCAAATTTCCGGGCGCATTCATCGTTTCCGTATTTGAAGTCTCCAAGGTAGACGTCCACTACACCCTCCAGAATCTCGCCAATCTCAGGGGAGTAGTACATATTTGAGTTCCAGATCACAGGCGTGTTTACATGAATTTCCCTGACTATTTTCAGGACAGTATGCGCATGAGGGGTAGGGGTTACGAAATTTACGTTTTTGGCTCCATGCATTCTTCTGAGGTCAATCAGCTTTGCAAGTTTTCTCGGCTCTATTCTGGTTCCTGTCTCGGGTGCGGTTGAGAGCTCCCAGTTCTGGCAGTAAACGCAGGCAAAGGTACAGCCTGTAAAAAAGATGGTGTGGGAAGGCACAAGTTCTGGTTCCTCTCCCATGTGCAGAAACTCGGAAGCGTAATTTGAAGAATCAGTGAGCCTGCAAAAACCCTTCTCACCCGCCTTTCTGTTGACACCGCAGCGCCACCCGCAGCAGTTACACTCCTCAATCATCCTGTCTGTGATTGCAACTTTAAGATCCATAAGGGATGGACTGGATTTCGGAATTTTCAGGAAGGTTTCAGTAAACAATACCAGTCTGTCATCTGCATCTTTATAGGCAAGAGCTTCCATAGCTTCGAGTTCAAGTTTTTCATGGAGTATTCTGTATTCATCCATGCCCTTTTCGTGAATTTTCCTGAGTTCTTCAAGCGTCATACTTGGATCGAAGCTGACCGGAATTCTCTCTGTTATCTTAAAGAGGGCAGGCATTTCATCTCTCTGCACCTTGATATATCGTTTCAGGTACTTCGGGGCTGCCATATTGGAACATTCTCCTTATAGAATATTCTCCTACATAGGTTAAAGGTCTTATTATTTACTTCTCACAATATTTGAGCATGATCTTAAACTCGAGAATTTACATGTGAGAATTTGACAGATTCTTCAAGACGCTCTTCAGGCAAGGTATAAGGAGAAAGGCTTCTAATACCTCTCAATTGTTATCTTCACTGTAACCCTATAATATGCACATAGGCAAGGTTGTAAAACAATACGCAGGTTGTAGAACATCATGGAATGGACCTTTCTTTTTATTGCTGGCATTTTTGAAGTAGCTTGGGCAATCGGACTGAAATATACGGAAGGTTTCACGAGGCTTTATCCCAGTATTTTTACGATAATTTGCATGCTCCTGAGTTTCTATTTCCTGTCTCAGGCCGTGAAAACTCTGCCAATAGGAACCGGCTATGCAGTCTGGACCGGAATCGGGATTGTAGGTACCACGATCCTGGGCATCCTGCTCTTTAGTGAGTCCGCGGATTTAGGTAGACTTATTTGCATAACTCTCATTCTCTCAGGGGTAATCGGACTCAAGCTTATTTCTCCATGAAACTATACAGGATTTCTATATCTTTATTTAAACCTGAGGACTATTATATCATGGGAGTAAATTTGGCATGGGGTTAAGTCTGGGGTTTTATTGCATCTTATGATAATCTCCGGCAGTACCTGAGGGAAGTTTTCGGGGGAATTTTTTGGTTAACGTTGACACTTCAACAATCAGTCTCTGGGATTTGATGTCGCTCTTATTCTTATTTTTCTTCCTGTATGCAATAGTCTATCCGCAGTCGCAGCTCAAAAGAATCAGGATTCAGCGTATAGCAAAACTGAAAATTATGGAAAAAAACCATGGATGCAAAGTGCTAACTATGATCCACAGACGAGAAGCAGTTTCTCTTTTCGGGATGCCTGTTTACCAGTTCATAGACGAAGAGGATGCCGAACAGATTTTGCGCTGGATAAGGCAGTACAGAGATTATCCGCTTGAACTTATTCTGCACACCCCAGGTGGGCAGCTTCATGCCAGCATCCAGATTGCCCGCGCCCTCAGGAAGCACCCTAAAAATACAAGGGTCATTATCCCTCATTATTCAATGTCAGGAGGCACGGTTATTGCTCTTGCTGCAAGCGAAATCGTAATGGATAAAGATGCTGTCATCGGGCCTATCGATCCTCAGATCGGGGATTTTCTGCGCGGGACTTTTCCTGCTCCTTCCTGGATCTATGCCGCAGAAACAAAGAAAGAAAAAGCAGATGACGCCACCCTTGTCATGAGCGACGTCTCCAGAAAAGCCCTCAAACTCACCCGACAGGTTGCAAAAGAGCTTCTTGAAGGTAAAATACAGCCAGGGGTTGATGGAGAAGACAGGCTTGATAAAGTTGTCGAAAAACTGGTCAGTGGTGAAATGATCCACAGCACTCCCCTTTCTGCAAGTGAAGCAAAAAATATAGGTCTTCCGGTAAACACTGATTTTCCTGAAGACGTGCACGATTTCATGAAACTCTTCAGGCCTGTAAAAAAGAGTATAGAATATGTAGAATGAAATTTTACTTGAAAATAAATAAGATTTATCGCATTATGGGATCTTTATTCCTTTAATTAAGTGTTCAACTTTTGGGGGATAACTAATGACAGAAATGATTGATCAGAACAAACCTATGATATGGAAAGAGCTCGTACTCGGATTTGCTGTAATTGAATCGTGTATATATCACTCAATTCGTACAATACCTATCGTGACTGCTAGTAATTCAGAAAAAGATCTTTTTACAGATAACCTAAGTAGACTTACTAAATTAGAAAGTGATGAGACTGTAAAAGGAGTTCTTCCTGTCCCATTTCCAACATATGAGGTAACCGGATCGATGCCAGTTGAAGGCAAAGAAGTTAGCGAGATACTTCTATTAGGATATGAGTATGCTGGTATGCAATCTCCTGATTGGATGCAAATTCTTAAGAGAGGAGCAGAAAACCCAAGGCAATGTTTGTAAAAACACAGGATGAATAAAAACCTGTAAAATTGAATTGAAACCTTTGATTAAAAAATATCGTTGATTTGATTTTTTTTAAACCAAGAAAATTTTTGCTTAAAACAAATTATTTATATAATTAATTTAAAATATAATTTTGTGCTATTATATATTGAGCCGTGGATAAACAGAGATCAGACACACAAATTTGCCTGAAGGCATTGGTTCTCCTTCGAGATATGCTTGATGGAGTATAAATTTGGAGAGATTGCATGGGATGAGATCGTATTCAATGCCTTCAGGCTCTTCTTCTCAAGCTTCATACTCATTTTATTCTTTAACTCATCTCGTACTCAGTTTATATATTTTTAATTTATTTTATGTACTTTGGATTTAAAAAGACTAAAATCTAATTTTCAGTTTAGATATGAGGTTTTGGATTTTTTTAAATGAAATATCCGATAAATCTCCGATAAGATCTATTTTCTATTTTAATTGGCTCTGATGCTTTTGTTTTCTTCTTAGTAGAGTATCGTATATAATCTACGTGGACAAAAACTATTCTAATATTTGATCCTTCTCTTAAATTAACTGAATCTCCCGATTAGAGCACTTATGCTCTCGCTTGTAACCATACCTATAATGCAGTTTTCTGAGTCAATGACCGGAAGTGCTGAAATTGAGTAATCTTCCATTATTGAGGACGCGGTTTCTATTCTTTCACCTGCATATACATATTTTACATCGCGGGTGATTATCTCATCAAGGCCGGTGATTTTACAGGCGACTGCTTTTGTAATATCCCAGGATGTGACAATGCCTTCAAGTTTTCCGTCCTCTGATACGACAGGCAGATGGTTTACTTTCTTTTTCACCATGAGTATCGAGGCATTCTCTATTGTTTCATCTCTCGAGACAGAATAGAAACTCTGATTCATTACGTCACTTACAAGAATCTGCGAGAGAAAGCCTCTAATGAGATAGTTGAGTTGCCCTTCTTCAAGTAAAAAGGCATCATGCCCGTATTGAGACCTTATTTCCTCATATTTGGCATCAACTCCGTTTGCGATAAGAGCGGATACGATTTCCTGAGATTGATAGGGAGGATAAAGCCAGTCTGAGCTTACGGAAATCACTAAATATTTTGCAGTAACCTCTGAAAAACCCTCTATCAGAGATCCGTTCTTTGAAAGGTCAAAGAAATCTACGGCTTTTGTAATATAGAGGTATGAATTGGCATCAAAACGCTTTGTAAAGGTATCTCCCTGGTAATTCAGGTAACTTTCGACCTGAAAATTCGGAGAAAGATCCGGATCTGCTTCATCCTTCAGAACTCTTCCAAATTTCTTTTGCATTGAAGCGTCACTAAGGTATGTAATATGGCCGATCATTCGGGCAAGAGCCAGGCCCTGTGCAGGAATTGCTTTTCCGTAATAGTTTCCTTTATTCCAATTGGGATCATCTGTTATTGCTTTCCTTCCAATTGCCCCGAATGCTATCTGCTGCGGGGTTGTGGATGCAGTGGTGGCTATTGCAATTGCCTTCTTTACCATATCAGGGTAGCTGACTGTCCATTGAATAACCTGCATTCCGCCCATTGAGCCACCTGCAACTGCAAATAGCTGTTTTATTCCAAGGTGTTCAACCAATTTTTTCTGGGCATTTACCATGTCTGCAATAGTAATTACGGGGAATGAGACTCCATATTGTTTTCCTGTTTCTGGATTTATAGAAGAGGGGCCTGTTGAACCTTTACAGCCACCGATTATATTTGAACAGATAACACAGTATTTTTCCGTATCAAAGGCCTTATTTGGTCCGATTACAATATCCCACCATCCGGGTTTTTTATCTCCTGCATGAAACCCTGCAGCGTGGGCATCGCCTGTAAGAGCATGGCAGATCAGGATAACGTTGCTCTTATCTGCATTCATTTTCCCGTACATCTCATATTCTATCCTTACATGGAAAAGAGTTTTCCCACTTTCGAGGGTAAAGATCTCCGGGATGTTATAATGCATTGTGTGAACTATCCCTATATTCTGGCCTTTTTTCTCCGAAAAAAAGTTTTTGAAGGAAGGAGTATTGACCGAAACTTTCATGCTCAAACCTCAGAAAGTACCTGACCAATATCAAAAATCAGGTCTTTTGCAGCCTCAACTCCTATAAATATCCTGGAGAAATCCTCTTCCACCCCACAAGTATGATGTTCTTTCTTTGACAACTGTTCATGGGTGATTTCCCTGTTTTCCTTACTTTCCCTTTCGCTCGAGTTTCTGTTTTCGTCTGTCATCTCCTCTTACCTCCAAACTCTATTCTCTTTTCTTCTCTTGTATATCTAAATCAGAGAATTTCCAGAGTATTTTACTTTGTCACGGGAAATTTCCATTTTCAAGTCAGAAGTGAGATCGGGCTTACATAATTCCATGTTGCAGCCGGAAGCACAGCCACTCTGCCGTATGTTGCACTCGGTATTCTATGCTAAACCCATATGTTTCACAATTGTGAAGGTAAATCACAATTGTGACGAGAGTATAAATATTTTACTCTTAACACAGTAGTTCCAATTTATTGTAGTTCCGAATGATTCTCATTAGTTTATAATTTTTCCTTAATAGTCCACGAGGAAAGCCTTCATTTTATCTATTCTGATTTCATTTATCGTAATATGTTCTAAAAATTTCAGTGTTGTAAAGTCCTGAAGTAAATAGGACTTACGCGGTTGAGCTGAATAATCAACGGCGTTAAACCTTCAACTATCTAAAGCATAGATTTAGTAGTGAGGTACAATGATCTTGATTTTGAATCTCAAGTGTGTAAGTTTTAGTAAATATAGAGTCGTTTTTGTGTCATAACAAACGACTCCATGATTTTCAATATTTTTTTATACCTTCATTTGTAAAAAAACAGGTTTCGGAACTAAGACATTCGGGACTACTGGAGAGAACTTAATTTCTTTATTAGCTTATAGAAAAGGAAAATAAATTTTATTACAAGCTTTCTTCAGGCTGGTTAAGAACAGCGGTCCACCACCAGCGGGCCATATCGATAAGATCTTTTGAAAATTGACCGGATAACCTATATTCTTTATTTTTTATTGAAATTAGTCCGGCTCCAAGCAACTTATTACGCATCGCGTAAAATGAGGCACGTCCTATCTGAAGTTCACCAAGTAGGGTCTGCCATTCATCCGTCCGAACCGCATTTCCTGCAGCCTGACGTTCTTCAATAATTGTCAGAAATTTCTGACCCCTAACAGCAGTGGCATCTTCCTGAAAAATGCGCCGCATAAGTCCATAATATGGATCCCGTGAGTGACTTATACGGGCGTTGGCATCCGATCGTACAACGATAGTTGTTGCTGTTCTTGGTGCGTTTTTCACAAGTGACATTGTCTATCAGGAATAAAGGTTGGTATTATATGTGCTTAGGCTGTAAACTCAGCAGATGACTTTGTTGAGGAATTTACGATTTTCATCAGCAGATCAATGTATTCCTCCCTCAGGAAGTAAACCATGGGAGTTTTATACGACTCTTTATGCGCTCTTAGAATCCCAAGTTTTGAATGAATATACCCTACCATGGATGCAACTGTATTTCTTGATACGCTGTATTTATTTGAAAGCATCTCATGCAGTTCATCAATAGTTGCTTTCTTTACTCTGATGAAAATACACAGTATAGCTCTTCGATATCCACTGGTATCTACTTCAAGAAACTTCTCTAATCTGGATTTAATTTTAGTTCGGATGGATGCCATTAATTACCACCTCTACTGATGTAGTAAACTATGTCAGTTATAACCCTATATATAGGTTTGTAAATTTATTCGCTATGATGAAACAAGTATAAGACATTACATATAATAATGTTATATTACTATAAACTCATTTTTATATCTGATATACTTTCTCCTAGTTATATCCCTCTTATACCAGTAAACATATTCATACCTTTTGATAATTTCAGAGTTTTTCAGAGAGGCTTTTTTGAAGCTTTATTACATTTCATGGTTTTTATTCTATTTTTTTTGTTTGCTTTAGTAGCCTAGATATCCTATACATATTTTAATCTGAAAACTCTTACTTTCAAGACCATAATTTTAAAGACTTTGATAATATATTTACTTAACTACTTTATTATTTTCTTATGCCAAATATATTAAGTTTTTGTTCAGGATAATTAAACTATTCAATTTTTGTTCATATTCAGGTTAGAATCTAGATTTTTACGTTGATTCAATACATAAATTGATACTTCTATATGTAAAATTTAAAAATGAATTTTTTAGAGATTTTGTTTATTTTTAATTTTTTACTAGCGAGATTTGTAAATAAATTGGACCAACCCGGTATTATGTGAATTTAGTCCTTAATCTATTATCTCCTGATGAAGCTTGCGGCATGATTCCGCATCCTGTCTCGAAAAAAGAGTGTACTTGACCAGGCCAAAGGAACTCTGAAGCCATATACTTTATTAAAAAGGGATCAATATTAATAGGTTTATAACATTTAGACAGAAGAAATGAAGTAATAAAAGCATTGGAGGCTAATATTTTCAGTTTTTTCTCAATTTTATCCAGGAGCGAATGATATGAAATATAGCTATGATCTCAAAGGAAACAATCTTTATATTGAAGATAATCAATTGCCTGCGTACAGCCTGGAAGAAAATGAGATTGGAAACTGCAGTAACTGTGACTCTATTCTTATGAGCCTTAGTTATCACTCTGCGGGGGAAACAATTGCAGTCGTAACAAAATGCATTTCATGCGGCTCTTTTTATGTAAATATCTATGATTCCGGATGGAACTGGGTGGACGAGGCTCCTGCTTTTCTGCTTCCAATCCCAATCTCGATAAGCAGTCAGACAATTGACAACTGGGCAGGACTTGAGAAAATTCCCCTGAAAAAACTTGAAGTAATATTTTCCAGAGGAGAAATCGAAGCTCTCTTTGCCAGGGCAAAAGATGAAACTCCGGTCAGGCAGTATCTATATAGAGCCCGTAAAAAGTATGAACTTTTTGAAGAGATATTTGATATTAAGTTGGAGTTATAATTTCGTTACTTAAATTTTGTATTCTCTTGTACTGGCTGGACTAAGAGATCTAAGAAAAGATAATTAATTTAAAGTAATAATATAAAGTTACCACTTAAAAAGTATATAAAATTAAAGAAAATAAATATAATAAACATAAATTAATTCAATTATATATAATAATTACTATAGAAATATATATATTTATTTGTTAAATTTAAATTAAAAATATATATTTCAGAAAAATAATTCCATATTCCAAAAGAAGTATTTGTATATCGAATACCCCATGTTAAAAATCCAATATTAAAATAAATCAGATACTTTATTTATATTCAGCAAAATTGGATTTATTTTTTACATAATTTTTAACTATGTGTTTTATAGTGTTTTCTGTTTGAGTAGGCTACACTATTTAACTCAAGATAGATTATATAAATATATGACTATATTAAAGGCATATTAGGCTACTTTTAATAGTGTGTAGTATAGATACAGATTCAATCTTAAAATATCTCTACCGAGAATGGCAATATCATATAGTATTCATTTTTAATAATTATTAGCTCTTTATTTTATATTTAGTAAACTTTAGTTTATTTTTTTATAACTTAGGGATATGCGTTTTATGGTATTTTTGAGACATGAAGGCTACACTATTCAATCCAGAAAAGATTATATAAATATAGTAATATACAATCACTGAGAGTCCATAATTATTCCTTAATCGGAAATTTTGGGATCGTATCCGTGAGTTATTGATCAATATAAAAAAGCAAATACGCCCCCTATATTTGAAAGAAATGAATAAAGACTCTCATGCATATGTTTTTCGATAACTCGTGCCCATTACCAATTTATGCTTAAGAAAAAAAATTACTATGGGAATTCATCTGGAAATATATTTCCTATGCAAAATTCTGCCTTATTAGTTCGAACTCAAGATATAAGTGAACTAATTAGCAAGACTATAATAATTAAAAACGTTAGATATAATTTATAATAATATAGAGATTTTCGAGCTTAATTAAGTAACCTTGAGATCGAATTTGTCTCTTTAAACACATCCTTCAAATTTATTCCTATATACTATGAGCATGATTTTTGCTTGTGTTATAATATCATGTTTTACCTCCATTTTTGTCAAGTCAGCCATTACACATACTATAAGAATTAACGGGTTTTCGTCGACAGACGTACTATTAAATGCAAAAATATATGGAGAAAAATTTATGTATGAAATACAAAAATCTATACATACTAACTATGGGAATGAATGTGAAGATTCTAAAATATATTATTTTTTACGAAAATGAACAAATTATAACTGGCAAATCAAACTTCTAAAATTATCATAGTTTAACTCTCAATTTTTTTTTAAATTGTAGCTCTTTTTTAGCTATGTGTTTCTTTAAAAGTTCATATCAAATAGTCTATCAGTTACATACAAAAAAACTAATTATACACATATGCTTATTTTAATAAAATGTATAAATAATAGGCAATGTTTACACTATAAAGCGACATTTGAATATAAAAAATCATGATGAATTATATACTGTTATATATGTTATGAATATGCTATTTATTTGAATTGTAAACGTATGTTACACATTTTACATATACTACATAGTATTGGTATTTATTTAATGGGGTTATTAAAAATGACAAATATTGAATGCATATCATTTGATATGCATTATAATAATGAGTTTTAAAAGCCTTTCTTTTATACCACATATTCATAATATGTTTTCTAATGAATAATAAAAACAATATGCTATATTTATAATATTTTGATATTACTACAAAAATGAATATATTCTAAAACAATCTACAAATTATATGTAACTCAATAAGCACTAATACATAAATACAAAATAATAGTCAATGAAAACATATAATTAAATAGATAACAATTAACACAGATAGTTTAACATCAGTTAAATATCTGTGTACGTAAATTAATTCGATAAAATTAGTTGTTAAAATATATCTGTTTTAGCGAATATATGAGGAAATCTAATACAATTACGAATTAGTTATATTTTAAAAATCACAATATCCTAATATGTTATTAAATATATTCATCTAATAACACCAAACATAGTACTGATTTTTAATATATATTTTTGGATATATAACATAATAAAGAATAGTTCCATATTAATTAATCAGTAGTGCAATTACTAACACATTGACATAAAATATATATTTCATATAGATATGAAGGGGAAAAATAGAATATATGGCTAATCAGCAATAAGTAATACCAAAAGTTATTCTTAAAGTGAGATATATCGAGGTATATTTATATAAATATTCTCTCTCTCCTAAGTGTACACTATTCAAATCAAAAAGTAGATAAAACCAATAGCTAATGTTTTTGCTATATATATTCAGCTTTTTCTATGTGTAATCAATTATTTCCAAGTTTATTAGCATAGATTAAACCACAAAATCTTTAATTTATATATACTTTTTAATATTATTTTATTTTTAATATTGCCCCAGAGAAATATCATAATAATTATTTAGATAGATAACAATACATACTAAAATAGATTCCAAAAGTAAAGCAGGGTCCTGATATGCTTGAGAATATTAATCTGTCAATGACAGTAAAAAACGATGAATATAAAGAAAGTATGAAATTACTTGAATCCAAGCTCGGAGAGCTTCAACGAAAAATGTGGGAACTCAAAATCCCGGTAATTTTTGTCTTTGAAGGCTGGCATGCTTCAGGAATGGGGGAAGATATTAATCGATTTATTCTTCCTCTGGATCCCAGAGGGTACGATTTCCACACTATGACCGTGTCTTGTTATGAAGATTTTCTCAAACCTTTTCTCCTACACTTCTGGACCAATACCCCGCCAAAAGGAAAAATTGCAATTTTTGACCGAAGCTGGTACAGCAGAGCACTTTTAAAGCATTTCGGGCAGGAAAAATCTGAAGAAAAGCTTGAAAAATGTCTGGAAGAAATAAACTGCTTTGAACGCCAGCTTTCAGATGACGGATACCTGATACTCAAATTCTTCCTCCATTTAAGCCAGAAAGAGCAGGAGAATCGTTTCAAGGAAATCAAAAAGAAGAATATCCCTCTTGTCCTTAGTGAATACGAAAGAAGAAGCGATAAAGAGAATGGAAAAGAAAAGAAAAACGGAAAGGAGAATGAAAAGAAAAAGAATGGCTGGAAAGAGAATGGAAAAGATCTTGATTTTGTTCATGAATATGATGAATATCTGCCAACCGTAGAAAAAATACTTGAAGAAACGGATACTCCTTATGCTCCCTGGATCATAGTTGGAGCAAATGATAGAAATTTTGCAACCCTCAAAATTATCAGGACAGCAATTCGGATCATGGAAAACCATATTGAACAGATGACCGTGATTCTAGGACGTCAGACTATTAAATATCTGGACCTTGAAACATCAAAGCTTCCTCAGGTTAACAATTCTATCCTGGAAACGATTGACATGTCTAAGAAAATGTCCTCTGAAGATTATGGAGAAGCAAAAAAATTTTACCAGGAAAAACTCGAGACCCTCCAGTACGAACTATTCAGAAAAAAACGCTCTCTAATCATAGTCTTTGAAGGATGGGATGCCGCTGGCAAAGGAGGTGCTATCCACCGCCTTGTTGAAGAACTGAACCCCAGGATATATAGAGTAGTGCCAGTGGGCCCTCCAAATGATATTGAAAAAGCTCATCATTACCTGTGGCGCTTCTGTGAAGATCTCCCTGGCACGGGGCATATAACTATTTTTGACAGAAGCTGGTACGGTCGAGTTCTGGTTGAAAGGGTGGAGAAACTCACCAACGAGGAAGTATGGGAACGCGCTTACAGAGAAATAAACGAATTTGAAAATATTCTTGCAGGGACCGGAGCAATCATTCTCAAATTTTGGCTTCATATCGATAAAGATACGCAGCTTGAGCGTTTCGAAAGTCGACAAAATGACCCTCAGAAAAGCTGGAAAATAACAGATGAAGACTGGCGGAACCGAGGCAAATGGGATCTGTACAAAACTGCAGCAGATGAAATGTTCCAGAAAACAAGTACCATAACTGCCCCCTGGATTATCGTGGAATCAAATGACAAACTTTTTTCCAGAACAAAAGTCCTTAAAGTGATTTCGGAAAATCTGGAAAAGAAACTGAAAAGCTGACTTAAAAAGCTTAAAGGCCCACTAAGACATTTGGATAAATGCGGTAGCTGGAAGGTTCCGAATTTTTTCAGAATATTCTTCGGCCCCCATTTTTCACCCTACACACGCAAGGGCTACACAATACTTTTTTGAAGATCTCCCTCATAAAACGGTTTTACGATATGCCTGAATGATTGGTTTTCCAGGCCTCCTTAATCGAAGTTTCGCTGGCGCGAACATACCTGCTGCAATCCTTCTTCATTTATTCCTCTTCATTTATCCTTCTATTCCAGTTTTCCAGTACACAAAATCTGGTTTCTCCATTACTTAAAGAATTATCTTTGTAGTTGTTCAAAGAAATACCGGGCTTTTCTGAGAGTTCCTCCTTTTCATCTTTCCGACAGAAATAATCTCCTTCTAACTGGAATTTTTTGAAAATTTCACAAAATTCACAGAGACAATCTTCCTTTTTTCCCTGCTCTCGGGCGTCATTCCTGGAACAGAACATCCCCGTGCCTCCGGAATAAGAAGGGCAATTTCTGCAAACACAGGCTTTAAGATGATGGTACGATCCACAGATCCCAAAATACCGCCCATATTCTTTTCGGGTTTTTATTATGAGATCGGGCATCTTTTCGCTGAACTTACCTGCATCTCCCTTTTCGACAATATTCTTATTTTTGAGTACGATTTCAGAGTCCAGAAGATTCCCCCTATTTACAAAAAGGCATGATTTATAAGATGTCGAAATATATTATATATTGCTTAAGGGTTTTAAAGTGTTTTTCACCTGACGCATTAAAGAATCTTAGGACCAATAAGGGTTTGTGGAGAGGTGCAGAGATATGGGATTCAATCAATTAGCTGGAAGTGACGAATTTATTCTCGGTGAGGCGCTAGAAAGACAGCGTATTCTGGAGACCATAATTAACAACAGCCCTGTTATGGTTTTCCTCTGGACTCCTGAAGATAACTGGCCTGCCAGATATGTTTCCGAGAATGTTACCCAGCTTGAATACAGCGCAGAAGATTTTCTTACAGGCAGAATAATGTACGCAAACATTGTCCATTCGGAAGACATAGATAGAGTAAGAAAAAAACTCACAAACTGCTGTCAGGCTGGGAAAGATAGCTTTGTGCAGCGTTACAGAATCCTTACAGGAAAAGGAGAAATTCGCTGGGTTGAAGAAAAAACCTTTATCCAGCGGGATGAGAGGGGAAATGTGACCAACTTTCAGGGTATAGTCAGAGATATCACATCCGAAATAAAAAATGAAAATGCACTCAGAAATGCGCTCGAAAGCCAGAAAGCCCTTATGGAAAAGCAAAAATCCCTGCTCGAGCGCCAGAAAGCTCTCGAGACTGTAATTAACAACAGTCCGATGATAGTTTTTCTCTGGAAAGCCGAAAAGTACTGGCCTACTCTCTACGTTTCTGAGAATGTCAAGCAGCTTGGGTATTCTCCTGAAGATTTCATTTCCGGAAGGGTACTTTACGGGAAGATTATCCATCCTGAAGATCTTCTCCTTGTTGAACTCGAACTTGAGGAGAACTGTGAAGAAGGAGGAAAGCAGTTCAACCGTAGATACCGGATTTTAACGCCCGCAGGTGAGGTCCGCTGGGTTGAAGAAAAAACCTTTATCCAGCGCAATGAGGAAGGAGAAGTGACTCACTTTCAGGGGATCATAGAAGATATCACCAAAAGTGAGAGAAAACTCTGAGAAACTGTAGCTGAATAAACGGCACAAAAATTCTAGAAACCACAGCTAGAAGAAAATAATACAAAAAATAGCTTAGAAGCAGCAGCCCTTATTAGCTAATTTTTTCCATGAAGTTCTCAGCTATTTCCAGGGATCTCCTTTGTTTGTCTTTCGGCATCCTGTCCCAGATCCCTACCGACACTGCTGTCCTGTAATTTTTCAGAAGGAATCCTCTTTTTGTTAATGAAGCTCCAGAAGATGAAATCTCATTTCTAAGCTTAACCAAGCGCCTTTCTTATTTTCCCCATTTTGGTAATGGTTGAGCAAACGAGCTGAGATACTTCCTCATCCATGCAATTCCCTGCCTTACCTGCCTGCAGGAGTTCAGGCTGCATCATTTCCAGCAGGATGCGGTATGAAGGCTCGGGCCTTGTTTCAAGGTTCAGATTATCATGCAGGATATTGATGTCTTTATTGATTTCTTTTAAGCAGGCTCCTGGAAGGAAGCGAGATGCGACATTAAGGTCCATATATCCTGATGCGAAACTGAGGTCATCTGCAAGGGAAGGGAAGTATTTTGAAAGCAGGTTTTCACAGGCAGCCTCCCCAAGTTTTTTCCTGGCTTCTTCAAGGGCAAGGCCTGTACCTATGAACTCCGGTGGAAGGCCTATGGAGTATAAAGCACCGGTAAATTTAATTGCTCTTGGCAGGTGCAGGCCTTCAACAGGCATGCTGCTTTCAAGTTCTTTTCCAATGTCGTTGCGACAGAGATCTGTCAGTCCGGAGATATCAGGAGCAGTTCTCGAATAGCCCCCGCTTCCTTTGTGCATAAGGCGGTCCCGCTGCTGGGGAAGAAGCTCAGCTATCCTGTTTATCATGGGTGCCAGCTCCCTCAGAATCCTGCTGTATTTTGCTCCAAAAATTCCGATAAGGTTAATTAGTTCTTCTTTTTCCTCGCTTGAATAAATGTCAGGAGTTTCCGGAAGCCTGGCTTTTGCAAGGTTTACAAGGGCTTCAGCATCTCCTTTTTCATGGCTGTACCTTAGAGCTGATTGAAGAGTGATAGTTCCTATTCCCCTGTACTCCTTGAGAAAATTGTCTGCATTTTTCAGATTCAGGTGACCTCTGAAAGGCAGGGTTCCTGCCCCGAAGATAATACCTGTCACTGTATCAAGTTCAGCGTTCAATTCCGTAATTCCGTTTATCGCATATTTGCATGAAAGTGTACTTGCAACATGCCCAAAAGAGAGGGCTGAATCGGATTTCCCCAGAAATACCCTGAATTTCTCAGGTGTTGTCCCAAAGTGTTCCCCCCAGGCAAGGATAGTATTTTTGGCAAGTTCCTTTGTGTACAACAGGGAAGGAGCGTCCTCTATCAAGGGAATAATCCGCGGAACTTCCATTGAAAACCCGAATTCCTTTTTTGCAAGCTCGCTTACATCTACCATGTGCTGTTGTGCTTCAATGATTTCTCTGACAGTACCTGTCATTGGATGTACGAATTCATTGATTGCCTGGACATCCGAATATTCAAGAGCTCCATGATTAGCTTCAGCAATGGACATCATGACCATAAGTTGTCTGAATCGGTTTTCCTGGACTGCACTTGGGGCTCTCGGAGTGATAAAAACATCTTTTCCCGGTATGAGGTCCGTTTCTTCTATGAATTTTGATACTATCTGGACATTCTGGTGGTAGGGTGTTGCCTTTCCCTCATAATCCGGCATGTATTCATCACAGCCGAATACCACTGCAGCCTCAACGGCTTCTCCGGGTTCTTCCTGGGTTGAAATATACCTTGATGCAGAGTCAGGGTGCTGGGTGCACATTACTTTTGGAAAAACGGTTTTCTTGCTCATGAAATTGAATCCTCACCTATTTACGGAACAACTTTTCAAATTATTATTTTTTTGTATTTTGGCGGCAAATTACTTTATTGTTAACCTGATAATAATCGCAAAGTAGTATCGGGAAAGAATGTTTACTTGATAATAAATGTTTCCGTTTACAATGGGTTGACAAAAGGCATGAATTTAAAAATTGTCAATTTATCTTCGTAAGCAAATGAAAATAGTATAAACACCAGTATCATAAACACCAGTACATAAACACCAGTATCATAAACACCAGTATCATAAACACCCGTATCAAATATATTGATATCAAAAAAGCTACAACAAAAACAGACCCTACAAATAGAGAGACGAATTTTCAAAAACTGAAATACAATGCAAAGAAGATAAGTCAATAAGTCAAACTCTCTTTTCCAGTTGAAAGGTATTAGTGGTTGATGTCTGAATCCTTTTCGAGTTTTGCTTCATCTAGCTTCAGTTAGTGCTTTTCTATTTCTCTCCTTTAATAATTTCCCCCATTGATATCAAGGTTGATACCAATACCTACTTCGAAACTGGCTATTATATATCATTTGATATCATATGAAATAGTATCATAAAGATAGTGGTATTTAAAAGATATCGACATTAAGAGCCTTCGGAAATATAAAAACGCAGAAAACACTAAAAGCCAAGGGAGAATTGGAAACTAATTACGTAAATAGATTTGAGGTGGAAATATGTTCTGTAATCAATGTCAGGAAGCACTCAACGTAAAAGGCTGTACGAAAAATGGAGTATGCGGGAAGAAGGGAGAGGTTGCAGATCTTCAGGACAGGCTGCTCTATGTCCTTAAAAGCATTTCGTTCTATAACCTGAAAGCAAGAGAAGCTGGAACTAATGAGGAAGCAACCGACAGGTTTGTGCTTGACAGCTTCTTTGCAACGCTTACAAATACCAATTTTGACAAACAGGCAATTGAATCATATTTAAAGAAAGGATTTGTAATCCGGGACTCAATTAAGGCAAGAGTACCTCCGGAAATGATAGCTGCCGAAAAAAGCCTGCCTTCAGTGGCTACAATCACTCCTGAAAATATAGAAGAGATTGATGTTGCTGTCCATTCTACCGCAAATGAGGATATAAGATCTCTCAGGGAACTTTTGACTTATGGAATGAAAGGGCTGGCTGCTTATGCTCATCATGCCTATATTCTCGGCTATAAAGAAGAGTCAATCTTTGAGTTTATAGAAAAAGGACTTGTTTCAACTACAGACGACCGTCTGGGCGCAGAAGCTCTAACCGGTCTTGTCCTTGAGTGCGGGCAAAAAGGTGTAGCTGCCCTTGCTCTGCTTGACAAAGCAAACACGGAAACTTATGGAAATCCTGAACCGACAGCAGTTAATATAGGAGTTAGAGACAGACCTGGAATCCTTATCAGTGGGCACGACCTTCGAGACCTTGAACAGCTCCTTGAGCAGGCAAAAGGCACAGGAATTGATGTCTATACCCATGGAGAAATGCTGCCTGCAAATTCATATCCTGCCTTTAAAAAGTACAACAATTTCGCAGGCAATTACGGGAATTCCTGGTGGAAACAGAACGAAGAGTTCGAAAAGTTCAATGGTCCAATCCTTATGACAACAAACTGTATAATCCCTCCAAGGGAATCATACAGGAACAGGCTCTACACTACGGGTGTCGTGGGCTTTGAAGGACTTACCCATATATACGAAAAAGAAGACGGAACAAAGGACTTTGCCTCCCTCATAAAACAGGCAAAAACGAGCAAGCCCCCTGAACAGCTGGAAAGCGGAACAATAATCGGAGGCTTTGCACATGAAGCCGCCCTTTCAGTTGCTGATAAGATCATTGATGCAGTAAAAAGCGGAGCAATAAGCAGGTTTATTGTCATGGCAGGCTGTGACGGAAGGCACAAAGAAAGAACTTACTATACCGATTTTGCTAAAGCCCTTCCAAAAGACACGGTAATCCTGACAGCCGGCTGTGCCAAATATCGCTACAACAAACTGGATCTTGGCGATATAGGGGGAATCCCGAGGGTAATAGATGCAGGTCAGTGCAATGACTCTTACTCGCTTGTGGTAATAGCCCAGAAGCTTGCAGAGGCTTTCGGCCTCAGTGATATAAATGAGCTGCCTGTCTCCTACAACATCGCCTGGTACGAGCAAAAAGCTGTTCTCGTCCTGCTTGCCCTCCTGAGCCTTGGAATAAAGAATATTACTCTCGGCCCTACGCTTCCGGCCTTTGTTTCCCCCAACGTCCTCAAAGTGCTGGTAGAGAATTTCAATATCAGACCGAATACAACAGTTGAAGAGGACATGAAGGTGCTTCTGAACAGGGCATAAGCCAGGAAAAACAAAAAATAGTGCTGCAGGGTGTGGAGAAAAGAATTGTGGCCAGTTGATAGCTGAAAAGTAAAAGGACTGAGAACCAGGAACCTTACCCCCCAGCAGCGCTTTAACAACTGTAATAGCAATCTTTTGTGTTTCTGCTGGAAATTTGAATAAACAATATATTATGTTTATTTGAAAAAGGTAATTTTGAAGAGCTTTATACTGATTCAGAATTTACTTTCGACTGTAAAGACGATCAAAGGTTTAGAAAAACTTATTTGCTAAAATATCTCCTTTCAATCTCTTTTTGCTCGGCAGTGAAATTATGCTTCAGGTGAGAAATTTTATTATTGAAATACTGTGAGCAATACTTGGAAAATAGGGTATGGATGAGTTATTAATTAAATTTGAGAAAACAAATATATCCTTTACATTCTGGAAAAAATGTAGAAAATTTTTATGCATGAGATTTTAAGTAAATTATCCTCGAAACTTGAAGTTTAAGGTATCTTATAAGTATTAAACGCATTGTATAGGGATATAAATAGATTTAAAAGCTTATAAATTTTTATTTTAAAAATATAATCCTTATTATTACTTATTTTATTAATTAAACCTTTTTAATCTCCTTTTCCCTGCAAGTATGTTTATATTTAATTTAACCAATTTTATAATTGTCAAGCCGCGAATAATCGGTAAGGCAAATAGAATAAGTCAATTTCTGCCAGCTGGCAGATAGTTGGAGAGACAATTTAAAAAACAAAATAAACGCATTTAGAAACAATCTGGTTAACAAATCCGGATTTATTGGCATTGACTTATTGGCATTAAATCTGGATTTATTGACAATATTGATTTATTGGTATCAAAGATGGGATTGAACTAATTAGGGGTAGGGTGTATGTTGAATATAAAAAAGACATTAGGCATTTTGATTGCAATTTGCTTTGTGCTGTCAGTGACAGTTGCATCAGTAAGCGCAGCACCTCAGAAGAATGAGAATCAATGGGGCAACGAGAAAAATAGATGGGACAACGATAAGAGAAAATGGGACAATGAACAAAACAAATGGGGAAATGAGAAGAAAAAGTGGGATAATGATAAAAGAAAATGGGACAACGATAAGAAAAAGTGGGGGAGAGATAAGAGACATGGCAATGATTATAAGAGGTGGCAAGGCGGTTATAATAAGTGGAACTCACTTTATATGAAATGGTTCCATAAATATAACAAATGGTCCTCCAACCACAATAAGTGGCAGAATAACTATCGGAATTGGAATAACGATTATAACAGGTACCATTAAAATAGCTGGTAAAACTGGCTATAAGCAACCTGTCTTAAATTAAACTAGCAGTTATTTTGTAGTACACTTCCTTAAGAGGTGGTAAGGAATTTTACTGCGCAAGGGGTGTGGAGGGACATGAGTACCCCGATTCTGGAGGTCGGGAATAAAGTGAACCCTCGTCTTTTCTGTTTTTCATTTAATTTCTAAATTGTTTTTTGTAAAATGAGTTTGTTTTTAGTGCCATATGTCCACAGAGATATCTTTCTTCTATCGCAAGGATATGATAAAGCTGGAAGCGAACCCTTGGCTTTGACCGGAACTCACTAGACAGTGTTTAATTAACATCATACTATATCACAGAAGAAGCTTTGTATTGTGGAGGAAGCCTGGTATCGAGAGGAAACCTGGTATCTCATAGAAAGCCACAAAGCATCTCATGGAAAGCCACAAGTATAGTTTCAATTCTATAAATAAAGAATATTGTCATACAAAAATTGGTGGTTTTTGAGTTTCGAGAAAATGAGAGTGGACTCGAAGAATACTCTCCCCTTTAAGAGTGGTAATCTTACACAGGCTGTACTCAATTTGATTTCGGATAGTTGAAATAACTAAAATTTTAAGTTATGTAATTTAACGGTTTTCATCTATTAAGACCAAAATGTTTTCGCGCCCATTTTTTAACTTCCTGATCAGTCCTCTTTTTTCCAGTTCTGAGAGCAAGAGGCTGACTTTTACTTCGGAGTATTCAAGTTTGCTGCGCAGATCTTTTTGAGTAATCTTGCCCTTATGACCTCGAATTATATCGAGAACTTCGCGCAGATCTGCAGAAAGAGGTAGTTTCCTAGAAGCGGCAATTTCAATTTCGGAATTATCTGCAGATTCTATTATTGACTCTGTTACGGAGGTTACTTTTTCAATGTTTCCGAACTCAGATCCCACTTCGGAAATAACTCCTTCACCGACAACTTTTTTCAGAATTCCGGATGTATTGAACTTTCCTTCCTGAAACCTGTTTTTATTCATCTTTTCGTACTTTCTGGAAAGTTTATAACCTCCGCCGAGCAAAATAAAGAGCGTAAAAGCTACTGGTAAGTACCTGACAGCTGAAAATTCAGGCCTGGTTTGCTCGGTCGGATTTGCACTGTTGAGGTCATTTATTTCATCTGGAATTATTTCAGTTACTGGATTTACAGAAACGGGATAAAGCAGGAGATCGAACACATAACTTCCTTCACTTTCAATATTCAGAGACGCTTCTTTGGAATAAACCAGGGTATTATTCTGGTAGTATCTAGCCGTAATAATATAGTTTCCGGGCGCCAATTCAAAAGAATAAGTACCGTCTTTTGCTACTATTGATTGAAGGGGATTGGAATTAATACTGATTAAGGTATCATTTAGAGGTTCAAAAGTATCCCATGAATATGTAGCCCCGTGTACTGTTGCAGTGATGTTGCTGCCTGCTAAGAAAGGTACCCCTAAAGTGGGTATAATAGTTACCCCCAAAGCAAGTAAAGAAGCAGTGCAAATAATGTAGAACCTCAGATTCATCTCTATCATTGAATGAATTTTATAAGTTGAGGTTGTGGAGATTAACTGCTAAAATCGTAGCAAAAAATCTCTGTATTTTTCCAAGCAAAGGGGTTATATCTTTTATAGGAATCATCAATGCTCCCCCATGATCCAATCTCGATTTTGTTATTAACGAGCATGTTAAAAACTGCCCCTGGAAAAATTAACAATAAATAATCGCGAAGCCACTCATTGAAATATTCTTCATGCCTGCAGACTCATTCATGATTTACAGCTTCTCCCAATCCCCATTGATGTTTACTGTTCATTATTGAGTCTATAAATAAACCCAGTTTGTTGAACATGTTTACTATTGGTTCATTCAAAACCTACTATACCCTTGATTGATTATAAATATATAATGCTTTTTATAAATATAAACCTATGTGATTACTAAAAACATGGACCAGAAAGCTTAGTATCAAGAATTGATTTCATTGATCATATATACTCATTAACCCTTCTACCTTAAACAAAATCAGGTCGAATATGGCTACTTACTACAATTAAGTAAGTATATGTAATAAATAAATATTTCGTTTATTATTTATTTGCATTTAAATAATCTAGATAAATAAATTCAACTGGTATGAAATCATGATTTTAACTGATATGGAATCATGATTATAATTATAATGAGACAAATTGTACTTGTGAAAAAATTGCGATTTATATAACCTCCTGAAAAATTATAAACCGGGTGCCTAAAAAAGAAATTATTACAGAAAATCCTTTATTTTAGTGAAATCCCTGATTTAATGACTTTAATACATCTCTGGGAACCAAATTTCCTTATTTTGATTTTTAAAATTTCCTGTTTCTTATTTCCTGTTTTTTATTTTTGATTTATTATTTCAAACAATTGTATCGGTTTCGATTGTAGCCCTCTATATATCCTTTGTTGTACCCGTTATCGTAGCCATCTTTGTAGGATTTGGTCCAGTTTTTTTTGTTGGAAGGAGAAGGAATCTTCGAGAGGGTATCACTGCTTCCATGTTGCTCGCAGTCTTTTTGACCCTGCTTTTTGCCATCTTTGATGCCTTTGTTGTAGCCATTATCGTATCCATCTTTGTTATTGTCAGCCGCGCTTGCTGATGCAACTGTTACTGACAATACAAAACAAAGCACCAGCAAAATAATAAGAGTCTTTTTGATTCGATCAGATCTTTTATTTTTCATAAATATACTCCTGATTTGTTCAATTGAATGAAAGGGTTCACACATTGGAAAGAGACTCATTGGAAAGAGACTCTAATCTCTAATGCGATTGATCTCCAATCTGTGATTTTTGGACTTACAGTCAAGAATTAAATATTAAAACGGACTTGATTAATATCTTCACGTACCTGCAGTTTCTATTCGGTGTTTAAGCTCTGGAGAAAATTTTTCATTGTTTTGCAGGCTTTTTTCACTAGATAAACTAATATTAACGAGATTAAATATAAATATACTTATAATAAAAGAGGGCCTAAAACCATTTAATTAATAAAATAAATATTTCTAAACCTTTAATTTAAAATTAAGTTAAAAATTACACGTTTAATAAAGGTAAAGCTATTCAAAATCCCTATTCTCATTAATTGCAGCCAATTGGCTTTTTTCTCATTCTTGTGTTAATTGAAACGATTTTCAGTTGAAAGTGACTCCAAAAAACGGATAAACATTGATCTTAATTAGTTTTTCAAGTCTTTTGTAGAAATAAATATAAACATAAAGTAATGTGTTGATCGATATCTATGGAAATGGAAAAAAATCTGATAAAAAAGGTGTAGAAAAAGACATTGGAAGAGAATAACTTCGCAAACCTAAGCTCTCTCTTCTTCCTGTTAGCTTTCTTTCCTGTTTCAGCATATTTTAAGCTTCAGGCCTTTCCAGCTTTTCCAGTAGATCTGGCTGCTCTTTAACCTGCTTTTCAATTTTCTCTCCTATTTTCTCCTCAGATTGTTTTTCGGCTGGAGAAAGTCTGAAGGCCTCGATATCCCAGTTGGCCATTTTTGCCCCTGCCTGATATACGCTTTCAAGAAAATCGAGTACCGCTTTTTCCGGCGAATCTGCATTCCTGACATCGTTGTACATGAGAAGAGCAAGCCCTGCTTCCGGATCCCAGAAGGCTTCCTTAGGGCTTAGAAGCTCGTTCATTAAACCTGCCGGTTGCGGATACATGTAAGCGTAAAATGCCGGTTCTCTGATATTCTTATCTCCTGCCCAGAATCCGAAACTGATTATTTCATGTGAAGAAGCCTCGTTCTCAACAGAACTTGCCCCCTCTCTGACAGGAACGGGCCTGCCTGAAAACCGTGTCAGAGCAAGGTCAGCATGGTGCCAGAAAAAGTGCACAGGCGAACTTTTACCTATAAACCAGCCCCTGAAAGCCTGAAAGATCGAATAAACCTGTACAAGGATTCTCCAGAACCTGTTCACATATTCTTCATCATAGGAGGCATGCTGATAATCAGCTACAAACGGCTCTGTCACATTAGGAATATCATAGGGCACAGGCTTAATGCCTATCACGATCCCAAGTTCGTCGAGGTTTGAAAATACCTTATCATAAAAACCCGCAACCGAGAGTCCCTTTAATGGCACGGTTTTCAAGCCTCCCTCACTAGTTTCGATCCTTAGAACATGCCCACTATCTCTAAAATTAAATTCCATCTCAAAAGTCATATCCTCGTAAGGAATCGGCCCTGTAGTAAGCCCGCGTACAGACACATAAAAAGGCACATGCCACCAGTGGTTCATTTTCGGAAACAATGCAAGCCTGATCTTTCCTACGATCTGCAAAAACAGATGCAGCGTATTTTTCGTATCTTCCCATTCTTCAATTGGCAAAGGTGGATACTGGATATCCCGCGTAAAACTCGTATTTACCATAATTACCCCCCTCAAAAACCTTCCACTTCAATTATAGTAAGTTCACTGATAACTCAATTAGAATTATATGGCATCTCTTATAAAACTGGTTAGTTTATAAGTTTAAAACACTTCTTACCAGGATAAAAGAAATTAATTTGATTTGACTCACTTTTGACTTGACTTATTTTTTCGGCTTGTTCCAACATGTCTGATAAATAAGGTATAAAACAAAAAATAGAATTACGGAGATGACGAAAAGATAGTACAAAGATAGTACAAAGATAATGTCTGTGTATAGAGTTACCAGTGGGGGTAAGAGATTGAATAAAATATTAGTCAAATTACTGGCAGTGACTTTGCTGGTAGGATTTGGAGGATCTACATTTGCCGGCTGTTCAGAAGCGCAATTAAATAAGTCCGGCGGCAATAACCTGGAGAGTACAGGTGTACCAGGTGTCAAAAGCAAGTTTACTGACATTGCTTATGCCTCAAAATCGGAAACACAAAAACTTGACACCTATTTGCCAGACAAAGGAAACGGCCCCTTCCCCGTAATTATAGCAATCCACGGAGGTGGGCTTGCTACGGGCAGTAAAAACGGCAGAGATCTCGCACCCATGCTTCAAGGTGTAAACCGCGGCTATGCAGTAGTAACTATTAACTATCGTTTAAGTGACGAATCTACTTTCCCGGCAGCTATAAACGATGTAAAAGCAGCTATTCGCTTTGTTAAAGCCAATGCTGCCCAATACAACTTAAACCCGGATAAGATAGCTCTCTGGGGGGATTCGGCAGGTGGAAATCTTGCTTCCATTGCAGGCACGACAGGCGGTACAAATAACTGTTATGACAGATCTCTAGGAAACACAGACGTTTCGGATAATGTTACAGCAGTAGTTGACTGGTTCGGACCCATAAATTTCGCTGTAATAGACGAACAAAACAAAGCAAGCAGAATCGGGGAGAAAGTAAAGGGTGTTTTAATCCATAACACAAACAATTCATTTGGATCAAAATATTTTGGGCAAAATATTTCAGATGTCCCAGATCTATGCAAGCAGGCAGATCCCACTACTTATATAACCTCAGATTGCCCGCCATTTCTGATCCAGCATGGCACACTAGATCCGGTTATTCCAGCTCAGCAGTCTATCGATTTTGCAACTGCAATAGCAAAAAACGCAGGCAAGGACAAAGTAACTCTTACCCTGTTTGAAGGGGCAGGCCACGGCGGAGGACAATTCGAATCGGTAGAAAATATAGACAAAGTGTTTGAATATCTGGACAGGCATATGAAATAACCAGGAAAAGTCTTTTAACAGCTTTTAACCACTTTTAACTGGTCTGTAGCTTTTATTTTTCAGAAATTACCCCTAAAAACTTTTTTAGGATTTGTTTTCAAGTCCCTGTGCTCTCACCGGCCGCGAAGTGGCCGGCCTTTTCCAAAAAACAAAAAATATTTCGATGATTAAAAAGAGCAGATAGATTCTTGAAAAACCAAAACTCCCTTATACGTTCTTCGTGTGTTCCACATATTCTATTACCGACCCATCAGGGTGCCTTAAAGTCATGTTCCAGCCGGTTGGAACCTTAGTTGGCCCCCGGGTAATTTCTGCTCCTTTTTTCTCCAGATAAGCCTTGAATTCACCAAGAGAATCAACAAGAAATGTGGCCTGCGTGCTTCTGAAAGGTTTCAGAGCTTCATCCGAGCCAGCGATTAGCAAAACATCCCCTATCTGAGCCAGTTCCAGACCAATTTGAGGAATTTCTATTCGTCTGGCTACGGGAGTACCTAAGAGTTTCTCGTAAAATTCGATGGAAGATTTCAGGTCGTTTACATAGAGGCGGGAGAGGATTTTCAGGACTTTCATACTTGATCTCCATAATTAGGGATTATTTCCAGCTACGAAATAAACTCATTACTACTTTATTTTAACATATAACTTCAGTAAGCTCCTGATTATATAATCCATTAATTTATTAAAATCAAACAATAATTTTCTTTAATATAATAAAATATTTATTACTGTATGTAGTAATCTAACATAAGAAAAATTTTCGATGGATATCTAATTTCAAGTAATTGTTTATATATGGAAATAAACAGCCGACAAATATTGGAGGCTTTTCGGAATTATCGAAATAATTTGCTGGGTGGTTTTTGGTTATGGAGGAAGAGCAGGCAAGTAAACTCGTACAGGTTGTAGCTAAACATATGAGATCCAATAATGGGGATTTCGAAGGAGCAGCTGACGTTTTGGCTTACTATTCTAAAAAGAATTCGGTTCCTGCCAGCTTCTTGCTTCATATGTGCAACATTTACGGATCAAAAGAAAAGTACAGTTTAGCTTACATATATGCAAAAGCAGCCTCACTTCTGGCTGTAGGAGATGTTAAGGCAACTGCTCACTATAATGTGGGAGTGGCTGCTTTTTTCATGGAGTGGCTGGAAGAAGCTGAAAAGCAGTACAGGATGGCTCTGGAAATTGACCCGTTTAACGTATCAACTCATTATAACTACGGAATTCTCCTTAAAAAGGTGGGTAGAACGAAAGAGGCCGAAGAACAGTACAAGTTTGCTTCGAAAATCGATCCTACTAATATAGGTATTTACTTAAATTACGGGAATCTCCTTATGGAAATGGGACGCCCGGAAGCGGCAGAAGAGCAGTTTAAAGCAGCTCTTGAACTTGATCCGGATAATGCAGATGCTAATTATTATTACGGACTTTTCCTTCTGGAGACAGGACAGCCGGAAAAGGCAGAAAAACAGTATAAACTGGCTCTGGAAGCAAATCCAAGACATACAGCTGCTCGTTCAAATTACGGATTTCTTCTTTCTGAAAAAGGGAAACCTGAAAAAGCTGAAGAGCAGTATAAGCTTGGGCTGGAAGCTGACCCCAATGATGCTCACCTCCACGCAAATTACGGGAATCTGCTTATAAAGATGGATAGGCCTTATGAGGCTGAAAAGCATTACAAGCTTGCTCTGGAATCTAATCCCAGCGATGCAGAAACTCATTACAATTACGGGCTTCTCCTTATAGAATTAAAGAGACAGGAAAAAGCTAAAGAACAGTATCAACTTGCTTTGAAATCCAATTCGAAACACATAGCAGCCCGTTACAGTTATGGAAATCTTCTCTCGGAAATGGGAAAGAAAGAAGAAGCTGCAGTACAGTATAAACTTGCTCTGGAATGCGATCCGAAACATGTAGCAACTCATTTCAGTTATGGTCTTCTTTTCTCGGAAACAGGGGGGCTGAAAGAGGCAGAGGAACAGTACAGGCTGGCTCTGGAAATTGCCTCAAAGAACGCAGAAATTCATTTAAACTTCGGAATTCTTCTTTTAAAAATGGGAAAGCTGGAAGAAGCCGAGGAGCACTACAGGCTGGCTCTGGAAATTGCTCCAAAGAATCCAGACATTCGTTACAATTACGGGCTTCTCCTCATGGAAATGAAGCGCCTTGAAGAAGCTGAAAAACAATATAAGCTTGCCTTGTTAGCTAATCCTAAACATGCAGCTGCTCACTCAAACTATGGCCTTCTTCTTTCAAAAATGGGGCAGCTGGGAAAGGCAGAAAAACAATATGAACTTGCTCTAGAAACTGACCCTAAACACGTAGCCACCCATCATAATTACGGAAATCTCCTTAAACAGATGGGAAGGCAGAAGGAGGCAGGAAAACAATATAAGCTCGCTCTCGAAACTGATCCTAAAAATGTAGAGATTCGTTACAATTATGGGCTTCTCCTTGCGGAAATGGGACACCTGCAAGAAGCTGAAGAACAGTATAATTTTGCTTTACTGATAGATCCAAAACATGTAGCTACTCTATCAAACTACGGGATCCTTCTTTCGGAAATAGGAAAACAATACCAGGCAGAAAAACAGTATGAGCTTGCTCTTGAAAACGACCCGAAACATGTAGCCACCCGATATAATTACGGTCTTCTTCTTTCAGAAATGGGGCTGCCGGAAAAAGCCGAAAGGCAGTATAGGCTTGCTCTGGAACTCGACCCCAGGCACACAGACGCTCATTATAACTATGGCCTTCTTCTTAAAAAAATGGGCAGGCTGAAAGAAGCTGAAAAACAGTATAAGCTTGCTCTCGAATCAGATTCTAAACATGTAGCCACCCTTTACAATTATGGTATCCTCCTAAAACAAATGGGCCGGCTGCAAGAAGCTGAAAAACAGTATAAGCTTGCTCTCAAAATTGAGCCGAGGGATGTCAATACACACGGGAACTACGGGAATCTTCTAAAACATATGGGAAGGCAGGAAGAGGCCGAAAAACACTACAAACTTGCTCTGAAAATCGACCCAAAGAATGCAGATATTTACTGTAATTACGGCCTCTTCCTCTCAGAAACTGGACAGGCGGAAAAAGCTGAAAAACAGTATATTTTCGCTCTGAAAGCTAATCCTGAACATCTGGCAACTCACTACAGTTACGGAAATTTTCTTAAACATATGGGAAGGCAGGAAGAGGCCGAAAAACATTATAAACTTGCTCTCGAAATAGACCCGAAAAATATCCGTGTACACTCGAATTACGGAAAACTCCTTTTAGAAACTGGAAGGCTGGAAGAAGCCGAAAAACAAATTAAAGCAGCAATCGAATCAGATCCTTCAAAACCAGAAATTCACGGTGCTTACAGTTTGCTGCTGCTCTCCAGGAATCTGGAGATTGAAGCAATTGAAGAAATGAAGCTTACATCCAGTCTCTTTAGAGAAAAAGGAGATAATATCAAAGAAAATCTTGCTCTTGCATGGATTTATGAAGACTTAGCCAATAAATATTGTAATTCAAAAGAATATAACAAATGTAGTAAATATGCTGAGCTCTCAGGGGACAGATATATTGAAGCAGGCAAACATGCAGGGGAGAAATTCAAGAGTACCTTTTTGACCAAAGGATATACGCTTAAAGGTAGATCTAAGATCAAAAACCTCGATTTTCAACCATCTTATACTGTTGAGATGTTTAAGAAAACTGTAAACAGTATAGCTGATGCATCTCTATGCTATAAAATGGTTGCAGAGACAGGTCTGAAAGATAAGCAAACCAGTAACGCCTGCTCAATGTCGATGTCGTGTCTATCTGACATGCTTGACTATCTATTTGCTGGAATTGCACAGCAAAATATTCAGAAAAGTGAAGACCGGATTAAGAAGTGGAAGGAAGATCTTCAAAAATCTGGAAAAATATATAACCTGGACTTAAAAGCAGAACGCTTTATAAAATCTCTGTATAAGTTGATGGCACATATAGAGGAAATAGAAGAAATTAACAATAAGAAAGAACTTACTAATCCTAGTTTCAAAGAATCTCTTCCAAAAAATGGAACTGAATCTGCCATAGAGATTGACAAGACAGCTTTTACTGAATTCTTTAGGGAACTGAATGAAATTGCAAAAAATATTGAAGGGCCTCTTCAGAATATCATTGATGACTCTTCAAAACAAATGAACAACTGCCGTATCAAGACAATACCTTATGCAAGAAATAAGTCCAGAACTTCTGCAAATTCAAAAGACAAAAATGGAAACCCTGTATCCAATCCTGCAATCAAACCAATAACTGACCTCGAAGAGGGATCTAAATCTGAGTCAAATATATATTCCAAAATATCAGGCTGGAGACAGAGCCTGCAAACAGGGATTTCAATAAAATCTGCCGGAAGTATTATTGCTATGGTAGTTTTAGCCCTCATATTGACAGGTTTTCTACTGAAAATCTCCCCCTGATTATTCTTCAGATGAGTAATGAACATTTACTGGAAACTAATAAAACACTCAAGACTGTTTTAACAATTTCCACTTAAAATTTTGAGAGAAAAAAATTATGAGGGTTAATGCAGGGGGAAATCAAAGAAATGAGCCCGTTAAGAAAAGAATATAGACATATAATCCAGTGAACTGATCAGTATGTATAGTGAGATACCACAACTGGACAATAGCATCACACCTGCATCAGTTTGGCTAGTGGGCTAATGTTTGCTTATCCCCTTACCCATCGGTGTTTCTATTTTTCATCATCATAGTTCAAAAATATTATATAAGTATGTTTATATTCATGAACGACTATATTTAGGCTTAGTTGATAATTCTTATAAATCGGTCATATGAAGAAGTGCATTTGTAAACAAAATTTTCAGATAGCACTTTAAATATAAAAATTGAGGAGTGGTAATGATGTGCAGTCTTGAGGAAGTCCACTTTATAGTTGCTGTCGCTGGCAAAAACATGAAAAAACTGCAGTTTTCTGAGGATATATTGTCGTGCAGAGACCAGCAATATCACACATTAGAAGCCTGCGATTCGATAATCAATACACTTGTGACAGAGATGGAAAAAATCGTGATTGAAATTGATGATGGAATTCACGATCCTGAACAACAGGACGCTGTAAATGAATTAGGTAGCAACCTGAACATTTGCATTGATGCAGTTAAGTCAATCTGCACTGCAAAAACAATCATCCAGGCTCGTCACGCAGCATTGCAGACAGCAACACAGGTGCAGAGGATAGGCGTTGAAACTGTTTAAGAGTTTGCGGATTATACAGTTCAATCATTAGTAACATTCCTTGTTACTCTTACATGGGTTACTGCCTTAGAGCCCGTTTTTTAGTGATTGCTACCCTGCTCTTCTGAATCAGTGAGCCTATTATCCAATCAAATAGGTCACTGACGAAAGAAAACTTAATTCCAGTATATCCCATAATTTTTAACTATTTCCACAGGATTATACATCACGCTTCCATGAAGCATGTTTCTTGGGATATACTCTCCCCCAATATTGAATATAAAAGAGAATTCCAATTTTCTACACCTTTCCAGTTCAAATCGTCCACAAACACAATCCCTCTGTCTACTGTGTCAAAAACATTGCATACCTCTTCTTCTCCTTCTTCAAGACAAACTGAGCAGGTACACATATACCCTCATCTTCGGCTTTGCCATGTGGCTTTTGTGCATGTAAGAGAGATGCAGATTATATACAGTTTACTGGCTTGATTCGAGTTCCGTCTGAAATGTCATGGCACCTTTTTCGGCACCTGTTTACGGATAAATTATGTTCAGAACATAACATCGCTGTCGCTTATGATTTGATTTGCCTTCAGATCGATAATTTTAATAGTGGCAGTATCACCAGACACCGGGCCTTTTCCAAAAGCGTTTGTAGTGCCATCCGATGTTAAAGGAAGTATCCTGACATCACCTATACTCAAAGTGTTAATACAGGTAGCGTTAATTATAACAGTCTCGCCTCCATTAAGAGACGCTGTAACTTTCGTTAATGTTGAGTCTCCAAATTCAATCGGAGCCCCATCAAGGTGTTCGAGTTTTACAGATGCGGGGGCAGTGTCAGTAGCAGTAGAATTTGCTGCAATTCCAATACTTACCCCCGATAAAGAAGAGGTAGGCTCCATGTTGGCAACGCTTGATACACCTATTGCAACGAGGATTGCAGTTATTGCAAGCATCATAATGACACCAAGAACAGGTGATACTCCACTTTTATTCTTAAACAATTTTTTGAAATCCGTATATTTTCCCCCTCTATATAAAAGACAATCAGACAGAAAGCCTTTCAGAAACTCATTATTAACATATAATTTTCGCGTACACATTATATATTATTTTCAAAAGATATAAAAGTTCTTACAATAGTTATTCGGCAGTGTAGTGAATTTGCTGTAAATTTGAAGTCAATTTTTTGTGTAAGATGAGAACAATTGATCTTCCGATATGTAATTTTCTACTCAGCAACTTTTTGAAATTGTGATTTTACAGAAAAATCTACACACTGCCATTATTTAATGTATTTGATTTTATACATCGAGAAAGCAAGTCCTGTATAATGAATTTGCAGTCTGAATTTAAAAGCAACAATGTCCAATCCAGGTGTAGAAATGGTTTGAATCTTAAGACGGCCTCTAAGATTCTGAATAAACTTTTGTGAACTCTGCACCAATTGTCATCATGATTGAAGAATAAAAAATTAAAAGAAATAATCCTATTATCGATCCTACTGCACCATAAACGCTTGTAGGGTTACTGTATGTGAAAAAAAGTCCAACGGCATATTTTCCTATTGTTATAAGTATTACTGTTACAAGCGATCCTACAAAAACAGCTTTGAAATCAAGTTTTGTATTAGGAAGAACTCTGTATACAAGCATGAAAAAGAAAACAAGAATCAGGAAACTGGCTATGGAACCTGCATAATTAGCTATTAAAGGTGAGAATGGCAAAATTTCATGAAAAAGGCTTGAGCTCATGTATATAACTCCCTCGACAATTATACTTATTATCAGTAGCCCGCCAAAAGTGATGACAAAAATGAAAGATATGATCGTGTTTTTTATGAAATCTCTGACACCTCTGGATTCAGCAGGCTTAATATCCCAGGCTCTCTCAAGAAAATTTCTCAGTTGCCTGAAGATGTTGCTTGCACTCCAGAGAAGAAGTATAAGACCTATTAATGCACTTATCGAAAGAGAGTTAATTTCCGGAATACTTTCGAAAAGCAAGACCACCATATTTATTACTCTCTCATCAACAACTCCATGCAGGTTATCGAGTATTGTGCTCTGGATATTTTCCGATTTCAAAAAAATGCTTCCTATAGATACCGAGAATAACAATAGAGCAGGAATACTTAATACAAAATAAAATGCCAGCGCGGCGCTATAAGTCATTGCATCGTCTTC
Source organism: uncultured Methanosarcinaceae archaeon (assembly GCA_963847185.1). Classification (GTDB taxonomy): domain Archaea; phylum Halobacteriota; class Methanosarcinia; order Methanosarcinales; family Methanosarcinaceae; genus Methanosarcina. Next base: position 156,680 of record CAWJYV010000010.1, on the reverse strand, counting down.
CAGCCATTCCTTTACTGTTTTGATAACCAAATTTGCTATGTACTCCCGGCTCATGTTTCCCCTAGCTTATAATGTATTGAACTTTTATTAATCATCTCTTATTAAATTTTTTCAAAAATTGTTTTTTCCGCAAAGAATGGAGTATAAATGAAAATAAAAATTCAGTAAACTGCTGGCATTTAACTCCACAGGATAAAAATTGTAAAGCTGGGGCAAAACAGAACTAAATATAGTATAAACTTCGACGATTATGAGTAGGTAAAAAAGAAGAAAACTATGAGGTTGATACTATTTGCATCAAGTCATTTTAGTATAAGAAAATAAGTTTTGAGTTTTTTATATAAGAGAGGAATATTAAACTCAATGAATCTATCCGAAATTTAGGAAGCAAGTTCTGTTCTCAAAATTGCATTTACATATAAAAGCCTATCCGAAAAGTCAGTGGCATGTTGAAAAGTCACAATCAGCACATAATCTCAGAGTAGTCCTTTGGTTTTACATATTGAAAATTGTGAAAGTTACAGCAAGTAACCACTTTTAGGATAGGCCTTAAGTCTCTTCAGTTAGAATAAGTAAAAAAATCAAATGTCGGCATCTCTAAAAGAGATATGCCGTTGTTAATTACGGCAGTTAGTCATGATTCAAGTGTTTAAGTGTCTTTGGGATGGAAGTACTTACATTTTGCCTAATGAGCTTTCGGAGATCTCCTATCATATCCATTTCAACTTTGTCCAGTATATTGGTACGCTGAACAATTAGGAAATACACAACTATGAAAGTTACGTACTCCCAGATTGCCCCTGTAAGCATAAGCACGTTTTTCGCTGCAAGCATGGATACAACCATGAAAATACAAACAGCAGTTAATTTCCTGTACATTGAAGTAAAGGGATGCATTTTCTGCTTTCTCCAGGCTCTTAAAGTCATTAAGACTTCGATAGATGCATATGATACGGCAGTCCCTATAGCTGCACCTACCATGCCATACTCAGGTATCAGCATGAAGTTAATAATGACGTTAAGTCCTGCACTTGCTACCGAACATCTCATCAGGAAATCCGAATCTCCAGACGCTAATAAAGTATGGTAGTTAAATCCGAAGTATGAATTTGCTATGAATCCCATAGCAAGGATGCGCAGGGCAGTAGCACCACCTACATATTGAGCTCCGTAGAGTTTCGTGATAAGAAACTCAGGATACACGAACACCAGTGCAAAGATTGGGAATGTAAGCAGGAAGCACCACTTGGTCATTACTGCGTAAATAGAGCCAATTGGTTCAGTGTTATTAAGACCCCAGAGCTTTGAAGCCACAGGAACGTACACAAAACCCATGGAAGCTATTACCAGGGACAGAAACCCAACAATAGGGTATACTGCATTGTAAACTCCAACTACTTCAGCTGATTTGAAGTAGCCAAGCATTATGGTATCTATCCAGCTCATGAGATTCAGCAGAGTTGCAGTTATCAAGAGCGGGAATGAATATCTTATTAGCTGCTTTGTGGGCTCGCTGAATTTAAGCTTCCATTCCGTTTTAATTGGTGGTCTCTTTATAAAGTATAGAGCCATTATACCAAAGGTAAAGACCATTGAAAGTAAATCTGCAAGTACGACTCCTTTTAATGAAACTCCGACGAATACGGCAGCTGAAGCAAATCCGAGCAGAGAGACTGGCCTTATAATATTGTAGAAGTACATATTTACATTTGTATGGTCGAATCCCCTGTAGATGGCTACTGTCAGATTCAGGAGTATGGTGAAAGGAACTGCAAACACTAGGATTTTGACTACGGAAAAAATTTTCCCCTGTGTATCAAATCCCTCTCCTGCTAGACTGTGAAACAATGATGGTGAGACAAGGATAGCAAGCAAGCCTGTAAGCAAGCCCATAATTATGGCTGATATTATAAGCTCATGTATTTTTTGATCCTCATTTCTGCCCCTGAAAAACGCAATATATCTTGGCACTCCTTCATTGAGTCCAAGAGTTGCAACTGCACCTGTAATTGAAATAACTGTAAGTGCAAGGGAATATACACCAAAGTCTGATGGGGAGAGATGGGATGTAAGTACTTTTTTAATAAGGATGTCTAAAAGCATTCCGATAAAGGTTCCTGCAAGTATTACAGTGGAACCTGAAACTATCCTATTGACCGATTGGTTAACTGGCATGTTAACACCCGTTTTTACGCCCTTAATTCCTGTTTTCCAGGGCTAACCAGCAGGAGCAGGATTTTGTCTCCAAGCCAGTAAAAATTTGCAAGCTATCTTCGGTCAATTTAAGATTAGAATCTAAAGAGTTGTTCTCTGCAACATGCAGAAAATCTAAACCTGACTCTTCAACCTTACATATATCCCCAGATAGGGTACTGGGACTGAGTGGAACTAAAAATCTCATTTTAGGGTTTCGGGTTTCAAAGTTTGCTGTTTCGAATTCCTTTAAACAGCTGTAAATTTCAAATGAATCAGTGTTTCTGTCTTTTTGCTCAACTTCTTGTCTGAGTGCCCATGAGCTAACTTTGAAGACAAGGTCTATCGGGGGTTTCTCTCTAACAATCTGCATAATTTAACGGCCTTTTGGATTGGATCGGAGGTAGATCTTCGATTGGATCCAGGGTCAATTTCCAGATTGGGATTCGGTGTTGGATCCTGAATAAATCCTGAATTCGAACCTAGATATTGGGTCAAATCTAGAATAATTCGAGGTAGGATTTTGGGTGAATCCTGGATTGAGTCCTGACTTCGAATCTGAACTGGGTTTGTCGAGTATAGTAATCGAAGTGGGACCCTGGGTTGAATCTGGGAGGACCCCTGTGGATCGCAGGTTGGACTTTAGGTTTAACCCTGGAATCTCAGGGATTAGGGTGAATCTTGGGTAAGATTCTGCGTTGAATTATAAAAGGCGGATTCAGGGTTTATCCACCTTTGTAACTGTAATATAGCATTCGACAGACTTTGGGTGAGTCCTTTTCTCGAAGCTGGTAATCTGTTTTTATGTGCTGCTCACAAAACCTACTTGAGCTCTACTAACTCAAAGCATTGTAAGCAATTTAGCTATCCCAATGACAGCTGAGCACATTGAATTAGCGTTTTTCTTAAAACTTGAAAGAAACTCACTTATTCAATATCTTTGAGCCTTCCCCCAAATTTTCGGTGAAGTACCTCAGTGACTAAATATAAAAACGTTTTGGACAAATTCTGGCATTATCATTATGAGGCAAGCTGGATATCAAGAAGAAAATTGATTTAATATGTTTCCTCCCGAAGCTCGGGAGTAACTCCAGTCTCAGGGTTTAAGCTGCTAGTATAGAACAACTTCAAACGCATGAGGGAGCTTGAATGTTTTTCAAATATCCGGTTTACCCATTCCGGATAATTCTAATCTCTTTTATTCAGTCAGGAATAGTATAGTCAAGTGAAATTTTGTATTAAATTTCGTTTGCTAGCAGGGCATCTGTTTTCACTATAAGCTTACTTCTTGGTGGTGGGAATTAGTCATTGAAAATTGTAAGCATAAAAATCTCTCTACATTTTCCCAATATAAAGGAAATGTACTCACTTTTTCGGACTTGATCGATAACTTATACCCACGACCCATTTTTCCAACCCACTCTGTGTACTTCTGCATGGATACTAGATATGCATATCTCTTATTTTGCGAAGGATTTATATTTATAAGCCAATCTAATATCGTAGCGTCAGATTCTAACTCTTAAATCGTAGCGTCAGATTCTAACTCTTGAACTTTTAAAATTAACTCAATATGTAAATTGAGTAAAACGACTTGAGATCTTAATTTACTATAACATATCTGTATATAATGTATAAGAGATGGGCTTTTCAATCAAATGAATATCCTTCTCACTTCCTATTCCTCTTAAGAAGGAGGTCTTCTAATTACAAAACATATAAACGCCTGTGCTCTGGACAACAGAGATATTGAAGAAATAACTCTGGATGACCCTTATACCGTACCTTACAGGGGTATTTATGCAGTCTGTGACGCGAAAAATGAGTATGCTGAGGTTATTGAGCATTCCAACTGCTACAGCGGAGCTGCCTGGTCCCTCTACCATTATTCGAAAGCTCCCCTTGTGCTGAAGGCCCATTCAAACGGAAATATGATCCGTTATTTCATGAAAACCGGAACCTCAAAACTTGAATTAAAGGCCTCGGTGGCAGCTGCAGGTATTGAATCTGTTATCGTTCAAGGAGATGAAGTTGAAATTACATATGCTGGTTTAGGGGGCGGAGGCGTGGGCGCAACTCGTTGTAGAGCTTTTGCTGATGGAGTTCTTAGCTATAATATTTCCGAATCAGGAGGAGAAAAATGCGCCAGAGGAACAATTGTAGTTCCTCGAAGAGACCGTGTCCTGATAGGTATAGATGATACGGATTCTAAAGATACGGGAGCTACATGGACCCTGACACATAATATCGCAAAGGAAATTGACTGTCCTGAAGCCGTTTATCTTTCTCATTCTCTTGTCCAGCTCTTCCCGGTCCCGGAAAAAACCCAGAATTGCATGTCTACAGTGCTTGAGTTTGGCTGTGTGGATCAGAATGCTAAATCCAGGCTCACAAAAGCGTTCAAAAGGGCACTTCAAAAATATAGTGCTTCAGGCCAGACAGGAATGGTTGTTCTGTCTGATTTTTACGCAAAAGGGATGTATGGATACAGTAACCGCTGCAGGACTGAAAGGGTCTCGAAAGCCGATGCTCTGAAATGTGCAGAAGAAAACGGCGTGGAAGTTCTGCTGGACGGCAACGGGGTAATTGGTGCACTTGCTTCCCTTCCCTGGTTCGGAAGGCCTGAAGAATCTATCGTTCCAGGTACTGAAATAAAACCATTTAGCATGGAAAAAACTGAAAGCAGCTCTTAAAAAAGACTTAGTTCTTAATAAAGGCTTTATACAAGTTAAAAATCGGGGATAAGCTTGAAAGAAGAAACAGAGGAATATACCGGATTCCAGGCCCTCTACCTTGCAGCACTTGACAGTGACGTCAGTTTGGTTACAGGCGTTCCCGGGTATCCTATTACCTCCCTGATGGAACTATTTTTGGAAAAAAACTATCATGCCTACAGAGCCAAATGGTTCACAAATGAAAAAGTTGCCCTGGAAATAGCTCTCGGAGCATCGATTTCAGGAAAAAGAGCCCTTGTTCTTGTAAAGCACGTTGGAATGAACCTGCTTTCGGACCCCCTTATAACCTCGGTTACACATACAATAGGAGCTGGTCTTGTTATAATTGCAGGCGACGATCCTGGCGCAAAAGGTTCTCAGAATGAACAGGACTCTCGCTGGTATGGAAAGATTGCAGAAATAGCTGTGTTTGATCCGACTGATCAGGATACTGCATACAGGGCTTTAAGAAGGGCTTACGAGCTTTCGGAAGAGACGAGGACTCCAGTTCTCCTCAGGGTCACAGCAGATCTGGAAAAAAGTAAAGGAAAAATAAAGCGCCTTCCGGAAGCCTCTGCTCCTCATCCTGAATTTGACCGATCAATCTGGAAAAATCGGATGTTTGAAAAGCACCAGCTTTTCCATTCCAGAGCCTATCCTTTACTTGAGGCAGAAGCTGAAAATACTGACCTGAATAGACCGGGAAATGGAAGAAAACATACCAATAAAGAGAAAGAATCCGGTTCAAACCACGGACGGGTAGGAATCATTTCCTCGGGCTTTATGTCCTCAATCGTAGAAAATATGTTGAGAAAGCAGGACATTGAAAGCGAAGGAAATTTTGAAAGCCAATGGAATCTTAAAAATCAGGAGAGTCTTAGTAATCAAGAAGCCAGAAAAAGTCAGGAGCTCTATTCTGTAGTCTCTCATCTTTCCCTTTCTCTTGTAAACCCGCTTCCCCTTGAAAAAATAAAGGCTTTTCTGGAATTTAATCAAAAAATTCTCGTGGTTGAGGAATCCGAACCTTTTATAGAAGAACAGATCAGAATCGCAGGGAATGTCTATGGGAAAAAAACAGGTCACCTCCCCTACGGGCAGATCAGGCCTGAGGATCTCGAGTTTGCCCTTGAGCACATTGAGGAAGAGGAGATTTTGAAACCTGCGGGCACTGCTGTCCTCAAAGCCGAACGAACTACCATCTGCGACGATTGTCCTTATCTTTCACTTTATCACTTCCTCAGCACACTTGACGTGAGAATTGCAGGCGATATGGGCTGTTCAGTCCGAAGTGCTCCTGAGCCCCTAGCAGCAGTTGATGTAAGCTTTGCCCTTGGCTCTGCAATCTCTGTTGCCTGTGGTTTTGAGAAAAAGGGTATAGCTGTGATCGGGGACTTTGCCCTGGCGCATTCGGGAATCCTGGGGCTCATCAGCGCTTCGACTGCAGGGTTCGATGTGCTTGTATTAATACTCCAGAATGAGGTTGCAGCTATGACAGGAGGGCAGGAGGTTCCTGATCTCAGGAAAGTGGTAGAAGCAATAACCTCTGACGTCTTAGTTTTCGATGTTGGTGCCAGTGAAGAAAATATACAGGACAGGGCTGGAAGTGAAAAGGAAATAAGATTTAACGAAGAAAAAGAGATCTTCAATCCCGAGCTTTCGGAAATCATTCGGAAAAAACTTACCTTCCCCGGGGTTTCTGTAATTTTCATAAAAGGAAAATGTAGAAAATATTAATGAATGTACAAAACATTGACGAATGTGTAAAATATTTATTAGTGTTACAGCATATTGGTAAGTCCAGATGATAATAATTTCGAAAAATTTATTTTCGAGACTACCTTTTAAATTATGAATTTCATCTCTTGTGGTTATTCTTTCTATATTATTTTACTATATTGTTTCAAATTTAAATTTTATTATTTTCAGAATTTTTGATTCTGCCATATTCAGGATTGTCTGCTGAATTTTATATATGCTTTGATGTATATATTTTCTATTCGGATATGATAGTGTGTATTCCTTTCATCAATGTATTCTGGGACTAAATAAAAAAGGACGTATAATATGAAGTATCTCGTTAGGAGATGGGTGAAACAATGCAGCAACAGGACATAATAATGAAGCAACTTGCACAACAAGTGACAGATTTCATCGAACCTGTAATCCCTTATCTTGTAATCGGATCTAAAAAGGCGGCTGAGGAAGCTGTCAAAAAAATAGGGCATGATATATGGAAACGCAAGAGAAAATTATGGGAAAAGTTATATTCAAGAAAAACGCCTGAATTACGAGAAGCCGCAGGTAATATGGTTGTTGCACCCTATGATCCTGAGGTAAAACAGGTTATGGTTCAGGAAATTTTGAAACTGCTTGAACAGGATCCTGATTTAGCTATAGGAGTTTCGTCTTTTATGGAAGATGAGGTAACACAGAAAATTCTATCACAAGAGAGTTCTGTCAGGCTTGTAGCACAAAACTCAACTGATAAAAATAAAATATTTGAGGAATTTAATAAGCTGCTTGAAGGATTTCTGGCAAAAAGTGTTGCTAAGGATTTAGAGCAGTTCGAAATTCCGAATGCTAATAAGATAAATTCTGATCTGGGAGTTGCAAGTGAAAACGGTATAAATATTAGAAATCTTCGGAGTCAATACACGCACGTTCAACTTAATCAAGGAATTGTAACTGATGGCAGTCCCAGCAGCATTCGAATGGCAAAAATTGCAGAAATGAAATTTAAAGGGCAAGGTGAGGCTCAAAAACTCCAGACAACTCTCTCGCTTATCTCTCAGCTTGAGGGACCGGAAAAAGAAGAATATCTGGAAAAAGCCCTTGAATTTGCTTCCAGAATTGAATACGGTGATTTAAGGTCCCATGCCCTTTCTCTGCTTATTCCTTACCTGGATGGTCCTGGAAGAACAGAGCTCATAGAAAAAGCCCTCTATTCTGCCGCCAATATTCAGGATGAAGATGAAAGAGCTGCAGTTCTTTCTTCACTCTTGCCGCACCTCAGAGGAAAGGGAAAGGAAAGGCTTCTTGAAAATATCTTTGCCTGTACATTCTTTATTAAATATGATGATGCAAAGTTTCAGATTCTATCCTCTCTTGTCCCTCATGTGTACGGTTCAAAAAATGAAAAAATTCTGGACAAAGCTCTTGAGATTATCTCAGGAATTCAATCCGATTATTTAAAGATAGAGTCTTTTTCTTTAATTATCCCGTATCTGAGCGGGCAAAGAAAAGAAGAAGCCATAGAAGAAGCTCTTCAACTGGCTTTCAACCTTAAAGATAAAGATATGAGACCTGAAGCTCTTTCATTTATAATCCAGCATCTTGACGGATCCAGGCAAAAAGAAGTTCTTGAGAAAGCTCTTGAGCTGGCGGTGGGGATTGAATCCAGATATAGACAGGTTCAGGCTTTTTCTTCACTTGTTCCATATATTGATGGGTCAAAAAAAGAAGAAATTATGGAAAAAATCCCTGATGCGGAAGCTGTTACAAAATAACTTGATTGACTCTCATCAGGGAATTCCAGATAAGGGATTGAAAATTGAGGGTAAACAATTTGAATATTAATGTAAAGGCAGGCTTGTATTCTTAAAACTCGTATTAATTTAGTAAATCACACTAAACCCCATAGTTAACAAAGATTAATTATATATAACCAGCAATTTATATAATCTACATTATAATTAACACGTATTTAATTTTTTACTTTAATTTGTCTTTATTTAATTGCGTGTTTAACTTGGCCTGCCTATGGCCGAATTTGCACATGGGGGGAAGTGAAGAATGAATACAAAATTGGTAATTTCTCTGCTGTCTGTCTGCTTGATTCTCTCTCTTGGACTCGCTCAAGCACAGAATGGAGAGGACATTTGTAAACCTATAAAGTTTATTAATGTTACACCTCAGGCTTTTGAGTGCATGAAGACAAAACTTCAAAATTATGGCATTGAAGTTCCGCAAGGAAACGAAGGAAAACTTTCGGGAAAAGGGATTGTTGCAAAATTCGCGTGGGACGGTAAATCCGAGCTTACTATCGAAGTCAAGGAAAGACCACCTCTGGTCAGCTGTGAAACCGCAGACGAGAAACTAATACTATTCGTAGACGAATGCAAAGGTTCGTAAAAAAATTGAGAAAAAATTTGAAGAGTTTAGAAAAGGTAAATATTAAGTTTTTTTCATGAAGAAGGCTAAATTTGTATGGGGAGTAAAAAATGAATATAAAAGTGATTTTTTCTCTGCTATTGACCTGCTTAGTTTTTTCTCCTGGATTTGCTCAGGCACAGATTTCTAGGAATGCCTGTGAACCTGTAACGGTTTCCGGTATCACATCAGATACTTTTGAATGCATGAAGACAAAGCTTCAGGACTACGGCATCGATGTTCCGCCTGGAAACAAAGGAGAACTTTCGGGAAAAGGTATTACCGGGAATTTCGATTGGGATGGGAAGTCCAGTCTTACTCTCACAATTACGGGAAAACCTTTTTTCATCACCTGTCAAACCGCAGATCGGGAAATAACAAAATTCATAGATGAATGCAAAGGTTCGTGAGGAAAAAACTAGATTTAAGAGCTCGCAGGCAGGAGGAAAATGGTTATTGACATTTTCTAGGAATTAAATTTAAAATTGTAACTCTAAAAATCAGTTTTGAAGTGTTAAATTTGATTCTTTCTGCTTTTAATTTTTTCGTGTTTCATTATCGAGTTTATATTTCTATAGTTCATTTATCTCATTCTAACTTGTTTTCAAGCTTGTTTTTGTTCTTTTTGGCGTTTTTGAACTAGATTTTCAGACTTCAAAGATATTTTGGCTTTGATTTGGGTACCAAAACTCTCACCGACTACATAGAGGCCAGTTTTTTCCTGTAATGATAACAAAAAGAGGTTCAATATAAAATACAGGGAAAGGTACCCGTCGAAAATATTAAAATTGATATCTGTAGAGTAATTTTTTTGGTATTGTTAACTAAATATAGTTAACTCATTATTTCTGTATTTCATTAAGAGAAGAACTGAGTACTTTAGCATTTCAAGACTCTTAGTATAACACTTTGTCTTTCTTCTCAATCTTGCCAGAAAGTGTCTAAATATGCTGTTATATCCTTCAACAGTATACGTTTCTGCTTTTGATTGAGTATGAATTTTATCTGGAACGAACTCTGCATATGCCCTCCAGTGATCAGTCATCACTTTTTCAATCTCTTTTTCCTTTAACTTTTCCCAGAGATTTTGTCCAGTTTCTGTCCCTCTGCTGCCAAAAGAGCAGTTGATGAACTTTTTCCCAACTCTATCAACAGCAATCCAGATCCAGCAATATTTTTTTTGTTACCGATGTAAGTGTACATCTCATCCATTTCAACAATAGAGATCTCATTTTCGCTTTTTAGTTCTTCTAACTCCTGACCAAATTTCTTTATCCATTTTTGGATAGAAACATGACTTACTCCCAAAAAACGCCCTATTGACCGAAATCCTAATCCTTCAAGATAGAGTTGTAAAGCCTGTCTCTTAACAGAGGGGGAGCTAGCAGTTGATTTTAGCTCTACTGAATAATTATATCCACAATCAGAGCATTTGTAGCGTTGACGGCCATTAACTTTACCATTCTTTATGTGATCGAGACTCTTACATCTTGGGCAGTTCATCAAGAGATATAAGTTCTCATAATATATATATCAGTATTTAGATACCAATGCCATTTTTTTGTCTAATCATTTCTCTGATTGGGAAGAAAGAATCGAATACTCCTCATATATTTTTTATACCTGCTTTTTCTCTCCATATTCTGCTAATAGGAAAAGCCGGTCAGCTTCGCAAGCGGGACAAGAAGGTCCCAGATACCGAGTACGGCTGTATATTCATCAAATTCAAAATTTAATTTTTTTCAAAAGCACATGTTTATATAATCCAAAATTTACCTTCTGCCATGAATAACGGCAATGTAAGATCAAACATCAAAGAAGGGTTAAACGTAGGAATTGTCTTAAAACAAGATCAGAGAACCGGAAAAATCACTCAAGGCGTTGTGAAGAGAATATTAACCAATTCCTCAACCCATCCGCATGGGATAAAGGTTCAATTAACGGATGGGCAGGTTGGAAGGGTTAAGGAAATCTATTAAAAACTGCAAAACAAATCGTTTTCGAAAATTAGCCATTTAAACATTCAGTTTCAGAATTCGGGCATAATCTTAAGTTATATAAATCATTAGTTTACTCAAATAGCTAATTTTACTCTGTAAAAAACTCTGCTGTAAGGTAAAGTATGCTGAGATAGACTGTACATAACTATTCTTTTATCTGTATTTCTGACTTCTTTTTCTTATTAATTCTATAATTATTTTCCCTTTAAATACACCATATAGTTGCTTTCACCTCCTGCATAAAAGTCCAATAAATTACGTTAAATTGAAAATAGATAGCAGTAAAAATTGTGAAGGCCTGAAATTTTAGTCGGGCAAGTGGAATAAAATATTTCACTCTAAAACCGATTTGTGCCCGGATTTAGGGAAAATATCCATTTTAATTTAAAGTTAACATTGCCAAGTATTCTACTGAGAAAATAATTTGGGTTTTTAGATATCTGTTTAAGGATAGATTACTGCACTCCAAAGGCCCTGAAGCTCATAGAATAGTGAACCTGATGAAACTGTGAGATAAGTATAGTATAATATACATAAAAATCTAAATATACAATAGTAATTATTGGACTGCTAACTCTAGATAAAATGCGCGGTTCATTAAAAGATGGGGGGTCAATAATATCAAAACTGGTCGGGTAAAGGCCTGAGATGTTGATTTTCGCCATTTCATCCTGACACCTGACAGATTTTCATTAGCAGCTTGAGTGAGTGATGGGAGAAGAAGATTATAAAGTATCACTTTCCTTCCCGGATTATACTGACTATGCCCGAATTTCCGAGTATAGTGAATTGTGCTCTGAGGGGCGAAAAATTAAATATGCCTGATTTTCGGTCACAAAAAAATTATCTTCGGCTACCCGTTGAAAAAAATATGCGGACCTGAGATCTGCTTCCCCAGAATTTCCAGTTGCAAAATAGCTACAGAATTCTGGTGGACAAAAGACACATTTCAGAAGCTAATGAGATGACTTATTTCGACTCTTCCTGATTCACACGCTTTCCGGTTAAAGATTAAAAACGATAGTTACGACATTCCTTCTTGATCTGAGAGCTGTCATGATAAACGAGAAACAAATCTGAAAACAGAAAAGGAGATTCGAGTAATGGCAACTTTAACAGTCCTGAAGTTCGAAACTGCTGATGGTGCTGAAAAGGCACTTCATGTGATTGAAGATCTGAATAAGAGACAACTGATTACCCTGCATGATGCAGCCATAGTCAGCTGGCCCGAAGGAAAAAAGAAGCCAAAAACTAAACAATTATCCAGTATGACCGGAGTAGGTGCACTTAGTGGGGCCTTTTGGGGTATGCTATTTGGCCTGATATTCTTTATTCCAATATTTGGGCTGGTCGTTGGAGCATCATTGGGAGCAATGAGTGGTTCTATGGCAGATGTGGGGATTAGTGACGATTTCATAAGATCTGTCCGCAGCAAAGTGACAGAAGGCACATCAGCCCTCTTCTTGATGACCAGTGCTGCCGTAAAGGATAAGGTTGCAGAAGCTGCAAGGGGAATGAAGTTTGAACTCATTGCCTCCAACCTGTCCAAGGAAGAAGAAGACAAACTACGTGCTGCATTTGCCGAAGAAGAAACAGCGCCTGCATACTGACCCTTGACCGAAAAACCACCTTTAAGGAAACAAATTTTCCGGAAATCGGCTGTAAGATAAGAACGACTGTTTCTGAATATAAATAAATGCAGGGAAAGGAGCGAAGAATCAGTTCCTTTACCCATTTTTACTTTGATACATTCATCATGAAATTTCAAAATGGACATAAATGTCATCGAAAGAATACAAACCAAGAGCCACTTTCCTGGCTTAATCGGGCATACGGTGGATCAGTCTGAACTAGCCTGGCCGGGGACGCTATGTGTTAAGAAGGGTGCTCCCAATATACTGTTCATTGTGCCGGACGATATGGGATTTGGACAACTTGGATGCTATGGCAGCCCTATGCAGACATTTAACCTGATAGTCTGGCGCGGGAGGCTCGCTTACAACAACATGCATACTACCGCGCTGTATTTCACTCCTGCTCGGGCTAACCAGTGGAAGCACATGCGACTCAGCTTATGGAGCACCGTTAACACCTGACTACCAGCCTCCTTTTGGTTCACAGGAAAATCTATAGTGTGACCGTGAATGTGAGAGGCAAACTGATCAAGGAATCAGGTCATTCCAATGCAGGGAGAAAATACTGAATGACACAAAACCATCTGCCAGCCAGAATCCACGTGCTGGCAAAACCTACCGGAGCGATATGCAACCTGGCCTGTTCCTACTGTTTTTTTCTCAACAAAGAACTGCTCTATTCCGGAAGCAGGTTCCGTATGTCAGACGAAGTACTGGAAAACTTCATCTGTCAACTTATTGCAGCCCACCGCAGCCTGCAGGTAACAGTTGCCTGGCAGGGGGGTGAGCCCACTCTTATGGGCATTGACTTTTACAGGCGTGCTATAGAACTGCAGGAAAAGTACAGAAAACCGGGCATGACATTTGAGAACACAATGCAAACCAATGGCACGCTGCTGGACGAAAAATGGTGCCGGTTCCTTAAGAAAAACAACTTTCTCGTCGGGATAAGCATCGACGGCCCACGTGAACTGCACGATGCCTACCGGGTGGACAAAAAAGGGGAGGGGACTTTCGAGCGGGTAATGCGAGGACTTCGCCTGCTGCAAAAACACGGCGTGGAGTATAATGTCCTGACTACAGTCAACCGGGTCAATGCTGACTATCCGCTGGAAGTCTATCGCTTCCTGCGGGATGAAACAGGAACAGACTGGATTCAGTTTATTCCGGTTGTAGAGCGAATAGATGAGGAAGGATATACCCTTTACCAGAAAGGGGACAGGGTTTCAGATCGTTCAGTACTGCCTGAACAGCTTGGAAATTTCCTGAACCAGGTTTTCGACGAGTGGGTGAGAAATGATGTAGGCAGGGTCTTCGTACAGACCTTTGAAGCTTCTGCACGCAGATGGCTTGGGATGCCCTCAGGCATGTGTGTTTTCGAGGAAACATGCGGTATGGGGCTTGCTCTGGAGCACAACGGGGATCTCTATTCATGCGACCATTTTGTAGAGCCGGACTACCTGCTGGGCAATATCATGGAGAAAGGGATAGGGGAACTTGCCGCTTTGAAAAAGCAGTACAGGTTCGGGCAGGATAAAAGAGATGCCCTGCCCCAGGTATGCCGCGAATGCGATGTTCTTTTTGCCTGTAGGGGAGAATGTCCAAAAAACCGCTTTATGACAACTTCTGCAGGGGAACCCGGTCTGAACTACCTCTGTAAGGGCTGGAAAGCTTTCTTCCGACATATTAACTTTCCTATGGAGATTATGGCAGGCCTGATACACAGGGGCTACCCGGCATCAGAGGTAATGCGAGTCCTGGCCCTTGAAGACACATTTGGCAGGGCCGGACACAATAATCCATGTCCCTGTGGTAGCGGACTCAAGTTCAAACGCTGTCACGGCAGTAAAAAAGAACCTGAAAAGAAGGGCCAGAAGCAGATAAATAATAGAGCTCAGTTGCAGTCCGGAACTGTTGTGCGATTTTGAAAGAAATAAAGAGGGGAGCAGAGGAGAAAGAATCCATATTTTGCTCTATCAGCATCGCAAAGATGCTTAGAATTACTGACTGATATCCTGACAATATTCGAGATATCAACCAATATCAAAGGGGGCTAAAAGTGATAGAAAAGAAACCAAATATACTGGTTATCTGGGGAGATGACATTGGCATTAGCAACCTCAGTTGCTACAGCGACGGGTTGATGGGATACAGAACTCCCAACATTGACCGGATAGCTAACGAAGGTATCAGATTTACGGACTCTTATGGGGAGCAGAGCTGTACTGCCGGCAGGGCAGCGTTCATTACAGGACAGAGTGTTTTCCGTACAGGATTAAGCAAGGTAGGAATGCCGGGGGCCAAAATAGGAATTCAGCCAGAGGACCCGACAATCGCCGAACTGCTTAAATCACTGGGCTATGCCACAGGCCAGTTTGGGAAGAATCATTTCGGAGACAGGGACGAATACCTGCCCACAAATCACGGATTTGACGAATTCTACGGCAATCTCTATCACCTCAATGCCGAAGAAGAACCGGAAAATCCCGACTATCCACCTGAGAAGGATTTTCCAGATTTCCGAAAGAACTATGGCCCCAGGGGAGTAATCCACAGCTACGCCGACGGCCGCATCGAAGACACCGGCCCGCTGACCAGAAAACGCATGGAAACCGTAGATCTGGAGTTTTTGGGATCAACCATAGATTTCATCAAGCGGCAGCATGAAGCTGGAAAGCCGTTCTTTGTCTGGTTCAATACTACCTGGATGCACTTTAGAGTCCATATTCCGGAGAGGATAAGGGGACAGTCTGGGCGCTGGCAGTCAGAATACCATGACGGCATGATCGAACATGATCGGCAGGTGGGGGTACTTTTGAATTTGCTGGACGAACTTGGCATTGCAGAAGACACTATCGTTCTCTACAGCACTGACAACGGACCCCATATGAATACCTGGCCAGATGCAGCCATGACCCCGTTCCGCAATGAGAAAAACTCTTGCTGGGAAGGTGCTTTCCGTGTTCCTGAGGTAGTACGCTGGCCTGGCAAGATTCCGTCAGGCATGGTTTCTAATGAGATAGTAAGCCACCTTGATTGGCTGCCAACTTTACTTGCAGCAGCCGGAGAGCCGGATATCAAGGAAAAAGCCAAAAAAGGCTACGAAGCAGGAGACAAAAATTTTAAGGTGCACCTTGACGGCTATAACTTGCTTCCCTATCTTATCGGAAAGGAGAAGAAATCCCCGCGTATCGAGTTCTTTTACTTCTCCGACGATGGAGACCTGGTAGCTCTCAGGTACGACAACTGGAAAATGGTCTTTATGGAACAGCGTGCTATCGGTACACTACAGGTCTGGGCTGAACCTTTTGTCCCGCTGCGAGTACCAAAAATATTCAATCTGCGTACAGATCCTTATGAGAGGGCGGATCAGACCTCAAATACTTACTACGACTGGTTGCTTAATCACGCCTTCTTATTAGTACCTGCCCAGAGTGTTGTGGGAGATTTTTTGGAAACATTTAAAGAGTATCCTCCACGTCAAAAAGCGGCTAGCTTTACTGTCGATCAGGTAATGGACAAGCTTTTGCAGGGAATTGGAAGCACATGAGCGTGGGAGTTACCGTAAGCACAATATTATTCGGATACCCTTGTCTTCTAACATCGACGTAGAAGACGTTAATCACAGGGATTTTATCGGCTTACAAGATGTCCTTGTGCAACACAGGCTTGCAATGAGTAGAAACAGAAAGACAAAGCAAAAAGGAGTCTGCCAATGAAAGTTGTAAGATTTATTGCGGGAATTCGGTTCTTCGTACTGATTCCGGTAATAGGGCTGGCGATTGCTGCTTGTGCTCTGTTTATTAAAGGCGGCATTGACATTGTTCACTTCATGGGAAAACTGATTATAGGAGTGTCAGAGACAGAGACAGAGGCTAATATCATTGTTGAAATTGTGGAAACTGTCCATCTTTTCTTAGTCGGCACAGTACTTTTCCTCACCTCTTTCGGGCTCTACCAGTTATTTATCCAGCCGCTCCCTTTACCGGGATGGCTGAAAATAAATGACATTGAGGAACTGGAGTTAAACCTTGTCGGGCTCACGGTTGTTGTGCTGGGAGTTAATTTCTTGAGCGTGATCTTCGAACCGCAAGAGGTAAACCTGGCTGTTTATGGAGTAGGGTATGCCTTACCAATTGCAGCTCTGGCTTACTTCATGAAGGTGCGTTCTCACATAGCTAAGAATAGTAATGAGGAGGGGGAATGCCTGACAGCCATAGGAGAGGTGGTTCCCACGGACAGTAAATCGAGCTGGTTACCAAGCAAAAAAGGAGACTGAACTCAGAATTATCAATTACCCTCCTCTTTGCAGTTCACCATACTTTTTAGACCACTTTCTAAATTATTCTACGACTTTTTAAATTCTTCTGTAACAGTAACTTTTAATCATTTATAGCTTTTCAGCAAGTTTACCAAGAAAATCCAGATCTTTTCAATGGAAGGGATAAAAATCTTTTCTGCAGGCGAGTGGGGATCTTCGATTGTCGGCCCGAAAGAAACCATTTCCATACCCATGCATTTTGAGCCGATTACTCCACACTCGAGCCCTGCGTGCACTACATCTACTTTCGGCTCTTTCCCAAAGGTTTCCGTATAGACGTGTTTGCATCTCGAAAGCAGCCCTGATTCAAGATCAGGTTCCCAGGAAGAATATCCTGGCTCATGCTCAACCTTTGCGCCTGCCAGCTTTGCCACAGCTTCAATTTTTCCAGTAATTTCAGCCAATCGGGACATATGCGAACTGCGCTGGCTTGATACTATTTTCACTTCCTTTTCCGTTGTCCTTACAGTTGCCAGGTTATTTGAAGTTTCAACAAAGCCGGAAATAACATCCGATAATCTGTAAACCCCATGAGGCATTCCAAGGAGAAGCCCTATAAATTTTTCTTCAGTTTTTAAAGAAAAAACCCTGTCATCGGGCACCTCTTTCCTGAGAATTTTACCTCCTGAAGTTTCAAAAACTGCTTTTACATCAATCTCTTTGAAGTTCAAAATGAGTTCTGAGTCAGTTTTTGCATATTCAGCTATAAAGGTCTTCCAGAGCTCAGACACTATTTCTTCAGCTTTTTCTATTTTGCTCTTATGAAGTACAACAAATGCTTCTGAGGAATCAGGGATTGCGTTATGGACACTTCCCCCGCTTAACAGAACAAGCCTGATGCTTTCTGCCCCAATTTTCATTTTTAATTCAGCCAGAGTCCGGATAAGCAACTGGATTGCATTTGCTCTCTGCCTGTGGATTTCAACTCCCGAATGGCCTCCTTCCAGCCCCTCAACCAGGAGCCTGAAAAGATCAAACCCACCTTCTTTTTCATAATCGAACAGTTCCCACTCAACAGGCAGGATAATAAGTGAATTCTGCCCGCCAGCACATCCTGCTATGAAGACCCCTTCTTCTTCAGAGTCCAGGTTAAGAAGCAGCTTACCTTCAATAAACCCGGCTTCAAACCCGGATGCTCCTGTTAAACCTGTCTCTTCATCTACAGTAAAGAGAAGTTCAAGTGGAGGATGCTCTATTTCCCCATTTTTTCCGGCTTCTGAAAGTACAAGCCCGATTGCCAGTGCAATCCCATTATCTGCACCAAGAGAAGTCCCGTCTCCTCTCAGCCAGTCCCCATCATAGGCACATTTTATAGGATCTCTTGAAAAATCATGCTCTGAATCCTTACTCTTTGCGCAGACCATGTCCATATGCCCCTGCAGAACCAGTATTGGAGAGTCTTCATATCCCTGAGTTGCAGGGACTTTGATGAGGACATTATTTAAAGCATCGGCTTTCACTTCAAAGCCTCTGGATCTGCCCCATTCCTGCAGCCAGAATGAAAGCTTTTCTTCGTGCTTCGAACAGCGCGGAATTTTATTGATTTCTTCGAAGACCTTAAGGATTTGCTGAGTTTTCACGTGCATAGGGATCAGTTTGTAATTTTTTATAACCCTTTTGAGTTAACTATAGTATAAAGTTATGACACAGTAATTTCATGAATAAAACTGTCATCCAGTTTAAATATTGTGTTTTAAAAGCAGTTGAATAATCAGCCCCGCATAATATAATAAAAAATTATAGTACATCAAAAATCAGATTAAAAATGGATTTCAAAGGAAAAGTCAAAAAATTAGAGAAATAAATGACACACTATAGTTTACCTAACTTACCAGCTATTATAATATTAAAACAGTTTTCGCTTTTTAGCAAATTGAACTGCTACCACTTACAACCTGCCAGATACTCTTTGATAATTCGGAATACTGGGCTTTTGGATCTCCTATTTTTTGAATAAAAGAATTTACACCGTTTTCTATTGCCTGATGTATAACTTCATCTTTGCTTACTCCCGTAAACAGGATAAAAGGAATATTGATACTTTTATTACGGATTGTCCTCAGGAAGGTGATCCCATCCATGAAAGGCATATCATAATCCGAAATTACGACATCATAGGAGTCCTTCTCCAGCTTCTGGAGCGCTTCCCTGGCAGAGTCCACAGTATCAGAGGCTATATGGTGGAAAACTTCCAGAAAGGTTTGAGATAACTCCAAAAACAAGGGGTCGTCGTCTACAAGCAGTACTTTCATAAGGAATCTCCTTAGTATTATTTTGTATTTTTGCTCTGGAACTTCCACATCTCTTTTGTGATTAGAGAATTGGGGGTTTTAAACTATTTTTGGCAGCACCGAGCCAGAACCAGAAAGTGCTACAGTCAGGCCTGGAATTACATAATATATTTAATATTTACATTTGATGAAGTATATTTAATTTTTGAAATTCAGACAGTTTGTATCACTTATTCAAATTGCTATCTTCCAGATACAGACTATGCAGATTTATTTCATAGCTGGAAGATAAGACAGAATGTTTTGCAGATGACCGTTATATAGACCGTTTTATAATAATGAATTCAAT
Organism: uncultured Methanosarcinaceae archaeon; assembly: GCA_963847185.1. GTDB lineage: Archaea > Halobacteriota > Methanosarcinia > Methanosarcinales > Methanosarcinaceae > Methanosarcina. The sequence continues at coordinate 137,089 of CAWJYV010000010.1, read as the reverse complement.
AGAATTGGCATGTATAAAAATATTTCTTTTTACGCACAATACCAAAGCCTTAAATCCTCACTTTTAACTATTAATTATTTTTGAAAAGAAAAAATGAAACGTAGTGATATATATTTCTATAAACCACCTGATCTTTAAATTATATTCTTTTTATCTCCTTGGAAAGGATAGATAAGAAGAGAGAGAAAAAAGGAGAAATGAATAGAGAAAAAGAAATGAATAGAGAAAAGGAAAAATGAAATAGAGAATAAGAAATGAAATAGAGAAAAAAGTAAAAAAGAAGAAAAAAGCAGGAGTTTATCCCTGATTAATAAAATTATCTATCTCTTTTTTCAACATATGGCTGAGAATTTTCCCGTCTACAGTACCTCTATACTCCTTCATGACAATTCCCATCAAAGGACCCAGGGCTGCAGGACCTTTCTCCTTAATAAAATCTCCTTTTTCACGAACCATTTTTTTGATGAAATTCTCGACTTCCTCAGGGTCAAAGGCACTGAGCCCGAGTTTTGATACCGCTTCCTGCGTACTCAATTCAGGCTCTTTTGCAAGAGCAGTCAAAAGGTCCTGAATAGCTTCTTTTGCAATTTCCTGATTTGAAATAGCCGCAAAAAGCCCTTTGAAATGTTCATCTGAAAGTTCATCGGTTTCAACTCCGTTTCTTCGGAGTTCAGGAACGAGCCCTACAAGAGTCCTGGCAATCAAAGTTGAATTTACGTTTTCGTCTTTCCTGTAGATCTCGATAAGGTTTTCAAAAAGGGGAAGATACTTTGAGTAAGCTATTTTTTCTGCGAGCTCTTTATTCAGCCCGTTTTCCGTGGTAAAACGCTTTGCTCTGTCCGTCAGGAGCTCGGGAGTTTCAATCGAATCAAAATATTCCTGAGAAATCTCTACCTGAGGAACATCGGTTTCAGGGTACATCCTTGCAGCGCCTGGTAGGGGGCGCATATAAGCTGTATTTCCATCAGGAAGGGCTTTTCGGGTTTCTTCAGGGATTCCTTCGAGAGCTTCTTTAGCCCTCGCAATAACCGCTTCAATTGCGAGCCTGGATTTCTCAGGTTCGTCCGAAACCATTATTATGGCGTCATCGGGACCTGCACCAATGGCGTCTCTCAGGGCCTTAACTTCCTTTTCCGTGATTCCATAATTAGGAAGTTCATCCGTATGAAAAACTCCTCCTACTCCTGCAGTCTTCGCCCTGTCCGAAAATTCGGTCCCGAGCCTTCTTCCGGGCTGGACTTCTTTGCCAACAAGTCCATTGAACTTTCTGAGGAGAGCAGCAAGAATTGCTCCTTTCTTTACACCTTTCTGAAGAACTTTGGACTTTGTATCAATGAACAGGCCTGTTACATCATAGATCTCTTCACAGACAAAGGCCTTTCTTTCCATAAGATCCTGCCTGATAAAAAGAAGATTCAGCTGCCTTTCAACTTCCCTGCGGACAATATCTTCTATTAGGTCAAGGGCCTGTACTCCCTTTATTTCCACCCTTGCACCTCTGGCAATCGAGATATTCACGTCCTGCCTGATTGTGCCAAGTCCTCTCTTTACTTTCCCTGTCGACCTGAGGATCATCCCTATATGTTCAGCAACCTCTCTTGCGTGACGAGGAGTTTTAATATCCGGGGCAGTCGCAATTTCCACAAGCGGAATTCCAAGCCTGTCCAGGGAATAAATGATTGAATCCCCTATTTCCTCAATTTTCTGAGCAGCTTCCTCTTCCACACACAGGCTGTCAATCCCGCAACGACCTTCAGATGTTTCTATATATCCATCGCTTGCAAGAAAAGCTGTCCTTTGAAAACCGCTTGTGTTAGACCCGTCGACTACTATTTTCCTCATGACATGCATCTGGTCTACAGGTTTCATATGGAAAAGTTTTGCAACCCCAAGGGAAATATCCAAAGCTTCCACGTTGAGTTCTCTCGGAGGCTCTTCATCGTTTTCTATAAGACAGGTCGTGTCATAAGCCTTATAGATATACTTCCTCCTGACCTTTGTCTGCTCTACCGCAGCCCTGTCCTTTTCTCCCATCTCACTTTCCGTAGCCCTGAGATACCTGAAAAACTCAAAATTAGAATCCCCGATATCCCTGATCAGAGTCGGACACCTGCAGAAAAGTTTCTTCTTCGAATCCAGCTGCTGGTGAATTTCAAGCCCGGCTTTCAGCCCTAGTTCACTATAATCGTATTTTTCCATATTTTCACCCGAATCTAAGCAGGAAGCGCGTTAAAATCCTCTTTAATTTTTTATTATAATCTTTATTTCATTAATTATCCTTAATTCTCTTGAATTTTCCTTAATTACCGTTAATTCTTTTTAAATTCTTCCCAATTCTTTAGAATCCGCTTCTTTTTGTTCTTCCTTCAGTTTTAAGTCCATCGGCTCGTTATTTTGTATTTTTCCTTCAAACTTTCTTCTGCGCTTGATTCCTCTCTTAGCTCTTTTAGGTGCTTCATTAACAGTTATCGGTAATAATCAGTAAGAAACTTAATGTAAAAGGTGCGGTAGGATGTATAAAGGTATCTATTAACAGAACACAAACAGAATACAAACAGAACACAAATAGAACATAAACAGAAAAAAATGCAATATTTCAAATCAATTTCTGGCTAAAAAAGTTATTTTTGTGATAACTAGCCATGAAATGACTCTAAATCTTATCTTGTGAAATTACATATACCAAAATTAAAAAAAGAAATATCTTTAAATTCTTAGACTGTCATTATGAATAGGTTATTATTTTGAGGAAGATATAATGAAAGCAGATAGTGAAACCGAAAAAGCAGTAAGGGATGTTCTGGAAAAGTTTGCCGAGAGTTATGCTAAACGCGATTTGAAAAGTGCAATGTCTCTTATTGCACCTGATGCAGATGTAGTTATGTACGGCACCGGTGCGGATGAGAAATGTGTAGGGCCGGAGAAAATAAAGGCTCAGTTCGAGCGTGATTGGTCTCAAATTGAAGAACCTGCTCTTGAGTACAACTGGACTTCCATTTCTGCCGCCGGCGATGTAGCCTGGGTAGCCATAGATGCTGTTTTTAGAGCGAAGATTGACGGAAAAAAGACGAAATTTCAGGCCAGGGTCACAAAGGTCTTTGAAAAGCGTGGGGACAAATGGCTAATAGTACAGGGCCACTTTTCTTTCCCTGATCAGAGTCAATTCTTTGATTAAATAATCCTTTTGTGAATCAAAAATAGATTCGACTCTTATATTTTTTACTTACTACTTTTTTACTTTTTACTTATTACCCTTATTTTCTGTATTTTCTATCCCAGTAACTTATTCAGGTTTTCCGATATGACATAATAAAATAATTTACATACAAACATTATAATATACTTAATATCTTTAGTAAGAAGTAGTATTTCAACTCTTAAACTGTCAATTATATATTAGTTTATCTTTGCGGAGAAAAAACAGAATGAAAGCAGATAATCTGACCGAAAAAGCGGTTATGGCTTTTCTGGAAAAATTTGCCGAGAGTTATACGAAACGCGACATGAGAGGTGTAATGTCCCTTATTGCGCCAGATGCTGATGTTATTATATATGGTACCGAAGCAGATGAGAAGAGGGTAGGCTTGAAGGAGATTCAAACCCAGCTTGAACGTGATTGGGCTCAAACCGAGACTTTGTCTCTTGAGTACAATAAAATTTCTGTTTCAGCCGCTGGTACGGTGGCCTGGGTGGCCATTGACTCTATGTTCAAAGCAAAAATAAAAGGATATAATCTATTTTTCCCAGCTAGAGTTACAAAGATTCTTGAGAAACGAGAAAACAAATGGCTCCTGGTACATGGCCATTTTTCTTTGCCAGATATAAAACAGCAATTATTGACATTTTAAAAAGTTCAGGACAATTGTGCAAGCGCCTGAAAACATATTATTTTTTACCGTACCAAATGTCAATGTCACTATATCACAATACAAATGCAGAAGAAAAGCGCATAGAGCCAAAAGAATAATAAGGCCCAGTTCAAGTGTCGCGTCAATCATCAGGATTGAAAAATTCTGAATGGTCGTAATTGGATTTATACGATATTTTATCGCTGACGCGACACTGGTGTAATTGAGTCCAAATCGAAGAGCCTGCTTTCGAATAAAAATGGATTTCCGTATGAGCAGCTGGCAGCGTAACCTGGTCAGCCATAGACACTGTTTTCATAGCGAAAATTGACGGGAAAATATGAAGTTTCAGGCAGGCTCTAAATCGCCGCCTTTCAAAGTCACATGAATTTTCTTACCAGCAAGTAAAATAAGATGATAAAGCAAAGGAAAATGAACAAATGCATAAATATTCCGATAACTACTTCTGAACTTACATCGTGGTCTTTTAAATATGGAATATTTTGTCTCAAACCGGAGAGGAAATTCCCAAGAAAGCCTGCCATGATTATACAATAATTTCCTCCCATATATAGAAGTATAGTTTTTGGATTATAGTTTTGAATCAGTTGCAGCTTCTCCGGAAGCAATAATTTGGCCTCCTTTCACATCACTACCCTTTTCTTCATCAAGCAACATCGAGATATAAAGGGGCGGAAATTTATCGTGCGTGGAAACTTCTCTCTGAAAGCGATCCAGATATTCTTAAAGGCTTTACCCATCATAGTGCCAGGTTACATTAAGGCATGACCTGCAACCTCCATTCAATAAGAAAAGTTCACTTCCTGAATCTCGATGATATTATATTAATGCAGGCAGATAAAGTAATCAGGGATTCTATATGGGAAACATTAGTTTTAAGAAAATAATGGTTGCAACTGATGGATCGGTCTGCTCAAGGCTTGCTGCAAATTACGGGATCGAGCTTGCCAAATTGAGCAGAGGAACGATTTATGCTGTATATGTGATACCAAAAGATTACTTTTCTTCCAAAGCTGTGGATTTTGATTGGAAAAGAGTGTATGAATCGTTGAGAACAGAAGGATACGAGGCTCTGAATTATATAAAAGGCATAGGAAAGATGGAAGGGGTCACTGTAGAATCCGTCCTGCTCGAAGGACATCCTGCAGATGAGCTTATCAGGTACGCAGAAGAAAATGGAATGGACATAATTGTTATGGGTACTCTTGGAAAAACAGGGCTTGACCGGCTGCTTTTGGGCAGTGTTGCAGGAAACGTTACACGTCACTCAAAAGTGCCGGTTATAGTTGTAAGAGAAAAGCGTAAGCCTTAAAGAAAGTGCGAGTCTTGAGGAAAGTACAAATTTTAAGTAAATGTGTAAATATTAAGGAGAAATATGAGATTAAGGAGAAATATGAGCTCTGAGGCCGATTTCAGGGAAAAAATATGACTCCAGCCTCTAGAGTTCAAATTTGTTCATTTTCCTTTCTTAGATTTCTTTTATTTAGTTTTTTCGTTATTATTTTGCCTTTCAGCCTTCAATTTTCTTTTTCACGGCTGCTGCGGCATTTTCCGGGGAGTCAGTTTCCCAGAGTTTCCTGACCTTTGCACTCCTGAGAGCTGGCATCAAGGCATCTATCTTTGCCTGCACGGCTGAAAGCATTTCTTCGTTAACACACGGAAACTCCACGCCCATAAACTTCTGAGCTTTAAAAGTCTCGGTTTCCCTGAATACAGCCCTATCAACTCCTTTTCTGACTCCTGTTTTCAGGGACTCGATTGCGTCCTTCCACTGGGCAGCCCAGGGAGTGTCGGGAATTTCGGTGTGATGGATATCGGTTCTTTCCACATTGATAGCTGCCAGATGGCAGGCCTTTACGCAGGCTCCGCAGTATGTGCAGAAATCCTCAGCAAAAGCAATCTTGCGCGGGTCATTGGGGTCAGTTGGCACATACCAGAGATTCGAGGGACATACGTTAAAGCAGCCGCGACAGCCCTGGGGGTCGCACTCTTTAAGGTTAACTTCAATAAGGCTCAGTTCTCCTTCCATGGGTTTTTGAAGCTCTACAGCTTCGTAGGGACAGACAGCTTTGCAGCGGGCGCACTGCGTACACTTAAGCTCGTCTACCTTGACTTTTCCTTCAACTTTAGGGGCTTCACAGGGGCGTTCCCCTTTGACTTTTATTGCTTCCTCAGGGCAGATGTCCTGGCAGAGCACGCAGTAGTCACATTTATCCTCATCAACGAAGAGCTGCTCAAATGGCACAGGATTTTCAGGTGTTGGCTCGCGCTCAAGCAGGAGAAAAGCGTCACAGAAGCGGGCACAGATCCCGCAGAAATTGCACTTCTCAGTATCAATTTCTATCTCTCCTTCCACCCCTTCTTTGAAAGGTGCTATTTCTTCTTTTTTCGGGAAAGTAAACTCAACTTCGATTGCGTCCTGCGGGCAGGCCCCTTCACAGAGAGCACAGGGAAGGCATTTCTCATTGATATTCACATAAGTGTCATATTTTGGATACTTTTTCTCATCAGGAACCTCTCCCACAGCCTCAAAGGTAATGGCATGGACAGGGCAAAGGTTTGAGCACATCCTGCAGAAGGTGCATTTCTCAAGGTCCATCATCACAGCAGGTGCATCGAGTCCGGTTGCGATTTCGTGTACAGGCCCGAGTTCAAGAGCTTTTGTGGGACAGATTTCCACACAGATTCCGCAGCCGTTACAGCGTTTATAGTCGTAGTCCAGAGTCTTGATGGACTTCTCGGTTGCCTGAGTATAGAGAAAATGGGAACCCTGCAGATCCATACTGTTGGTAACTGTGATTTTTTCCTGATTTTCGTTTTCACTGTTTTCAGACACTGCAGTTTCGGGTTTTTCGGATTCAAACCCCTCCAGTTTAAATTTCTCAAGTTCCAAATCTTCGGTTAAGGTTTCTCCGGTCTCAGGATTTTCCGATTCAGCTTCACAGGCTTCGCAGCACCCTTTGCATACGTGAGTTTCCTGTTCAGGATGCTCCTCGCTCACTGTGCCACCTCCTCAAATTCGGTGGTTTCTTGTTCAACTTCATCCCCGGTTTCTTTCTGCATCAGCTCGGTTCCTATTGGCCCTATTTCTTCAAGTTCATGCACAAATTCAGTTATCGTGTTCGAGAACCGTTCTCCTTCGGCAGCAGAGATCCAGAGGGTTCGGAGCCTTTTTGGATCAAGCCCTATTTCCTTTACAACTTCCTTTAAAACGTCCATCCGTTTTTTCGCGTCAAAATTCCCATGGATATAGTGACACTCGTCCATCCTGCAGCCTGCAACAAGTACTCCGTCAGCTCCTCCTTTAAGGGCTTCAAGCACGAATTCTGGGTTTACCCTTGCAGAACACATCGTACGGATTACCCGGATATTTGTAGGGTAATGGAGCCTGGACATCCCTGTCAGGTCTGCGCAGGCATAGCTGCACCAGTTGCAGAGAAATGCTACAATAAATGGACACTGGGACTTCTGAGCAGTTGCAGCTCGAACCTGGGCAAGGATCTGTTCGTTTTCGAAGTTTCGCATCTGGATTGCCCCTACAGGGCATGCGGCACTGCAGTCTCCGCAGCCATGACATGAGACCTCATCCACAACAGCCTTTTTATCCTGAATACTGATCTTTCCGAATTTGCAGACTTCAACACATGTTCTGCACCCAATGCACTTTTCAGAATCAACATGCGCGCCCATTGGATCCGCTTCAAGCTCTCCTGTGCCGAGCAGCTGCATAGCTTTGGCGGCACATGCGCTGCCCTGGGCAATCGAAACCTGAATTTCTTTAGGTCCTGAAGCACAGCCTGCCAGGAAAACCCCGCTTACAGGGGCTTCGACAGGACGCATTTTCGGGTGGGCACTTGCAAAGAACCTGTCCGGCCTCCGTGCAAGGTTTAACATCCTGGCTATGCCCTCTGCGGCTTTGCTGGGCTCGTAGCCTGTTGAAAGTACAACAAGGTCGTGAACCTCTTCTTCGACCCGGCACTCAAGGGTATTTTCATAACGGACTACCGGTCTCCCGTCGTCAGCAGCATAAATTTCTGCAACCTTGCCGCGGATAAAGTCCACTCCCATTCCCTGAGTCCTTACGTAATATTCTTCATACATCTCGCCTGCAGCCCTGATATCAATATAGTGGATAGTGATATCAGTATCAGGGTAGCGCTCCATGATCATCTGGGAGTTCTTGAGGGCTGCCATGCAACAGACTCTTGAACAGTGCTCGTTTCCAACAGTTTTGTCCCTTGAACCTACACACTGGATAAATGCTACACTTTTTGGAGGCTTGCCTGTAGAAGGCACAAGGACTCTTCCTCCTGTAGGCCCTGCGGAGTTAAGCATGCGTTCAAGTTGCATGTTCGTAATTACGTCCGGATACTTCCCAAATCCGTATTCCTTTTTCCTTGACGCATCAAAGAGCTGATAACCTGTTGAAACGATTACCGCACCTGCTTCAAACTCAATTTCTTCGGGCTTCTGTTCGTAATCAACAGCATCTGCGGGACAGGCCTGCATACAGAGCCCGCAGCCAACGCAATGATCAGGGTCAATGAGCACTACCTGCGGAACGGACTGGGGAATTGGCATGTATATGGCTCTCGTCTTTCCAATCCCGTAATTCATGGGATTTTCAATTTCCACAGGACAGACAGCCGAGCAGAGGTCAATGCAGCCCTTGCATTTGTCTTCAAGCACGAATCTGGGTTTGCGTTTGACTCTTACGTGGAATTTCCCTACGGAGCCTGAGATATCGGTGACCTCGGAGTATGTGTAAAGCTTGATATTAGGGTGGTTCTGGACTTCCGTCATTTTAGGAGCAAGCACGCAGATAGAACAGTCATTTGTTGGAAAGACCTCATTCATCAGGGCCATTTTGCCTCCTATTGTAGATTCTCTTTCCACCAGGGTTACAGGAAAACCGGATTCTGCAAGGTTAAGAGCTGCCTCGATTCCTGCAACTCCTCCTCCTATAATGAGAACATTTTTGCTGGCTTTCGAACTTGTTGCATTCAGCTCTTTCAGGAATCTGGCCTTTGCAACTCCCATCCTGATAAGATCGAAAGCCTTCTGGGTTGCCATCTGGGGATCATGTGCGTGTACCCAGGAACACTGCTCCCTGATATTTACCATTTCCATAAGATAAGGATTCAGGCCGGCTTTCTCCATAACGTGCCTGAAGGTCTTTTCGTGCAGCCTTGGGGAGCAGGCAGCTATCACGACCCTGTCGATTTTATTTTCTTTTATATCCTTGATGATGCCTTCCTGTCCGGAATCGGAACATAGAAACTGTACTTCCCGGGCAAGCACCACATCTTCCAGTTTAGTTGCCATATCCTCAAGGGCTGCCACGTCTATTACTCCTGCAATATTCAGCCCGCAGTGGCAAACATAGACTCCGATTCTCATATTGGTGACTCCTTAATATTGATGACTCAAGTGTGCAATCTTTCGTGATATGATTTGGATTTCGTTATATTATACAGTCTGTGAGTTATAATGGTAAATTATATTTTTGAACGATAATCAGAACAAATTAGGAAATATACTTCCAGGCATTTCTGCCATACAGAAAAGTCGAAAGTTATGTAAATATTCATAAAGACCTTTTTTCGACCTGAAAACGAAATTACCTATTTCCAGATTCTTAATTTGCTTTATTCATGTATCTCTATATTCTTTCTCCTGAACTGAATAAAAATATAGACGTTTTGTGCAAAATCAAAACCTTTATCTCATAAGGTTTTACCAGAATTTTATTTAAATCTGATTTTGGCTACAAAAAAGGCATTTTAACAACTCTTCTGTCTTTAAGCTGAATACATGCATGCTGTTTGATGAAATGAAATTTAAAGATAGGGCTTACTCAGGTACAATCAATAACATTTAATTTATATATTAGAATTAATAATTAAAGCATATTAACTTTCTGGTTCTTCTACATACAAACAAAATTAACTGGGATATTTCATAATGATTCTTAGAGGTTCATAATAATTTTCAAAACATGGACATCGGATTATTGACAGACTTTTACCCACACTTTCATTTATATAAAGTTTCAGTGTCTTTGAACCAGTTTTATTTACCATTAATTAATATATAGTTTGAAAACCTAATTCGTAATCTGTAAACTTATTTAAAGGAAACTTTCGAAAAGAATACTTGATAGAAATTACTTATAAAGTAGTGGGCGAGATAAATCCTGTAGAAAGGTATATCTTTTAAAACTAATTTAACCAAAATTATAAGTTGCACTTTAGATTTAAGTTATCACTACAAATATACAAGGAAATTAAAGAATTATACAAGGAAGTTAAAAAATTTTTGTTTTCAGTAAATATTCTACCCTTGTCTATCACAGATAATTCAGGACTATTCCAATTCACAAGCAAACGGAGTTTTTGTATGACCGAACATCAGAATTTAAAACAGAAAATGTACGAATGGACTGAGAAATATGCAAGTAAAGCAGGCTACAGGCTTAATCCTGATAAAGAAGCCCTTGATTATGTGCTTGATGGGCTTGCAATTAAGCAGGAAAAATTCGGAAGGCGTTACTGTCCCTGCAGGATAGTTACCGGAGATGAACAGGAGGATAAAAAGATAGTATGCCCCTGCATCTACCACAAAGAAGAAATCGAGAAAGATGGAAACTGCCACTGTGAACTTTTCTTTAAAGCGAATTAAATTAATTCGTATTATTCAACTGCCTGTAAAAGGTTTTAAAAATTGTTTTCTGGGATCAGGGAAATTAATCTGTCAGGAAACTTTATTTCCAGGAAAACCTGATCTCCGATATTCTGGAAACCATGAAAGCTATTAGTTTCGGAAATCTAAGTGTGAGGACTTAAATTAATTAAATAGATTTGCATAGTATCCTGCTGCAATCTAAAAATAATACTGAAAACTAAAAAGCAAGAGTTTAAGGTAGATTACTTAGATACATTCTAGCTGAAGGTTATTTTACCTGTGTTTTCAGTGATACTCTTAATTTTGCTTAGTAACCATCTATTTAACCTGTATATTTAACTTACATACTCTTTAATAACCTGCATATTCTTTAATAAAAGCTGACACAAAAATAAAATTTGACTCAAGGGTGACCTGGAATGACAAATGCAATGGAACTCTATCAGATGCTTCCAAAAACTAACTGCAAAAAATGCGGAAAAACTTCATGTATGGCTTTTGCAGTAGCCCTCATGGCCCGCGAGCTCATACCTGAGGACTGCCCCCCCCTGAAGGAAGAGCCGAAATATAAAGAAAACTACGAAAAAATAAGCGACCTCTTCAAACCGTCCGAAGGTGCAACCGAAACAGGTCTTATAGTGCATGAGGACCTTTGTTTCGGATGCGGAAATTGTGTAGTTGCCTGTCCTCCTAATGTAGCAAATGATCCTTATGGAGTAGGCTCGGGAAATGCTCCCAAGAATATTAATAAGCTAATCCTGGTCATAGAAGACGGCATTGTAAAAGCCCAGAATGTAGGTGAATGCCGGCGTTTTGGAAAGAACAAAATTCTATGTAATGGCTGTATAGTAACCTGCCCTGTAGAGGCAATAGAATTCGTGTGAGGAAGCGGATATGGAGAAAAACTATCATGTTTGCACAGGCTGCGGACTTCTCTGCGACGATATAGAGGCCGAAGCTGAAAAGAACAGAATAAATAAAGTTCATACAGCCTGCAGAATAGGGGTAGCCCACATGAAAGAAAGCAAGGGAGAAGCAACTTTTCAGGTAGACAACAAGTCTGTCGATGAGGCAACCGCAATAAGTGAAGCTGCAGCAATCCTGAAAAATGCAAAAAACCCTCTGATCTTCGGGCTTGGAGCTTCCACCAATGAAGCCCAGAAAATAGCAATCAAGCTTGCAAAAAAAATCAACGCTACTCTTGACGATACCTCTTCTTTTTGTCTGGGCAGTTTGGCTGAGGCCCTTATTCATGAAAAGATCAAAACCTGCACCCTGGACGATGTAAGGAATAAAGCTGATGTTATTATATATTGGGGAACAGACCCTTCGGATTCCCATCCTCGCCTTCTTTCGAAATATTCTTACTTTCCCAGAGGAAGTGAAAAGCAGCGGGGCTGGGAAGAAGAAAGGACATCAATTGCAGTAGATGTCCGGAAGTCACATACTGCAAAAATCTGCGGGAACTATTTCTTCCAGGTTCCTCCTAAAGGAGACACGGAATTTATCGATGCCATAATTGCAGGGATTTCAGGAAAGCTTCCCAAGACTTCTTACAATTTCCCCCCTAAGAGAATCCTTGAGCTGGCAAATATCCTTAAAGGAGCAAAATTTGGGGTCATTTTTGTAGGAAGGGGGCTAATCTACTCGCTTGAAAACCTCGAGCCTCTTTTCCGGCTTATGAAGATCCTGAACGAAAAAGCAAATTTCCACCTTCTGCCAATGGTAGGAAACTATAATACAATGGGCTTTAACGAAAATCTCTTTGCAGAAACAGGATACGTAAACAGCGTAAAATTCGAAAATGATACTGTAAAGCACGGACCCGAGTATTCGATTGTTGAATCTCTTAAAGCAAAAACCGTGGATGCAGCCCTGATTATTGGTTCTGACCCTCTTTCAATTCTCCCAGGGACTATTGCAAAAAACCTGCTGGAAATTCCTGTTATCACAATTGACCCGTACGAAACCCTGACCTCCAGAAACTCAAAGGTCTACATCAATACCGCAATCAGCGGAGTAGAAGCAGATGGGAGTGCCACACGCATGGACGGGGTTAAAGTGAGCTTTAAACCGGTTATTGAGACAAATCACCCGTCTGATGAAGTTATTCTCAGAAAAATAACGGAGGCCCTCTAATGGATTTCGGATCATTTCTTGCAGCTCCCGAGATAAAAGTCAAAATCATAACTTACAGGGACATCTTTCAGGATAAGGCTATGCTCGAAGACCGCTTTGGAGAAGAGTACAGGGACCTGTCTGCCGTTATAAAACTGGACCCTGCCGATCTCAAACAGCTGAACGTGAAGAAAGGTGACACTGTCATCTTGAAAAACTCCTTCGGAAGAGTTGTGGTAAAAGCAGATGAATCCGGATACGAGACTCCTCACAGGGGAATCGCATATATGCCTAAAAGTCCCTTGTCCAATATGCTGGTCTCGGACGAAACCGGGGGTACGGGGATACCTAAATTCAAGGATATCTCTGTAACTGTTACCAGTGCAAAAGAGGAAAAAATAACTGAACTCACGTTTTAGATTCTTTTCCAGTAAATTCAATAAATTCCTTAAAAATTTCCTTAAAAACGGCAAAAATATCTTATTTTCCTTTTTTCACGGCTTGTTTAACTGCAAATTGGATGAAAGTATGGCTGAGATACTGTTGGAATTTACAAAAATCTTCAAAAACGGGACTATTTTCTACAGTTTCGAGGGCTTTGAAAATGTAAAATCCAAATGGGAGCTGCCCTGTGAATATTTATCAGGTTCTCACTTTGCAGCCTGGAATGGGATTCTTCTATATTCTGACGGAAAAAAACTTTATTCACTTGCTCCGGGAAATGAACTTTCAGAAAATTCCTACTCTGAACTGATATCCATTGTAGCTACAGGAAAGAAAAGACTGAAGGAAATCAGAAGAAAACACTGTATTTAGCCATCAATTTCGGTTAAGAGCTTTGATTTCCAGATAAGAGCTTTAGTTTTCAGTTTAAACCTATCATTGAGGCTCTCTAGCAGGCTTTCTGACAGAAAGCACTGCAAGAATTCCTTTCCCATGTCCTTTTTCCGGAAATTCAATGTTTTCGATTTTCTCAGGCTGCCTGAAAAGAGTCTGGCAGACTTCAATATTTTCAAATCCGGCTTCCTGCAAGAATATAGATACTTCTGTCGCTGAAAGAAAATGAGCCCCATAAGAGAATTTGCTTGAATTTTTCCCTGAATCGAGAATACTACCTAGAGGGCTGTCTCTATCCAGTATGCCTGAAATAAGTTGTCCTCCTGGCTTTAAGATCCTGAACGTTTCTCTGAGTGCCTGGGCAGGCTCATTAAAAAAGGCAATTGCAGTAACAATCAAAATAAGGTCAAATTTCTGTTTTTTGAATGGCAGGAATTCGGCAACACCGAGAACTGTTTCAATACCTCGTTTTTTTGCTATTTTTGCCATAGACCCTGAAGGTTCAAGGCCAAATCCTATTCCAAGAGAATATGCAAACCTGCCAGTTCCAATTCCGATTTCAAGGGCTTTTAATTTTTCTAGGTTTTCGGGAAGAAATTTTCTAAGAGCAAGGAGTTCGGATTCATATGCAGGTTTATACCGCTCGTACCAGGAGTCGTATTCATCCGCATATCTATCAAAAGCTTCCCATGACCTTATGAAAATCCCTTCTTCATGGTTAAAATTCTTTTTTCAGAGTTAGTTGCAACCTTTTAGTTTTCTATACATTTTTTCCATTTATCTAATGCGCTTTCACTCTTCCGATATTCTTTTTAGTTTCTGATGTACAGGAAGACTGCAAGCAGGCCAATAACTTCGTAAACCAATTCAAAACCCGGCATATTCATAATTCCATTTTGCTTTGTCTCTGCACTTTCTGCTGTTACACTTATTATTATATTTTTAGAGGCAGTTCCGTTTTCATTACTAGCTGTAAGATTTACAGTGTAGATTCCGGGATCTGGATATTTGTGAACCGGACTTTCCTCTTCAGAATCAATGTTTCCGTCGCTTTCAAAATCCCAGTTTCTTCCAGTTTCATTTCCCGAAAGGTCGGTAAACGTAACATAAAGAGGAGCAGGACCACCTGTAGTATTTGCGCTGAAGTTTGCAGCAGGAAGAATTGACTCTGTATGTTTAATTGCTACAAGGGGCAGGTAATCAATATAGCTGCTATTTACTTCAATCTTAAATTTCTCATCTGCAATGCCGTCTCCATTCGCATCAACTGCAGTTTCCGAAAAGCCTGTACCATTGGGTAATGCCCAGAAGTTTCCTGCAAGATAAGGACCACCGGCAATATTTTCACCTGAGGTTTTCTCCATATTATAGGAATTATCTGTCCCATTATTCGGGAGGGCATTAACAGTATTGTTGAAATAATTGTTGAAGACCAGATTTTTATCGCTTCTTGGGCAGATGAAAAGCCCGTAAACTTTATTCGAATAAATCCTGTTGTTCGAAATCGTATTCTCATCAGAATTGCCAAAATGAACGCCTCTACCGTTATCAAATGCCTCGTTTTCGGAGAGGGTGTTGCCAACTGCAGTTGAGAACAGGATTCCATAATCTTTGTTTTCTGAAAGAGTATTAGTTGTTACAAGATTTTTGTTAGAATTTGGGAGATAAATTCCGTATCTGTTTTTCGAGGCTCTGTTATCTGAAACCGTATTATAGTTAGAATGATCAAGGACAATACCGTGATCAGCTTTACCAACCAAATTGTCATGAATCAGGTTATTCTCTGAATTTTTCAGATATACCCCAACGAAGTTTTCCAAAAGTCTGTTATTCTCAACAGTGCAGTTCTTGCACTGATTCATATATATTCCTGAATGATTAAGACTGGCTCCTTCAATCTTAAACCCGTTAATTGTAACTTTAGTTGATTCTACAGTAAAAACATCTAAAGCAGGGTCTTTAGCAATAATCACTGTATCTACAGGGTTACCGGATTCGGACTTTATTGTCAGATTATGTACGGTTATTTTGATATTGTCATTATAGTTCCCGGGTTTTACGATAATTACATCATTTGTAACCGCATTATTCACAGCAGCCTGTATCGAATCTCCCGGCTGAACAAAAATCTCAGCTGCCGTGCTAATACCTGAGCTTAATAATAAAATGAGAAAAATTAACAATGAAATAATTAATTTGTTTATTTCAATTCCTCCATTCACTAAGGAAGGCGATTTTAAATTTCTGCCATATCAATTCGATTTTAAAAAATGTGTTTAATGCAAACATAAATAGTGACTAAGTAAGCTGTGTGCGTTTATATGTAAGCTTGTTTAATTTAAACAATTTGTAATATCACTTGTGAAGTGGGAAAATTAAGTACAAAACAATATAAATATACTGGTTAAAAAACAATTTTCTAAAGAAGTTCACGAAAACGTTACAGTTTTCCTCAGTATGGAATTAACTTAAAATCGAGCTCATTTCCAACAGATAAAACAGAGCAAATCTGCAAAAAAGTGTCTCTATGTATATCTGTGAAATGAGGATCATTATACAAAAATAAGAAATGTAAAAATCCAATAGCTAAAACAAGCTCAAAATGCTTCCTGAAAATAATTTAAAACTTCCGGATAAAAGTAAAAAAGCGTAAGATAAGATGAAGACATCGAATCTTCATCTGATCATCTTTTTTTAATCGAACATATTTTCTGTAATCAAATCATCTTTTCCGTATTGGTTTTTCTGTCAAAAATGCTCATTATATACATTTATTTTCTTTTATGTAGAAATACAGCAAGCAGTCCAGCAACTCCATAAATCACTTCAAAGCCAGGCTCACTTGGAATTTCCTCTGCAGTGCTTGTGTTTTCTTTATTCTCAGGCTGTTGCTCAACGTCTGCTGCGGTATTTCCTGTGTTTTCTTTATCGTCGGCGTTTTCTGGCTTTATCTCAACATCAGTTTGTTTTTCTGCGGTTTTGGAAGTTATTGCAAACGGAGAGAATCCAGCTGTTTCGGCTTTGAAATAAAGGTATTTATCATCTTCTCCTGAAAGGCAGGTTGTAAGTTCATTCCATTTCTTTTCATTGTACCTGTTCAGGACTATTGAACTCTGGTCAATACCTTTATCTTTTACCCAGGATTTTTCAACTCTGAAATTTATGACTGCGTTTTCGAGATTATCTTCATCACTTCCATATCCTCCGTTTCCAACCCAGATATTGAGGTAATTGTAAACCTCGCCTTCAGGCGTCTCCGGAGTAAGCGTGGATTTGTTTTTAAGCATTTCAACAATGGTTGTTGTCTTACCAACAGTCTTCTTGGCATCAAAGTTCAAATTTACAATAGCAGTTGCATTCTTTGTAAAATCAAACTTCACAGCTTTTCCACTTGTAATGAAGACCTGACAAAGTTCCTTTACTTTAACGTTCTTTGAAGACTCGGGAGAACCACCACCGCTTCCACCGCTGCTGCTTCCACCACTTGATCTTTCCTCTAATACTATTATTGTAGTAGTTTTTGTGGCGGTTCCGTTCTCATTGATTGCAACAAGGTTAACATTATAGGATCCTGGCTCTGTAAACACGTAAACAGGAGCTGCATCACCTGAATCACCCTGCCAGTCGTTATTGAAATCCCAGCCTCTTCCTATTGAATTTTGCGAAAGGTCTGTAAACTGGACAGCAAGAGGAGCATAACCGCTGGTGACATTTGTGCCGAAATTCGCTACAGGAAGATCCTTTGGATCCTGCACGATTATTTTTTGAGTTGTCGAATTATTGCCATTTTCGTTGCTTACTATCAGCTTAACGGTATAATTTCCTGGAGTTGTGTATTGATTAACGGGATTCTGGTCAATAGCCTCCGGCACTCCGTCATTGTTAAAATCCCAGCTCCACGAAACTGCATTCTGCGAGAGATCTGTAAACTGAACAGCAAGAGGAGCAGGACCCTTGGTTACATTGACACTGAAATTTGCAACAGGCTTTCTCAAAACAGTTATCGTGACAAGTTTTGAATTCATACCATTTTGATTTGCTACAGTCAGGTTAACCGTATAATTTCCTGCTGAATAATAAGTGTTCACCGGGCGCTGCTCGGTTGAATTACTTCCGTCTCCAAAGTCCCAGTTTCTCTCTACGACATTCGATGAAAGGTCATTAAACTGGACAGTAAGAGGAGCATAACCGCTGGTGACATTTGTATTGAAGTTTGCAACAGGCTTTATAGCAGGTAAGTATGATTCTCCAACTACAAGCGGATAATTGTCAGTAATGTTAGATACACTGTAACCTGTATCCGCAATGCCGTCTTTATTCAGATCCTGTGCTGTATTCGAAAAACCTGTTCCTGCAGGAGTTCCCCAGAAATTGCCCCCTATATATGGTCCACCGACAATGTTTGTACCTGAAGTTGGATTTAAATACCAGGTAGTATCCCTGGTGTTAATATTAGCATTGTAGGTATTGTTTACGTAATTATTGTACACGACGTTATTATGACAACCCGGGCACTCGAAAAAGCCTGAGCCGATGTTAAAAGCGACAGTATTTCCGGTGATTGCGTTCCTGCTGGAAGAATTGAAATGAATACCTCCGCCCCCGCCTCTTCCGTTATTGCCACCGGATTCGCTAACTGTATTCCCTGAAATACTGTTATCATGTGATTGCGAAATCCACATTCCATAAGCACTGTTGTTCGAAGCAATATTGCCAATAATTTGATTGTTATTTGAAGTTATAGAATTAATCCCTCTTTGATTAGAATTTACATTATTGTATGAGATATTATTTTGTCCAGAGCTCAGGAGATAAATCCCAAACAAACTGTTCAAATTTGCTGTGTTTCCCGAGATTTTATTGGAATTCGAAATATTCAGAAATATCCCATAATCATTACTCGAAAGGTCATTATTAGTGATTGAGCAGCCACTGCATCCAACCAGACGTATGCCTGATTCTCCGGATTCAACTTTGAACCCGCTAATTGTCACACCATTGGCTGCCACATCGAATCCTCTTGCACTTGCAGTTTTAATTATTGTATCTTGGGACTTTCCGGACTCTGACTTGACTACTAAATTTGGCGTAGTAATTCGGACATTTTCGGTATAAGTTCCGGGCTTGACGATAATTACATCGCCTGGACTCGCACTGTTCACTGTAGTCTGTATCGAATTTCCTGGCGAAACAGCATGTTCAGCTGCGGTTCCGATCCCAGAAATTGATGCAAAAATGAGTATAGCCATCAGCAAGATAATTAATTTATTCATTTGAATTCCCCAATATAAAAGTAAAAATTACACATATACTTCTTCTAGTAAATTAGAGATTAAATGCAAAACAATATAATTATTTTGGTTAAGAAAAACTTAGACAAAATTGGAAAGGCGAAAAAATATTTACCATTAATTTGTCTGAATTCCCTTCGGAAATTGGTTCAGAAATTTTAATGTTCTGCCGTTCAAATTATCATCATATAACTAAGCTTCAAGATACCAATTATTATAAAACCTGATTTATTTCACCTCTGTGGTTTGCATTTATTCATCTACCTGAAACAAAAATATATTCTTAATTTAGAAAATTTAGTTCCACCTCAAAAAGGTGAATAACGCTGTTAACTAATGAAATATAGTTAATAAGAATGGTATTAATATGCTATAAAAGTATCCTTGAAAAATCAGCAAATTTCCCAAATTTTTGTCTCTAAGGACATTTTTTGTGCCCATAAAAATGAGAAGAAAGAATTAAAAAAAGAATTAAAAAAGGAGAACAGAAAAAGAAGAACAGAAAAACAAAATAAGGATGAAGGAGGTGATCCTTCACCACAGATTTTCAATGCGTTTTTGTAGATTTTATAAATCTTTTGTGAAATCAAACTTTATATCAATTTTACTGATTCTTGTTTTCGTTTCACGGTAACTCACATTTTATTTGATTCTGTTTCGTTAGTACCCTCTTCCATACCTTCTGGTTCTGTTTCATTGGTGCCTTCTTCCATTTCACCTGCTTCTGTCTCGTTGTTGCTCTCTTCCATACTTTCTGGTTCTGTTTCGCTGATGCCTTCTTCAATTTCGCCTGCTTCTGTTTCGTTTATCCCTGTTCCCGTTTCACTGGTATTGAGTTTTTGTACAGGAGTTGCGGACACCTCTGATTCAAAACCACCCACAAGAGGCAGGAAATCTGTATAGTTGTTCTTGAGATCGTAGACTGAATCAGCAATGCCGTCCCCGTCTACATCTGTTGCGCTTTGTGAAAATCCTGAACCATCAGGTTTTCCCCAGAAGTTCCCGCCGATAAAGGGACCGCCTACGATATTCGTACCTTCGGTTTTTGTTGTATTCCACACATTACCGAAACTTCCCTCTTTAAGATCTGTATTAAAGAAGTTACTGAAGTAATTATCAAAGACAATATTATTGCTGCTTGTAGAGCTTATGAAAATGCCGGAAATACTGTTTGAAATAATAGTGTTTCCTGAAATGATATTTCCGTCACAGGTAATCAGGTGAATGCCACTTCCGCTATTTGAGATTTCATTTCCGGAAATCTTATTCCCTGCTGAATAATACAGCAAGAGCCCGTATTCTCTATTATTCTGAATTGTGTTGTTTGATAGAGTATTTGCACCAGATGTTGTCATATAAACACCTCTACCATTACCGGAAACCGTGCAATTACTCAAAGTATTGCTACTCGAGTTACTTAGATAAATTCCATGACCTTCGTTCGAGTTTACAATGATGTCTGTAAAGCTGTTATCACTGGAATTTGCCAGGACGATACCGTGGATATAGTTTGAACCTGCCGTATTATTTGAGAAAATATTCCACTGTGAACGCTGGAGGTAAATTCCATTCTTGTTGTTCAGAGCAGTATTGTTTGACAGGGTATTGTAACTCGCATCCCGCAGGTTAATTCCCCTTCCGCCTTCATGGAGAGTATTATTAAAGACATTGCTGTTGTTGGAAAAAACCAGATCTATCCCTAGAGTATCATTTAACAGCGTGTTCTCATCGAGAGTACAGTTAGCAGAATTCATTAGAGAAATACCTGAGACATTACTGTCAGAGACAGTATTCTCTGAGATGTCGCTATTTGCTGACGATGAAAGCCTTATTCCTTCCCCATTATTCGAAATCACATTACCGAAAAGCGTACTTTCACCTGATCTCAACAGGAAAATACCTCTATTATTATTGGCTGCTGTATTATTGACCATATTGTTATTACTCGAATCAAGTAGTCCGATACCATAAAATACGTTTGAATCCGCAGTGTTATTTGTCAGATCATTATTACCGGAAGACTTAAGGAAAATGCCGTAATCTCCGTTTGAGTTTGCTGCATTATCTTCAAGGCTGTTCTTGCTACAGGTGTCCAGAACAATACCATGACTGGAACTCTCACTTATTATATTTCCTGATAGTTTGTTTCCTTCAGAGTTGAAAACGTAAACTCCGTATCTCTGCTTTAAAATAATATTGTCCTGAATCGTGTTATAGTTAGATCTTTCAACGTTAACTGCTCTTCTGCCTTCTGTTATCGTATTGTTGAGAATATTATTGTACATAGAATTCTTTAAGTATACACCAAGCGCGTCATTAAGAATCAAATTATTTTCTATGGTACAGTTATTGGATGAAAGAAGATAAAGTGCTGACTTTTCAATCGCAGCTCCTGCAATACTGAGTCCCTTGATTGTGATGCCGTCCGCTTCTATACGGAAAACATCCGTAGCATTATTATTCGACACAATTATTGTGTCTTCAGGGCTTCCGGACGCTGATCTGATTACGAGATTATCCTTTGTTATAACGATATTTTCGGTATAGTTTCCGGAACTTATGACTATTTCATCTCCCGGACTTGCATTATTTACTGCGGCCTGTATTGATCCTCCTGGCTGAACTAAAATCTCGGCTGCAGTCCCTGTACTCGAGCTTATTGCTAAAATAAGAAAAGCTACCGCTAAAGTGATATATCTGTTTATTTACATCCCCCGCATTCTATATAAGTTATTATTTAAATTTAAATTAATAAATTACAAATTAAACATTAAATCATATAAATATATTGAATTAGAATAATATCAAAAAAAAGACATAAAAATATATGAAAAACAATAATCAACAAAGAGTTTATTGAAAGAAACTATATAGGCTCTTTCTTTTGATATTTAAACTCAGATTATGAAAGAATAATGTTTGCACTTAATCCCTGTAAATCACCTTGATGCAGAAAAAGATTTATTACTTTAACAGATTTCAAAGAAATTGAGCTTAATAAAGTTTCTTTTTAAAATTATGTTCTTGAAAATTATTTTAGAACCAGGGAGAAAAACTTAGAAAAGGGGAGAAAAACTTAGAAAAGGGGAAAGAAAAACTTAAAAAGGGGAGAAAAACTTAGAAAAGGTCTGGACGAAAATCATTAGATAAACCTGAAAAAGACAAGTACGATACGGCATTTGAGGAAAAATAGAAAAGATCTCTGTACTCATGGTTTTCAGTAACTCACGTCCGACAAAAAATAAAAAAAGTAAAGAAAACATGATGAAGGTATTGAATCTTCATCCTTTATTTCTTCCGTAATGA
Organism: uncultured Methanosarcinaceae archaeon; assembly: GCA_963847185.1. Taxonomy (GTDB): domain Archaea; phylum Halobacteriota; class Methanosarcinia; order Methanosarcinales; family Methanosarcinaceae; genus Methanosarcina. Next base: position 114,984 of record CAWJYV010000010.1, on the reverse strand, counting down.
AATTTTGCTTTATATTTCAGTTCATTTTTTTATTTTCTTTTGTGAAGAAATACAGAAAGCAATCCAGCAACTCCATAAATCATTTCAAAGCCAGGAGCACTTGAAGTTTTCTCAGGAGTGCTTGTTTCTTGTTTATTCTCAGACTCCTGTTCAGTATTTGCTGCTGTACTTCCGGTGTTTTCTTCATTGTCCTCAGTTTCAGGCTGTGTTTCAGTCACAGCTTCCTTTGCTGTTAACTCGCCTGTTATTGCAAACGGAGAGAATCCCGGGGCTTCGGCCTTGAAATAGAGATATGTGCCATCTTCTCCTGAAAGGGTCGTTGTAAGTTCATTCCATTTCTTTTCATTATACCTGTTCAGGACTATTGAACTCTGGTCAATACCTTTATCCTGTACCCAGGATTTTTCAACTCTGAAGTTTATGACTGCGTTTTCGAGATTGTTTTCGTCACTTCCATACCCTCCGTTTCCAACCCAGATATTGAGGTAATTGTAAACCTCGCCTTCAGGTGTCTCCGGAGTAAGCGTGGACTTGTTTTTGAGCATTTCAACAATAGTTGTTGTCTTGCCAACAGTCTTCTTTGAATCAAAGTTCAAATTTACAATAGCAGTTGCATTCTTTGTAAAATCAAACTTCACAGCTTTTCCACTTGTAATGAAGACCTGACAAAGTTCCTTTACTTTAACGTTCTTTGAAGACTCGGGAGAACCGCCACCGCCACCGCTTCCGCCACTACTGCTTCCACCGCTGCTGCCGCTGCTGCTGTGACCACCACTGCTGCCTCCACCACTTGAGCTACTTGCTGTCGTTACAGTTATTGTAGCAGTTTTCGGTATTGGAGAAGTTCCATTTTCATTACCTGCTACCAGACTGACAGTATAAGTTCCTGCTGAATTGAAAGTGTGTGCCGGACTCTTTTCGGCAGAAGTAGATCCATCTCCGAAGTTCCAGCTCCATGCTACTGCATTTTGTGAAATGTCAGTGAACTGCACAGTAAGAGGAGCATCGCCACTCGTTGCACTGGCGCTGAAGTCGGCCACAGGAAGAATTATAAATTTCTGTACGCTTATTATTTGACTTGTGAAGACAGTGTCGTTAGCGTTGGTTGCTGCAAGTGTAACGGTATAGGTTCCTGGAGTGATGTATGTGTGGTTTGGATTTTTCTCGAGTTGAAGTATTTCCATCTCCAAAGTTCCAGCTCCATGAAAGTGCATTTCGTGAAGAATCAGTGAACTGCACGAAGAGAGGAGCATATCCGCTCGTAGAACTGGAGATGAAACGTGGAATTGGAACTTCCATAGGGAAGAGTGGGTACAGGTCTACGACGTTACCATTAGCTGAAGTGAATTGAGAATCAATGATACCGTCACCATCTGCATCTGGATTAGTCTCTGAGAAACCCATACCTGACGGACTTCCCCAGAAATTACCTCCAAGATTTGGCCCACCCATAACATTTTTGCCTTTGGTCTTTGCTATGTACCAGTAGCTTCTATTATTTCTGACATCGGTATTGTAGGGGTTATTGAAATAGTTGTTATAAATCAGGTTATAATAGCTTCTGGGACATAGATAGATACCATTACTGTTTAAACTTACGCTATTACTGGATATGTTGTTGCTTTCAGACGAGTTGAGAGTAATACCTTCGACATTGCTAAAAGCTGTGTTCTTGAAAATAGTATTATTCGTGGAAACCGTGAGCGCAATTCCAGATCCAGTATTTTCGGTTACAGTGTTTTGATAAATTTTAGTTCCATTTGAGTATCTTAACTCGATACCTACCTTGCTGTTTTTTAGTGTATTGCCGATTACATCATTATTGTTACTTGAGCTTGCGAAAAATATTCCGTTGCCGTTGCTTGAACTGACGACGTTGTAGAGAATATCGTTATCAGTGGAACTTTCAAACCGCATACCATCGCCGGTATTACGGTCCAGAGTATTCTCTGAAATTATATTTCCGCTGGATAGCGCACCTGAAAAAATACCTTTACCATTTTGGGTTATTGTGTTCTTGGATACTCTGTCACTTGTTGTATTGTCAAGTGATATACCAGTACCTAGGTTTGAGCTTACTTCATTGTTCTCTACAACAATATTATTGGCTGCGAGCGTTACGACAATACCAGTTATGCTGCTGGACGTTGCCTTATTACCTGAAATTGTATTTTTGGTAGATTGATAAGCTACGAAAATGCCTCTGTCGTTGTCATGGGCATTGTTACTTGTCACAGTGTTATTTTGGGAAAATCTCATAGCTATTCCGTAATCACAGGTCCCAACGTCATTGTTCTGCACGTAATTATCATTACAGGTGTTCAGGAATATACCATGAGTATTGTTTACTGTAGAATTACCTGAGACTGTATTACCAGAAACTGTGCATCCAGAAGATCTCTCCAGGTCAATTCCATTTCCTGCATTAGAGGAAACTGTATTACCTCTCACAATGTTTTTATTACTGGAGCCAGCCAGATAGATTCCTTTGTTCCCGTTCGAATTTGCATTGTTTCCTTCCAGAACAGTATTTGTTGTGCCTTCCAGATGGATACCATTACCTGCACTGTGACTTACTGTATTTCCTGATACAGTATTACTATCTGAGTTAGTAAAATAAATCCCAAACCTCTGGTTTGAAATTGTGTTGCCGGAAACGGTAGTAAGAGGAGATCTTTCAACATTAATTCCTCTACCAGATTCGCCTACATTTCTGGTAGCTACGTTGTTGCGTACTGTACAAGATGTAGAAGAATCTACGAACACTCCCATTCCATTATCTATAAATTTGTTATTTTCAATTACACAGTTTCTACATCCAGTTAAACGGATTCCTGAGTAATCTACTGCAGCTCCACTAATTGTAAAACCTTGAATTTTCACATCAGCTCTGGATACAACAGAGATCACATTTTTGAGCGTATTGTTGGACGCAATAATTGTATTGTCAGGGTTACCAGATGCTGATCTGAGTTCTACGCTAACTCGGCTTAGATCAATGTTCTCATAATACGTTCCAGGTTGTACAATGATTACATCGCCTGAAGCCGCGTTATTTATTGCAGCTTGTATTGTTGCATAGTTTCCAGTTCCATCGGCGGCTACTGTATATGTCGCAGCCGACCCGACAAAGGAACTTAGTGTAAAGATTAAAAAAGCTAGTAATAAAAGTCTTACTCGATTTATGTCAAATTCCTCCATAGAAATCAAAGAAAATGCAAATGTAACTTCATATAATTAATTAGAAATTAATTGCAAGTACAATATAAACATATTGGTGGAGATTAATATTATTGTAAAAATATTTAATTTACGAAAAAAGGTAAAAAGATTTCTCTGTTTATTGGAATTCATTCCACTTTATACCCCGGGGAACTTTCAGAAACGTGTTTAAATAGTATCATATAGAATGAATCAGCATCGATTCACATTATCATCATATGTGTAGTAATAAAGATATGAACTTAATAAGGACAGACATGGCAAGAACTGTTTTCTTTATCCATTAATACATTATTAAGGAAATCTCATTAATAATCACAAATAAATAAGGCACTGGAACTACAAATCAATAAATTAATATATTTTTATAGTTATCCTGAAAAATGCAAGATTCATTATAAATATAGATAAGATATAAAAGAAAAGTAATTGACCATTAATTTATCAAAACAGTATCGAAATTTAATATAATTACAAAACCAAAGGAATTGAAAAAAATCAAAAATAAAGATGGTCAATTTTTATTCGATTGGAATTATATATTAACCATTAGATATAGATCTCTCTGGGGAAAAGAGGTCCAAAACCACAATTTTTGACGTTTCCTGTCCTAAGAAAGACTGTAAGCTCTATGGCCTTACTAATCAGGGCAATGTTACTGGAAATGGCATTTACATAAGTCGTGGGAATAAAACAAGAAGGTATCTTTGCCATCAATGCGGCAAATCCTTTTGCGACCATACAGGCACTTTTTATCATGATCTTCGCAAAGATGAGAACACTATCGAATTAGCTCTGAGAATGTCTATGAAAGGAATGATTATTGAAACAATTGCTGATGTTTTAAGGGTACAATCTGCCAGTGTAAAACTATGGTTAGCCCGTGCAGCTGAACAATGCGATAAAGTAAATGAAAATATGATGAAGAATGTGGAAGTGTCAGAAACAGATGAATATTCTCCTGATTTATAATGTATAAATCTACCTATTTAGCCCCAGTGTTAGACAGTTTTTAGTAAAAACAAATACTGTACATAACCCGAGTTGCTAATAATCACAAAATAACAAGATACTATCTTAACTTTGCCATATTTCTTTTTCACGTATACCGCGAAGTATAATTTTATCCATCTAAATTTGAGATGGTGAAACAAATAACAGGAGACTTTATCAAGTCAAACACTATCTTTGTAGAAAATGTTTCTGGTTAGGTATGGGGGTATGCGCCTTCAGGATAGATCTACTGCACCACCCTTCCACAATTATCCCAGAAGCCTGAACCTTAAGCATATAGACGTTCCAGATCTGGGACGTCTAGGAGAGTCCCGTACGTGCTGACACGAAGTATTCACTTAGTCTCGTATTTGCGTCAGCTTCAATACTCGAAGAGAATTATACTTATACACTAAGCAAATATCTAGGGCACGATAAAGGAAAAAGACATTGAAAACAAAAAAGAGATGTGAAAATGTTATCCCAAACTTATGCAGCAAATGTTGAAAATATAAGACAATCACACCCAAACGCAGAGTTCGTTGCTGTTATGCGTGACAAACCGTTATGCAAATACAGTTACCGCGAGTATTCTTTAGTCCCAAGCAAGAAACTAATTGCCAACTATAACAAGAGTCAAAGGACAAAAGATGACTGGGAGCAATTCACACTTCAATTCTTGGAGGAAATGCAACCGCATGTCCCCAGCGTGGCAATCCTTCGAACAGCCAAAAGAGCACAATCAAATGACATTTTTCTTGTGAGCCACGAAGGTCCTGAATGTGGAGAACGTTGTCACCGTTTTTTATTATTGGATTTTATGAGCAATGTTGCAAAAGAGAACGGTTTTGAAATCGAGGTCAGACGGTAAGAAACTTGGCCCATTCGTATTCGTTTTAGTTGTGTTGTGGAGCCGTCCGGGTATATTTTGTCCATCTGGCTACGGGCGATAGCCTTGGCTTTGTACGTAGCTTCTAGTCAGCTACAGTACGGATCAAGGTTATCTCATGTAAGTGCATATAATTTGAAAACGTTTATAAAGTATCCTTAACTTTAATGAGTAATAAAAGTATCTTTTAAGCTGACAAATTATCCATAAAACTAGAAATATCGAGGGGTTATCATAAAAAACTTGGAAGTAAAAATATTGGATGAAGAAGACTATACTTTTATTGAAACGTTAAGGAATCTCAGCATGTCAAGAAATGTCGCTACAACCATGGCATATCTTATGAATGTAGACGAAGCTTCATCCCGTGAAATTGAAATCAGCACCGGATTAAGGCAGCCCGAAGTAAGTATTGCAATAAGGTTAATGCACAACCAATCCTGGATCAGTGTACGCTCGGAAAAAAAGCCTGGAAAAGGGCGGCCGATGAAGATTTATTCTCTTGCGGCTCCAGTTGACGAAATCATAAGCTATTACGAAGACAAGATTTACAAAGAATCTCAGGCAACCATCTCTGCTATCAAGAAGCTGAAAGTGATGAGCAGACAAGCCTCTCTCAATCACTCAAAGTGAAGGATTTCAAACAGGTTAACTCCACGATGCTGACAATCCTTTTCAGGATCACCATTATGGGGTCCGTGTCCGTGAGTTATTGATCAATTCCGAAAAAGCGAGTACATCTCCCGAATTTGAGGAAATGCAGAGAGATTCTTATGCTTATGTTTTTCAATAACTCATGCCCATTACCCATTATGGAAAAAACATTTAATATGGACCGCCTGTTTATCATATTCCCATCTAAGACTTTTCTATCTGCTCATCCCTGATGTGCAGCTGGTCCTTCGACAGGCAAGGCCTTCATGCTTGGTGTCCTTAATAACTTTCCTTATCCGATAGCTTCGGCTTTTTTGATTAGATTCTAGATGGGCTTATGTTGAGAAATATAACTGGTATACGCCTTAAATGATAGATGCGACCACAATCTTAATCTCAGTAAATTGCAAGTTCATTCAGGACTTCGGTCTTTGACAGAGTTCCTTTAGGTACGCCGTTGATTGTTACAATAAGCCTTTCTATACTATATTTATGGAAGAGCTTTACTACGTCGTAGAGTTGCATGTCCCCATCAACGGTAATAAGTTCTTTCGTCATGATATCTTTTACTTTTACATTCGGTTTTCCTTGGGCAATGGCGTTGGCGATATCTGTGTAAGTAACTATCCCTACTATTTTTCCATTGTTATCAACAGGAGCACCATGAACATTGTTTCTTATAAAAAGTCTCGTTGCTTCCTGAATACTGGCATTCAGGTTCACAAGCAAAGGAGGATATTTCATATAGTGTTTAACGTGTTTTTTAGGGAGAGATATCATTTCGGTAATATTGAAGAGAATAGAATTACTGGTATCATCCCTTCCTATAACTTCTCCTCGGATTATCAGGCGATTCACAGGAGTCGGACCAATCTGAATTTTATCGCCCATCAAAAAGTCCTTTGTGTTTCCTAGTACGCGGATGACTCCATTGCAGGCTTCTGGATTTCTTACTGTCGTAAAGCTTATTTCGGCAGCTGTAGCACCATTAACTACGAGATCATTTTTATAAATTGGAACCGCTGATTCATTGTTAAGTTGCTGGATGCGCAAAGTGTCATACGCAGCTCCTGTGGGTTTGTATCCTCCTTTTGGTCCCGGGACCCCTTCCACTAAACCCAGAGCTTTTAACAATTGCATCTGATTGCGAACAGTTCCAGGATTGCGTTGGATAACCTCGGCAATTTCTTCCCCCTTAATTGATCTGTCTTTTTGCCTCTGCAAGTTGATTAACGCAATAATGATATCTTTTTGAATCGAAGTGAGTTCCATACTTCCACCATCATTTTTTATATACTTTTATTAGCTTTATCAGGTGTGTATAATACCCAATAACGATAAATGTATGTATAGTATGTACTCATTTGGATTCGGTTAAGACATAAAATATTAAAAATGTATTATTTCTTATGAAGGGTCTAATACTCAAGATCCGGTTTTTTAGGTGGAAATGGGTTGCGATATCTGCAAAAATGAGTTAATTTGACGATATAAAGTTAAGATACAATGGACAAATGTTTCTGAATTATTTTCGTAAATTATCAATTACTGATTACGTTTTTTCTTTTTTCATCAACTATCAATTAGACCTATTTTTTCCACAATAAAGTTAATATTGATTAAATAATTCCCTATTAGTTAAAAGTACCCATTATAAGAGACAATAAAGTAAAAAATTCCAAAAATTATATCAAATGATTATTATTAAGGAGAATGTATTCTATTTTACTTATATAACTTTAGATTATATAATCACATATACTTATTTTCCACGAAATTTGAGATATATTTACCTCAAGATGAAAATGAGTATACTCAGGAGAGATAATTGTTAAAAATATTTCCGTAAAATAACCATAGTTAGTACAAAATAGGAGGTTTGATTAAGAGTTTAACAAAGAGGAATAGTACACACGACTTCAAAATAATCCATCTTCTTTTAAAATATCTACAAAGATGAGCATGAACAAAATACGTTAAAAGAGTGGAGGAAATTTCAATGTATATATTGTATGAATACTTGTGTATAAGTAGCTGGAATTATACCATGACATGGTTCAGATACATCCAATGCTGGTAAAGCCGCAAAAATTATATCTTCTTCAAATTCAAGGGAAAATTTTCCAACCCGAAAAATGCACTAACTATTCAGGGTATAGTTAGCGGCGCTTCTTTCAGCGCCGCAAAAATACCATCTATAAAACATAGTAATATCATGGTTTATATTTGTATTTTAGGCATTTGATTGTTTAATGCTATTCTTTTTCAGTTCAAATGAATAAGACCTATCCCAATTATAGATTCAAATTTAATTTTAAGGCACGCTCTTATAGAGAATAGCCACCTCTGAGATGATATCAATGGATCCAATGGAGAAAATCTTCGGAAAAACTGCACAGATGACAGTCCTCAAGAACTTGATCGAAAAACAGAACGAGCCAACTTACCTTTCAGGAATAGCTGAAGAAACTGGATTGTCTCACGCCAGTGTATCAAGAGTTGTCACCCCTTTGATAGCATCAGGCGTTGTCCGAGAAAAACTCTTGGGAAAGCAACTCCGAACTTTCCAGCTGAACATGGAAAATGAGGCAACAAATGTGATAATAGATTTTTACAATAAAATCAATCAGATGATAGATTAAGTCTGAATAATGATGAGCAGGGAAGCTAAAATTTCTTAACTTGTATTTAAATATTTACTTGTTTTCGGGATATAATCGTTTCTAAGCCTCGGCAAAGATCCGGCTCTCACACTAATAGTTTCCGCACTATCCTGAGCCGGACTACCTGTCCTTATCCCAAGCGATATCCTTGGCCTTTGTACATGGCTTCTAGGTATATGTGCGTGTTAGGTATGTAGAGGGTTACAAGAAGCTACGCTTATTTCTTAGCTTCATACATGTGTTATTGAAAAAATTCCTGCCTATGGTAATGATGACATCAACAGTCAAAAAAAGTAAGGAGAAAAGTACTTTCATTTGCCTGTGGATATTATTAGAATAATTTCTAGCTTTGGAGGACTCAGTTCCAAAATCTAGTGATTTTTGCATTTTCTGATTGAAATATTGAATTTCCAAAATGAATTGAGTTTTCAAGTAAACTCAATATTCGAGATTTATCGGCATCAATTAATAGGTAGCATTCAAAGAATTGTGACCATTTTCGAAATCTAGTGATTTTTAATTTTAATCTCATCACTAGATTTTGGCATTGTGTCTTTTGGAGGGAAATATTATGATGGAACTTATGCAAGGGTTGCCAGACAATGTTCTTGGTATTATTGGGAGTGGAACGATAACAGGAGAAGACTACGACACTGTACTAATTCCTGCAATGAAAGACAAACTGCAAAGGTACAAGAAGATTCGCATGCTTTATCAATTGAACAAAGATTTTATGCATTATGCACTCGATGCTTACCTAGAAGATGCAAAGGTATCATGGCATACATTTTCATTCGAGAAGGTTGCGGTTGTTTCTGATGTTCACTGGATAAATGATTCTGTCAATGTGTTTAAATTCATTATTCCTGTTCAGGTGAGAGTTTTCAGTAATAATGAATTTGATAAAGCAAAGACTTGGATCAGTGAATAATATTATCCATGAGCTCATCCCAAAACCATTTCAATCCGCAAGTCTGCAAAATTTTCAGAACTGTTTTTTCACAATCAGAAACTATATTTAAGACTTACGCACTTGAGGTTCAAAATCAGTATCATAGACATCACTAATAAATCAATGTTTTAGACAGTTGAAGGTTTGAGGCTGTTGATTATTCAGTTCAACCGCGTAAGTCCTATATATTTATAATTTGGAATACTAGTACTGCGATTCCGAAGTATGTTCATAAAACCTGACTTTTGAATCTACCCATTAATCACGAATTTCCTATTAAATAAGGAATTTATTTTGGAATCGAAGCACTAGATTTAGTGATGCAATTTTGAGTTTTGGGATCACCTCAAGGAATATTTTGTGTCTTTTTCTTTCAAAAGTAGCAATTACAGCAAAATCAAAGTAATTTGCTAAGAATTAAGTGAAATTCTGCTGACAAAGCTTCGGGGTTCACAAACAATATATAGTGCGGATGAGTTAACAGGTACGTTCTCTAGACAATAGTATGTGTACAAAGAGCCTGTAGCTGTTTACATTGGTACGTTTCTTATCAATGTGCTTATAAAAATGTCTCTACGGAAAAACACACAAAGCAATATATAATAAATATCAGGTTATTTTGATTCTGACCTCATGATAATCTCATTCAGGTCTTCCTTAAACACGTTTATGGTGGTCCCATGCAGCAAGCAGAGCTTATAGAAAGGATCAAAGAATTGAAGTTAAGGCGAAATGCAGTTATTCTTGCTCATTACTATTCCCGTCCTGAAGTTCAGGACATTGCAGATTTTGTAGGAGACTCCTTAGGTCTGAGTCAAGAGGCTGTCCGCCAGAGTGCGGATGTTATTGTTTTTTGCGGAGTCCATTTTATGGGAGAAAGTGCGGCAATTATCAGTCCAAATAAAACCGTCCTCCTGCCTGAAATTGATGCTACCTGCCCTATGGCTGACATGGTAGATGTAGGTGGCCTTAAAAAAGAAAAAGAAAAGCATCCCGATGCTCTGGTTGTTTCCTATGTTAACAGCTCGGCAGTTATCAAAGCAGAGTCTTATATATGCTGCACGTCTGCGAATGCAGTGCAAGTAGTAAATTCTCTGGATGCAGATGAGATTATCTTTGTGCCTGACAAAAACCTGGCTGCTTATGTCGCAGCTCGAACTGACAAAAAAATTATCCCCTGGGAAGGTCATTGCCCTACGCACCATCAAATTCTGAAAGAAGATGTCCTGAAAATGAAGGAAAAGCATCCTGATGCCAGATTTATTGCCCATCCTGAGTGCCGCCCCGAAGTTCTGGAACTAGCAGACCACATCGCAAGCACTAGAGGAATGATAATGTACGCAAAAAATTCTCCTGCACAGGAATTCATTATAGGTACGGAATGCGGACTTATCCACGGGCTTTTGAAAGCAGCTCCGGAAAAGAAATACTACTGCATCTCTGAATTTGCCTGCTGTCCGAGCATGAAAATGGTTAATCTTGAAAAAGTCCTGGCTTCCCTTGAAAAGATGCAGCAGATAGTAACTGTTCCTGAAGGTATCAGAATCAGGGCAAAAGAGGCGCTTGACAGAATGCTTGCAGTAAAATTAAGATAAGCATTTAAACAAGCATTTGAACCTTTTATTCTTTTCTTTTTCTGTTAAGTCCCTCTTAATATAAGTTAATTAAATCAGTTAATAAAGTGGATTAAGTGAGAATATTCTCACTTGTTTTCCATTAGATGATAATATTTTTCAGATCTTTTTCTTCCATACACTGTATCCTACACCAATCATAAACAGCGGAAGGGAAACTGCCATAAGTATTTTAGCTTTTCCTTTTGGATCCTTTATTATGCTACTCCCTTTTTCCGCATTTGCGCTCAGAGCTAACTCTCCTTCACTTTTCAGTTTTATCAGAGTCTCATGTACTCCTTCGGACTGAACTTTTCCATCAGCGTATTCTGTTATTGCAAAGAAGGAAAAACCTGTAACTTTTGACTTAAAGTAGACATAACTCTCATCTTCTCCTACTTTCTCCGTGTAAAGGGGTTCCCAACTTTTATCGTTCCATTGAAGAGTTATCTGAGACTCACTTACATTATTCTTTTTAATCCATGTTTTTTCAACTTTGAACTCCACATATCCATTTTTAAGGGAAGTGGGAAGTCCTGCTCCTTTTTCTCCCACCCAGATATTCAAGTATTTATATACTTTGCCTGGAGGAATTGTTGAAACAAGAGTAGAGTTTCCTTTAAGCATCTCTACAATTGTTGTCGTTTTCCTGAAAGTCTTTTTTGGATCAAATCCAATACCTGTAACATCTGTGACATTTTCTACAAAATCGAATCTCACAGGATACCCACTAATCACATGCCTAGTGGCAAGCTCCTTGACAGCGATATTGCTGGCTGGCTCTATGGAAGCTTCTTTTTCTATGCTGTCGTCATCGTCATCATCTCCTGAGTTGTCTCCAGAGCCATTTCCCGACAAGCTATCTCCTGAGTTGTCTCCAGAGCCATTTCCCGATGAGTTATCTCCTGAGTTGTCTTTTGAGTTGTCTCCAGAGTTCTCTTTTGAGTTGTCTCCAGAGTTCTCTTTTGAACTGTCCCCTGAATTATCTTTTGAGTCGTCTCCTGAGTCATCTCCTGAGTCATCTCCTGAGTCATTTCCCGAGTCGTCTCCTGAGTCATTTCCCGAGTCATTTCCCGAGTCATTTCCCGAGTCGTCTCCGAGTCATCTCCTGAGTCATCTCCCGAGTCATCCCCTGAGTCATTTCCCGAGTCATTTCCCGAGTCGTCTCCTGAGTCATCTCCTGAGTCATCTCCCGAGTCATCTCCTGAGTCATCTCCTGAGTCATCTCCCGAGTCATCTCCTGAGTCATCTCCTGAGTCATTTCCCGAGTCGTCTCCTGAGTCATCTCCTGAGTCATCTCCTGAGTCATCTCCTGAGTCATCTCCTGAGTCATCTCCTGAGTCATCTCCCGAGTCATTTCCCGAGTCGTCTCCCGAGCTATCTCCTGTATCTGTAACTTCATTAGTGCCTGTATCAGAACTTCCGATATCAATATCATTTGCAGCAGATGCCATCCCAGGAGCTCTTCCAACAATTATTAGCATGATGAATATTACAAAAATTAAAGACCTAAAAAAATTCGTTTTCATTTTTATTGGCCTCCGCCAGCACTTTTGTAAACATAAATCTCTGGTGTATCAATAAGTTATTTACATACTATAATATAATTCATGGAAACAAAATTTAGGAACTTACTGTGAGTGTTTTTTCATTAAATTTTGGTCCAAGACATTAATACTTTGTCCTTTGAATATATCTAAAATTATTTTAAAGACAGATATAAAACAATGAAAAGAAGAAGAGTTGAAACTCTGTAAATTAACTCTCTTGACTTGAAGATAAAAGAACAATATATGTTGCAATCATACCGAAGCTAAAAGAAGATCTATGATTTTTCTGGTTCCAATTCTCAATTCAAAACGGACCTCGCGCTCCCGAAGCGAAACTCGGGATTCTGAACAATAAATTTGTCCTCTTGAGCGCAGCGAAAAGGACTGCGTACTGTTGCGGTTACATTGCAACTCCCAGAAAATCTCTGATTTCCTGTGATCCCGAGGCGCAATTCGGGCGAGGCGCAATTCGAGAGGAAAAGATCCGATACTTTTAATACTTTATAATGCTGCTTTCTTCTGATGCCTTCAAAAGTGCGTACATACCTGGAACTGATGAGATACGGCAACTGCCTGATGGCAGGTTTTGCAGCCGTGATAGGAACACTCATAGCTTTTAATATCCTTACATCCGGGAATATCGACTCGTATCATCCGGAAAATTTCCCTTTCCCTGATTCAAGCTTTGTATTTCTGGTAGTATTTCTGGTTTCGGGTGCGGGAAATTCTATTAATGACTATTTTGATATCAGGATAGATTCTATCAACCGTCCTGAGAGACCAATTCCTTCAGGAAGGGTGAAATTAAAGGAAGCTCTTTATTTTTCCTGCCTCCTGTTTGGCTTGGGTACACTTCTGGCCTTCTCAATTAACTCAGTTTGCGGGGCTATTGCCCTTTTTAACTCCCTTTTGCTAATTTTCTATGCAAAAACACTCAAAGGTACTCCCCTTTTGGGAAACTTGAGCATAGGTTACCTTACAGGCTCTACTTTCCTGTTTGGAGCCTCTGTTTTTGGGTTTGGGGGTCTCCGGGCTCTTTTTGTGCTTTTCTTGCTTGCGGCTCTTGCTATCACTGCCAGGGAGATTGTAAAGGATATTGAAGACATGGAAGGAGATAAAATTGAAGGGGCAGATACTCTTCCGATCAGGATAGGGGTGAAAAAAGCGAGCTATCTTGCAGTGTTGATCGGGTTCCTTGCCGTACTTTTAAGCCCTCTTCCTTACCTTATGTCAATACTTGGCCTGCGCTATCTTTACATTGTTCTTCTGGCAGACCTGGGTTTCTTGGCAGCCATCTACCAGATTCTTGTCCGCAACAATCCCACAAAATCTTCAAAGATGTTTAAAATCGCAATGTTTTTTGCTCTTCTCTCTTTCATTGCAGGAGCATGAGCTTTATTTTTAAGTTCTCCAAACAATTTCTAAATTTTTTCAGGCAACTCCAGGGTGAACTTCTTTCCAGTTCACATGATAACGAAATATTTCTGGAATTAATTCTTTAGGAATGATGAAAATAGAACTTATAAATTTCAGTTTGGGAATTGATCTATAGTTCCATTTCCCCTAATAACCATTCTTGGCAACAAAACCCCTTGATATTATATTTGAATCATTCCTTAGCAAATAGGACACTTTCCTGCAATCAGTTCCTTTGTGAAGGCCTGTATATTCTCAAGCTCTCTTTCTATTACTTCGGTTGCTTCTTTTTCCACATCTTTTAAAGACCCTTTTTTCATTATTAACTGTGCAGTTGCAATCTGAGGCTGGTCAATTGGAGTCCCGATTTCGCTCAAAAGCCAGACATAGACCTCAGAGACATCAGGTACCTGGTCGTAGATTCTGGCCGCAATCCTGTGGGAAAGAAGGTTGTAGATCTTTCCAATGTGGCTTACAGGGTTTTTCCCTGCTGCGGCTTCACTGCTAACCGGTCGATTTAAAGGGATTATTCCATTTACGCGGTTTCCACGTCCTACTTGCCCGGAGTCTGCATCTTCTGCGGAGGTGCCAGTAACAGTAGTATAGATTCCCTGCATTCCCCTTCCCGGCATATCAAGTGTGTTCATGGAGACTGCAGGTTTTAAACACATACATTTCTCAATTTCAGCCCTTGCTTTTTCCGCAAACTCGGCAGCAAATTTCTCCATCTGCTCATGCAGTTCTATCTTCTTTTTAAAGTAGTCTTGTTCAGATTCAACAAATCTGTCCACAAGCGGCATTGCCACTGTCAGATGCATATCCTCCCTGTGCCTGAGACCCATGACTTTTATGTCCTCTCCGGATTCGGGATACTCTTTTTTGAACGTCCTTGAATTCAGGTAGCGCTCGAGTTCGAACACAAGCCTTTCAGTAGGACTGAGAGGTGCATATCCTACAGCTGCTGAGGTATCATTTGCCCCGAGAATCTCTCCTCCTCTTGTGAATATATCAGTTAATTCTGCAGAACCTCTTTTCAGTTCTACTTGATATGAAAAATTGTCAGGATCTACAAAACGGAGATTTTCCGAAAACCATTCCTTTGCAGTGTCAACGGCAAGGCCGGGAACATCAATTTCAACCCCTTTTGCTCCAAAGGTTGCCCGGTCTCCAAAGATCAATGTCATAGGGTTTACTATCCTGCCCCCCCCGAATTTTCCTTCCACTTCTCCTGCAATAAGCATCCCTTTGTCTACGTTATAGTGCAGGATGTTTCCAAATGTGTCAAGATATTTCTGGTTGAGGTTTACTGAAACCTGCTCCATAATGGCATCACATATATAGTCCGGATGTCCCAGCCCTTTTCTCTCAACAACTTCAACCTTCTGGTTATAAACTTCTGAAGCTTTCAACTCTTCGATAACAATGTTTCTCAAAATCTTACCCCCCAGATATTATTATTCTCTATTTTAGCACTCTATTTTAGAAGTTCTATTTTAGAAGTCCTGTTTTAGAATCTTTGGTTAAAAAGCCGCCAGATTTATTAAATGAATTCTAGCTCATCCGAAGACCCTGTTTTCTTTTTATCCTCGCTCTCAGTCTCTAGTTCTTTTTCTCTGTCTTTTTCCGGAAGATGCTTGAGGTATTCTTTTATCATCATAGGGAATGTATTTGCAGGCACAAAGCGGACCCCAAGCTGTTCTGCCCATTTTTCAATCCCATAATCACTTGCAACAACTGCTGCGTCAAGCTCTTTGGCAAGAATCAGGACATCAATATCAGGAGCGCTGTCAAGAATTCCATATCTCAGGGCAGCTCGATATTTGTTCCGGAATTTGCCAATAATTCCTCCAATTACTTCTCTTTCAACCTCTTCCCTGTACTCCTTCTTCTTGTTTTGCGGATTTTCCATAAAAAGGCATTCAGTGGCTGCCTCCCATATAGCATCCTCTGCAACTCCCATACCCCGATTGATCCTCTCCCTCATATAACTTACATATTCCTGAAAGATCTGAGAAGTTACGTATACTCTGTAACGGTCAGGAGATTTCTTTACAAGCCAGGTATCTATCTTGGCTATAACTTCTCTATCACAGCCGTTGCGGCTTGCAAACTCATACATTTCCTTGTAAACTGAGGGATAGGGTACGTAACAGCTTATCCCGAACTGCAGGCGAGCATCAGCTATAAGGTCAAGAATAGCCTTCATCCCCTCGCAAAGGGATGTATATCCCATGACCTCACGCGTCTGAAGGTCCGTTAATGCTGTCGTATCCAGTACAAATCTTTGCTTAAGCATTTTTTCGAATCCTTCTGAGTGGTCTTTTTACCCTTCTTATGTATTATTGATTCTTGATCAATAAAGTTCTTTGTTTCACTTCATTTTAAATTTAAATAATTTTTAATACAGCTTTCTCCCTTCACCGGACTTAATTTTTCTTTTATTTATTATCCACATTGTGATTATTCAATTATTTTTGATTAAAATCAACAATTGTATATAGTTTTAAAGCGTATATTTGCATAGGGAAGTTAAAACCAGAGGCTAGAAAGCGATTCAAAAAGCCTTCTTCAAATGTTTTCTAACATCTTTAAATTCTAATGCGGAAAGTATTTCTGAGGCAACAATTAAAAAAAATGAATACAGTATTATAGTGTGTCTATTCATTGTTTGCTTTTCCGACTCTGGGTCTATCTTCTCAAGACCGAAGCTGGCGGCTAGACGCCGGCCGGGTGAAAAACGCAACTCAATGGTGTTAAATTTACTGAATCGGAAGATATCTTGCTTGAGTAGCCGGTTTGGTATGAATTAAATAAGCTGAAAAGGGGAATACAATTGAGTGCAAACACGGAAACAATGAAGCCTCTTGTGGGCTCAGTATTGGGTTTTGTGAAGAATCCTCTGGAGAAAGGAGGCGACACAATGAAAGAGTATTGTAATATCTGTGGTCGGGAGCTTCTGGAAGACGTGCTGGTTGTGGACACCAGTATGGATATGAAACCGATAAAGTTCAGAGATGTTCACGGAGATAAGTCAGATCTGATATGCATTGAGTGTGCGATTGATTCTGTTGAGAATCCTCCCTTCATATGTTCGAGATGTGGTCAACCGATTGAATTTCACGAAAAGTTCTATGTATTTAGAGAAGCAACCACAAAGCCGGGTGGTCCAGTAGTAGATTTCAAAGAAACGTGCCTTAATGATAAGTACATATGTTGTGAATGTTTTAAAGAGATCATGAGCCCTGAGACTGAAGATTCAGATTAATAGTCGGGATAAAATAATCAAGATAAAAATTCCAGGAAGCATTAATTATAAGATTTGTTTCACTATTAACCTGTGCTTATTAATTTTGTTAGATTAGCAGGTTCCAGTATATTTATTTTTATTGTATCAGGAAAAACAGAACTGATTTTTAGTTCTGTTCACAGTTTTTTTACTTTCTCTTATCTTTCTTGCTTATTTATAACCATCTATTCTCTATTTGAAAAAAAGAATTCTTAAGCGGCTAATTTGGAGTGGCGTGAACTTTAACTCTATGAGACATAAATGATATTACAAAACTCTATGAAACACAATGATTTTAGAGAACTCTTGAGGTACGAATGAATTATAAGGCTCAAAGTCATTGGTTTAAGCACAATAAATAATTAAGTATTTAGGTTAAAGTATTGATGCAAAAACTCCAAAATTCTATTCTACAATATCCTGGGGGTAAGTGATTGAACGGAAGCAATATAGTCGAAGTCGAAGATACGAGCTGGGGAAAGTTGGTAGAAGAGTCTAAAAAACCAGTTATTGTGATGTTTTACAGCCCCACCTGCCCTTATTGTAAAGCAATGGAACCTTATTTTGCGAATTACGCAGAAGAGTTTAAAAACTCGGCAGTTTTTGCCCGGATAAATATTGCATCAAATCCCTGGACTGCAGAAAGGTATGGAGTTCAGGGCACACCTACTTTCAAGTTTTTCTGCCATGGAAGGCCTGTGTGGGAACAGGTAGGCCAAATCTATCCTTCCATATTAAAAAATGCGGTTGAGAATATGGTTAAATATGGAGAAGATTGCATAAGAAAAAGTACTCCTATAGGGCAGGATATCACAGGATATGCCTGACCCGTAGACCAAAGATTCTGATCCATTTTTATTCTTTTTCCCCTTTTACCTAGGTTATTCTTCTTCTCTTTTTCCTTATGTTATTCCTCTCGTTTTTCCCTGGGTTATTTTTTCTTCCCTTTTTCCCTGTATATATCCTTTCTTACAAGCCCGAATTCATCAAAAGCGGCCTGAATTGAAGTCAGAATGCTAAAAGTCGTACTCATTGTTGTAGATACATAAATAGCAATCATTATGGATATCTGGTATTTGATTGCGAGAAGCGGACTTGCGCCTCCGAGGATTTGTCCTGTCATCATTCCGGGGAGAAAAACGATGCCTACTGTTGCTATATTCGAAAGAGTAGGCCGGAGCGCCGAGCGCAGACACTTACGAATGTAGGGCAAAAGAGCTTCGTACCTGCTGGCCCCAAGCGAGAGATTATAGAGGTATCTGTTTTCGTTTCTTCGGATATCCGCATAAAACTCTCCTACGCCCACTACGTTACCCCTAAGAGAATTTCCGAGAATCATACCCCCTATCGGAATAAGGTAACGGGCTTCAAGAAGGTTTTCAAGGTCAAGCACAAATTTGTTGAAATAAAGGAGTACACTTAAATTTGCTGCCGTAAAGGAAAGAATAATCGGAAGAAAGAGTTTGTCCATTTTAAGCTCTACATCGCGTATACTTGTATAACTTGCAACTATAACCATCCCCAGTAACCATGCAAGGTTCAAAATTCCGCTGTTGAGGTCGAAGACAAAAGTTAAAAACATGCCTACGAGAACAAGCTGGACTGTCATGCGCGTAACAGATCTAATGGTCTTCTCAGTAACATCCAGTTTTATTATATAACTGATTACCAGAGGGACTGCAAGCAATAAAAAGCACAATATAAGAGAAGGTATCGATATGTCCTGGGTTGCCATGTGAAATTTCCCCTCTTAATTTTTCCCTCTCTTAATTTTCGCGCCTCTTATTTAGTTAGCTTTTTCTCCTATTTGCAAGAATTAATTTCCCAAATTTCAGGATTTCGGGTTATGGAGTCAGGTCATACTTTTCTTCAGATATTACCTTTTTTAGCTAAGTCCATCCTTTCTAAGTTTTACAATTTCTACCTCGTCTCTTTCCCATTCTTTATCATGCGAGATTATAAAAAGAGTCCAGTCGTTGTGTTTAAGAAAATGGTCCACAACCCTTTTTTTAAGCTCGGAATCAAGAGCAGATGTTGCTTCATCAAGTAGAAAAGTATCTCTTTCAAGCATCAGAGATATGAGAATTCCTATCCTCTGTTTTTCCCCTCCTGAAAGATTCTCAAAGTTTTTCTCTAGTATATCTTTATCGAGCTCAAATTCCTTCATCAAAATATTTAATTTCTCGAAATTCTTTTTTTCCCTGTTAGGGCGGTAAGAAAATATCTCATCAAGCAGGTTCTTTACAGGCCCTTCCCCAAGGTCCGTGTCCTGAGAAACATAACTGACCTCTTTTCTGATTTCCCAGGCTACATGAGAATTTATAGGTTTCTTCTTATAATAGAGGGAGCCTTCAGAGAGACTTTCAAATCCCAGGAGCATTTTGAATAAGGTAGATTTTCCTGTTCCTGATTTTCCTCTGAGCAGGATTTTCTGACCTCTAAGGATGCGGAGGGAGAAGCCAGAAATTACTTTTTTACTGCCGAAAGATATACCTATATTTTCGTACCTTATTATTTCTTCCTGCATTTTTGTCCCAATTATTTTTATTGTTAATATCAATTTTTGCTTTTACTGCTACTGTTTTGTACTTTTTCTTAATGTTCAAATACAGTTTTTTCAGAAGAATTCTTTCCTGTGTTTCTCAGAAGAGAAGATTTATCTATACAGACGTGTTCAGATAACTCAGTTCAGACCAGTTCAGCACGTTTGCACCAAGTGGAAATGAAGACTTTGATCCAGGTTTTGCAATACTTGTGGGTCTAAACTATATTTATTATCTGGACAGTGTTTAAATATATCAGTTCTCTGGATAGTATCCAAATATATTACTATCAAGATCATAATGATACATACTTGCATATGCTGATATATATCGGCAGATACTGGTATTTATTTACCTATGGATATATGTTAAATGAAGGATGAAATTTGAAATATATTAATTTCTTGTAATCTCTGAGGAAAAAGAATGGATTTTGAAGCTTCTGCTAAAAAACTTACAACTCCTGTGAAAGGGGCAAAAATAGTCCCGAATATGACTGTAGACGAGCTTGTAAGAGAATACGGCGGCTGTGCTTTTGGAGCAGGCAGGCTGGCCGAGGCTGTTGACATCTATTACGAGATGCTGGCTTCGGAAAAAACTAAGAAATTTTTCGGGCTTGCAGGGGCCATGACTCCTGCAGGAATGAGGCAAATTATTGCAGACCTTATCCGGGACGGACACATAGATGTCCTTGTCACTACCGGAGCCAACATGGTGCATGATACGGTTGAAGCCCTGGGGCTACATCACTATAAAGGCAACGACTGCGCAAACGACGTTCAACTAAGGCACGAATGTATTGACAGGATTTATGATGTCTACCTTCCTGACCAGCACTTTTCCGACCTCGAGGAGTTTTTGCAGGACGTCTATTCCAAGCTTCCACAGGAAAAACTATCTATCCGGCAGGTCCTTACGGAAATCGGGAAAAACCTTGATGACGATTCTTCTATCTTAAAAACTGCAGCAGACATGGGTGTGCCTGTCTACTGTCCGGCTCTACAGGACTCTGTAATAGGGCTTCAGGCCTGGTTGTACAAGGAAGGGAATCCCTTTAATGTGGACGCCTTTGCTGACATGCACGAGTTCATGGAGATTTGTTATGAAGCCGAAAGCGCAGGTGCTTTTTTGATAGGTGGCGGAGTCCCAAAAAACTATATCCTGCAGTCCATGCTTGTAACTCCCAAGTCCTTTGATTACGCAATCCAGTTAACAATGGACCGCCCGGAAACAGGAGGGCTTAGCGGTGCAACCCTTGACGAAGCCCAATCCTGGGGAAAGGTAGGCGAAAACGCAAAATCCGTAACTGTGTACGCGGATGCAACCATTACCCTTCCGCTCATCATTGCTGCCGTTCGGACGCGCCTTTCAAAGAGGTGATTTGATGGAAAAAAATACCTGTATGATTCTTGCCCTGGATGTTACTGACAGAGATGAAGCACTCAAAATTGCAGAAGATGTCCGGGAATTTGTAGATGCAATAAAGGTTGGTTATCCTCTCATACTTGCAACAGGGCTAGGGATTATAAGGGAGCTTGCTAAACTCGCCCCAATAATAGCCGATTTCAAGGTTGCTGATATTCCCAACACCAACCGTCTTATCTGTAAGCAGGTCTTTAAAGCAGGAGCGAGTGCAGTCATTGCCCAGGGTTTTACCGGAAGAGACAGCCTTGATGCCTGCATTGAAACTGCTTCTGAATACGGGAGAGATGTGTTTGTTGTAAGTGAAATGAGCCATCCGGGTGGAACCGAGTTCATGCAGCCTGTTGCAGAAGAGATCGCAAGAATGGCCGCTGAAGCAGGAGCCTTCGGGCTTGTTGCTCCGGCCACCAGACCTGAAAGAGTCAAAGAGATAAGGAAAATTATCGGAGACAACCTTACTATTATATCTCCTGGAGTAGGAGCCCAGGGAGGAAAAGCCTCTGATGTAATCTCTGCAGGAGCAGACTGGGTGATTGTCGGAAGAAGCATCTATAAGGCAGAGTCTCCAAAAGAAGCTGCAAGGCAGATTACTGAGGAGATCAAGTCTGAGCTAAGAGGCGGAAACTGAAAGTATTTTTTCCTTAAATATCTTGAACATATTTCTTATAACTTGAACAATATCTGAACTTTCAATTGGGTGCCTGTGATGAAAAATCTGGCTGATTCTATGATGAGCCCTATGAGTTCTGAGGCACCTTCATAAAAATCTCCGAAATATTGGGTGAGGATGTAACGGCTCAGGTCAAAAATTCCTATAAGAAATACGAATTTCCTGATTAAATTCCTCAAAGGGTAAAAACGCCGAGGTAGGTTCTAAAATTTCTCTGGTAATAAAAGGAAGAACCTGAGAAATCCGACCAAGTATCATTGCCTTCTTTTAAAAAAAGAAATGTAACAGTGAGTTACGGAAATGCAACATGTAATTAGAAAAATGTGTATTGAGTTGCGATATAGGTTGTCTTCCAAAATACAAACTCATTAAATACAAATCTTCTCAGACTCTCCCGTATTTATCCTCAAGTCTGACGATGTCATCTTCTCCAAGGTAATCTCCCTGCGCGATCTCAATGAAAACGAGATTTTCGTTGTCTATATTTCTAACGCGATGCACCTCGTTTACCGGAAAATCGACAGAATCTCCGACAAGAACCCTGATTTCACTCCCGTTTTTAGTTACAATTCCTTTTCCCTTTACTATGTACCAGTGCTCATTTCTATGAGCATGGCGCTGAAGTGAGATTTCACCCTGAGGCATAACCGTAAGGCTTTTGACTTTGTACCCGGGCTTCTGAGTAAGCACCTCATAGTGCCCCCAGGGTCTTTCTGACTCATGTTTGCATTTCTGACTCATGTTTGCATTTCTCCTGAATTGTTTCGTACACCTTGATGTAATCATCTACCATCCGGTCAACAGAGAAACATTTTTCCACACTTTCCCTGCATTTTTTGCGGGATATGGAAGCAACCTTTTGCACAGCCTCTGCGGCTTCTTCAACGCTGTTAACCAAAAATCCGGTCTCTTTATCCCTTATCAGCTCAGGCATCGAACCCCTATTCATTGCAATTACCGGTGTACCGCTGGCCATAGCTTCAACCACACCAAGTCCGAAAGCCTCATCATAATTGATCATGTGCAGCAAAGCGTAAGCATTTGACAGGAGTTCCTTCTTACGCTCAGGATCTACATGCCCCTCATAAATAATCTGTTCATTGTCTATATGGGGCAGCACTTCTTTTTCGAAATAGGCCTGATCTGCGATAAAACCGGCTATTCTAAGTTTCCTTTCTGTTTTTTTTGCAACTTCTATTGCTTCTTTTGCTCCTTTGTCTTTGTGCAGGCGCGATAAAAAGAGGAGATAGTCCTGCGGCTTATCATTGAAATGAAGACTTTCTATGTCGATTCCGTGCCGAACCGTAGCTATATAGTCCAGTTCCTGGCATCTGTAGGCATCACTTATGGATACATAGAAAGTCCTATTATTGTACTTTTTATAGACAGGCAGAATTTTCCTCGAAGAAATGCCGTGTATTGTTGTCACAACAGGTGTATTAACAAGCGCACTGTAGGTAAGTGGGAGATAGTCGAAATGATTGTGTATTATATCGAACTCATTTGCCCTCTCAAAAACCTCTGATATATGCAGGCATTCATATGCCTTTGCCAATATACTCTTATCTTCTTCGTAGGGTCTCGGACATACTGAATGAAGTTTGGCTGCGGTATGCGAATCTGCTGTCGCAAACAGTGTAACATCAATTCCCCTTTTTACAAGCCCTTCGGTTAATAAAGATACTACTGATTCCCATGGGCCATACCTTTTAGGTGGCGTGCTCCAGGCAATCGGAGATAACATTGCAATTCTTATAATAATACCCCCAAAATACTCACATCTCCAAATTTATTTTCAAATCTAAAGTTAATTTCATTTTAGTTGTAATTTTGTTTTAATTGTAATTCTATTTTAAGAGCTGATCCCAAGACTCAAAATTGGTTCTTCTATTAGTATTCTTAGTGATAAATCGAGTTTATGGTTATGAAAAAAAGTTCGTAAGGAGATTGAATCTTTACTTATTTGAGAATAAAATTGGTTTTGGGATGAGATTTAATTTTATATCACCTTTTTTTGGATCAGTGGACTTTCCTCTGTTTTCTTCAAACCATCTGCAGTATTCTTCAGGGCACTGTGTCTCAGGACACCCATGGATATACTCTAGGATATCGCTCAATTTTGCACTGGCCATCGATACTGATACATCCGCACTTCCATAATAAATACGGATTTCATCATCCACTAAGACCCATCCGCAGGGGAAAACAACATCATTAACGTCTCCGCTGCGTTCATACATTTCACGAGGCCCGAAAACCCATCCTTCGGACCTGTGAAGCACTTTTCTGGGATCTTCAGGATCAAGAAGGGCAAGTCCAAGCCGATAACTTGCTTTAGATGTCGTCTGGCGTACCCCATGGTACATAATTAACCATCCGTCAGATGTGCGGATTGGCTGCGGTGATAGACCTATCTTGTTGGCATCCCACCATCCGCCTTCCCGAGCATACAGAAGAACCTCGTGTTCTCCCCAGTATTTCATATCTGGAGAAAAGGAGATCCAGATATTTGCCTTCGAACTCTGAGATACAGGCCTGTGCAACATCGCCCACCTGCCATTAAATCTTACAGGAAAAATAGCAGCATCTTTATTTTCAGGCGGCAGGATAGCTCCCATTCGTTCGAAATTACGGAAATCTTCTGTAAGGGCAAGAGATGGTAAGGGGCCTGAATCCGAAAAAGCCGTGTATGTTACAGCCCATTTTCCCATCTCATCTATGTAAGTTATACGTGCATCTTCAATGCCGTATATCTCTTCAGGGTAATTTGCAGGATCAGGAGAAAAAGTTGGTTCGCTGTCAATTTCCCAGCCATCAATTCCGTTCCTACTCCTGGCTATTGTAAAGTGAGAAAAGCCCCTGTGGTCTTCGACACGTACCATTAATAAAGTTATACCATCAACTATGGCAGCCGCAGGGTTAAATACTGAATGGGCCTGATACGGCCAATCTTCAACGGTAAGTATAGGATTTTTCTCACACCTTTGGAACAGTTCTCCATGGTCTTTCCACATTATGTCACTTCCCTCATTTCTTCTTGACTTACTGATAACAGGCTTTTTCGTTTCTCTAGAGCCCCTGTCACTAACCCATCACTTACTTTGGATTGCAATAATGTACTGAAGGCTTCATGCATGTGTTCATTTAAAGAGCTCAATGCCATAAGAAAGCAAATTACGGATTCTGCACCCTGGTTGTAATTCATTCCGTCAGAAGTGAGCCCATCAAAGACCGCACCCGTCGAGTAATCGTACATGACAGCTTGCAAGCGGTTTCTGCCAAGGAAGTACTCAAAAGAGTATTTTGCAAGCTCGAGATATTTCCTCTCATGCACGATTTCATAAGCCGAAACATAAGCCTGAGTTAAATAACCTGCCTCTATAGGCTGCTGGTCAAAAATCGGTTTTTCTCCTTTATAGGAGTACCAGCCCTTGTTTCCAACCGCGTCAAAAAAATCTCCTTTCCACTGGATCTCAGTAAGGAAATCCAATGTAGCAAGGCCTATTTCTCTGTAAGTTTTGTTTTTGGTATAATTATACGCCAGCAAAAGAGATTCGCTTAGTTTTGCATTACCATAGGTAACTGTGGGCTCAAACCAGTTCCAGTCTTCTTTATGGTTAGCCTCGTATAAGTTGACCAGAGAATCCGCGTGGCTGAGAAATATGGATTCAAAGTTGTCCCTGTCTACAAGAGTGTCTATAGGCTTAATAACGCCTCTATGTGAGTTGAATACGGACTCAAATTCATCTGCATCTACTTCTGTCCTGAGAATCTCATACAAACCGCACATTGTATAGGCTTTTGCCCTTGGGTAACCCAGATTTTCCATTTCTGGTTTGGATCTGCTGACAAGGGTATGTGCAAGAGTGCGTATATTTCTTGATAGATACGGGCAGCTTATTACATGTCCAAGCCCATAGATCGCACGTCCAAGAGTGTCTTCACTACCTTTCTCATCCAAAAATTCCCTCTTATAACTCATGAAGTTATGAAAGTGCCCCGTATCAGTCTGAGCATGTTCAAGGAAGCTCATGTATGTGGTAATAATCTTCCGGAACTCTTCGGCTTTTTTCTGGCTATCTATCAGCTGTGTCAGTGCAACAAGAGCTCTTCCAACGTCATCAGTACTGTACCCATAATGGCGAGCAGGTACACCAAGATTGGTATGCTGGATAATGCCCACGTCATCAGTCAGCAGTTCGAGGTGGTCGAGTTTAACTTCAGGCAGCTGATTTGGAAGGAAATTAAATCTGTTCTGTACTCTGGGATAGGTATTGTAGTGCTTTAAAGCCTTACTAAAAACAGTATTATATTCTTTACATACATTTTTCCATGTCATTTTTCTACCAAAATCGTATGCCTTTTTGCGCATACCATTACACTCTTCTGGATTTTCAATTAAGTATAAAAGCGAGTTTTTAAAGCCATCAGTGTCTCCGAAATCTACAAGCAGCCCGCAATTATCGGAAAGCATTTCCTGAGCGTACCAGTAAGGAGTGGATACTATTGCTTTTCCCATACCCATTGCATAGGTCAGAGCGCCACTTACGATCTGTTCTCTGGAAAGGTAAGGGGATACGTAAATATCACTGGCAAGGATATAATTGCAGAGTTCTTCTTTTTCGACAAATTTATCGTGGAATACTACATTGTTTTCAAGCCCGAGTTCGGATACCTTGTTCTTAAGATATTGCCTGTATACTTCTCCCTGAGTCTTTTTGACCATAGGGTGCGTGGCACCCAGTACAAGATAAACAAGGTCCGGATACTGGCTTACAACTTCAGGAAGAGCCTCGAGCACACTTTCAATACCTTTATTCTGGCTCAGCAGGCCGAAAGTAAGGACAAGTGGAGACCCTTTCAGATTCAGCATTTTTTTATACTTACTGCAGTCGTTAAACGGATAGTCAGGAACTCCATGGAAAATAATTTCTATTTTGTCTTCAGGAACCTTATAAACATTTTTTAGCATATCTACTGCAGCCTGGCTCATTACAACCAGTTTTTCGGAATACTTGATGAGTTGTTCTGTGGATACTCGATACTCAAGTTCAGGCTCCCGGATCACAGTATGCATTGTGGTTATTACAGGCTTGTTTATTCCTGATAGAAGAGCAAAAATGTAATCTCCTGCATTTCCCCCAAAAAGACCGAACTCATGCTGCAGACATACGATATCAGCATCAGATTGATTTATATAATCCGCAGCCAGGTAATAATCCTCGAGTTTATCTCTTTGAATTTGAAAAACGACTTCTTCCGGATAAGTATAATTTTCAGAAGGATCACTTAAAGCAATAACTTCACAATGAACGTCGTTGTTTTCTCCAGAAACTGAATTTAAAAGATCAGAAGTGAATGTAGCAATCCCACACTCTTTTGGAACATAAGTTCCTATAAATAATACTCTTAATTGCTTATTCAATTAATCCCTCCAAACTTACATTAATTTCTAGACTTTTTGATCTCTGGTCGTGCCTGCGAGTTACTGAAAATAGTGAGCACAATAATTTCTCTTCATTTTCCTCAAATGCGGGGAAAGTACTCGTTTTTTCAGGATAGATCAATAACTCACAGACACTATCCAAATATAGATCAAGATAAAATAGATCAAGATAAAATAGATCAAGATAAAATAGATCAAGATAAAATTCCAGATCAAAAGAAAATAACGGCACTTGTCAGTTTTATATGATTACTACTCGAACTTTTAGTAACGGTAATTACTAAAATAGGGTAGTTGGGAGGATCTATTGAGAAACATAAGCAAAAGAATCTCTCTATATTTTTTCAAATACGTAAATTGTGCCCGATTTTTCAGATTTAATCAATAACTCACGGTCAAAACCTATTATTGAGGTGTTTTTCATGACGTCTTGATTTGATACTTTCTCGTCTTTTAGTGCTGCATTAGTTTTGCTTGCAGCTTCTGGCGCAATATTTTTGTCTGTTTCACCCAGGTTTTTAACTCCGTGTATTTTTATGCAGGTGAGTTATGAATTTAGCCCCCCAAATATATTTTAGCTTTTTAAATATTCCATATGATACCTTTTATGCAGAGGAAGTTATAAATTTAGATTTCCCAAATATCCTGCAGGACATACTAGTATATTAGCTATATAAATAGCCATGTATATTTTAAATTTATTTTAAATGAGAAAAAAGATCAAAATTTAGTATTTTCGGCAGGTCGACATTAAAACCAAATGTTTTTCATGATAGCTTTTTATGAACATATCGGATATTTAGAGTGTGTTTAAAACTGGTTAACATATGCCCAAATCTCACGACTTATATAAACAACGAACCATTTTTGCAATAATGTTTAGTCTGGGAGGTAATGTATTTCCCTACAAAAACGCTATCATTAAAAATACTCGGGAAAAAACAAGTTACTTGCTAAAAATAGAATATAGAACTTTTTAACTTGAAAAACTGCGCAAAAATAGAGTTGCCGGCATTCTTCAAAGAGATATCTGCCTGTCTTTTTTACACCGGGAAGCAAGTTATGATGCAAGTGATTTAAGTGCCTGAGGGATGAGGATGCGGATATTATCTCGAATAGCTTTCTTGATCTCGCCTATCATGTTCAGCTCTGTGCTGTCTAGCACATTTGCAGCTTTAATTATCACAAAATACACGATGACAAAAGATACATATTCCCAGCCTGCTCCGGAAAGCAAGAGTGCTTTTCTGGCGGCAAGCATGAGCACAATTATGGAGATGCCGACAAGGGTCACCCTTCTGTACATAGAAGTAAAGGGATGCATATGCTGCTTTTTCCAGGTTCTTAAAGTCATTAAGACTTCAATTGATGCAAAAGATGCAGAAGATGCAGCCGCTGCGCCTACCATCCCATACTGAGGTATGAGTATAAAATTAAGAAGTGCGTTCATTCCTGCACTTGCTACCGAACACTTCATAAGAAAGTCAGAGTCTCCGGATGCCATTATGGTGTGGTAGTTAAATCCGAAGTATGAGTTTGTTACGAATCCCAGAGCAAGGATGCGCAAAACCGTGGCACCGCTTGCATATTCTGCACCGTATAGTTTCGTTAGAAGAAACTCGGGATACAAAAACATCAATGCAAAGACCGGAAAGGTAAGCATGAAGCACCATTTTGTCATTATCTGGTAGATAGGACCAAGCGATTCGGGCTTGTTTTCTCCCCATAACTTTGATGTTACAGGGATGTACACAAAACCCATGGAACCGATTATCATGGACAGAAAACCTACAAGCGGGTATACTGCACTGTAAACTCCGACTACCTCAGTTGACTTGAAATAGCCAAGCATTATGGTATCTGTCCATGTCATGATATTCAACAGAGTTGCACTTATCAAAAGCGGGAACGAGTACCTTATTAACTGTTTTGTTGGTTCGCCGAATTTCAGTTTCCATTCAGGTTTAAATGGAGGTCTTTTGATAAAGTAAACTGACATTATGCCAAATGTGAATATCATTGAGAGCAGGTCAGCGAGCACTATCCCTCTCAGGGACACGCCCAGAAAAACGGCTGCTGAAGCAAATACGAGAAGGGAAACCGGTCTTATGATGCTATAAAAGTAAGTATTAACATTTGTACGGTCGAATCCCCTGTAAATTGCTACTGCCAGATTCAGGACTATGGTAAATGGAATGGCAAAGATCATTATCCTGACTACGGACAGGATTTTGCCCTGCGCATCGAATCCTTTCCCGGCTAAATGTTCAAACAGAACCGGCGAGACCAGCATGGCAAGCACACTGGCAATCAGGCCCATTATTGTGGCTGATATTATTAATTCCTGAATTTTATATTCCTCATGCCTGCCCCTGAAATATGCAATGTACCTCGGTACTCCTTCGTGAAGGCCAAGAGTTGCTACGGCTCCTGTAATTGATATTACCGTTAGTGCAAGGGAATATGTTCCGAAGTCGGCTGGAGAGAGATAGGAGGTGAGCACTCCTTTAATAAGAATATCGAACAGCAGTCCAGCAAGAGTTCCTGCAAAAATTACACCGGAACCTACCACTATTAGGTTGACCGAGTCGTTAACTGACATGTTAACACCGTTTTATTGCCCTTGTTCCAATCTTTTCGGACTAACAGACAAAAACAGAATTCTGTTATCCAGCCAGTGACGACTTGTAAACCGGTTTCAGTCAACTCAATGGTTGAAATTTAGAGAATTCTTCTCTGCAATCTCTTTATTTTTCACTTGTCTTTTCCTTCTTTCGCATTCATTGAAACAATTTTAATACTGATTACATCCTAATTATTTTTAAACACTTCCCTTTTGAATTTAGGCTCTATAGAAATACTCTAATTTGAGAGAATTTTTTCAGGGATAAGGGTTGAATCAAAGCAAATCTACATAGAAATACCAAGTATTTCGGCACAAAAAACGTGAATTAAGCCTGTGAATAGTTATATGAGCCTAAAAAAGTTAAGAGATTAGGGCATGGGGTCAATTACGAGAATCGCAAACAAAAGACATGTTCTCTCAAACCTAACCAAAAAAGGTGAACTATAGTTTTGCTGTCCTAACTTATATGTACACAGAAGTAGAACTTTTACATTGTAATTAAGCTTTGAATTTAAATTGAAATGATATTATACTTAAATTAAATCTAACAGATGATGTTTTAAAGGAAATGAAGAGAGAAATTGCAGTATTGATGAGAAGAAAAAAACCTTGAACGAAATCTTGACAACTCATTGCGTGTTCCACACATGCACAGAAGTTACATTTTTCGCTATACTTTCATATTTTGCATTACAACTTAAGCACTAAATTTCGATCTTTTTGAACATCTAAAGTAAATTTAAAATATACATGGCTATTTATATAGTTCAATATACTGTTATGTCATGCAGGATATTTGGGGAATCTAAATTTATAACTCCCCTGCATAAAAGGCTCATATGGAATATTTGGGAAAGCTAAAATATATTCTGGAGAGCTAAATTTATAGCTCCCTACTTAAAAAATATAAAGAGGTAAATACCATGAGTGAAACAGACAAAAATATTGCGCCAGAATCTACTAATGCAGCACTAATAGAAGAAGAAGAGAAAGTATCAATCTCAGATGCCAAAGAAGAGACATCTAAATAATAGGTTTTGTCTGTGAGTTATTGATTAGGACCTAAGAAGTAAAACTAGGAAACCGTAAACTTGAGGTCCTGGATTTGTTAAAGCACAGTGCTTTTTTAAACTCGAGTTATCCTTTTCTTTAGTTTTATTGATTTTCTCTGAAAAATGAGGCACAATTTTCATCACACAAAATAGCCCACGTTTTGAAAAATGAAATGCTATTGTGCTTTCGTTTTTCAATGACTCACCCCAACTTCGAGTGAGACCGGTGCATCTGAGATGGATGAATTATCCATCTCAGAATTTCGAAAGATGTGATTTGTAACCTTGTTTTTGTGATATTTGTGGTTAATAACGAATCTCATTTAGGGTTCGATGTCGTCTTTGAAACTTTTAATCTAAAGGCGTGTTTTGACACAAAACTATTTTTTGTACAATTAATTTAAAGTAATTATAATATTACTATAATTTGAATGGAAGAGACGGAAAAGATAATAGAAGTTGTGGTTTGAAATTATGTTTTAAACAGTTAAAGGTTTAATGCCATTGATTTCTCAGTTGAACTGCGTAAGTTCTATAGAATTTATTTTAATATTAAGGGGGTTTATTTACGAAAAGTCTAAAAATATGTCCAAAATGCCATGCTAAACTGGAAGTAAGCTCAAACAGCGAGACTCAGTACTGTAGCATTTGCAATTACTGGACAAAGGTAGGTACTGCAAGACTCGATTCAATCATGATTTACACATAAAGAGTCTGCATTGAGAATACCAGTTTTTTCTATTTTTGTAGTGTATGCTAAACCAGGCTGAAACTCCAGTCCTAGCTTTACTCAATTAATTGTTGTAGGGCTAGCGCTGATGTTTGATTATATTTTTCTATTACTGTGAACCTCATAGTAAACTATCCCATCATTCCTTTTCAGTTCAGAGTCTTTTTAATTTTTTCTGATTCTTCTCCAATTTTAAAAGAATAATGGAATTCCATTCTTTGGATTCGGTTAAGGTTTAAAATGTCAAAAAGTGTTATTTTTATGCTATATATCTAGGAATTATGTTAACTATTCAGCTTACCAATAATCAGTTGGATGATCTCGATTTCATTGTACACGGAACTTCATGCTCTAATTTTGCAAAGATATTTTTATTTGCAGCGTGAACAAAAAAACTGCTTAAAGAAAGCGTTTTTAATTCAGCAGGATAAATTAGTGGGATAGGTGAACAGGATATGAGAATAGCGGTATGCGGGAAAGGAGGAAGCGGAAAAAGCACGATTTCTGCGCTCCTTGCAAAGCAGATGTCAAAAACAAAAAACGTGCTTGTACTTGATATAGATGAATCCAACTACGGGCTACACAGCCAATTAGGATTGGCAGCTCCAAAAGACCTGATGGAATATTTCGGGGAAAAAAAGGTTTTAAGGAAAAACAAAAGTCTGCTCCCAAGACAACTCAATTCTGGGGACTTGCAGCCAATGATAACTCTTCAGGGCAGCCAGCGCAACAGCAGTCCAGGTTTTTTAAAAAGAGGTGGAGTTTTTTAGATCTTCCTTCTGAATTTATAGAAGAAAAAGGGAATCTCAAATTGATGGCTATTGGCAAAATTCATGACTTTGGAGAGGGATGTGCCTGTCCTATGGGAGTCCTGACCAGGGAATTCCTTGAAAACCTTGACCTTGGAAAAGATGACGTGGTGATTGTGGACACTGAAGCAGGCACTGAACACTTTGGGCGTGGCGTGGATAAGGAATTTGACCTCATCCTGGTAGTCATCGATCCATCTTACGAATCTCTCAAGCTTTCAAAGAAATTCGATGAATTTGGAAGCCAGTGCGGCTGCAGTGTCTATTTTGTGCTCAACAAAGTTGAGCCTGATATCAGGGAAGAAATGCTGAATTCTGTGAATTGCATGAATGTTGTGGCTGAGATTCCGGCAAAAAGAGAGATTTTTAAAGCCTCCCTTAAAGGAGAGGAACTTGATTTTGAGCTGGAAGAAATTGAAAAGCTTGCAGATTTTCTGGAGAAAAATAGGAGTACTAACTCCTGAAATTATTAACTAATTAGAGTATTAAATTCTAAAAATGCTAAATTCTAAAAGATTAAATCTAAATGTGTTAGGTTGTGAATTAATTCATTAATTGAGCAGTGAGGAAGTGTTTATTGGTTCTATCGCTTCCTTCCTTTTATAAAGCTTTAGTTGACTGGATCTAAGTCCTGAACCTCTGTCCACTGTTTATCATTCACAATTTATGAGCTAAGAAATATATATTCAATAGGGTTTTAGTATATTGGAGTTTGTATGGTTGAGATTTTTGCTCTACCTTTTATCTTTTATCATGCCTTCGTAAGTACCGCTCTTTGAGCGGAAAAAGCTCGACAGAAGATTGTATTAATGTCGTTCTGGTTTATTGAGATAAATTTCTTAGAAGGCTCGTTTTAAATCTGTTTCCAAAAGTGTACTCCCCCTGTCACTTATTTTTCCGCTCAGGTTCCTAACCGAAATTCTAAAACAATTTTCTAAATTATATTATTGGTGGTTAAATTTCGGAACAATTATCCGAAAGTATATTATTGATCATGTTATTTTGAATAATGCAAAAGTTTTACCTGGTTTGCGGATAACAGGTTTTATTTGTCCGGTCTGCTTTATGACTTCAAATTTATTGACTCTGACTGAATTACAACTATATTAAAGCGGTTACAAAATATTAATAATTGTATTTTTCTATCTAAATATAAATACTGGAGACAGTAATCATGACAATGCGTGAGTACATGCTTGGAAATGTGGCAATCGCTCGTGGACTTCTTGAAGGAGGAGTGCAGCTTATTACAGGCTATCCCGGAACCCCCTCTTCAGAAATCATAGATACGCTTGCTTGCCTGGAAAACCGGGACTACCATATTGAATGGTCAGTTAACGAAAAAGTAGCAATGGAAGTAGCAGTTGGTGGGTCCTGGGCGGGTGTCCGTTCTGTAGTGACAATGAAACATGTAGGATTAAATGTTGCAGCCGATCCTTTTATGACTCTTGCCTATGCCGGGACAAAAGGCGGACTGATTGCAATTGTAGCTGACGATCCTTCCTGCCACTCTTCTCAGAACGAGCAGGACACGAGAAGGTATGCTCAGTTTGCCCTTGTGCCCTGCTTTGACCCTTCAACTCCTCAGGAAGCCAAGGATATGCTTTCTTATGCTTTCGAGTTTTCGGAAAGGTTCGAAGTTCCTGTTATCTTCAGGCCAACAACCAGGATCTCGCACGGGAAATCCGATGTCGAGCTTGGGGAAATATCTACAGAAAAGCGGAACCCCAATTTTGAAAAACTTCTCGACCGCTGGGTTATGTTGCCAAAAAACGCCCGCGTACGCCATACTCATCTTCTTTCCATCCAGCAGCCGATTGAAGATGCTCTTTCCGAATCCCCCTGGAATTCCTTAGAACTCAAGGACGGGGCAAAATTTGGAGTAATAGGAGCAGGAATTGCTTCAGTATATGCAAAAGAGGCTCTTGTTGAGCTTGGAATTGATGCTTCTTTCCTGAAAGTAGGAACTTATCCGGTTCCGAAGAAGTTAATTCTTGAACTGCTTAAAACCGTAGATACGGTACTTGTGTTCGAAGAGCTGGAACCTGTCGTTGAAGAGCATGTAAAGTTAATTGCTCAGGAGGCAGAACTGGCTGTCTCGATTTTTGGAAAAACTGGAGGTTTTGTCCCGAGGGAAGGGGAACTGGATGTCAGTGTTTTTCTTGAGAGCCTTAAGAAGGTTTTTGATCTTGAAGTAGAACCTGAGCTTTCAGGTCCTGCTCTTGAGCTTGCTCCCCGCCCGCCTGCTCTCTGTGCAGGCTGTTCTCACAGGGCAACTTTCTACTCAATGAAAAAGGTCTTTGGAAAGGATGCCATTTATCCAAGTGATATCGGCTGCTATACCCTTGGAATCCAGAGCGGGACTGTTGAGACAACGCTCTGTATGGGCTCAAGCATAAGTATTGCCTCAGGACTTTACCATGCAGGAGAAAAACGTCCTATCTGCTGTTCTATAGGGGATTCAACCTTTTTCCATACAGGAATAAACTCTCTTTTGAATGCTATTTTTAATAAAGCCGATATTACAGTCACTATTCTCGATAATCGCATTACAGCCATGACAGGACACCAGCCAAATCCTGGTGTGGGTTTTACAGTGACTGGAGAACCAACAGTAGAGGTCTCGCTTGCAGAGCTCTGCAAAGTAATGGGAGCCGGATTTGTGTCTGTTGTTGATCCTTACAGGCTTGAAGAAACACAGGAAGCCTTCAGAGCCGCAAAGGAATTCAAAGGTACGGCTGTGGTCATTGCAAAACAGCCCTGCGTAATATCGGGAAAGAGGGCAGGAATAAAACGAGTTCCTTATATAGTTGACCCTGAGAAATGCGAAGGTTGCAAACAATGTGTAAAATTCGGCTGCCCGGCAATCGAGTTTGAGGAGATAAACAAGTGTGCTGTGATCACTGCTCTCTGCAGCGGGTGTGGGGTCTGCGCCCAGATCTGCAAGTTTGATGCTGTCCAGGAGGTGAAGAAATGAACCAGACTAAGAAGCAAAAATTCGACCTCCTTATTACTGGAGTCGGCGGGCAGGGTGCAATCCTTGCTTCGGATATTATCGGAAAAGCTGCAGTTGCTGCAGGGCTGCCTATTAGGGCTGCAGAAACTCACGGTATGGCCCAGCGCGGAGGTTCGGTTGTAAACCATATCAGGATCGGTGAAGATTTTGGGTCCATGATCCCTAAAAAAGGCGCTGATCTCATGCTTGCCCTTGAGCCAATGGAAGCAGTCCGCTATCTCGATTTCCTGAAAGATGGTGGAATTGTAATTGTAAACACCCAGCCTGTGCTTCCTGTTACTGTCACATCAGGTCTTGCAAAATATCCTGACGTCCAGGAAATTCTTGATGTTCTTACTGAAAAATATATAGTTAAAGCCTTCAATGCCGATGAACTGGCATATGAGGCAGGCAGCAGATTAGCAATGAATGTGGCAATGGTAGGAGCAGTTTCAGGTTATCTGCCCATTCCAAAAGACACCTTGCTTGAAAACGTGAAAGCCCTTGTGCCGCAAAAGACAATTGAAGTTAATATTAGGGCTTTTGAGACGGGAAGAAAAAAAGTAGAGGAAAGCTAAATTGAGGAAAGTTTATCTCAGAAAAGTTAATTTAAGGAAAGCTAAAACTTTCCACTTAATTTCTATTTTTTCCCATATATCAGGTCTGAATTGAGTTTTTCCTTGTCTCTTGTTTTGTTTAGTAAGAATATGGTTTATTCTGATGAATGAGGCAAGTGTCCATAAAGAAAAACTCCGCTTGAAAATAGCCCATCTAGAGAAAATCTTCTTCACAATATAGGGATCTCCGGGCAAGATCTCAAAGTATTTTTGAAGTTTGTTGATTGTGTTTTCGAAACTGGCTTTCCTATTTTAGGCAAATTATTCTATTTTTAGTCCAATATTCTAGTTATTTTTGAGTTTATTGGTTCAAGAGCATAATTTTCTATTTACTTTATTTAAAGGGTTCCAGATGTTGCTATTTCCCAATTATTATTATATTATTATGTCATTTTAAATAAATTTATATAGTTAGGTTCTGAATTACTTTTAAAAAAAGACTTAGAGGATAATTTTCAATAGTACTAATTCAAGGAGCCATTCACCGTGAGCAACAAGCTGTTAACTGACAGCAGCGCCCTGAGCACTTATAATAAAGAAAACAAACCGTGCACTAGAGGCTATGTTCCACAGAATATAACTGTTATACTCCCAGCTTACAATGAAGAAGTATCTATAGGAAGTATAGTCCTCCTCACAAAACACTACGCTGACAATGTGATCGTTATAGACGACGGCAGTTCAGACCGAACAGCTGATATTGCCAGGAAAGCAGGTGCAGAAGTTATTGTTCATGAGGCTAATACAGGAAAAGGAGGCGCTCTAAAAACCGGTTTTTCAGCTGCCGAAGGTGCAGACATTATAGTTACCATGGACTCTGACGGCCAGCATAATCCTAAAGATATTCCACGACTGGTTCAGCCTATTCTTAAAGGCGAAGCTGATCTGGTAAATGGTAGCCGTTATTTAAACGGTCTGGACAGGAACACTCCCATCTACCGTCGCATAGGTCAGAGAGTTCTGGATAGGTTTACTAATCTGAATTCCGGCCTCAAAATTACAGATTCTCAGAGTGGCTTTCGTGCCTTTACAGCCTCTACAAAAGACATTTTTCGTTTTAATGCACAGGGTATGGCAATAGAAAGCGAAATGCTTGCAGACGCGGCAAAATCTGGCCTTCGAATAAAAGAAGTTGAAATAGGAGTTCGCTACGACGTTGACTGTTCAACAAAGAATCCTATTCAGCACGGTCTTGAAGTCCTTGTCATTATTTTGAAAGACATAGAGTTCAACAGACCTCTTTACTATTTAACAGTCCCTGGTTTATCTCTTGGAATAGGCGGACTTTACATGGGTGCTGACTTCCTGCAAACCTTCGTTGCTGGAGAAAGCCTGCAGTTCGGTCCGACCATGCTCATGGTTCTGTTTATTGTTGTAGGGACTTTTATGTCGCTGACAGGAATTTTGTTGCATTCATTATCTGCAGTTATGAAGGACTCTAAGATAGCTTAAAGAAAAGACTTCAAAGGTGTCAGTGACAATGATTTGCATTATTCTTGGTACCCGCCCTGAAATTATCAAAATGTCTCCAGTTATTACAGAATGTGAGGAGCAAAATCTGGATTATTTTATACTTCATACTGGTCAGCATTATTCTTATGAAATGGATCGAATTTTTTTCGATATTTTAAATCTCCCACAACCTAATTATAATTTAGATGCAGGCTCTGGTACGCATGCTTCTCAGACTGGTAAGATTATGCTGGGGATCGAAAATATTCTCTCTAAAAAGCAGCCTGATGTCGTTCTTGTACAGGGGGATACGAATACGGTTCTTTCTGGAAGCCTTACTGCAGCTAAATTAAATATTAAGGTTGGTCACGTTGAGGCTGGTCTCAGGAGTTTTGACCGCAGTATGCCAGAAGAAATTAATCGTATTGTTTCGGATCATATTTCTGATTATCTTTTTGCTCCAACAGAGACATCATGTAGACAATTAATAAAAGAGGGAATTGATTCTGAAAAAATTTTTGTGACTGGAAATACTGTAGTTGATGCAGTATATCAGAACATCGAAATTGCAAAAAATAAAGTAGATATATTGAGTAATTTAAGTTTATCCCCTAAAAATTATATTCTTGTTACACTCCACAGGGCTGAAAATGTAGATGTCAAAAAAAGGTTGGAAGGAATTATATACTGGATTGAAATTAATTAAAGACTATTTTTCACTTCCAATTGTTTTTCCGATTCATCCCAGAACTGAAAAAATGATTGAAAAATTCGGTTTTTCTCTTGAAGGTATTGATGTTATCTCCCCACAGGGGTTCCTTGAATTTCTTCAGTTGGAAGCGAACGCTAAATTTGTATTAACAGATTCTGGAGGTTTACAGGAAGAAACCTGTATATTGGGAGTGCCTTGCATTACATTAAGAGATAATACCGAACGTCCAGAAACTCTTGAAGTAGGGTCAAATGTCCTTGCAGGTGTGGATCCACTGACAATACTCAATCACGCTATAGATGCAGTTAGGGAAAAATATTGGGTTAATCCCTACGGTGATGGAAATGCAGCAAAATTAATTGTAGACGTGTGCGGAAAATTTTCTAAAGAAGATTTGAAAACCCCCATTATCTGGTCGAATGTTTATAAAAGCTATATAATTTATTTTTGAATTTCTGTGTCTTATTGAAGTTTCCCTAAGAGTGCACACGACTATCTTTGCAAATATTATTCAACTGTACTGAGGATAAATTATGGATGCACAGAGAATATTAGTTACTGGTGGAGCAGGTTTCATCGGTACAAATCTTGTCAATGAATTAGAAAGTAGAGGTCACGAAGTAATTGCAGCTGATCTGTATAATACCAGACGTGAGAATTATATTAGAGTCTGATGTCAGGAATTACAGACAGCTTGAAAGAATTTTTGAAAAATCTAATTTTGATTATGTCTACCATTTAGCTGCTGAATACGGTCGATGGAATGGAGAAGATTACTATGAAAATCTCTGGCAGACTAATGTAATTGGTACCAAAAATATGCTTCGGCTTCAGGAAAAACTCAAATTTCGCATGATTTTTTATTCCAGTGCAGAAGTGTATGGTGACTATGATGGAGTCATGACAGAAGATGTGATGGTAAACAATCCCATTAAAGATACCTATCAAATGAATGACTATGCCATCACTAAATGGGCTGGAGAGCTTATGTGTATGAATTCTGCAAAAATGTTTGGAACAGAAACTGTAAGAGTTCGCCCTGTAAACTGTTACGGCCCCTACGAACATTATACGCCTTATCGAGGTTTTATTCCCAAATTTATCTATCTTGCTCTTCACAATAAGCCATATACAGTGTATAGTGGTCATAAACGTATAATTGACTTTGTTGAAGATTCCTGTCGTACATGGGCAAATATTATTGACAACTTTATCCCTGGAGAAGCCTACAATGTAGCTGGAAGACCTGAATGGGAGAAAGACATTAAGGAATATTCGGACCTTGTGTTGAAAGCTATAGGTGTAGAAGATTCCCTCGTTACTTATGAGGGAGCAGAATCATTTACAACAAAAGTAAAGACAATTGATTGTTCTAAAGCTGTTAGAGATCTTAACCATAATCCCAAAGTTTCTCCAGAAGAAGGAATACGCAGAACAGTAGAATGGATGAGAAAATATTACAGGATAGGTGAATAAATTGAGAAACTATACCGAGTGATTATGAAGGAAAAACTATACTGGTTACTGGCGGGGCTGGTGCAATTGGTGGGAATCTCTGCCAAAAACTCTCTGAGATGAATGCAAAGAAAGTTATCATATTAGATGATCTCTCCTCTTCTTATGAGTGGAACATACCAAAGGCAGATAATATATTCTTTATTAAAGGGAGCATTCTTAATGATGAAATACTCAAGCGTGCCTTCAAAGATAAGCCTGATTATGTCTTCCATCTTGCTGCTCATTTTGCAAACCAGAATTCTGTTGATAACCCTGAGAAAGATCTAATGATCAATGGCATTGGAATTCTCAAAGTCCTTCAATATGCTCAACTTGTTGATGTAAAACGCTTTGTTTATTCTTCATCTGGATGCGGAGTATATGGTCTTGATTCGAAAATGCCATTTGAAGAACATGATATCTCAATCAGTCTTCATACGCCTTATCAGGTAACGAAACTCCTTGGTGAACTTTACACGAATTACTTCCATAATCTTTACAATATGCCCATTGCAAATGCACGCTTTTTTAACTCATATGGACCAGGAGAAGTTCCTGGAAAATACCGAAATGTAATTCCCAACTTTTTCTACTGGGCAATGAAAGGAGCTCCACTTCCAATTACAGGCGAAGGAACAGAAACAAGAGACTGGACTTATGTAGGTGATATTGTCAATGGTCTCGTTGCTATGGGAATAGAAGAAGAAGCTATAGGTGAAGCTTTTAACCTTGGTTCAGGAACCGATCATCAGGTCATTGAAATGGCAACGATTGTCAACGAATTAACAAATAACAAAGCTGCAGTCATTTTTAAAGAACGTAGGGATTGGGATGTAAAAACAAAGCTTCTTTCCTGTGTAGACAAGGCGAATAGAGTACTTGGCTACAAACCTCAGATGAAATTTGAAGATGGCCTAAAAAATGTACACAGCTGGTTTAAAGAAAACTGGGAGAATATCGATGAAAGCGCCGAATTCTGATGTGATGCTAAATGAACATTTTAGTGCTTCAGGAAACCGATTGGATTAAAAGAGGGCCTCATCAACAGCATCATCTAATGGATAGAATGGCATTGAGGGGTCATCAAATAAGAGTAATTGATTATGAGTATCTCTGGAAAGAGGATAAAGACAAAGAAATAATCACTGGTCGGAAGGAAATTAAAGGAGCTTATAAAATATTCAAGGAAGCTAACATAACTCTTATCAGACCAGGGATGATCAAAGTCCCAGTTCTTGATATGGCATCTATTATTTATTTTCATGAAAAAGAGATAAAAAGACAAATTCGAGAGTTTAAACCAGATGTAATAATAGCATTTGGTATTCTTAATGCATATCTTGGTATGCAGCAGGCTAGAAAGAATACGACATTCCTTTTGTGTATTATCTTATAGACCATTTACACACATTACTTCCAAGTAAATTTACAAGAATAACTGCAGAACAATTTGAAAAAAAGACAATTAAAGGCGCAGATAAGATTTTTGTCATCAACCAGGGTCTAAAAGACTATGCTGTGGAGATGGGGGGTAATATCAATAAAATATCTGTAATACCTGCAGGTGTAGATTTTGAAAAATTCAATCCCCAGGTAGACGGTTCATCAATTAGGGAAAAATATGGGATTAAAAAAGATGATGTCTTATTATTTTTCATGGGATGGATATACGACTTCTCTGGAATGAAAGAAGTTGCAGAAAGCCTTTCTACTACTGACCAATGAAAACATCAAATTAATGATAGTTGGCGAGGGAGACCTCTACAAACTCTTTACTCAAAATGAAATCTGAAAAAAACCTAAATGGTAAATTAATACTAACAGGAAAAATCCCATTCGAAGAAATTCCAAAACACATTGCTGCCGCTGATATATGTCTTTTACCAGCTTATAAAAATGAAATCATGATGAATATTGTGCCTATTAAAATATATGAATATATGGCCATGGGAAAACCTGTAATAGCCACGAACCTTCCTGGTATACTAAAAGAAGTTTGGAATGGATAATGGGATTACCTATATTGACAAACCAGAAGATACTTTGTGCAAACTGAATAAATTCTTAGAATCTCCAGACTCAATATCAAAACAAGGATCAAAGTCATTTGAATTCGTTACCAAATACACTTGGAACTCTATTGTTAATTTGTTTGAGCTAAATTTAGAGGCCCTTTCATGAGAATATTACAAGTTACAAATTTCTTTAAACCTTCTTGGGAAGCAGGTGGTCCAGCAAGAGTCGCTTATGATATTTCTCTTAGTTTAGTGGAGAGAGGGCATGAAGTAACTGTTTATACTACAGATGGGTTCAAGTCAAGATTGAAAGTGGATAAAAATAAGCCTATAAATATTGATGGAGTTAAAACATACTATTTTAGGAACTTATCTAGCTATCTCTCCAAAAATCTTGTCCTTCCTAT
This sequence comes from uncultured Methanosarcinaceae archaeon, assembly GCA_963847185.1. Classification (GTDB taxonomy): domain Archaea; phylum Halobacteriota; class Methanosarcinia; order Methanosarcinales; family Methanosarcinaceae; genus Methanosarcina. The sequence continues at coordinate 72,753 of CAWJYV010000010.1, read as the reverse complement.
ACCTTATTATCTACCATTAGTCGCCAGCAAAGAGTTAAAGGAATTTGATATTATTCATATACATGAATACAGGACATTTTCAGCTATTATTGTCAATTACTTTGCGAAAAAAAATAATGTCCCTTATGTACTTCAGGCCCATGGATCTTCCCCTAAAATAATTAAAAGAAAGAATTTAAAAACAATATTTGACGTACTTTTTGGAAAAAAGATATTAAAAGATGCATCTAGACTGTATGCACTTAATGAAACTGAAGTTGCTCAATATTTAGATTTTGGAGTAAGTCCAGATATAATTGAAATTGTACCTAATGGAATAGATGAAACTAAGTATTGTGAGTTACCTCCCAAAGGAATTTTCAGAAAGAAATATGGGCTTGAAAACTCAAAAATTGTGCTGTATGTTGGTCGTTTACATATAAGTAAAGGAATTGATCTACTTATTGAATCATTTGCAGAGCTCACTAATGAAATAGATAACGCAACATTAGTGTTAATTGGCCCTAATGACGGTTATCAGAATCACTTCGAAAGATTGATAGATAAATTAGCTATTAATGATAAGGTATTGTTTACTGGTTTTGTATCTATTCCTGAAAAAATTTCTGCTTTTGTAGACTCCGATGTCTTTGTAACTCCTTGGTTTTCAGGTTTTCCTATTACGTTTCTTGAATCGTGTATTTGTGGTACTCCCATTATTACAACAACCAAAGGGGATAATCTTGGATGGATTGAGGGTAACGTTGGATTTGTAGTCCCATTTGATAAAGATTCATTGAAGAGTGCTATATATACAATTTTGACGAACAATGAAATCAGCTCAATTTTTGAGCAAAATTGTACAAAAATAATTAAAAAATCCTATACTTTGAATCGGGTTATTGACCTAATAGAAGACAGTTATTTTGAGGTTTTAGATGATCGAAAATAAATTTTACCCGAAAGTTATCAAAGTTGCATTGATACATAACATAATTGCACCTTATAGGATTCCGTTATTCGAAGAATTAGCTCGAAATCCGAATATTGAGTTATTTGTTTATTTCACTTCAGAATCTGAAAAAAATAGAGAATGGATTGTGAATCATAATTTTTCATTTAATTACAAAATCCTTCCCAAAGTTACTTTAAACTTGGGTAAAGAAACTTTTTATCATATTAATCCAACAATTATTAGAGAGTTATATAATGGTAAATTTGATGTTATTATTTCAGCAGGTTATAGTTCATTTACAAATCAAATTGCTTTTTTTGTTGCCAAATCATTAAATATTCCATTCATATTATGGTCCGGAAGTACTGAAAACGAACATAGTTTGTTGAGAATTATTTCTCTGCCATTTGTTAAATATGTAGTTAAACGTTCAGATTTATTTATTGCTTATGGTACGAATGCAAAAAAATATCTAGTGAAACTTGGAGCATCTGAAGAAAAAGTGTTTATTTCTTTTAACTCAGTAGATACTAACTTTTTTAAAAATGCAATTTTAGATTTAAAATTAAATAAAAATGATTTGAAAGAAAAGTTTGGACTGAATTATAAATTTGTCGTTTTGTATGTAGGGCAGCTAATTGAACGGAAAGGAATTAAATATTTATTGGAAGCTCACAAAAAATTAAATAGAATTTACGATGTAGGTTTAGTCATAGTTGGTAATGGTAACGAAAAGTCAGAACTAATCGAGTGGACTAAAATTAATAATATTAATAATGTACATATTTTTGATTTTGTTCAAAAAGATGCTCTTCCATGTTTTTATGCCGTAGCTGATATTTTTGTATTACCTTCTTCTGAAGAAGTATGGGGTTTAGTTCTTAATGAAGCAATGGCTTGTGGATTGCCTGTTATTAGCACAAACGCAGTTGGAGCTTCCGTTGATTTAATAAAAAATGAGATCAATGGGTTTATTGTCGAGCCGAAAAATGAAATACAATTATATGACTCAATAAATAAAATATTCATGGATCCTGCTTTAATGAATAATATGGGTATTTTCTCTGAGAATATAATAAGAGATATAACAGTAGAGAATTCTTCGAAAGCATTTTCAGATGCAATTAACTCTTTGATGAATGGTTTCCATTAATTCAATATTTAATCTGATAAAATGAATGAGTATGGTATTACTATGAATAATGACTTTTGCATCAAGTATGAAAAAAAGCTAATATCTCTATTAATTATTATTGTTGGATTGTTATTTTCAATTCTCCCCCTAAAATTTAGTACAGAGTTTAACGTATTTATTCCTGGAATACTTTTATTGGCTTCACCTATAATCTATCTACTAATTTGGGATGAGAATTATTTTAAACCGAAAGATGAAATGTACTTATTCTCCCTTATTATGTTGACTATTTTATTTAACCATTATATATTTGCATTAAAATTTAACTATCCGATAGGAACAGATGCACCTTCTACCTTACGAGCAACAAATTATTTTTTATCAGATAATTCTTTCATAAATTTTGCAAAAATCGGTTCTGTATCATATGGTTTTCCAGGATTATATATCTTTTACACTGCTTTAACAACTGTTACTGGAATAGATCTCTATACATTAGCTACATATCTTCACCCAGCTATTAATATGTTGGTATTTTTTTACTTATATATGTTCATTAGGAATTTTTTCGATCCCAAATTGTCTTTGATAGCAGTTTTTATTAGTGGATGGGAATTTACTGTATTTAAGTTTGGATTTGAGTATAGAACTCAAAGTTTAGCAATAGTCATTTATATGACAACTCTACTGCTGATAGTACTTGATAATAAATCTAAGAAACTAAATGATAACAATATAGCTATCAAAAAAAGCTTCAGTGATTATAAATATCAAACTAAAAATTTTAATCGTATAATTCTAAAAATTATAATCCTAATTCTAGTTGCTTCAATAACAATTTTTCATTTTGTAACTTGCATAACGTTTTTTATCACTCTACTAATAATTTATTTATCTTATTTTATATCAAAGAAGATTAACTGGGTGAATGACATGGATATTTCAATGTCGCTTATATTTTTGTGTTTTATTTTATTTATATCTTATATGATATATATAGGTCATTTTTTCGGGAACATATTTGAATTTTCTATGTCTCTTTTAAAAGAATCTTTTTCGAGTGATATAGTTGCTACTAATGGTACAGTAATTCACCAATCAAAAACTGGGGGCTTGAAAGCATATTTATACGGGCCGCTTGTTTTTTGGTCTACTTGGTTTACTAGGGTCTTATTCATTGGGTCATTTCTTGTCTACGTAAAAGAAGTAGTCAAATACAGGAAAAAATCATCTGACTTATTTATAATAGGATGGGCAGTAGTTCTTATTTTATTCATGCTATTAATCTCTGTAAAAGGCTTTGAATTAAATCCAGATAGGCTATATAATTTCTTTGCGTTCCCATTTTCTATTATACTATCTTTCGGTCTAATTCGTATTATGAGATCAACTGACATAAAATTAAAAATACTGTTTAAAACATTTATATCACTTTTTTTAGTAATTCTTGTCATAACTTCATTATTGAAACTCCCTCATTCTATCATAGGGAATACAGAACCATTTAGAGACAATGAGTCTGTAGATTTCAGTCGATGGAATATAGATGTCCCTGTAAAGGAAAAGTACAACATTTTGCACAAAGATTTGACAGAAGTATCTGGAGATAATAAATTTATATCTTACAAGTACTCCCCTAGCTGATTTAACTAGTTTGTAAACTTTCAATTGTGTCGTGTTATTCAAAGCCTAATTTATTTGAATTTGATATCGTTTAGAGGAATATAATGAGAGTGATTTTGTTATCTGGAAAAAAAGGTCACTACTACAACACAGCTCTTGGAGCTCAAAAAGCTGGCTATTTATATATGTTTATTACTACAATGTATTTCAAAAAGTTCTCAAAAAAAATCGTTCAGTACCCAAAATTAAAATCTTTAAAGTTTAAATATATCTCCAGATTAGAAAGTTTAGTTTGTTTAAGATGTAGCGATAAACTAGATGACAAGTATATAGTGTCTATCTTCAGTCCAGAAGTATTAAGTATATTTTCTTCAAAATTGCCAGTTATCTTTGGGAAAAAAATCGATTGTATGTGCAATTATCTTTTCGAACTAATATCTTTAGTGTATATAAAAAAATGTGATATTTTCCATGTTTGTAGTACTTATGCTTATTGGACTTCAAGATTAGCAAAGAAAAAAGGTGCAATTGTCATCATAGACCAAGGTGCCTCTCATCCACTCCATCGAAAAAATTTGTTGAAAAGTGCATATTCTAAATATAATAGTAACTGTTTATTGCCAGATGAACCGAGAATGAAGAAAACACTCCAAGAATACACGTTTGCAGATTACATCTTTGTTCCTTCTGAATATGTGTATAAGAACTTTATAGAAAACGGAGGAAATCCTAATAAAATATTTATTATCCCATATGGAGTTGATGAAAATAAATTTAAGCCTATTCCTAAAAATGATCAAGTTTTTCGCATAATATATGTGGGACTTCTCTCATTAAGTAAAGGGATTAACTTTCTATTAGAAGCTTACTATCAATTAATATCCGATAATAAAATAGAAAATACAGAATTACTTTTAATTGGGAAAATAGATTATTCTTTACAGCCGGTAGTGAGTCGATATGAAGGAATGTATAAACATATTCCATATGTGCCTAACCATGAATTATATAAGTATTACAGTAATTCTTCAGTATTTGTTTTTCCTTCTTTGTCAGAGGGATCTTCACTTGCTACTTATGAAGCTATGTCTTGTGGACTTCCTTCTATCGTAACAAAAAATAGTGGGTCTCAAGTTAGAGACGGTATTGATGGATTTGTAATACCTATTGAAGATGTAGATGAATTAAAGAATAAGATATTGTTATTATACAAGAACAATGAGCTCAGAATTAGAATGGGAGAATCTGCAAAAGAGAGAATTTCAGTTTTTACTTGGGATAAGTATGGGGAAGAAATTGCGAAAGCTTATCGTAAGATCATTGAAATTGAAAAATTCAAGGATTAAGTTTCGATTGCAAAATATTGACGTCTTATATTTTACATTCTTTTACAAAGATTTAAACAAATACTGGAGAAAAAAGAATAATTGTTCAAGCAGTATTTTTAATTAACTTCTTTTCAAAGATAATACCAAACTTACTTTTGAAAGGAAATAAATTTCATTAGAATACGGATCAGAGGAGTTTATATGAAGGTTATGTGTGTAACGTTAGGAGGTTTTCAAGATTATATTATTCAGTTGGCTAACTCATTATCTAATAGTCAAAGAGTCATGTTGATCCTGCCTGAATGGGCAAATATTGACAGTTTAGAAAACATAGATAAAAAAATATACCTAAAATTATTTTGTTATAAATCCTCTAATCCAGTTATTAACTCGATTTCAATTATCTATGAGATGTTGAAGAGTATTAAAGATTTCCGACCAAACATAGTTCATGTTCAAGGAGCAGGTTTTATTTTTTTTATAATATATCTATTCAGTAAGGTACTAAATTTTAAAATGGTAACTACACTTCATGACGTAAATAGGCATTTAGGAGAAGAATATTTTTTGCATCCTTTTGTGATGAAATGTGCAAAATGCTATTCAAAACATATATTTGTTCATGGTACTAAGTTGAAGGAGTCATTAATTAAGGAATATAATATTATAGACAATAGAATCAGTGTTATTCCTATCGGTGAACATGAAGTTACTCCATTCAAGAAATATGATAAAAATTATAAAGAAGAAGAGAATACAATTTTATTTTTTGGTAGAATTAAAAAATATAAGGGTTTGGAATATTTAATAAAAGCAGAGCCTTTAATTGTAAAAGAGATACCTAACGTTAAAATTATTATTGCAGGAAAAGGAGATGATTTAGAAAAATATCAAAATATGATGGTCAATAGAGATAAGTTCATTATATATAATTATCGAATTTCATACGAAGAGGGCGCAAAATTATTTAAAATTTGTAGTCTTGTTGTTTTACCATATGTAGAGGCCTCCCAAAGTGGTGTTATCCCTACAGCTTACGGATTTTGTAAACCAGTAGTCGCAACTGATGTCGGTAGTATTCCAGAAATTGTAGACCATGGTGTTACAGGACTTATTGTCCCTCCACGAGATGAGGAGGCTTTATCGAGAGCTATTATTTACTTGTTAAAAAATTATGATATAAGATCAAAAATGGGTATTAATGCACATAAGAAATTAAAGCGAGATTTATCTTGGGAACCGATATCAAATATAATAATCAACGTTTATAATAAAGTAAGTAAGGATTAAATCAAATATTATAGTCTTTCGACTTTTTGTATCTTATAAGTTAAAACTTAATATGGTTAGTAGCGATAGTTTTGCAGAATCTATATTTTATATAACGAGCAAAACCAACTGGATGTGCCTGTGAATACTTAATGAGCTGATTTAATCTTGTGTATTTAGTAATAATTTCGTATTTTTCATGTATATATTCGTCACAGTGGTTATCACTTAATCCGCCTCTTAAATAGTAAGAAATTGGAATTTCAACTTTGTTTATTTTCGTATGATATTTAGTTAAACATCTAAGTAACCAGTCATAATCTGCAAAAATTTTATACTTCGTATCAAAATACCCACATTTCTCAAAAGCACTTTTTCTGGTGAATATTGACTGATGGTTTATACCTCTTGATATTATCTCTGCAATACTATTCATTGGTCCTAAGTAATATTTTGAGCCACTGCTGTTGTAATACAAAATGTCTCCATAGAATATCTCACAAAGGTTATGTTTTTCTGCTTCAGCTACGATTTTTTCCAAAACTTTGTCATCATATAGATAGTCCCCACTATTTAAAAAATATATCATATCTCCAGTAGCAAGATGAGCTCCCTTGTTCATAGCATCATAAACTCCGTTATCCTTTTCTGAAACGAAAATATTTATGTGTGATTTATATTTCATGACAATGTTTGCGGTATTATCTGTAGATTTTCCATCGATAATAATATACTCAACATTTGGATAAGTCTGACTAACTACGCTTTTAATTGTTTTTTGAATTAGATTTTCACTGTTAAGACAAACTGTAATTACGGATATTTTGATATCGTAAGTCATCTGATTGCCTACCTAATTGTTGTATCCTAGATAACTGTGATTTCACAAAGTTATAATCAGTTTTCATTTGATATAATAGAAAGTAGCTTAATGAGTTAAAGTCGAGGAAACTTCAAGTTCCTTATTTAAAGGATGATCACAAATGTAATCTGATTTTCAGTCTTCAAAATACTTCATGTTTCAAGCTTGTTACTGCTCAAACCAACAGATTTAAAAAAAATCATATTTTACAGATATTTCGTAAACTGCCTATGAAATCTTACTTCAGAAAGTCGTTTCTATGAAATTGATAATATTTTCAGCAGATTTGACATTCTATAGCAGTTTTATTGGATATAATCAAGAAATGGAGTTATATAACTCACTATATCTATGTATGACATCTACAATGTTAAATTCCTGTATTATTTTTTTTCTAGCATTCTCAGCAAGAATTTTTGTACGCGTCTCATCACATAGTATCCATTCAATTCCCTCTGCAAAATCCACTGAATTGAAAGGAGGAGCAAGATATCCATTACATTTATGGTCGATTAAATCCGGAATGCCACCAATGTTAAATGCAACACAAGGTGTCCCGCAAGCAAGAGATTCTAATATAGTATTTGGAAGGTTTTCAGATAATGAAGGTGCAACAAAAACATCTGCTGCAGAATAGAGAAGTGCCAAAGTGCTATCATCTTGTATTTTACCTAAAGAATGTACTTTGAATCCTAAATATTGAAAATCTATTGATCTATCTCCTCCAAAAATTACAAGCTCTATATTTTCAAATATTTTTTTCTCTTTAAGATGGTATAAAGATTGTTTTAGATGTTTAAAGCCTTTGTTGGGGTCACTTGTACTGTTTACTGCGCCAAATAATATAATTTTTTTATCTCTTGGTAATAATAATCGACTCCGTGCAAAGTCTTTATTAATTGGCTTGAATTGATTTATATTAATCCCGTTTGGGATTACTTCAACCCGGGAATTTGAGAATAAAGTACTATTTATAACACAATCATGCAACCAAGTACTCGGAGTTACAATTACAATTTCCAAGTCTTGCCATGATTTTTTTTTTCTTAACAGTACGAGCCACGATAAATCGTGATCAGTCTTGCTCCCCAATGTTGGGCATTTACCACAATTTTCATGATATTTTTTACAATCATAGGGGATATGACAACCTCCAGTAAATGCCCAGCTATCATGTAGTGTCCATACAATAGGTCTCGTAATTTTTTTTAATGCCTCAATTCTTATAAATCCTCCACAAATCCAGTGAAGATGCACAATTGACGGATCGAATTTCTCAATTTTTGAGGTTATTCTGTCAGGAACAATTGATGGAGAAAAGATGATTCCAGTCCTGTGGGGATATTGTCTAACGAGTAACTGATCAGCCCTATCTTTCAGGTATGCCACTTTATTTGCCCACAAAGATTCAGCACCATGTACAGTAGAATCATTTATTCCTTTAAATCCCACAAGGGCATGTGAATCTAGTCCTAAGTTTATGAGCCCTCTATGTAATCTATACCCAGCGCTTTGCTGGACAAAACTTGTAGTGAGATGAAGTATTTTCATGCTTTCCCCTTATTTTTTGAAAGAATGTCCATTAATATTAGTCGAAAGTCTCTAGAATATCGAGGTAGAACAAATTTACTTTGAGAATATTCGTATACTTTCTTGTGATGTTTTTCTAATATATCTGGATCACAAGTGGAGCAATTTCTTATTATTTCTTTAATATAGCCTACTTTATAATCTTCTAAATAAATCCCCCATTCTTGAAGATCAATACCACATTCTCGTGTGACAATTGGAAGGAGTCCGTGATTCATACAGGTTAACACACTTGTTGCCATTCCTTCACAACATGATGGCAAAATTACATAACTGCAATTATTCATTAATTGAATGAAGTCAGGGGTATTAACCTGTATGAATCCAAGATCGTGAATGTTTTCTTCATTTATTTTAAATAATCTTCTTTCCTTTGGATGAAGGCCACAAATATAAAGAGTGCATTTTGGGAGCTCATTGAAGGCATCAATAAGAATATCGAGACCTTTATGAATAGCACCATACGATCCAAACCAAACATAATTTTCCCTCGTTTTTAAAAGATCTCTTAAACCAGGAGTATAATTTTTATTTAATAGTCCTGTAGGAGCAAGAGTATACAATTTTCCTTCAGGAAATACATATGTCTGAGACGTAAAACTATTACCAATAATAATTCCGTAATCTGCAAGTTTAATATCTTGATTTTTATAATAGAATCCAGATCTTGTTATGCATGTTTTTCTTTTGTGGCGCTGATAAAAATATTCATTTCTTCCCACTTCAGCCCTTAACGAAAAATCTGGATGTGATTCTGTTAAATAAATAATTTTTAATGCATCTGGATTTTTTACAGAGGCATAATTAAATGGTTTACCAAATCCAAAAATTATATCATATTTTTTTTTCTCAATTTCTGAGTTATGTCTATTGTCAAGGCAATCTATGAAATCAATGGAATATCCCCAATCAATAAATGTTTTTAATATTTCAAGGCATTCGATAAAATTAGTATGTAATATGAATTTTGAAGTGTCATTTTTTAAGGGGGATGTAATATATGATATTAATATTTTTTTTTGATGGTTAAATTTGGGATCATAATTGATATTTTGATAAAAATGGTAAAAGATACGGGATTTATTGATAAAATTAGTTATTTGCTTTGGCAAATAATAGCCCATTATGTCCTTAATCTTTCCTCGATCAATCATATATCCACTCATTTTATATCCAATCCAGAAATTTTGGGATATACAGATTTACATTGAAATAATCATTGAAACATTGAATGCAATTATTTGAATATTTATTATAATCCGTTTTTACAATCTCAATTGCATGGTTTAATTCATTTATACTGTTAATTCCAACACCAATGCCTGCTGCTTCAACAAACTCGTTTAAGTCCGATTTGCCCATTACAATTACAGGCTTACCCATCCGTAAAAACTCAACCATCTGGCCAGATGCTTTTGATAGATAACGATGGTTTACATCATTTGTTTCATAACTTACAAAGCCAATATCGCAAAAGTCAATGATCTGATACAGAGATTTACTGTCAATAATTTTTGATGAGATTATTGGTTTTATTAGGCTTTTTTCTACTTCTTCCATAAGATCTTTAAAAATAAATCCGTGAAACAACAAACGATAATTATCAGCATGAATTTGATAATGATGGAGTAGCTTATCACTTGAACGGTATTTCCCTATTCCGCCACATTGTAAAATCCTTGGCCTGCTTATAGAAGATAATTCTGATTTAAACATTAAAGAAAGACTCTCCAAAAATACTGGCATATAATATACATCTGGAGCAAAATCTGGTATTTTTAAACATTCTAGTAGAGCTTTCAATCTATTTGGATCTTGGATTATTATCTTATTATTTTTAATCAGATTTCTTACAGAATTTGAGTAAACATATCTGATGAAAAATGTGTTATAAATTGGATGGTCTATACCTACGAAATCGTGACTCCATAAAATAACTTTTACATTATTTTGTACTTTTGCAGTAATCGCATACGTATACAAATCAATCGCAATAATGGAATCATACTTATCACGGATTAATATCAATTTTATTGTGTCAATAATAGAATTTAAAGCTCCTTTCATTACAGATCTGTATGTGCCTGGTTTCCATGGCATTGTGTATGCAGGTTCGATAAATCCTCCTCTTTCTCGAAAAAAGAAATACTTTATTTCACAATGATCGGAAAGTGAATCTATGAAAACTTTCAAATGGGGATACATGTTCTCATCCTTTTTTTGAAATCCAATGACTAATATCTTTTTTCTCATGATCCCACTCCTAATATAATTAAAAATTTTTCTCCTTTCTATTTTCCCATTTACATCAGCTACAGAATCCGATACTATTCTCTGCCCATTCTTTTTCGGTGAGTGTTCTCCCTGATGCCTTCATTCCTTCAGTATCTCTCTGCATTGCCTTTCATGATCTCAATGAGGCTTTGTAGAAAAATTATCTAAACCAGCTCCAAAGGACTGAAATGAACAAAATAAAAATGTGTCAGGCTGCTTGTTTCAAATTAATGGAGTTCATTATTTCAGAGGATTTCTATGAAGCTAAAATTTTTACTTTTTTAATCCTAGAAACGTTACTCCCCATGTATTAAATCCAGATTGATTTCCGCTTAACCACTCTTCACATCTTACCAACCTAAAACCTCTATTTTCCATGAAACTTTCAATTTCTGGTTTAAACAAATATCTCATAGTATGGGTTTCATTAAGTACTGAAACTGCCGTTTTGCCGTCTTCCAGAAGAATCTCGTAATTAACATCCACTACATTTTCATTTGGATGCATTACAGGTTCTGCGATTCGAAGAAGTTTTGTATTTTCCGTCTTCCAGTTTTTTGACTCTTATATTGGGTTTCTCACTTAAAACTGCAGGCCCGTACCAACAATCAAATATAAATATGCCATATTTTCCAAATGCTTTAGAAGCTGTTTCAAAGTGTCCTTAGTATATCTTCATTTGTTGTTTGATAGCTGATTACATGAAATAATGAAGTAACTACATCAAATTGTTTGTTTAATTCTATATTTCGAATATCCCCTCTCAAAAACATAATTTATCATTTTCAGCTAATTTATTTGCTTCTTCTAACATTTTTTCACTTATATCTACTCCCCATACAGAGAAACCATGTTTTATGAAAAGCTCATCATGTCTTCCGGTTCCGCAGCCAAGATCTAAAATCGTTTTCGCCTCAGGACTATACTTTTTTATTAAATTTGATACATAATCTACTTCTTTTGAATATTCTTTATCTTTGTACAGTAAGTTATAATATTTTGAATAGTCCCCAAAAGTATTCATCTTATGACCTCTTTTATGGCTTGTACTACTTCATCCGCTTGTATTTCTGTCAAAGCAAGTCCACTTGGCACATAAAAACCTCTTCTGGCAATTTTTTCTGCAAGAGGATAACGTTCATTTATAAAGAGTCCCATTTTATGAAAAACAGGTTGTTCGTGCATCGGGAAGAAAAACGATCTTGTACCTATGTTTTTCGTTCCAAGCCTCTTCATTATTTCACTTGCGTCAAAATTGAGTTGATCACTTAATACCATCCCATAGACCCAGTATATATTGTCTGCGTAAGACGTTTTTTCGAGAGGGAGTTGTATGAATTCTAATTCATTCAATTTTTCAGTATAATATTTCCCCATTTTCCTCTTCTTCTTTACAAACTCATCTAGTCTTTCAAGTTGTGCCAGACCGACTGCAGCTTGAAGATTCGTCATTCTAAAGTTCCAGCCTATTTCTTCATGAAAAAATCTTCTATTTGCTTGAAAACAAAGATTACGTAAAGATCTGCATTTCTCTGCAAGTTCTTGGTCATCCGTAACTACCATTCCTCCTTCACCCGTAGTTACGTGCTTATTTGGGTAGAAACTAAACGCACTGATATCTCCGAAACTGCCACATGGCCTTCCATTATAGGTCTGTCCATGGGCTTCTGCAGCGTCTTCGATGATTTTCAATCCATATTTTCTAGCAATCTCTATGACAGGGTCCATCTCTACAGGCAACCCGTAAATATGAACAACCATTATTGCTTTGGTTTTGGGAGTAATCTTGGATTCTATTTGGTTTACATCCATGTTCCATGTATAAGGGTCAGAATCAACCAGTACAGGTATTGCACCAGCTGTGACAACAGCATTCGCACAAGAAATAATTGTAAACGTTGGCATAATTACTTCATCGCCCTGTCTAAGTCCCAGAGAGGCTACTGCCACAATTAGTGCCGCAGAACCATTACAAACTGCAACTCCATACTTTCTGCCAACTTTGGATGAAAATTTTTCTTCAAATTCTTTAACAAAGGGCCCTTCGCTTGAGATCCATCCAGTATCGATACATTCCATTAAGTATTTTTTTTCATTTCCGTCTAAAAGTGGTTCATTTACAGGTATCATTTTATCCCCTTTGTTTTATCCCCAAATAAATTCACTTATTAAAGTTCTTACCTCACAGTTTATGAAATCATTTTGGGATACAACAAACCTCCTCTATTCCTAAAAATCTAGTTTTATCTTTATCACCAGCATAAGGCCCCTGTTTAACCTCAAACATTTCGACTTCATTAAGAACTTTAAAACCATGCCCTCCTTTGATCAGGAGGATCACATCCCCGGGCCCCAAAATTCTACTTTTAATGTAGTTTTGACTTTCATCGTAAAAATCCACCCTTAATTTACCCTTACGGATAAAAAGCACTTCCTGAGTATAATTAACTTCCCTTTTTACAGGATTGTGAACATGTGGATGAATTGTTTTACCTGTTGTATGCTTCATATAAGCTAACTGTTGAGAAAAATCCCCAGGTGTAAAAAAATGTATGCCTTCTTTATCGAAGGTGTTGGAAACAATCATTGCCAACAACTCATTATTGTGTATAATTTCTTCGAACATTTGAATAACAACTCCTATATTTTTGAAGAGCCAATCCCAAAACTCAAAATTTGCCTTATTTGAATCTCATCTTTTGAGTAACCAGTTGAATTTCTGCTCACAAAAGATTCTTAAAATATTTTTGATTAATAATGCCAAAATAGCTTTGGATCAGTTCATGAGACCTCAAAGATCGCTTAATCTGAAGGATATTATGACTGTGAAATCCCCTCAAAAAATAAATTTTTGTACAATGATATTCAAGTACAACTATATAAATTTATTTAAACAGAGACGATAATATAATAATTGAAGAGTAGTGATAATGGAAAAATTTTTGGCAAGAGAAATATAACTTATATCATCAACTAATATTCTGAAAAATAACTTATGAGGTCAGCGGATAAATGGAATAACTTCTGCAAAACATAAAATTGAATTTTAAAAATCGATGTCAGGAAAGTTCAGAAATATTCCCCCAGGTCCCGCAGGTTTATACATCAGATGGAATATTTCTTCCTGAATGGCTGAACTTTATGAGCTGAACTCCCTATGGCTGTAATTTGCAGTAGTTTTTTAAGAAACTGAGCTGCTAAACTTTGAGCATAATAGCATTCAGTTAAAGTGATAATTTTTTTCAATAACTCTTTTCCATTGTACCTGTACTCTCATTGCCATGCATATAAGGCCGCAAATAATAATCCCAATAATTTTCTTTTAAAATCCATTTTAATAAGACTGGATCATTTTTTGCTTGGATCTGATGGAACTTATATCCATCATTATAGGCGTGTCCCATTTTCTTTTTTATCAGTTTTACATCCTTTGAAGATTTTAAATAAATAGGCATGGATAATGCAACTTTTACAATGTTACATAAATATCTTTTAAATGAATCTTTAGTTCCATTTATTGAAGACGAAGAATTTGTTATTGAAGTTCTACTTTTTTTAATATCAGAATACGAATTCGCAACTCCTTGGAAATACATATCAAAAAAGGTTTTTCTTCTTATTGAAAAATTTAAGCCCCACACGTAATTTGGATGAATTTTTTGTATTTCTTCTCCTAAATCAAGGAGACTCAAATATCCACAAGCTTTTCCTCCATATGGTGTGGTTATCCAGAGATCTTTTAACCATAAGGGAGGATTTGCTTCGAATTTAGGTAGATTTTTTCCACCAACAAGGTGAATATTTGGATCACTAAATGCATCATATATGGAAGATAGCTAGCTTGGAGATGCTTCAATATCATCATCAATAAATGTAAATATCTCCCCGTTCGCTTCTTGTGCTCCCTTATGCCGTCCTGATAGTAGTCCTGGTTCCGGTTCATATATATAGCGAATTGAATAATTCTGGTTCATTTTAATAAATCTGTCACAAATATCTTTTGTGCTATCCGTAGATCCTCCATCTACTATAAGTATCTCAAATTGATCGATGAATAATTTTGATTGATAAGGGATTCAAGTGTATTTTCCAGATAATTTGCCCGATTTAATGTTGGAATAATAATAGAAATCTTAAATTTATTAACCACAATATTATACCTTCTGTTATCCAAATTTTAGATAGCTGTTTTAATTCATAAATTCAAATTATTTCCAATTTTTCAGGTAAGATTTTTATATCCGATTAGAACTTTTGGTTCACTCAACCGAACTCTAATCTTATTGAATTTTGTTTAGTAAAATATGGTAGAAGTAGAGAAGAGGTCTTTTTGAATAATTCAAGTAATGATTAATTTTATATAAATTGCTATAATGATGAGTAAAAAGGTATATTTTTTGGCTGACTGTGCAGTATTTCCAATAATTCTGTGTAAAACCGTAGCAATTTCTAGAATATTGGGAATTATTTGATTCAAATGTTTTGCAACCTTTCCTTAATCTGAAAGTTCCTAAAATATCGTTTATTTTTTTAAACCTGAACTTGTTTACGGAAACATCTACTAAAAACTTATAATCCATGCTGTAATTTATAGTTCCTGACTCAACAAATTACACTTTTTATTTGTAGATTGAATGTTTCCATCCATTTCTTTGCAAATGATAATGAGTTTTCCACTTTCATAAATTCATTTTTGATAATCTTTTTTAAATGTTCTTTTGATTGAATAAATCTAACAGATACTTCTCTCTTAATCGTTTTCCATACAAATTCTACAGGATTTAGATCTGGTGAATAAGGAGGAAGAAACACAAGTGTTATATTTAATTCTCTTGCTTTCCTTACCGTTTTATCAGCATGATGTGACCTTGAATTATCCAGAACAAGAATTATTCTTTTCCCTAAATTCTGTTCCACAATTTTCTCAAGGAATTCACATACATTTTCTGCTTTTGAACTTTCCATAAAATCGATGAGATTTCTACCATTAATCGAATAGAATGCAAACGCATTTGCTTTTATATAATCTGTATTTTTTGTTATCAAAGGCTTTTTAAATGACCATAATCGTTGCGTATTTGCTTTTGTTTGTGGTGAGGATTCATCCAAAAAACCTATAAGATATTGATCATCTGGACCAATATATGCTGGAATTGCTTCTATTAACTTTTTTTAAAATTTCCTCAGCATTTTTAGGTCTTCTGTAGTCAAGAGTATATGGTTTTGAATGATACATGTTAAAACTATGCAGTATAACTCCTACTTGTTTCTGTGAATACTCTACCCCATATTTTTCCTTTATTAACTCCAAAGCTTCTCTTGTAGTCCAATGATCTTTTTTTTCCAGCAAGATTCTTAACTCTTTTATTTGATCATCGGTAAGCTTGGATTTTCTACCCCCACCAAAATTTGGTATTAAGGCGGCATAGCCGCCTTTATTCCAGGCATCTTGCCAGTAATATCCTGTTTTCTTAGTAACTCCAACTTTAGTAGCGGCTTCTTCTACTGAATCCCCTAAAAATCTAAATTTTACAAAATAGAGCCTTTTAAGCACTCTTGAATTGGTTTCACCTTTGATTAAAACGTTGATTTCATCAAGAGCTAATTTTTGATCAATTGGAATGTGTTCTTTCCCCACCATATAAGTAGATAGGTGTTAATACGTGTAATAAGTTACGTTGAAGACTATAGTTTCGTATCAAATTGAATGCATTCCTGGACTTTCCTCAAATAAAAGTAGGAAACCGGATTGTAGGGATAACAATCGGATTTCCACCAATTCAGCATAGAAAACAGATCTGGTTTAAAATTTATTCCGGTAATCTCGCTGTTACCACCTTCAAATTCTATCTTTAAGTTCCCAACAACTATATCTGTATTTCTTTCTTCGTTGAAAGAGTTGATTACTGCAAGAAAAGCGTCTGGATCAAAATAATCATCGGCATTCAGGTAAACTATGATGTCACCTTTTGAATACGTGAAACCTTTGTTCATAGCATCTGATTGGCCATTATCTGGTTCAGATATCCACTTCAGGTGAGGATATTTTTTCAGGATATCTAGCGTTCCGTCAGTAGAGCCTCCATCCACTATGATATGCTCATAGAATTTATAGCTTTGATTCAGCACACTTTCTATTGCCTCTTCGATATAATCTGCAGCATTGTAAGAAGGTGTTATAACAGATATCAATTTGGTCATAAATTTCTCCCGCCAATTGATAAATAATGATTTCCGAATAATGAATAAGATTATTTGATCAACTTAGTATAACTTTCAAATTTCAAAACATAGGCATAGTAATTCATTTTTTATTATTGTTTTTTTCAATCATACGCGTATGCAATTCAGATATTCTTTTTTATCATTGGTCAGTAAATTATCCAAATTTTTGTTAAGTTCATCATCGAGAAGCAGAGTTGGAATTTGCTTAATTTTTAAAATATCCAATGAAGTTATTAATGTCCTGAAATAGATTTTGGTGTTTTTTTATCCAATTAATATCTTTGTCCCACCATTTAATTTGATTTAAATACTCTATTTGTTCTTTGGAAAATCTATATCTTATAGGACTTACGCGGTTGAAGCACTTTTGTAAATCATATTAAAATACATCTTTTAATATAATATATGCAATATAATCAAAAAAATCTTTGAGTTGAATTAAATAAATCCTGCTAAATGCACTGAACTTGATTATATCAACTTTCTCATTGCTTCTTCTCGCGTCTTCAGCTGTACTGAAGCTTCTAAGTGCAGTTTTATAGACTCTAATAGTCCATCTCATGACTCTTTTTCTCGTCTTCTTCTAAGGCAGCCTCCGGAAACGGAGGCTTTATGGGACGAAGTCAAGACTTTTGTCATTCCTGAAACTGGCTTTCTTATTATCGATGATACTGTTCTCGATAAACCTTATTCCAAACACATCGATCTTGTTTACAGGCAATGGAGTGGTAAACATCATCAGATTGTAAATGGAATCAATCTTGAAACCGTTGTCTGGACATATAATGATGCTATAATTCCTGTTGACTTTAGAATTTACGATATAGATACTGACGGAAAAACAAAAAATGATCACTTCCTTGACATGCTAAATAAGGCAGAAGAACGTGGTTTTAGACCAGAATTTGTTCTTTTTGATACATGGTATTCAAGCATAAAGAATCTCAAAGACATCAGGAAAAAAGGATGGCACTGGTTAACAAGGTTGAAGAAAAACCGGTTAGTTAACCCTGATAAGACTGGTAATGTAGCAATTGAATTGTTAACTATTCCACCAGAAGGAATGACAGTTCATCTGAAAGAATATGGCTTTATTAAGGTATTTTGGATAGTTTCCAAGGACGGAGACGCGCAATACTGGGCTACAGATGTACTGGATATGAAAGAAGAAAAAAGGAAAGAGTTAGGGAAAAAAGCCTGGAAAATTGAAGAGTATCATAGGGGAATAAAACAGTTTTGTGGAGTAGAACGCTGTCAGGCAAGAAGAAACAATGTGCAGAGAGCACATATTATGATGGCAATAAGAGCATTTCTAAGATTTGAAATTCAAAGGATAAAAACAGGAGTTACATGGTTTGAAACAAAGTGGAACATTACAAGAAATGCTGTTAGTCAATTTTTAAAAAAGCCAATCTATACCTTAACCTAAATATCGAAAAAATTAAAAAGTTGCCTGCAAAGCAGGCAAATGCGTAAGTCCTATCTTATTAATTTAGCTGGTATACCACCCACAATAGCATAGTCATCAACATTTTTGGTTACAACAGCTCCGGCTCCAACTATGGCGCCGTTTCCAATTTTAACTCCATCTAATATTATTGAATCTGTACCAATCCAAACATCATTACCTATTTCAATTCTATCGAATTCTTCAAATAGGTTATTTTCTACAAATGAAATTTTGCAACCTAGGTTATTTTTTGAAAAAAATGCAGGAAAAGTAGACACAAATTTTTTGGATGGATGTTTACCAACACCAATACTACAATAAGGCCCTATTGAACAAAATTTTCCTATTGTAACATTATTGAGATTGGAGTTAACATATGTATAATCTCCAATAACTACATTAGAAAGATGGACATTTGAATGAATTACAGTATGGTTCCCAAGTTTACAATCAGGAGTTATTGAGACATTTGAACCAACAATAGAATTAGGATAACGTGATTTTAATTTTTGAACCTGATATTTTTGATGATAATTAATAAGTAACTCGCACTCTTTAGAAAAAAAATTAATTGTATGCCTCGTAACACATTCTGGATTTTTTAGAGTTATTTTTAACATTTTTAAGTATAACGTTGGATTGATATATCTTAATTTTGAATGATTTGGACCAGGAAATGCTTTTATAAATTGTTTCATAATTCTTTTATCAATCTTTATTACTGAAGTAAAATCAATTTTATTAATTTCTTCTAATTTACTGTGAGTGTATAATCCATTTTGGTCAATCCCACAATGAACACCTGAGGCATCATGACCAATATTTAAAATCATGGACTTAGTTGGGTAAACACAAAGTGCACTGTTTCGATAGTGGGTAAAGCACCATATTATATACCAAGAGTCAATCTTTCCGTCCATTTGACGGATAAGCATATCAGTTAAATCATTTCCACCAGCTTTATTGAATTCTTTTTGTGCTTTTTTGTTCTTTAAAAAATTGTCATAATCACAAACTTCCCGATCAACTTTATCCCATCTATCTTTCCATGTCGCCCAGCTCCAGGACATTGGTCTGGGATTAAAATATACGTCGTTTTTATAGTTTATAGGAATTTTTAATGAAGACGGTGGGAGATTATATCCTGTGATGCTATATGCTTTATCTATTTTTTTATAAACCTCCAAAGCTTCATTCATATATGTTAAAAATAAGGTGAGGTTACTAAATCATCTTCCAAGACTATTATTTTACCATATTTGTTTATTACTTCTGTGACGCCTGTGATAATGGACTTTGCTAATCCTAAGTTATTTTTCCTCTGTATAATAGTAATTTCTCTAAATCCATCTATCTTTTTTAGATATTTTCGAACAATTTCTACTTTTTCTTTTTCATCGTTGCTTTTTGGTCCATCTGAGAATATAAATAATTCGCTGTCGCTTGCAAGCTCGTTTTTTTGCAATGCTTCAATGGTTTGTTGAGTGTGCCGCAATCTGTTATAAACAAACATAACTATTGGAGATTTACTTATCATAACTAATCACTAATTTTGCTCCTTGCTTACTTCGATGCCTGTTTAATGATTTTTTCTACAACGATGATTTTATGCAAAAGACAGAACCTTTAAGGTAATTTAGATGAATTCTCCCCTTGACAAGTATTATTCCATGTGCCTTTAGGATGTCTAAATTTTTCATTTTTATATCCTTCCTTAAAAATTGGATTTGATTTGAATTAATTGTTCATACAACCCTCCGAACCTTGAAATGTGGATGAATATCCTTTCATATAGATAGTTCTCAAAATATGGATATTGTTTTCTATCTCTAAATGGGGTCTTTATTAGGTTATAATTTATTGTAATTAGTATGAGCATAAAATGCAAAAATATTTTATATGTATCCGCGATTCCATTTTTACGATTTTCGAAAATCAAAAACGAATGACGTCCGAGTGAAAAATGTTGACAGAGACTCCACTTTAATGACATTTTTTCTGGTCTTACCAGATGATACACATACAGATCTGGATCATAATATATTAATTCTGTAGGCATTGACTCTCTTAAATAAATTTGTAATGCAGTTTCCTCTCCATATGCGATTTTATCTCCCACCATCCCAGGTTGGGATCAAAACCTCCAATTTTCTGAAGCAAGGATTTTTGGAAAAAAATGTTTCCACCACTTACAAACTCATCAAGTCCCATAGGATGCGCTTGATCACCTAATGTGTGAGAACCATAACTGTCTTTGAACCAATTCGGCTTTGGCGAACTATAAAATGCATAATAAGGTCCTCCAAAAATAGTCGGGAAATGCTGGTCAATGATCTGCTTAGCTACCTCTAGCCATTGTCCAGGTGCTTTGCAGTCATCATCAATATATGAAACATATTCGCCTTTTGCTTCTTTCCAGCCACGATTGCGAGCGTGGGATAGACCCTGTTTGGTTTCAAGAGCATATCTGATATTAGTTTCTGGATTATTTACTATAAAAAGATCGGTAACTTTTGAGGTACCATCTTTAGAATTGTTATCTACTACTATAATTTCGAACTGATCTCTTGATAAAGTTTGTATTACTAACGTTTTCATGACTTGTTCGAGAAGATCGCATCGGTTATAAGTGCAAACAACTACAGAAATTAATACCATTATATTCCTCTATTAAAAAATAATTGATTTCTCGTTTAACTTAATATTACTGGATGTATACAAATTTCTATGATTTTAAGATCAATGATATAGAAATTGGATAGGTGTACTTTCTTAACACGCACTTGTAACTCTTTTCTGCTTATTGATTTTGAGACTGGAATTCAGTTTTTATATCAAGTTATATTAGGACATTTTAACTAAACTGTCACTCTAATGAATTATTTTATGTTCGTAACTATTAAAGTTGGAGAAAGCAAGATTAATTACTTTCTTTAATAAAGTAGGAAACTGGGAGGTTACAAAAATAGAAAAAATTTCATAGTTTTCTGCTAGTCGATAATATTAATCTATATTTCATTCATAAATCCACTCACAATCTGGAAATACACTGCCAACTGATGAGTTATTAGATTTTTTCAGTTGTTTTACCAAATCAATCACTTCAAAAGTTAGGCAATCAAGTTCACGGAAGTAATCCGTTATTCCATCTCCAAACCATAATGAAGTACTATAGGTACCATTCAGTAACTTTGGAGACTTTAAGATAACTTTTACTTTTCCACTTTTTCTTGGAGTTACATTGTGTTTTACTTTATCAGTAGATGGATTTAATCCACATACATGATTTCCAAAACTATCGTTAATAACAAATCCTAGAAAAGGCGAGTATGATTTTCCTTTGAGGTCATATTCTATATTTAGTTCAATATTATTTCCAGACTGCTGTATTTGAGCACTTTTTAAAATACCATTATTAAACTCCTTCTTATTGGAAGCTCCTTCTGTAATATAATGTTGTATTACTTCTTCTATGGGGCCTATATCCCGAACTTCTCCGTTATCAAGTAATATTCCAAGATCACATAAACTGCTAATTGCTCCCATATTATGGCTCACAAATAGAACAGTTCTACCATCCTCGGATACATTTTTCATCTTTCCAAGACATTTTTTCTGAAACTCCGCGTCTCCAACAGCCAAAACTTCATCCACTACTAAGATTTCAGGGTCCAAGTGAGCAGCAACCGAGAATGCAAGCCGAACCTGCATTCCACTTGAATACCGTTTAACAGGTGTATCTAGGAATTTCTCTACACCGGAAAACTTCACAATCTCATCAAAATTATCGTCAATCTCCCTCTTTTTCATCCCAAGGATGGCACCATTGAAGTAAATATTCTCTCTGCCGGAAAGCTCTGGATGAAATCCTGTCCCTACTTCAAGAAGACTACCTACACGTCCATACATCCTTATCTCCCCTTCTGTCGGGTAAGTAATACGTGAGAGAATCTTAAGGAGAGTGCTTTTTCCTGCACCATTTCTACCAATGATCCCAAGGACTTCTCCTTGCTCAACCTCGAAATTCACATCCCTGAGAGCCCAGAATGAATCTTTTTGACTGTAAAAGTTCTTTATCGTCTTTACGGGGCTCCTTATGGCAGAAGTAAAGCTCTCAGATAGGGTCTTGTAATTCTTGTCTATCCCGATACTGTATTGTTTGGAGAGATGATTCACTTCGATTATCGGATCATTTATCTTTGAAACTCTCATTTAAATCAAATCCGCAAAGTACTTCTCTGTATGCTTGAGGTAGAGAATCCCACTCAAAAAAATTAAAATAGTCATCACTGCTGAGATGGAAAGA
Source organism: uncultured Methanosarcinaceae archaeon (assembly GCA_963847185.1). Taxonomy (GTDB): domain Archaea; phylum Halobacteriota; class Methanosarcinia; order Methanosarcinales; family Methanosarcinaceae; genus Methanosarcina. The sequence continues at coordinate 49,757 of CAWJYV010000010.1, read as the reverse complement.
CCAGTAAAGTCTACTGTAGTATATCCGAGTATGCATGCACGATGAGCATCTATTATACCTGTTAACGGATTTAAGTAGAGAAACCATTGAAACTTCTCGCTTATAATATCTGTAGGGTAAATAACTGGGGATATAAACATAAGCATCTGGATGAAAAAAGGAAGAATGAACTTTACATCCCGGAACTTCACACACACAGACGAAAGCCAGTATCCCATACCTGAAGCAAGCAGGAATGTCAGTACCATTACTACAGGCAAGAGGAATATTGTAGTATTCGGTACAAATCTGTAATAGACCATCATCACCACAAGAATACTCAAAGCGATTCCATAATCAATAATACCTGCAAGGCAGGGAGCTGTCGGTATGAATATCCTTGGCATATAGACTTTTGAAAGAAGATTTACATTTCCAATAAGGCTGTTACTGGATTGGGAAAGCGCATTTGAAAAATATGTCCAGATTAAAAGGCCTGAATAGGAGAATAACGGGTAGGGAATTCCCTCTGAGGGCATCTGTGCAAGCCTTCCGAAAATAAGGGTAAATATTACCATTGAAAAGAAAGGTTGTAGTACAGTCCATGATGCCCCCATAAGTGTCTGCTTGTATCTAACCTTTATTTCTCTCAGTGCAAGGAAGAAAAGGAGCTCCCTATACTCCTTAAGTTCCTGCCAGTTAATATCCAGAAGGCCGTATTTAGGGCTAATTGTAATTTTGTAGTTAGTTACATGTTCAGTCATAAAACACACGTCTTTTTTTCTTTTGCTGTTATTTTACTCTGTTCAATTGCCCAATCAATGTACTTTTTAAGCACTTCGGAGATTCCTGTTTCTGCGCTCCACCCAAGTATCTGTTGCACTTTACTAGTGTCGGCCCAGGTATCTTCAACGTCCCCTTTTTGTTTCCAAAAATAATTTATTTTAGCGTGTTTTCCTGTTATATTTTCAATTTTTCTAATTAGATCGTTTACTGTAATTCGATTTCCACCGCCTACATTAAATATCTCGCCTTTCATTTTGCTTCCTGCTGCCAGAATATCTGCGTTTACGACATCCTGAATAAAAGTAAAATCTCTGGTTTGTTCACCGTCCCCAAAAATAGCAATCAATTCGTCATTCAAAATAGACTTAATAAATTTATGAATAGCCATATCCGGCCTCTGCCTTGGACCATAAACAGTAAAATATCTTAACGAAATAGTTGGAACACCATAATTTTTCCAGTAAAGATAACACAGATGTTCTGCAGCCAGTTTACTTGCTCCGTAAGGCGAAATAGGTTTTAATAAGCTATCTTCTTTCATTGGGAGTTTTGCATCACCATAAACAGAGGAAGATGAAGAATAAACAAATTTTTTGATGTCTGTATCTTTGTAGTATTCAAGAAGCTTCTGGGTCGCTTCAATATTATTTCTGGTATAAATCTCAAAGCTTTGACCCCACGAAGCTCTCACTCCTGCCTGAGCCGCCAGATGAAATACGTAATCAACTTCTGGAAATTTATTAATGTTTAGTATGTCTTTCTCTCTAAATTCAAAATTAGAATTCTTGAAAGCATTTGAAAGGTTTGCCTCTTTGATGACTCTTGGATAATAATCAGTAAAACAGTCGATACCGATCACTTCATAACCAAGATCAAGTAATCTGTCTGTTAGATTGCTTCCAATAAACCCCGCACAGCCAGTGACTAATGCTTTCATATTTATACCAGATTTATTTTATTCGATATAGTTCGTAAATTTCTTTAATTCCATTTTTTTGAATGAAATTTTAGCTTTCGATCCGAAGCTATTCAGCTTTGCAATATCTATCCTTTTCTGGGGATCCCTATCAGGCTTTGAAGCATCCTGGTTTTTCTCTTCAAAACCATAACTTTTTCTAAATGTTTTCTTTACTCATTATATTCAGTCTAGGAATCATTGTGACTTTCCGGATTCATATCCATTAAACTAATAAACTTGGATATTTTTTTAAGACTTGTCTGTCAGTTTCACTGATATGCATCGAGAAAATTAACGTTTGTTAAGAAGATAGATGATGTTTATACGGGGACAGTATCAATTCCCATTCAATGTAATCAGCGCACAACTATTTAAATTTATTTAAAAACTGATAAAAATATAATAATTGAACTCATCCCAAAACCAATTTTATACTCAAATTAGAAAGTTTTAGAATTATTTTTCACGATCAGAAACCAGATTGATTATTTAGAATAAGAGACCTAGAAAAGCAAGTTTGAGTTTTGGGATCAGCTAATTGAGAAGGAATTTTATTGGAAGGATCTTTAATAAAAAGAGTAAGTGGTACATCGAGCAAAGAACTTAAAAAAGATCCTTAAATTAGAAACAAATAACGGCTCTGTAGAAATCCTCTGAAACAATGAATTCCTATTAATTTTAACTGAATAACCTGATACACTTTTATTGGTATCTAAATACTGATATATATTATGAGAACGTATATCTCTTTATGAACTGCCCAAGATGTAAGAGTCTCGATCATAAAAAGAATGGTAAAGTTGATGGCCGTCAACGCTACAAATGCTCTGATTGTGGATATAATTATTCAGTAGAGCTAAAATCCACTGCTAGTTCCGCATCTGTTAAGAGACAGGCTTTACAACTTTATCTTGAAGGATTAGGGTTTCGGTCAATAGGGCGTTTTTTGGGAGTAAGTCATGTTTCTGTCCAAAAATGGATAAAGAAATTTGGTCAGGAGTTAGAGGAACTAAAAAGCGAAAATGAGATATCTATTGTTGAAATGGATGAGATGCACACTTACATCAGTAACAAAAAAAATATTGCTGGATCTGGATTGCTGTTGATAGATTTGGGAAAAAGTTCATCAATTGCTCTTTTGGCAGCAGAGGAACAGAAACTGGACAAAAACTCTGGGAAAAATTAAAGGAAAAAAAGATTGAAAAAGTGATGACTGATCACTGGAGGGCATATGCAGAGTTCGTCCCAGATAAAATTCATACTCAATCCAAAGCAGAAACGTATACTGTTGAAGGATATAACAGCATATTTAGGCACTTTCTGGCAAGATTGAGGAGAAAGACAAAGTGTTATACTAAGAGTCTTGAAATGCTAAAGTACTCAGTTCTTCTCTTAATGAAATACAGAAATAATGAGTTAACTATATTTAGTTAACAATGCCTTTTATTGATTTAATTTCAGCCTCTTGCAGTTGAATTTGATAAGTTTTCTACAGAGCCCTTTTTCTAATTTTATACTAACTACTTCTCGTAAATTTTGCTTAATTCAGTTTCTCAAATTCCGAATCTCCGGTTTGCCAGATCGCCCATCAAAGCTGTATTATGTTTGCAGGAGTTTCAGCTATTTGAAAAATAGTTGTCTATTTTAATAACTATAGTGCTAACTTAAGTGGAATCTATAATAATTAATTGCCTTTTTTACTTTTTCTAATTGTTACATCCTTTTTTATGGTCTTAGAATGGATATCATGGATAATGCTATTTTCATTTCAGTCGAATACCCTGCTAGCTTGGAGGCTGTCCGACAATTACTGATAGTAATGAAATAATATCGCATGCTGGTAAATTGGAACTTTTTTCTGAGATTTGTTTTCTATTCTTATTACTCAAGTTTAAAGTGAAAAGTTCCATTTATTCCATTTCTCTTTTTAATATCTCGTTTTTATTTAAGTAAATCCATATTTTCTTTAAGTTAACTGCTGTACATACTAAATTAAATTCATTTCTGACTGATCTTATTCCCCTTGTGAGAAATTCTCTAAACCCAAGATTCTCTTTATAGTTTCCAATTGCAGGTTCTACTACCTGCTGCCTTTGTCTGAATATTTTTTTTGCTTCTTCAGTTTTCATTTTTTCGGCTAATTGCTTTCTTTCTTTTGAAAACTCTGCTATTTTTAAATGCCTAATTCCATCTTTTCTTTTTGTACAATTTTTGCTGAATTTACACTTTTTACATTCAGTTCCCTTGTAAAGTCTGTATTTTCTCTCCCTTTCTTTCTCATAACCCTCATGCAAAAACTTCAAGCTTTGCTTTTCAGGGCATATAAACTCATCATTTTCTTCATCATATTCAAACTTACTAATATCGAACCTTACATCTTCGACGTTTCCTGTTATTGTTTTAATTACTTCTTGCTCTGGAATATATGGATCCAATCTTTTACAGTTCAAATAATGTATGTTGTTTCCGCTATAGTATCCAGTGTCTGCAGATAGTTTAGTGCCTACTTTTAATAAACCACAATTTTCTTCCACCATTTCAATTTGAGGCTTCAATTGATACATGTCGTTTCTGTCTTGACATACATCGTTTGCAACTATAATTCCTAGTTTATGATCGACTGTTATTTGAGTATTATATGCCAGTTCAATCATTCCTTTTTTGTTAATCATAAACCGAGATTCTTGATCAGTCAAGCTCACATTATCAATACTGTCTTTTTCAAATTCATTAAGCGCTTTCTTAATCGTATTTTCAATCTTCCCTTTTCTATCGCCAGATTCATCCTTATTGACTTGCTTTATGTACTTCACGACTACAGCTTTTACTTTATGTTTTTCACTTTCATTCAACTGATCATAACCACGGCATTTTCCAAAATGCTCATCCTCAACTTTGTCTATTTCAATACCTTTTTTTAATTCATTCTTGACATATTCTTCAATTACTTCTAAGGCATTTTTCATAACCGCACTTTTTCTTGACGCAGAGGCTTTTACTTTGGATCCATCAATGCTTAATTGTTCAAGACCTATTACTCCTAGATCTTTGGCTGCCTTAACTGTGTTTTTGAATATTGCAGTAATCAATTCTTCATTCTCTTTTCTGAAATCACTGATTGTTCTAAAATCAGGTTGTAGGTTTTCAGCTAAATACATGTAAACTATATTTTCTCGAACATTGCGAGCTATTGCTCGCGATGATCGAACTCTATCAAGCATAGATTGAATCAAGATCTTGCACATTATGCAAGGATGATAAGCAGGGTGTCCAGAACCGTCATACCTTGTTTCAAATTCACTAAAATCTATCTCATCCACAAAAGACTCAACCAAATAGCAGATATGATCTGAAGGAATAAGATCGCGGATATCTGGAGGTAGAGTCCAAACTTGATTCTTTAGAGATTTAATAAAAACCATAAACCAAAAAATTAGTAGAATATTATATAATAATTGATATATTCAAAGCAGAAACCTCAATTACCTTAGGTAATTGTCGGACAGCCTCCTTGCAGCGGGGTGCGCCAGCGCAACTTTGATTTGTTGATACCAGCCTTGAAATTGTTCAGTCTTCCAGACTAAACCTTTATTCCTGCAAATATTCCAAACATGTTTACACTCAGCATCAGCTTCTTGTTATTGTTTTAATGAAGGAGTCTATAAACACAGATTATCGTGACTTTGTAGAACTTATTGATCTTATGACTGATATAAAAGAAACAGTTGGTCTTGATAAATTCCACATTTTACCATTCTTCAAAAGTTTATTTCAAAAATTCCTTCTTTCCTGTTTAACCTTATTTTGTCAAGGATTCTTTATGCAAGCTATTATTATTCCCACAGGACAGGGAAGCTAGAAGAAGCTTCCTGAAAACTTCAATATCATTAGGCACGAAAAAGAAGGTAATATTGGGATGGAGAATTAGTCAAAAAACAGATTCAGATACAATCAAAGGAATATAGCAGAGGCAACATTCTCGGTAGTGAAAATGAAGTTTGGGGAAACGCTCAGAGCAAGAAAGTTACGTAATCAAGTAAAGGAAATTAAATTTAAACTAATAGTGTACAACATAAACAAAAAAATTGTAGAAATAATTTGCATCAATTAAGGATTTCTACAGAGCCTAAAAGTCAGTTACTCAAGGACAAGGCCCATATTTGATGAGATAATTTATTGTAGCGTTTTTATCTCGAAATGTGACAAAGTCGAGCAATATGTAATAAAATATTAATATCTAATATATTTGGGTTCAAGTTTCGAATTGCAAATTGCGCTTGTAAATTATATTTAAGCCGCCTTAATGATAATGAGTTTTGTGCAGCTTTTTTGAAGTATAAAGAAGAATGGTTATATTCTCCTGTTGAATAATATTTCTTTGCTATAATCAGATAATGTTTTATCAAGCTATTTTTTCCTGCAACTTTATCAATCTCATCATGATATTTAGTAAGAATCTGCAAATAACCTTGAATATCTCTTTTAATATCTGTTGATATGGAGTTGTTTATATTTTTGTAATAAATATAGAGGGGTTCTGCAATGAAAATAAAATTGTAATATTTTGCTAATTTTATAGATGTGTCCCATTCTTGGTAAGAGACAATTGTCTCATCTAGGTAACTAATTTTCTCAAAACAGCTTTTCCGGACTAATAATCCCTGATACATAGGTCCAGGATTCGCCAATAAATTTTTGTAAATATCTCCAGAAAAAGGTGGGATACCAAAGAGTTTCATTTCATTATTTTGTAAATTGTCATCTCTTAGATATGCCTCAGAATAGACAACAGACGCATCAAATTCACTTGCGTAAGATAATTGTTTCTCAATTTTTTTGGGTAACCATTCGTCGTCAGAATCCAAAAAGGCTATCCATTCACCTTTAGACGCATAAATTCCTGTATTCCTTGCGGCTTGAGCACCTTTATTTGTTTCATGACGAATATATAATATGCGCTTATCTTCTTGTTGAAGTAGATTGATTAAATTTTCTGTATTGTCTATAGAATTGTCGTCAATTATTATGACTTCAATGTTATCATAAGTTTGATTTAAAACGCTTCTTACAGAGCGCTCTAAATATTTCTCTCTGTTATGGGAGGGTATTATAACAGATACCAAATTACTTTTTTGGATCATTAGAAACCACTTGCATAATTTATTGCTTTTAGTTTTGATTATTATTTTCCTTACTTAAGTTTTCAATTGTTTAAATGAATCCGTAAGTGCTTCAACATATCCAAAAATACGTTCATATGCATAATTTTCAAAGTAAGGATACCTTTTTTTATCACGGAAAAATATCCTAAATAAATCAACAAAAATTAGAAATAAATATATTATTACATTGAAACCTATTCTTAATTTTGGACGCAATTTGATTTTTCTAGAATGAAATAATTGATACGAGTTACATCCATCAGCTATTCTTTTTCTCAAATTCCACTTCAATGACATTTTCTCTGGCCTTACCAGATGATACATATAAAGATCTGGGTCATAATATATTGATTCTGTAGGCATTGATTCTCTTACATAAATTTGTAATACAGTTTCCTCTCCATATGCGATTTTATTCCCTACCATACCTAGCTTTGGATCAAAACCTCCAATTTTCTGAAGCAGGGATTTTCGGAAAAAAATGTTTCCACCACTTACAAACTCGTCAAATCCCATAGGATGCGCTTGGTCGCCTAATGTATGAGAACCATAACTGTCTTTGAACCAATTAGGCTTTGGCGAACTATAAAATGCATAATAAGGACCTCCAAAAATAGCCGGAGAATGCTGGTCAATTATCTGCTTAGCTATCTCTAACCATTGTTCAGGTGCTTTGCAGTCATCATCAATATATGCAACATATTCACCTTTCGCTTCTTTCCAACCTCTATTGCGAGCATGAGATAGACCCTGTTTGGTTTCAAGGACATAATATATGGATTTGTCTAGATTATTGGAAATTATCTGATTAACTATATCTTTTGTATTATCTTTTGAATTGTTATCTACTACTATAATTTCATATAATTTGCTTGATAATTTTTGATTTACTAATGTTTGCATAACCTGCTTGAGAAGATCACATCTATTGTAAGTGCAGATAACTACAGAAATCATAATAACCATACTTTCTACAATTTTTCTAAAATTTTAAATTACATATTAACAATATTCTATTAATTGTGAAATCCTATCTTCTTTTTTAATATTGGAGCTCATCCCAAAAATCAAAATTATGTATCTAAATCTCGAATTCTAAATTTTTAATTAAGCTTATAATTATGAAAAATATTTCTAAAGCTTTACTGATTTGAGAACAAAACTGGTTTTGGGATGAGCTCATTGTTTATTAAATCCAGGATGCTATTTTCCATCACCTTTAATTCCTCTGGATTTTATCTAAAAGATATTGAATTGCTTCAATTAAACTTACAGTTGATTCATTTTCAGCCAAAAAATCTATTTTACCTTCAATACTCTCTTTATTTAATGAGCTTATCCCAAGACTGATTTTATCCCACACAAATAAAAGTTTCAAAATTATTTTTCATCATCAGAAACTCATTTGATTACTCCAAATCCAAGATTTAAAGGTCTAATTACGATTTTTGAGATAAGCTCATTCAGTAAATGCTTAATATTTTTGATCTTACCTGTAGACTTATTATCTTTAGCTGTAACTCTGTTGATTTCAAGTAATTTCTCCGTGAAATAGGACCTGTAAAATCCATCTCACTGGTAATAGCTGTTGAATATCTTTTTCTATCCTCTAACGAGAATAGTCGCAATATCTACGATTTACTTTTCTTACCGAAAGAGTTTTCAAGCTCTTTAAATTTTTATTAATTGAGTCTCAAGTTATTTAAACTGTTTGGCTTAGGATTATTCACTGTAGATCTCTTTTTTTTTCTTTCCACTCTTTTAATTCATAATCTTGATTTTGTTTATGTAGAAAAATATTGCTAAGGTCTCTATATATTTATAGCAATGATCGAACAGGTACTTTTTTTGAGAATGTTCGCAAAGACGAATCTGACATTAAACTAGCCCTTAAAATGGCTATTAAAGGAATGTCAATACAAGCTATTTCTGATGTATTGGAAGTTCAACCTGCAACAGTAAGTAACTGGTTGTTTCGCGCAGCGAAACAATGTGAGAAGGTAAATGAAGACTTGATGAAGGATCTTAATATTTCCAAAGTTGAGATGGATGAACTATGGGTAATAATTGAAAAAAAGTTGCTCCAAGAACAGAAGTTGAAGATGATGGAGCATGGATGTGGGTGAGCTTTGCACCTGAGTCCAGATTAATAATTGATTTTGTACTGGGACCAAGAAAACAGTATGTAGTAGATGAATTAATAGAAATTACAGATAAACATCTTTCAACTTTAAAACCTCTTTTTGTTACAGATGGATCAAAATTCTATGCTGAAGCTCTTTTGAAAAAATATGGTGATTTGGTAGAGTTTTCTAAAACTGGAAAGAGAGGAAGACCCAGAAAACCAGCAATAGTACCTAATGAAAATCTGAAATATGCTCAGGTTATCAAAAACAAACTGGGAAAGAAGCTTCAGAAAATTGAAAAAAGAGTAATCTTTGGTCAAAATATAGATCAAAGTGAAATTTCAACAAGTTTGCTTGAAAGACAAAATCTAACATTTAGACAGGATAACAATAGAGTTTCAAGGAAGCAATAGGGTTTTCAAAGAAAATTGAGGGATTGTACAACCAAATGAGACTTTATTGCACTCATTTTAACTTTTGTAGAGACCATAGAGGATTAAAAAAAGAAAAAGAAAATGGAGTTTTGGGAAAGAAAACACCAGCAGAAAAATATGGGATTACTAAAAATAAATGGACATTGACAGATTTGTTAAATTATAGAAATAGAAAAATATCAACTAATTAATGAGGCAGCACCAAAATTTAACATCTGTTGTTATACTATTACATTCATAAATAAATGAGAATCATGTGACAGATGAGAAAAAGCAGATAGGCTACTGTTTTTTAAATAACATCCAAGCTGCTTGTCAATAGTTGAGACAAGGTCAAAAAAGATAAGTTGGGAAATTGAATTTCCCTTACCTACTTACTACCAGGGTTTAATTTATTGCCTCGTTGATTTTGCTGTAAAAATTAACTATGGCATTTGTCGCTTCATTTTCCATGTTCAGCTGAAAAATTCGGATTTGCTTTCCGAGGAGCTTTTCTTGAACAACGCCTGACACGACTAAAGGTGTTATAACCCTTGATACACTGGAATGTGATAGTCCAGTTGCTTCAGCTATTCCTGAAAGGTAAGTTGGTTCGTTCTGGTTTTCGATCAGGTTCTTAAGTACCGTCATTTGTGCGGTTTTTCCAAAGATTTTTTCCATTGAGTCCATTTATATCATCTCAGAGGTGGCTATTCTCTATAGTGATTTTCAGTTCCAATAATTGCCTACGGTTAATAAATCTATCTTATTTATTGAATAGTGGGGCCTTTATAAAGGATTTCTGGAAAAATATTTTATAATCCTGAAAAAAACCTTCTAGCAACCTCGTTACAAGGCTTGGAACTGGGTCTTGGTATTTGGATTATCCTTTGGTTCAGGATATTCAGGATATTAAGAATATCCCGAGCCTTCTACGCACATATATTCAGCGACCACTCTAAGCCTCGTAGCCAAGCGTTTAGCCCCTTCTAAGGATTAACTCGTTCTGGGAAACCCTGTACGTAGATTTTTAATGCCAATAAAGTGCATGCAAGCTTTGAAAGTCCTGGCCAACTTCTCTCATTGTAATTCCATTATTCTATTCTCAAAGACGACCTTTTTATAGTACTAGACTGTTTTATAATTATATATTTGTAAAAAAGTGACATTCGGAGGTTCATAATTTGGCGACCAAGAAACAGAAGGCAGCAAAAAGAGATAAGAATGATAAGGAAACTAACGACAAAATAAAAAAACCAGTTGAGGAAGTTAAGGAATCAGCCAATAAAATAAAAGAACAGGATAAGAAAAGAAAAGGAAAATAAAGAGAGGAGGCTTAAATTAAGCCTTCATTTTTCAGCTTATCTAAAAGTGAATTTTGAGGATTTGAATTGATAACCTCTTTCCTTTTCCCTCTATCCAAATCCAATTTCCTAAGACTCTACATTCAATTTTCTTTTTTGTCATTCTTCTGGGATAGACATAAAGTCGAACCCCATTCGTACTCATGTGTGTGGTTTCTGGGGAGGAAGATAAGGTTCCATGGATTCCTATAGAACATTATCAATTTCATGAAACAACATAAATTCAAATTTATAATTTCAACATAATATTAGTTTCGGGATAGGTTCTAGAATAAGGGACTTAGAAAAGCAAGTTTGAGTTTTGAGATCAGCTCATCGAAATAAGTTGAATAAGGATTTTTTTCTTTACTGATAACTTCTATATGATACAGATACAATTTTAATTTAAAAATTCTTATAAACAATCTGTCCACTTAGAAGTCAATCCAAGAGGATGGAGTTAGTAAGTCATAGATGGACTATCGCAAGTAGGAACAAATTCGTTCAACTTCTCTCAAACTATAAATTTTCTTTCGTTTTTGTGTCCCACTTCTAATTATGTATGTCTTTGACATATGTTTGATCTAGCTTTTACATTTCACAATTTCCTTTAATGATATAGTCTCTTTCTTTTATCCCTATATATTTCGCAACAGGTAATTGATGACGCAGTGACTAAATATTCGTTTTAATTGCGTTGTGGTGCCTTTCGGGATTATTTGATTCATCTGGTTTCGAGCGATAGCTCTAACCTTTGTACGTGGATTCTAGAAATATGTGCGTGGTTAAGTATAGAACGAATATACGTACCGCTCAAGCCTTCAACATATCCCAGAAGCTTTGCCTATGAATATTCTTTTGAGTTCATCCCAAAACTCGAAACTACTCCTCTAAATTCCGTATTCCGAGTAATCAATCAAGCTTCAGATCACGGAAAATAGTTCTAAAACTCCCTGGTTTTTGAGAATGAAATTGGTTTTGGAATGAGCTCTTTATATTATTTTTTGGGGGGCCAACTTCTCGAGTTTATAAAAATAGATCTAATAAAATAAATATTATAAAGCTGTGATTCAAATAAAAAAGTTTAAAAAATTGGAGTGAGTCAACATGCTAGCAACATTAAAACGATAAAAAGCGATAAATAAAAAAATAGGAATAGAGAAGGAGAAATAGGTGAACAGTAAGAAAGAGTTGAATTCGATAATCATAGCATCAGTAGCTTTGATATTATTTTTAATTATTGTTTCGTCCACGGCATCGGCATCCACTGGAAAAGATCTTCAAAGTGTCACACAACCGAGCATTACCCAATCGAGTGACACAGAAGCATTAGCCAGTGCTGAGACAAGTATCATCGAAACTCGAATCACTACAAGCAAAACAGCTCGATCTCCTGCTATCTATGGGGGTAGGATTGTGTGGGAAGATTGGCGCAACGGAAACCCAGATATTTACATGTATGATCTTGGTACTAATAAGGAAAGTAGGATTAGCACTAGTGGAAGAGTATCCATGCCGGCTATTCATAGAAACAGGATTGTGTGGGTTGATACTCTCAATGAAGATCTCAATGGAAATTTCAGTAAAAAATCCGATATTTACTTGTACGATGTCTCTACTAAAAAACAAACCCAGATTACCAGTAGTGGAAATGGGTACAATCCTAAAGTATACGATAATATTATTGTGTGGCAGGAATTGACTTCTGAATACGATTATCAACATGGAAACATATGGATGTATGATGTTTCTTCCAGGAAGAAGACTCAGATTACCAAAAATGGATCAGCGCAAACGCCTGATATATATAAGAACAAGATAGTTTGGCAGGATTCCAGCAATTCGGACGAGTATAATGATATCTCTGATATCTACATGTACGATTTCTCTACTAAGAAGGAAACTAGAATCAGCACTGGCGGAAATGCATCTAATCCTGCTATCAATGGAAATAGAATCGTTTGGGCGGACTGGAGCAATTTTGATGGAGATTTTCATCCCTGCGCCGATGTTTATGTGTACGATCTATCTACTCACAAGGAGGCTTCGATAGCACATGGACAGGAGGTATCTATCTACGGCGACAAAATAGTAGGGGCAATGTGTTGTAGTGATTTGGATGGAACTAACTATATCTGGATGTATGATCTCTCCAATAGCTATGAAATTTTGATTGCTGATGGTAACCCATATGCTATGTCTCCTGGGATCTATGGAAATCGTATAGTATGGGCAGATACTCGTTATGAAGAATTCGGCACGGCTGAAGATATTTATATGGGGACCCTTGTTTACCCTCCAGTTGCTGCTTTTTCTGCATCTCCTGTCTCTGGGAAAAGACCGTTAACAGTGAAATTCACCGATAAAAGCACACAGTCACTTACTTCCTGGTCCTGGAACTTTGGCGACAGGAGTACTTCAACAGCCAAGAATCCTGTACATAGATACACAAAAGCAGGGAAGTACACTGTCAGTTTAACGGTGAAAAATGCAGCAGGCAGTAATTCGGTAACAAGGTCAAAGTACATCACAGTAAAATAAGTAAACATCTTTGATTGAAAAATCATTAAAAAGGTTATATCCAAAGGGTTATGAGTACATGATGTATGGTTTTGGCACACGTTCTGTTTCCCCAGTTATGGCAGAAACAGGCTTTAACCATGTCGCCAAAACTTCCATCGTGGTTTCTTATTTTTACATATTCTCCGGAAGTAGCTTAATATTTAACCTGCTATTCTCTGGGATCGAGTTAGAATATGAACAGTCTGTATGCATATTCTCGTTTAACTTTTCTGTCTGATCGTCCTTAATGTGTATCTGGTCCTATAATAGGCAAGGAAAAATACCTTCCCTTATCCCGAGCGATATCCCTGGCTTTTAGATTAGCTTCTGGATATATGTGCGTTTAGGTATGGTCTTCAGGGTTATTACAGCCTTGAGATTCGTTTTATTACCTGTGAGTTTTTCATAGTTTTTTGCGTTTTAAGGATGATCGGCCAAATAAATCATATATTTCATATGGTGAGTAACGATTGAGAAAACGTTAGTAGCGGTCAATAATACTATATACGCATACCGCCAATTAATTTATGTACTTAAGGGGGATTTATAAATGATCGAAATAACAAACAGAGCTGCTAAAGAGCTGAAAGCTTTGCTAGAATCAGAAGGTAAATCAGACGCTTCAATACGAATCTATATCACAGGAACATCATTATCTGGTGACGCTCAATATGGCTTGGCACTTGCTGATGATATAGACAAATTTGATGTAACCATGGAAAATAATGGTATCAAACTTGTTATGGCGGCAAAAGTTGCAATTGGCTTTTCTGATGGTAGCATTGATTTTGTAGCCGATAAAAATGGTAAAAACTTCATAATACAAAATGCTGAATCCGGTAGTTGTAGCAACTGTGACGAATGCAACATGTGTGAAGCTGAATAACAATCTTCGATAATTTTACAAATGTTTAATCTTTATCCCTAGCGGTAGCCTTGGCCATCGCACGTGGTTTACAGGTATATGTGAAAGTATACCCTCTTCGGGATAGACGTATCGCGCCAGCCTTCCACATATCCCAGAAGCCTGATCCGTACTTGCTGACATAGTAACTACTGTATCATTTACTCGTTTTAATTGCGTTGTGGAGCCTTCCTGGGAATATTTGATCCAATTGGTTACGAACGAGGTCCCTTATCTTTTAGATTAGTTTCCAGGTATATGTACATGGTTGGGGGTATGTGGGTATACCCTTCCTTCAAAGGCTGTCCAACAATCCAATTTTAGGGCAATAAAATGACAAAAAGGACGAATTTAGACCTTCAAATTGGAAAAAAGGATTCTTTCATTATTGTAAGTAATTATCGAACGACCTGTTTAGGGTGGGCAGCCCCCACAATTTGATTTATCTATAGCTGGAACTGGTCCACAAAGTTAATATCAGAATGGATAAACTCCTTTTTCTTTGTTTTTTATTATGTTTATGAGGTTTGTTCTGATAACATATAATCAGACATATTAGGAAAAATTTTTATAAATAGAGATTTATAACAAAAAGGGTACCTTTAAAATTTTTTCATCAGGTAGTCGGAGAGCTTTTTGACATATCTGGAATATGTGATCGTAGCTTATTGCATAGGAACATAGATAATCGTAAAACGCTAAAACTGTGGAAAAATGATCTTCAGAATAAACATTAACAACTTGGCACGCCCTGGAAAAAATCTATCTCAACGTGCTGTTGTAAGCGGTTTCTGGGTATTATTGCTTAAGGCAGTACAACAATTGTTTAACTCAGTGAGGCTTGTGATTCTTGCTCGATTGCTTTCCCCTCAAGATTTTGGTCTAATGGGTATTGCTTTATTATCAATGACAACCTTGGAAACGCTCTCACAAACAGGATTTCAACAAGCGTTAATTCAAAAGAAATGTAATATTAAACCTTATCTTGACAGTGCTTGGACTGTTCTAATTCTTCGGAGTTTAATTCTGTTTACGACACTATATTTAATCGCACCATATACTGCAATTTTTTTTGGCATACCGGAAGCAAAACCAATGATCCAGGTAATTGGATTTTCAACTATTTTACAAGCATTTACTAATATCGGTATAATCCATTTCCAAAAGGAACTAGAGTTCGATAAGCAATTTATTTATCAGTTAAGTGGCATACTGACTGATTTTGTTGTGGCGATTACTGCTACTTTAATATTCAGAAACGTATGGGCTTTAGTATTTGGCTTGTTAGCGGGAAATGCAACAATGCTTATTACAAGTTACTTGATACATCCTTATAGACCACGTTTAAGATTCGATATTGATAAAACAAAAGAACTTTTTGGATATGGAAAATGGGTTTCTGGATCTAATATATTAATCTTTTTGGTTACTCAAGGGGATAATATTGTTGTTGGGAAATTATTAGGTACAGCCTCTTTAGGCTTTTATCAGATGGCTTATACAATCTCTAATTTACCAGCAACTGAAATCACTCATGTAATCTCTCAAGTTACTTTTCCTATTTATTCAAAATTACAAGATGATATCTCTAAGTTGAGAGAAGCTTATTTGCGAGTATTGCAACTTACTGCATTCATATCGTTTCCAATCGCTGGTTTGATCTTTGTTTTGGCCCACGATTTCACGATGATGTTTTTAGGGGATAAATGGATGCCGATTATTCCAATAATTAAATTTTTGATTCTTTCAGGGTTAATTAGGTCAATCCAAGCAACATCAGGACCTGTATTTCATGCTGTGGGAAAAACAAAAACAGATACAAAAGTGCAAATAATTCGATTTGTAGCTATTACAATTTTCATATATCCATTGATATCAAGATTTGAGCTAATTGGAGTCTCATTAGCTGTACTAATAAGCACTTTAGTTGCTTTTATAATATCTATTTTGATGATAATTAAAACAATAGGATTATCTGCAAGAGATCTATTATATTCAATAATACATCCTTTTTTTTGCGGGCTTCTTACTATATTCAGTTTAATTCACTTAAAGTCGTTAATGCATACAGGAATGATCGATTTTATTGTAATTTCATTCATAGGGATTTTTTTATACATCTTTTTATCAATAATCATTGAAAAAATTTTCAATTATAAAATAATTACAAACATAAAAGAAATCGTTTGGATTTTTAGGTAATGGGCTTGAGTTATTGAGAACTGTAAACGTAAGAGTCTCGTATCTCATTCATATATTCCTAAGTGGTGGGTGATGGCAAGAAAACACTGCCGGTACATTAAACAGTGTACAGATTTTGACAACCATTTTGTGTATCTGTTTAAGTATCCAGGAGGCATGAAACTTGATGAGATGAGCTAGAGAGTGCATGTGAAGCAAGAATATTATTTGACAACGTGAATTGAGAAATTAGAAAAACAGATCTGATAGCTTGGATGAGTAACAAATGGTTAAATGAAAAAACGGAAATCAGTGTAGTTCTTCCAACTTATAACAGAGCCCATTTAGTTGGTAGAGCAATCCAAAGTGTGCTGAATCAGACACATCAAGATTTTGAGATTATAATTGTAGATGATGGTTCGAGTGATAATACAGAAGAGATAGTAAACAATTATACTGATGTAAGAATTAGATATGTGAGACATCAGCAAAATAGAGGTAGTGGTGCAGCTCGTAATACTGGAATAAAACTTGCTAAAGGTGAATATATTGCTTTTCAAGACAGCGATGACGAATGGTTGCCACAAAAGTTAGAAATGCAGATAGAAGCCTTTAAAAGAGCTTCTTTAGAGGTCGGCGTAATCTATACAGATATGCTAAGAATAAAGGAAGATAGAATAATAGAATATTGGCATTCACCAAGGGTAGCATATGAAGGTCTCATAAATCCTAAGGTTTTAGATTATCAAGCTGTCGGAATAGGAATCCAATCAACACTTATAAAAAAAGAATGTTTCATTAGAATCGGTTTTTTTGATGAAACGCTCCCAAGATTTATAGATTTAGATCTTTTTATAAGATTATTAAAAACATATCATTTTTATCATATTAAGAAACCATTAGTTAAGTATTGGGCCACTGAAGGTATCAGTTCCAATAAAAAAGCTGAAGTTATCGCACGGAAATTATTATTAGAAAAGTACTTTGAAAATGCCATCAATAATAAGAGTTTTGTAGCAAAACAATATTCGCTTATTGGCTGTGCACTTCAATTAGATGGAAGCTTTGCTGAAGGGAGAAATTATATCATAAAGGCTTTCAAGACTAAACCATTAAATATGAAATATTTATCGATCCTCATTGTTTCATCATTAAATCCAAAAATATTTATTACATTTTATAAAGTTTATGAGAAACTTATAGCCAAATTTCCGATCAAAGTGGGCTGGTAAACTCCTACTTGCAAGAAAATAAAAAAGTTAAGATGCCTGTAGAAGATGCAAACACCGCATTTTCAATGGGCCTATGGCAAAAATAGAGGGGAGGAATAGTTACTCAAGGCTCTATACAACGCTTGGCTTAGAGGATAGCAGATCATTTTTTGGGCTTATTTGGGGTATTGAAGTCACTGAGAAAAGTACAACGGAGATTGCAGTGTTTGTCCTGTTACAGATAAAGATATGGCCTTAAGATTTCGGTCGTGTCCGGAAGTTATTGATCAATTCCGAAAAGCGAGTACCCCTCCCAAATTTGAGGTAAAGACTGATCCGTACTTGCTGACATAGTGGCTAATATATTCATTTTAGGACTTACGCAGTTGAACTGAAAAACAAAAACGGAAAACACTTAACTCTATAAATCGAAATTCTCTTGATAAGGTCGAATGTGCTTGATTTCATCCTCAAGTGCGTAAGTCTTACATTTTACTCGTTTTAATCGCTTTGTGGAGCCTTCCGGGATATATTTCTGCAGAAGGCTACTTATCTGCGATATGGAAACTAGATTCCGAAATCTTTATTTTAGTAGACAAATTAAGTTCGTTGTGTAAATCCATCTTTGTTGCATTTGAAATGGGGGGCTGATAGATATGTGTACGTTAGAAGCTATGGAAATCGAAATACTTAAGCATCTATATGAAATGGGAATGCTTGGTATCAATGAAGGATGGGAAAAACAATCAAATCTGGATAAAAATGCAGTCGATGAATTATATCTCGCTAAACTTGTGGACAAAAGCGTTTCAAAGGGATTTGTACGCCTTTCAGAACGTGGCGTTGGCGCAGTGCTATTCGGGCTTCAGAACGCAGACCAAATTTCTGAGTTGTTATAAATTCCCAATCAATGCCCTGGCTTTTGTAAGTGGTTCCCAGATATGTGTGCGTGATTGGGTGTACATATGGGAGTAATTACATAAAGCAAAAAGCCAAAAGTGCTAAGCTCTTCACCCTTAACAGCCACGTTTTGGAGAGAATTAAGGCTTGGGAAAAATTGATTTCAGGTCAAAAGTAAAAATGTGAATGTTTTTACTGTAAAACCTACTTTCTGCACTATTTTTTCACACATAATGTTAATCAAATCCGAAATTCCAAGTTTATCAAATACGCCAGCAATAAGACCATAATGACCAAGATGAGTTGTGAATTCAGTATTCAATCAAACTCAATATTCGAGATTTATCGGCATCAATTGATAGATAACATTCAAAGAATTGTGACCATTTTCGAAATCTAGTGATTTTTAATTTTAATCTCATCACTAGATTTTGGCATTGTGTCGCTCCTGCTTTCCCATTATATTTATATATCTTCATCATTATATTATTACAACTACATATAATGGAAACGCCCATCTTCTGGGAATTTTAAAATTACCTGTAGCTCAAGATAACTATTTTCAGAATTCTGCCAGGAAATATACGGGTACTTTGGGTGAGTTTTTTCCCTTGAGGTTTTGTTTTCGTTTGTAACAGTTCCTTGCACGCTCCAATGCTCGTTTTGCTACTCAACAAGATTTATTAATGGGACTGTTAAGGCTCTATTGTTTGCCTTTAGCGCCAGAGTAGTGATACCTTTTATTAGAGTTGGCCTGATAGATGTATACCTTGTCCAAGCAGATTCGTCCGTACAGAATGCATTTGAAGGAAATCAGCGGATTTGAACTTTTAATAATAGGTTTATGAATAATGATTTAAAGCATAATCTAGAAATATGAATTTCATGATAATAAGCAGAAAACTTTATGCAAATATATTGAAGCAATTAATAAAATGGTGAAGAAATATGGATGATATGAATATTCTGAATAATAAAAATAATTTAAATCTAAATAATCTATTATTTGATCCAAATTCATTTTTCAGGGGAAAATTAAAAAATAATGTCGATTTTAAGTATCCTATATTAATTATATTTGTGAACGCTGTATTTTCAATAAGTTCAAGTCTTCTGCTTATGAATAAATTGAAAGATCTTTTTCCTTCTGATATAAATTCATTCATGTCCACTACAGTAATTTTAGCTACTGTTGTTGGAGGCTTTATTGGAGCATTTTTATCTTGGGTTATATTGGCTGGAATCTTATACTCAATATCATATGTGTTTCATTCAAATGGTTCCTTTAAGAGAACTTTAGAGTTTGTAGGTTATGGATATGTACCAAAAATAGTGGGCAGTTTCATAAATTTTGTTGTAACGTACAAATTGTTATCTTCGGTAGATTTTTCATCACAAAACTCGCAACTTATAACACAGAGTATGGAGCAGATGTTCTCAAATAATCCTCTGTTTTATACATCTCAAATAATCACAATTTTGTGCCTTTTGTTATCCACTTATATCTGGATATTTGCACTCTTAAATGCGCGGAACATGTCATTAAAAAATGCTGCCCTTACTGTCGGGATTCCAGCAGGTCTGGGAATTATTTTCCAGGTTTATTCACTGCTGTTTACATTTCAGTAAGCCCTTTATTTATATAGAGTAACCTAATAAGGAATATTATGTTAAATATAAGGATATACCTCGTATACCTCAATTAATTGAGACCACAGTTCACTCTTTAGTTTCCATATTTAAGTAAATTCCATATTTAAGTAAATTCCATATTTAAGTGAATATTAGTAAAAAATGATCTAAAGCATGGGAGATAGGTTCTCTGCAAAAGTCCTTGAAATTATGAAGGTTTCTGAGTTTATGAATGCAAGTCAGGCGCAGAAGCGAGAAAGAAATTGCTCTGAGCTTTTCATAACTCATTTATACAATTTACGATTTTATTTTGATCCGGAAGATAAAATATCTTTTCTTAATTTCTCTTTTTTTAAAGAAAATTTTCCCAAAAAGGTATCTAAACGCCTTTCTTCAGACAAGAGTTCATATTCATTGAAATAATTTATCATATGAGGTGGCGTTGGTTGTTCTCTATTTACACAAAAACTATATATGCTCGAGCTTCTTACCTATTTCGGTGATACTATTAGAACCTGGGAAATGTTGATTTTATGCATTATTGGAGGAATGATTCTAATTCCTGCAGTTTCAGCTGAAGAGGAATATACGGTAAGCTCAGGCGAGGAGAACACTTTTGTTTCTGCCGAAAAAGATTACATAATCAGTCCATGGACTGAAAACCATCGTGATAAAGGGGGTTCCTTTTCTCCTATACGGTTAACCCAGTACATAAGACAGGGTCAGACCATAACTAACAATGTAAAGGTAGGTTCGGGAGTAGAATATCTTGAGGTGGATTTGAATTGGGGAGATAAAAGTGATTCTCTGGCTCTTAGTATTTACACTCCTTCGGGAAGAAAACTCGGAACTTATCGTGACAAGTCTGACAGAATTGTAAATGGAAGGATACATTTCAGAATAAATCCCTCTTATGGATGTGTGGATCGAGGAACTTGGAAGTTTAAGGTTTACGGGGAATCGGTCAGTGGAACCGAAGGTTACACATTTAATATTTACCAGCACTAAGCTTAAAAAAAAGCTTATTGTCTGTTTACTATTTTTTGTATTAATAACAAGAGCCGGGGCTACGGAATATACTGTAAGTCCTTTTCCAAGCGATCAATCCGGAGTTTCGCTTTCAGGAGAAAAGGTAATAGAACTTGAGGTCATCGAAATACCCTACTGGCAGTTTTTACTCTGGCTGGCCGTGATGAATATTTTATCAGCTGTGGACTTACTGCTGTACCCTGCAAAGCTTATTTTTGCAATACTGGGATTCAGGATTACGGGACGCGTAAATGTACTCGATAATCCTAAAAGGTCAAGCATATATGAATTTATAAAAGCCAGCCCTGGAACATATTTTAGTGAGATCGTGGAAAAAATGGGTCTGGACAGGGGAACAGTAAGGCATCACGTAAAAACTCTGGAAGCTCTGAATAAAGTCGAAGTTTATAAAGACGGCCGAAAAATGAGATATTTCCAGAACAATTCTACCTATAATGAGGAAGATAAAAAAGTAATTTCTGCACTACAGAATAATACTAATCAAAGAATTATTTCAGAAATATTAAATGGCAATTGTAATACCAATATAGCTCTTGCCCAAGAAATTGGAGTTTCCAGAAGCACGATTAGCTGGTATGTCGGGAATCTTAAAGAAATCGGCCTTATAAAAGAAGCTAAAAGAGGAAGAAATATTATTTACAGAATAAATCCTTCATATGAGACTTTGATCGAAGAATATGAGTGAAAATTTTCTAGCTGAATGTTGATTCTCAAACATCTCTGAAAAAGTTTACTCTACTCGATTACAATATATTTTTCATTTAAAGCCTTTTTCTTCCAATCTACGTGTCTGCAATATTATAGTTGTATTTAATTCATTTATATACAACTTTTTCGAGAGTATCTAATCTTCTTTTGCTAATCCATTTCAGATCTGCAAATATTCTCTCCCCTATTGTGATTGTTCGAGGATATGGTCAGAAAACTTATAAGTAATTAGCTAAAATTAGTCTAAGAAGTTTAAGTATGTTCTGGAACTAGTAAAAAATTGACTTGCTGTATCATTATGTATATATCCGATCTGAACTTATTAGGATGAAATTTTGTGAACAAGGTTGTCTGGAAATTAATGTTAGTTCTTATTTGTATTGCAACTTTAGTTGTATCATGGAAGATAGTTTTTTGGGAAATAAATTCGGAAATGGGTTTTTCTGAAGTAACTTTCTGGACAGGAATTGTCTTCGGGACACTTATAGGAATAATATCTACTGAGCTAAAATATGCGTATAAAATCTAATATTACCCATGTTCTAAAAAATATGAAAATACTTTCGATTGATGTTACTTTTCAATTAATCGAAAAAGCTCAATAATGATTAAGTAATGTAAAGATGAGGTGCTGTATGGTACATAACTTAATTAATGATATTGAAAAAACAGCAAAAGCTGTAATTTATATCTCAATAGCTTTAATCCTACTTTTTATTGCGTTCATTTCATTCTCTGAGTTAAGTGGAAAAAATGTATCTACTGGCTTCAATTTTCCTTATTTCGGTTTGCTAATTAATATTGCAATTTTAGTGTTAATTCTTGTATCCATATACGAATTTATCCGAACTTATCGAAACCCTACTCAAAAAAACAAATAATTGCAATAATTTCTCCAGCTCATTTTACGGATTTTCCTTCATTTCAAACATGCCTTCTATATGCGAATAGACGTTATTTTAAGCTCGCCTTTTGTAAACTACTGAGACCATAACTGCAAATGCAGCAAACATTCCGCTTATACCGGGCAATGAATGGGACTCTTTACCTGTGTTTTCTTCCGGGCTCTCCACACTTGAAACTGATCCAATGGCTCCTTCAGCCTTTCCGACAACTTTAATACTTACTTTATCTCCAGGCTTGAGATTTTCTCCCTGGTAGAGAGGTACGTTAACAACATGCTCTTTTCCGTCATTATCTTTTATTGTAAGCTCGGAAGAACCAGCTGGATCTGAATTATTTACATTCGTAACCTCACCCTGAATTACCTCTCCGGAAGTTCCAACGGAAGCCTCATTTATTTCAGTCTGCTCATTCTTAATACTCCCATTAGCGTCTCTGGTGATACTGACCTTTACATTATCACCCAGCCTGATGCCCTTTTCTTCAAGATCCACAGAAGACACAGTGATATTATGTTCTGTCCCGGCCATATCCAGAACCTTAATACTGGAATATCCTGTAGAGGTGTCCGTTTCTACAGCAACCACATATCCTTCAATTTTTTCCTGTGTATCTCCATTTCCAGTGACCGAATATCCAATCAAGAAGGTTAACGATAAGATCAGCAGTAAGACTACGGTACTTTTATTCAGCTTCATTATTTTTTGGCCCCCATCCCTTCCTTTCCCTGAAGATTCAGAACACACAGCGTATTTGCCTGTATTTTTTAAGGAAAGCAAAAATATATTAAATATTATTATACAGTATTATTCAGGGGCGAAACTATAAAAATTTAATTATGTAATAGCAGGGCAGGAAAGCAGATAACATGAACAAAATAGCATCATAAAATCTGAGCTAAGAATCGACAAAGAGCAGGTAATATACAGAAAAGCAGTATGAACAAAAAGTAAGCTGGAAAGCAAAAGAAAAACAAAAGAGAACAAAACAAGAGTATTTAAAGCCCGCCCGTAGGCGGAACTTGATAATTACTCTGCTGCGGGCGCTTCTTCTGCGGTTTCAAGACCAAGAAGAGCTTTAATGGATTTGCTTCCGTATTCTACTACCTTGGCGTTGATCTGGATAATGTCTGGAGCAATCTCCTTGCCACGCATCATTTTTCTTCTGCGCTGGCCTGGAAGTTTGGGAGAGTAGCCTACACCCACTGCTACAAGAAGTCTCTGCCTTCTGGGGCCTGGAAGGTCGGGTTTCATAACAAAACCACTGCCGTCGCAGCCACCAGTAATTTTTACTTTGTAACCTGCAAGTCCGAAGATGGAACCGTCAACGACGTCACCGATTGATTTTCCGATTAATGCGTTTGCTTCAGCGTCTTTAACATCGACCTGGTAAGCACGACCTTCTTTTGGGTCAGAAACTACAACTTTGAAATTTGCCATGTGAAATCCTCCAATCTCAATTTTATATGCCTTATTTACCTAACTTTGCCTTCTTCATCTGAAATTCTTACCGAATTCCACCTGAATCTTTAATGAACCTAAATATGCTGCTCTGGACATCAGACGTCACTTTGCCCAGAAAGGATTATCTTTCCGTTTGAGTGTAAGAAAAATATCCAGAGTTTCCTTTTCATCAGTTGAAAGAGAATCGTAGATCTCGTGCTCAAGAACTTTGGCATGTCTCTCAGGCACATTGATGTAGAGCACATCTTCTTCTTTGATCTGCCTGCCGACTGTAGCGCCATCAATTGCCATGGCTACTTCCTTGCCTACTCCTGCAGAAGGAATATTTTCTCCTTCTGACTGCAGGCCCTTGATCTTGCCTATGACACTTCCGTTTTCAAGCATGACATCTGCATTTGTCCGCACGACTCCACCAAGCACCCTTACCCCTACGACAGCAGGTTTGCTTTGCCGGAATACACATCCCGGAAGTATTTTGAACTTGCCAGGGCGGATAATGGTTTCGAAAATTTTCTTTTCAGCCCGCTCCTGTTGTTCTTTTACATATTTCTGGTAATCCTCAATCAGGCGATAGATCACGTCACTTGTGAATACCTTTACGCTGCTAGTTTGCAGGAAATCTTTGGCGTCAGGGTGAACTTTGACATTGAAACCGATGAGCACCGAATAGAGAGGGTCTTCAACTGTCGAAGCCTCAATTGCGTCCCTGTGGGAGATGTCTCCTACTTCAGCTTTTCTGATAGGGACTTCATCTTTCTTGAATTCATGCACAAGGGCTTCAAGGGAGCCAAGGGTATCTGCTTTAATCATGATCCCTACTGATCCCGTATCAATCCTTACCTCATCAATCTCGGACTTTACCTGCGCTGCAATCTCATCAATGTTCTCTTCCGTAGCAACTCTTATGGGAGAGCCTGCAAGAGCACCTTCGAGCCCCGGAGCCGATATTTTTACACCTGCTGCAGCAGTGACTTTATTCACCTGCTGGAATTTGCTCTCATAGCGAATCTCGGAAAGTTCCCTTGGCTTTAAAAGAGCCCGTATCTTGGTCTGGATTGGCTCTCCCAGACTTCCGATAACAACTGTATCTCCCTTTTTCAGCATACCATCATAAAGGATAACGTCAAGAGTTGCACCCAGACCTTTTTCTTCCTTGACCTCAAGTACAGTCCCGACGCCTGGACCTGTGGCACTGTACTGCAGGTTTGCTTCAAGGAATTTCTGGGCCAGGCCGAGAAGCACCATAAGGACATCAGCAACGCCTTCTCCTGTCACAGCACTTACAGGTACTACGCCCAGAGTTTTCTGGAAGTTTGTAACCCTATCATAACGTTCTGCTGCAAAGCCCTGGTTGTAAAGTTCGCCTATTACCTCGTAAAGCTTTGTCTCAACCCGAGCCTGAACGTTTTCTGATTGCTTTTTAAATGTAGCCGCAAAAGGCAGATCTTTTTGTGAGACCCAGCCTCCTATCCTGTCGATTTTGTTAGCAACGACAACAAAAGGAGTCTTGAATCGCTTTAAGATTTGCAGGCTTTCATAGGTTTGGGGTTTGAAGCCTTCATTTATGTCTACTACAACAATTGCAAGGTCGGCAAGGGCACCTCCCCTGCTCCGGAGGGTTGTAAAGGCATGGTGTCCGGGAGTATCGATAAAAAGCAGCCCTGGAACTATAAAACGGTCTCTCAGCCTTGGATCTCCAAGCTTCTTGACAATCACATCTATCGGAACTTCAGTTGCTCCTATGTGCTGGGTAATTGCTCCGGCTTCTCCGCTAACAATCGCAGTACCCCTGATCTTGTCCAGCAGAGTTGTTTTTCCATGGTCAACGTGCCCCATCACGCAGACTATAGGAGTTCTCAAATTTTTCTTGTCGGTCATATTCAAAACCTCTCTCATTCCCGCGTCTTATTTGCTGCAGGTCCAGAAGGGTCCGATTTTCCCCCGAAGGACCAGTATTGCAGGCACCGGAAAACCTGTTCTCGTGTTCAGAGATACTCAGAAACACGAACAGGCTTTGATACACCTGCTTTACTCGTATAGACAGACCTCATCGATCCTGGAATATTTCCCGATTTCGGAGTCCTTGAAATGGATTGCAATTTCCCTTGCTGCAGCTTCTGGAGAATCTGATGCATGAATCACGTTTCTGCCTACGTCTAAGGCAAAGTCCCCGCGGATTGTGCCAGGAGCAGCATCTACAGGGTTTGTAGCCCCGTTTGCAGCTCTCATAACTTTAACTGCATCTTTTCCGGCAACTACCATTGAAACTGAAGGGCCGGAAGTAATGAATTCGATAAGGGAGGGGAAGAAAGGCCTGGCTGCATGCTCACCATAGTGTTCTTTTGCAGTGGCTTCACTGATTACGTTCATCCTGAGAGCGACGATTTTCAGACCCCTTTTTTCGATCCTGGAAATGATCTCTCCGACCAGTCCGCGCTGGACTCCGTCAGGCTTTACCATAACGTATGTCTGTTCCATATGCACACCTTAGGAGATCAGGCTTTTTTAAGCTGGATTTTACCTTTCTCGGTCCATTCGGTACGGCGCGGAAGCCTACCAAGATCGAAGTTGCTCATGCATTTAGAAGAATGCATGTAGTAGGTAGAACCATCTTTTTTGACGTAGAGCTTACCTGTACCGGGCTCAAGCATTTTCCCGCAAAAATAGCATTTCCTCTGTTCCATTTATCTCACCGCATTTTACCTGGTGGTCAGTTTCTTGGCTTCTCTTGATGTCTCAAGAAGCATAAGAATGTCCCCTATTCGAACAGGGCCTACACAGTTTCTTGTGATGACACGGCCTTTGTCCCTGCCTTCCAGAACCCTGCACTGGATCTGGCTAGCTTCGCCATGCATACCTGTATTCCCAATAACATCAATAACCTCAGCAGCAAAGCCGCCGGTTGTGCTTTCGTCAGCCATAATCAGCACTCCTTGTTATCAGGATTATTTAAGAGCTTCAAGCTTCTGGGCAATGTCCTGAATCATTTCAGCTGCTTTTCCTGCATCTACAATAGCGACAGTTGCGCAGGACACACTAAGCCCACTGGCTGCACCAAGTTCTTTCTGATTTTTAATAAAGATAAAAGGTGCTTTCTTTTCTTCGGAAAGTGGAGCAATATGAGCGATAATTTCTGCAGGCTCAATGTCTTCTGCGATCAGAACAAGCTTTGCATTTCCTCTTTCTATTGCTTTTGTGGCTTCGTTTGTGCCTTTTTTGATCTTTCCGGTGTCTCTGGCAAGTTCAAGAGCTTCGAGTGCTTTGTTTGTAAGTTCTTCTGGAACATCGATTTTTGCGAATTGTGCCATTTAAAATTCTCCTTCGAAATTGCGGATCACGCAATTTTTCATCAATCATAGGTTTTTAACACATATCTGTCAACACTGAAAATCCAAATTCTTAGAAGAGAACCTGAAATCCTTCAATGCGAGAGTAAATGAGTTGAAACATTGACACTGCTAGCTAAATGCTGCAGATCGAACCTTAGAAGTACATAATTGCCTATAAACCTTCTGCTTGAAAACACGAGTCATAAGCAAAAAGTAAAGTAAAGCAATAGAACATTTGTGTATATGCGGAATATTTCCTATTCCGAAACAGAACGTAAACTAATGCGTCATAGTTATAAGTAATGTAATAAATTTTGATTTTTATGGACACAATTTATTATGAAGCTCACAAAAATCTCTATCTCAACCTTACAAATCACTGCAGTGCAGATTGCACCTTCTGCATCCGCAACTTTGCAGACGGAGTATACGGGTATGACCTGAGGCTTTCAAAAGAACCGTCAACAGAGGAGATTATTGACACTCTGGAAGGATTGGATCTTTCAAAATACAGGGAAGTCGTATTCACAGGACTTGGAGAGCCCACACTCAGGTTCGATGTCGTGCTTGCAGTGACCCGATGGCTTAAAAGCCAAAATATCAGAATCAGACTTGATACCAACGGACACGCAGCTCTTATTAATCCCGGGAAAGATGTGATTTCTGAGTTGAAAAATGCAGGAATGGATTCCATTTCAGTAAGTCTTAATGCCGAATCCGAAGAAAAATATAACAAAATCTGCAGACCGATCCATAAAAACGCTTACAAAGCCATCCTTGAGTTTGTGAAGGCTGCAAAAAAAGCAGGAATTCATACAAGAGTTACAGTAGTTGATGTGTCCGCAATTGATCTGGAAAAATGTAAAAAGGTTGCAGAAGATCTTGATTCTGAGTTCCATGTTCGGACCCTGTCTGAAGCAGCAAGTAGAGAAATCTGAAAGGTTTCTACTAGGAATTAAAATAGGGTTTACAAAAAGAGGAAATCTTACACTCATTCTTCTAAAAAAAAGGCATATCTTCAAAAAATGATGTATTTAAAAGAGCCTCTTTTTAAATAATCCTCTTCAAAAATGGTCTTCTTCAAAAAGTAATTTACTTAAAAATAATTCTAATTAAATAAATGAAAGGAAGGATTACTTCCTTTCTCTGGCGTATGCAACAAGTGCGTCTTTAACTCCGTATTTGAATGCAACCACAATTGCAATTCCCCATGCCAGCGGTCCGAAGAACAGATAGAGAATACCGGTATCAACCAGCATTGTGTCCAGGGCAACCAGAACCACGATGAGGAACAGGAAACCCCTCAGTAGGGGAATAAAGATATCTGACCCTTCTATATTCATGTCCCTGATAGTACCACTCAGGTAATCCATAACTATATCAATGGAAAGAATTCCTATCATCAGGATCAAGATACCTGTGAAGAGGCGTGGCAGGTAATGCGTAATATCTAATAATAGCTGCGTAATCATATCCAGCCGCAGGATATCGGATGCAGCTGTCAGGAAAATTAAATATCCAAATAGTCTGATCAGTCCTGATATTATTCCTGAAGCAGTCAGTCCTGAAGTTCTGAGTGAGGCTCCAAATGCTGTCCGCTCAAATTTCTCGTCTACTCCGGTTGAAATTAGCAGTTTTTTTAGAAGATCGCTGATAAAATCCACAATCAGTAAGCCTATAAGCAGTACAATGAAGGCAGAAATCACAAGTGGGATATAATATAATATCAGGTTGACGAAATCATTAACCGCCTCGATATTCAGAAGATCCAGAATAATTAAGGCAAAAATAATGTAGATAATCCAGCGGATGACGGCATCAAAAAAACCGACAGTACTCATTTGTCCCTCTTCTTATCATTCCACCTATTACTGTCCTGTCAATTAAGTCATCAAGTCCTATTTTGTCCAGTATCCTTGCACCGACCTTTCCAAGAAGTTTTCCCAAGATTGACCCTATAATAATTAGAAGAATTATGGCTACTAATGTCGGAATAAATGCTATAAATTGATTAAGCATACTTATATACACTGTTCATAACTTCTTCTCAACCATACTAACCACTCCTATATCTTGTTCTAAAATTGACATTCTTCCAAATTCCCCAATCTCAACAATTTTGGAAAATATACGCCCCTTAATATATTATTATTCTGTAATATTTATTCAATATATAATATATATTATCTGCAAACATTTAAAATGCTCATTTTTAAGTTTGAAAATTCTGGTATATCAAATATTCTCCGCCGCTTCAAAATATTAATGACGATTCTTCGGATAAAAAGTTATGAACAGCTTAAATCAGATAAGTTTTAATTAAATAGAGCACTTATTTTTATTAGAATGTGAGGCAGAGCCATGAAACTGAGAACTTCAGGAAGAAGAGAAAAGGTAGGGCTTGCACCTGGAACTCTTATCCATGTAGGAGAAAAAAAAGCTGAAAAAGTCATAATCAAAATTCTGGCCTATAATAGTGAAAAAATTATAGAGAAAGAACTGAGCAGTATTGAAGAATGTATGGCTTTTAAGGACAAATCCGATCTTAATATCTGGATAAATGTGGATGGGCTTGATAAAGTAGAGGTTATAGAAAAGATTGGAAGCTATTTTAATATTCATCCTCTTACCCTTGAAGATGTACTCCATACAGGACAACGTCCCAAGTCAGACGATTATGGATCATATATCTATACTGTTTTAAAGATAATGCTACTTAATACGGAAATGGACGAAAAGATTGCAACAGATCAGATAAGCATAATCTTTGGTTCCAATTTCATCCTTTCTTTTCAGGAAAGAGAAGTGGATATTTTTGATCCTTTAATAGAAAGGCTCAAAACTTCGGGATCTCGTCTTCGGAAAAGTGGTGTGGATTATCTTGCCTATGGTCTCATAGATGCTGTTGTTGACAATTATTTCCTGATTCTTGAACATTTCGGGGAAGAAATTGAGAGCCTCGAGGAAGTATTAATTATAGACCCAAGATCTGAAACCATGAAAACTATTCAAAACTATAAAAGAGATATGATCATCCTTCGAAAATCTGTCTGGCCTCTCAGAGAATCGATCAACAGTTTGCATAGATCCGAGTCAGAACTTATTACAGAAACTACCCGGATTTATCTTCGAGATGTCTATGACCACACTATCCAGATTATCGATTCGATTGAGACTTATAGGGATATTCTATCCTCAATGGTAGATGTCTATCTCTCCAGTTTAAGCTATAGAATGAATGATGTCATGAAGGTTCTGACAGTTATTGCCACTATTTTTATCCCCCTTACATTTATAGCAGGTGTTTATGGGATGAATTTTGAGTATATGCCTGAGCTCGAGCTACGCTGGGGCTATCCCGCAGTGATGGTATTTATGACAGCAGTGGGAATCACTATGTTTACTTACTTTAAGAAGAAAAGATGGGTCTAAACCAATTCTCTTCTCATCGTCTTTTTTACTTTTTATTCCATCTCTCTTTCTTTCTGTTTTTGCTTCTCTTCTTTTCATTTTCTTTTCCCCCAATATCTATAAATATTTAAGGTGTAATTTTTTATAATAGTTTGTATGTATATTAAAGAAGTCAGAATTTTGTCTAAAAAATATTAACTATCGGGTTATTATGTACGGCTATTATGATCTTCCATTTTCGGTAGAGAAGGAAGGAATTTCGATTTCCGTGGAAAACGTTGAAGAGCGGTGGGTATATAAAAGAACACTTGGAACAGAAGAGGTAGAAAGAGTCATCTTTGGGGATGAGAAGCATATAATTATAAATCCGGTGGAACCTCTCAACACTCCTAAAGAAATTACTCCAAATTTGTTGATAGAGTTTGAGAAAAATTTGCTTCTTGCGGGAGGAGAGAAAAAACAGATCTTTCTGACTTTCCCCATTGAAATAGGCATTTTTATCGCGGATAAAGGAAACAAAAGTCTCCAGCTTCTGGACGTTTTGACTCTTGTCAGACAGAAATTCACTCTTTATGGTGAGGTTTCAAATGGAGTAGTTTGTAAGCACTGGAAAAGCCAGATATATTCAACTTCTCCTTCCCCTAATCCCCTGCAGGAAGGAATTATTGAACTGACACTTCGAAACTCTTCTTCCGACTGGGCTTCAATCTCAAAGGCTGTTTTCAGTGCGTATGGAATGAAACTTTACTATAATGGTGACGTTTTCATGAGGGCGCGCATGGATATTATTAATAGAACCACGGCTGAAACAGGTTTTGAGTTGCAGAATATTAATTCGGAATTTAGAAACCAATCTGTAAAAAACCGTAAAAGCCGCAAAGAAGCTTTTGGAGTGTACGGCCTTAGGAAGCTTGGTTTTGTCCCTCTGAAGTTTTATATGGGGTGGGGTTTTTGATATGCTGGACCTTAATCTTCTGGATTCGGTCCTTTACAATACCACCTCAAAAGCTGAAGTCACTCATGGGAGATCTGCTAAAATTTATCCTTATTCTGTCATTTTCGACCCTTGTTGCCAGAATCGTTGCACTTTACCTGCGCAGGTCTTTCAAAGATAAGGTCAGTAAGGATGTAGGGGAGACTGTCCTTAAATTCCTTTACTATGGTACACTTATTATCGTTTTCATTTCCAGTCTTCCTTTAATAGGGCTTGATCCTTCCGGGCTCTTGCTAGCAGGAGGAATCACAGGTATTATCCTCGGTTTTGCGAGTCAGAATATTGTAGGAAATCTGGTTTCTGGATTCTTTCTAATGGTAGAGAGGCCTATAAAAATAGGGGATCAGGTTCAAATCAATGATATCTCGGGCTATGTTACCGATATTCGCATAATCTCCACTCTTATACGGACTTATGATGGACTTCTCGTCCGTATCCCCAATCAGCAGGTCTTTACAACAAATATCACAAATATTGTGGGCCATCCGGTAAGAAGGTTCGAGTGGTCAATTGGAATACGCTACAGTGACGATGCCAACGCAGCAATCTGGCTCATTAAAGATCTCATCGACAAAGAGCCTTTTGCCCTTCTTAGTCCTTCCCCTTCAGTTTACGTAAGCGACCTTGGAGAAAGTTCGGTAAAAATACTAATCAGGATTTGGGCACCTGTAAGCGAGTGGTTCGGATTGAAAACGCGCCTTCTCTGGAACATAAAGAAATCCCTTGAAGAGAATGGTATAGAAATTGCCTTCCCTCAACGCATTATTCGTCTTGATAACACACCGGAAAAACAGCAGATTCTTGAAGAGAAGCCAAAGCAGGAAAAGGAAATCGAGAGTATATTAAATTATGAAGAAAGGGTTTTATCCTGAATGAGAAAATGTGTGTACGTGAGTTACTGAAAACCATGAGCATAGGGATCTCTTTGTATTTTCCTCAAACGCCATATACGTACTCGTTTTTTCAGGTTTGATCAATGACTCACGTACACAACCGAGAAAATGTAAAAAGGTAAACAAGAAGTTTCAAAAGATAAATATGAATTCCAAAAGAGAAGGCTAAAGTTTCAAAACGTAAATTTTTGCTCCCTTCTTCCTCTTTTTCTCTATTCTTTATTTTTGATGACTATTAATTTTGCCCAAGAGTTTTTCTTATTTTCATCTTATGTTTTCGTTATTTGTGATAAGTTTACTTTTGAAACCTTTATATGCAATTTTTCTTGGCAAATATAAAAATATAAAAACACTTAATATATATAAAAATATATAATGTTGTACTGTTCGACCCAAAATTGTAGTTAAAATTTGTATGTGATTTTGGGATGTACTGATATTTTGTGTTTAAATGGCATGAAGAAAGTCTACTTTCTATTTTCAAAATAGTTGTTAAGCGAAATAAAATGGTTATGGGGATAAAATGCTTAAAAAAAACATTATATTCTTCTCTTTTGCTGCAATATGCCTCCTGCTTGTGCAAGCGGCAGCAATTTCGGAAAATTCTACATATATAGAAAATGTAAATGTATCTTTTAAAAATAATGAGTCAATTGGATTCAATAATAATGAATCAACTCCATATGAAAATGAAGTAACTATCAAAGAAGAAAATAGTGAAACCGTTCCTTCTGGAAGTAATTCATCAAAACTTTTTTCCCTTGCTCCTTTGAATCCCAGGTTTGGAAACTATCTGGAAAATAAAGAGCTAAATGAGGGGAGAGTGCTTCTTATTTCAAATGAGCTTTCTGGAGAAGAAGTTGAAGATTCGGTAACTGGTTTAATTCCATCTCCTGTAGACCTCTCCCATCTGAAAGGCATCGAATATCCGGAAGGTTTGAGTAATTTTCCTGCTTCTTACGACCTCAGGGCTCTAGGGCGTGTAAGTCCTGTTCGAGATCAGATGGATGCGGGAAGCTGCTGGGCATTTGGAGCTTATGCATCTCTTGAATCTTATATTCTCGGAGCAGAGGGAAAAAACATGGACCTTTCCGAAAACAACATAAAAAACCTGCTTTCCGGAGAGTATCCTGAAAGTTTTGACTATGACGATGGTGGAAACGCTTTTATGACCACAGCTTACTTTGCCCGCTGGAGCGGCCCGGTAAGTGAAACCGATGATTCCTACGACTCTCACTCCGGGATATCTCCGACAGACCTCCCACCCTTAAAAAGGATACAGGAAGTGTTTTTTATCCCGTCTAGAAACGGTTCCGAAGATAATGATCTGATCAAATGGGCCCTGATGAAATACGGGGTGGTTAGCTCTTTAATTTATTATTCTCCAGATGCTTATGACGCTGCCAACTGCACTTATTATTACGCAGGCTCGAATAGTGAAAACCATATGATAGGTATAGTAGGCTGGGATGATTCTTTTGACCGAAACAAATTCACTCCTGCAGCTCCTGGAGACGGAGCATTTATTATCAAGAATTCCTGGGGTACCAACTGGGGAGAAGAAGGATTCTTCTATGTTTCGTATTATGATACTAATATCGGGAGCGGAAATGTAGTTCATAAAGCCGAAGACCTGAATTCCTATTCCCATGTGTACCAGTACGATCCCCTGGGCTGGGTTGAAAATATCGGATCCTCAGAAAGCAACACAGCCTGGGCAGCTAATGTCTTTAAGGCCGAAGAAGCCGAGACTCTTGAGGCCGTGAGCTTCTATACTCCTGACTCCAGCACAGAGTACGAAATCTACATCTACACTGATCCGGTTTCCGGCCCCATAAATCCTACAGGACCAGAAGCTTCTGCCACCGGGACAATCACCTTTGCAGGCTATCATACTGTTTCCCTGGAATCCGGAGTCCCACTTGAGCAGGGACGTAACTTTTCAGTAGTCGTAAAATTTACTACCCCTGAATACTCCTATCCTGTGGCTGTTGAATTACCTTTGGAAGAGTATAGCAGCAAAGCAAGGGCAAACTCAGGGGAGAGTTTCTTCAGCCTGGACGGGAAAAGCTGGGTGGATACTGCTCTTGCTGTGGAAAACATGAATGTCTGTATTAAAGCCTTCACAAACAGAAGCAAGGCGGCGGAAGCTGCCTTTACAGCCAATGTGACCTCGGGTCCGGATCCTCTCACGGTTGGATTTATTGATGCAAGTACCCTTTCCCCCACAACCTGGTACTGGGACTTCGGGGACGGAGACACCTCTAATGACCGTTTTCCGGTCCATACATATTCGGAAGCCGGGAATTATAATGTCACGCTCCATGTGGAAAACGAATATGGGAACAGTACTGTTGAAAGAACAGAATGGATCAGAGTAACTGACGCTTCCCTGCTCTATGTGGATGATGACGGGTCTGCGGACTTCACTTCGATTCAGGATGCAGTTGATTCTGCTTCTCCGGGAGCCACAATAGTTGTCCGTAACGGTACATATATAGAAAACGTGGATGTCGACAGGACCGTGACAATCATTTCCGAATCAGGACCCGAGTTCACGGAAGTAAGGGCTGCAAATCCAAAAGATTCGGTGTTCTACGTAACGGCAGATGCAGTCAATATTTCAAGTTTTTCCGTAAGTGGAGGGTCCGAACTTCTGTCTTCTTCCTCATATAGCACCGCTGGAATCTGGATCTATGATGCTAGGGACTGCAACATAAGTGGGAACTTGCTTTCGGACAATTTCTGTGGAATTTATTCGATTCTTACAGAGAACTGCACCTTTAATGGGAACAGGGCTGAATCCAATCGTTACGGAATATATATGTCCGCATCGGAAGGGAACATTCTGAGAAACAACAGGATGGAAAATAACTCTTTCAATTTTGCGATTCCCAGGGCTTCGGCTGATCAAGACATTGATGAAAGCAATACAGTTGACGGCAAGCCTGTTTACTACCTTGTAAATGAGAGAAACCTTATCCTTGATTCAACTTCGAATGCCGGAACAGTATATTGTATTGACTGTCAGAATATAACAGTCAGGGATCTGAACCTCTCCGGAAATTACTATGGGCTCTACCTCTACAATACTGTGGATTCTCATATTGAGAATATAAGCACATCGAAAAACAGTTACGGATTCTATGTTTCAGGTTCATCATTCTTGGATTTTACGAACAGCTGTGCAGATTCAAATTCCTACGGGATTTATATTAAAGACTCGCAATGGAAATGTTTCTCAGGCAATAGAATGGATGGGAACAGGTACAATTTTGAAATTGAAGGAAATTGTACATCACAAAAAGTGCCTGATATAGAGTCAAGTAACCTCCTTAATGAAAAGCCCCTGTATCTCCTTTCAGGAGTCTCCGACTATATTCTGGAAGCGGAATCAGACGCTGGATCTGTTTGTTTACTCAACTGCCTGAACATAACAGTAAGGGATCTTTTATTCCAGAACGGACTTTACGGAGTCTATCTTTGCGGGACTGAAGATGCAGCACTTGAAAACAATACTTTCGCCAATAATTTTTACGGGATATACCTTATGGATTCCGGAAATTGTAAGATACGAGGAAATAACTTTTCGGGCAATTCATACGGAGTTTCCCTGACGGCCTCTTCAGGAAATACCCTGGAAAATAACACCCTGTCCGAAAATTCCGGCTATGGCATATACCTTTCCGAATCCCGAGATAATACCATAAGCGGCAACAGTGCCTTGGGGAGCGACACAGGAATTCGGGCAGACTGTTCCAATGGCAACACTTTTGCGGAAAATATTGTTTTTAATAATACTTTCGGGATTTATTTGTTTGATTCGGATTATAATATCCTGACAGCAAACACCGCAAATACAAACAGTAAAAACGGATTTTACCTGACCATAAGCCAGCACAACACCCTTTCAGAAAATACTGCTTCAGAAAACACCCGTGGAATTGATCTTGAGGGCTGGACAGGGGAAGTTTTGACTACAGATAACATCCTGTTTTCTAACACGGTTTCAAATAACTCTGAATCCGGGATCTGGCTTACAGCAGCTGCAAATAACATCATCTATGGAAACTTATTCAACAACACAAAAAACGTTATGGACAAAGGACACAATACCTGGAACACGACCACAGGAAACTACTGGAGCGATTATGCAGGCTCTGACGCTGATTGTAATGGGATAGGAGATTTCCTTATGTTATCAATTCCATGACCGGAAGTAAGGATTATCTCCCGGTATACAAAAAAACCGAAGTTTCCGAAGAAGGCGGGCAAACTTATAATAACCAGGCTGAAAAAGGACAGAGTAGCAGTAGACGGTCAGCTTCTCTTGGAGGAATATCGGGAGTTTCTTCTGTCAATGTCCTGACATCGAGCGTTTCCAGGCAGCAGGTAATCGCAGGCCAGCAAGCGAATTTCAACTTCAGCAATCCCGGCTGCAGTGTTATGGGCATCAGCTTTGTTTCAGGGATTAGCGCAGGAACTGTAACCGGGAAAGTTGAGATCCTGAACGGCCTGCCAAAAACAGTTCTCGAAGTTCCGAAAGGCGAGGTCTACCAGTATATGAATATAGTTATCGGAAGCCAGGGATTCGGAGAATCAGGCTCTTTTGAGGGAGCTGTTATTGACTTCAAGGTCCCACGAGCGTGGATAGAAGGAAACAATATCAATGAAGCGAAGATCTTTCTGAATCGCTTCCATGAAAATGCCTGGGTTCAACTTTCTACTGAAAAAGTTGGAGAGGATGAAGAATTCCTCTATTTAAGGTCCGAAACCCATGGCTTCTCTTTCTATTCAATCACAGGGCAAAAGAAAGGTGCTGTTACAATAACACCGACAGAAACTTCCGGATCTGGAGAAAAGGCACAGAATGTAATGGATGATGAAGCTCCAGAAGCAACTTCCGAAGAAGGAAATAAAATTCCAGGTTTTGGATCTGTCTTTACGACGGCAGGAGTTCTTTCCGCGTTGCGCCTGTTGAAAAAGAGGTCAGGAAGGTAAAAGCTAAACCTTTGATACAGTAAGGGAAAAAAATCATTTTCCCTTTAACTTTCTGGCAAAACCTCAACATGATTTTTAGTAATTATATCTTTCCTCAAGAGCTTCTCTTATCTCTCTGACTGTCATAGCTCCGGGGCTTCCTCTCATATTATGGGGTGGCCAATCTCCTGATTTTATTTCTTCGGAGTCTTCGTCATGTTCGTCTTCGAGAAGCAGGATAAGCTTTATGTCTTCAGGAATGTCATCGACTATTCTTACTCCGCATTCTATGAGCTCTGTCAATGCTTTTTTCCCTTTTTCTCCCTCAAAAGGCACAGTGCATCCTTTTACTATATTTGTCCGAAAGCCCCTTTCGAGAAAACCCATACTATTAATGTGTATGCAGAGCTCTTCAACCAGACCTGTTATGAATACTTCACTCATTCCCAGTTCAGCAACTTTTAGCTCAAGTTCGGGGTTTCTAAAGGCATCCAGATGATCTTTTGTAAGCCTGATGACACTGACTGTTCTTTTGCTTACTACTTTTTTTATAAGCCCAGCTATTTTATTAACAATGTTTTTTCCAAGTGGCGCTACAAGTTTTCCCTGGTAGGTCTCTCCCTGGTATTCGTATGTCTCAAATACGAAATCATTAGTCATATCTATGATAATCAGAGCTTTCAAGATTTCACCTTTTTACGGCATTTCTTTTTAGGCTAATCCTTTCTTATTATCCGTAGTTACTTCAGAGATTAAAATAAGTCTGTTTATTATTATACCAGTATAATAATACTGGCATTATTATACCAGTATTATTATATTAGTATACTTTCTTGAATTCTAAAAGTTATTGAAGCCATAATCAAATTTAAGAAACGTTCAATATTTTGCGTCTCCTGCTGTTGTATCGTATTAAACTTTCAAGTGATTTTGAATCTGCGAAATCATTTAAGGATACAACAGTAAATTTCACGCTTTGGTTATGTATTCATATTTTACATCCGCGTGGGTTATTTTTGGGATCTGTCCCCACATCCCAATATACTCTCCCTGAATTACGAGTGCACCTTTTATTCCGGGAATTCCTTTCACTGCTTTAAAAGAAGCTTCCACTGACTCTCTTCCTGTTTCTACCTCATTTCCAAGTGCAGTTGCAGCCGCATCTGCCAGAGAAACGTCATCAGAAAAAACAGCAGCTGCATCCGCCATCCCAAAGCTGATAGAAGGCCCGACTGTCCCTGCTGAGGTGCATACGCCTGTAATCGAGTCTATGGGTTCGAAAACAAGTCCCAGGTTTTTTAGTGGAGACTGCCCTGCATAGATTCCAACAATAACAGGCCTATCATTAAT
Organism: uncultured Methanosarcinaceae archaeon; assembly: GCA_963847185.1. Classification (GTDB taxonomy): domain Archaea; phylum Halobacteriota; class Methanosarcinia; order Methanosarcinales; family Methanosarcinaceae; genus Methanosarcina. The sequence goes on along the minus strand of CAWJYV010000010.1, from coordinate 10,519 downwards.
TAACGCGATATCCCCTCCATTATCAACTATAGCATATTTTGCTCCGGCTTCAACCATAGCTTCCACTGCAAGGGCAGAAATTGTGCCCGCAACCGCGCTCATCGGCCCTATTCCCATTGTATTTCCGGCTTTTATCATTCTCCTGACAACTTCAGGGGCGTTTTTCGGGCATTCGTAAGGTTCGAGGGTAACCTGAAAATAAGGGTCTGAAAGGATGTAAGTCTCAAGGACAGCCCTTTGAAGCCTGATAACTTCTTTTGCGGCTTCGATATGCTCCTGCTTATCGGCTGCGATCGTAACTATGGTTTCTTTTAGCTGGAAATGTTCTTTTATTGGGGTTCTGGGAGGTTCTTCAGTGTTTTCTCTCGTAGGTTCTGGCATGCTGGTCTACATGGGATTTATTGCTTAAAAAAGAAATGCTTTTCTGAGCCTACTTCCGGGCATTGAATGAACTATGAACACCGGCTGATCTTGATTAATTGGTTGAACTATTCTGGATCCGGGAGGAATTTTTTAGTTTTTCTCCTCCTGTGTTGCATGAAAATTTAGTAGACCCGCCAGTAAGATAAAAAACACCTTGCGAGCCAAAAACTTAAAAGTAACACAATGAATCCAGAAAATCTGAGATTACCTGTGATCCCGAAATGCAATTCGAGAAGCGCAGATACGGAAATTCTGATCAAAAAAGAGATTTTTGGCGGCTTTTTCAAACATGCCGCCTATTTTGAATATTTGATTTATTTTGAGTTTGAGTTAGTTATTTTCCAGATCGGTTAGAGCTGCAGTTTCTTCATTCTTTCTACAGCTTCTTTGATCCTGTCAACCGGCTTGGTAAGGGCAAACCTGATGTAACCTTCGCCAGCATCCCCGAAGCCGACGCCAGGAGTTGCAACTATCCCTGCTTCTTCAAGCAGGAGTTTTGCAAAACTCATTGAGGTGTAGCCCTTAGGGACAGGAGCCCAGATGTAGAAGGTTGCTTTTGGAGGCTTTACTTCAAGCCCCATGGCTTTTAGCCCCTCGATTAGAGCATTCCGCCTCTCCTCATAGATTTTGTTTGCTTCTTCAACACAGACCTGAGAGGAACTGAGGGCTGCAATACCTGCAATCTGGATTGCATCAAAAACGCCGGAGTCCACGTTGGACTTAACTTTCCCGAGCCCCTTTATTAGAGCTTTGTTTCCTACCGCAAATCCAAGCCTCCATCCTGTCATATTGTAGGTCTTGGAATGGGAATAGAGTTCCATTCCTATATCCATTGCACCGTCGGCGGCAAGGAAAGAAGAAGCCTCGTATCCGTCATATGCCATCTGGCAGTAAGCGTTGTCATGTACTGCAATGATATCATGCTTTTTGCAGAACTTCACGACTTTTTCGAAGAACCTCATGTCAGCCGTTGCAGCAGTCGGGTTATTGGGATAATTGAAGAAGAAGAGCTTTGCCTTTTCCAGGATATCTGCGGGAATAGAGTCAAGGTCAGGAAGGAAATCGTTCTCAGCCTTCAGAGGCAGAGGATACGGCTCTCCGCCCGCAAACATAGTCCCTATCTTATAAACAGGATACCCAGGCTCAGTGTAGAGCACGACATCTCCAGGATTTACAAAAGCGAGCGGGATATGTGCCACAGCTTCCTTTGACCCTATGAGAGAGAGCACCTCAGTTGCAGGGTCAAGCTCAAGTCCCTTATATTTCTTGCACCATTCAGCCGCAGCCTTCCTGAACTCCGGCATCCCGGCATAAGATGGGTACTGGTGCGTTTTCGGGTTACAGACAGCTTCCCGCATTGCCTCAACAATGTGTGGATGTGTCGGCAGATCAGGATCGCCCACGCCAAGGTCGATCACGTCTACTCCTTTCGCAATTAATTCGTCCCTTGCTTCATCGATAGCTGCAAAAAGATATGGAGGTAATGCATTGATTCTGTCAGAATACATTTTTAAAGTCACCTGAAGATGATTAGGGTGTGTCAGTTCACATAGTTACGGTATTGGGAATATTAATAGGTATGGATCGTTTTGATTTTAATTTTCGTAAGTTTTATGCGTAACATAAAGGTAAGTTTCTAAAAGTTAATTTATGGATCTATTAATATCACTTCTCAGGTCAAATGTATGACGAACTCTAATTTTACAAAGTTGGCATCCTCGATAGCCTCTAAGGGTCTGTCTTAAAATTCAAGCCATTTCTACGCTTGGATGGGGGCGTTGTTGTTTTTAAGTTCAGGCTGCAAATTTATTATATAGGACCTACCCTCTCGAGATATAAAATCAAACATTGCTTTCAGCTTCTTATATCTGATTTAGATAGGTTTTCTACAGAACCATTAAAACAATTTATTTATATTTCGTAGCATTCTTTGATGTATGTATCACGAAAATAAAGCGACGTCAAGCGCCGACAAAGATTGCGAGTTCGGAGTATTTGGAGAAACTCTGAGAACACTACAAAAGGAAGAATCTGAGCAACATGAGGCGCATTCTGTGGAAATTCCAGAGGCCGACATAACAAAAAAAGCTCCAGAGGCAAAGATAGTACAAAAAACTCCGGAAGCCAGCATAACACAAAACACAATGGAACTTATAAAAGAAATCAACTTCAACATTAAAAGAAATTGCAGAAACTCAAAAGAGGATATTAGAAGAGATTAAAAAGAACAGTACTAAATAAATCGAAACCCTTTACCTTAAATTTTTTTAACTTTATCTTTCAAATTATGCCCCTCCTGAATGCCTGCGTTCCGGGCAGACCTTACAGGTTTAAGCGCAAATATCAATTTGAAGGAAAGTAAGCAACTATGGCCACAAATAATTATGACCATAACTAGCTTAATAATCTCTCCGGATTAAAAAAGGCTTTTATTCTCTAAACCCGAATACGGATTGAATACTTTCTGTTAATCTTATTTTGGGGGAGTAAAATGAGTATAGCCACAGAAATGAAAGTTCCGTATACCGTATCAAATATTGAAAGATGCAGATGTCCAGAGTGTCCTGTCCAGGCGAGCAGCGCATGTGTTCAGGAGAAATTTAGTAACTTAAAAAATGAAGTTACATTCGAAAAAGGTGAAGTTCCAGAGCCTCAAAAGGTTCCAGGAGTCTACTGTTCAACTGGTGACGCTACATGTATTCTGAACCCTAATAATCAATGTATATGCAAAACCTGTGCTGTATGGGCAGAGTACGGTCTGGAGAACGCAAAACCTATGATGTATTTTTGCAATATCGGTAGAGCAGACTGATGACCTTGTGTTCCAGATGAGAATAAAAAAGTTCCAGTAAGTTATTTTTGGGAGCGGGGACTATTAAAGAGAGTTATACAATTTAGAGATTCTTACATACGACTGTCCCCTATCACCCGTTAAACATAACGTTACAGTTGTATTTATAGTCTACTTTTTCATCTTGTATGGGACTCCCAGGTCGTTTTTCAACAAATCGTACCTGTCGGTATTCAGACTGAGTTTTCCCAGCCCTGCCCGAAGTCTACCAGGGGCCTGACTTCATAGATCTCAAAGGTCAGTGCAGCGTATAACATTTTTGCAGCTTCCTTTCCGGCCAGATTGGCAGCCTGTTCTCGGATCATATCAAGCATTTCCCCGGATGTCGCACACTCTTTCATTTTCATATAAACTCGAATGCCCTTCCAGTCCATGACTGAGCTTCCAGACTCCATTTTCTCCGTACCTGGAGAATCAAGACATTGCTCCATGATCATGTATACAGCATTCGGATTCTCCAGAAGATTTGTTAAGGTTCGGTTCCTGGCCGTTGCGACGACAACAGTATTCTCATCGATCATATGGGGCGAGCCAAAAATTGCCGAATTGACCTTTCCGTCGTTGCTGGACGTGCTGAGAACACCAAATCTGGGTGCTTTGTTAAAATATTCCATCAGGTTTACTGACATACTTTTTACCTCCTTTGCTTCAGTATTTTTGTTAATGAACTGAAAAGGAATGCGGATTATTCAAGATAGTTATCTGAAAAGCTTTTCAGCCGAACTTAAGTTTTTAGATACTGCTTTCAAGGCTTTTCCTTGCGGCACAGCTTTCTATGGACGCACCGGCAACAGCTTTTGCAACTGCAGGTACGACGTGCTTGTCAAGAGGATCCGGAATTATATGGTCCTCGGAAAGTTCGCCGGCGTTTACGACATCTGCAAGGGCACAGGCTGCAGCCATTTCCATCTCAGGGGTTATTTTTCTTGCACAGGTACTGAGAGCTCCTTTGAAAACACCAGGAAAACTCAGGCAGTTGTTAAGCTGGTTTGGAAAATCCGATCTCCCTGTAGCAACAACCCTGGCTCCTGCACGCTTTGCAGCATCAGGCATGATTTCAGGTACAGGGTTTGCCATTGCCATTACGATTGCATCTTTTGCCATCGAACGAATCATATCCTCAGTGGCTATGCCCCCGACAGAGACCCCTATAAAAAGATCAGCATCTGGGAAAGCATTTTCAAGTCCACCTTTCAATTTCTCAGGATTCGTAAGCCTGGCAATTTCCTCTTTTACAGGGTTCATGCCTTCCTCTCGACCCTCGTATACGAGTCCCTTGCTGTCACAGGTAAGGATCTTTGAAGGGTCTGCTCCTGCCCTTGCCAAAAACCTGAAAATAGCAACCCCTGCAGCCCCAAGCCCTGAAATTACGATTTTGAGTTCTTTTAGTTCCTTTTTCACGATTTTAAGGGCATTCAGAAGTCCTGCAAAAACAACGATTGCCGTCCCATGCTGGTCGTCGTGGAGAATAGGAAGATCAAGTTCTTCACGCAGTCGGGTTTCGATCTCAAAGCAGCGGGGGGCACTAATATCTTCAAGGTTAATACCTCCAAAAGCAGGGGCAATATGTTTGACTGCTTTTATTACTTCTTCAGTATCCTGCGTGTCCAGGCAGATAGGAAAAGCGTCAATACCTGCAAACTCCTTGAAAATGATAGCTTTTCCTTCCATAACAGGCAGAGCCGCATAAGGCCCTATGTTCCCAAGCCCAAGCACCGCTGATCCATCAGTGATAACAGCCACCGTATTTTTTTTAAGAGTATAAAAGTAGGCAAAATCCGGGTTTGTGCTTATCTTTCTGCACGGCTCGGCAACTCCTGGCGTATAGGCAACACTGAGATCATGAATAGAGCGAAGACGAACTTTACTTGAAACTTCAAGCACGCCCCCTAGTCTTCTATGCATGTCAAGCGACTCCTGATATAATGAAGCGTGTTTATTCTCTTCGTTCTCAGATCCTTTTTTCAGATTCATCTCAGGACTTTTTTCCAGATTTTTTTCCGAGCCCGAAACCGAGTTTATATTATTAATTCCAATACCCCCGTGATATGCTATTTTTGATATAAAGAGGGAGAATTCGATTAAAGCACTGTAAGAAACAAAAATTTCTGTTAGTAATCTGTGCAAACAGTAAATAAACCCAGCCATAGACTATGTGTCCTCTATGAGGAAGTTCTTCAGGATAACACATTTTCATCTTTGCTCGAGAGATAGCTTATAGAGGGTACTATAGGACAAAGTTGTCATCAGAGCCGTGAATACTCTTATTCTCTCTGTTGACTATTATTTAAGGATAGCACATTTAAGGATAGCACACGATAGAAAAAAGGTTAGATTACAGTTATTTATGAAATGCAAAAAATAAAAGATTGTAATCAGGGAATTAAAGAATGAAAAGTTGTAGAATGAAAACTGCTGTAGGGAGCACCGCTCAAACTGCCATAGCAGTCGCCAACATTTAAAAGAAGCAAAAATACGAGAATACAGATTATCAATTCAACAGCTAATGATTTATTCATTTTTTCCACCAACAACTTCTTAGCCCCTTGTAGTTTTCACTTATTAATTATAATATATATTTAATTTTAATTTAATTATCATTTACTGTTATTGAACACTTTAAATATTAAAGATTACTCATTTTGTTCGCTTTTGAGGAAGTTTGGAAGTGTAGTAACGAAATTTAAAAAAAGCAAAAAAACTAGGTTGATTCTTCTAAAACATCAGGTGTCTGTTTTCTTTCTCTTCAATATATCAGATAAATATATCTGCCTTGTTCAAGCTTTAAAAGAGAGTTTTTAAGAACGTTCCGAAAGCTTTCATTAACCTGAGGGAGTTACCTGAAAACATGAGTTTTCGCATGAGAATAGAGGGATGATCCATATCCCCATACTCAGTAATGGTATTGAGAATAGAAGGGGTATTTAGTGAACCTATAAGGCCATTTAACTGCTTATCTTCCAGCTTTCCCATATAGTCATGGATTTTCATCCCTATCTCAAGCTCTTTTCCCAAACCTTTTCTCCAGAGCAGGTCATATTCGGAAAGCCTTTTTGCAGAACTGTCACCTTCAAGGGCAGCCTCTGCTGCAACTTTTCCAGCTATTTTTGCCGCAAAAGCTCCTGTGTAGATTCCACCTGCAGATGTTGGTTTCGCCTGCCCGGCCGCATCGCCTACCAGCAAAACGCCATCTGTAGCTGTCCTCTCCTGTGGCCCTATAGGGATCCCACCCACTACAAAATCAAGCATGCCTCCCGAGTACCTGGCTTTTACGTGAGGATTAGTGCAAAGGAGTTTTTCAAGGTAAGAAAGGGGAGAACATTCTTCAGCATTATTTTTGCAGGCAAACCCAGGTTCAAGAACAAGCCCTATTCTTGAGATTTTTTCGCTAATAGGTACGGTCCAGGCAAAAAAACCAGGAGCTGAAGACCCGGGGAACAGTTCTACAAAATCGCTATTCTCAGAGGCATACGGAGCCTCTATCTGGATTCCTGGAAGCACACGAGCAGGTTTTTCAAGCCCCGCGTAACTGCCTATCCTGCTCTTTACTCCGTCTGCACCTATTACTACTGATGTACTTATCGTTTCAGACCTGCCGCCTCTAAGCACTCTGAGTTTTACCTGGGAATTTCTCTTCCTTCCGGCATCAACTTTAGCACTCTCTTTTTCAAGCCCTACAGCCCTCGTCCTGAGGGAAAGTTCCACGCCTTCTTCCACAGCCATTACTGCAAGCCTGCGGTCAAAATTCTTCCTGGAGACTACATAGGCTTTTGTCTGCTTTCCGTCAATAGGCAGGCATTGTCCGTCGGGAGCGTGTACAAAAGCTCCACGTACGGAATTAAATACAAAATCATCCGAAGGTTTGAGTTCGCATTCTGCAACAGCTCTCGTACTCAAAAGTCCGGTGCAGCCAACGGGAGATCCTATGGAAGGATGTTCCTCGAGCAAGAGGACCTTTGCCCCATTCAGGGCTGCATAACGAGCTGCAATGGAACCAACAGGCCCAGCTCCTACCACAACAACATCATATTCCATGCCATTACCTTAAAGATTTTATCTTTTCTTAGCAGGACGCCTGAATACACTCATAAGCTATAAACATAATTATAGTTCTGTCTCAGTGAATTCTCAAAAGATATTTGTTCCCTTCTTTCATTAAAGAGTTTAAAGTAGCATGCAATCCTGCTTAAAGATTAATCAGTACTCTACATCATCATTTGTGCGAAGAAATTAAAAATAATGATAAAAACATAGTAATCTTGTAAAGAAAAGATAATTCTTGCAACTAGATATGTTTTCCAGTACAATATATGCTTTACTTGAGTAAAACCAGCCTGAAAGAGTCGCCTGAAAGAGTCTTTAGTAAATAAATTGACGAAAAGATACTAAAATAGAGGCTCAAAAGAGATTACAGAAAATAGAACAATAAAACTCAAAATAAAGGGTGCAGAAAATGTCAACAGCAGTTCACTACACCCTTTAGGGTCTGCAAAATATTCCGAGATCTCTGCTTTCAAACCTCTATTATATCCTCCCCGGTATAAGGCTGAAAGCTCAAGCCTGCTTGTTAGGTCTGATTTACTCCCTGACTCTAACAAGCAGAAAAAAAATCAAAATATTTAAAAATGGCATTGGTATCTAAATACTGATATATATTATGAGAACTTATGTCTCTTGATGAACTGCCCAAGATGTAAGAGTCTCGATCACATAAAGAATGGTAAAGTTGATGGCCGTCAACGCTACAAATGCTCTGATTGTGGATATAATTATTCAGTAGAGCTAAAATCAACTGCTAGCTCCCCTTCTGTTAAGAGACAGGCTTTACAACTCTATCTTGAAGGATTAGGATTTCGGTCAATAGGGCGTTTTTTGGGAGTAAGTCATGTTTCTATCCAAAAATGGATAAAGAAATTTGGTCAGGAGTTAGAAGAACTAAAAAGCGAAAATGAGATCTCTATTGTTGAAATGGATGAGATGCACACTTACATCGGTAACAAAAAAAATATTGCTGGATCTGGATTGCTGTTGATAGAGTTGGGAAAAAGTTCATCAACTGCTCTTTTGGCAGCAGAGGGACAGAAACTGGACAAAATCTCTGGGAAAAGTTAAAGGAAAAAGAGATTGAAAAAGTGATGACTGATCACTGGAGGGCATATGCAGAGTTCGTTCCAGATAAAATTCATACTCAATCAAAAGCAGAAACGTATACTGTTGAAGGATATAACAGCATATTTAGACACTTTCTGGCAAGATTGAGAAGAAAGACAAAGTGTTATACTAAGAGTCTTGAAATGCTAAAGTATTCAGTTCTTCTCTTAATGAAATACAGAAATAATGAGTTAACTATATTTAGTTAACAATGCCAAAAAAAGTTGCTCCAAGAACATAAAACGAAGACGAAGGAATCCGTTGTTGTGGGTAAGCTTTGCGCCTGAATCCAGGTTAATTATTGATTTTGTATTAGGACCAGGAAAACAGTATGTAGCAGATGAATTGATAAAAGTTACAGATAAACATCTGTCAGATTCAAAACCTCTTTTTATAACAAATGGATTAAAATTCTATGCTAAGCTTTTTTGAAAAAATACGGAGAATGGGTGGGGTTTCCTAAAACTGGGGAGAGAGGAAGACCAAAGAAGCCAGAGTTATTACCAGATAAAGATTTGAAATATGCTCAGATTATCAAAAATAAGAGGGAAAAGAAGCTTTAAAATGTCGAGAAAAAAAGTATTTTCGGTCAAAATATAGATCAAAGTCAAATATCAACGAGTTTACTTGAAAGACAAAACCTAACTCTTAGACAGGATAATAATAGAGTCTCAAGAAAAACAATAGGATTTTCAAAGAAGATTAAGCCTCTATATAATCAAATGAGATTTTATTGTACATATTTTAACTTTTGCAGGTATCCTAGAGAATTAACAGATAAAAAGGAAAAAGGAGATTCAAAAAAGACACCAGCAGAAGAAGCGGGAATTACGAAAAGGAAATGGACATTAACTGAATTACTAAACTACAGGAAAAGAAAAATACCAACTAATTAATAATGGAGCACCAAGAAACATGGTCCTTACATTTTTATTTTCGCTCTTTTTTTGAATGTTTTTTCTTGCATTGGAATTTAAATGCTGAGTTCTGTTGTGAAATAAGGTTTTTAAGCCCATTTTACAAGATAATTGGAGGTAATTATCCTTTATTTCTATTTTTCAAGGTATTCTTTATCTATTTCTGGTATTTAAGCTCCAGAAATCACTTTTATGAAGAATTTGGATATAGAAATCAGTTTCGAAACTATGAAGAAAAAGTACAGAGAGTATTTATGCTAATAAAGATATGCAATTATTAAATATTCTTTATATAACTTTATCAGAAATATTTGAGGAGGATTATAGTGGGACTAATAAGTGAATTTAAAGAGTTTCTTTATGAGTACAAAGTAATTCCTCTTGCAATTGCTTTGATTATGGGCATCGCATCCACGGCTTTTATAAAATCTTTTGTGGACAATATCGTTATGCCAATTATCACACCTTTTGTCCCTGGTGGGGCCTGGAAGACGGCCACGCTTGAAATCGGGCCGGTAGTATTGAGTTGGGGTGCCTTCTTGGGAGAATTAATTAACTTTATTATCGTTGCATTTGTGGTCTTTATTATCGCAAAAAAGGTGTTGAAAGAAGAAAAAGTGGCCAAAAAGTAATTTTTTTCTTTTACTTTTAGTCTATGCAGTTTATTCTTTGTCTATCCCTCTTTTTCCTTTATTCCTGTCTTGGAACTTTGTATTTTCTTGATCTGGATCCATTTCTGGTTTTGATCAGGGTTTGAATATAAGAATGTTTCTTCTTGGGCTTGCTCTATACAATTACTTTATGTTTGATTCAGGTTATTCCTGAATGTCAGATTATGGTAAATCTATTTATTAAGAAAAGGGAATAATTATTACTACTTTTTTGGGGTTATACTGAAAAATTCAGAGGGCTCTTGATTAAAGAGCGTGCAAAAACGACTGAAAAATAAAACGGTTTTAAAGCAAATCCCGAAAAACGGAAATTTTTTATTCGGCATTATTTCTTGTTATTCGATATCCACATTATTCTGTATATTCTGTTTGATCCAACATTCCGCAGTATTTTTTCGAAAATCAATATTTTTCCTGATAGCGTTTTTGAAACAAACTAAATTAATTTTAACTTTTACTGGAATTTGGTGAAAATTGAATGATATCGTTTTTGTCTCTAAATACAT
>CAWJYV010000009.1:0-57441 GCA_963847185.1 uncultured Methanosarcinaceae archaeon | reverse complement strand
TAAAATAGACATCACTAGGCTGCAATCGATTATTGTTGATCAATCTGGTTGTAGGTAACAAATAAAATCAACTGGCTTGATCTATAAAGAAAATACCAGAAGATATGAAAAGCAAAAATACCAAAAATTTGTAAAAAAATAGCTTAAAGGTAGATTCGTTAATTTTTGGGTGTCAGAGTACTGGAAAACCGTTTTTCCGTTTTTCCATTTTTCCGTTTTACTGTTTTTTAGAGTGATAGAACTCCTGTCCCTTAAAATTATTCAATAATATATAAGAATATCTCAATGAAATTTTCATTCTTACTGTTCTTTTTTGAACTTTCTATGTTGATGGGAAATTAATGGAAAAACCTATTCTAAGATCATTTTATTGACAAATGATCTGGATTTTCAGGTATTTTCATAATATGAAGCATAATTAATTATCTAGAAGATGAAATTAAATGAAACAAATTTTGAGTTTTGGGGTTCAAGACATCATAATAAAAATGAGTCACTAATGGGAATAATGCCTGGGTATGCGGGCTCCAGAATAGTAATGTTTACGCTCTAAATCTAATAAACATGCAAAATAAAAAAGAATAAAAAATATCGTGTTATTATTTCATTTAATAGATTTTTAAAGATCTCTGGAATGCCCTATTATTAAGGATCTTCTTACTTATCAGGACTCTTTTTTCAAATCAGAACTTATTTTTTCAAGCCTCTGAGAATGCTGTGCAGGAAGCCCTTCTTTTCAAAATACTGCTGGTGATAATCTTCAGCCATATAGAAAGCGGAAATCGGCGCAATCTCAGTCACTATCGGATTTTTAAAAGCTCCTGACTTCTCAAGTCTTTCTTTTGAGGCAAGAGCAGCTTCTTTTTGCTCGTCATTATGGTAAAAGATTACGGAACGATATTGTTCCCCTACATCAGGCCCCTGTCGATCTTTTGTTGTCGGGTCGTGGATCTTCCAGAAGACGTCAAGCAAAGTCTCATACGAGACCACCTCAGGGTCGAAAATTACCCTTATAGCCTCTGCATGCCCTGTATTAAGGGTGCAGACCTGTTCGTAAGTAGGACGCTCAAAATGCCCTCCACTGTAGCCAACAGCAGTTGCAACCACGCCCTTAACCTGGCGAAAAGCGGCTTCAATTCCCCAGAAGCAGCCTGCTGCAAAAGTGGCTTTTTCCAGGCCTTCCTCAGGATTTTCGAATGGGTCTTCGTCCTGCCTGGATGTTTTGCTTCTCTGTTCGGTTTTTATTCTTTCTTCCACTATCTTCCCCCTCTGGTAATCATAATAATTGTAAAATTGATTGTGTGTTACGTATTTTGTGTGTTACGTATTAGAAGTTCAGGCCTTACTGCATTTTCCCATTAATTCTCCTTCAGCAATGATATGCCCTGTCATCTCGCTTTCAAGTTCTTTTCTTCCTGCCCCTGCTTTTAGATCAAGCTGCTTATCCAGAGCATAAACTCTGAAGAAATACCTGTGTGTACCTGAAGGAGGGCACGGGCCACCATATCCTATTTTTCTGAAATCATTTATTCCCTCAACCCCAGGTATGCTGTCTTCTTCTATTTTCGCAATAGGTTCTATATTCCAGACAATCCAGTGAGTGAATATCTTCATAGGAGCGTCAGGATCATCCAATATAAGCACTAAACTCTCAGCCTCTTCAGGAATGCCTTCAAATTCCAGAGGCGGGTTTATGTTCTCCCCCTTACAGGTGTACTTTCTAGGTATAGTACCGTTAGATTCAAATGCACCGCTAAATACCTTTATGTCCTGAATGTCCATCTTTTCATCCCCTTTGCCAGTATCGGGAGCTTCTTCATTTGTAGATTTATCGGCTTTTTCATTTTGAATACATCCCGAAATCAAAAGCATCCCTGCAAGCAAGAATATCAAAACAACTGTACTGGCCTTTCTATTCATGTACGGCACCTGTTCCTGATAGCAGGAAAAACTGCTCAACAAGATAATATTAAAGCTAAAGAGATATAACTTTAAGGCTTGCGCCCCTACTGCAAGAAGCCTCAGGCTAAAATACTTCTGACTTGATTTTAAAAATTAATTCTTAGAATTTAGCCCTGAAACCTGGCTTAAAACTTTACCCTTATTCTTTTTAAAAATCTCAAGCAAGGAGCCAACAGAAACAAAGTCGGTTCCTCAACTAACCTGAACAAAAACCAGCTTGATTAAACGTATCAGGCAAAAAACAGGCTCAAATCCTTCTTATGGGCACTAAGACTTGAAATTCTGAGCCTTCAGAAAATCAGTCTTCCACTTCAAGGGACTGGATTATATCATGGACTGTAAGTTCTCCTTTACTTACACGCTGAACAAGCGGGTAGATAAACGAGCAATCATCGATTGCTGCCCAGCGTTTTTCCCCGACTTCTCTGATAACTTGATCCATTATAGGACCACATGTTGTGCAATATCTTCCTTCGCTTTCTGCTCCACAAGCTTCACATTTCATGGTAAATACCCCTTTAAGTATGGGGCTGTCGAAAATAAATAAATTATGGTAATATTCGAGCATATTTGCATAGTCGTTGAAAGCTCGGGATAGGAAGATGAGAACAGAAAGGAAGGATAGCCTTAAACTCAGCAAACCTTAATAAAATGGTAAGAACGGGGACTTGAAAAGAGAAAAAAGATAAATAAAGCCTCTAAAATCCCGATATTTTATCTGGCAGCTTCATTTTTCAGTTTTAAGCAAGATTGGCAATAATTTCTTCGATTTCCTCGACACCGGAACTCTTTACTTCAATCTCTTCCCTGTTCTTCACCCCTAATCCAAGTTCTACAGCCCTTTTGATCTGGGGCTGTGTCCAGATAGAGCGGTTCTGGATTTTTGGAACCGTGCCCAGAGTTTTTAGAAGGGCAAGACCCACGGCATCGTTTGCAATAACATCCGAACTTGCCAGTACAATTTCAGGCTCACTCAAAGTTCCTACATTGGGCCCTTCAGTAACAAAGCATTTCGTAGCGTCCGAGATATAAAAGTCAGGCATGTGAACAAGGTTTGACTCAGCAATCATATTTCCGAAAATCACATCCCAGTTCTGTCCATGCGGAAGCTGCCGTCTGTCTCTGTCTGAGGTGATACTTATCTGAGACTTGAGCCCCATAGTAAATGTTGCAGTCCAGTGAGTTTTGATCACAGGCAGGGCTATTGTGTAGTCAACTAATTCTAAAAACTCAGGCACATCAAAGCCATACGGCCAGGAATATGCCCCTTCAGGCTCCACATGTCGTCTCTTCATGCGGTCAAAAGTCAGGATTTCATCTACTTCTTCTTCCTCTGCAACCTGCCAGAGCCCTAGCTTCCTGAGCACTTTCTCTGTGTCCAGGGAACTCATCGACTTTTCAGCCACAATGATTTTTCCCGGTTTACATTTCTTCACTTCGATGATAGCTCCCCTCAATACCTCCGGGTTTGTAGATCCAGGAGGCAGGTCTGCAGTATTTGCATTCGGCCGTATCATTACAGTATCCCCTGCTTTTATTCCAAGCCCTCCTGCAAGTTCCACTGCTGTTTTCACGGATTCAAGGGTATCCCTATTTCTTGAAAGTCCAACAACTGCCATACTCAAAACTCCTGTTTTATAATTGTTCCCGGCATATAAAAATCAGGAATATGAGCTGTCAAAAAATGGAAAACATATGAACTGTCAAAAAAGCTGGTCGTGCACTATTAGTTGGTTGATGTTATTTCCAAAACCACTCTTAATATCGCACTATGTCTTTTTTGCAATTCAGTAGGTTATGGTAAACATGCTTTGCTTTCCACAGATGTACACAAAAAAGCCATCGATTTTCTCAATTGAGCTATGAGTTAAAAGCTCGTCTTATTTTTAACCAGTAACATTGGGCAAATCGGCAAATTGATTATGCATCTGTGTACATCTGCAGAATGTAGGTTTGATTCACAAAACATAGGATTTCTAGCACAGGAAAAAAGAATCCTGAAAACATTAACCACATAACTATAGATGACCCCCAAAACAAGAAATAGCAAAAAATCGCTTATTGATTTTATCTCAAAACTTGTTTCTTTAACCCGGAAATTATATCAATAAATCCAATTCTCATGGCTGACAGGTAACTGATTTAATTTAGCCCTGCAGAATTGCCATTTTGGCATAAACTGGTCCATTAATGAAATAAAACGAGAATTATGTGTCGGCTCCAGCAGATGTGTCATTTCATGTACAATGGTGTATTCGAGACAATCTTTTGGTTTCTTGGCAAGCTCAGTATTGAGTCTAATGTTATGTGCTTTGTGGTTACAGCTTCCCCATTTAGTTTTCATCCGTTGTACAAAGAATCTCTCTACCTTCACTCCCAGTAGTGGTTCCCACTTGGCAATTAACGATGGCACAGCTTTCTTGAGCTGCTCGCGATACCATGCATCAATAATATCTTGCTTCTTTTTATCATCCGCTCCGGGTCGCACTCGCAGGATCATATTATTATGTTTTAATTCAATAGATGGCGCTTCGTTTACTTCGATAATTTTAAGCAAATAGCGTTTTCCCCACACATAATGGCTTTCAAGATCCAGATACTCACGCGGAGTTTCACGTTCCTGGTCCTGGAACTTTTTCTGTTGCTGTTTGATCCATCCCAGCTTGGAAATTGCAAAAACACGAATAGTATCAATATTCATGCGCAAGGGAGCAGATATCTTGACCCTGCCTGCCGGAGGGTACACGCTCAGGTGAATGTTCTTGATATCCTTGAAGACCACGTCTACTGTGATATCTCCTAGCTTGATCTGCGTAGTCATCAATATTCCTTTTGTGCCTTAATGATGATGAAGATACGCTCTACCTCCGCTACATCATGCAGAATGTCGTATAAGGCGTGCTTGATCCCACGCTCTCTAGGTTCAACACCGCGCCAATCATCGGATTTAACCTTCTTTACTGTTTCATCGATCTTCAGTGCCAGGTCAAGAACCTGATCGCTGGTGACTATGTATTCCCCACTTTCCTTTGCCAGATTCGGAGAATTTATCCCGGGATTTTGCAGGTTGTTGTAAAGTGCTCTTAGTGCAGGGCTTTTCTTCAGCACCTCAGAGATATCGTCAGCGTGTCCGGCTTCCACCTTATTTACCAGATCCGCAATCTTTTTTAAATACTCTTCATACTCGATGGCTTTAGCCTTCCTGGCTGCTATTATTTCATCCAGTAGGGCTGACATCTTCTCATAATAAGCCGGATCGTTCAGGTGTTCTTTAATTATTTTGCTGCGGACGTTGTTCTCGATAGTCTCTGCCACAGCGTTTTTGTTACCCTGAAGTCCACTGAGCTGGGTTTCAATGGCTTTGTCAATACCTGTTTTTACAATCAGGTCCAGCAGGGGAATATCTTCAAAGGATGAGACCTTTCTGGGCTCGGCTGCTTCGATATAAGTATCGATAAGATGGCGCATATCAGCTTCGTAAGCTTTCAGGTCAAGGCTTTCACCACTGGCCCTGCGGATGATTTCGCGGATATTCAGATAATAGTCCAGCTGTTGCTTAATGCGAGAGATGTCCGAACTGCTGTATTCTGCAGCTTCCAGTTCGTCGGCAATGTTGGCGTAGGCACGAACCAGCGAAGCAGTAGCCTTGTAGAGAGCAGCGCGCTGCGTTTCATGTTCCTGGAGGTCAGTTGGGATTTCCGTATTCCCGCAGAAGTAGTGAATGTGTTCCAGCTCACCTTTTGGAGGCTCAACTGGTTCGCATAACAGCGCAAGGGTTTCCAGGGCGTTATCAAGACGTTCCCGACCTTTTTTCAGGCGGTCCTGCATCAGCACTTCCGGATTGGCACCGTCGGCGCTGTGGTCAAGCTCTGAGGAATAAACCTGAAGTGCTCCGGTTCCTTTATCGTTAACCAGATTCTTAAAAAGGTCTTTATAGTCCACAATATAACCAAAATCCTTGTCTTCTCCATCCAGCCGGTTAGTACGGCAGATCGCCTGGAACAGACCGTGGTCCTGCATTGATTTGTCTATGTAGAGATAGGTACAGGGAGGGGCATCAAAACCTGTCAGCAACTTGTCCACAACGATAAGCAGCTTCATGTTCGCAGGTTCTTTGGTGAAAAGGGACTTGGCTTTTTCCTCATAGGTCTCTGTTTTTGTCATTCCCTGGATTGGTTTCGATATCTTTGAGCAATTCAGTGTAGGTGTTGTAGATGAACTCTTTTTCCGTCTCGGTGTTAGCGCCTGTATCTTCCTTTGTTACATCCTGAGCCTGCGGGTTGTAGGAGGTTACCACGGCGCATCTGCCCTTGAAAGGTGTCTTCTGGAACAGAGTGAAGTATTTGCAGGCTTCGAAGATACTTGAAGCTACAAGAATGGCATTGCCGCGTTCATTGGACAGGCGAGGCTTTACACTGAAATCGAAGATGATGTCGCTTACCACCTTTTCCATGCGCGAGCGTGAACTGAGAACCTTCTGCTTGGTGCCCCAATTTTTTTTAAGTTCATCTTTCTGCCAGTCGTTAAGTCCTCTGGTTTTTGCGTCAAACCAGGCATCGATTTTTTGTTCGGAGCCAAGGCGCTGGTCGATGTCGCGTGCTTCATAGATCAGGTCGAGGATCACTTTATCCTCCACCGCTTCGCTGAACTTGTAAGTGTGAATGTAGCCGCCGAAAACCTCCAGACTGGTCTGCTTATCCTTTTTGAGTAGCGGCGTACCTGTAAAACCGATGAAGACAGCATTTGGCATAATCGCCTTCATAGCCCGGTGCAGTTTCCCGCTCTGCGTGCGGTGGCACTCGTCCACAAAGACAAAAACCTCACCTACGGTTTTGCTGGGCTGGGATTCAAGCTCCCTGATGAACGCATCGAAGTCGTTTGCACCCTTACGTCCGAATTTGTGGACCAGGGAACATATCAGACGCGGTTTAGCCTGGCCGAGCTTGCTCATAAGTTCACGGCCGCTGGTAGTGCGTTTGATAGCCTCTCCTGCGTCAATGAAGATGCCTTCTATCTGCTTATCCAGCTCGTCGCGGTCCGTAACTATGACCACCCTGGCGTTGGAGTTGTTCTCCAGTATCCACCTGGCCAGCAGTACCATGACAATGCTTTTCCCACTTCCCTGCGTGTGCCAGATAATACCTCCCCTGTGCTGCCTTACATGTTTCTGCGCTGCCTTGATAGCGAAATACTGGTGAACCCGTGGCAGCTTTTTCACGCCGCCGTCAAAGAGCACAAAATCGTGCATAAGTTCTATGAGCCGCTTTTTATTGCACATCTTGAGCAGGTATTTGTCAAGCTTGAAGCGGCTATTATCGTTTTCATCTTCCTTCCACTCAAGGAAATACTTCTCAGGCGTGCCAATAGCTCCATATTTCAAGCCCTCGGAATCATTGCCTGCAAAAATAAACTGCACTGTGCTGAAGAACCATTCATTGAATTCCGGCTTCTGGTTGGACAGGCTCTGGCGGATTCCGTCACCAATAGTCACGCGACTGTTTTTCAGCTCCAGCACACCAACGGCGATTCCGTTTACATAGAGCACAATATCAGGCCGACGCTCGCGGTTACCCCTGAGAGTTACTTCCTCGGCTATGGCAAAATCGTTCTTCTCCGGCTCCTGCCAGTTTATAAGATAGACACTTTCCGTAACCTTGCCTGCCTCAGTTTTTACAGGGACGCCATAGCGCAGCAAGCTGTAGAAGGCCTGATTGTTGCCGTAAAGGCTTCGGCTGTGGCTGTTTGCCTCGATACGCAATTTATAGAACGCTACGCCGATCTGGGTGGAAGTGTAACCGTTCTTTTTGAGGTAGGAGGTCAGTAATTCTTCCTCTATGTTGCTGTTGTCGTCCCGGTCAATCCAGTTTCCGAGGAAGCGATAGTCAAGCTCATCGTGGAAAAGGGAGATGATCCTGTCCTGCGTGGCGCGTTCTGGCTTGCCAATGGTGCTCATATCAATCTAATCCTCCCTGTAAGCAGTTCCTGCATCATACCCTGCTTGATCTGACGGGCTTTGGCAAGCTTTTCTTCCAGCACGGTGATTTCAGAGTCCATGTCGGAAAGGATAGATGCAATGGCGGTTTGTTCGACTTTGATAGGTGGGAGAGTAACTGGGAGATATTTAAGAGAACCAGCGTTAACGTTCTTCTGCCCACCACCAATTTGGTTCTGCTCGAAGTAAGCTTGGCCTGCTTCCGAATTAATGAAATAACATAAATATGTTGAATCAACAATATCAAGACGCGGGCGAGTAATCAGTGTCGTGAAGCTCTGTGAGCCTTCATAATTATTAGGTACAATGCTTGTTGTACCAGGATATCCTGTTCTTGCAGTCAGCAGATCTCCCGACCGGAGACGTTTATTTCTGAAATTTGCTTCATAATCTTCAGCAAGATAAAGAACATCCGAGTCATCAAGGTAGTTTGGCTTAATGTTTTGATTTCGGAACATGACAATGCCCCGATCTCTATAGGCATGTGTGGCTGCGCTTGCTATCCCCACCATAATCTTGTCAGCTAGCGCGTGAAGTGGCTTTACTTCCCAATCCTCTGGGATTACCCCAACTTCGGTTTGTTTGTAACCTTGTTTTACTTCAAATCCCGGCAGCCTTCTCTTACCAGTCAGCAACTCCTGCATGACGCCCTGTTTGATCTGGTGTTTCTTGGCAATGAGCTGCTCAAGGGATTCGATGAGGGCATCAGTATCCGAGAGTGCCTCAACGATGGATTCTTGTTCGGCTTTGGTGGGTGGGAGGGAAAGTCTGATGGAACGAATCTGGCCAAAGTTAAGTCCTTCGCGATTACCTCCAGCTTGAAAACTGTCTATCTGCCGTTGTCCTTGAGCCGAAAGTAAGATGAAGTTGAGGAAACGGGTGTCAATTTCTGTGGCGTCTGTTCTAATTATACAGACATGCTGATTTACATTTCCTCCAGCCAAACATGCATCAGCGATTGCGCTACGACCAATTGAGGCACCAGTGATGTTCAAGAGAACATCTCCCTGCCGCAGTTCAGTCGAGGAGAAACTTTTGTGCGTATCATTGTCTATGTAGACTAAATCAGTAAGTAGAAGTATTCCCCAACCAACGTTCTGACTTCGGACGAATGGCCTGCCATATTCCTTGTAGTTACTATTCCCTCCTCTAGGTGTGATGCCACTGCCAACTTTGATGGCGATATCACCAATCGTCACAGGGCCCCAATCCTCCGGAATCACCCCCACCTCAGTCTGTTTGTAGCCGGGGGGGATATTACCGGTGCTGCATTCTGCGTTCATAATTTGAATCCCATCCTTTCCAGATGCCGGTTCACTTTTGCCTCCAGCTCGTCCACGCGGTCGGTCATCTGAGGCATAGGGGTTTCGTAGCGTTCGGCAAGTTCTTTCACGCGCTGGGTAAGAGATTGGCTGATACGGTCCATCTCGCCGTGAATGGCAGAATCCAGTGCAGAGAGCCATTTATCTTCCACGACCAGTGTTTTAATATCATCCTCGGTGAGCCTGGGATAATAGTTGCAGGCTTTTGAATCGAGGACAGTTTCGGCTTCCTTAAGGCGTCTCTTAAGGTCTGCTTCCTCGTTTGCGAGTTTCAGCCAGTCGTTAAGGACAGCAGCTTCATCCTTTGCTTCTCTATCGCCTTTTATCTCCTTCAGGCGGGAACTAACGTTAGCCTTATTTACTTTGTCAAGTTCGGAAAAAGCACCTTCTTCTCCGCCATTTTCCTCTTCTAGCTCGGTTATGCTGGCGGTAATGCTTTCCAGCTCAGAGGCGAGTTTATCTATAGCCTCCTGCTCTTTTGAGAAGAAGCGGTTAACGATGAGAGGCTTTGGCACGAGATCGCAGGTCCAGCCCTTGACCTTCTCTTTTCCTTTTTTGTCCTTCTCGACAATGCTGGAGGTCTTAGCTTTCCATCCCTCATCTGCAATGAGGTAACAGTCGTCCTGCATCGTTTCCTCCCAGAAGTCCATCAGATGCTGATAAACATCATACTGGTTGATGAGTGGCTTGCCTGCATAGTGAACAAGCAGGTCTTCAGATAGCTCGGCTATGATTTCCTTTGGGTGGCAGTCGACCTGTAGCTGCCGAAGCATAGCAGAAGTTTTCGAACTCCAGGCAGCGAAATGTGTATTCATGCCAGCAATGAAAGCGGCAAACTCTGGATGCTCGTAGATGGTGGATTTGATGGCTGTCTTGTCCACAGCAAGGTCCAGATAGCCAGGGCGTTTCTCTTTAAACAGAGCCTGCTGAAGCTGCGGACAGACATCCCAGTAACGCTCGAGGGCATCGACATCAGCACAGGGAATGCCCCCATGCAGGTGGCCTTCGATATCCTGAAGATCCTCAGCCTGCTGGCTGTCGATATAGCGCGGAAGGTTGAGGTTGAACTCATTCTTCTCTATCTCCTCAAAGCTGACCATCCGCGAATATTTCGGGACCTCAGCCTGCCTGGAGAAAACATCCACTATCTTGTGGATGTCCTGAGCACGGAGGCGGTTCTTGGGACCGTCCTTCATAAAACCCGCACTGGCATCGATCATAAAAATGCCCTTGCGATTTTGAGCTTCCTCCTTGTCGATAACAACAATACAGGCCGGAATGCCCGTGCCGTAGAAAAGGTTGGCTGGCAGGCCTATAATTCCCTTGATGTAGCCCTTACGCACGAGGGAACGGCGGATCTCAGCTTCGGAATTGCCACGGAACAGCACGCCGTGAGGCAGAATGCAGGCTCCTTTACCCGTACTTTTGAGTGAGCGTACTATGTGCAAAAGATAAGCATAATCTCCCTGCTTGGCAGGCGGAACCCCAAAGGGCTTGAAACGGTCGTAAGGATCTTTAAGCGGGTCCAGGCCAGTGCTCCAGCGCTTATCACTGAAAGGAGGATTGGCGACAACGTAGTCAAAGGTCTTGAGCGTTTCACCATCCTTGAATTTGGGATCTGCAAGAGTATTGCCCTGTATGATAAGTGCCTCAGGGTTATTATGCAGAATCATGTTCATACGGGCAAGACCGGATGTAGCTGCGTCTTTTTCCTGGCCGTATAGGGTTATCCTCGTTCTCGCTTCAGTCTGCAACCTTTAAAAGCAGAGAACCGGAGCCGCATGTAGGATCATAAGCTGTGGTGGAATTTGTAGTATCTGGCCTTGCGGATTCCAAGTATTTTGCTATAACTCCGGCTGACTTCGGCAGGAGTATAAAACTGCCCTTTACTTTTTCCACTTTCAGTTGCGAAGTGACGCATCAGGTATTCGTAAGCATCACCTAGGATATCGTCACCTTCGGCACGATTCTTCGAGAAATCAAGGGCAGGATTTTCGAAAATCGCAATGAGATTGGTAAGCCTTTCCACCTGTTCCTTACCGCTGCCAAGCTTGTTAGCGATCATTGAAGTCCGGCATGTCGGAATTGGACAGCTGCTTGTTGGCGTTGACAAGCGGACCAATTATTTTCTTGTTGATTTGATCGCCAATATCTGGTTTGCCTTTGAGTGCAACCATATCCTTGAAGCTTGCACCTTCCGGGACTGCTGATAGAGGCAAAGGGCACACCGGCATATTTATCGCTAACATATTTGATAAAGAGAAAAACGAGCACATAGTCCTTGTACTGGCTGGCATCCATTCCACCGCGCAGTTCGTCACAACTGGACCAGAGGGAAGAGTAAAGTTCGGATTTTTTAAGAGCCATTTTTATACCATCAGTGAATGTTTACTTTGAGGTTATCGGCTGAATATGAAATCGAGCGTCAGCAGGTTGAAAATATTAACTAATTAAGAAGTTAGGAACAACGGTTATGTTATATTTCTTATCTTCTGAGTTCCCTACGTAGGTTGGAATGTACTTTCCTGTTTTGGTTCATGCATACTTATCTTCTTGTTAAAGTAACTACCCAAAGATAACAGCAAAAAGTAATAAATTTGTTCATTTCATCAGAACAGCTATAATTTACGGGTTTTTTTGCTTATTCTAAAGTTTGGTCTTCCACCTTTACATGTTTGATATTTTTGAAAAAAAGCAAGTATGACTTCCACTCCTGAATTTTGGCCCATACACCCATATTCGCCATACTGTGTCGTTCTTGTCACGCTCGACGCAGGAGAGCGGTCATTCCCAAAAAGAGAAAAAACTCACATGAAATTCTTTGAATATCAGGCACAAATAATGAAAGTAATCGAAAGTAATTTCATGCCAAGAATATAAATTACCCCGCAAATAAAAAAACCGGGACTCCACCTTCAAGGAACTAACATATAAAAGTGAGATGAGAAAATGATAACTTTCTGCTTCTTTTTCCTTTTTCCGCTTCTTTTGCAGGGCCGCCAGACAAGCTGGCGGAGGCGCTCATATTTAAATGTGAATTTTTATGAAGTCCCATATGTCAAGAAAATTATTCTTCAGATAGGGAAGATTGTTCTGAACTCAATTTATTCTGGTTACATATTCTGGTTACATATTCTGGTAACAGTATGAATTCATCTGCTACTTTTTGTGTTGCAGAAGAGACAAGTTCAACACTCCAAAGAGCAGAGTCGAAAACAAAAGCTTCCAGGGTCGGATTCAGAATAATATCAACCGAATAATACCGAAACACCTACAGAAGCACCTAAAGTTCTGGTATTGCACTGTTAAGTTGTTAGATGTTATTTCCAAAACCACTCTTAATGTCGTATCATATCCTTTTTGTAATTCTGTAAGGCAATTCATGAAGCTATGGTAAATATGCTTTGATTCACAAAAGATAGGATTTCCAGTACTGGAAATCCTATTCTAGTACTGGAAAAAAAATCCTGAAAACATCAACCTCATAATGATTATGACCAAAAAGCTGGAAAATAGGGTTTACATACCGCCTTATGCAGGATCGTATTTTTCATGAAGAGGTAGCCTATTTACAGAAAATTAACCTATGTTTTAGCTAAAGTAAAAAGGAAGAACGATCAGTTACGGAAGCAAAATACGAGTTCTATGGTTTTATTTACGTGATTTACTCACGTAGTTTGCATTCGCATAGCTCTATAAGTGCCCCTTCTCCGATCCGCGAACCGCGTGCAATAAGCGTATCTCCTGCCTGGACAATTGTATTGCCCTTGGGAGCATATACCCACCGCTCAGCCCTCTTGATTGCCATCACATGCAACCCTGTTTCAGTCTCAAGCTTAAGCTCGGAAAAGTTTTTCCCGACTATCGGAGAACACTTTTCAACCTGGAGCCTTGTGATAACCTCTTCGGAATTTCGGACTGCAAGAGTGATAATCGGGTGGAGTTCGATATCTCTGAGCACGGTATCTGCAATTCCGTAGGCTGCATCGGAAATAGCTTCAGAGGCACTTGCAAGGTGCAGGATTCCCCTTAGCATGTTTACATCTTCTACATGTTTTGCAGTCTCAAGCACCCAATGCTGAAGTTCATACTTCATTGAGTCCATTTCCGACTCAAGAGCACTGACCTCATAGGCAATATCCTCGTTATCAAAAAGGATAGCAGAGTATGCAAGCCCTACGGATAGTTCGGACATATTCTTCATGTCCACGATGATATCCACAGCATGTTGAAGGTCTTTCAGGACTTTATTGTGCTCTATTTCTTTTGGAATGAATTTTCTTGTCGTGGCCATTTCGAAAAACAGCGGAACTCCCTCATCGTGTCCTCTGGCAATCAAAACATCTCCCTGGCGGAGACGGGTTTCCTGGTCAGGGTCATAAATCCAATCTTCATTTCTCCGGATAGCAATAACCCACATACCAGTTTCGATATCGAGTTCGAGGTCTCCAAGGGTGCGCCCTACCATTAAGGATTCTGAAGCAACTGTTGCCCTGACTACGGTTTCTTCCGCTTCCCTGAGAGCTACCTTCAATTCCATCGGGATGCCCATATTCATAAGAACTATTTTGGCGATATCCCCTGCGGCATTTGCGATGTTTTCCGAAGACGCCGCAACTCCCAAAACTCCAAGAAGTCCTTCAGCTTCGTCAACCCTGCGCGTTGTTAACATCGCGGCCATCTTCATATGATAATCAAGGGTATCCATCTTGTCTTCAAGATTAAGTACTTCTTCTGCAATGTCCTCGTCATCATAGATCACTGCAGAGTATGCAAGGTCTACCATGAGTTCGGAAGTATCCTTCATCTCAGTCAAAAGATCCTTGAGGTTTCTTGGACTGTATCTGAATTCTTTAGGGAACATGGTCTCTAGATCAACTCTACCTTATGTCGGTGCGTATGAGTATATACTTCATAGTAATTATTGATTTTTGAATTATTCCGAAATTTAAGAGCTTTCAGGAATTACTAAGTTTGATTTCCAATGCTGATATTACTTATAAGATATGCAGTAGATGTAGAGCTACGAGAATTCCACTAACTCCTACAAGGTCTCCAAGGCTCGCTATTAAAGGGATAACAGTATCATCGGGGTCTATCCCGAAGCGGTGAGAAGCAAAGGAAATCGCAATTGTTGCAGAGTATACAAAGGAAAGTTCTATAATAACAGCTATAAGACTGATTTTCAAAAGGATCAGGAAAGGCATCCCGAATCCCAGAATTTTGCTTGCCAGAAAGACCAGGATGCTGACAGAAATCGATGAAACGAAACCCACGATTGAAGCCGCAATAACACTGTTGTTTACAACCGGGTTCCTTCGAAAGTTGTCTACAAGCCCCATATGGAAAGCCGAAGAAAGTCTTGCGCCAAGCATACTTCCGGTATCTCCTCCAATCTTGATAAGTGAAGGAATAAGGATCAGTATTGCAGGCATGGAAATAAGGCTACTTTCTCTTGTGTTCAGAATCTGTCCAACAAAAATCCCCATTACACAGGTGATCAAAAGTACAGGAAGTCCACGCCGTACAATCCCATTAACTGTATAGTATGAAGTCTGACTTCCAGTCTTTTTCAAAACATCACCACCAGTTTTGCCGAGAGAAAAAGCATAAGCATGGAAACAATGTCTCCAATTGTGGCAATAGAGGGAGTAACAACGTTATCGGGATCAAAACCAAATCTGAACATCCCTATAGCGAGCAGGACTGCAACAAAAGAGAGGATTACTGCAGACGACATCGCTGAAATTACGCAGATAAGGATAAGTTTAAACGCTCCTGCACTTTCAAAGCCGAAAGCAAGGGTCATGAAATGCCCTAGAAATCCGAGCAGGATAGCCGTTATGAAACTAAGAATAAGAGAACCTGAGATATTATTGGTAAGTTCCGGGTTGTGCCTGTCGAATCCGGTAATAAGGCCCATATGGATTGCACTGCCAAGCCTTGAGCCAAGAGTTGAGGAAATGTTACCCCTGAGCCCAAGCACTCCGGGATAAATCACAATCAGTCCGGGAATCATCTCAAGTTCTTTTGTCATCCCTGCAAAAATAACTCCTGCAAAGACTCCTCCCACAGTAGCAATAAGTTCAAAAGGCAACGCCTCGCGTACAATTGACGAAATACTTGCATATTCGCTCAGGTACTTGTCTATATATCGAGACTCGTAATCATCCTCGTCCCTTTGAGACTCGGAGGGCATGCGCTTGTATTATACACTGATATTATTAAAATAATCGCCAACTTCTGAAACTCAAACCTGTCGAAAAATTCTTTTTCTTAAAACCCAGAATTCAGCAAAAAACGCAGGAGAAGCAAAAGAATGGAAAAAATCAGGAAACGAATAGGGGAAACAGAAGAATTAGGGGAATAAGGGAATCTGAAAAATTTGATAAGTATTAAGACTCGATACCACCGAAAACTATATACTTAGGTAAACCCTAACTAACGGGTGTAACTGAATAGGGACTAAAAATGATGGAGAAAAAAGAGCATTTATTCATAGTTTTTGAAAAGCTGGTTAAAATCAAAAGCGAATGCTCTTGTGAGATCTTTTCTGAGTGCGGGTTGTCGGATATTACCGTAAAGCAAATCGGATATCTAAAAGCCATTGATGAATACGAAGAAGTAACATTCAGCAGGCTTGCCAGGATCACCAGAAACTCAAAACCCACAATTACAGAGATGATTAATAAATTCGTCAAAATGGATTGTGTGTGTAGAGAAAAATCTCCAGATGACGGAAGAATCTATTACATTCGTCTAACCGAAAAAGGGCAGATGATAGCACGTGCCGAAAATAGAGCTCTGATGAAACTTATCGAGAAGGTTGCAGACTCTCTGGACGACGACGATATGGACGCCCTTATTGATATTCTAGGGAAAATAAGGTAATTTTTTTGTCCGGCCAAATAGTTAGGTCAATTAAAACTAAATAATCGACACAAAGATTGAAAGAATAATCGAGAAGGCTAACAATGTATTCAAAACAAACTCATGATAACCGGGATAGTCTCATAATACCGCTCTTTGACATAGTGATTTACCCCAAAAGCCGGACAAAATTCCTGGCTGACAAAACCACAGGAGAATTACTCTTAACTGAAATGGAGAACGGTGAATCCACATATGCAATAGGACTGACAGTAAAAAGCGGGATAAAACTCTCAGATCTATCAGAAGACGATCTGTATAAGATCGGAAATTTGCTTAAAGTAACATTTGTGCAGCCTGCTGATGATGGATATCTGATTTCTGCAAAGGCTACTCAGAGAGTTGAGGCTGTTTCCCTGAACAAAAGAGATGGAATATTCTATGCTGAATATGAACCTGTGTCTGATATTCCTGATCTAGATGAAGATTTCCAGGAAGAAATCATGGCGGATGTAAAAAAGACAGTTCGTGATATCAGCAACCGTTTCCAGGGCTCTGAACAGTTTACCCGGCCACTAGAGAAGATGGATTCCATTGACCAGGTGATGGGATATGTTATGCCCTTTATGCCGATAAATCTTGCAGAAAAACAGAACCTTCTGGAGATCATTTCTGTTCGTGAGCGTTATTTGACGTTTCTTTACATCCTGACAAAGCAAAAAGAAAATATCAACATCCAGGTAGAAGTGGCAAAAAAAGTGTCCGATAAAATAAGTAAGTCTCATAGAGAAGCTCTGCTGCGGGAGCAGCTCAAAGTAATCCAGGATGAACTCAATGAAAGTGAGGGTTCCGATTCCGAGGAGATTGGATACAGGGAGAGAATTGAAAACTCGAAGATGTCTGATGAGGTAAAGAAAAAGGCACTGGCAGAGTTAAAGAAACTCGAGATGGGAGGAAACCATAACCCTGAAAGCCATGTTATCAGAAATTATCTGGACCTCTTGCTTGATCTCCCCTGGGTAACAGAAGAGAAAAAGAGTATTGATATCGCAGAAGCCCGCCGTGTGCTTGAGAGTAATCACAACGGACTTGAAAAGGTTAAGGAGAGAATAATCCAGCATCTGGCGGTAATGAAATTGAAACGCGAGAAACAGGGCTCAATCCTGCTCTTCATAGGACCTCCGGGCACAGGTAAAACAAGTCTGGGAAAAAGTATTGCAGATGCCCTTGGCAGGAAATACGTAAGAGTCAGCTTTGGTGGTGTCAAAGACGAAGCCGAGATCAGAGGACACAGGCGGACATACGTAGGAGCTCTCCCGGGAAGAATCATACAGGGTATGAGAAAAGCAGGCACTAAGAACCCGGTGTTTATCCTCGACGAAGTCGATAAGCTTTCAGCTTCCTATGCAGGAGATCCGGCAAGTGCTCTTCTCGAAGTCCTTGATCCCGAACAGAATGGCTCGTTCTCAGATCACTATCTGGAAGTCCCTTATGATCTGTCTGACGTATTGTTCATAGCCACTGCCAATTCCCTTGCAAGCATCCCCTGGCCTCTCCTTGACAGAATGGAAATGATCGAGATCTCAGGCTACACTAAAAACGAGAAGCTTTCAATTGCAAAAGACCATCTGCTTCCCTACGTACTGGAAGAGCATGGACTTGATGCAGATAAACTCAAAATTGAAGACGAAGCCTTGAAGGTAATCATCGACAAATATACCCGTGAAGCAGGAGTCCGAGGGCTTAAGAAACAGCTTGCAAAGACTGCAAGATTTGTATCCGAGAAAATCGTGTCAGGAAAGGCTGACCTTCCTTATGTGGTGAAGCCGGATATGCTCAAAGAGGTCATCGGAAAAGAACTGATCCGGCAGGAAGAGGCCAGAAAAGAGAATGTCCCTGGCGTAGTCACAGGCCTTGCATGGACCCCTGTAGGTGGAGACATTCTCTTCATAGAAGGCACATTTATGCCGGGCAGCGGAAAGCTTACGCTTACAGGCCAGCTCGGGGACGTGATGAAAGAGTCTGCAAAGATATCCCAGAGCCTTGTAAGGTCCAGGCTTGCAAATGCAAACAGCTTTGACTTCACTTCAAGAGACATTCATATCCATGTACCCTCAGGTGCAACTCCAAAGGACGGCCCTTCAGCAGGTGTAACACTCTTCACTGCCCTGACATCTCTCATTACCGGCAAAACGGTTGATCCCAAACTTGCCATGACAGGAGAGATTACATTAAGCGGTGCCGTATTGCCTGTTGGCGGCATAAAAGAAAAAGTTCTTGCAGCCCACAGAGCAGGCATAAAGAAGGTAATCCTGCCAAAAGAAAACGAGAGAGATCTTGAGGATGTGCCTGAAGATGTCAGAAACGAACTTAAATTCGTACCTGTAGAGACCATTGAAGAGGTCTTGAAAGAAGCCCTGGGTATTGACCTGCCAGGATCGGCAGTAACATACTCAGGAAATAGTTTTGCGCCCATGCACAGTCTTTAAACGTCCATAGGTGCAAAAAATTTGGACGCCCACAGGTACCAGGAAAGATTCAAGCGGTATAAGATGGATTGATTTATGGCCTTACAAATCCATAGCCCATCCTTATACTCCATTTTTATACTCAAAACTGAGGTCAAACTCCAAATAGACAAAGATCTAAAATAGAACTCAGGGTTCCTTTATCCCCAAAATAGAAAAAAGCTTTAAAGTAAAGCTCAGGGCTCCTTTTTCAGTTTTTTGCGTCATCAAGTCAAATTCTTGGCTTAATTTATTTTGCTTACTCCTGAGAGATTTATGAGATATTTTTAGACTTTATTTCTATATTTAATTAGGCGTAATTTTTCTGTAACTTTCATTTTTGAGAGTTATATTCTACCTGTCCTGAATATATTATATACAAGCCACATTCCAAAGACGCTGGCAATAAAGAAACTGAATGTACCAAGAAGAGGCACACCCCAAACGGAAGGTTTCATATCTGTCTGAATAACCAGAGAGGAAGCGATAATCATAGCAGAGATAACCAGACTGAAAGATAGACGGTTACTTGCAGCGTCAATCTCGGATATCACTCGATTGGCATCTTCGGATTCGAATCTTATTCTTAAATAGCCGTTTTCAGCGTGGTCAAGTATATGTGAGATTTTAATTGGTGCTTTCTGTAACAGACGCGACCAGCTTGAAATACTGCAATAGGTTCTGCGAGCCAGGTTTTGCGGATAAAAGCGTTCTTTCATTTCATTTTTTGCATAAGGCTCGAGAATCTTGTTAAAATTAAAACCCGGATCAATTATAAGTCCAAAGCTTTCAACAGCGACTATACCTCTTACTAATAAGGCTATGTTATGAGGTATTGTAACCTTATGTTCCCTTAAAGTACCTATTAACTCTTCAATTATTATGGAAGCATCAAGCTTTTTCAAAGACTTGCCATAGTATTTTGAGCGAAAAGATTCAATGTCCACTTTCAATGATCTTGTGTCTGCATGAGACTCTACACAACCCATATCTCGGAGCAGCTCTATAAATGTCGAACTATCTCCCTTAACTAAAGCCACTATCCCGTCAAGGAAAGTATCGCTTATTTCCGGGGAGAGGTGACCCGTCATCCCAAAATCAAGAAATGCTACGGTTCCGCCTTCCATAATTAGGATGTTTCCTGGATGCAGGTCTGCATGGAAAAAACCATCTTCAAATACCTGCTGCATGAAAGCTCTCCCCACGACAAGAGCTATATTACCCCTGTCAAACCCGCGCGTTTCCAATACATCCATACGGCTGCCTTTTACGCCTTTGATATATTCCAGCGTCAGCACCCGTGTATTTGTATAGTCCCAGTAAACTTTTGGGATATGAACCTGACTGTTGTCCCTGAAATTTCCTGCAAAACGATCGGTGTTCCAGCCTTCCTGAGTATAATCTATTTCTGCAAGAATACTGCGCGATAACTCGTCAACGATCTCTATTGGTCTGTACAGTCTCGCCTCTGGCATGTGCTCATCAACAAGCCTGGCTATACTGTACATAATGTCCAGATCGGATTCGATTACTTCCTTTATGCCAGGGCGCTGAACTTTCACGACGACTTCATCACCATTTTTTATTTTTGCCCTATGCACCTGCCCGATAGAAGCACAGGCAAGTGGTTTTATCTCAAAATAATCGAACAATTCCTCGATGGAATGTCCTAGTTCTTCACTTACAATCATCTCAACTTCTTCAAATTCAAAAGAGGGTGTTTCGTCCTGAAGTTTTTCGAACTCTTTAGCATATTCCAGAGGCACAAGGTCATGTCTCATGCTCAGTAGCTGACCTAACTTTATGTAAGTCGGACCGAGTTCTTCAAGTATCTTACGTACTCTGACCGGACCTGAAGTATTGAGCTTGTTCGCCTTATCTTTATTCTTAAACTTGTAAGTCAGATCTCTGATACTGCTCAACCCTATCTGGTCAACAATGTATCCAAAACCATATTTCTGGAGAACCTCAATTATCTGGCCATATCTTTTCAGCATGGCATAGCGATGAAGTCTTTTACGTATCATATTGTCATTAGCCTGCAGTTTTTGTGAGGATCACTGAATTCAATTTTATAACAAGTTGTTCAACATATTATATATTTTTAGTTACTCCTATTTCAGAGTTCCTGTCTTGAATTTCCCGGACTTAAGCCAAATAATTCTGTAATCGCCTTTCGCTGACGAAAATCTGCATCCCTTTGATGGTTTGTATAAAAATTAAACATCAATCAGAATGATCATCAGGTCCAGGTTGACTAAATGGTCCTGCCTCTTAAACGCCTGAAAGAATGAAAAAATGATGATTATTTTGCCGAAATTATTCAGATAGATTTATCAAACACATCCAAAATAAGGAGAAATGATCAGGAGAAAAAATGGAGGCAAAAATTTGAAAGTAATAGCAATAAATGGAAGCCCCAGGAAGAAATGGAATACGGCAACTCTGCTTGAGAAAGCTCTTGAAGGTGCAGCTTCGGAAGGTGCAGAAACAGAAATAATCCATCTCTATGACCTCAATTTTAAAGGATGCACAAGTTGTTTTGCCTGCAAAGTAAAAGATGGAAAAAGCTATGGAAAATGCGCAATGAAGGATGAACTGACACCTGTGCTGGAAAGGCTGAAAGATGCTGATGCAGTTATACTTGGATCACCCATCTACCTTGGAAATTCCACAGGCGAGATGAGATCATTCATGGAGCGGTATATATTTCCATATCTAGTTTACTCTGCTAATCCAGTATCACTGTACCCGAAAAACATCTCTGTGGGGTACATTTACACCATGGGTGCAAAAGAAGAACACTTTGATTTTTTTGGACTTAATAAAACTATTGAATTAAATGAAGGAATTGCAACGAGAATTTTTGGATATTCCGAATCACTGTGCAGTACCGATACATATCAGTTCGATGACTATTCAAAGTATGTCGCAGATATAGTTGATCCCAAAGAAAAAGCAAAAAGGCGCGAAGAAGTTTTTCCACAAGACTGTCAGAAAGCTTTTGAGATAGGGGCCAGGTTAGTAAAGCGACAGAAGGCCCTAGAGGCACAGAAGTAAAAACAACATAGAAATAAAAACAACATAGAAGTAAAAACAACTGCATTGGTAATTAAATATAGTTATTTATTTTTTTATGAGAAATTATATTTCTGTATGAACTGTCCAAGATGTAAGAATTCCAATCATAAAAAGAACGGTATAGTTGATGGACGTCAACGCTACAAATGTCATTCTTGTGGATATAACTATTCAGTAGAGATAAAATCAACTGCTAGCTCCCCTTCTGTTAAAAGACAGCTTTACAACTCTATCTTGAAGGATTAGGATTTCGCTAAATAGGGCGTTTTTTGGGAGAAAGTCATGTTTCTGTCCAAAAATGGATAAAGAAATTTGGTCAGGAGTTAGAGGACCTAAAAAGCGAAAATGAGATCTCTATTGTTGAACTCGATGAGATGCATACTTACATCGGTAACAAAAAAGTATTGCTGGATCTGGATTGCTGTTGATAGAGTTGGAAAAAAGTTCATCGACTGATCTTTTGGCAGCAGAGGAACGGAAACAGGACAACAACTCTGGGAAAAATTAGAGAAGAATACGAAGAGTCCTGAAACGCTAAAGTACTCGGTTCTTCTCTTAATGAAATACAGAAATAAAGAGTTAGATATATTTAATTAACAATGCCACATTTTTTACTCAGACTGCAAGAGCATTACTCACCTGCCTCTTTATTTCGTAAAGGCTCTGGCGTGAGTCAAGGAAATAAAAACGTTCCATCAGAATCTTTTCTTCCTTTAGCCTGTTTAGTGCATATCTTACTGTGCGTGAAGGAAGAATTGTTTCACGAATTAAATCTTTCTGTGTCATTTGTCCGTTTGCTTCAAGAGTTTTAAACACAAGCTTTGCAGATGGAGGCAGCTTTTCAAGCTTTTCATAATCAATTTCATTCAGACTGCTATTCATTGGTTCATTAACAACAAAAACGATCCCTCATTGTGAGTCACCATTTTCATAGAAGCTGTCTTTATTTTTAAACCTGTTGGTTCAAATTATGCAAATGGGTACAAAAAGGATATCTGAAAGGCCGGATATGGCTAAAATAAACATTTGCTTTAATAAATGCCTGGTACAATTGTACCTTTCAGTATCCAGCATGGGAAAATTCCTGGAAAAACTATAATTTTGCTTTCCCCTTCAAATTTAGCAGTAAAAATCCCTGATGAATTAGTTAATTGAGGATGATCAGTTAGCTAATAATTGTAAGATCAAATGTCCCATCCATACATGAGACTGCAAATTCATGGAAGTGTTTCATATTATCCGACATCTCCTCATAGATCGAATGGGAAACGTATATTGTTATATGGGGCCTTTTGTCAGGATTTTTTTTAAGCTCAAGATAAAGTTCCCTAAAAATTTCTATTAGAGTCTTCAGGTTGATACGTCTGATTATTCTAATATGTCCCGCTCCCTCCGAATCAATCATAATTCGGTAACTCTTGTTTTGCTTCAGATTTCGGTCACTTAATTCCATTATTTTACCGCAGAGTATGATTTAATAACATCATTATTCACAATTGTGAACAATCAATATCTTCAATCACAATTGTGAAGATACAATATTCTCAAGTTATAAAAATATTGTGTCCAGCTATAAGGATAAAAATGATGCCCTTTTTCAAGCTTAGGCATTATTAGAGTTTAATTTCTCAGAATATCCGGAGAAAGCAAAATACAAAATTTAAATCTGTAGACTACCTGACCTCAAAACAGATCAAAGTTTATGGAATACATATAGAGCTCATTCCAAAATCAATTTTGTCCTCGTGTCAATAAAGGTTTCAGGACTTCTTATCAGGATCTGGAACTCTGTTGATTATACATAATTCGAACTTAGGAGGAGCAATTCTAAGTTTTGGGATGAGCTCATATTCTAAAAAGAAATTCCAATAAAAATTATTTGGAATAAAAAATTATTAGCTTCAAAGAAGTGGATGAAATGCCTCTATGCACAGATAAAAAGTATAGTTCATAGAATTACCTTTAAGTTCGAAAACTTCTGTTGCAGGAATAGTTTACAACAGAAGTTTAAAGGACGAAACTTAAGTGTTTCATGCTTCCGAGCTTACCAGCGTTCTTCCTTCCACATTGCTTCTTTTCACTTCTCCTGTATGTACCTGTTCACGCTCCCTGAGGAGTATATCTGACCAGCTTTCAGCCCATACTTTGAGTTCTTCGGACTCCAGCGGAGCAGGAACGTATTTCTTATCATTGTGCAAAATGCCCCTTGCAAGTTCTCTGTACAGTTCAGCCTGCTCAGAGTCAGGTGCATGTTCGACCACAGTTTGCCCTCTGAGTTCACTTCTCGTAACGTCAAGCGAACGGGGTACATATCCTGCAATCGTTGTCTTTGTCTGATTTGCAAAATCATTTATTATCTCTTTTTGAATCTGCTGGTTCATTGAATTTGCAATTATGCCACTGAACAGCGCACCGCCGTTGTTTGCATATTTCCTTATTCCCTTAAAGAGATTGTTAGCTGCATATATTGCCATGAAATCCGAGGATGCGACAGTGTAGACCTGTTCTGCAACACCTTCACGGATAGGGATTGAAAACCCTCCACAGACGACATCTCCGAGGACATCATAGATTACAACATCAGGTTTGAACTCCTCAAAGACATTTTTTTGCCTAAGGAGTTCAATTGCAGTAATAATACCTCTGCCAGCGCATCCCACTCCTGGCTCCGGTCCTCCCGCTTCCACACAGAGGATCCCATTGAAGCCCTCATAGACAATGTCGCTGGTTTCAATTCTTTTCCCACTCCTTAAAGCATCAAGAACTGAAGGAATCGATTTTCCTCCCCTCAGGTTATTTGTAGAGTCGCTCTTAGGATCACAGCCAATCTGCATTACTGTAAGTCCAAGATCCGAAAGAGCTGCTGAAAGATTTGATGAGGTAGTCGATTTTCCGATACCTCCTTTTCCGTAGATTGCGATGTTTCGTGCTTTTGCCATTTCATCACCATACGGAGAAACAAACAGATACAATTTATAAGCTTAGACTTCAGCAAAAATTGACATTGAAATTCTGTTTTTCTTAATTTTGCGGCAAAAATTCCCTGCTATTTTATTGAATTTCCATTTCTTATCTGGCTAATTAAAAGATTACTCTGATAATTTTTCTGATTTTTCTTATTAATCAGAAAAGTATAAATTAGCGGAAAAACCTTATTGTTATGAGGATTCTAATGGCTAATAAGAAAATAATTGATGAATGTTGTAATTCTAATGGATTGTCATGTGGATGTAATCAGGGTTCAGGATGTAAGGTTGAGGCAGTTCTCAGTGTGGATGAGAGAGGGCAGATGGTACTTCCAAAAGACGTAAGGGAGAAAGCTGGCATTAATACCGGGAATAAACTTGCTTTGATCAGCTGGGAAAAGGACGGTAGTATTTGCTGCCTCGCTCTCATAAAGGTCGAGGCTCTTAGCGGAATGGTAAAAGGAGTGTTAGACCCCTTGATGCAAAATCAGGATTAAAAAGAGAGTTGGGACCACATGGAAAATAAAAAAACTGCTGATTCATCGTGCTCATGCACACAGAGATTGGAGATAAAACCATTAAATCGGTTGACTGAAAATATACCGGTATCTGAGATCAGTACGACCACAAGCACAATCACATTTGCCAATCGGCTTGATCATTTCCTTGCCAGTTGGGGAGTAAACAGGATGGGGCATATTGTAAAGCCCGGTCTTTACAGGCTTGGGATTCCGACGCCTGATTCAATGGTCTTCGTTTCAGCAAACTATACGCTAAGCTTTGACGCTGTTCGCTCCGCACTTGCGGGTAATGACTGTTATATTCTTGTTCTGGACACAAAGGGAATTAATGTCTGGTGTGCTGCGGGTAAGGGTACATTTGGAACAGACGAACTTGTGCGGCGTATAGCATCTACAGGCCTTGCCAGTGTTGTCAAGCATCGCACTCTCATCCTTCCCCAGTTGTCAGCTCCGGGAATATCTGCATACGAAGTTAAACGAATGTCTGGATTTACGGTGGAATATGGCCCTGTTCGTGCCAGCGACCTTCCAGAATACCTCAAAATGCGAAAAGCAACACCTGAGATGCGCAGAGTTCAATTCCCATTAAAAGATCGGCTGGTACTGACCCCTGTGGAATTTGTTCACGTAGCATTGCCGACAATCGTTGCCAGCATTATTCTTTATTTCCTTGCAGGCTCTCTTGCAGCCCTGGCTGCAGTCACAGCAGTTCTTGCGGGAACTGTACTCTTCCCAGCTCTGCTTCCGTTTATCCCTACACATGACTTCAGTACAAAAGGGCTCATTCTTGGAGAGATCGTTGCCATTCCTTTCGCAGTTTTTTCTTTTACGACAAATTTAGTATTGTCCTTCTGGGAAAATGCCTCAATGTCACTTGCATTTCTTCTTATTATGCCAGCTTTGACAGCATACCTGGCCCTTAACTTCACTGGATGTACGACTTTTACTTCAAGGACTGGCGTTAAAAAAGAAATTTTCAGATACACACCTGTTATGGCACTTATGGCAGGTTCTGGAATTATACTCTCAATTCTGCTTGGAATAATCGTATTAATGAGGTGGATCTAAATGTTTAATTCTTATCTTGAGAACACACTCAAGTATTATCCTGACAGATGTATCAACTGCAGGCGCTGTACACAGGTCTGTCCACATGGAGTTTTTTCCGAAGGAAAAGAACGTGTTGAACTTTTACAGCCGTCTGCATGTATGGAATGCGGAGCGTGTGCTTTGAATTGCCCGGTTCAGGCAATTGAAGTGCAGAGTGGGGTTGGCTGTGCATGGGCAATGATCGGTGCAGCACTTAGAGGAAAGGATATGGATAGTGGTGAGTGCGGCTGCGGAGGAGAAGCTGGATCTTGCTGCGGTGGAAATACAGAGAAACAGTCCTGTAGTGAAAAGTAATGAAAAAATATCTGCATTAGAAAGCTAAAGAATGACTACAGTTAAAGACCAAATTTGGTCATTCTCCACTTTTCGGCTGATATCAGTTTCAAAAATAGTACTTTAAATAACTAAAACAGTTATTCACCTTAAACGTCAAAATTTGATTATATTTGCTGAAGTTGTTTAAGGAAGGTATAAGATGATCTGTGTATGTGGAGTAAACTGTGACGGATGTCCTCATCTGAATAATGACTGTGCCGGTTGTGACGCACTTGAAGGCAAAGTTTACTGGACTCAGTATATTGGTGCTGATATTTGCCCTGTTTATAAATGCGTTAAGGAAAAAAGTTATCTAAATTGCGGCGATTGCCCGCAAATCCCCTGCGAAATCTGGGTTTCTTTAAAGGATCCTTCCTTAAGTGAAGAAGAACATCAAAAATCAATTCAAGAACGGATTTCTGCCTTGAAAGGATCAAGATGAACTTGAGCAAAAGTATTTTTGTTTCTCGACTCGTCGAGTCCACTGGAGCAGATTTGCCTTAAAGCATGAAAACGTAGACGTTCGGTACGTCTGTATAAATGTCATCTACTGAAATTGAATTCAACATTAAAAATTTAGAGTCAAATCTAAAAAGAGCTCCTTGCTTGTGTAATACTATTGGTTACGACAATATAATCAAGAAAGCTCGGTTAAATCAAGAAAATCCAGGCATTATAGCAAATACATTTTGCATCCCAGAGTATCAGTATCAATGTTACCTAGAAAGTCTATTCAGAACTATAATGTGTTATCAGATAGAGTATCCTAAACCTACTAGGAAGTTAAACGAATCTATTAAATCCCGATAAAGATTTACCTACACTGGCAGAAATTGAAGTAGCCGCTAAACTAGCACCTTATTTTGAAATAACACCGGAATACCCCATATCTCAATCTATAGTTCCTGACTCAACAAATTACACTTTTTATTTGTGGATTGAATGTTTCCATCCATTTCTTTGCAAATGATAATGAGTTTTCCACTTTCATAAATTCATTTTTGATAATCTTTTTTAAATGTTCTTTTGATTGAATAAATCTAACAGATACTTCTCTCTTAATCGTTTTCCATACAAATTCTACAGGATTTAGATCTGGTGAATAAGGAGGAAGAAACACAAGTGTTATATTTAATTCTCTTGCTTTCCTTACCGTTTTATCAGCATGATGTGACCTCGAATTATCCAGAACAAGAATTATTCTTTTCCCTAAATTCTGTTCCACAATTTTCTCAAGGAATTCACATACATTTTCTGCTTTTGAACTTTCCATAAAATCGATGAGATTTCTACCATTAATCGAATAGAATGCAAACGCATTTGCTTTTATATAATCTGTATTTTTTGTTATCAAAGGCTTTTTAAATGACCATAATCGTTGCGTATTTGCTTTTGTTTGTGGTGAGGATTCATCCAAAAAACCTATAAGATATTGATCATCTGGACCAATATATGCTGGAATTGCTTCTATTAACTTTTTTTAAAATTTCCTCAGCATTTTTAGGTCTTCTGTAGTCAAGAGTATATGGTTTTGAATGATACATGTTAAAACTATGCAGTATAACTCCTACTTGTTTCTGTGAATACTCTACCCCATATTTTTCCTTTATTAACTCCAAAGCTTCTCTTGTAGTCCAATGATCTTTTTTTTCCAGCAAGATTCTTAACTCTTTTATTTGATCATCGGTAAGCTTGGATTTTCTACCCCCACCAAAATTTGGTATTAAGGCGGCATAGCCGCCTTTATTCCAGGCATCTTGCCAGTAATATCCTGTTTTCTTAGTAACTCCAACTTTAGTAGCGGCTTCTTCTACTGAATCCCCTAAAAATCTAAATTTTACAAAATAGAGCCTTTTAAGCACTCTTGAATTGGTTTCATGTTTGATTAAAACGTTGATTTCATCAAGAACTAATTTTTGATCAATTGGAATGCGTTCTTTCCCCATCATATAAGTAGATAGGTGTTAATACGTGTAATAAGTTACGTTGAAGATTATAAATCAAATTTGGATTTATTAATCGAAGATAAGTGTAGTGTAGAAAAAGTCTTAATTGAAATAGCTACATTGCTTTATGATTACGAAAGCCATATGGATCCAAACTGAGAAGCTCAGATACGTTTTCCAGGAGGTAAAGGGAGCAGAGGATATAAAATAAAGAACGCAGTAGAAAAAAAATTAAGAGGGCAGTTAAAGAATCTTCAAAATGATGTCGGGAATGGAAAAATTCCTTTAGAATATCCATTAATAATATTGTTTAATAATGATAGCCCTTCATTTGATCCTAATTTTTTTGAAAATAAATCTGAAATTGAAAATTCACTATATGACGAAGAATTCACTATAAATGATGACGACGGCAAAGTAGGCTACAGGCAGATTGGATTTTTCCGCGAAGAAAATATCGAATTTATCAGCAAAATAGGTGTTTATAGACTTAATTTCAGTGAAAACTGTAGAACAACTCGCAGATTCTATGAACCATTTAAAACTCCTTATAATAAAATAAGTTCGGAACTTCAACCTATTTTCAATGATTATTATAAAATATTTGGCAGATTCTATGAGCCGCTTAAAACTCCTCTACGCAAAATGAGTCCAAGATTTGAGAGAAAACTCGAAAATGTATTATTCGACTATATAACATAGCCGTTTCATGAATGGATCAAAATAAGGTAATATCAGATATCAAGAGCTCGAAATTATGAAATCCTGTATAATCACAGAAGAGGATTAGCAAGTTATATGACTAAAATTCAGAGGTAAATTAAGCCTTACTTTTAAATACTGAACACAAAAATATATTACAGGACTAATTTCACGAGTAATAACCTAAACTCAAGACTATGAGGATGCATGACAGTTAATACCATCACCAAGTCAAGTGACAAAAAAGCAAAGGATGCAGCATATTTCTCGAAAATTATTAGTCAGCATCTTCCAAAACTTACACAGGAATATAACGTCAGCTATCTGGGAATTTTTGGTTCTTACGTTCGCGGAGAACAAAAAGAAGAAAGCGATCTTGATATTCTTGTAGAATTCTCTAAAGAACCTGACCTCCTAGAATTCATCGGGCTCAAACAGGAGCTTTCGGAAATACTTGGCCTGGAAGTGGATCTCGTAATGAAAAGCGCGTTAAAACCGAGGATTGGGAAAAGGATTCTTGAAGAGGTCGTGCAGGTATGATTGAGCGTGATGTCGAAAATTATCTGCAAGATATCCTTGAAACTATTGAAAGTTGTGAACATTTTATTGAAGGAATGGACTTCGATCAATTTGTTTCCGATGAAAAAACAATTTTTGCTGTAAACCATGCACTTGAAATTATTGGGGAAGCAACAAAACATATTCCTGAAGAGGTAAGAAAGAAATATCCATTCGTTCCCTGGAGAAAAATGGCAGGAATCAGGGATGTTATAATCCACGCTTATTTTGGTGTAAATTTGAGTGTTGTCTGGAATACTGCAAATGAAAGATTGCCTGAATTGAAAAGGGATATTCAAAAGATACTGGAAGAAAAAAACTTCGAATAAAATCTCCCTTTAAGACTCTTAATTTTACTCATCATTTCTTGTCGGGCAATCTCCATGAAAGGAAAAAGTAACCATACGAGCCATTACAATTCTGTTTTTAATGTGGTTTCCACGAATCACTAATTCATCGGTTATCTTGGTCATTTTATTTCCTCCCTAACTTCTTCTGGGATTTATGAATTTTAGTAAATTTTCTTGAATTTCTCCTATATTGGCCTTGGTTCCGCATTTTTAAGCACATAAATGTCACCTGATATCAACTAATGCGCTTAAACTTAAGCACATCAGATGCAAGGTAAAATTTCCAAACAGCAATCATCTGACCTCTCAGAGATGCGGAAAAGAATATATGCGCCTAAAAAGACGGAAGTTAGGGTATTGGTTTTTGCCGCAAAATTTCGGATAATGAGAAACAAGGTCACATTTTTGCTGAATTCCCGATTTATATATCCACTGATTTCAATTAGACGTAGTGATGCCAGGAGCAGAATAAAATGGAGACGAATTCATTACGGAAACCGGGTATCTTACGGAGTAATATTGATGTCAGAAACAGAACTTACTGAAAATGAACTTATCGAAGAAAAAATCGACCTATCACGGGCCACATGTCCCAACAGAGAACAGAGGGCAAACGGCATAAATGTCTGGTATGGAAAAGCAAGTGACCTTGTAAAAGAAGCCCGTACAGGCTGCCTGAGGCAGAGAGGAAGGAATTTTCAGCAGTCCAGTGGTTGTGTTCTGAACTTCTACCTTTCAGTAAGGATCGGAACAATCCGTGATGCTGTAGCTATATATCATGCACCTGTAGGCTGCTCGTCTTCAGCTCTCGGATACCGTGAACTCTACAGGCACGTGCCTGTTGAACTTGGGCGCCCTGCCAATTACGATCTTCACTGGATTACGACAAACATAGGAGAAAAAGATGTCGTCTACGGTGCCGGAGAAAAACTCGGCGCAGCAATCCTCGAGGCTGAGAAACGGTACAATCCAAAAGCAATCTTCATACTTACATCCTGTACCTCAGGAATAATCGGAGAGGACATTGAAGGAGTTGTTGCAAAATACCAGCCGCAGGTAAAAGCAACAATCGTCCCTATCCATTGTGAGGGCTCACGCTCAAGGCTTGTCCAGACCGGCTATGATGCCTTCTGGCACGCCGTCCTGAAAGTACCTGGTCAAAAAACCGGAAAAGAAACAGAAAGATCTCGTAAATGTAGCAAGTATGCTTTCCTATACATGGCAGGATAGGCTGGAAATAAAACGCCTGCTGGAAAAAGTAGGTCTAAGAGTTAACTTCATTCCCGAATTTGCATCTGTGGAGCAGTTTGAGCAACTTTCCGAAGCTGCAGTTACTGCACCACTGTGCCCGACTTATACTGACTATCTCGCCCGCGGGCTTGAACAGGAATATGGAGTTCCCTATTTCCTATATCCCTCTCCGATGGGAGTTGCACATACGGATGAATGGCTGAGGGAGATTGCAAGACATACTGGAAAAGAAAAGGAAGTAGAAGCCCTTATCAAAGAGGAACATGAAAAGTGGCTTCCGAAGCTGAAAGCAATCAGAAGTGAATTTGAAAATTTCAAAGGCAATGGAGAGAAGATAGAAGTGCTGGGCGCACTTGGACAGGGAAGGCTTCTGGCTCAGGTCCCGTACTTTGACGAACTCGGCCTTAAATCTTCAGCCGCAATGTGCCAGGACTTTGACAACCTAATACTCAGGGATCTTGAGAAACTGATCACCCAGATGGGGGACTTTGACATTCTGGTAAATACCTTCCAGGCTGCAGAACAGACCCACATAACAAACCAGAGAGATCCCGATATTGCAATGACCTGCCCGTTCCAGGGAGGTGCATTCAAGCGCGACAAGGGTGTTACAAGGGTACATGCCCTGAGGTCAGATCCACATCCCTGGAGTGCCCAGAGCGGTTATACGGGAGCGATTGCATTTGGAAACTTCCTTTTACAGTCATTGAAAAGTCATTCGTACCAGAGAACTATGAAAGAAAAGACCCAGAGTACATACAAGGACTGGTGGTACAAACAGCCTAATTCGCTTTATTATCTTCAAGCAGAGGACTGAATCAGGTGTAATCATGGTAATTGATGAATCTTTACAGACAGCCAATCTTATTTCAGGCGCGATCGAAGCGCCGCGTTACTCCTGCGCACTCGGAGGGGCGTATTCAACTGCCGTCGGCATATTTGGAGTTGTTCCTATCCTCCATTCCGGGGCAGGATGTGGGATCGGGCAGCTTTTTGGCCAATTTTACGGCGGCGGCCAGAATGCCGGAGGCCCTTACGGAGGAACAAGCACACCCTGTTCCTCTTTAGTCGAGGAGCATGTGATTTTCGGCGGCGAGAAAAAACTTGAAAAGCTTATTGAGTCAACGGTAGAACTTGTAAATGGAGAGTTATTTGCAGTGATCTCCGGCTGTGTCCCTTCACTTATCGGAGATGACGTGGGGTCGGTTATCAGAGGGTATAAAGAAAAGAACCCTGAAGTCCCGATCATACATGTGAATACCTCAGGGTTTGCAGGGACCTCGTACGATGGCTACGAATACTTTTTCGACGCTGTAATCGATCAGCTCCTTGAAAAGGCTCCGAAAGAGAAAGGGCTGGTAAATGTATTCGGTCTAGTCCCTTCCCAGCATATATTCTGGAAAGGGGAAGCAAGAGAGATAAAAACGCTTCTTGAAAAAATAGGCTTGAAGGCAAATCTGATCGTAGGAGAGTTTGATGCTCTTGAGAACCTGAAAAAAATTCCTGCTGCCGAATATAATATTGTTCTTTCAAGCTGGATTGGTCACAAGACTGCAAGAAAACTTGAGGAAAAATTTGATACTCCCTATATCTCCTTCCCTGGAGTTCCGGTCGGACCCAAGCAAACCTCAGAGTTTCTGAGAGTAGTCGGAGAAAGGTTAGATGTTTCAGCAGATATTATTGAAGATCTGATTGCCAGAGAGGAAAGGCGGGCGTACAGATTTGCAGAATATATTGGCGACATACTTTTGATCGTCAGACCACATCCGTATCTCGCAGTTGTTGCCGACAGTAATTCGGCTGTAAGCATCACAAAATACCTTGCAAATGAGGTGGGATATCTACCTGACATTGTCCAGATAACGGATAATCCACCTGAAGAAGCCCGTGAATTAATAAATGAGGAGCTGACAACTGGCCTTGAAACTCCTGCATGGCCCGAGATAATTTATGAAGTTGATGCCTATCGTATTCGGCAGAATTTAAAAGACAGGAATTTCTTATTCCTGCTTGCGAGTTCTCTCGAAAGTAATATAGCCGGTCCTGAATTCAATGCCATACATCTGACGGTTTCATT
This sequence comes from uncultured Methanosarcinaceae archaeon, assembly GCA_963847185.1. Lineage (GTDB taxonomy): Archaea > Halobacteriota > Methanosarcinia > Methanosarcinales > Methanosarcinaceae > Methanosarcina. Next base: position 23,911 of record CAWJYV010000009.1, on the reverse strand, counting down.
CCCTTCATATGACCGTGTTGTGCTGGAGCACAGTTACGCAGGGTTCAGCGGAGGGCTTACTTTGCTGGAAGATATTATGAGTAAATATGCAGGGCCTCTGTGATTATTACCTCTATGAGTGGATCTAGCCTCCATTTTCCACTCATTTTCAAATTAGGGTTTTTACACTCCTTTTTTAAAACTTGCAATAATATAAATTATAGTATTTAATTTTCATCGAGTTTCATTTTGATTTTAAATGATTTTAATATTTTTCAAAAAATATATCAGAAAAAACAGTGATTTTCAAAAAAATACTGCAGGATATGGGTTTTAATTTTTTTTCTATTTCACATTCTAATTACTCGTTTTCATTTACTTTTCACATGTCTAATTCTATTATGAAAGCTCTTTTTCATTAAGAAGAAGCTATTTCAAGATATCTTACAGTTTGCTTTTCAAATCTCTTCTTTAAAAAATAAGGGTACTGTTTAATACACCCACTAAATAACAGTATACCTTTATTTTTATATATCTTGTGCCATATTAATGGATATGGCATCTGAGAAACCCTCTTCTATTGTAAACCTCAGACAATCCTTTACCCCCTATTCCCCCCCCCCCCACTCCCAATACTCAGATGCCTTATCTCATTTCCTTTTTTAAAAGATAATCCCCTTCTCTAGCACGAAGCTCAATTTATTCACCCTTTTATATCGAACTCAACCTGAGAGAAAAAGAATATCCTGAATAAAAAAGCTTGAGTAAGGAATTAACCCGAATAAGGAATACTTTGGGAGCCGGTTCAAAAAAGAATCTCCGGAATCTAATCCGGCGAGAAAAGAAAAAACTTTGGTTTCTTTAAGTTTATTAGAAAACTTTGGTTTCTTTAAGTTTATTAGAAAACTTTGGTTTCTTTAAGTTTATTAGAAAACTTTGGTTTTTTTAAACGTATTAGCTATCAATTAAATCCAGAATTCTGAGGGCAAAGTATGCACCATTTGCCCCGTTGTCGATTCCTACGCTACCTACGGGTACTCCGGGTGGCATCTGGGCTATAGAAAGGAGGGCATCGAGTCCTCCAAGCTTTGCGCTTACAGGGACTCCTACTACAGGCTTTTTTGTTCTTGAAGCCACAACGCCCGGGAGGGCTGCCGATAAACCTGCAATTGTGATAAAAACCTTTGCATCGGTGTTTTTAACGTAATTGTCGAGTTCTTCCGGGTTCCTGTGAGCGGAAATAACCATTACTTCGAAAGTATATTTGTTTTTTTCAAGTACGGATATTGCACGATTGGCAATTGATCTGTCGGATTCAGAACCCATAATTATTGAGATGTCGACCATTTTTTGTTCCTCTTGGACGTCAGGGCAGGTTTCCTTTGCCACTCAGCTCATTCTGACGTTCGATACTCATCCTGATAAGAATTTCAAAAATGGCCTTCACGGACCCCACATCAAGATTGAGTTCGGTTGCGGCATTTAGGGCCCTGTTGACTACAATCTCATTTTGCTTCTGGTCATTTATCGAAGTTCCATTTATTCTTTTTGATTCAAGCACCTTTTCAGCCAGATTGACTCTTCTATCAATGAGGGCAAGGATTTCCCTATCAATTTCTTCAATTTCTTTGCGGACAGCTTCAAGTTCGCTCAAGCAGAACCCTCCCTTTGTAAAGATATTGCATCTCTATTGGTTATAGTGGTTTCTATGACTTTACCTTCAACTCCGCAGCTTTCCCAGGCAGATTTCAGCTCCTTTATCTGATCAGCTTTCACAAGTGCTGCATAGGAGGGACCTGTTCCAGAAAGGCTCACTCCTTTTACCTCACATTCAAGAGCTCGAAGTATGGGCTCAGTCTCAAATCCAAGGGCTCCACAGTAAAGGAAACCATTTAGCGTCATGGCCCGTTCGTAGTCACCTTTCAGGGCAAGCTCGTAGGCTATTTCTATATACGGAGCAATCAATCGAGATCTTTTCACATTCGTATCTGCACTGAAAGCTTTTCTGGAAGGGGCAAATATCAGGACTTTCGAGTCGAATTCTTCGCGTCTGATAAGCTGCATTTCCCGGTTATCAGTGACAACAATTCCTCCGAAAAAAGAAGCACAAGCATCATCAAAGGCACCTGTTACAGTGACTCCCACTTCTTTTGCAGCTTTCACCCCAAGTTTAACTATCTCAAGAGGAGGGAGAGTCTCATCAATTGCTTTGAGGGTTGCAAGGACTGAAGCATTTGCTGCGGCACTGCTACTCTTGAGCCCGCCTGCAAGAGGGATTTCACTTCTGGTCTTTATTGTACCACCAAGCTCAATTCCGAATTTCTCAAGGGCCAGTTCAACACAGCGCTCTATAAGATGGGTATCTCCTTCAGGCATCTCTTCAATAAAACCTGAAATTCCGGTTTCACTTTCTGAAAGTTTAACTTTTGCAAAGGTCTTCAAATCTATCCCGAATGCTGCACCTTTCCAGGTAGCAATAGCATTTATTATGGTTCCTGCCCCCGACGCGCAGGCGTACCCTTCAAATGTCATCACGTCCAGAACGTTTTGCTATTTAATAATTTTTGCGACCTCCTTCCGAAGCAGGCCCCAACGTGCTCCGGTAAAGATCTCTGAAACTTATCTATAAAAAAGAATAAACTCGTGGATATAAATAAAAAAGTTGAGTTCAATATATAGAATAGGCGTATCTATATATTAATGAATATCCAATATAAGTAATTCTATATATTAATTGTTTCAGATTTACGCTTATTAACCAAAAACGGGGAATCGATATAGAGACCAGAAAAGTACAGCAGACAGGTGGATCTACTTATATTATTTCTCTTCCTAAACAATGGGCTGAGAAAGTCGGTATCAAAACAGGCGTTAGGGTTGCTCTTTATGCACAGCCAGACGGAAAACTATTGATAGACCCGATTCTGGAAGAACGGGAAATTAAAACCAAGAGAATGGATGTTACCGGTTATGAAGTAAATGCATTAGAGAGAGATATTATCGCGGCATACCTTTATGGATATGACAGAATCGAGTTTTCGTCAAAAAGAATACTGGCAGAACAAAAGCAGATAATCAGGAAAGTTTGCTACAAACTGATAGGCCCTGAAATTATTGAAGAGAGCTCAAACTTCGTAGTTATCCAGGATCTTCTGAACCCGAATGAGCTTCCTATCAAAAAAGGGGTACATAGAATGTTCCTTATTGCAGGGTCCATGCAAAAAGATGCGATCAGAGCCCTTAGAACGGCTGACCATGACCTTGCCCTTGATGTTAGCCAGAGAGATGATGAAGTTGACAGGTTATGCCTCCTGATTTCCAAACAGTTCCGCTCTATCCTTTGCGGAGGAAGAATGCCGGATTCTGCAGAGACAAGCATTGAGGAATATCATGATTTTAGAATGGCCGCAAGTCCTCTTGAGAGGATAGCAGACCATTCACAGAGAATAGCAAATGTTGCTTCGAAATTGCAACAGCCTATTAAAGACAATGTTATTGAAGATGTAGAGACTCTTAATAATGCTTACATGGAATTGGTGAAGCAGTCAGTTGAGGCACTTTTTGCTGCAGATACCTCTCTTGCAAACAAAGTAATAAATAACGTTAAAGAAATGCATGCAAGAGTAGGGGAAGTGCGCGCATCTATCCTTAGATTGGAATCTTATGAGGTCATGATCTCTCTTGGGACAGTTGTGGATAGTCTCGCCAGAATAGGAGATCTTGGCTCTAATATAGCTGAAATCGCAATAAATTCAGCAATTGTAAACAAATGAATCTAATTGATTGGAAAATACGAACAGGTCAGGTCAGTTGAGAATAGGCATTAATGAGAATAGACATAATAGTTTCCGGAAAAAGCAGGAATAAGGTCAGTAAGAATGAATATAATGATTTCCGGGAAAAAGAGAATAAGTTCTATCTGAATAACATCGAAAATTTTTCTTTTAAATAAATTTTCTCTTCTAAAAGTCATTTATATTTTTAAGATTGTGTGAATAAAAATAGGAAAAATTATAAAGGAAAGTACTGAACATCAATAAACGCATAAAGTTTTAGTATAAATGAGATGAGTTAGGGAAGAGCTGAAAATTTTCTACTTAAAAACTTTTTATTGAAGATGTTCAGGAAATCGGGCGATAGAAGTAATTTATTTATATTCAGGTGTTATTTTCACGGAGGCACTTTCTATCTTTCCATAGAAATGTTTATAATTTCTATTTATATCCAGTTATGCCGATACGAAAAAAAGCACTTCTAATTCCCGCAGTGTAACAAATGGAAATTATTTATATGCATGGATCAATTAGATAAAAAGATCATTACAACACCAACCCATAAAGGAAAGCAATCCGAGTTATTTTAGGTTTTATGCTTTTCCCAATGGAGGGAAGCCATGAGTATGATAAAACGATTTAAGGTAAGCTTTTCAAAAATATTTAGTAAACTGTTCAAGAAAAAAGGAGCATGTATAGGAATCTACGGTCCCCCAAATGCCGGCAAAACAACCCTTAGTAATCGGATCCTTAAGGACTGGGTCGGAGCCGAAGAAGCAATGGGTTCGGTTTCCCATATAGCCCATGAAACAAGACATGCGAAAAGAAAGAATGGGGTCACTATCGCAGCTAACGGACACACAATATCCCTTGATATCGTAGACACTCCAGGGCTTGCCACGAAAATTGACTTCCATGATTTTATGGAACAGGGAATGAGTGACTCTGAGTCGAAGAAAAGATCTAAAGAAGCTACAGAAGGCGTTATTGAAGCTGTCAAGTGGCTCGATGATCTTGACGGTGTTATACTGGTTATGGATTCCACTGAAAATCCCTATACCCAGGTCAATGTAACTGTAATAGGAAACATGGAAGCCAGAAATCTGCCGCTTTTGATCGTAGCAAATAAGGTAGATCTTCCTGATGCAGATCCAGCCGTCATAAAAGAAGCTTTCCCGCAGCACCCCATGGTGCCCGTTTCGGCTCTTGAAGGAGTAGGAATGGATGCATTTTATGAAGCTCTGGCAAAACAGTTCGGGTGATTGACATGCAGGGAATTCAACTTGATCTCATATCCGAAGCCAGAATCTCGCAAATGGCTTCAATGGAAAAAGTCCGGTACATAATTGATGAGGTACGGAAAGGCAAAATCCTGGTGCTTGAAAAGGGTCTTAACCCTATGGAGGAAGCAAAGCTAATAGAGATGACAATGTCAGCCATTCAACCTGATGTGTTTTCAGGTATTGAAATGCAGAGTTATCCTGCAAATGCGGACGCTTCGTTGCTAGGAAAGCTATTTAAAAAACAAAGCAACAAAAGACTTACAGTTATAGGGCCTGCAAACCAGCTCAAAACCCTTAAAAAAGATCGAAACCTGATCAGTGCACTTGTCTCTGCAAGTAAGTAACGAAGTGAAGCAATGTGTGCCCAGAAGACCCAAGACCTGGAAGTAAAAATATTCCCTCCTCAGTCCCTCAGTTCCTTTGAGATGGGTAGAAATGACGTCAATGTTATTTGTACCTACGGAAAAATGGCAGTATGGTTTGGACGGAAGGTTCCTGATTATATTATAGCGCAGGTACTCCTAGGAATCTCGAAAATAGATCAGTCTACGGTTCACGAGTTTGAAATGATATGTAACTTTGACGAGATTACGGAGTACGAAAGTAGAGGATATACGTTGGTGTCCTATGGAAAAACAGCCGGCGGTTATCGCGTAAATTATAGTATTCCTTTTTCCAATAGAAAAGCCCTTTTCCACCTGTCAAAACATATACTTGAAGAGCTTCGAAAAGGAGAAGCGCGTAAGGACTTTTACTGGAACGGAAGTGACTGCGATATCCAGAGGCTTTATCAGGAATTCAAAAACAATATCGAAAACTGGGAACTAAAAGCTATAAACTATAAGACCGATAAATCTGAACCACAATCAAATCGGTGAAAAGGCGGACTACCAGCACTGTAGTGAGACAAAATTAACTTCCAGTACTTATTCCTGAGATTCACAATAAGCTTTGATTGAAGTAAAAAAGGGTATCAAGAGAGGATTTTGAGATAGGAGTTTTCAGGAGTTATTTTTATATCTATGTAGAGGTAGATAATGCTCTAATCGACTATTATAAACAGCCATTTATTTAACCCAATGTTTTTTGGAGAACTCATATGAAAGAAACTCAGATAAATGATTGTGAAGATGTATTATTATCGATGAGACTGATCGTGGAAAACCTCAATGAGGTCATTGACAGGCTTGACATCGAAGCCATAAAGGCTATGCTCCAGAAAACCATGGACAGTGATAGGATCTTTGTTATGGGAGCCGGGAGATCAGGGCTCGTTGCCAAAGCATTTGCTATGCGGCTTATGCACCTGGGATTCAGTGTATATGTGGTTGGTGAAACCACAACTCCTGCTGTTCGGCCTCCTGATGTTGTGATTGCGATCTCAGGGTCGGGGGAAACCCGTTCCATAGCTGACCTTGGGAAAATAGTAAAAGACATAGGTTCTACCCTTATAACTGTCACCTCCAAAAAAGGATCTACACTCGGCAGAATCTCAGATATTGCTATGGTTCTTCCGAGCAAGAGTAAAAACGACCATGACGCAGGTGGCTACCTTGAAAAAAGCATGCGTGGGGAATACAGAAACCTACCTCCCCTGGGTACTTCTTTTGAAATTACCTCTATGGTTTTTCTGGACTCAATAATCGCTCAGCTAATAACACTTACAGGTGCTTCTGAAGCCGAACTTAAATCAAGGCATACGAATATCGAATAAGGCCCGAAAAATCACCAGAAATGAGTGGGTATTTTTCAGAGACAACAGGAACACAGGAGGGCTAAATATGAAGGAGATAAAATTTTCAGAGAATGTGGCCAGAATAGACACATCCGGAATTAGAAAGATTTTTGAAGCTGCAGGCTCAGATGCCATTAACCTTGGACTCGGGCAGCCAGATTTTGATACTCCAGAACATATAAAAGCAGCGGCTATAAACGCCATAAATGAAGGTTTTACAGGCTATACTGTAGGTCCGGGAATTCCGGAACTCAGAGAGGCCCTGAGTGTAAAATTCAAAGAGGAAAATGGATTTTCGGTTTCCCCTCAGGAAATCATTGTTACATCCGGTGCCTCGGAAGCTCTTGCTATTGCCCTTGCAGCCCTCCTCAATCCGGGAGATGAAGTCCTTATCTCAAATCCCGGATTTGTTTCCTATAACGCGCTGACTGAAATTCTGAATGGCAAAACTGTAAGTGTCCCTTTAGCAGATGACCTTACTATGAAGCCTGAGGCTGTGCTTGAAAAAATAACTCCGAAGACTCGAGCCATTATACTCAACTCTCCTTCAAATCCCACAGGTGCGGTTGCAAGTAGGGCAGATATTAAAGCCCTTGCAGAGATTGCAGAAGACCACAATATAACCATTATTTCGGACGAAGTCTATGAGTATTTCATCTACGAAGGAGAGCATGTAAGCCCTGCAAGTTATTCGGACAATGTAATTACTGTAAATGCAGCATCCAAAAGCTATGCTATGACCGGCTGGAGACTCGGGTATGTTGCAGCTAGAAAGGAGTATACAGGCCAGATGCTCAAGGTGCATCAGTACATGCAGGCCTGTGCCAATTCAGTCGCTCAGAAAGCCGCTTATGCCGCAGTTACAGGGCCTAAAGACTCGGTTAATTCCATGCGGGAAGAATTCAAAAAACGAAGAGATGTACTAGTAAAAAGACTGAATGAGCTCGGAATGGAATGTGCTCTTCCCAAAGGAGCTTTCTACGCCTTCCCGAAAGTTGCGAATTCAGCAGAAGTTGCCTCTAAATTGATCTCAAATGGTGTTGTTGTTGTTCCCGGGACTGCCTTTGGAAGCGAGGGTGATGGATACATAAGAATTTCTTATGCAGCTTCGATGAAAGATATTGAAAAAGCTCTTAGCATCATGGAAAAAGTACTCTGAAAAAAGAAAAATTGTAGTAAAAATTATAGGGAAGAAAAATCTTTATTTTTTTTATTTCTTTTTTGCTTTTCCTACTTTCTTCTTTTTCTGCTTTTCCCCTTTCTTCTTTTTCTTATTTCTTATCTTAATTTCAAAGTGACTATTAGTACTATTATAAGTTCGCAATTATCCTTTTTGTTTAATTGTCAGGCGCTTTGCCACAAGGATTATATATATCCATAACCGTTGCCAGCTTTAGAGAAATTAATGTTATTTTAATCAGTATATTATAAAAATCTATTAATATATGCAAAAGAATATTATTTATAAAAAATTCGAAAAAGTAATTGTTATCAGTTGATGAATTTTCTTGTCTAACAGGAAAATAGGAAAAGACAAAAAATACTGTGGATATTCACACTAAAATAATTTGGGAAAAAGGACATGAAAAAGAAAAGTATGCTTTCAACGTTCCTGAACAAAGGAATTTTTGCGTTGATATGTATTTCTTTGTTGCTCAGTCCTGTTTCCGGTTCAGCTGCGTTAGCTAAGAGTGGATTGAAAGGCTCTTTCTACGGAGGGATGGCAGATCCTGACAATATTTTTCTGACGGAAACTATCGGTGCCTCTCCTTTATTTTTTGCTGAAGGACTTTTGCTTCCACTTGCAGCAAGTAGAGAAGGAAAAAATAAGCATATCGAGAAAATAAGCCCTTTTTTACTCTTTGCAGCAGGTATTCTTGCGGGTTTTAATCCGTGCCTGCTAGCAGTAATGGCTTTTCTTGCCTCAATTGTCCTTGTTCAGCATGGAAGGAGAAAAGAGATGCTCAAAATAACTTGCGGTTTTTCAGCAGGGATTTTTGCCATGTATATGCTTGCAGGGATGGGCATCTTCAGCGTTGTTAGTTTACTGCCTGAAATCCGGGAAACTTTTAGCGAAATCGCAATCCTGGTGACTTTTCTGCTTGGTTTCTGGCATATCTATGATGCATATTGGCTGAATAAACATGCAAAGTCGACCTTCAAGACTCCCGAACTCCTGAAGAACTTTATGGGGAAAATGAGCGAGAAAAACTTTTTGATTCTGTCTTTTCTTTCAGGGGGGATGTTCTCTCTGGTTAAAGCTCCCTGTGTGGGGGCAATTTACCTTTCTCTCCTGAGTATTCTGGCGACAAAGACCGATATAATAAGAGGAACCATGTATATGGGAATTTACAATATCGGCCTTCTTCTTCCTGTAATATGCCTTGGGCTTTTACTTGCTTTTGGACTGAGTCCCAAAAAGGTTACCGAATTCAGGGAAAAATGGAGAGTTGAAATAAGACTTACAACAGGTTTTATACTAGTTTTCCTGGCCATTTTAATGCAGTTTGGAATAATCTAAACAGAAATCAGGCTAAAAAGCTGAAGATAACTATAAACTACTGGAGATGGGTTTTAATATCCTGATGACAAGCTCTAATAAGTTGATAAACAGTTACAGAGCTTGATAGATATCGTTCAAAGCTTGAAAAAGGTGATGATATCTCCAAAAATTAAATTAAAGCTCTGAACCGCTGGATATCGTTCCTGAATCTGATTCTGAGTACAATTATTGAATTAACTTATTTAAGACAAATTATAAGAAATCAGTCAGTGGAATTTTCATCCACTTCTTTGGAAGATTGAAGGCGTTTTTCTTCAATCATCTCCAGAAGCCTGTCCATCGCCTCGTTAATTCCTTCTCCTGTAATCGTGGAAATGTTCAATTCGACTTCATCTATTTTTCTAAACTCAGGCCTGTCAGCTTTATTTGCGACAACAAACAGGGGTAGTTTAAAGTTTTCTTGAATTTCTGCAAGTAGCCTTTTCTGATCTTCAACCTCATATCCGCAGCTTTCACTTGGATCCATTATAAACATTACAACAGCATCAAGGTACTGGATTGCAGTGACTGCCTGAAGTTCAATATCGTTTCTCTCGGACATCGGGCGGTCAAGAAGGCCGGGTGTATCCATAACCTGGTAACGCACTCCACCCCGCATAAAGTGTCCAATTGTCACTCCTTTTGTTGTGAAAGGATAGGGGGCTATTTCCGGGCTTGCACCGGTTATTTTCGAAACAAAGCTTGACTTCCCTACATTCGGATAACCAGCAATAACAATAGTGGGTTCGTCCTGGACATCAGGAAGTTTTCTTAGAATATTTCTGGCTTCATTGAGGAAAAGAAGATCCTTATTAATTGATTTGATAATAGATGCAAGCCTTCCGAAAGCTTCTTTTCTAACAGGCTCAGGAATATCCGAGTTTCGGATTTTTCCTACATAGCTTCTTGCAACCTCATGGATCTTCCCGCTGGCCCAATCTACGGATGCAAGGGACATCTTAAGTTTCTCAACACCTACTAAAATATCTGTAAGTTCGTAGTAGAACCTGGGTAATTGATCAAAACTTGGGAATCGTCTGACTATATTTGCAAGATTATCTGTGAAGATGTTTGCTGCTGTCAGTACCATTGACTCGTTTGCCCTGAACAAACTTTCCCTGTTCTCGATAGTCTTTCCGGACATAGCTCTTGATGCCCGCTTGAAAGCTTTGTTGATTAATTCCTCTGAAGTGGGAACTGTGTGAATTTTCTCAAATATCATGATATTCTAACCCTCTGGGGGTTCTGTTAAGTATATATTTATTTCTATGGATTAAGATTTCTGACAAAATATGCATGCAAGCAAAAATTTCTCAAAGAGATGTGAAGAAGATTTCTGAAAGGAAATTTATTGCCTGGTTTTGAATTTGTAATTACAAATTCTCTTAATAAACATCATAGAAGGGGTAAAAACCAGCTAGATACTCAAAGCAGAACCGGACTCTTTTTATATTTGTAATAATAATTTGTAGTAGGAATTTATAATCATTAATTATGGTAAATATCAACGGTGGTATACTTTATCGATGTATAAGTTTAGTACATCATCCTGATAAAGGTATATGAAATTGATGGTGGTAGTATGGAGCTCACTCCGATTCAAAAAGATATTATTATTTCATTAATCAACCTTCAGCGGCAAAAGGACAGGGCAATTAAAGGTGAAGAAATTGCTGAAGTTATCCAGCGCAACCCTGGAACAATCCGCAACCAGATGCAGTTATTAAAAGCTCTGGGCCTGGTGGAAGGAGTTCCTGGGCCAAAAGGAGGGTACAAACCTACAGGGGCAGCATATGACGCTTTACGTATCCAGCAGCTAAAAAACGAATCCGTAGTTCCCCTTTATAAAAATAGTGTAATTGTAGATGGAGCTACTGCTGCTGAAATTAGTTTTACGACCGTCAGAAATCCTGACGTATGCAATGGGGTCGTCCGTGTAATAGGAAATATAAAAGATTTTGTGATAGATGATAAGCTTCAGGTAGGACCAACGCCTGTAAACCGTCTGATAATCCGCGGAGAGGTCACGGGTAGGGACGATACCAATAACTCTATTCTTTTCAATATTACCGAAATGATTTCTCTCCCTAAAAAACATGTTAAACACTACATGAAATATCCTCCTTTGCTTGTGAACCTGAATGCAAGTATTCAGGAAGCAACAAGACTTTTCATCAGGAACAATGTTCATGGAGCACCTGTAGAAGACAAGGGAAAAATCGTAGGAATTGTCACCTATACTGATATTGCCCATGCAATTTCTCAGGGAAAACCGAATGCGAAAGTCAAAGACATTATGACAAAGGAACTTATCACGGTTGATGGGGATATGCAGCTCTATGACGTCGTAAAACTCTTCCATAAATACAATGTAGGAAGGCTTATTGTAACGATAAATGGCGTACCCAAAGGAACCCTATCAAAAACGGATGTGTTAAATGAACTTGCAGTTTACTGAGAGTCAGATGTTTTCCGAAAACTAAAATTATTCTGAGATTTTATATTTCAGATGATTTCTTAAAAAACTAGGAAAAACTCTGAAAGGTATCCAAAAAGGGGTTTCCTCAGAAATATTCAATTGCCTGCACCTTCAGCCAGGTGCAGGATATCATTTAGATCTTCAATTTCTTTTCATGCTTTCATGCCGGGCCCTGAGCTCGGCTGCAATCTCATCGAGAGTAATATTATTTGCAGCAAGGAGTACAAGAAGATGGAAGATTAAATCCGAGCTTTCAGATACAATTTCTGCGTGGTCTTCGTTTCTGACTGCAAGAATAGTTTCAATTGATTCTTCTCCTACTTTTTCAAGAATCTTGTTCATACCCTTGCGGTGATTCAGAAGCTTGCAGACATATGATTGCTCGTCGTAGTTATATTTCCTGTCCAGAATGATCTCGTATACTCTGTTCAAAATTGATAAATCAGCATCCGGCATCTAAACACCTTTTTATTTAATGCGCAAAAATATCCCAAAAAATAAACAGGAGGTTTTCAAACCTTCCGGGGATCAGTTATTTCTCCGGTAAGGGCTGATGCTCCTGCAGTTGCGGGGGAGGAGAGATACACAAAGGATTCTGGGCTTCCTTCTCTGCCCTTGAAATTGCGGTTTGAGGTTGCCAGGCCTACTTCGCCTGCACCTAACAAGCCAAAAGATCCTCCCATACATGGCCCGCAGCAGGGAGACTCCACAATTGCACCTGCATTCATAAGTTTCTCTATATACCCTGCTCTTAACAGTTTCATGTACTCTGTCCTTGAAGCTGGAACAACAAGAAGGCGCACACCTTTTGCCACAGGCTCGTCACCCATGATATCTGCCATGATCTTAATATCTTCGAATCTGCCATTTGTGCAGGATCCCATAAAGATCTGGTCAATTTTTGTGCCTTCTACCTCACTCACAGGTTTTACATTATCCACGTTATGCGGACAGGCTACCTGAGGTTCCAGGTCAGAGATATCATAATGCCTGATATCCAGATATTTTGCGTCTTCATCGGACTTCCAGTAGGGGTCAAATTCGTAGTATAGAACTCTCTCTTTGAGGTAGGCTGCAGTTACTTCGTCAGCTTCGATGATCCCTGCCTTTCCTCCCATCTCAATTGCCATGTTGGACATGGTCATGCGTTCTGGAATCGAAAGAGAGCGGATTGTTGAGCCTGCAAACTCGGCTGCCATATATCTGGCTCCTTCTACTCCAACGTCACCTATCAGGTGGAGGATAAGATCCTTTGAGTATACGCGCCTTGGCAGGTTGCCTTCAACTTCAAAGCGAATAGTTTCGGGTACCCTGAACCACAGTTTGCCTGTCGCAAAAACAGCTGCCATATCAGTAGATCCTATGCCTGTAGAGAATGCCCCTAAAGCTCCGTACGCACAGGTATGCGAGTCAGAACCAACTATGAGGTCTCCTGGAAGAACATGTCCTTTCTCTGGAAGAACCTGATGGCAAACTCCTTCATATATGTCATAATTTAAGATGCCCTGTTCCTCAGCAAACTTTCTCAACATAATATGATTTGCCGTTGCGTTGATGGAATCCGCAGGAACCTGATGGTCGAATACGATCACTATCTTTTTCGGATCCCAAACATTCTTCTCTTCCTTGCCTTTCATTATTTCATAAAAGCCCTGGATTGCCAGCGGACCTGTAATATCATGTGTCATTGCCAGGTCTACATTTGCCAGCACGAAATCTCCGGCTTTCACGGAATTTCCGGAGGCTTTCGAAAAGATTTTTTCCGATATGGTCATCGGCCGGTCTTCGTTACCAGACATCCCCGTCATGGGGAATAACTGGCTCCTTCTCATAAATAAATTTAATTGATGGGAATTGGTATGAAAAGATAAAAACTCTTTTTAGGACATGAAACGACAAAGAAGCTTAAAATTAAAAAGGGTTCATCAGGGTTTTTTACAGCTTTTCATGTTCTGTTACTCAATAATTCTGGTCGTTCCTGTGCTGTCGTGAACTATGTAAGTACATGTGCCTTTTTCCAGATTTTCCTTTGCAAACTCCATACCTTTTTCTTCTCTCCTGAAGTCTGTGAATTTTTCATACATAACAAGCGTATCCTCAAGTTCCGAAATATACCTGGAAAGGAGGCTTTCTGCCAGTTTTAGGCTTTCTGCCAGTTTTAGGCTTTCTTCTATGGAAATTGGGTATCCCAGACCTTCGCATTCGCAGGTATACAATTTCAGTTCTTCGATATAAAAAGGATAGGTTCTGCAGAGCGCCGGGCGTACAGGGTAGGTCCTGCATTTGCTCGTACCTTTCTCAAGAAAGATACAGTCTCCATTTTTCTTCCTCCTGAGCATCCACCCAAAAGCATGGATATTACCTTCACTATCGATATCTTCAGAGAGGAGTTCAAAAAACTCAGGAGTTTCAGAAAATTCATTTTCATTTTCTTTGGAAGCTTTGAAAATACTTTCATTACCGTTTTCTTTGTCTTCCCCCAATTCATTATGGGGGGGTTCTGGCAAAAAAGGTCCTGCAACCTCAAGTTTTGAGAGGGCTGTATACTCTCGGATTTTCTCGATTTCTGAGGGAATGAGAACTACCCTGTTGTCTCCAAAAGCCCGTTTGCAGCACTTTCCGCATTGCTGGCATGAGAAACCTGCTTTTCGGATTTCAGCTGCAAGTTTTTCAGGATCAAGCTTGCGAGCCATTTCTATTTCTTTCTTGAGGCCTGCAATAAGAAGGAACTGGTAATTTGTTCTTCCGGATTCTTGCTTACTGCCTGAGGCGGAAAATTCCATGTAAAGCTTCGTGTTTGAAGGTACTTCAAATTAACGCAGGTACTCAATAATGAAACTCAAATGAAACTCAAAATAACTATTCAAGAATATTTCATCAAACTATAATAGAATATAATAAGAAACTATATATCAGGGGACCAGGTTTAAACTTTAATTTATATGTGGCAAACATTACTCAAAAAATTTGAAAAATATCCTGCGCAGGCAAAAGTTCTTAAATTGCTTTTTGAACGTGGGTTTCAGGTAAACGAAGATGGAAAAGTCACTTCAGGAAACATTGAAATCGCACATACGCAGCTTGCAAAAGAAGCCGGCGTTGATAGACGTGTGGTTGACGCAACCACAAAGTCTATTGTCTCAGACGAACTTCTGAGCACGATTTTTAGAAATGTTCATTCCATTCCTTTTCTCAAAGATGTAGCTCCTTCTCTCGGCTTAGGTGTAATTATAATCATTCCGGAAGATGCCGCACATGTGGGCATACTTGCGGAAGTTGCAGGCCTGATTTCCAGACATAATGTAAGCATTCGCCAGGCTGTATCGGACGATCCTTTCCTTACTGACAATCCAAGGCTTACAATTATTACTGACCAAAAAGTGCCCGGAGACCTTGTAGACAAAATCCTTAACTTGCCTTCGGTTAAAGGTGTAAGCATTTACTGACAATATCAAAGTAATTCAAAGTAATAAAATTAAGTGAATTTGAGTCTGTGAATGCAAAAAATGGAATTATGACCAGTAATTATTGTTTATTCCAGTAGAGAGACTTACTCTTTTTAAATCCTAATGCCCACTATATGAAAAAATTTTGAAGTTTCCTTAAAAAGAGCCTTCAGATGAATTCTTTTTTCATGGAAGAGATGAAAATAAACTGTCCTTAGTGTAAAGCTAAGGTTTGTTATAGTGTAAAGCTAAGGTTTGTTATAGTGTAAAGCTAAGGTTTGTTATAGTGTAAAGCTAAGGTTTGTTATAGTGTAAAGCTAAGGTTTGTTATAGTGTAAAGCTAAGGTTTGTTATAGTGTAAAGCTAAGGTTTGTTATAGTGTAAAGCTAAGGTTTGTTATAGTGTAAAGCTAAGGTTTGTTATTAAGATAAATGAGTATAAATAAGAAAATAGTATTTTATTCTATGGTGCTTCCGCCTAATATAATTCAGTTAATGGTTGTCTCCTATCGTAGCTTATTTTCAGGCGGAAGCAAAATCCCAGGTTCTTAGACCAGACATGTAAGGGCCAACACTTAAAAAGAGAGAAGGCAATTGAAGATACGCGAATTTCAGAGTTGCTGTTCCATTTCAAGAATCCGGTTTAAACACCTGATTGTTCTGTTTGAGTTTTTATGGAGGATTCCTGTTCCCCCTGCTTCTTCCCATTCAAGGATATTTTCGGAGTTGTCATCAATCAGGATCCTTGATATCCCGGACTGGAGAGCTTTTTCAGGGCGGAAACAGAGAATTGCATTTTCTGCATATTGAGTTCCGAGTTCTTTCCTGAGCCACTGGATTTTTCCTTTCCTTGCGTTGGCTAAAGCTTTTTTTCGGTTTGGATTCGGGAGTGCAGAAAGGATTGTAGGACAAAAACCGGAATCTTTTAGGAATCTATGAAGTTCTATACCGCCTGTCATCCACGGCATCTCTGACCAGAATTCAGGGCCTGCGGATGCAATATGTTTCCAGAAAAGTTCTTTATCACTGTCATACCAGAGAGTCATATTTTTTTCTAGTTTCTCAGAGGCGCCCACAAAATCCGTAAGAACTCCATCCATGTCAAGAAAAAGCTTTGTATCTACCACAGGTCTAGGGCAAGTGGAAATAGTAGGAGAATAACCCGATAGGATACTCTGAAAACTTGCCGTTTTACTCTGAATTGAAATTTGCTGGTCAAAAGAAATAGACATAACAATCGTCCTTTAGATGCTTGGCGGCAAATAACTTCCTGCATGTAAATTAGGACTTCATAATAAAAAAAAGTATCTGTTTTGAAGAAATTAAATAAGATTTCCTAAAAGAGGATAAGAGAATTAAGAAATAATGGTGAAAAGAAACCAGCAATAAATGAAAGAGGAAACCGGGAATTAGTCATTGTAAAATTAAAAAAATTAAAACAAAAATCTTCAACTGCGTTTAATCTTCTTGAAGAAATACTACAGTCTTTGCTACAATATCTGGAAGAGTTTGCTTTTTTTCAGTATAAAAAATTGGCAAAAATCCTGCAAAAAGAGGAATTACAGCTAGAATTTTCATCACAAAGCGCTTTGTTGCCTGATTAAAGGAAATTTTGTTTCCGTAAAGATCAGTTACAATGAGGTTCATAGCTTGCTTACCCACTGTCCCTTTCCTGGTCGAACTCTCCTGAAAAACAAAATAAATCCATCCAAACAGGAAACCCAGGAAGTAGAAAAAAGATCCAGCTATTGTTATACCCGAAATTAACTGGATA
The DNA here is from genome assembly GCA_963847185.1 of uncultured Methanosarcinaceae archaeon. Classification (GTDB taxonomy): domain Archaea; phylum Halobacteriota; class Methanosarcinia; order Methanosarcinales; family Methanosarcinaceae; genus Methanosarcina. The sequence goes on along the minus strand of CAWJYV010000009.1, from coordinate 6,901 downwards.
AACCAAATAAAAAGGATAATTACGAAAATATCTATTGTTGAGGCTAGAAATCTCCTGAAAAAGCCGGCATACCATTGCATGATCATCACTCTAAGATATTTTATACATTAGACTGTACTAAATAATAAAAGTATCTCAGAAGTAAACCTTCTAATTCAATAGTGGAAATAAGCAAGAAGGCAGGGAAAAACGGCTCTGATCTAATTTATTTAATTAGTATTCAAAAAATGCATTATATTTATAACTGTTACAATACTAATTTAGACTGGGAACGAAAAATGAAAAAATACCTTAAAATTACACTGTATACAATTTTGACACTTTCTTTGCTTATTTTTTTGTCAGGTATTTTAATTGTTTCTCATCCTTTTTTCCTGACCAAGCACGTCAATTTACTAGTTAAGAGCAGTGGAACTGATCCTCATGACTTTAAGTTTCAGTCATATACGAAAGAAGAATTTGCCTTAGAATATTTCAATATCTCACTAAGCCAGGAAGATGATTTTATTGAGCTTTTTGAGAGCCATTATGGGACTGCTAATAAAAAAGATGAGTTTCTTATGGTCACTTATGACATCCCAGATCCCGAAGACAACTCCACTTCAACACTTTATTGTATAAACAAGTATACCGACCGGGTCTACAAAAGTACCAGAAAAGCACACTGGGTTGATGAAAAAAGGGAAGAATTCCATAAGGAAAAAGGCAGAGAGTGGATCAGAAAAGAGGAATGAGGGATAAAAATGAACCCAAAAAAACTTGCTTTCTGCTTCTGGATACTCTTGATAATAGGCGGAGTAACAGTATACCTCTTCTTTCCTGAAAAAATAAATATCCTCTTCCTGGAGGACCTATCCGAAGAGTACTATCTTGCTCTAGGTGTTTATTTCCTTCTTCTATCAATTAGAGGTTTGAGCATGATTCCTTCAACCCCTCTTCTGCTTGCAGGAATCTTAATTTTTGACCCTGTGGAACTTTTTATAGTGAACATGGCAGGAATATTAGCTTCATCAACAATCGTTTATTATTTTTCAAGATACCTTGGTTTTGCCGCATATTTTGAGACCAAATATGGAAAGTATGTTCAGAGAATAAGATCAGGACTTGAAGACAAAGAGTTACCGATTATAGTTGGTTGGAGTTTTTTTCCCCTGGTACCAACGGATTTAATTGTTTATGTTGGATCAACGCTAAGGGTACATGTTTTGAAGTGCCTTCTGGGAGTCTTTGTAGGGGAAGCAGTACTGAATGCACTTTATATCATTTCGACGAACATGATTCTTCAGCCTTAAACTCTTTTGTCCCCAAATAAAATAAGCGTATACAATTTCCCCTCCTGGATTTTACGGTTGTCTTTTAATTGGCAACTTCTGCAAAGAAATAAAGACAGGGACAATGGTGGATTAATCTGAACTTCAAAAGAAGAAAATGCAGACATCCAAGAGTTTATTTTTTTCGATAATATCCAATTTTTCTGTGGAGTCTTATCTCGTGATAACCGCAGTATTTGCATTTAAAATACCTTATTTTTTTCAGGACAGTGTGACTCAGTACATCAGCGTTCCTGTACTCTTCCAGTACATGCCCGCATTCCTCACAGGTACATTCTTTTAAATCGTGCTGTTTTTTCTCGTAATGGTGATTTATGGGACTGGACTCGACTTTTATATCTTCATATCCACAGTTTTTACAACGCCAATGTTTTTTGAAGGTTTTTATGTAAGAGTCGATTCTGCTTTCTTCTTTAACCAGAGGAGCATGAAATTCTTCGAAAACAAAATATTTCCCACATTTTTTGCAATGCGAATCTTTATAATAATTCATCATGCCTTTGTAGTGACCAAACATATAGAGAAAAGCAATTTCTGAAGTGACCGTTAGAAATTTTCCCAAAGATCGAAAAGCTTCGAATTTTCCGGGTAACTCAGTTGGGAAAGTTATCAGGAATATAAATAATAATATTGAGATGATCAGGAGTTTTGAGAATAATTTGACTCTTTTCTGGACTTCTTGTGCTCCAAGTTTATTGAGTAGACTAAAAGCTTCTTCTTTACTCTCAGGGCTGTATTTGAAATTCAATCTTTGCGTCATTTCAACTATGTCATTTTCAGGGTCTATTTTGTAGCAGACGCCTTCATGAAGAGCCTGATATGAGCCAGGTGGAAACTTTACACATTCCTCTTTTGCCAATAAATCAGCTACTGTTTGTGGTCGGATTAACCGTTATTCGTGATTATTTATTATATATCTCAATACATGATAACTGTTTTTGCACCCAATTTCCGCTTCCTGGATTGCACCTCGGGAGTACGCAGTCCTTTACGCTACTCTCAAGAGGACTTATCACGATCCATTTGTGTTTGGATTGGGACTCTGCGAGCAATACTATACAGTCACTCGATAGTACTTTCTCAATAAACGGTTAATCTTTAATTATATATATCATGAACTCCACTAAGGTACTGGGCATCCGGAAAGGTTTAAAGACTTGTTTTCAACTCTTTTTAATACCCCCCAACTCCCCAACTCCCCAATACCCGGATGCCCACCCCCCATATACTATATTCACCAGTTCTTTTTCCCATTATTTCGCTTCGCCACCCGAGTTTCGCTTCGGGAGCACGAAGTCTGTTTCGCTTCGCTCAAGCAGACTAATTTATAGTTTAGAATCCCGAGTTTCGCTTCGGGAGCACAGGAAATCGGAGATTTTCTGGGAGTTGCGATATAATCGCAACAGCACAGGGTCCTTTTCACTCGCTTTGCTCTCTCAAGAGGACAAACTTTTGGCGAAGAGTCATAACTTTTATTTTCTTCATTTTTATTTTTCGGCAACTTTCGGCCCAAATTAATGAACTGATTTTAGCAGGAATAATATCCTTAGTATCTTAAACGGACTTTTAGGATCGGGCCGAGCGTTCGCTCGGTGGAATTAAAGACTATGGCACCAAACGTGTTTATTAGAAGGCAAAACTTCCCAAACTGAGTTACTCGAGTTTCACTTTGGAACCGATAAATGACAGTGTAGACATCCACATTGAACCAGTAACTTCGGGATGTAGATCAATGGGTCAATGTAGAAATAGTAAATAAAACTGGTAAGGGAAAATTTGACCCGTCAATTGGGGATTGAGGTCAATGGGTCCTCAGGAAGCTACTGACCTTAATCCCACAAATAATCCTGCAAAATTTGGGAACAACACTACTTTAAATTCTCAGAAAAGTGTTGCTGAGCCATCATTACGGGCATTATAGTAATCACTGTAGTACACATTATCTAGCCAGCATGCTCCATTTGCGGTCCCGAAAAATCCTGCAACTTTGGCTTCTGCGTTTTCGTATCCATCTACCTGATGTCCAGGGACGACGAAAACATTGTCATCATGGTGGGCGTTTGAAACTACGTTTCCATCTGGAAGCTCCCAGAGCCGTAGATGATAGCCCCCGAGAATTCTGTATTTATTATCTGCCATTCCGTCTCCAGCAACCCAGCTTCCATCAGGATACGGAATATAATGGGTGTATTCTACAGGATTATCAACCCATTTTTTATTAAAGATTAAACTTTTAACTGTCTTCAGGCTGTTATGTTCCCATAGAAGGTTTATGGGGTCTGCCACTTCGTAATAAGTCTTATATAATGAGGTAAGCTTTGAGTAAGTCCATTGGGGGTAGGTGAGAGAAGTTAAAGAAGTACTGGCCCACCATTCATAAGGATCATCGCTAGTTGTAAGCACTGTAGATTTTTGGGTCACGAATTCTTTCCGATCTCCTGGCTTCAGTCTCAAGCTCTCGCTTTCGGTACTAAGAGCGATCTCTTTTGCGTCAGAGACTGAAAAAGTCTGAGACCTTGTTAGTTTATCTATCTTAAATTTACCTTTAAGCTTCTCTCCAGAATAAGTTTCAGTGATTTTGAGCGTTCCATCTTTTTTGTAATCATAAACTGTTGTCACTTCAACTTCCACAATATGGGCATGTCTCCATTCATTCCATTGTGAACCATCAACAGATTTCTGTTCGTTCTCTTCTTTCCCAGTGACTGGTTCTTTCGAAGTGGCACTTGCCACCGGAAAAAGCACTATCCCAAAAAATAGGATCATTAAAAGCAAAACAATAAACTTTGATCTTTTATTCTTATTCATTTGTTCTACTCCAGCTAATTTCATAGAGGTGGCGTGATATAGAGCAATCTTTTATAGAAAACTTGGGTACGTATATAACTTTGCTACTTTCTCGAGTTCCGCTCCGGGATCACAGGAAATCGGAGATTTTCTGGGAGTTGCGATATAATCGCAACAGCACAGGGTCCTTTTCGCTTCTCTCAAGAGGATATAGTCAACTAATCTTATACTCGTTTTGGAAACTCTGTCATCAATACAATACAGTCTCTTGATATTACTTTTTCAATAAACAATTACCCTTTAATTATATATACCATGGATTCCACTAAGGTACTGGGCATCTGGGCAGGTCATTAAAGACCTTTTAAACTCTTTTTAATAACCCCCCAAAACACCCCCCAACTCCCCAACACCCGGGTGCCTACTCATATTTGTTTTCCCCAAATTGCTCCTCTGGAGTATGCGGTCCTTTTCGACATCCAATTCAACTTCGGGCTCACAGAAAATAGCAGATTTTTTGGTAGTTGTTAGAAGATTTGTTGAGAGTTATGATGTAATCTCAACAGTATGGCGTCCTTTTCGTTTCGCTCAAGAAGATGTTGTATATTCATTTTTTAATTTAAGAATTCTTTTCTGAATGTTATACAGTCGCCTGATATTACTTTCTGAATAAACGCTGACTCTTTAATTATATATATCTTCAAATCGTTTAATAGATTGGCACTTGGGATTATATAAAGACCTTTTTAAATTTTGTATTATAACCCCCCTCCCATATTCTCATTTCCCAATACCCAGGTGCCAAACCCATATTTTTCTCTCGATTTGCCACCCGAGTTGCGCTTCCCGAATTGCGCCTCGGGAGTACGCAGTCCTTTTCACTCGCTTCGCTCGCTCAAGAGGACGAATTTTTGGTGAAGAAGTCATAACTTTATTTTTATTTTTTTGTGGCAGCGACTTCCTCTAGAGAAGTGAGCTTTTTTGAACCGGAACAACGTTATTAGCGTCTTAAACGGAGCCTGTTCCGAACTTAGTGAGGCTATACCATAATGAATAAATTAAAAAAGCAATTTAAGTGTTCTATTTTTCAAAAAATGGAAAATTCGTTGAATATGACATTTAAAATGCCTTTCGTTTTGTTTTTTCTTCTTATGACTTGCTCTAGCATTCACTCGGTGAAAAAAAGGTTTTAAATGCCGACTAGTGTTTTTTGGGCAAGATCCATAACTTCATTTTTATTTATCCCTAAGAGGCAAAATCAGGCAAGCTTAACTATACGTAAAGCCAACACAATCGTTGCCTCTTAGGGCATATATAGAGTTCGGGTGACACTGGAAAATCTTTTGAACTCCATAAACTCCTATTTATTAATCCTTTATAAGTCCTCTGTGCAAACTCTCGAACAATGCGATTTTCATACTTATTTTGAACCTGAAATTATTTTCTGATCTTTGATTGTTAGAGACTTCGGCCACAATTACTTTATTTGAGTACACGCCTTGACTCGTATTCAAACAAATGTACAAAAGATAAATCGTAAACCCTTAAAATCATCAAGCCAATATTGATGATAAGTTACTCATTGAATCCAGAAGCTTTGAGAATCGTTTGCTCGGTAATTGCAGAGATTTATCCCTCATGCTTTGCGCTGTTTTAAGAAATCATAGAATTCCTGCCTGCGTACGTTAAGGTCTTGCTACCTTTTTTGATCCAAAAAAGCTATTTGATCCCTGGATATGTGAGTATTGGGTAAGTAATGAGCAGCGATGGATCAGAGTAGATGCCTGTATGAACCAGATGCAACACGAACAGGTATTTCTCCCTCCTGAACTGAAAGCAGGAGTGAAAAATCTAAAATATTGCTTCCTTGATGTAAAAACAGAGCATTTCAGCCCCCGAGGACAAGCGTGGCTGAAGTGTCTGAAACACGCCTGCAACCCGGAATGATTTTGGAACATATGGTGATCTCAAGGGTTTATGGTTCATTTGCCATGATAAAATCCGTGATTTATTATGTTTGAACAAAATTGAGGTTTTATCCTGGGACTGGCAGGAATTATGAGCTGAAAAAAGGTGATTCTGCCGAGGATGACCTGGCAATCTTTGACAGTATAGCAAAAATAGTACAAATTGGAGACTTGGCATTTGATAAATCCGGAATCTTTAATGAAACAACAGAGAATTTTCACATTCCGCCGGAATATCAATAACGAGGATACTGATATCGATGGTAAAGCAGCGAAAATGCTTGTATTGATGCCAAAGAAATCATACTTCAGATAGATGAAAAACGTTGACAAATTAAGTGATGAGTTTAATAAAACGGCTGGATCATATCTCATCTTTCTATATCGCTAAACCATATAGTAAATTTTGTTCCTTGATCTCTTTTAAGCTCTATATAGCCCTCTATCTGTTCAACAAGAACATTTACGAGCTGAAAGCCCAGAGAGTCCGTGTTTTTAAAATCTGTTTCTTCCGAAAGTCCTTCTCCGTTGTCCGAGATCTCAAGTATAAAACGGAAACCATTTTTTTCCATGCAGCTCTCATCCAGACCTAAAGTGTTTTTTCTGGCGGCGAAAGTTTCATTTTTGCGAAGATTTATTTGAATTTCTCCTTTCTGTTCAGCAGAAAAAGCATGCTTAAAGGAGTTTGAAACCAGCTCGTTTATAATGATTCCAAGAGGTATTGCAGTATCCATTCCAAGATAAACCTTCTCAAGGTTTAGCTTGAAGCTTATATCCATATTCCCAGGGTTGTATGAACTGAAAAGATCTTCAGTT
>CAWJYV010000008.1:0-1166008 GCA_963847185.1 uncultured Methanosarcinaceae archaeon | reverse complement strand
ATTCAATTATGGTAAATTTACAATATTCGATCCCATGGAAAAAGCCAGGATACGGGAGAAACAATTTCCCAGTGATTGCAAAAAGCCTTTGATATGGGAGTGAGATTTTCTCAGCAAATTATAGCTGGTAGCCAGTAAGTATGTTTTTGTCTACATTAATAAGAGGTCTTGAGAAAATGGAAAAAAGTTTATTTCTTCAGAAAAGCTCCGATCCGGTGTATACAACCCTCGAAGATTGGATTCTACACGAAGCTATTCCTTTCTCCTTCGATTCGTCCGAAACCTTCAATGCCTCCGTCGACAGGGTCATTGCCGCACTTGATGACTCTGTGGAGTTACTTGGCTTTGGAGAAGCACTCCACGGTGGCGAGGACATTCTTATTCTCCGCAACCGACTCTTCCAGTGCCTGGTGGAGAAGCACGGCTACAGCGCCATTGCTATCGAGAGCAGTTTTCCTCGGGCGCACATAGTTAACGAATACATAGCCGGTAGAGGCCCGGCATCTTATGATGCTGTGCAGGAAACGGGATTTAGCCACGGCTTTGGCATACTTGACGCGAATAGAGAACTAGTGGAGTGGATGGGGCAATACAATGCCGATCCTTCCCATCACGTCAAACTCCGGTTCTACGGCTTCGATAGCCCCACAGAAATGACAGGTACCGATAGTCCAAGACAGGTCCTGCATTTTGTGCTCGACTACCTCACCTCGATTGATAATGCCAGAGGCCAGGAGCATCGTGAACGTATTGACACTCTTTTAGGCCAGGACTCCGATTGGGAGAACCCCGCTGCAATGATGGATCCGACGAAATCGGTAGGCCTATCACCAGCTGCTACGGCGCTTCGGATTGAGACTGAGGATCTCATCGCGGAACTTCGCTTACGCCGCCCCGAATTAGTGGCTAAGAGCGATGAAAGCCGCTATCTGGAAGCAGTGCAATATGCAACTGTCGCCCGGCAGTTGCTGAACTATCATGCAACGCTAGCGCGAATTTCAGGCAAACCGAGCAAACGGCTCGTCGAAGGTCTTGGCATCCGTGACCTTATAATGGCGGATAATCTGACGTACATTGTGTCTCGTGAGCGTGGCAGAGGGAAAGTTTTTGCCTTCGCTCACAACAGCCACCTGCAACGCGGAAAGGCACAATGGCAACTGGGCACCGACCTGTTAACATGGTGGCCTGTGGGATCTCACCTCAATGAGATATTCGGCCCGCGATATGCTGTAATCGGTTCTGCAGTTGGCGTTTCTGATTCCAATGGCATCAGCCAGCCCGAAGCCGGCACTCTTGAGGCGAAGCTGACTGCCGCTCAAGAGCTCGTGCGATTAATTCCAACTCACAAAGGCCAGGGGCTTCCAGCCTCTGAGATTGAAGCTCTTCCTACTCGTTCGGGCAGTATGAAGAACACTACCTACTTCGCACTGACTCCTCAAAGCTTCACAGATTTCGATTGGCTGGCTGTTCTGGATTCGACGGAATACAACCGTGGCGGGCCGCAGCTGCAACAATGGGACGCTAACTCTGAGCAGTAAAAGTCTTCGACCTCCGGCAGCCGTCAGTACTGCAGGAAATTAGGGTCACCGGATCTGCAGAGACATGGTTTTTGGTGTCACAACGTGCTGCAGCTCCGGGCTTCCACAATCCAGGAGGCAGATTAAATGAGAAGACCACTCCCGTCATTCGCAATGCCTGTGTTTTAATTCAGACCATCTTTCTTTTCTCTCATTCAGGTTGCTTTATCCTCGCCTGGTTCTCACCAGAGGATACGAAAAAGGTTATAGTGACTGCTTCCCAAAAGGCTATGAAGCAGGCATGAAAGTTAAATAATAAAGAAATCTTAATTTATCTTTCCAAAAATATTTTTTCCTTTTTTGCGACCATATAAGATGCTTTTAAAATACTTCTAATATAATCTCACCTGAAGCTCCAGAGCACTCATTTTAATTTATGTAGGGTGAATAGTGGACTGGTTCTGAGTAAATATCAACCTACTGTTGATGAACAACCAAATTCAAAAGAATAAGAAATAAATATCCTTTAGAAAAATGCTTTTAGAAAAAAGTGACGCTGAGGGGGAGATTCGAACTCCCGTAGCGCGTGAGCACTACCGGTTTTCAAGACCGGCGCCGTAGTCCGCTGGGCTACCTCAGCAGGTTGAATTAATTGTCTCCTGTAGCTTCCGGAAATGGAATGGTGCAGATAACTCAATCATTCCGGGAAGCGTATACAGAAAACCAGATTATTATATATAAAATTTGCGAAGAGAATGAACTCTTCGCTTTTTTAGTGTAGTTTTAGACTGAAATCAGGCTTCAGGCTCTGTGGGCTCTTCAGCTGTGGCTTCAGGCTCAGATTCAGCTTCAGTTTCGGCTGCGGCTTCCATTTCAGCAAGTTCTTTGGCTTCGGCTTCGGCGTTGATCTTTTCGATGATCTGAACTTCCTTGAGGCCGAGATATTTGAAAAGTTCGGTTGCGACTCTGTTCTTTGCCATGAGCCAGCGCTGGTTGAAGGTCAGGCCTGTTGGGATGAAGATCTTTGCAACACCGTCAGTAACATCGATTTCCATATCCCTGATGCCGGTATAGAGGGCGAGCAGGCCCTGGATTTTCTCAATGTCGGAATCAAGGATTTTTTCGATGGTGTATTCGTAGTTAACGGTCTTGCCTGCAAGAGGGCTGTTGAAGTCCACGGTGACCCTGCGGCCTATTACTCTGGTCACAATACCTCTTTTGCCTTCGATCTCAACGGAAAGGCCTGGGTGGACGTTTCTGTCCTGCAGCTTTGTGATGGACATTGTTTCTACGAGCTTTGGATTGCTCGGGCCAAAGGCCTTTTCTGCAGGGATTGCAACTGTTCCGGTGTACCCTACTTCTTTTCCTTCGAGGTCTTCGTCAAGACCTTCAATAGTATGTCCTGCTCCAACAATAACAACATCTCCGCCGTAAAGGCCGCGAGGATTGTAAATCTCTTCTGTTTTTGCAAGCTCTTCGTTTGTTGTGTCGAAAACCCTACCGTCTTCGAATCTACCTGTGTAATTTAACTTTATGAAATCGCCTTTCTGGATTGCCATAAATTCTCAACTCTCGATTAATTAACTAAATGATAAGATGAATTGTCCTTTGTCAGCTAAATTCTGAACTTTCAGAGCAAATGTGTTTCACGCTATAGAACTCTGCCTTTAATAAGCTTTTTGGGAATCATCAGGTTTGCTCTGGAGTTGGCAGATCAGCAAAAAAATTTTAATTTACACGAGATTAGTTCATAATCCATGTCTGCTGACACTTTAATTGGATAATTGAAGCTTTTGATCCGGAACTGGCAGGTAAAACCTTTCCTTTTTCTATATACGGAAGCTGCTCTCTTCTGCAGGAATATCTAGCTCTTTCAAGTTATACATAGAAAATAAAGGTTCCGGCATAAGAAAATTTGCTGGTTTTTAGATCAGGTATCGAAAAGGATTTAAAAAGATAAAGAAAAAGATGAAAGTTTGATATGCTTTTACTTTTTACTTCACTTTCTCATATTTCATATGTCTCTCGATTACTATTTATGCCTCTTAATTACAATAAAATATTATATACAATTCTGAATATTATATTGAGAATTTGGGGATATATCGGAAATTTTTCTGATTTCAGGTATCATTTTATTTTTCTGGTTATGTAGCTGCAGAATAGCCTGAGGAACAATAGCCTGAGGGAAAATTTCCGAGGAGGGATTTATGGAAAATAAACTCATGAGAATAGGGATTTCCCTGCCTGGAGAACTCCTTGACAAATTTGATAGTAGTCTCCTGAAGAGAGGTTACTCATCTCGTTCTGAAGGCATAAGGGATGCTATAAGGACATACAATAAACACTATGATTGGATGCAGCAGATCGAAGGGATGAGGGCTGCAACAATCTCTATTGTATATGATTGCTCAAAAACGGGGATCTCAAGCAGCCTGGCAAAAATTCAGCATGAAAATATGGATCTGATAAGTTCGTCTGTGCGTTTCCATATTGAAGAAAACTCCTGCTTTGAAGTAATAATCCTTGAGGGAGAGGGAAAGAGAATAGTAGAACTTACTGAAAAAATTCTAAGCTTAAAAGGAGTTAAGCACTCAAGGTTAACAACATTCCCTTGGGAAAAAACTGAGGAAGAAGAGATAAAGGTTTGATAATGCTTGAGGATTCAAAATGTGCAGGTATCCAAGTTTCAGTATCCAACCTCGGGTATCTAATTTCGTTTTTAAATAAAATGTCTATTATTTATATGTCCGAATTATTTGGAGTCTATCTTTAGATTATTACGAATCGTAATCATTGCGTACTATTTTTGCGTACCAGCTGCCCAGTTCACGGGTGGTGAATTAAAAATTGTCCAGAAATAAAATCTTCAACTGCTATCTTCATTTCCAGGTGATTTTTTATATGGACCTCATAAAAGTTCAGGCAAAATTCACTATACATTTGACTAATTTCAAAAGAATGGTACAAGATAGTATTGGGATGTTACTTCTATATAAATGGAAACAGGTTGAGAAAGAAAACGTTGTATCACTGGATGGTGCAATGCTTCCTGAAATTACTAGAATTCAAAAAGAAGGATTTGGAACCAGCGATCGGAACGGTGTTAGACGATATTCAAAGAAAATGAAAAAGACATTTTATGTAATCATGGATCATAACAAGGTTGTGGGGTATTGCATATACTATCTCAAACTGATACCTTCCCTAAAAGGCTTTGAGAAAAATTCGGTAATCCATTCAATTGCGATCGACAACAATTTTAGAAGAAAAGGTTTAGGTGAAAACCTTTTAAGAGAAAGTATCAAAGAAATGAGGTTAAACAAAATCTCCTCTGTGATTTTATATGTAAATATAAAAAATATTTCTGCCATACACCTGTACGAAAAAATAGGCTTTCGAATTATCAAGGAAGTAAAAGATGTATGTGGCCAGGATGAGATGTGTTATAAAATGAAGTTGGAACTTAGCTAATTCTTTTTTGATTACATAAAACACTGTTTCCCGAAATCTTCAGCGAATAATTATTCTCGCAACAAAAATTGTCTTATCAAATTGCTCTTATCAAATTGTTTCTTATAAATCCGTACTGGAAACCACTTTTATGAGATGGCTCTGAGAAGCAATGATAGAACTGGTCTCAGAAATTATTCTTAGAAACTAATATAAAAGTTGTTTTTAGAATATGGTTTTAGTTATTTTCATATATTTCTATTATTTATATTTAGTTATAATTGATTCTTTTACCTTATAACTCGATATTAGTTAGATATTCCCTCTTTTAAATATGGATTAGAAGAACTCTATTCCTTAAGATATGTTTAAATAAAATTGTGTTTTTATACTCGGTTGATCATCTGGCTATAAGTAATTCCTGCTACTTGCAAGTAGAGTATGTTTTTGCAATTTCGTAGACTTATATCCTTCTCCAAGATTATTTCCCCAATGGCCTTATTTAAAGGTGATTTGTATCGGTCTTACAAAAATCAATAATAAATTAACTCAGGGTTTAGTTAGTTCTAGAAGACTGCTGTTAGATACTGCCGGCGCTTTCCTTCTGAGGCGATGGAAAAAGATTGAGAAGGAAAATATAGTATCTGTAGAAGAGTCCATGATTCCCGAGCTTCTCAGAATTCAAAATGAGGCATTTAATTACGGAAACCGGGAAAAACTTATAAGGTATTCGAAAAATGCCAGAGACATTTTTTATGTCATTAAGGATCAGGATAAGATTGCGGGATTCTGTATGTATTATCTGAGGCCTACACTCGGTTTCGGTGGCTTCAAAAATAAATCGGTAATTTCCTCAATTGCAATTGACAGGGACTTCAGAGGTAAGGGTCTTGCTGAGAAGTTATTAAAAGAAAGTATTAAAGAAATGAAGTTAAACGGAATATCATCCATTTTCTTATATGTAAATGTAAACAATCAGCCAGCCATAAGATTGTATGAAAAAACTGGCTTTGAAGTGACTAATAAAGTAAAAAATGTATGTGGCCAGGATGAAAATTGCTATGAAATGGAATTGAAAGTTGCTTAATTACTTATTTTTGTTTTTTAAAACTATTTTTGATACTATAATGACTATACAAACTGATGTTATTTTAATTGATAATCCTATTTACAGACTTGCCTCAGAATCATGCTTCTGCAGTTTATTTCAGGAAGATGTAACCTGCTTCTGAAAGTGCTTTGACCGTATTATTCAGGTCTTTTTCCCTGACAAGAACATAATCCGTATCATATGTCGAGATAGCAAATATACTGATTCCGCAATCAGCCAGGACCTGACTGAGTTTTGCAAGGATTCCAGTGAGCCCGAAGTCCAGAGGTCCCTCGATTTTCAGGCAGCTCCAGCTTCTCTCAGCCCTGATATCTGCCGGGATGTTGTTTTCCTGGCAGACTACTGAAAGTTCCTCGGAAGTCCGGATTACATAAAAGAAATTACTTTCCTGCGCCCATGGGGGGATTTCCGAATCATTTTCCAGTCTACAGATACCTAACCTGCCTTCAATGACGCTTAAAGTAAGCTCATTTTTCTCCATATGAGATTTCCTTATTATGCACGATTATTTTGCAATTTCACATTTTGGACTCCAAATATACTTCAATCCTTAAATATGATCTCGCATTCAAGATCAATATAAGTGTCTGAGATCAACATAAGTGCCTAAGATGAACGTTAAGATTTAAGATCGATATAAAAATGTCTAAGATGAACATTGAAGTTTAAAATATACATAAGTAACAGGATCAGAGTCAATGTTTAAGACTAATCCTGAACAAATACCTGGTCAAGACTATTTTTTTCCATTAAAAGGGGCTTGTTTGAATGGAAATTCTGGGTATTGATATACTGGACATCCTTACCAGGATAGACAAATTTATCTGGGGGCCTCCCCTTCTGATTTTGCTCGTCGGGACAGGGATTTTCCTGACATGGCAACTGGGAATAATACAGATATTCAGGCTGCCCCTTGCGCTCAGGTACCTTCTAAATTCAAGGAGAAACGAAGCAGGAGATCTGGGGGATGTTTCGAGTTTTGCGGCTCTCAGCACTGCATTGTCTGCAACTATCGGGACAGGAAACATAGTTGGAGTTGCAACTGCAGTAAAAGCCGGAGGGCCAGGCGCTCTCTTCTGGATGTGTTTTGCAGCTTTTTTCGGGATGGCAACCATGTATTCCGAGTCTCTGCTGGCAGTCAAATACAGGACAGTGGATGCAAACGGGCAGATGTCGGGAGGTCCCATGTATTACATTAAAAACGGGCTGGAGCAAAAAAGATACAGCAAAGTCCTTGCCCCTCTTTTTGCCATCTTCGGCGTAAATGTAGCCCTTTTCGGGATAGGGACCTTCCCACAGGTAAACGCCATTGCCGATTCAGCCAGAATTACCTTTGATATCCCCGAAGTCCTGAGTGCGGCTGTTATAAGTCTGCTCGTGGCTTTTGTGACTCTGGGCGGGATCAGAAGAATTGCAGCTGTAGCTCAGTTTTTAGTACCTTTTATGGCAGTTGGTTATGTACTTGGCTGCCTTGTGATCATAGGATTCAACTTTGAGAAACTCCCTGAAACTCTCGCTCTTATCGTAAGTTCTGCGTTTACCGGAACGGCTGCAAAGGGTGGTTTTCTTGGAGCAGGGGTAATGCTTTCTATCAGGATGGGAATTGCCCGGGGAATTTTCTCAAACGAATCAGGCCTTGGGAGTTCACCTATAGCTGCTGCAGCTGCAAAAGTAAAAGAACCAGCCAGACAGGGCTTGATTTCTATGACCGGGACCTTTTTTGATACCCTTGTCATCTGCCTTATGACCGGAATGGTATTAATCATTACTGATTCCTGGACTGGGGACTTTGAAGGAGCCTATATGACAAACTACGCTTTTTCAACCGCTCTTCCAGAAGCCGGAAGTTATATTGTAACCCTGGGCCTGATCTTTTTTGCCTTTACAACCATTCTTGGGTGGAACTATTATGGGGAACGCTGCACGGAATTTCTTTTCGGCATAAAAGGAATTCTTCCTTACAAAATACTTTACATCCTGATAGTGGCCTCAGGTGCCTTCCTGACTCTGGACGTCATCTGGGTTCTCGCAGATATCGTCAATGGGCTCATGGCAATCCCAAACCTCATCGCCCTTCTCGCGTTGAGAAAAGTTGTCACAGCTGAGACCAGGCAGTATTTTGAGAAACTGAAATACAAAAAATGAAGCCAAGCGACTTTAACACCGTTCTCTTTAATAGAATTCTCTTTAATGACATGCTCTAGACCCGGCTGGAATGTGGAAAAAATACAACCTGATAAAGGTTGCAAATAAAGTGTAAAGGTTATAAGTTCTCCCAGTTGATTATTATCTATAAAGCTACGCATCCAGGAAGGGATTGTTACCCATGAAATTTACCCATCCAGAAACGAATTTTCGGGTCGTGAAGAAGAGATCTCAAAAAACTGGAACAGCCCATGCTGCTGTCTTCAATCTTATCGCAGCCATACTGATGATAATCATTCTTCTGACTCCTACATCCTCTGCAGCCGTGGTTTCCGGAAACACCCGTCTTGAGGTTTATATCTCGGAAATTACTCCCAATCCGGCCAGGCCAGGAGAAGATTTTCTCCTGAAAATTAATATCGAAAATACAGGAGACGAGCCCGCGGAAAACGTGAGAATAGGGCTTGAGGAACTTTATCCCTTTGTTTTCAAGTACAGCACCTCACAGGCTTATGGTTCCGGGACGAATACCGAACTCAATTTTCAGATTGACCGGATAAGGCAGCGTTCGAAAGCCGAACTGAACTTCCATTTCATGGTGGATCCAAAAGCAGAATCAGGAGCTTATCAGCTTGAATTTACTATTCAGGACAATAGCGGGACAAGCTTTTCAAAGAGAATTCCCGTCCGTGTTGAAGGCAATCCTGATCTCGTACTTATCGGCACCTCGGTTTTTCCCGTAAATGGAGAGAATTCTTCAGGAGCCATTATTCCAGGGCAGGAATTCTATGTGAAGACAGCAGTTAAAAATGCAGGAAACGGCAATGCAAAGAATGTCAGAGTCATTCTTGATCTCAATAGCTCTTCACCTTTAATCCCTCTGGACGACAATGTCCGTTTCTTTGAAAACCTGAGTGCTGGCAGCTCCGAAAACCTCTCCTTCAAACTTCTTCTTGGCAGCAATGCAGACGTGCAGCCCTATAAAATTCCCCTGCGAATTACGGCTTCAAACGACGCTGAGACTTTTCAGATAGACAAAGCTCAGGAGATAGGAGTCAACGTACTGAACCAGGCGAAGATTAACATTGCAAGCCTTAAGTTCGATCCTGAAATACCGGTAAAAGGACAACAAGTCTCCATGATCCTGAGACTTGAAAATGTGGGGGAAGGAGAAGCCCGCTTCGTTAAAGCCAGGCTTGAAGGGCTTGAAGGTTCGGGCAGTACCGATGCCTTCCTTGGGCGCCTGAATAAAGATGATGATGCCCCTGCAGTTTTTACGTTTGTCCCAAATAAAACAGGTGAACATAACGTGACCCTGGTAGTAGAATATGAAGATGATTTCGGAGAGCACAGGCTCAATGAGAACCTCAGTTTTAATGTAGACAGGCAGGAGGGAAATATTGTTCCTATAGTGCTGGGACTGTTCCTGATTCTCGCAGCTGCGATCTTCTACCTGAAAAAGAAAGGTAAGATCTGAAAGAAAGGTAAGATCTAAGGCCCGAAGCTGACAGAATAAACCTGACAAAATAAGCAATATAAGAACAAATCCAGGTGCCTGATTATGCTTGAGAAAGCGAAAGTCTCCTTCTTCCTTGCAGGTCGCTCTATAAGACGGGGAAATAAGGGAATTACAATCTTTACAGTCTTCGTGCTGACCCTTATCTTCATACAGCTCGTGCTTTTTTCGAGCATGCTTGCAGGCGTTACGCTAAAGTTCAACGAACTTATGGTAGATTTTCAGACCGGAAATGTAGTTGTCGAGCCAAAAACAGAAGAACGTTATATAGAGGATGCATCAGCTCTTCAGAAAAAGATAGAAAGTTTTCCTCAGGTAGTCGGGACCTCTGCTCGCCTTAAGGCCTCTGGGAACTTCCGCTACAAAGAAAAGGAAATCGGAGGAACTGTCTACGGGATAGATCCTGCTGATGAAGCTTTTGTAACAGGGCTGGAAGATGCCGTAATAAGTGGAGAATTCCTGAGCAGGCCTGACAGGGGGGAAATAATCCTGGGAAGGGAAGTATCAGGAGGGTTTGGAGCCCTTATGGAAGCAAGGTCTCTTGGAGGTGCAGAAGTAGGAGATACCATTGAACTTACATTAAACGGCGTTTCCCGGGAATTCAGAGTAAAAGGGATCTATTCCACCCGTTTCTTCATGGCTGATGCTTCAGCTTATCTCAACAAGGCTGACCTTGAAGAAATGATGGGTATTGAAGACAGAAACCTCGCCCAGGAAATCGCAGTCAAGACCACAGACGGCACTGATGAGTATGAAACGCAGACCGCGCTTCTCTCCCTTGGAATCAGGGAAAATATCCATACCTGGCACGAGTTTGCAGGTATCCTCCGCCTGATAGAAAACACACTTGGCCTTGTCCGTAATATTATGAATGCGATTGGCCTGCTAATAGCATTTGTGATAATTTTTGTGGTTATTTACGTAAATATAGTGAACAAAAAGAGGCAGATAGGCGTCCAGAAAGCCATAGGGATCGAGCAGAATGTAATAGTTGCGTCTTTCGTGCTCCAGGCAATGCTTTACGCAGGCACCGGTATAGTACTCGGTTATTCCTTTATGCGCTTCGGGCTTGCACCTTATACGGTTTATCACCCTGTAGATATTCCCCTTGGATCCGTAAGCTTGAAACTGGATAATGCAGAAGCCGTAAACCGTGCAATTCTTCTTTTCCTGGCTTCTATTGTCGGTTCTGTAATTCCTGCCTATAAACTGGCTCAGAGAAGCCTGCTTGAACTGATCTGGGGCAAATGAGCGGAGGAAAGCATGGAAGAAATTGGGAAAAAGGTAGAATTATCAAAAGAAGAGTTGTCAAAAGAAGAGTTGTCAAAAGAGGAATCTTCAGATGAAATCATTATTGAAGGCATAGATATAGTCCGCAGTTTCAGTATGGGAGAAATAAAAGTCCGGGCTCTTAGAGGCGTAAATGTGAAAATCCGGCGTGGAGAATTCATAGCTATTATGGGTGCAAGCGGCTCGGGAAAGACTACTCTCTTAAATCAGCTTGGCCTTCTTGATACTCCTAATTCCGGGAAAATCATTATAGAGGGCACGGATACTTCCCGCATGTCTGACCGGGAAAAAGGCAAATTCCGGCTCTACAATTTAGGTTATGTCTTTCAGGACTATGCCCTTCTTCCCGAATTAAATGCTTTGGAGAATGTTTACATCTCCCTCATGATGCAGGGCAAAAGCAAAGAAGAATACGAAGCTGCAGCTTCAGATATCCTCACAGCTGTCGGCCTTGGAGACCGGCTTCAGCAGCTCCCCTCCAAAATGAGTGGGGGACAGCAGCAAAGAGTTTCGATAGCCAGAGCTCTTGCCCATTCTCCGAGGGTTCTTTTTGCAGACGAGCCCTGCGCAAACCTGGACTCTCAGACTTCAAAAGAAGTTCTCGACCTCTTCAAGAAGTTTAATAAAGAACATGGGCAGACGATTGTAATGGTTACTCACGAAAGCTGGCATGCAGAATATGCAGACAGGATAATAAGACTGAAAGATGGGGCGATTGAAGGCGACATTTAGGATAACGTTCTTGTGAATACTCTGGTGTATTCTCCTGAACGCTCTTTAGTAAATTCTCGTGAATATTCTTTGTCGGCATCCTATAGCAAATATTTCCTTAAAGATTGTATCCTGAAACTGTTATTAAATCTTTTTAGTCTACCCATTTTACTCAACCTGTTTAATCTAACCTGTTTAATCTAACCTGTTTAATCTAACCTGTTTAATCTAACCTGTTTAATCTAACCTGTTTAATCTAACCTGTTTACCCTAACCTGTTTACCCTACCTGTTTACCCTACCTGTTTGACCTATTTACTTCTTTTAAATGGAAACTTCCGATTCCATAAACTCATCAAATTTTTGATGAATTCTCGGATCTAAAATTAGAATCTAAGTTACAGTACAGATAAATTAATTCTGATATATATTATATAATTTTCTGCATATTATTTAATGAGAATTGGGGGAATGACCTGTTTATCAAACAGGGAAATAAAGTTGCTCAAATTATTCGAAAAGTTTTTTAGCAAGATCTGCGATATAATTATCATAAATTTAAAACTGTGGTTTGAGATTTCCATGTTTTTTGAGTCCATGCTTCTGAAATATGAAACTTACCTTAAGCGGTCTTACTGGACCCTCAGGTTTCTACAAATAGCCGGAAAATTTGCCTTTCTTTTTCTGTTGCTGATTTTATTTAACGGGTATGAATTTGCTTATTTCTTACCCGGATTGGATACATTTATCAAAGCTCAAACTTATGTCGAGCCTTACTGGCTTAATATCTCTATTATGGCTTCAGAAGCGCTCTTATTCACTCTTTTTATTTCTCTTGCTCACAAATTGTTCAGCAAAAAAAGTAAATTTAATCTTATAAACAAGCTTGAAGGGAGTTTTCCGGGACTCAGAACAAAACTGAGCACAGCATACGATAACAAGCAGAATTTCAATATAGTTACGAAAAAGCTTTTTGATGATGTATACAGGCAGTTGACTGATATTAAAATAAAAAAACTGGCTCCAAGAAGACAGATTCTCAGAGCATTTGTTGTATTCCTGCTGTTTAGCGGAGCAGTCGTTTACTGTGTAAATGAAGGTTTCAGTTTTGATATCTCTCCCAGCAAACTCATGGGAAAAATTCCGAATTTGCTTGATGGAACAGCATCCGGCAAGCAAGAAGAGGAAACTGTTCCTGAGATTACGTACGATGTAGAAGCTGTTATAACAAAAAACGGAGAAAAGATTGAAATGGAGATAAATCCAACGCTTGGACTCGGTTTTACAAATCAGGTAAATACAAATACAGCTGGCAAGTTCGATGGAAGTTCAAAAGTTTCTAACGAAGATTTCAGGTACAGTCAAACATATACAGAAAACCTGCCTGAAGAATACGAACCTCTGATAAAACAATACTTTGAAAAACTCTCGTCTTGAAAAACAGGTGCATTAAAATGATATTTAAATTAATTTACACGATTTTGAAAAATTGCTCAGGGTTGTTTCGCCATTATAAAAACTGCGCTGGGAGCAGTTAAAAACATTATAGTAATCCGAAAGGCGATTTTACACCCTGTTGAATTAATAAATTAAATCGTTGACAAACTCAAAGCAAAATTCAGAGAATACGGGTTTGCAATTTGAAGAGTATTAAAAATAATTAGAAGTTGTGGCTATATGAAAAAGTCAACAGTATTCCAGTTTGAGCAAAAACAGATTCACGAATTTATGATATAAGAATGGAGTTTCAATATGAAAGAAGTACAGGAAATTCAGCTTGAAGACTCGGAGCTTAACTTAAGACCTACTTATGAAAAAGCCCCTGCTATTTTTGAACTTATCTTTAAGGAAGTAGGCAACTCTATCGTCGGTCAGAAGGAAATGATCCGGCACATTCTCATAGCCATGCTGTGTGAAGGGCATGTTCTGGTTGAAAGCAACCCCGGTCTGGGCAAAACCCTGACAATATCCACTATTTCTCAGATTATGAACATGAAGTTTAGCAGGATACAGTGTACACCTGATCTTATGCCTGCTGATATTACGGGAACAGACATAATTGAAGATGACGAGAGAGGCTCAAAACACTTCAAATTCAAGCAGGGCCCTGTTTTTGCTAATATTGTCCTTGCTGATGAGATCAACAGAGCATCTCCGAAAACCCAGTCTGCCCTGCTTGAAGCCATGCAGGAAAAGCAGGTAACGGTAGCAAATACTACGTATCTGCTGGACAGGCCCTTTTTCATCCTTGCCACTCAGAACCCTATTGAAATGGAAGGGACCTATGCTTTGCCCGAAGCCCAGCTTGACAGGTTTTTAATGAAGATCCAGCTGAAATATCCTGACAAAGAAGAAGAATTTGAAATTGTAAACCGATATGCTGAAGCTTTCAGGCCCAGCGTTCAGAAATGTATAGATAAACAGTCTTTCCTCGAGCTGCAGCAGATCACCCGCAGGATTCCAATTTCGAATAAGCTAAAGAGGTATGCAATAGACATCGTGAACCAGACTCGAGAGATGCCTGAAATGATAGAAGCAGGTGCATCTCCACGTGCGTCGATAGCCCTTATTCTCTGTGCAAAAGCAAATGCCTTCCTTGACAACCGGGGATATGTCGAAAAAGAGGATATTGACTCTATGGCTCTGCCTGTACTTCGCCACAGGATCATACTCTCATTCGATGCTGCAAGGAACAGCATTACCAGCGATTCCATCGTCCTGAAAATCCTGGAGGAGAAAAAACAACTCAAAGAGCCCAGCCAGTAATAAAACAAGGCTGGAGGCAGGAGAGAATATGGCTGAAGCAAAACATAAGATAGATACTTCATTCCTGAATCAGCTTGATAGATATGCACTTCCTCTCAGGAATAGAGTAACAGCGGTCCACTCGGGCAGCCATATCTCAACAAAGAAGGGATCAGGACTTGACCTTGTAGACCACAGGAAATACAATCCGGGTGATTCGTTAAAAAAGATAGATTGGAACCTCTATGCGCGTACTGAAAAACTCTACATACGCAGGTTCGAAGAGGACAAAAACCTGAATATGATCATACTTCTTGATGCCAGCAGCAGCATGCTGTTTCCTGAGAAATCTCCTAACAAATTCGAATATGCATCAACGATAGCCCTTGGAATCTCTTATATTGTAATGAGATATAACGACCAGTACATGATTGCAACGTTTGCGGATGATGTAGATTATTCTAAAGCCCGCAAAGGCAGAGAAGAATTCCTTCGGACCATTGACAACTTATCCTCAATTTCGGTTAATGGAAAGACAAAGCTTGCAGACTGTGCAGATTCAATATATTCCAGAATAAAATCGAAATCAATGGTCTTAATAATCTCGGATTTTCTGGACAATCTTGATTCCATCCGGCATGCTGTCCACAGGCTTTCCAAGCACGAAATTGTGCTTGTGCATCTTTATGACGAAACCGAGATTTCCCTGCCTGAAACCATAGACGGTACGGTCAAATTCATTGACAGTGAGACAAATGAAGAATTCAACATTTCCGTAGGGCCGGAGTTTAAAAAAGAATACGCTGCCGAGTACCAGAAACATATGGCTGAAATGGATAAAATTGCATACGACTTTAAAATTCCATATTTCAGCGTCAGCATTGAGAATAGACCGATTGATGCTGTTCTTACAATCATAGGTGAAAGGTGATCCTGCCTATGGACTATGAATTTCCCCCGGGCCTGGTTGCACTTGCAGGTATAATTCCCCTGATAATAGTATATTTACTTAAACCCAGGCCAAAACAGATAATCCTCCCTTCTTTAATGTTTGTTCAAAGAATAAGCCAGAATGTAAGCGCTTCCAGGCGCAAAATTACTAAGAAAATCACAGATCCTCTTTTTTTCTTACAATTACTTACGCTGGTCCTTTTATCAATTGCCATTGCAGGTCCTTTACTGGATAGCATTTCAGAAAACTCGGAAAAAGTTGTAGTCATAATAGACTCTTCAGCCAGCATGAGCGTACCTGACCGTATTGATGCCGCCAGGTCCATCGCAATAGAGAGCCTGGGAAAAGAAAATACAATTATTGCTGCGGAAAGCATTCCTGTAGTGCTTGCGAAGGCCATTGATTCGAAAAACGCAAAAGAACTTGTCAGCAGCATGGAAGCTCGAGATACACCTGCAGATGTGCCTGAATCGATTCTTACTGTTGTGAATGATGAGGAAAATGAAAATGCAAAAATCGTCGTGATCTCGGATTTTGAAAACTGGGCAGGAAGGGCTCCTGAAACATACGTCAAAATTGCTAACGCAAAAAACATG
Source organism: uncultured Methanosarcinaceae archaeon (assembly GCA_963847185.1). GTDB lineage: Archaea > Halobacteriota > Methanosarcinia > Methanosarcinales > Methanosarcinaceae > Methanosarcina. Next base: position 1,149,973 of record CAWJYV010000008.1, on the reverse strand, counting down.
CAACTTGAGTTCAGGCAGGTAGGTAAACCCGCTATTAACTACGCAATCGTAAACGGTTATTTGAAAGACCGTAATGATGGCACATATGATTATATGTGTACTGTCAAAAATTTCGGCAATGAGAGTGCAAGGCTCGATGTTCAACTGGAAAGTAAATCCGGGCTCTTTTCCCCTCAAAAAATAAACAATTCACTTTCCCTGGATGGGTTCGGAGCTCAGCAAATAACATTTTCCAGTATTCCAGAGGGTGCTTCAGCTGTGAAAATTCAAAATAAGGATGCAGTCTCCTGTGATAACATTGCCCATATCTCCATTCCTGAAATCACTCCGAAAAAAATGCTTATATTAACAGACATTGATCCTGCTTCCAGCAAGTCTCCTGTAATAACAGCACTATCCTTGATGCCTGATAATAATGTCGATGTGCAGAATAAGCTGCCGGAAGACTTTGAAAAGTATGATACTATTGTGATAAGTTGCGAGTATGAACCTCTTTCAAGCTCCGATATCAGGAAAGTAGTAACATATGCGAAAAACGGAAAAAATCTGATTGTTATAGGAAACGGCTGCCTGTATAATTCTTCAGAAATGCATGGGCTTTATCCGATCCTTCCCGTAGATATAGTTTCAATTAAAGAAGAAGACAGCCACACGATTGAAACTGCAGGAAGTGGAAACAATATTTTTGAGGAAGTGGCATTTGACGAGGTGTACCTGCGCAAATATCTTGTTGCTGTTCCGAAGGATAATATTTCGGTGCTTGCCGAACTTGAAGGGGTCGGACCTGTTGTTTGTGCGTGGAATATAAAAGATGGGACAACGACCTATGTTGGGCTGAGTGACACTATTGAAAACGAAGCCTGGACAAATTTCCCTACTATCCCTACATATCCTGTTTTCTGGGCAAAACTTCTCAAGTATATATGGGGAATCGATGATATCAGCGAAACCAATGTAAACACAGGCAGGTACCAGGCATTCGACCAGAATACCATAATCAAAACCCCTACGGAAACTATAAGCAGCAAGTTCATTTACTATGATGAATGCGGGCTCTACCACCTTAACCAGAAAACTGTTGCTGCCAACCTTTACGATTCCGCAGAATCAAATACCTTCACGGAAAAAAGATTGGATCTGGAAGGTGAGAACGCAGAGATTAAAAAAGAAGATCTGCAGACCAGGTCCCCGGACAAAATCCGAAAATACATAATTTACATCCTGTTGCTACTGCTTATTATTGAAAACTTTATCATGCTCAGGAGGAAAATCATATGAGCTTTGATTTTCTATACAAAACGGAATTAATCCTCCTGCTTCCTCTGGCAATTCTCGTACTTCTGGGGCTAAAAACAAAAATCAGTAGAAAACATTTGTTTTTCCATGCGCTTGTTGCGTCCCTCCTGATTATAGCGCTTGCAGCTCCTTTTTCTACAGAGATGAGTTTCCCGAAAACCAGCCAATCCAAAATAACCATAATATCTGACGAGAGTACCAGTATGGAGCTTTTCCAAAAGGGAGTTCCGGAAAACATTTCTGAAAAACTTAACAGTAAGATCCCGGTCACCATTACAACGCTTTCGGGGCAGCATACTTCTCTTGGGGATGCTATTATCCAGCAGGCTTCTCCTGAAAACTATGTACTCGTAGTTTCTGACGGACAGAGCAATTCAGGAACTTCAATTGAAGAGGCTCTCTCCTATTGCCAAAAAAACAATTTCCCTGTATCCGCACTTATCCCGCATACTCTCAAAGAGGACCTCAGTATAGAAATCGAAGGAGAAAATGAGCTTGTAATAGATAATGAGGCTTTTTTCAAGCTAAATATTAGAAAATCTACTGAAAACGAAATGAAGTATCAGGTTAGAGTTACAGTTGACCGCAAACAGGTAATGGAAAAGGAAATTACTCAGACCGGAAGAATAGAAAGCATTGAACTCAATCATACTTTCGATACACTGGGCCCGCACACAATAAAAGCAACTCTTCATCCTGCAGCCATAAATGTAAAGAGCCTGGATTATTTTGAGAACAATAACCAGTACATGAAATGCGTATACGTAACCCCAAAGCCCAGGGTATTTTTTGTAACGAAAGAACCTGATTCTTCCCTGGCAAACATGTTGAATGAAGTTTATGATGTATCCTCTTCCAGATCAATCGGTTCCCTTGAAGGGTTCGATGCAGTCATTCTCGACAATCAGGCTGCGTCGACAATCTCAGATTCTGAAGTCGATGCCTTGAGGAAATACATCATCGGAGGAGGCGGTATGGTGGTAGTTGGGGGAGATGACTCTTTCGATTATCCTGCAGATAGCACGTATCAAAATACACAATTTGAAGAACTCCTTCCGGTGATCTCAAAGCCTTCAAGCTGGAGAGGAGGCAGGAATGTCGTTTTGATACTTGATGTTTCGCCCAGCACCCTTCAAAGCAATAATGTTGGAGGACGGGTCCTGGACGATATCCTGTCAAATGCAGTACTTCTTCTTGAAAGCGATCTTTTAAAAGATGCAAGAGTAAATGTAATTACTTTCGGAAGCAAGGGACAGGATATAACTAACGGATTCCTGGATATGTCAAAAGAGTCGAATAGATTGTGGCTTGACACTGAGATTCGCAAAATAAAGCCATCCGGAGATTCGACATCTCTCGAAAAAGGATTAATTACTGCACGCAATCTGCTTAAAGCACAGAACGAAAGTGCAGATGCTGAAATTGTAATAGTTTCGGATGGAGGAATCGGCAATACGGCTGAAGGGGATAATAGATTTGAGAAGGCAGTTAATTGTGCTAAAATGCTTCGTGAAAAAGGGATAGGTATTCACTTTGTTCATATTCACGCTCCAAGAACGCAATATCAGGTTACTCCCAAAGGCAAATATTATCCAGATCTCTTCATGAACAGACTAGGTCTATCTGAAAACTACAAAAAGCTAGAACCAGGACAGAGAATTAACGTCAGTTTCTCTAACGAGAATTCGGAAGAGTCCGAAGAAAAAGAGGAGAATTATTCCAGCGGTTCATTGATAGTTTGCGACCCCAGACACTTCATTACAAAGGATTTGCCTGAAACTGAAAGTGATGTTTTAGGTTATAATGAAGTAACTCCAAAACCCGAAGCAAACCGACTCGTGACAACAAGATTGGGCAAACCCGTTCTCACGATCTGGAGACTTGGCCTTGGTCGTGTTGCAGCGATTACGACTGATAACGGTTACGGCCATGACATGCCCTGGGCCTCTGGCCTCTACTCAGGAAACGATAGCCTGATTGTTACAAGAACTCTTAACTGGGCAGTTGCGGATACCGAGATGTCGGAAAATATCCAGCTAAAAGTTCCTGACCTTAAAGTAGATCAGCCAGGCAGAGTCCTTATCACAACAAAAACAGAAGGAGCCCCAGAACTCTATTTCGATAAGAAACGTATGGAAATAACACCTATCGGAGACAGTATGTATGAGTCATATGTTACCCCGGATACGTTCGGACTCCATAAGATCTCAGAAAAACCTGCCGGTATAAACCAGACTGAAAAACTTACTCCTGAAAAGTTCGGTGTAGATAGCTCTTCATGGAGACCTGCATCAGCGAACTGTCCTGACGAGTACACTCATATTGGAGAAAACCCCCTCTTCAGAACAGCCCTGCTTGAAAACGGCGGAAAGGTTTACACCACAGGTGATATCTATTCGCGAATAACGAGCGACTCCTTAACCAGTACGGAAAAGAAAGCCATGGTAAAGGTCTTGTATACAAAATATATCATCTTCCTGGCTTTCCTTCTTTATTTGATATACACGGTATATCATACGTATAATACCCGGATGAAATGAGCCAGTTAAGTGACTCTTTTTATCCGGAAATTAGTTTTTCCTTTTTGGTTTGATCAGTTTTTCATCTATATCCTAAGTAAGGTAGTATAACATTAAATCAATGAATAAATAATTATAGAGATGAACTAATCAATGAGTGATCGAATAATATTAAGTGTTAAAAATATTATATATGATGACTGCATACTATAATTTGCGTTCTCATCTCTTTAACACCCCACTAGCAGACAACACCTACTCCAGAACACTACTCCACAAATAAAGAGATAGAAAAGAAACTCGCAACCAAAGTGAAAGTACCTCAAAACCTCTTCCCCAACTAAAATAAAGTGAGTCTCTTGAATATCGTTCGGAACTCCCAGGTATTTTTTGGATGAGAACGCTTCCTCTTTTAAAAAGAATTATTGAATCAAACATAAATTCTATTTATTAAGGATTCCTTTAAGAATATTAAGTGAATTAATCCATTATCTTTTAGTATTTCAAAATCTTAATTAGCGTTTTTAGATTTCAAAATATCAGGATACGTCAGAAATTCTCCAGGAAAAAAGAAAATTGTCAATTCGCATACAGCAATATCCGATGTCAAATTTCCTGTAACGATTTGTTTGATCATCGGAATTATACGGAGATATATCTTCTTTTCTGTTTTCAGAGTTTCCAGGAGCTTCATTCAATGTGGGCATCTGATTTTGTACCTTACTATAATTTCCAGATGTGTGAATGCTCAAAAACATGGGATTCTTTTCATAATATGAGCCAGCAGGATATATAAGTGTACTTTCTCTTATTATTATTCTCTCTGGTCTTGAAGCAGCGGGGTTTACTGTCAGTAATGCTAAGACAAGTAAGATCAAAATAAAATTAAGTTTTTTAATACCTATTCCTCCTGATGTTCTATCAATCCATAAAAATAATTAGATATAACAGTATTTATTATTTTCTAAAAAATCAAATAAATATATTTATACTGATTTTGAATAGCTGTTTGCGGTTTATTGTATTAAAAGTTAAAAGTATAAACTTCTTGATTACTAATTTCAACAGCAACTGACCGATTTTAATTACTCTAAAATAAGATAAGCTGTAATTTTTGAGGATGCACCATTGGATGACCAAAGTTTGGTGTTGTAAAGTTAGACCAATGAAAAAAAGTTAGATTAATAATGCAGGAATAGAAAAATAAAATATTATTATACATTAAAAATATTATATAGGTTGAGGTCCTAGTATAAATTGCGTTCTCATCTATCAAGACCACAGAGCAAAGACCTATTCCACAAGAACTACTTCAACGCCTACTCCGAAAAATCTACTCTATAAGTGAAGAGAAAATAATTAGAGAGCTCACAACCCTTGAGTCCAATACTAAACCTCTTCATAAAAGATCTCTTAAGTGCCGTTCGGAACTTCCAAAGATTCAAGATGGGAACGCAATCTTTTCTTCAAAATGAACAAATATTAAACAAATGTTAATATTCTTTCCTTCTTTCTGCGGTAAAAATTTAGATATGAAGGTTTCCGCCTGCATATTTAGTAAGTTGAAAGAAATAGGCAATAAATTAAATAAATAAATAAATAAATAAATAAATAAATAAATAAATAAATAAATAAATAAATTAGATAAGTAAATTAAAATATATCAGGTTAAAAGCAGTAAGTCTGAATCAGTCACTCTTCTCCTATGTTTGCTTTCTCCCTTTTAAAAATTGCAGTTACTGTCCCTTCTTCATCAATATCATCCTTAATAACAACAAGTTCCCAACCTTCATTTCCGATTCTTTCGAGGTCGCTCATCTGCTGTGGCATGTGTACTGCGTGAATCCTGCGAGCATCATACTCCCATAGTTTTATCACTTGATACCCCCTCTTGTTAGCGATAAATAGTAAATTTCAATAAATTAATATTGCGGTGAAACTATAAATAACTAAAACAAAAGAAAAAAAGTAATTTTTGCTTTCTCTTGACAGATTTAAATGTCCCTTTCTTAAGTGACAAATTTAGCAATTTTTTCTTACTCCCTATCCATGTTTCAGGTAAACTATCTGACTGCTAGTTAACTCTTGCCTTAACCCCTACCTGAGTTGTTCAGTTCAGGAACTGCGGATCGAAAAAGTTTTCCGTCCTCAAATTTAATTCTGCGAATTCTCTCACGCACCATAAAATCCAGCACAAGTTCTATATCTTCAGGGTACGTTGTTTTTGGATATAAGGGTACAAGAGGCTCAGAATTTTGTCCTGAGACATAGAACATATTTTCGCCAAAGTAAACGATAAAATTAATCTGGTATTTTTCGAATACCAGGCGAATGAATTTTCTTGAAAAAGGAGGTTTTGCAAACTCAAAGTCCGAATCTGTTAATTCGATTCCTGCCTCGTACATAACAGGGAATTGGCAGGATAAGATATTAAAGTGCAGGACAAAAAACCCAGGCTTAACTTTCTCATGGCATATTACTTACAGTTTATTTTCATAGGGTCTGTTTTTTACGAGCTGTTTCTTCACGAGCTGTTTCTTCACGAGCTGTTTCTTTACGAGCTGTTTCTTTACGGGAGGTTTTGCAAACTCAAAGTCCGAATCTGTTAATTCGATTCCTGCCTCGTACATAACAGGGAATTGGCAGGATAAGATATTAAAGTGCAGGACAAAAAACCCAGGCTTAACTTTCTCATGGCATATTACTTACAGTTTATTTTCATAGGGTCTGTTTTTTACGAGCTGTTTCTTCACGAGCTGTTTCTTTACGAGCTGTTTCTTTACGATCTGTTTCTTCACGATCTGTTTTTATGAGCTGGTTTTTAGGGTCTGTTTTTTGCCATTATTTTTTACGGTTTCTTAACAGGAATAATTTCTTCTTCTCTACTTTCTCCAGAATTGCTTTTCCAGGTTCATGGTGCTCTTTTTTCACCGTTTTAGGAGCAAGAATTTCTTTTTCTTCCACGCTTTCAAAAAGGCTTGAATATCTATCAAAAGTCAAAATGCAGGTTTCAAGCAGTTTTTTCCGGGCAGACAGGCTACTTGTTGCTAAATTTTCTGCATTTCTTAAAAGGTCTGTAAACTGTTCGAGAGCTTCGAGAACATACTGGTTTTCTTTTTGATCCCTGAGCCCACCGGTCACTCTCGTGAGATATCTTCCGCTTTCAAGTCTTGATCTCCCGGGCCTGTCACCAAAGAGAATGAATAAAAGAGCTTCATAAAAGGGTAGATAGAATTCAGGAATATTAACGTCAACAAAAGTTTCAGCTGCTTTTTCATAGTATTTGACAGCCTCTTTTAACCCGAAGATAAAAGCAGCTTCGTTTTCCGCCTTTAAAGCCCTCCAGAGAGAAGCTCTTGCAAGGGAGCGAAAAGCATACCTCCGGACATAGATGTACGGGTTATCAGTAAGCACCTGAAGGTCTCTCCATGCCTGAGTTTTATCCGGAACCTGATAAAAGGCAGGGCCAAGCGCCCTCGTTGCAGCTCTCTGTACAAAACTGTCGCTATGAACTGAAAGCTTGAGCAGGTCCCTCCATGCTTTTTCTTTATCAGGAACTTCTGCAAAGCCTAATGACAGAGCAAGGACAGCTCTTTTTCTTACCTCCCTGTCCTCAAAAGAAGCAAGCCTGACAAACTCGTCCCATGTTCTCTGTTTATTTTCAGAATATTCAAAAGCAGTGGCAAAGATTTCAGCGGCAGTTTTTCGGAGCTGAGAATCCTGACTTTCAGTTAGCCTGAGCAGATCTTGAAGGGCTCTGGATTTATCCTCAACTCCTGGAAAGATATATGGGAGCAGCCCTGCGGCATTCCTTCTGGCACCCGTATCTTTACCCTCTATTATCTTAAGTAGTTCATTCCAGATGTCCTGCATTTTTCCCGAGTGTCTTGAATAAAGAGCAAGCAAGGACTCTATATCCCTCAATCCCTGTGAATCCTGGCTTGAACTCAGATTAATGAGTTCCTTTATTACTTCGTTTTTTTCCGGCGGATAGGAGTGTGTCCAGACAAAGGGTTTTACCTCATCTTTTTGGATGTAAGAATTGCTGTCATCTGCAGGTCCGAGGGAGTCAGAAATTAGCTTTCTGCTTACCCGGGCCTGCTCATTCCCAACTCTTTCTTTTTCCGTCTCTTTCGATTCCTCTTCATTCTTTTCGTACTTATCGGAAAACTGCGGATTATCAGATTCAAGGGTCACTAGTAACTTCTTAAGCATGTTATTATCGTTTTTATCAGCAAAATTCGCGAGTTCTGTGTATGCCTCTTTTCTATTGGGAAGATAAGGAAAAACCTTGCCCAGCGTGCCAATGGCTGCTCTCTGGACATATTCTTCGTTATTATCTGTAAGTTCAACAATCTCTTTCCAGAAGGAATCTTTGTCTTCCAGTGAAGGAAACAGAGATACAAGCCCATTTATTGCCACAGCCCGTACATACTCGTCTTTTGCCCTGATCAGGTAGAAGAAACCAGTCCAGACTTTACTCTTATCCGGCATATCAGGAAACATTGAGAATAGGGCATCTGCAGCTTTCTTTCGTACGGATTCTTTTTCGTTTCCAGTAAGCCTGAGAATATTATCCCATGCTCTTATTTTATCCGAAATATGTGAAAAAACATAGGGCAGAGCCAGAAGAATCTCTTTTTGAACCTCAGGGCTTTCTGAAACTGCAAGTTCCAGCAGCCCATCCAGGGCCTCATCCTTCTTTTGAGCTGGCATATCCATAAAGACTGCTCCAAGAGTCCTTGCAGCCTGTTCTCTTACTTTTGTATTATCAGATTCAGTAGTAGATTCAGTCAGCTAGCTCCAGCAGTTCATTCCAGGCTTCTTCTTTATTTTCATCTGACAACTCAGGAAAAACAATACTTAAGAGGGAAGCCGCTTCCTCCCTGACATAAATGTCAGTTGATGCTGTCATATCAAGCAGGTCTTTCCACACATGCTGCTTATCCGGAATCTCCTTGATGAAATCCGAAAATGAACTGACAATTCCCCTGCTCACATCTTCCAGGCTTGACTTCGAATGTGCCAGCTCAACGAGATCCCCCCATGCCTTTTTCTTATCCGGCATCAGAGAAAAAACACTAATAAGAGAGCTTACTGCGGCCCTTATGACTCTTTCTTCCGGATAAGCCGTAAGATTTATAAATTGCTTCCATACCGCCTCTCTATCAGGCACATTCGGAAAAACTGTTGCAAGGGAATTTACAGCCTCTTCCCTTACTACACTGTCCCTGTCAGAACAAAGCCGTAAAAGGTCTTCAAAAGCCTGTCTCCTGTCAGGATAAACCTCAAAATAAGTCCCTAGCTGCCGTGCAGCCTTTATCCTTTCATCTGAAATCTGACTGTAAGTCCTCTCATGTGTTGCTGGCTGCTCACTCAAGAATTCCCACCAACTTCATTTTTGTTCCCTTTCTATTTCTACATTTCAATCTGACAGGTTTCTCCTGTATCCTCTTATATGTATTGATTTCTTATTTCGATAAAGTTACATAATACTTCGAGCCTGAAAGATTGAATTGTTTGGATAAACTATATCTGTAGATATAGCTTAGGATACCTGCACAAAATCGAGAGTACATCTTAAAAAGGAATAATTATCAATATAAAAGTGGAGACAGAATGGAATTATCTTATCTTGACCTGATTTTCTCTTCCGAAAAAAGGAAACAGATCCTTCTTTTATTGAGGGAAGGCCCAAAGGGCATACAGGATATGATGGATGTTTTGAACGCAGGCCCGGCTTCTGTTTATCCGCAGATAAAACTACTTAAAGAAGGGCATCTTCTGTATAGAGAAGGGGATAAGTATTTTCTAACCACATTAGGAAAAGCAGTAGCTGACAAAATGAAGCCCGTGGTCGATACTGTAGAATCTCTTGAGAGCAAATATGAATTCTGGAACAATCACAAGCTTGACAGCATACCCCCTCATCTCTTAAAAAGAATTAGTGACCTGAAATGCAGTACTTTTGCCAGCCCACTTGATGAAAGCAGTATGTTCTCTTCCCACATGGAATTTGTGGAAAATATTGCAAAATCGGAATTTGTAAACGGCATCTCTCCTTTTATTCATCCTCTGTATCCTGAAATGTTTCTTAGTTTTGCAAAGAGAGGCATAAATGTATCACTTATTGTGACAGAACCTGTATTTGACAGAATGAGAACGGAATTCAGGGATGAGTTTGAACAGTTTTTGGCCCTGGATAATACCCACGCCTACGTTTATGACAAAGAAATATTTCTCTCAATCGCAGTAACAAACTGCTTCCTGTCTCTTGGCCTCTTCTACAATAACGGCATTTACGACCATGTTAACGATGTCATATGTTTCGAACCTGCAGCTCTCTGCTGGGGAGCAGATCTCTATACATATTACAAAGGCCTGTCCAGAGAAATAAAAGAGATCTGATTGGTTTGGAGATTTTACTGCTTAAGAAAGACTTGTTTTAGATGTTTTGTTGCTTAAGAAGCTGGCTGATTTACAAATTCCATTGCCTATTTATTTATTTGCTTTCAGGATTTCTTAGCTCCCACTCCCAGATTTTTCCATCTTCAGGATGTTCTCGTTCACCAGTAAACTGAAAACCAAGTTTCTTGAGAACTGTAGTTGATGCGTTTTTTTCAGGAAGGGTCTGCGCGACAATTTTAATATCTGGAATTGTGACAAATGCTATCTTCAACAATATTTGGGCCATGCGTGTAGCTACACCCTTCCCTTTGTATTCAGGAAAAGTGAAATACGCAATTTCCACACAATTATCTTCCGGAGGGACCTTGAATGCGCACGTGTGCCCACACATTGGTTTTCTTCAAAAGCAAGGTAGCCGATCCAAGGCGGGCACATATCCTGCCTTTGCATACAGATCTGCGGTTAAGCTCATTATCTCTTTAATCGTGTCTGTAAGATCAGCAATAGGCCTCGTAGACTTGCCTTCTTTGGTTATTTCGATGAGTTCCATTCCAATCACTTGCTATTTAGAATCAAACATAATAATCTGCCTGGATAAAAAGTCGGTGTTTCACAAGGGAATGTGCTAATAATTACATGAATCAGTAATCACATGAATTATCCTATAGTAACTTTTTAATACCCAATACAATTTTTTATTTGAATATTAGCTTAAATTTTTAACTGTTTTTTTTATTTTTGATAACTTGTCCAATTTATAGGATATTTAAATAGTTTGTTATAATCTAAGTCTAAAATTCCAAACTTCCCCTATTTTTTTAGCCGACATGCATATCTTTTTAAATATATGACTTCAATCCTTATTGAAGTTATATAAAAGAATATATGGTTTGTGAAAAAGATAGATAACTGAATGAAACAATTAAAGTTATGGGAAGTTGAGTTCTCAGCGCCTCACTACTATTTGAGAACTTAATGATTCAAAAAGGGAATTGATGGGGGAAGACAGTGAATAAAAAGATTCAAATTTTATTATTATTTGGTATCTTGTTAATGATCACAGGTACGATTCTGAACATTACGAGAGACCCACTTCTATGGGGTACAGGCACTGTAACTGTACTGTTCATGATTTTGCTTTTCAGAATAGATCCTTTAAGCCCTAAAGATTAATACGGAGAAAAGTTTTCTTTTCTTCTACTTAATATAGAAAACTTAATTAGATTATAAATTAAAACTTTTTACACATATGACAATTTGCAGAATGATTTAATAAGTATCAATATATATTTTTTAAGTTATTTTAAATTATTTTCTGTTTTTTCTTTCAATGTTTATTATATTTATAAATAGACCACCTAACCTGATTACAGATAGGTTGAAATACTCGATAAGATAAACATATAAAGAAACTTAATTTTTAAAAAATCAACCCCCCATACAGGTCTTCGGTTGCAAAACAGGATAATTTGAACCTACAGGCTGAGAAGGCAAAACCCCTCTTTCTGGGCGATAAAGCTCAAATCAAATACTTATCCAAAGCGGCCGAGATGAAATAATGAAATACGTAACCAAGCTAGTTGCAACTTACTTAGTTTTTCTAATCCTTTTAGCCTGCCTGTTTACAGGAGGATGTATGGAGCAAAGTTCCGGGTTAAGTGGAGAGAACGGAACGGACGGGAAAGAACAAATAGACAATAACAGAAACTTATCTATTGATCAGAAAGAAGAAGAAAACAATAACAGAAATTTATCTATAGGCCAGAAAGGAGAGATAGACAATAATAGAAATTATTCAATAGGTAAGAAAGAAGAAAGCAATAAAATAAGCTTTTCTAGAGGTCACAAAAATGAAGTAGACAATTCTAGAAGTTACTCAACAGGTCATCTGGAAACCGAAGAGATAAACCTTTCCGATTTAAGGGCAGAAAATTCATCTCTTGCAGGAAGTTACAGGCTTGAAGCTCTCGATGTTGAGTTGAAAGTGCCTTCTTATGAGTTACCTCTTAACAAAGAAAGAGTCTCAAACTATGGAAACTTTTCCAGTAAAATTTCTCTGAAAGAGTCCGATCTAAAGATGCTGGAAACCAATGGTTTTGTGGTGATAAAAAACCCTTATAACCCTGGAGAAGAAGATATAACTTCAATGTACTCAACCCTCAAGGGAGAGGAAATACCTGTTTTTATTACCACGGATTCCCTGTTGCATCTATACCATATCCAGTTTGATGAAACCCTTCGGCAAGTAGAAGAGAAGGAGTTTTACGATACCCTATGGGAAACCGATTTCGCCCTGCTAAACTCTTCTATCGAGAAGTACAACGATGCTTCAGGAGAAGAACAGGAAGCTGCAAGAAGAAATACAGCCTATTTCGCGATTGCTTTAAACCTTCTCCAGCCGAAACCTGAGCAGATTCAGGGACCAGAAGATCCATACGGCTTTGTTGACGAGTCCCTTTTCTCTGAAGTTTCTGGGAAACAATATCAATTTGAAGTCCCTGCGTTTGTAAAAGATGAAGTTGAAGCCGAACTTGCCCTGATAGACGCTCATGAAGGATTTGAAATTTCTCCTGTTTTCAAGTATGAAGAAGATTATTCTCAATATGTGCCCAGAGGACACTATACTCGATCTGAGAAACTGCAAAACTATTTCAGAGCTTTTATGTGGCATGGCAGAATAAGCATGCTCCTCAAAGATAAACTGATCAAATCCGAAAACCCTGCAAAAGACGCCAGAATCCAGACTATCCAGGCCAGTTTGATTGCTTCTGAATTCCAAAAAGAGCCCGAACTTCTTAAAAATTGGGACAGAATATATGAGGTTACAGCTTTTTACGTAGGTTTTTCCGACGACCTTGGACCTTATGAATATATGGAGGCTCTGGATTCAGTCTTTGGCAGTGGAGAAAGGAAATTCAACGAAACAACAGTTAACGAACTCAAAACTAAACTTGCCGAGTACGAAGGCCCGAAGATCTACGGAGGGACCGGAAACTGTGTCCTTGAACCACCTTTTACTCCGGAGCAGGCTGACGAATGTCTCAAAAATACAACTGGTTTCCGCTTCATGGGACAGCGTTTCATTCCAGATTCGTACCTATTTTCAAATCTTGTCGAGCCCTATACAGGAGTATATAAGGGAGAATATCCAGAAGGAAATGAAACTCCGTTTACATTTGTTATATCAGGAGCAGGACGGCCTATTCGCGGCTTCCCTCGCGGGCTTGACGCGATGGCTCTACTGGGTTCAAACAGGTCTGTTTACTGGCTCAACGAGCTTAACGATTCCAATTACGAAAATTATAGTGTTCAATATGGAAAGATGAATTCGGAATTTTCTAATATCAGCGCAGCCGATTGGAACAGAAACCTCTACTGGTCATGGCTTTATTCACTTCAACCTCTTCTGAAAGATTATGGGGAAGGTTATCCCACCTTTATGCAGACTGACGCCTGGCATGATAAGGAACTGAACACAGCCCTTGCTTCCTGGACAGAACTCAGGCACGATACAATTCTCTATGCCAAACAAAGCTACACTATGGTTGGTAGCGCAGGACCGATGCAATTAGAAGAAAAACCTTTTGTAGGATACGTAGAACCTGTCCCTGATTTTTACGCCAGGCTGCTTGCCTTGACGAATATGACAAACCAGGGCCTTGATGAGATGGGTGTATTTGACCAAAACTCAAAATCAAGGCTAACAAACCTTGAAGGCATCATCTCAAGGCTTCAGGCAATCTCAGTAAAAGAACTCGAAAACGAAGAACTGACAGCAGAAGATTACGAATTTATCAAAAACTTCGGAGGCCAGCTTGAAGGCACCATAGCAGACGTTGAAGAAAAAGCCAGAAAAACCACAATCGTAGCTGATGTCCACACTGACGGAAATACTAGAGCCGTACTTGAAGAAGGTGTTGGATACGTGGACATGCTTGTAGTTGCATATAAACTTCCTGACGGCAGAATCCTTCTCGGAGCCGGGCCGGTTATGAGCCACTACGAGTTCAAGCAGCCTATGGAGGCCCGCCTGACAGATGAAAAATGGAGAGAAATGCTGGAGGCAAATCCCCCGGAAAAGCCGGAGTGGACCTCCACATACTCTTCTTAATTTTTACTGGATGGATGAGGAAGTAAAAAAAGTAATAAAGGAATTTAAGATGAAATAAAAGGAGTTTAAAGTAAGTTAAAAAGGAAAAGTAAATAAAAGAGAAAGGTTTTTAGATAGAAAACCTTTCGTCTTCCTTTTCTGAAGCCTTCTTTTCATGCCTAACCTGACTGATCATTTTTTCAAGCTGCTCGCGAGAAATGCTCTTATGTCTTTCTTCGGTACAAACCTTGACCTTATCAATCAGGGCACAGAGTTCTTCCCGTTCAAGGCAGAAACCGATGCTGTTAATAATGCCTTTTAAGGCTTTTGTACCGGTATGCTTTCCGACGACGAGGTTGCGCTTTCCTCCAACCATCTCAGGAAGGAAAAGTTCGTAGGTACGCGGCTCTTCCAGGATTGCAGCGACATGGATTCCGGATTCGTGGGTAAAGGCATTCTGGCCGACAACAGCTTTGTTTACTGAGGGTGTGATGCCAGAGTATTCCGAAACCATTCTGGAAAGGGCAGTTAATTTTGTTGTGTCATAACGGTCGATTCCATACTGTATCCTGAGGGCTACTATGACTTCTTCAAGAGAAGCATTTCCTGCTCTTTCTCCTATAGCATTAACTGTCGTATGGAGCTGCTTTGCTCCGGCTTCGGCAGCTGCAAGGGTATTTGCTGTAGCCATTCCGAGATCATCGTGGCAGTGGATACAGATGGAAGTGTTGACTGACTTGTAAATCTCGCTTACAAGGTAATGAGTTGTAGTCGGATTAAGGATGCCTATAGTATCTGCAAGGCTCACATACTGCACTTTATATTCGCTTTCAACTTCCTTGAAAGCCTGCTTGAGGCGGTCAACAGGAGTCCGGCTTGCATCCTCAGCTGCAAAACGCACTTTTAACCCGTGATCAGTTGCGTACTCGATGGCGTCTTTGGCACAGCCGAGCATTTCCTCAAGGCTCCTGTGATACTTGTACTTGAGGTGCATGTCAGACATTGCAATGAAAATGCTTACAATATCGACATCACAATCAAGGGCAGCATCCACATCCCCCTTTACGGCTCTTGAGAGGCAGCATATTCGTGAATCAAAGCCCTGGTTTGCTATTTCCTTTACAATTTCCTTTTCATATGCGGAGACTACCGGAAATCCGGCTTCTATAACCTCAATACCCATGGAATTAAGCTCGCTAGCCATCGCCAGCTTATGTTCTTTTGAAAACGCAACTCCCGGAGTCTGTTCTCCATCTCGAAGGGTTACATCACAAATTTCGATATCAAGGGGGCGATATTCGATAAAGTCCATCAGTGTATTTCTGGAATACTGCTCGCTCTCTGACATTTTTGCTACGTCCTCGATTTTTTAATGATTGAAAGATATTTTTGATTATTTTTAATGACATATAATTGATGAACGGCCTAAGAATTACCCTAAGGCTTGATAAAAAATACCATGATTTAAAAATTTTAAAAGTCCAAAAATATTGTGTCCTGTAAAAATTAAGCATAGCTTTACCTACACGTGTATAAATGTTTTCCTTGGAGGAAAAGAGCTTCCGGCAGCGGCATTATTATAAACTCAATTCCGGCATAGCTTCTGGATATGTTGAGTTCAAGATTGGAAATAACCAGAAAAATTGTTAAGAAAACTTGTTTAGACTAAGAGAAAATGTTACTTAGACTAAACCTAGTGAAAAGATCCAAAATCTGAACATATGAACTTTCTCATGAAAGCTTCCTCTGAACTTTTTCATAAAAACAGGTATCTGAAACCTTTACAAAACGAGCAGGATATTTGGACTTTTTAAGTTTGACAATATCTTCAGGCTTGATCCTGTAAGATTTCTGCCCGTCAATTGCAACAACTGCCTCTTTTTTTGGGGACGACAGTCTTATTGTGATTTCACTATCAGACGGGATGACCCATGGTCTTGAAGAGAGTTTAAAAGGTGCAATGGGAACAACTACTATTGCATTTACCCTGGGACTTACTATAGGACCACCTGCGCTCATAGCATAGGCAGTCGAACCTGTAGGAGTTGCAAAAACTACGCCATCGGCACGCATGTCGTCAAGAAGGCAATCATTCACATGGACTTGAAATTGAATAATCTTCGCGGGTTTTGCAGACATTACTGCAATTTCATTGGTAGCGGTCTCAATCATTTCTCCGTTAAGGAAGACATCTACCCTCATCCTTTCAAGATACGAAAAACCATAAAGGACCTCCTCTATGGTCTCAATAGCATCCCTGGGCTCCACATCTACGAGAAAACCTAGAGTCCCCATATTAATCCCGAGTACAGGGAGAGGATCTTTCATTTTGGCAACATTCCTGAGGACTGTACCATCGCCTCCCACACTGACAATAAGTTCTACTCCCTTCTCCCTCATACTCTCAACTGGAACACCTTCGATTCCGAGTACATCAGCTGTGGAAGTGGAGACAAAGATCTGCACCTGCGAGCTGAAATGGGAAAGAATTCGCCTGACCATTTCAATTACTTCAGGCCTATCACAACGTGAGCAGATTCCTATTTTTTTTATCGCCAACTTATCCTCCTGAGAGTAGTTTTAAAAGTTTTTCGTGAACATGTCCATTGGATGCGACCATTTCGATTCTAGCAGTTACACTATCAGGAAGCTTAAAAGGATTTCCATGCCCGTCTGTTACAAGCCCTCCTGCCTCCGCTAAAATAAGTATCCCTGCTGCCACATCCGTTACACGCAAAGCGTTTCGAACATCTACAAGGGCGTCAAGCCTGCCTGAGGCCACATAGCACATTTCGAGTGCTACACTCCCAAATAACCTTATACGTCTGACATTTTTGTAAATTTTTCGGGTTCTTTCCACGTTTTGTCTGTAGCCGTAAACACTTACACACAGTTCCCGCAGATCCGAATTAGGTGAAGTTTTAATCATTTTCCCATTAAGGTAGGCTCCTCTTCCGGATTCTGCATAATATTCTTCACGTAATGCAAGATTACTGACATATCCAAATCTGATATCTGAAAGGTCAACGGAAGCAACAGCCATTGAAACACTATAGAAAGGAATTCCAGCATAGGAATTATATGTCCCATCAAGAGGGTCAAGAACAATGGAAAACTCAGGGGAGTCTCCCAGAACAAGCTCTCCCCTTTCCTCACTTATAATCCTCATTGACCTACCGTCGGCTTTAAGCACATCAATGATAGCATCCTCTGCTACAAGATCTATTTTGGTAGTAGGTGTCCCGTCGGCTCCCATACGAACAAAGCTGGCTGCCGCATCAGTGCCTTCAAGATTCCTGATTGAATCTGACGCGGCTTTAAAAGCTTCCCGGGATAATTTCAAAAAACTTGAATCTAATGAGTTCATATTTAAGCCAGTTTACTTAATTCAAAAGCTTCAGATTCTATTATCCAGATACAGAATATGGGTATTAGGATTCTCGGAAACACAAAACCCAGGCTGTAGGGCTCCGGGATAATCAGATTGAACATCTTTTAAGCCAGAGCCCTCAAAAACCGAAGTTTCCAGAGACTTACAGCCCCATAGCTCCACTTGTACAGTCCCGTAAATTTATTTATTGTACAATCCCATAGCTTTATTTGTTTTCTCGATTGATTTTGCACCGCTACTTTCCAGTTCCATCATTGCCCTGATAGCATCAACGTTTTCGGGAACTACAATTGACTCCTGGTGAATGGCCTGGAAGAAATAGAGTTCTTTCTCACTGACTGTTATGGATTCAGGCCAGATGCAATTCTCCCACATATCGTTTCTGGGGCGTCCCATGTCCCGTCCAAATTCAATGATTTCTGCTGTCGATGACATGCCCTGCCCTACGAAACGTATTCTGGACTGAGAACCGAAAATATTCTTAATATCGTCTGCAGTGCAATCGGTACTAACTTCCATATTTACAACATGTACGTGCATTAGAGTTGTCGGAATTTTCAGAGCTGCACTTGTAATGTCAATCTGCGGAAGTACACTCTTTACATCAGGCCCGTGATGAGATGGAAGCTTAATAGGATCAGGCACTATTGCGTTAATCGGTCCTTTCTTTACATCATTTGGATCGACTGCCCTTCTTGCAAGAGTTACCCTAACCTTTTTTATCCCTAATTCTTTATCTACCGGGTAGATAACTCTGCAAAGCCCTGTGGTATTACAGGAAACAACCCTTACCAGATCGCGGCCCAGAGCCTGTTCGTAGTTGCAAATTGCATTAAACGAAAAACCTGCAAGTTCGTGATCTTCGCCGCCCTGCCAGATTGCCTTTACTCCGGCTTTCTGATACAGAGCTTTATTTTCCTCTCCAACTCCCCCAGGAGTACAGTCCACAACCACATCAGCCTTTTCTACCATTTCTTCAATGGACCCTGCTGCAGGTATGCCTGCCTTCTCAAAAGCTCCCAGATTTGCAGCAGGAGCATATATATCATACCCAAGCTGTTTGGCCACTGCAGCTTCATAGTTTGGCTTCGTCTTGGAAACCCCAATAATTTCCATATCGGTCTGAGCCGTTACGGCATCTGCAACTCTTTTACCGATAGTCCCGTAACCGTTTACTGCAACTTTTGCTTTAACCATTTATTATCCTGTCCTTTCGAGTTTAGGTATAAGTTTAAAATGTGTTGATGGATTTATTATCTGTTTTATATGTTAAATAAATATGCTGCAAACCATATGATATAAAAATCCAAGATATAACTTAGTAGAAAATGTTTTAATTATTTTGACTCAGCTAACCCAGTCCTGAATGATATCTTAGATTACATTGAGATTATAGATAAGAACAGATAAAGCTTTCCCGAGTAGCTCTTCTAAATTAAAGAAGCCAGGAGAGAGATCCAGAGATTCAAGAGCTTTTAAGTCTTTTTAAGACAAGTTGAAGTTTGCACCTGTGTAGCTTTGTAACCATGACTATAGTAACCGTCTATGATATCATTTATCTAAACAGTTTACCTGGTCAGTAAAAGCTTATTTTCTTGGATCATGGTTTTTGGAAAGCGAATAAGATAAATCCTAAATTCGGTATAAATCTAATGCTATTCATTTATTGATCAATTTATGTAAGTTAAGGTGTGTATATGTAAGTTAAGATGTGTAAGGCGAACTGACGTATATCAGATCTTGACCATCGATAATACCCAGGCTGCCAATATCACATCTAAGCTTTGCCGATATCGGAAAAAGAACTAATCAATAGAATAGTTGCTTCTTCAGACCAGTTCGGCTTTTATAATCTTCACTTCTGTTTTTGGGCGGTCCTGACGGTCAGTTTTCACTTTTCCCATGGTATCTACGACATCCATTCCTTCGACTATTTTTCCGAAAACAGGATGCATTTTGTCGAGATAGTTATTATTCACAAGATTGATAAAGAACTGACTGCCACCTGTGTTAGGGCCTGCATTTGCCATGGAAATGGTCCCCTTATCGTTTCGGTTGTGCTTTGTGAACTCATCCGGAATCTCGTATCCCGGGCCTCCCATGCCTGTCCCTGTCGGGTCTCCACCCTGGATCATAAATTTGTCAATGATCCTGTGGAAGACTGTTCCGTTATAGAACCCTTTGTCCACGAGTTTTGCAAAATTACCTGCAGTAATAGGCATGTCCTCAAAAAGCTCGATCGTAATGTCACCCATAGTGGTGTTTAAAACCACTTTCTTTCCCTTCCATACAGCCATTTCTCTTCCTCTATCATTTTCCAGTCTAATTTTAATTCATTTTTATTATCCTGTCTTTTAGGCGGCTTTTTTGTGCACTTTATGCTTCCCTTGCATGTAAATCCTTCGCTTCCCGAATTGCGATTCGGGAGCCCGCAGTCCTTTTCGCTTCGCTCAAGAGGACGAATTTATGATTTAGAATCCCGAGTTTCACTTTGGCACCCGAGTTTCGCTTCAGGAGCACAACGCCCTCTTCGCTTCGCCCAAGAGGACTAATTATAGTTTAGAATCCAAAGTTTCGCTTCGGGATCACAGGAAATCGGGAATTTTCTGGGAGTTTCGATAGTCATTTTGCTTTTGTTCTGATATGAGAGTCGGGACTTCAGGCATTATCTGGAAGGAAAACCAAAAAACTAATGCCTTAGTTTTTGTTTGTTGTGTTTGGTCGAACGTGCCCGTATGTCCTATAGATAGTGAATTTTATGTACGGGATTAGAAGAGAAAAATCATAAGTTTTGAATGGACAGTATTTTATAAAAAATAGCTTTAAAAATATATTTGAAGCTATTGAATATATATATACTTATTGGATACAATTTCCGGATATTTTGGTTTTTGTGACAAGTTCTAAAGATTTATTTAAAATTTATGACATAAAAGGAATTAAAGTAAAACAAAAACGAGAAGACTTTCTCAGAATCTTTTTTTCTTCAGCTATTCCATATTATATACTTAATAGAATATTTTATCCTAATCCGTATGTTTTTATATCCAATCTGGCTATTTTTGAATAAAGAAGAACGTACATTAAGTTCTTAACATTGATAGTGGGGACCATTTATATGGACAGCTATAAATATATATTCCTGTCAATATTCGCAGGATTCTTACTCATAATATCTATTATTTCAGCTCTTGGAGCATCAAATCCGGTAGTTGGAACCATTCTTGAAAACGGCACCTCTGAGACTTCAATTGACGATTTGATTTCTTCAAATAATGAGACAGCTTTATCCGGTGAAACTTCCTCATTCAATGAAATACTTCCATTTAATGAAATGTCCTCGTCTAATGTAACTGGACTAATATCACAGGAAATAAAGTTGAACCTTAATTTCCTGACATCCATGCTGCAAATGCTTAACCTCAATCTTCACCTTATAAACGAGACTCTTAACGCCCATTTAGAAGAATTTCCTTTTCTCCAGCCCACTATTGAAGGGACAGATGAAGGTATAAAAACAGTGGATAATATACTTGTTATCCTGAATATGGACCCCAATAATACAAGCAATTCCAATGTTACTCTTCATTCTTTAAACGCAACGATGTCACAGATCAACTCAAGTTTAACATATCCGGATAATATGATCGAATCTGCCAATATGACCATGGGAACCCCTAATAATACTACACCTGTGATCGGAGATATGTTCACAAGTGTAAAAGGGATGGTTTCGCTCCTTGAACAGTTTTGAAGTTGAGAACCTGAAGCTTGTGCTTTTGCAAAATTTTAGATAAAAAGATGGAACCTTAACCCTCTAAACAATAAATGCAGGATAATTTATTTGGAGTTTACTGAGAGATAAAGGGCATAACATAAGTAATTTATTTATTCATTCACTGCGTTTAAAGATATTGTGATTAACTGCAAATATATCATATATACAAGTCTACCAATTCTTTTTCTTGCCCTGGCCTACATAATGTTTGGATGGACTGGTCTATTTGAATGTACAGACTTAATAGTTATTATTTTTATTATGTTTATAATAATTAGTGTCCTATCGAAGAAGAATTGACTTTTGCATGTGCGCCATGTCAACCTGTAAGCTCTTCTGAAGAATCGATAAATGACTCCAACTTTCTTCTCACTTCAGCTAAGTCATGCTTTTCTTCCATGCGCCAGACTTCAAGTTCTTCAAAATTGTATAATATAGACAATGGCAACGTATTTTTCTCGTATTTGCTTTTTATTTCCGGGTAATTTTCTACGTTTAGAACTTCGACAAATAATGAGTTGTTAAACTTTGGTTCTGTCAGCAGCAGTTCGCGCATGAAAAACATTAAGTCCTGGCTGTCTTCGTCGCTAGCGGATTTTATATTTATGCGATATACCAGCTTGTTGCCATAGTACGAAAACAGTAAACGCTGAAGGACAGTATTTATTGTCTCGTCAGGATGGATTTTAGCTTCGCTAAGTCTTTGATAAAGATCTTGAGTTATTTTTACATTTTCCGTAGCATTAGAAAGTTTTGGAAATTTCCGTTTCCTGCCGTTAATAACGAACCAATAGTCCCCGTTTTCATGTATAAGTTGACAGGTATCATCATATCGAGCCAGCAATTTGGTGATTATTGTGGTTTTTGACTCCCACCCGATATCGCTATCTCTATCCCTGCAAAAATCGAGTGCTTCGTACAGTTCTGCACTGATTTTAATGGTTTTTGTTTCCATAAGTGCACCTCAATCTGGGGCATACACTTGATTAATATATATAGTACTTTCCGTGGTCACAAGTGTATTCTCTGTGAATTGAAGGCTCGAAAAACCTGTGAACTTTATAAAATAACGGAAGATTGTGATCTGGAACATTACAATAAAAAATTGTAAGGGATCTCTAATTCCCCGGAGGCAAAATTTCCAAATTCTGATTCTTACACAATCCGGCTTTGCACCTAAAGTTCCAATTCTGCACCTAAAGTACCTCGAAAATTGGACTTTAGGTGCAAAGCTTACCAATCCAAAACCTATTTATATGAAGTACTGCATTAGACATTGATGTACATAAAGAGACATTAGTGATGATAAATGCACTCTTCAATTCTCCATATCCTCAACACGACAAAAACCCGCATCCAGGCATTCGGGCCACATAAATGTCCTGAAGACCTGCAGAAGCAGTTTGAGAAAAGGAATTTTCTCTCTGCTCTGGAAGATGCCAAAGCAGAAGGGCGGGTACCTGTAATTGCAGAAGTCAAGCCGGCATCTCCGGGAAAAACTTTCAGGGATATTCCGCCTGCTGCAGCTGCAGAGCTCGCACTGGAAATGGAAGAAGCAGGAGCTGTAGCAGTTTCTGTCCTGACAGAGCCTGGGGTTTTTCGAGGTTCAATTGAAAACCTGGAGGCTGTCAGAAAAACGGTATGCATACCTGTTCTCAGAAAAGATTTCATAATTGACAGTGTACAGTTGGGAGAAGCAGAAAGCGACCTCATACTACTGATTGCAGGTATCCTTGGAAAAGAACTGGGTTCTTTTGTCGATCTTGCCCTTGAAAAAGGTTTTGAGCCGCTGGTTGAGGTTCACAACAGGGAAGAGCTTGAACTTGCCCTGGAAACCGCCGCAAAAGTTATTGGGATTAACAACCGGAACTTTGAGACTCTTAAAATAGATCTGGAAACCACCGACGAGCTTGCACCTCTTGTCAGGGAATATGACCTAGATCACGGGACCAGACACATAATCATAAGCGAAAGCGGGATGAACAGCGCAGAAGATGTCAGGAGAGTTATCCGGGCAGGAGCAGACGCTGTACTGATCGGATCGGCACTTATGGAAAGTGCTTCTGTTTTTGATAAAACCAAAGAATTCGTCCAGAGTCTTGGCTGGCGTGAATAACTGTTTTTCCTGTATTATCCGGAGCTTTCGGCCTGCCTGAATTCGGACTGGAAAATCCGATTCACTCGAAAACCGAATTTTATTTCATGAAATTATGGAACTCAGAAATTAAGCTACCAGATTAAAATTACCAGATTAAAATTACCAGATTAAAATTACCAGATTAAAATTACCAGATTAAACAAGGGAGTAATTGAATTGACAGGAACTATAACAGAACTACAGGTAAAAGGGAAGTATGGAAAATATGGAGGACAATACGTACCAGAAGTCCTCATGCCTGCTTTGGAAGAACTGGAAAAAGGATATGAGAGATATAAAAACGACCCCGAGTTTCTTGCAGAACTCGACCATTACCTTCGGGATTTTGCAGGCAGAAAAACACCTCTTTATCTTGCCAGAAACCTGAGCAAAAAATACGGATCAAAAATTTACCTTAAGCGAGAAGACCTTGTGCACGGAGGGGCCCATAAATTAAACAACGCAATAGGGCAGGCCCTGCTTGCAAAATACATGGGAAAGAAAAGGTTGATCGCAGAAACCGGGGCAGGACAGCATGGGACTGCAACAGCAATGGCAGGAGCGAATCTCGGATTTGAAACCATTGTGTACATGGGGGCAAAAGACGTCAAACGCCAGCAGATGAATGCATACCGCATGGAACTAATGGGTACCGAAGTAAAAGCCGTGCATACAGGCTCAAAAACTCTCAAGGATGCAATTAATGAGGCCTTCAGGGATTGGGTCACAAACATTGGAAATACACACTACCTGATCGGCTCGGTAGTTGGCCCTCATCCCTATCCTGTAATTGTAAGGGATTTTCAAAGCGTTATCGGACGCGAGGTAAAAGAGCAGATTCTTGAAAAGGAAGGGCGTCTGCCTGATTCGATTATTGCCTGCGCTGGCGGTGGGAGTAACGCAATGGGAATTTTCCATCCTTTTGTAGAAGACAGAGAAGTCAAACTAATTGCTGTTGAAGCCGGAGGAAAAGCCCTGAAAAGTACGGAAAAAGCAGCTCTTCACTCAGCCTGCCTCTGTGCAGGAGAAGAAGGAATTCTGCATGGGGCCAGGACAAAAGTGCTGCAGGATAAAAACGGGCAGATACTTGAATCCGAATCCATTTCTGCAGGGCTTGATTACTCAGGAGTAGGGCCTGAACTGGCTTACCTGGCCGAAAGCGGCAGGGTTACAGCCCGTTACGCGATTGACGACGAAGCCCTTGAAGCTTTTCATGAATTGAGCCGGCTTGAAGGAATAATTCCTGCTCTGGAATCTTCCCATGCCCTTGCTTATCTGAAGAAAGCAGCAGAAGCCGGAGAACTGGAAGAGGTTGTGGTTGTAAACCTGTCAGGACGAGGGGATAAAGACCTTGAAACCGTCCTGAGCCTGAAAAGAGGGATCTGAGATGGGAACTGAAGTAAGAACTGAGCTGAAAACCGAAATGAAAGCTGAAATGAAAGCCGGGGTAACAAGACAAAAAATCTCAGAAAAATTCAGCGAACTCAGGGACAGAAAGGAAGGAGCTCTTATCTGCTACATAATGGCAGGAGACCCCTCTGCAGAAGCAACATCGAAGTTTGTAAAAGCTCTGGCTGCAGGCGGAGCAGATATTATAGAACTTGGTTTTCCTTTCTCAGATCCCGTAGCCGATGGTCCGACAATCCAGGTAGCGGGGCAGAGAGCGCTTGCAGCAGGCATGGATATCAGGCATTATTTTGAGCTTGTTAAAACTCTCGATGTCAGGATTCCTCTCGTGTGCATGACCTATTACAACCCTGTATTCAGGTATGGGGTGGAAAAGTTTGTGGAAGGGGCAGCAAAAGCAGGAATCGGAGGGCTGATCATACCCGATATCCCGGTCGAAGAAGCAGCCGATCTGAAGAGCAACTGCGAAAAGTACGGACTTGACCTGATCTTCCTGGTTGCACCCACAACAACCAATGATAGAATTAAAAAGATCCTGCAAAGGGGTTCAGGGTTCATATATCTCGTCTCAAGACTCGGAGTCACAGGAACCAGAGAAGACGTATCATCCTCTGCTAAAGACCTGCTTGCAAGAGTGGAAACCGAAATTCCAAAAGCTGTAGGATTCGGGATATCCACAGGAAAGCAGGCAGAAGAAGTTAGAAAAGCTGGAGCCGATGCTGTTATAGTCGGCTCGGCATTTGTCAAGATTATTGAAGAATGTAAAGATGTAAACGAGAGGCTGGAAGCCCTTGCAAGAGAACTCAAATCCGGAATGCTGAAAGCCAATTAAATGGGAAAGGCAGGAAAAATCTGGGAAAAATCAAAAAAGTTAACGAAACAGGAGAAATCATAAACGTTAACAAGATCACGATTTTGCAATAAATCACAAAGGAAGAAGTGGGAGTTTGAAAGGAGGTAGGAAAGATGCAGAAATACATTAAAAAACTGGAGGAAGGCTGTGACCTGAGTCCCGAAGAAGCCGAAGCATCAGTAGCTGAAATTCTAAGTACGGCTGAAGATGAAGAAATAGGAGCGTTTCTGCTTGCATTGAGGGCAAAAGGGGAAAAACCCGAAGAAATCGCGGGTTTTGTTAGAGGGATGAGAAAAGTCGGGAAAACAATCAGGCCCAGAGTGTCTTTCAGGCTTGTTGACACCTGCGGAACAGGAGGAGACGGCCTTAATACAATCAATGTCTCGACAGCAGCAGCAATAGTGACTGCAGCAGCAGGCGTCCCTGTGGCCAAACATGGAAATAGAGCCGCAACTTCAAAGTCAGGAAGTTCGGATGCACTTGAGGCCCTTGGAATTAAAGTTGATCTTTCGCCGGAAAATGTCAGGAAGACAATAGAAGAGATAGGTATAGGGTTCATGTTTGCTCCGATATTCCACCCTGCTATGAAGAGGGTTGCAGGAGTCAGAAAAAAACTAGGAGTCCGTACTGTCTTCAACATCCTCGGCCCCCTGACAAATCCTGCAGGTGCAAAAGGGCAGATA
Source organism: uncultured Methanosarcinaceae archaeon (assembly GCA_963847185.1). Lineage (GTDB taxonomy): Archaea > Halobacteriota > Methanosarcinia > Methanosarcinales > Methanosarcinaceae > Methanosarcina. Next base: position 1,123,411 of record CAWJYV010000008.1, on the reverse strand, counting down.
ATAGGAGTTTTTGATAAAAAGCTCTGTGAGCCGATAGCTTACGCCCTTGCAGAACTTGGAACCGAACATGCCATGGTTGTCAATGGGGATGGAATGGATGAGATCACAAACACAGGTGAGACCTATGTTGCAGAATTGAAAAACGGTGAGGTTTCAACCTATACGATAACCCCAGAATCTCTTGGCATATTGCGAGCAAATCTTGAGGATATAAAAGGAGGAACGCCGAAAGAGAATGCAAGAGACCTGCTGTGCATTTTTAAAGGCCAGAAAGGCCCAAAAAGAGACCTTGTAGTCATGAATGCAGCTGCAGCCCTTTATGTGAGCGGGATAGTGGGTTCCATCAAGCAGGCAATTCCTATTGCCGAAGATGCAATAGACAACGGAAAGGTAATGGTCAAATTCAATCAGTTCAGGACTTTTACCACAGAACTTTACGAAAAGGAAAAGAAACAGCATTTTTGTAAGGAAAACGGAATTCTGTCACCTTCCTCGGTTTCCGTGTTAAGCACGGCATCGGGGGAAAAGGCATGAAAATAAAACCCAGAACAAGAATAAAAATCTGCGGGATCCGCAGTCCTGAGGAAATAGAACTTGCAGATCTCTACGGCGCCGATGCGGTTGGTTTTATAACCGAAGTCCCTGTAGAAAGCCCAAGAAAGCTGGATTCGGACACTGCTGCAGCTCTCGTCTCAGAAGTCCCGAAAGGCCTGAGTTCCGTACTTGTTATAATGCCGGAAAATTCCAGAGAGGCTCTTGAACTTATTGACAAAATCGGACCCGATATCGTACAAATTCATTCCATGCTGTCCCTTTCCGAGCTTGAAATAGTAAAAGAAAAAGCGGATATTCCTATCATAAAGACCCTTTCCGTACCTGCAAGAGAGGAAACTTCAGGAAAAGAGGCGAAAAAAACAGAAAATACTGCTTTTATCTCCGAGCTGATGGAACAGGTTAGTCTGCTGGAAGAAGCATCTGTTGTAGATTCTATTCTGCTCGATACTGGAAAATCCGGAAAGCCCGGGGGAACGGGTTGTATCCACGACTGGACTTTGAGCAAAAAAATTGCTGAAGAAACAAAGCTTCCTCTTATTCTTGCAGGTGGTCTCAAACCCGAAAATATTCAGGAAGCAATTAGGGTTGTTTCTCCTTATGCTGTTGATACGGCATCAGGAGTTGAAACCTGCGGAAAAAAAGATGCCGTGAAAATCAAAAGTTTTATTGAAGAAGTGAGGTGTGCCAGTGCTTTCCTTTGACCTTGGAAAAGAAGAATTCAAAGAGCTTGCATCGGAACTGAAACAGCCAGGCCTTATCCAGCTCCTTGCGAAAGTCGATACAGGTTCTCCTGCCTGTTCACCCCTTGAGCTTTACCATGCTTTGCGAGTTTCAGGAACTTCAGAGTATTTTTATCTGCTGGAGTCTGTAGAAAAACAGGCAAGCCATGCAAGATACTCCTTTGTTGGAAGCGATCCTGACGCCGTGATTAAAATAAGTGACCGAAAAGTCTCCCTTGAACTCCTGAACCCGAAAGCTTCGGTTCTTTTCGAATCGATTTGCTCGAAAATGGAAGAAGTATTCGGACCTGAAGCCGTGAAAAGGGAAAATTCGGAGAATAATTCAGAGAAGAGTCGGGAAAAACACTCTGAAAACAGGCAGAAGCCTAAAAACCTGCAGTTTGCAGCTACAATTCCTAAAGGAAAAGATTCATTTGATGCTCTTCGCCTGGCTTTTTCTCCTGCAAACGGGATGGAACTCCTCAACGGTAAACGTTTTGACAGGCAAACTTTCCTGGGCGGGGCTATAGGTTATACGGCTTATGATGCAATCTATGACAGCTGGCTCGGTGTCGAAAAAGGATTTGAATCCGAAATTCCTGAACTTCAGTATCTGCTGGTCTCAAAAACCTTTGTGTTCGATCATTTGACTGATGAGATTTATATCTCGATCACTCCCCTCATTAATCCTGGCTCAGATGCCGGAATTTTGTATGAAAAAGCCCTTCATGAGGCAGAAATACTTTGCTCAACCCTCAAGGAAACTGCTTTATACGGAGATTCGATTGAAACAGCATATCCAAGCGTATCCAGAGCTTCAAAGACATCTACAATCTCAGGTTCGACAAGTTCAGGTTCAACAGTTTCAGGCTTATCTGCCTCAGTCTGTACTGACAGGCAGATGTTTGAAAATTCCGTAGTCCAGGCAAAAGAACACATTTTTGCAGGGGATATTTTCCAGGTAGTGCTTTCAAGAAAATGTGAGTTCAACCTTGAGCAGTCTCCTTTCGAACTCTACATGCAGCTTCGGGCGATCAATCCAAGTCCTTATATGTACATCTTCGAGTTCGGAGACCAGGCAATTGTCGGAGCAAGCCCTGAAACTCTGCTGACCGTACACAAGAGAACCGTAATCACAAACCCGATTGCAGGCACCTGCCCTCGAGGAAAATCCGAAACCGAGGACGAAGCCCTTGCTTCTCATATGCTCCACGATGAAAAAGAAAGAGCTGAACATGTCATGCTTGTTGACCTAGGGAGAAATGATGTGAGGATGGTTACTGAGAGCGGCTCGGTAAAAGTTTCTGGTTTTATGAAAGTTCTGAAGTATTCACATGTCCAGCATATAGAAAGCACGGTTTTGGGAAACCTGAGACCGGAATGCGACCAGTTTGATGCTTTCAGGGCGGTATTTCCGGCAGGAACACTATCAGGAGCCCCGAAAATCCGTGCCATGGAAATTATTTCCGAACTTGAACGCTCTCCTAGGGGAATCTATGGAGGAGGAGTCGGATACTATAGCTGGAATGGGGACGCAGATTTTGCAATCGTAATCCGAACAGTGCTTGTAAAGGGCAAGAAAGCTTCCGTGCAGGCAGGAGCAGGAATTGTTGCGGATTCTGATCCTGCTTATGAATTCAGGGAAACCGAGCGTAAAATGGCAGCAATGCTTACGGCTATTGACAACGACTTTGAGATGGACAAAGTGAAAATAAAAAGTTGTGAAGAAATTATATAAAAGTATCAGGAGGAGTTTTTCAGATGAAAGTGGTTTTCATAAACAATAAAGATTCCTTTGTATGGAATCTGGTAGACTACATTTCTTATTTTGAGAAAGACACCCTGGTTCTTCCCAATACAGTTACCTTAGAAGAGCTTAGAGAGATAAAACCCGATGCCCTGGTAATTTCTCCTGGTCCAGGGAGCCCTTCGGATCCAAGGGACATAGGCAATTGTCTGGAAATAATCAGGGAAATGGGCAGGGAAGTTCCCCTTCTTGGAGTATGCCTCGGGCACCAGGCAATTAATGTAGCTTTTGGGGGGCCTGTCAGAAGGTGTAAAGTCGGGCCAGTTCATGGGAAAAGTTCAAAGATTTTACATAAGGGCTCGGCACTTTTCACAGCATTTAAAGGTTCATTCGAGGCAGGACGTTACCATTCCCTTGAGATTGGCGAGCCGGCTCCCGGAATAAAGGTTACTGCTCAGGCAGAAGATGGGACTATAATGGCAGTAGAACACGTGAAGTACCCAATCTATGGGCTGCAGTTCCATCCAGAATCCGTACTTACACCAGAAGGATTGAAAATAATCGAAAGGTTTCTGGAAGTTTCCAGAAATTATAAAAAGAAGCAAATGGCTGTTTAAACAGCCAAAATTTTTTATCTAATATAAGCAAAATCTTGTAATAGAAGCAAAGCTTGCAATCTCAATCAGCTGATTTCTTCTTTCCTGAAGCCTCAGGTTCCTCTTCGATTTCTTCTTCAAAAAATTCTTCTTCCGTGAATTCTTCATTAGGCCTACCCGCATAACCTGCAGGCTGAAGGTTCTGAAGCTCCGAAAACTCGCTTAATGTATGGGCAATAAGCTGAGGGTATTTTTCAATCTGGTCCCTCGGAATAAAACCTGCAGTTTCCGAAGATTTTATTATTCCTTCCCTGGCATCTTTTGCTGCTTTGCTGAGGTCTTCAAGATTCTGCCTGTTTGCCAGAAAGTCCATTTCCTCAAGAGCCAGAGTTGTCCAGAGGGTTACAACCTCCATTTTTTTTGCAACAGCCCCTGTTCCTATAATATTAAGGATTTCTATAGCAGCTTTTGCAGGTTCAAGCATCTGGAATTGTACAGTTCCTTTTCCTATTTCCTGGACAGCTTTTGAAAAAGACCAGAGTGCATTTGAGAGATTCTTTTCCAGCGCAGGCTCCGCAAGTTTTTTAAGGGTTTCCAGAGTTTCAGAAGCAATATTTTCCATCCTTTTCTGGATAGCTTTATTGCCTATGTTCCGAAGTGAGATTACGACTCTCTTTAAGTCTGTCTCCAGATTTGCCTCGAGCAACTCTTCCCCGAATTCCCTCAGGTATTCAACATATTGAAGGGCATCATAGTCATTTTGCTCCCTTATTGCCTTCTCGCCAGATTCGCCAAGTTCAATAGCTTTTTGTTCGTTAAGTGAGAACATGTCAAAACCCCTTTCCATTGAGATTTTCCATTAAGATCCTGTAAAAAGATGTTTGGATTTTTGGAATTGAATTATTTATATAGGTTTACTCTGATATTAGTCTTCCGATATTTTTAAAAAATTTATAGGCAACTTTAGGGCTCTTATTCTAAAAAAAGTAATTAAATTCCCTATTTCTAAATAAAAAGCTCATTAGTAATTGCAATTGAAGAGAGTAACTTGGAAATGAAATAATGGATTAAAAGATAGGGGTATAATTCGATTTTCTCATATATAACTTGTATATTTTTTGTACGAAATAAAAATGAAAGTAAAGACTCAATAACTCCAACAGTTGTATTAAAGCGAAAGAGTTAAATACATTTCATACGTAATATATATATTATCTGAATAGAAAACTCATCTAGGAATTCTGGCATATTTTTCCTGCATGAGTACTAAAAAATCAACCTCCGAGTTAGGAGGAGGGTTCACTCCTTACCTCCTCCTACTAAAATATTGTTTTTAAACATTAGAACAAGGGAAACTAAACATTTACTTCATCACTTTATGTGAATAAAAACTAATGTTTCGATTCCTAATTAATTCCCATTATTTAGATTACAATTCCCCAGACATTTTGGCCTTTTCTTCAATTTATATTTTCACGTAAATATGACTGGTTTTTCGTCAATCTGATTTACATTTGACTGATTCTTTCTTTTAATTCCTTTATTGAGTCTACTCTTATCCCTCTCAACAAGATCGGTACGGGATATGGAGGTAGATTGAAAGAGGTTTGAAGGTATGACAACACTAAAATTAGAACATACATTTCAGAGACTTGGGGACAAAAAGCGCAAATTTTGAAAGGCTTCAGGATATAACAAAGCTTCAACAATAAGTACTATTTACCTGAAAGAAGAAAAAAGCCCAGTTTCCACCCTTAGAAGAAGGGTACTATTCTAGGGAAGAGAACTTTAGATGGTTTACGATTTGGTGAAGGGCGTAATGGGCTAAATCCTTCTTGGATAAATAGGTTAGTTCTCCTTATATTTATACATTATCCAAATATCTATAGATTTTGATAATAGTACTAATTAGAACTAAATAATCCGTAAATCAGAAAGAACTATATATTAAATTATTTGTCCGTGAGTTATTGATAGATTACGAAAAGGTGAGTAAATTTCCTATACTTGAGACAAATTTAGAGAGATTTTATGTTCACGTTTTTCAATAACTCATACTCATTACCTCTAATTGACATGAAATGAAAGTGATTTTGCCATGAATTCAATAACTAATAAATTTTACTCCTGAATCAACTGTCTTCCTATAACTCCCTAATGTAGAGCACAGAAGATTAATGACAAATCTGATGTTAAGAAGGTGAGACTTTATTACTAACTTTCTAATATTCCTAATAATATATATGAAATATATGAAGTTCAATCCAACTTATAAAAAACAGAGCTAACGTCATAATAGAAAACGAGATATAGTTTTCTAAAAAATTAAGCTTTAATTTCACCATATTAGCATTTTCAAGGAAAAATAAGACTTTTTTGTTAATAGTAAATTTTTAGCGTATTCCCAAGGAATATTTTTAATGCATAGTTAATGCCAAAGAATGTCAGAAGTATTTTCTTACACAGTAATTTCATTTATACATATATCATATAGTACCTATATACTAAATTACCCAATTATGCAAATCTATTCACGTATTCAGTCCTCAATAGACTATATCGAGAATCTTTATATCTCTCTTTCTTTTATTGTGCATAGTACGAGTACCAGTTAATGGACGTAGATTGTTGATTAGTTGTATTTATTTAAAGGAGTGTCTTTGACATGGCGAATAAATTAAAAAATTACGCAGTCCTTTTATTATTAGTGATTGGACTTGTGTTTCTGGGAATAGGATGTACTGAAAAAAATAGTGGAGAATCTCAGGAAACCTCTTCAGAAGGAGCTCCAGTTCAGGAAACCACTGCTGCTGAAGCACCACAAGCACCACAGAACGCTACTGCTGGTGGAGCACAGAGTATTTCTCTGAAGGGATCTGACACTGCTCTGCCTCTTGCACAGGCTGAAGCTGAAGAGTTCATGGTTGAAAACTCCGGGAAAAGTGTGACAGTTACTGGGGGCGGGTCTGGTGTTGGTATCACAGCTCTAATTGACGGCGAGGTAGATATTGCTACCGCATCCAGAGAAATGAAATCTGAGGAAATCGAAGCAGCTAAGGCAAAAGGTATCAATCCTGTAGAGACTACCATTGCTTATGACGGTATTTCAGTTATTGTAAACCCTCAGAATCCTGTTACTCAACTTACTTTTGATCAGCTTCGCGGCATCTACAATGGAAGCGTTAGCAACTGGAAGGATGTTGGCGGAGAGGATAAGGAAATTGTAGTGATTTCCAGGGACAGCAGTTCTGGAACTTATGAATACTTCAAGGAAGAAGTTTTACAGGGAGACGAATACCGGGCTGATGCCCTTACCCAGCCTGCTACAGGTGGAATTGTAGGTGAAGTTTCCCAGAACACCAATGCAATAGGATATATCGGTGTTGCATACCTTGATGAAAGCGTAAAAGCCCTTAACCTGGATACTGGAAACGGCTCTGAAGCTCCAACTTCTGAAAACATCCTCAGTGGTGCATACCCACTTTCAAGGGCTCTCTACTTCTACACCAACGGGGAACCCTCAGGCCTCACAAAGGAATTCATTGACTTTGTAACAAGCGAGAAAGGACAGAGCCTAGTGACTGAAGTCGGGTATATCCAGTTAAAGAAGTAATTCTAAAAACGGCTTAAAGGAAAAAAATGTTTTAACAGGAAATATAAGGAAAAAATGACCGAACCGGTTCTTTTCTCAATCATGTTCTTCGGTCATTATACTTTTCCTTATATACCCTTTTCAGGGATAGTTCTTAGTTTAAGAAGTATGCCTCTTCTAAATTTTTTCGCAGGAAAACTTGATACCTAATATCAGTACATTTGGATTCGGTTAACGAATTTTATGCAAACTTCGAATACCACGTATAGTGATTTTCCAAGAGAATTCTCTTAGATGTTGCATAAAAAATAGTATTTTTTGACTTTTTGTTCCTTAACCGAATCCAAATGATAGCCATTTACAAAATCCAGTGGTTTTCAATTTTATTTTCATCGGATTTTGATAATTAGCCGTAAAAATAAGTATTTAATGAACTAACAAGGTACTCTTGATTTATGTTTAAAAATGAATATTTCGTTAGTTATTATTGTTTCGCATTTTGAGAATCCCAATTTTCTTCGTCTATTAAGTGGAATTTTTGTAGGCTATTTTTGTAGGCTAGAGCGTTATTTTTTGCTTACAATTAGTGGAACTAGCAACGCGTAAGTGAAATATATAAGGTAAATATTTTGGCAAACACCTGGCACCGAAAAATAGTGCCATATAGTAATACTTTTTACATATAAGATATAAGGTGATATATATTATATATGTGAAAAATTCAAATACAGGTGGCTACTTCTTTAAAAATGAGGTAAAAAATCTGAGTATGGTTTGAGACTGAACATACTCTTAAAAATATGCCCTCAGTTAGAGGTAGTTTTCATGGAAGCTAAAGAAACAGACATTTTACTAACCCTTATTATAGGGCTTCTGCTGCTAGGAAATGTTGGTTCTGCGGTAGCTGTGGAAGGCAATTTGAGTGATGAAGATTATTCAGGTAATTATACTGATCTCACTGATTCCGCCGACTGCAAATCTTGTTTAGAATCGGAAGCTGAAATTAAAAACGTGATCATTCTTGTCCCTGATGGCTGTTCTCAGAGTGTCCAGACCCTATCCCGATGGTACGGTGGAAGTTCTCTGACGCTTGATGAAATGGTGGCTGGATCAGTATCTACCTACAGCACTGACTCGGTTATTACCGATTCCTCATCAGCTGCAACTGCTTTTGCCACTGGATATAAGACAACCAATGGCTTTGTAAGTGTCGGCCCAAGCAATACTTCTGTTCTAAGTATGTTAGAAAGCCCTTCCGAAGAATTGCAATACAAACCGCTTGCAACAGTGCTTGAAGGATCAAAAATTGCAGGTAAAGCTACAGGGCTAGTTGCAACCTCTCGTGTCAGCCATGCTACACCCGCAGCATTTGCTGCTCACGTTGACAACAGGGATAATGAAAACGAGATTATGGAACAGATGGTCTACGAAGATATTGATGTAGTATTCGGAGGAGGTTCCCGCCATCTCGTGCCTGAAGCTGAAGGAGGAAAACGGACTGATGGAGAAAACCTGACAAAAGTGCTTCTTGATAGAGGCTACCAGTATATTGACAGCAGAGATGAAATATTAAATATGTCCTCTGGAAAAGCGTGGGGACTTTTTGCCAGCAGTCATATGGCACCGGATATTGACCGTGTCGAACTTGCACCTGAAGAGCCCTCTCTTGCAGAGATGACAGAAAAGGCCGTCGAGCTACTATCTCAGGACAAAGATGGGTTCTTCCTTATGGTAGAAGGCAGTCAGGTAGATTGGGCAAATCATGCCAATGACCCTGCTTATGCTGTTACGGATTTTCTGGCTTTTGACGAAGCTGTTAAGGTTGCAGTTGAGTTTGCAGAAAAAGATGGGCATACCCTTGTCCTTGCTTTCCCGGACCATAATACAGGCGGGATGACCATAGGCAGTAGTTCTGATTCCAATTATACAGCTACAACCATAGAAGACGTTATTGATCCTCTTAAAGGTATGAAGCTCAGTTCTGGAGGCGTTGCGGAAAAAATAGGAACAGATATCTCCTCCGAAAACATTAAAGCCAAGCTAAAGAACTGGTGGGGCATTGATGCAACAGATGATGATGTAACTGAAATTCTTGAGCTCTATAATAATGGAGAAGGTCTTTCACTCGACTATGCAATCAGCGAAGTAATCAGTCGGAATCACACCGTTATCGGATGGACCACTCACGGACACTGTGGTGAAGATGTCCCTCTGTGGACTTACGGCCCTGATCGCCCTTCAGGATATATGGATAATACCGAGATTGCAGGATATATCGCTAAAGTACTCGGATTTGACCTGAACAAGACCAACTCATGTCTATTTATCGAAGTAGGTGAGGTTTTCTCCAAAGATGAAGGAGATGGGAAACTGAATGAAAATGAGTATTTGCTGGATATGACAAACTCCTCTAACCCTGTACTGAGAATAGGAGACTCTGAATTGCCAGTGAACAAAAATATTTTTATCAAGGACGGGGTAGCTCATGAACTCAATGGAACAGTTGTCTATGTTCCAGTAACCAGTAAGGTATATATTCCTTCTGAAGTGCTTTCACTGATTAATGGGACAAAAACAAATGGAACTTAAAGAGGAGCAGAAATCGCCTAAAGTTTGAATAATTAACAGGGATTATTTCCCTTTCTTTTTTGAATTCAGATATTTCTTTTTCAACCAAATATTTTTCTGAAATTTCCCAAATATAATTATAATGTTTATTACATCTGCTTTAGTCTTAGAACCTGCCTGGAAAAACTGGAAAAGAGTAAAAATATTAAGTTTTCACAGGAAGTTATTTTGTACAAAACAACTGAATTTAACAAAAAATTAAAATATTTTGATTGTTTCTGGACTTTATGGAAAACGGTCATTATCAGTTAACTAATGCTAGTTTTTAAGAACCTAAAAACACCATAAAAAGCTTAAGTCTTATTTCAGTCCTGACTTTCTGCTCACATGGAAATGCTTATCATAGCGTTTTGTCTATTTATCATATCTTTCAATCCAATTCTTATAATCGTCTCTCTTTTTGAACCTATGATCCCATTTCTCCTGGTCATTGTCCCATTCCTCCTCTTGGTCTTATAAAAGAAATAGAAATTACTGAGAAGCTTCAAGTCCTGCTTACAAATGTTGCTCCAAGACCGATTGAACGCATCATTAAGGACTTCCTCATAATTGTTACAAGTTTGAGGATCGAATGGATACTTTGATTGCTTTCCGGCTAAGGTATTAAATGGAGAACCATAGATAAAAGATTTGTTAAGTATATTGATAGCAGTAATCATGCGCCTGAAAGAGCTGGTACCTAAATATTTACTCTGGAAATAGACATCAAGAAAAACGAGGATATATTTATCATGTAACGTCAGTTGTAAACTAATTTCTTTATTACGCTCTTGCTCCTTTTGCGTTGATGGTCTTTCAGATGCTGTATATTCAAAATATTGATAAAGTGTGTTCCTTATTATATCCGCTCTATTTAAATTACTATTTTTTGCAAGGTCGTCTATTTGAGGAAGGATTGTGTTAAGTTCCGTGGCTTGTAGCATTATTAACGAAGTATACATTTGTTTCCCCTTCAATTCACTTACGTGAGATTCTCTGTAGAAACGCACTACATTTATAGAGTTGAGTTAAGATTGTTTTTCCCTCTATGAAAGAAGGGAGTTATATCCATGTAAACAAATGGAAAAATATACTTCCTAAATTTTGGAGATTTACTAAGGCATTCATTTCCTGTTTCCTTACATGCAAGAATATTATTCTACTTCAAACAAAGGACACTAAGAACACTTCTTTTTTATCTATTTACTTTTACATCGGTTTTGACACTTTTAGTGAAAATTTCGAAATATATTACAGTTGCATAAAACCCTATGCCTTTTGTGATATATATGGTTGTCGAGTTATAAAATAAATAGATAAATATATCATTAGTAAAAAAATATAGTTTTATGAAAAAAATAATAAATTAGAGTTTGAACTACGTTAAATTAATTGCAATTTGTTTTCTGTATAAGAAATATTTCTGTTGAATTAAGAAAAATAATGAAAAATTAGTTATATAATTAAATAGGAAGAAGGATACCTATTTCCGATGGAAAGTTAAGGAACTTAGATTCAATAAAAAGACCCAAGATAAAAGAAAAAGCGGATGAAAAAATCTTCAAATCAAAGTTGTGGTGACGTACCTCGCAGCAAGCTAGCGGGTACTCGACTGAAATAAACTTTACATGGTTTTCTTAAAAGCTATGTAACCTTTGATGAAACAAAAATTCCCTGTTCAACCGTGTGAGCCCTGTAGAAAAATTTCAATATTTTCAATTCAAAATGGAGGTATAAAATGGAATACGAACTTGAAGAAATCGAGAGAGATTATACAGAATTTAGAAAAGAAATAGGAGAGGAATGAAAACAGAAAGAATGAAAAAACATATTTGAAACTGGATCCAGGTCGTTTATGTTACAGATTTCTGACTGAAATGAAGACGAAAAAGGAAAAAGAAAAGAGAACATGGAGGGGATAACTTTCTCTTTTCTCGCAAAAACTGTTAACGATTTAATTGTTTAAAAAACTTTTGGAAGTTTGAGTTACATTGCCCGAAATTTCCACAAACTCAAAATTAAGGTTGAAAGCTGAAAAAGCCTATTTTAAATAGCCTATAAATTCGGGAAATTTAAGGACTTTCTAAAAATTAGAAAAAAAATGGACGATTAAAAAATATTCAGACCTTTTTAAGAGCATTTGAATATAATTTGATTAAAGCTGATCAACATTGAATCTAAGAGACTCCTAGGACCATATAACAAACTGTCCTTGCCTGATCGTCTAATGCAGAAATGATAAGTGAGATCCTTTCGGACTATTTTCTATTTTAGTCTTTATGAATTTTTGTATTGCTCAGTTCTTTTTACGTGGATTTATCTTTATTTTTATTGAGAAGAGAAAGATTCAGAAGTTTTTCAAATGCTTCTTTATCCCTGAGTCCGACAATTCTAGCCTTAAAACGATCTGTAGTAACATTCCCATTCTCTTGCATGTAAATGTATTGCCCGTTTTCAATGCCTACGATTACGAAGGAATCAGGAATATAATCAACTCCGAAATAAGTTGAAAATTCAGGATTCTGATTAAGATTTACGGACATTACAGTAACTTTTCCCCCATATTCTGCTGCCAATTCTTTAACGATGGGTTTCATAGACTGGCACATCGGACACCACTCAGCTCCAAGTCTCAAAAAAACCGGGCCTTCCTGAAGAGACGTATTTATCTGCCCAAGTTCAGTTGCTTCGATAACAATACCTTCTTCCAGGGTATTCTGAGACCTCGTAAAAATTTTTTCATTTAATAAAAAGATGAAATTATTGTTATAGATTACTCTTTCATAGTTGTTGTCTGAAAAAGTCTCATTCACTAGAGGCATATAATCCATACTTCTGGTTGTCTGGTTGATAGCGTATGGAATATCGCCTATACTATTTCTGTCAGCATCCTGTCCTGTATAGTCATTCCAGAAATTCCCTGTCGAGCTACTGTTCCAGGAGTTATTTTCCTCATCCATAGCGTTAACCAAATTAATTAACTCATTCTGGTAAACTGCATTGTTAGATGATTCATTGAAGTGCACTCCAATATCATTAAGATAAAGACTGTTATTGATCAAAGTGTTGAACTCCGAGGCCTGGCAAAGAGTTCCATATTTGTTTTTAGAAATAAGATTATGAGCAAGCATATTCATTTGAGAAATTTCCAGAAAAATTCCAATTGCATTTAAACTTGCAGTGTTATTAACAATAGTATTATTAACCGAGTTATTCAGTGAAATTCCCCGGTCATTTGAAATCGCAAGATTATTTGACAATACATTTTCTTCAGAATCAACAAGAGAGATTCCGTAACTTCCGAGGCTTACCAGATTACTGAAAATATAATTACCTTGAGAACCATTGAGAGAAATACCCCAATTATTCTGTATTAGAGTGTTGTTGTTTAATGAGCAGTTTTTCACTCCTTCAAGGTAGATCCCTGATCTGTGCCAATCAGTTCCCAGTGAGCCTCCTGAGATACAAAAACCGTCTATTGTCACATTACTTGTATAAATATCAAAAACATTATATTCTGGAACTGCACCAATAACATAAGTCCGAGTCTGGCTGCCTGAGAGGCTTGAACTTGAGAGAATTGTGAGTTCTTTATTCACTTTTATATTTTCATGATATATTCCCGAACCTACAAGAATTGTATCTCCATTTTGTGCACTGTTAATGGCTTCTTGAATCGAGCTATAATTTCCCTCTCCATTAATATCTACAATAATAATTGTAGCACCTGCCTGAGTTACTGCTACCACAAGCATATACAAAAAAATAATACAAATAGACTGGATAATCCTCCCTTTCACGAGCCAACACTCCCCTTGTAATGAAATAATATTGGAAAAAAATAAATCTTGCTTTTATAATAACTCTTAAGAATAATAATTCGAGATATAAATTGATTTTGAAACATATTTTCTGAAAAATAAACCTTAACTTCTTAGAATTGACCTTTCAGTAAATAGATGAAGTATCCTGCTTTGCTGCCCGCATTAACCTCTCCGAACTGACAGAAAAATACAGAAATATATTCATCATTTTATTCTTATTTTTTATGAACCATTTTATTTTTCATGAACTCCTTATTTTTATTATTTATTTTTTACTGGTTGCCTTATAATAGTTTTAAGTTTATCAGGTTTAGTTCTTCGTGCGTCACTTAAGTATATTTCGTGATGCCTCTCACCAGGCCTGCTGCCATCAAATTCATAACCACTCTCTTCAATAAAATTATGTAGTTTCTCTATAGTCTGACCTTCGTCAGAGTAGGGACCAATGTGCATTATATGAGCTGATAATCCTTCATGAAGATTTTGAAACCTTATTCTGGAAAGTGCAGGCAAATTTTTCTTTTTACCTGCTTCTTCTATAGCTTTTTCGATCATTTTTTTCGTAATAAAATCGGGTTGCCTTACCATTGAGGTCCATTTCCAAGTTTTTTTGTCTTTAATGCTGAAATCCTCCATATTTTCAGCCCACCAAAGCCCTTCAAGAGGCATTACAACATAGTCCTGAGAATTTTCTTTTTCAGAGATGAATTAACTTTAAAAGATACTGAAAACAATGCTTCTATTGCAGCTTGATATTCATGCGAAGTATTTGGGTCTCCTTCGCCATCTATCATCAGAAAATTCATTTCAGGAACATCTGCGATCGAAACGGCTTTTGCGGATGGATTATACAGTTCTTTATTTTCCTTTTTTAAGTCTAACTTTGACATCTACAGCACCCTCAAGTTTTTAGTTGTGTCTTATCTCAGATTGTCTAATGTTATATTGTTAACGTTTCCATAACAAAAAGTTTTCAGTGAGGTAAAACTTGAAGGTAAGCTCAAAAACACTGTAGAAATCATCCCAAGTGCAACAATTTAGAAACCTTTAAACCCCAAAAAAAGAATAAGTTAATTGCTGTTTTAGGCATAGTTCTTGGGAAATATGGATATAAGATATTCTGATATGAGTTAAGGAAGATATTTATACGTTTTTATACAGTTTAATTATGATTTTCCAGAATTTAAAGTCGTGTAATAAAGTTGATTGCGCACTTATCATTCAAAGGAGAGATAGACCATGCGTGACGAGAAATTGATCAGTGTACTTGCAGAATATCTCGCTAAATGCACAAAACTACATGCAAGGAACGAATCAATACCACCAGAAATTCTGGAACATTTTATGATTGATATTGTAAGCTGTCTGGATGTCGGTGGTGTAGGAGATGTCGGAAAGGAGCTAATCCCACTCAAAAGAGCACGGGCAACAATCAGGCTTGCAAGGCGTGAATTTGAATGGCAGTGTGATAATACAGACCATCCAGAAGACTGGGAAACCTGCTTGCGAAACGCAACCTCTGGAAACATATAAAGTGTATGAAATCTCTTGAAATCTGTCCGGAATCTAGCAGGAGTTCATGCACCCGAACAAAACTCCTGACACAAGTAAGTAAACATTTTTTTGCAAGAATCAAATTAAAAAAAACTTGACAGATACAAACTTATTCCTAGTAAGTATTATTTCGGAGAGTACTGTTTAGCATTTTATCCCTGAAAAAACGGAGTTACTCATGCACTACTATGTAAAGGATAGCACTCTTGTCATTGAAGGCTATTTCGAAGCCGTGAGCACAGGCTTAAATGGAGGCCGTTCGCGGGTGAATTATATTTTCAACAAACAGGTTCCAAGAACCTTTAACCCTCCAAGTACCCAGGAGTTTATGAAAGAAGCCGGCCTTGGACTGGGAATTCATGAGCCTAACTTCGGCCTCCTGACAGCTGTAAATATGGAATACCTTCAAGTTATTGAGGACAACTATCTTACAGCCTTTATAACCGCTGGTGTAAGTAACGGCTCAGAATTCAGGACAAATATAGGCACCATAAATGTAATTCTGGTCTCGACAGCAAGGCTATCCGAGACTGCCCTCTTAGGTGCAATTATAACAGCCACCGAAGCTAAAGGACTCGCACTTCTGGAGAAAGGACATAATTTCCTGGGTACGAATACGGATGCCGTGATTGTTGCCTATGAAACGGATTCAAAGCTTGACCCGGAAAATAGAGAAAAGCAGGAAATTCCCTACTCAGGATCGAGTACAGAATTTGGAAAAAAGATTACAAGAGCGGTTATGAGAGGAGTTAAGGCAGGGCTTGAATTGCGGGGAGAATAATTATCCACCTTATTTTCAATTAGACGTAAACTAATAATCTTTTTTAGATTTCCAGTCGTCTTAAAAAGCTGAAATATGTGCACTTTCCTGATGCATCCATTCATAATTTTTCAATCCTTGATGATTGATGCGACACTAGGGATGGAATAAAAAAATCATTGAAAAACAACGCAGCCTGCTTTAAGATAAGCGCAGTTCAAAAACCCGAACTGCGCCTCGGAAGTATGCGGTCCTTTTCGCCACCCGAATTGCGCCTCGAGAGTACGCATTCTGTTTCGCTTCGCTCAAGCAGATTAATTTATGGTTTAGAATCCCGAGTTTCGCTTTCTGAGTTTCGCTTTCTGAGTTTTGCTTCCTGAGTTCCACTTCGGAATCACAGGAAATAGGATATTTTCTGGGAATTGCAATGTAATAGTAACAGCACGGAATCCTTTTCGCTACCTCAAGAGGACTAATTTATGGATACAGCTTACTCATTTCATTCTCCTTACACGTTTAAGAAGACGGAGTGGAAACAAAAGCGGGAAAAAATGACAAAACAAATCAAGAATCAAAAGCTGTAAAAGAAACAGTTTAAAAAGAGCGTAAAACGATACCAAAATAGAACGTAAACTTCAATCAGAAAAATCAATAAGAAAAAACAATCAAAAATTAACTCAACATTAATTATGGAACAGATTTAGAATAAAGTATTATAGGTGAGTATGGCAGCGATCCAGAGTTCCCGAAGACTCGCGTACTTCAGTACAGTAAGGAACGTGGACAGGCTTATCTGCTGTGTTCGGAATGGGTACAGGAGTTGCCCTGACGCTATGGCCGCCACACTCAACATATAAAGAGGATTTTGTGAAAGACTAAAAGTCATGTATAGGATATGTGCTGCATACTGGATTTCGCCTGGACCTGATGAGGAAAAGGAACGGATTGTTAGTGAACGCGGACTGAACACCTCGTTGCCTTGGTGCTTACATCCCGTTTCTATCGAACCGGTCTTCTACCGGAATCCTTAATGAGGTCTCTTTTTAGGTCAGATTTCGAGCTTAGATGCATTCAGCTCTTATTCCTTGGCGCGTAGCTGCCCGGCGGTGCCTTGTCAGACAACCGGTACACCAGTGGCGCCGCTGCTTGGTTCCTCTCGTACTAAAAGCAGCTTACCCTCAGACCTCGTGCACCTCTAGTAGATAGTAACCGACCTGTCTCACGACGGTCTAAACCCAGCTCACGATCTCCTTTAATAGGCGAACAACCTCACCCTTGGCCGCTGCTGCACGGCCAGGATGGAAAGAACCGACATCGAGGTAGCAAGCTGCCGGGTCGATATGTACTCTTGCCGGCAACGACTCAATTATCCCCGGGGTAACTTTTCTGTCATTTTTGGCCCCCACCAAGGAGGCACAAAAGTTCGCTAGAGCCGACTTTCGTCTCGTCATCCACTGCTATGCTGAATAACGTCAGGCTGACTTATGCTCTTGCACTCTTCAGTGAGTTTCCGACCCACTTGAGTCAACCATTGCGCGCCCTTGATATCTTTTCAAGGGCGTCCCGCCCCAGGCAAACTGCCCACCTATCGGGGTCCTCTTCTCAGAGTTAGGGTCGTAGTCCCAGAAGGGTAGTGTCCCAATTGCGGCTCCACGAATGCTGGCGCACCCGCTTCGACGCCTCCTACCTACACTGTACATCCAGAACCACAACCCAACGACAGGCTGCAGTAAAGCTCCACGGGGTCTTCACTTCCCCCTAGAGGTCTCTAGACTGTGCACTAGAATGTAAGCTTCACCGGACTCCAGTTAGGGACAGTAGGGCTCTCATTGATCCATTCATGCAAGTCGCCAATTAAGCGACAAGGTACTACGCTACCTTAAGAGGGTCATAGTTACCCCCGCTGTTTACAGGCCCTTCTTCCCGTTGAACCGGGGTTTCAGGTACCTGCACTGAGCAGGATTCAGAGATTGTACTAGCCTTTTCAGGTTTGCAATCTCCTATGTTGGTATTAGACAGTTAGAGCCCCCTGGTCACTGCGACCTGCTGTCTTCACAGCAGGCACTCCTTATCCCGAAGTTACGGAGCTAATTTGCCGAATTCCCTTAACTGAATTACTCCGACACGCCTTAGCCTTTTCAGCTAGGGGCACCAGTGTCAGTTCTCGGTACGGACATTTAGCGGCTTTTTCACGGGTCCCTGGGTGCAGCCGACTGTTGCCATTACAGATTCGCCCGCTTCTCGCCATTACGGCTCTCCACGGGTTTCGCTGCTTAGACGGCGCGACGGCGCCGCTCGGCCTGCCCTGAGACGTCAGACTTAGTGCTAAATGGTACAGGAATATTAACCTGTTTCCCTTTTGGCGTACTCGAGTTACGGTACGTCTTAGGACCGACTAACCCTCGGCTGACGATCATTGCCGAGGAAACCTGGCCCCTTCGGCGGCAAGGATTCTCACCTTGCTATGCTGCTACTATTACCAGGATTTTCGTTTGTGAACGGTCAACAGGACTTCACAGCCCTGCTTCGGCCCGAACACAACGCCTTCCTACGAGATTACCTTGCGGTACTCCGTGGTATCGGTAGTCGACTTGAGCCCCGTCAATTTTCGGGGCCCCAAACCTCGACTGGTGAGCTGTTACGCACTCTTTAAAGGGTAGCTGCTTCTAAGCTAACCTTCCAGCTGTCTTGGGCTTGGGACGCCCTTTAGTGTTGACACTTAGTCGACATTTGGGGACCTTAACCACGGGCTGGGTTGTCTCCCTTACGGACTACAAGCTTACCCCAGCAGTCCGGACTCCGACTTTCTACGATGACGGTGGGTTTGGAGTTTGACAGGCGGGTGAGGGATTTCTCCCCCGGAACCGCCAATCAGTGCTCTACTCCACCGACGAATCTCAAGTCAGGTCATGCTGCGACATGTTTCGGAAGGAACCAGCTGATGCCGGGTTAGATTAGCATTTCACTACGAGACGCAGGTCACACGAATGATTTGCAGATCAACACCGCTTGCGGTCCTCCACGTAGCTTTCGCCACGCTTCAACCTGCCCACGCCTAGATCACCCGGCTTCGGGTCGTGCCCCAATGACTCCACGCACTTGTATACGTCGTGCCTCACCCGAGGGTTGCGCACATGTTGCTTTCGCTTCGGCTGCCCAAGTATAAGGTTAGCCATTGCCATCAAGACACACTCCCTGGCCCGTTCTTCAAAACGTAAGATACGACACTGGCAGTGATATTCGTACTGCATTCTCGCGAATGTTTCCTTCATATCAAAGATCCTTTCATGCCGTATCGTTCCATCACTATCAGGTTTCAGGCACTTTGCACCTCCCTTCTCGGGGTACTTTTCAGCGTTCGGTCACCCTACTATTTCGCTATCGGTCTCAAGGAGTATTTAGTTTTGGAGGTTGGTGCCCCCCGGATTCCCGCACGATATCCAACGCACGGTACTCAGGGACATGTTCCGATCTTTTGGCTTACACCTACGTGACTGTCACACTCTACGGTCTGCCGTTTCAGGCAAGTTTGGTTTTGCCGCCAGACGTTTGAACAGCCCTACAACACCACATTTCCCCGTGAGGGGATTCGGTTTGAACTGTGCCGGTTTCACTCGCCGTTACTTACGGCATCTCGTTTGATTTCTTTTCCCGCTCCTACTGAGATGTTTCAATTCGGAGCGTTCCCGATCATTACTGATCACTATGGAGAGGTCCCATTCGGAGATCCCGGGTTCATTGGCTCCATGCGCCTACCCCGGGCTTATCGCAGCTTGGCACGTCCTTCTTCAGCTCTTGAGCCGAGCCATCCACCTGATAGCATAATTCCTGTATATCCTAACCAGGTCCAGTTAGCGTCCAGTATACAGCACCTATACATGACTTCATGAGCCTGCGGTTCCGCACAGGCGATCCGTCCTTCCCCGATAATTTACTTACCGGGTGCACAAAAATGGACTTGCTGGGACTCGAACCCAGGGCCTCTGCCTTGCAAAGGCAGCGATCTTCCAGCTGATCTACAAGCCCGAGAGAGACTAGAGATCCACAATGGATCTCTGGTTTGAGGATTTTGTTCGGTTTATCGGCATCTGGTTGGTGTGTTTTGTGCTTAGGAGGTGATCCAGCCGCAGATTCCCCTACGGCTACCTTGTTACGACTTAACCCCCCTTGCAAAATTCAGGTTCGAACACGGCACGTTGTCCGTGCCCTCACCCATACCTCACTCGGGTGGTTTGACGGGCGGTGTGTGCAAGGAGCAGGGACGTATTCACCGCGCTATATTGAAACGCGATTACTACGGATTCCAGCTTCACGAGGGCGAGTTACAGCCCTCGATCCGAACTACGGATGGGTTTGTGAGATTGCCATCCCCTTTCGGGGTAGGGACCCATTGTCCCATCCATTGTAGCCCGCGTGTAGCCCGGGAAATTCGGGGCATACTGACCTACCGTGGCCCGCACCTTCCTCCGATTTAACACCGGCGGTCCCCACAGAGTACCCATCATCCCGGAGGATATGCTGGTAACAGTGGGCACGGGTCTCGCTCGTTGCCTGACTTAACAGGATGCTTCACAGTACGAACTGGCGACGGCCATGCACCTCCTCTCAGCGATTCAGGCAAGGTCTTCAGCCTGGCCTACATTTTGCTGTCGTCCCCGGTGAGTTGTCCGGCGTTGAGTCCAATTAAACCGCAGGCTCCACCCGTTGTTGTGCTCCCCCGCCAATTCCTTTAAGTTTCAGCCTTGCGGCCGTACTTCCCAGGTGGCTCGCTT
This sequence comes from uncultured Methanosarcinaceae archaeon, assembly GCA_963847185.1. Lineage (GTDB taxonomy): Archaea > Halobacteriota > Methanosarcinia > Methanosarcinales > Methanosarcinaceae > Methanosarcina. Next base: position 1,102,685 of record CAWJYV010000008.1, on the reverse strand, counting down.
CACGGCTTCCCTGCGGCACCAGACACGGTCGCGCCATGTCTGACACCTAGCGAGCATCGTTTACGGCTGGGACTACCCGGGTATCTAATCCGGTTCGTGCCCCCAGCTTTCGTCCCTCACCGTCGAACCCGTTCTGGTAAGACGCCTTCGCCACAGGTGGTCCCACAGGGATTACAAGATTTCACTCCTACCCCTGTAGTACCTCTTACCTCTCCCGGTTCCAAGTCTGGCAGTATCCCCCGAAAGCCTAATAGTTGAGCTATCAGATTTCCCGGAGGACTGACCAAACCGGCTACGGACCCTTTAGACCCAATAATCACGATCACCACTCGGGCCGCCGGTGTTACCGCGGCGGCTGGCACCGGTCTTGCCCGGCCCTTGCTAACAGGTGTATTTTACACACCTGGACAGCCAGCATATGATGCTGGCACTCGGTGTCCCCTTATCACGGTTTCCCGCATTGTAAAGTTTTCGCGCCTGCTGCGCCCCGTAGGGCCTGGATTCATGTCTCAGAATCCATCTCCGGGCTCTTGCTCTCACAACCCGTACCCGTCGTCGGCTAGTAGGTACATTACACCCACTACTACCTGATAGGCCGCAGACCCATCCTTGGGCAGACGAATCCATTTTACGCATAAAGCATTCCAGCATATATGCGTTATCCGGAATTATCCCCAGTTTCCCGGGGTTATGCCGGACCCAAGGGCAGGTTATCCACGTGTTACTGAGCAGTACGCCATGTATTGCTACATATGACTCGCATGGCTTAGGCGAACACCGATAGCAGTAACCTCTGGCAGGATCAACCAGAATTGTTAAGTATCGCACACTTAAAATTAAAGGTCTTGGTCGCAGAAACTTGCACTAACAACATCAATTCAGTTATTCAAGTTCGCGATAGATGTTTTATGAAAAACAACTACCAACCAGAATTAACCGAACCGACAAAATCCTCGTCAGTCAGGAAAAAACTCCTGACTCCATTAAAAGATGAAAGAGATATTCATTCAACCCACACAATCGCTTTGTGTGAGGGATACATACAAGACATTTCTTGTATATAAAGCTTTGTATTGTCCTTCTTACGAAGAATTTTCACAGAGATTCCGAACAAAAGATTACAATTGTTTGAATCCAAATGAAGATATTATTTCGATCAACTTGGATCGAAACAGAGACGGCCGCTCACACAATCGCTTTGTGTGAGGGATACATACAAGACATTTCTTGTATATAAAGCTTTGTATTGTCCTTCTTACGAAGAATTTTCACAGAGATTCCGAACAAAAGATTACAATTGTTTGAATCCAAATGAAGATATTATTTCGATCAACTTGGATCGAAACAGAGACGGTCGCTCACACAATCGCTTTGTGTGAGGGATTCATACATGACATTTCTTGTATATAAAGATGTTTGTCAAAGACTTTTTTCCCATATGCTAATTGTTGCAAAGAATACTTTTGCTGCAAATCACATGAGTATTGCCATCTGATCACATAAGACCAGGAGAGCACACAGAGGTAATACTTACTTAAATACTTTGGTAATTTCTTTGAAAATCCTCCCATATAAAAAATATATCTGAAACCATAGAAAGTAGCAAAAGAAAACAAAAAAAGCATAAAATTTGTGAATTAATACATCATCAGTAACATTAGAAGGAATCTTTTAAGTATTTTTTCAATATATAAAGGATTACTTTTCCAATAAATAAATACATAAAATACAAAGTTCTTTTAAAAAAACCCAAGTTTCTACAAAAAAGAAAAGAATAAAACGATATAGAAACAGGCATCGCCAACCTGAGTGCATATATTTCATTTAGAGAAGCTAGGCTGGCTCAGTGAATTATATATATATCAAATTCTATTTAAATTAAGGGGAGTTTGAAGTCCCTTAAAGGAATTGGGAAGAATTTGGGGATTTGCAGGCAATTAGACCTTGAGTAGTTGTCTATATTGAAAAATGGGGAAAGAATAGACATCTAAACATTATTAAAGTCTTTTTAACAGAGTATTAATTTCTACCCAAGTTTAGCCCTCTAAAAAGCAATCAAGGATTTCTGTAAATAACAGGGATAGTCGCTCCTCAAATGCTAAAATGGAGGTTGAATATTTGATAGAAATAAACCCAGATGCGATTCTGGTACGCTACAATGTAAAAATGGAAAAGGCAATGACACCGGAAGCAGCCGCAGAAGAACTCTATCCTAAAGACCCGATAATCAACCCGATTGCAAAAGCCATCTTCGAAGGAGAAGAAGATGATGTTGTAGAAGGGCTGAAAAAAGCCATTAGTTCCGGAAAGGATCCAATATCTCTTATTAATGGAGCATTGATGGTTGGAATGGGAGTTGTCACCAAGCTTTATGATGAGGGAGTCATTTTCCTGCCAAACGTCATGATGTCTGCCGACGCCATGCTAGAAGGTATCGAATTCGTGAAGCAGAAAGCCGGGAAATCACCTGAGACAAAAGGTAAAGTCGTCTGCCACGTTGCAGAAGGTGACGTCCATGATATAGGAAAGAATATCGTGGCCGCATTACTCAGAGCCAACGGATATGATGTAGTGGACCTTGGGAGAGATGTTCCTGTAGATGAAGTAATAGCGGCAGTGGAGAAAGAAAAGCCTATGCTGCTTACAGGTACAGCCCTTATGACCACCACCATGTATGCGTTCAAGGAAATTAATGACAAACTTCTTGAAAAAGGCTACAGAATTCCCTTTGCATGTGGTGGAGGTGCTGTAAACCAGGACTTTGTGTCTCAATATGAGCTTGGAGTCTATGGTGAAGAAGCAGCAGATGCCCCGAAAATAGCTGATTTTGTCAAGGCGAATGGGGACAACATTGTGAAATTGAGGGAGACATTCCATAAACACTGAGGAGGTGGAGTAGATGGCAGTAACAAAATATACTAAAATGGCTTATGCAAAAGCAGATGACATGATTTTCGGAAAAGCCGTCAAGCCCGTAAAAGCAGGACTGAAACTTGAAATCGGTGCCGGATACACAACTCCCGAAGTGAACTATGCCCCAAGACCTGAAGCAGGTGCATCCAAAGAAAAGCTCGTAAAAGAGTATGAAAGGATCACTACCGACATCATGGCAAGGATGGTGCAGATTGGAGCTCCTGCTGTTGTGCTTGAAACCGAACACGTCCAGCAGATGTCCAACCATCCAGATTGGGGAGCGGCAGTCGCACACGCCCAGAAGACCATCATGGAAGAATACCACGATGAACATGGCATAAAGTGCGCCCTCAGACACACAATCGGGGATATCCGTGAGAACAGAGACTTCCTCCAGCTCAGAGGAGACAAGTACTCCGTATTCCTCGAGGCTTTTGAACAGTGCGCCAAGTCCGGTGCTGATCTGCTTGCCGTTGAGTCAATGGGTGGTAAGGAAGTTTTCGACTATGCTATTCTCAGGAACGACATGGCAGGCATACTTTACGGCATAGGCGTTCTCGGCAGCATGGACATGGAAATGATCTGGCAAGACATTGCAGCAATTGCAAAGAAGACCGGAACTGTAGCCTCAGGAGACACAGACTGTGCCCAGGCAAACACTGCAATGTTCATTGCAGGAGGCCTGCTGGATAAGAACCTTGCCCACACAATCGCAATCATTGCAAGGTCAATCTCTGCAGCAAGGTCTCTCTGTGCATACGAAGCTGGTGCAGTTGGCCCTGGAAAAGACTGCGGATATGAAAACACCATTGTCAAAGCTATTGCAGGCGTTCCGATTGCTCAGGAAGGTAAAACCTCAACCTGTGCCCACTCTGACCTGATGGGTAACCTGACCATGCAGTGCTGTGACCTCTGGTCCAACGAGTCCGTTGAATATCACGGCGAATTCGGCGGTACTACAGTCCAGTGCTGGTCCGAGACCCTCGCATACGACTGTGCTCTCATGAACGTCGCCCTCGAGTCGGGCAATGAAAAGATCCTGAGAGACATGTTCGCGGCTTCCGACATGTACAGAGACGCACAGGGCTATGTACTCGCATACCCGCACGCCCACAGAGTCGGCCAGGCAATCGCCAAGGACGGAAACAACAACTATCTCCGTGCAAAGAATGCAGCAATGGAGAGCATCAAAATCGTCGAAGAAGGAGCAAAAGGCAAACTTGCACTTTCGAGGTTCGAAGCAACTGCCCTTGCAAATGCAAAGGCAGCTTTCGAGGCCCTTACTGACGACAAGGACAAGTTCATGAGTGACTGTCTTGACAAATATAAAAACGAAGTTAAAGTTTTCCTGCCGGAGAACTACGGCCTCAAAAAGTAAATTTACCCTTTCAAGGTTCGCAACTGCGCTTGCAAATGTCAAGTCAGCTTTCGAAGCTCTTACCGACGACATGGACAAGTTCATTAGCGACTGCCTTGACAAACTATAAAGAGGAAGTAAAAGTCTTCCTGCCGAAGAACTACAACCTCTAACCAGATTGTACTTCTTCTTTATTTTCTTTATTCCGAAAAAAAATGCTTAAAATAATTGTTTTGGATAATTTCCGGATTTCTCTTTCAGTACACTTTTCTTGCAGCTTGACTCCTATAGCTGAAGACCTTCACTGTTGGCTGCCCCTATTAACTGAAGATCCTTTGCCTGCGCTGCGCCGGAATTGAGACAGTCCACCCCACTAAGAAAATAAGCGAAGATTCGGGCAAGTCGCAATTCAGGGCGGGCTCCCAGACTTCAGTTCAAGCCAGTCAGAATTGAAAATTCGTGATTTAAAGCCAGCAAGTTAATTTCACAAAGAGACAAACAAAAACAGACTCAAACGAAGAATAACCTGAAGGCCAAAGATAAAGTAAGAAGTAATCTTAAAGAAGAGCTGAGATCGCAGGTGTCAATGCCGAAAATAGAGAATGAAAAATAAAAAAATGAAAAAATCTCTTAAAACGCATTAAGATTAAAAAATGAAATTAAAAATTAAGCAGAGCTATTTTTCAATTAATCAAGCGTAATACTCGTTCCTCGCTTCAACCATTGCTTTGATATTGGCAAGAGGAGTCATAGGTGCAATTCCGCAACCCGGAGCAAGCACATCAACACCGTCCGATAAAGCCTGTTTTGATTCAGCTTTTATCTTGTCAATAGGGCCAGGCAATAAGGTAAATGGACTGGAAATGTTCCCTACAAATCTGGCCCTGTTTCCGATGACTTCCTTTGCTTTCTTTGCGCTGCCTATCTTTTCTTCGACACTGAGACCTTCAAAACCGCAGTCTGCCATATAGTTGAGGATAGAGTTCACGTTGCCACAGACGTGGAGAACAGTCACAGAGTTGACATTCCCTGAGAAATTCTGCAGCCTGGACTCGAGTTCGGCTTTAAAAGTATCAGGGCTCATGAGATCCGGAGACGCAACAGGGTCTGCAACAGAAATGATGTCAGCACCTGCTTCAACCATTGCATTAGCATAAACTATAGTGGCCTCAGTTGCGAAATCCAGGATCTGCCCAAAAAGATCAGGTTTCTTCAAGGACCACTTCATGAAAGATTTCACACTTGAGAGGTCAGAGGCAAGAGTAACTGGACCTTCCATACCCCCAATAACTGGAACATCTGGACCCACCTTTTCTCTTATGATCTTTATAGCTTCGAGCACAGCAGGAATCCTTTTTGTTCCAAGTAGATTTTCGGGCATTTTAAGGCCCTCCAGATCCTTAGGATAAGGATGCGCAGTAACCGAAGGCTGCCTATTTTTTGTCCCCATATTGACCTCACAGCCCATGGCTTCGGCAAGCACAGTCAGGCAGTAAGGAAGCCTTACGGCTTCAAGACCGCTCAGTTCATGGTTTGCAATTGCCAGTTTTGCCATAAGTTCAGGGTCGGTATGGGCATCAGGCCATGGAGCCCCAACTTCGTCCATAAGCTCCACAATTCCCGTTTGAGTCACCGAACAAACAGGAACTTTATCAACTTTTTTTCCTTCTAGAGCGTTTAATAGTCTCTCTTTAAGTGTCATATCACTCATCTTCGATATCCCCAAATATTCAATTTCCAAAATTAAATTTAATTAAAAGTCGTTTTTGTTTATCCAATAATATGCAATTGAGTTTTTGGACCAGGCTCTATCAGAATTAACCTCAGTGACCCCTTGAGGCATAAAAAGTTTTTAGAGCTATCCGGGAAGAAGACATTGCCATCATGACACTGGAATCTCCAGGTCAGAAATTAGCATTATAATCTCTGTTTTATGATATATCATTGTTTGGGAGAAAGAAAAACCGAAAAACGTTGTTAATACATAATTACAGAATGAAGTCTACCAGAAAGGAGTCCGAAGATGGTACAAAGTTCAGACAGAATAAAGGTAATTGAAGGAGATATCGTAAAACTCGAAGTGGATGCTGTCGTAAACGCTGCGAATTCCACTTTACTTGGAGGTGGAGGAGTAGATGGAGCCATCCATAGAGCTGCAGGCCCCGGACTGCTGGAAGAATGCAGAACACTGAACGGATGCCCTACAGGGAAAGCAAAAATAACAAAGGGTTATCTTCTGCCCGTAAAATGGGTTATTCATACTGTTGGCCCCATCTGGAGAGGAGGGAGAGAGGAAGAAGAAAACTTACTTGCTTCATGTTATAGAGAGAGTCTTGAAATTGCCAGAGAATACTCCGTAAAAACTATTGCTTTTCCAGCAATAAGTACGGGTACATACTCATTTCCTTCAGAAAGGGCTGCAGAGATTGCAGTCAGCGAAATAAGAAATTTTATTCAGGGAAATGATCTGCCTGAAACAATCTTTCTTGTCTGTTTCAATGAAAAAACATGCAGGCATCTTTGGGGAGCAATCCAGAAAAGCTTTGGAAATTAAATCATATATAGAACATCTATTTATATTTTATTACGCAGTAAGCCACCTTCTAGGTTATTTATGTATATCCTTTAAAAAGCACTATTAAAAGATAAATGATAGAGCACCCTACCAATCTCATTTATGGAGGATTATTTATATAGGATGTTAGAAGATAGATTCTAAATAAAATTAATAAAGATATAGATTTTAGTCAGGAAATATTGTGTCAACTTTAAGATTTAATGTTAGAACCTTGCCTAAAAAAGATGTCTGAGAAAAAGTCATTAATTGCTCACAGCAAGCTAAATATAGAAATAAGTTAGTATGCTGCAAATTTATACACTTACACATTTATACATTAATACATTTACAAAACTGTACATTTATACATTTAATATTTATTCAGAGTACATTTGTACATTTGTACGTTTTATACATTTAGTGCTTATGAGTATTTCAGAAAGACAGCTCAATAAGACGTCATATTTACCATACTTATTACAAAAGAGTTTTTAGTCGCGAGAAAAACTCACAAAAACTCTGAAGCCGAAAAAGCCGGATAAAGGAGTTAAGGCAGAATAAGAAAACTAAAACAGGATAAAGGAATTGTAACAGAATAAAAACCCCATAAAAACTCTTATCTACCTGGGCCTGCAGGAATAATATTTTGAAAAATGGGATTGGAGGAATTACTTATCAGTTACGATGAAGCTTTTCAGAGAGGCCTTGAGCTGGTTAAACACAAAAGGTACGAAAAATCGATTAATATTTTCAACAAAATCGTGGAAAGAGATCCAAAGCATACAGGAGCCCTTTTTAATAGAGGAGTTGCCCTGCTGAAGATTAAGAAAACAGATGAGGCCCTCGTGTCTATTAACCAAGTCCTGCAGTTGGAGCCAGAAAATTCCGATGCCCTGTACAAAAAAGCTAATGCTCTGGCTACCCTCGGGAGATTTGAAGAGGCACTGGAAGCCTACGACGATGCTCTCGAAATAAGTCCCGATATTCCGAAAATATGGTATCAGAAAGGACTTGTGTTTGCCGAACGGGGGAGAATTGAGGCTTCTGTACTTTGTTTTGAGAAAGTTCTTGAGCTTGAACCTGAATGTGAAGCAGCCTGGTATGCAAAAGGGACAGTAGAAGGAAAAGCAGAAAGGTATGAAGAAGCTCTCGAAAGCTTTGGGCATACACTTGAAATTAACCAGAAAAATCCGGAAGCTTGCTACTCAAAAGGGCTTGTCCTTTCAAAGCTCGGAGAACATGAAAAAGCCCTAGAATGCTTTAATTATCTAATACAGGGAAACCTGAAGTATGCTGATGCCCTGGAGCAAAAATGCCTTTCTCTTGAAAAACTCGGGAAAAATGAGGAAGCTCTGGAATGCATTGATTCCTTTTTAAGAAAAATTCCTGCCAGCGAAACAGCTCTCTATCATAAGGGTCTTCTCTTGAATGAACTATCTCGCTACGAAGAAGCTGAAAAAACTTTTTCAAAAATATTGAAAATTAATCCGGATAACAAAGAAGTCTGGCTCAGGAAAGGCCTTGCTTTAATTCAGCTTCTCAGGCTAAATGAAGCCATAGACGCATTTGATGAGGCTGTCAGGCTTGATGAAACTTACTTAGAAGCCTGGAACTACAAATGCCTTGCCCTCATGAAACTTGAGGTTTATGAAGAAGCCCTTGAGGCTTTTGATTCAGTGCTCAAGATATATCCGGAAATGAAAGAAATCTGGTATAACAGATCTCTTGCCCTTTTGAAATTGCAGCGTTTTGAAGAGGCTGCAATGTCCCTTTCTAAGATTACCGAACTTGACCCTATTTATGGAGATGCAGGATTTCAGCAGGGACGCCTGCTTGCCAGGATAGGAAAATATGAAAAAGCTCTCAAAGCCTTCGATCTCGTACTCGAACATAATCCTGATTCTATAGAAGCTCAGAAATTCAGAGGCACAGTGCTCATCGCCCTTAGCCGTTTTGAAGAAGCCCTTGAGTCTCTTGCAAAGAGCCTCGAGAAAGAACCCGAAAACTATAAGCTATGGCTTCAGCAAGGGCTAATCCTCCTTGACAGTGAAAAATTAGAGCCTTCCCTGAAAGCTTTTGAAAAGGCTACCGAGCTGAATCCTGAAAACGAGCTCTGCTGGATGAATAAGGGTTTTGCCCTGCACTCCCTGGAAAGATATGAAGAAGCCCTCAAAGCGTTTGAAGAAGGCCTCAAGCTGAATCCATATCAAGAAAAAAGCTGGAACAAAAAAGGGATAGTACTGGGAGAGCTGGGCAGAGTAGAAGAAGCCATGCAGGCATTTGAGGAAGCTATTAAACTCAGGCCGGATTTTGAAGATGCCTGGAGAAACAAAGGGCTGATTTTACTGGCTTCAGAAGAATACGAAAAAGCAGATGAAGCCTTTGCCGAAATTCTTAAAACAAGCCCCGAGGATATCGATTCCATTTACAACAGGGGAGTTTGCCTTTCAAAACTCGGAAGACAGGAAACTGCCCTGGAATACTTCAAAAAAGTTCTTTCTCTCAATCAGGATTACCCTGATCTCCTGTACACGCTTGGAACCGTTCAGCTGGAACTTGGAAAGCAGGAAGAAGCTCTGGAAACTTTTGAAAAGATTACTGCAAAAATTCCCGAGGATCTGGACATCCAGTACAGGAAAGGCATACTTGCAATGGAACTCGGGAAATATGAAACTGCCCTTCAGGCTTTTGAACAGCTGCTCTGCCAGAAACCGGAGTCCATAGAAGTCTGGTACAGAAAAGGGCTAATTCTGATAAAGATGGAGCGTTTTGAAGAGGCTATAAAAACTTTTGATGAGGTAATTGCAAGGGATGAACATCACGAGGATGCGCTAATCTACAAAGGCTTTGCGCAGATGCAGCTTGAGGATTATATTTCTGCCCTTGAAACCCTTGAAAGCGCTCTAAAGGAAAAACCTTACCTTGACCTACCCTGGCTCTACAAAGGCCTTAGCCTCTATAGAATGAACAGGCAGGGAGAAGCGGCTACTGCATTTGAAATAGCTCTCCGCCTTAATCCGGAACTGAAAGAAGCCCTTGAGTACAGGGCCCTTTGCCTTTTCGAAACCGAACAATATGAAGCTGCTCTGGAAGATCTTGAGGATGTGCTCGCAAGAGATCCCGAGAATGCCTCTGCCCTTCAGAAAACTGCATTCTCTCTCATGCAGTTGGAGAGGTATGAAGAAGCGGCTGAAGTCTTTTCCCAGGTGCTGGAGCTTGACCCCAACAGGGAAGAAGTGAAGTTTGAGCTTGGAATTGCCAGCTTCGAAGCAGGACAGTATGATAAAGCTCTTTCTCTTTTTGAAGAGATAGGTGAAAGTCCCGGTAAAAACTCACCTTTACGAAATAGTTCTACACAAGGTGCTTCTACACAAAATCCATCTGAAATAAACTCCTCTGCCCTTTACTGGAAAGGGCTTACTTTTATCCGACTTGAAGCTTATGAGAAAGCTCTTGAGGCATTTTCCAGACTTCTCGAAGAGAATCCCATGTCAGCAGATGCCTGGTACCTGAGGGGCTTATCCAATTCAAAATTAAAGCAGAATGAAGAAGCCTCAAAGGACTTCAAAAAAGTTCTTGAGATCAATCCCGCCTATAAGGATGCCTGCTACCAACTGGGAATTTCCTGTTTCGAAATTGGGAATTTTGACGAAGCTTTAAAGGCTTTTGACATAATACTTGAAACAGATCCCGGAAACCTTGACATTATCTATATGAAAAGTCTCTCTTTACTGCGGCTGGAGAAATACGAGGAGGCAGCATCGGGTTTCAGAGAAGTCCTCAGAAGAGATCCTTCCAATCAAGAAGCTATTGCACACCTCAGTACAGCCTGCTTTAAACTCGGGAATTATGAGGAAGCCATTGAGATCTTTGATCAGGTTTTAAGGAAAACACCTGAGAGAAAAACAGTCCTTTTCAGAAAGGGACTTGCCTTAAAAGCCCTAGGAAAAACCAGAGAAGCTTCAGCTATTTTTGATTCGGTCCTTAACCTGAAACCTGACTGCACTTACGCCCTGGAGCAGAAAGGGTATACCCACTTTGAGCTTGATGAATATGAAGAAGCTGTTGAGGCATTTAAAGCAGCCCTTGAATACTGCCAGGAAAAAGAAGAACTGCATTACTGCAGGGCTATTGCCTGTTTCAAACTGGGTAACTTTGAAGAAGCCCTGAACTCCTTTGAAAACGCCCTTGAACTTGGTTGCCAGAAACCCGATCTCCCCTATTATACAGGACTTGCCTGCTTCGAAATCAAAGAATATGAAAAAGCAATTGAAGCTTTTGACAGAATTCTTGAAACCGGAGAAACTGACCCCAAAGTCCTGCACAAAAGAACTCTTGCTCTTTTCGAACTCGGCAGGGCAGAAGAAGCTGTTTCTGCTGTAAACGCTCTTCTTGAATTTGCAGCTGAGAGCTTTAATCGAGAAAAAATTAGTGAGAGTGAAAGTGGGAATGGAGAAGAATGGGGAGAATTAAACACAGAAGAAAACTCTCAAGCCTTCACTGAACTTCTCGAAAAGTTTGCGGTTTCCCTGATAGAACTCGGAAAATATGAAGAAGCTCTTCTGCCGCTTGGAAAATTAACAGCAAGCGAATCAGCCTCAAAAGAAGTCTTTTACAGCAAAGGACTTGTACTTATGGAACTCGGCAGGCTGGAAGAAGCCCTTGATATCTTTTCAGAACTCCTTTCAATCTATCCGGACTACGAGAAAGCCTGGTACAGGAGAGGACTTGCTCTTTTTTCTCTGGAAGAATATGAAGATGCCCTTGAATCTTTCGAACAGGCTGTTCTGGAAAGCCCCGAAAATCAGGATGAAAGCTTGAAATTAAATGACTTCGAGCTCGAAGACACCTGGACAAAGATGGGACTTTGCAAGCTTAAGATGGAACTTTATGAGGCGGCCCTTGAGACTTTTGAAAAGATAGTTGAGGCAAGGCATCAGGCTGCAGAGATCTGGTACTTAAAAGGGCTTGCCTTAAGGGGACTTGACCAGAATGAAAAGGCAGTTGAAGCCTTTGAAATGGCCCTGAAACTCGATCCTGCCCTGGAAGCAGCCTGGGAGCAAAAAGGACTTGCTCTTCTCGGATTTGAAAGGTATGAAGAAGCCCTGCAGGCCTTTAATTCAGCTCTTTTCCTTAACTCCGAAAATGTGAATTCCCTTTACAGCCGTTCAGTGGCCAATTACAAGCTTCAGAATTTTAAGGAAACCGCAAGAGACCTTGAAAGAGCGCTTCTTTTTAATCCCGATCTCCCGGACTTTATTGAAGCTTATTACAGGCTCGGGATTGCCAGACTGGAGCTTCAGGACTATGAAAAAGCCCTGCACGCCTTTGAAATGATTCTGGAGCAGGAAGCTACCCACAGAGAAGCTCTCTATTACAGAGCTATTGTGCTTTTTAACCTTGGGGAATACGAAGCTGCTGCCGGAAACTTTGGAATGCTGCTTGAAAGTGAGCCCGAAGACCCTGAAAGCCTGAACTATCTCGGCTTATGTCTCCTGGAACTCGATAAGCCATCCGAAGCCCTCAAAGCCTTTGAAAAAGCTGTACTTTTCAATCCTGAGAATGAAGAAGCTCTTTACAATGCAGCCACAACCCTTATCAAGCTCGATAGAGCCCAGGAGGCCCTTGGCTATTTTGACCGTATTCTGGAAAGTTCCCCTGAGAACCTTGATGTTTTGAACTACAAAGGAGTTGCTTTCTGTACGCTCGAACTGTACAGGGAAGCCCTGAAAACTTTTGATCTCGTACTGGATAAGGATCCTAAAAACATCAAAGCGATTTACAATATAGGTGTTGTCTGCTTCAAACAAAAACTCTATGAGACTGCAGCCAAAGCCTTTAGCGAAGCCGTTACCCTCAACCCCTGGCATGAACCGTCCCTGAGATATCTTGGAATCTCCCTCGGCAAGATCGAGGAATATGAGGAAGCCTTAAAAGCTTTTGACAGGCTGCTCAGAATAAACCCGCATGATGTCCAGGCCATGAACTACAGAGGAGTTGTCCTTGGAAAAATGGAAAGATACGGAGAAGCTATAAGGACCTTCGATGAAATTCTCCGCCTCCATCCTGACATGGCAGACGCAAAGAGAAAACTCGAAGCCTTAAAATGCCTTGAAAAAGAAGAGCACTTCAATTGAGCTTTTTTAACGTCTGTTTCAGAGAGAAGAAGGTTTTAAAATAAAAACAATCTTCTTTTAAACTTTTATTTTCTTCCTATTATCTCTTCTCTCTTCATTCATCTTAATCTCTTCTTTATTTCAATGTTTAATTACTGCAGTAAGCAAAGAAATATAGAAAAGAGAACTATAGGGTTTATTTCAGTAAATTACCTGCTGATTATAAGTTACTTTAAACTTTTATGTCTTCATTTTGATATTACTCTAATCTATTATATTCATATTATTTGACATTAAAGTTATTGTTTGCTTATAAGAAGCTAAATAGTAATTAAAATCGAATGTGGGGGATTAAGATTAACAGATTTATCGCTTTAGCTGTAACTTTTCTTATTTTCACGTTAAACTCAAGCACCGGAATTGCAGCCGAGATTTTTGTTCAGCAAGGAGAATCGATACAGGGTGCAATAAACAATGCAAGTTCAGGAGATGAAATAGTTATAAGTCCAGGAAATTATACTGAAAGTATAGTGCTAACAAAGGATGATCTTGTACTAAGATCAGAAACCGGGAATTCTGAGGATACAATAATAGGAGCGAGTAATTCGAGTGTAAATGTATTATATTTACGAGCAAATAATGCGACAATTAGTGGTTTTAAAATTCAGGCAGCCAATTATTCGGACGTGACAGGAATCCATATGGCTGCATGCAGTAACTGTACCATCTCTAGCAATAATCTTTCTGAAAATTCTCTTGGGTTATCTCTAAGCAGCTCAAAAAATAATAAAATCTCGAACAACATCGTAAACTCAAACAAAATATACGGAATCCATCTCGTTCGCTCTGAAAATAATATATTCTTTAACAACACGGCAAATTCAAATGCTCACGGAATTGTCTTAGAGAGTAATAGCAGCGATAATAACCTGACAAACAATATGGCAAACTTCAATACAGGCTACGGTTTTTACCTGATTAATTCAAGCAACAATACCTTCAGTAATAACACGGCAATTGAAAATGATATGGGCATTTACCTTGTAAATTCGAACATGAGCATAATTTCAGGTAATAATGTCTCCGAAAATGCCAATTATGGAATCTGGATATCACGTTCAAACTACAGCACAATCTCCGGAAATACAGCTAATAAAACGAACTACGGGATTCATCTGGATTCCTCTGACAGTAACATACTTTACGGAAATATTATTGCTTCAAACGCTGACTCAGGCCTTTCCATGTGTCCAGCTTGCGACAACAATACTGTTTTTAATAATTATCTTAACAATATGTATAACGCAGACATAGGCAATAGTAAAAACCACTGGAATGTAAAAAGAATTGAAGGCAAGAACATTGTCGGCGGACCCTACCTAGCAGGAAACTTCTGGGCAAGACCAGGAGGAGCGGGCTTTTCTGAAACCGCACCGGATGAGAATAACGATGGTATTGCAGATGTAGCATACAATGAAACCAACGTTACAGATTACCTGCCTCTAGTATCTGTACCTAATCCAGAGCAAGAAGTCGTTCCTTTAGAAACCCCAATGTATCTAATAACAGTACTCAATAACAGTACATCACTTGTTCGATCTCTTTTTCCATTAATTTTTCCCAGAGTTTTTGTCCAGTTTCCGTCCCTCTGCTGCCAAAAGAGCAGTTGATGAACTTTTTCCCAAATCTATTAACAGCAATCCAGATCCAGCAATATTTTTTTTGTTACCGATGTAAGTGTGCATCTCATCCATTTCAACAATAGAGATCTCATTTTCGCTTCTTAGTTCCTCTAGCTCCTGACCAAATTTCTTTATCCATTTTTGGATAGAAACATGACTTACTCCCAAAAAACGTCCTATTGAGCGAAAACCTAATCCTTCAAGATAGAGTTGTAAAGCCTGTCTCTTAACAGATGCGGAACTAGCAGTTGATTTTAGCTCTACTGAATAATTATATCCACAATCAGAGCATTTGTAGCGTTGACGGCCATCAACTTTACCGTTCTTTTTGTGATCGGGACTCTTACATCTTGGACAGTTCATACAGAAATATAGTTACTCATAATATATACCAATACTTAAGTACCAATACCTTTTATTTATATCAGTTTACTGTTTTACTTCTTCTATGGGATTCCATACACGACAGGACTTTGAATTACTTTTGTCAGACCTCGTACGGAAACTATGGCAGAGAGATTCAAGGTCTTTTCAGCGCTGTTTCAGTAAATAAAAAATTCATAGACAGTATAAGAAATTGAGGATATAATTAACTGTTACTTTTCCACATCATCGAGTTCTCCATATGACAGTATAAAAGGGAGAAGATAGAAAGTCTCATGCGAGTCTCAATGTATTACCTCTTTTTCTTCCATTTCAATAGTAATATCTTTCCTAAAGCATACCGATATCTATTTTCACCTGCCTGCGGGAGATATTATTTATATGCCATCAAAGATGATTCTGATAGATTGCGGTTAGGATTCCGACTCGTCCTGAGGAGTTACGCTCTTTGTTCCTGAAGGAGCGTGTTGAGTACTATACTGATCGGAAGTGAAGCTCCAGATGAATATCCATCATACTTCCTTTGAAGGTTGAGTTTCTGTAAATCTCGAACCAGCATTGACAGAAGTGATATTTGAACTCAAGACTTACTCTTAATTAAATCCGATGCTTTTGTTACTTTGCTATTTAGGACAGGTACAAACTTCAAAATTGGCCAGGAATTCAGGTTAAAAATAGTCAGCATGTCACTACAAAATTCAAAGGTTTCCTAATAAATATTGAAATGCAACTATAATTAGAAGGTATTTTACATTTGTAATTATATATTGGGGATCAGTTCTATTTATATAATAACTGATGTAATAAATCAATAAGCAATTAAATACTTCCCAACAAATTAAAATTAATCTAATTCGTATTTTTATACTTAAACCAGAAAAAATTTGAGCTTGAAAATTTCAGCTTTATGTAAGGCAAATGGTGGGGACAAATGAACGGTAAATTACTTTCAATATCATCAGTTCTTATATTTTTTATTTTGATATCAACAGTGGTTTCAGCTGCACAATATACAAAAATTGGTAGCGGATCTGAACCTGCTGTCGATAATGATAAAATTACGTGGACAGATTCTGGTATTGTTCACGTTTATGATCTGACAACTAAAAAATACATTACAATTAGCTCTTCTGCAGCATCTCATCCAGCTCTCTCTGGTAACAAGTTAGTGTGGCGTGACGAGAGTACTGGAGTGCCGAAACTTACTGTATTTGACATTAACACAAGGGCCAAGTCTTACATTACAAAAGATGTAGACCGCAGCAGCATTCCTGCTATTTACGGCAACAAAATTGTATGGAGTGCAAATTCTGGGGTCTATGTAAGCGATATATCTACATCCAAACAGATTAAAATAGCAACTGGAAGTAATCCTGATATTTATGGTAATAAAGTATCATATGAATCAGACTCTGCTGGAGACACTCCGCAGATTTACGTATATGATATTGCCACAAAAAAAGTAGTAGATGCTAGTCAATATGGCGACAACATGTTCTCACATATTTACGATAACAAAGTCATATGGTCGGATTTTTACACCAGACTGGGCAATGTCCGTATTTATGATCTTACTACCAAACAACAGACAGAAGCCACAACCGGTGATGATATGACGGGTTACGACACCGGTGGTCCAACTGATATAAGTGATAACAGAATTGTATATTTAAAACACAATGACCTTGCAAATATGGATTTGGGCGATGTGTACGTATATAATATAGCTACCGGAAAGAGTATGCAATTGTCTTCTGGCAACACTGCAAAAACACCAGTCATTTCCGGCAATGTCGTAGTATGGTCCGATTCTGGTAGCATCCATATGTTAAATCTCCCAGAGGTAAAGGTGTAAAACCGGATCTATGTTATTTGAACTCTGGCACTCGGATCTGCCCTAGATCGGCATTTCAAATGCAGTAGAAAGGAAATATCTGAGTTAGTTTAAGGTTCTTATGGATATGGCAAATTATCCAGCTAAACTCATATCAGATAGTTAAACCGAACTGAGAAACATGGTAAGCTCAAGATTTACCATTCCCTTATTTTTTAGCTTTTTTGGTTGCTACCGAAAAATTTTTACGGCTATAATTAATTTAGAGATATTGGTTATTAGCTTAGTTGATAAATCAGTTTATGCTACCTTTCTTACAAAATTAAGAATATCAAATCTTGTTTTCAGCTCAACTTCGAGGTAAAACATGAAGCCAAAGATTGATTCTACTAGTTTTGGTTCGATTATTGTGGACGGAAAGACCTTTGACCATGATATTATAATCCGGCTCAATGGAGAGGTGGAAAAAAGGGAAAAAGCGTTATCAAAGGAAGTTTACGGCACTTCCCACAAAATCTCGCTTGAAGAAGCAAAACACATTTATGAAGAAGGAATAGAAAAAATCATTATCGGAACAGGACAGACAGGTTTTGTGAAACTTTCGGAAGAAGCTGAGGATTTTTTCAGGAAAAATAAATGTGGGGTAGAACTCTTTCCGACAGGTTGGGCAATTGAACGCTGGAACGAACTTGAAGGCAGAGTCACTGCAATGTTCCATGTAACCTGCTAAATAATATACATAAGAAAATACAGATAATGCTTAAAAGAAGTAAGACAAGTTATTCAACGCACATGCTAGTGTCACGTCGACAGCAAAATATCGTATAAAATCGATTACAATCATTTAGAATTTTTCAATTCTTGATGATCGACGCGACACTAGCCAGAATGGCTTTTTCTGTTGAAACTGCCCGAAGTCTGATCAGTTCTTATCCTCTTCTATTTATCCCACCAAATTATATTTTATTTAAGTCACTTTTTACATTGTTTTTAATTTCAATGTCTTTTATATGTATATCCATCTGGGTAAAAGGCATCTCAATTTCTTCTTTTTTGTAAGCTTCAAAGATTTCTGCAGTCAGGCTGTTCTTTATAGTCACAAGATCCTCAGTTTTCGTCCAGGCCGCAAGCTGCAGATTTACAGACGAAGCAGCAAGTTCTTGAATAGTTACTGAAGGCTCTGGATCCTGAAGTACAAGGGAATTTCTTTTCATAAGATCAAGGGCTATCATTATGGCTTTTTCGATGTCTGATGAATAGCTTATCCCTACATCAATCGAAACTCTTCTGGTAGGCATACGTGTCATATTGATGATGGAATTTCCCCATACAAGTTTATTGGGAATTGTTATGAGCTGATTATCAGATGTTAAGAGGTTGGTTGACATAATTCCTACTGCTTTTACTTTTCCTGTTTGCCCATTTAAGGTCACGTTTTCTCCCATGTCAATGGGCCTGATTGTCGCAATACATAAACCAGCAGTCAGGTTTGTAAAAGTATCCTGCATGCCCAGACCTAAAACCAGACCTATCACTGCGGACATTCCTACTATATAACTATCTACATCAAAACTCAAACTCTTCAAGAAGGCCAGGAAAACAATTACATAGAGGAAAATACTCAGAAAGTTAGTCAGAAAATGAACAGTAAGGTCTGGAATTTTTGTTTTTTGAATTATTTTTCTGAAAGCGTGAACAATGTATTTTGATATAATAAAGCCAAGAACCAGCACTATAACTGCAAAGCTCATTCTCGATACTGTTATGTCAGTATACGGAATTATTTGCTGCATTATTCCATCACTCATTTTTACCCTCTTCGTTTTTCTTCTTTTATACAAACTTACTAAAAGCCCTTTCCATATATCTTTATTATATAGTTTATTATGTATGGTGTTTACTTAATTAATTCGGTTTGTCCTCAACAAAAACTGCATTAATTAATTTAATAATTATATTGTTAAGGATGATTTCTTCCATTCCATCTTTTATGCAGAATAGTTTGGCATAGAACAAACCTTTATAGAATAAGTTTTAACGTATGAGGATTAACGAAATACATTTAATAATTTCTTCAAACAAAGGATTAACGAAATATCTTAATAATTTCATCAAATTCAGGGAAGGTCAAGGTTGAAATGGATTAAAAAGCTCTTCGGAAAAAAAGAAGGTTTTAGTGAAAAAACAGGTCTCAAAGAAATCGATTTTAAATATCTGCCTGCGTGGCTGGATGAAAATTATCAAAAAATATCCTCCGGAATGGAAAAGGATATTTCCGGCCTTTTGAGTGAGCTTGAAATTTCACTGTCGGCACTCAAAGAAAGCAACTCCAAGCTTGCGGAAGCAAAAGTCGAGGGAGACTTTGACATAAGGGCTGTAAAAAGAGCGAAGAGTAATAGAGAAAATGTGACAAAACAGGTCTCAATGCTGATTGATAAAATTAGGGTTCAGGAAAACAAAGATTTCAGGATTCTTAAAGGGTTCTATGAGACATCTGCGCAGAACCTCGATATTTGTCTGGAGCATATGAACAGGAGCTTTCGGTATACAAGAGGTGTTTTTCCTGAAGAATCGAAAGAGGTTAGTGAGAGCCTTGCCAGTTTAGGTCAGGTTTTTAACGAACTTGGAAGGGCAGTTCTGGAAAATAAGAGAGAAACGGAAGCTATTGAAACGGCGTCTTCGGATATAAAAGATATCCAGGAACTTTCAGTTTCGATAACCACAGAAAGGCTCGAATTTGAGTCTAAAAGCAGAAAGGTTCAGGTTTTGAAGGACGACATTTCCAGGGTTAATCAGGAGCTTGAAGAGTTCAAGAAAGGGGATATGTGGCAGAAATTACAGAAGACTCAGGAGGAATTTAATACTCTCAAGGACAGGCTCAAAAAAGCCGAGACAGGCTTAATTTCTCTTGTCCTTCCGCTTTCAGGCCATCTTTCAAGGATAAAAAAGCTTCATGAAAGTACCAGATACACCTTAAAGCCCGAAGTAAAGAAGCAGCTTGACATCTGTCTTGAAGATCCCATACATGTTGATCCTTCTTTTTTCCCGGAACTTCAAAAGGCGTTTGAAGATAATGCTCTGGATATACAGACTCAGAAAAAGGAAAAAGCCCTTCACCAGGTACAGACTGCAATCTCGGTTTTTTCAGAAAAGAAAAAAGAATACCTTGAAATTTTACAGGAATTTGAAGCAAAGGAGTCTGAACTTGAAAGCTCAGATACCGGAAAACTTGTCGTACTTGAACATAAAGAGTCAGAACTTCTGAGTAGAGTTCGATTACTTGAAGAAGATATCAAAAATTCTGAGAAAAAGTTGACTGCTTTAAGGGAAGAGCTCGAAAAAAAGCAGAAAAAACTTCTTTCCAGTATTAATTTGATTGACAAGGACGTGACAGTTCATTTCTAATTTTAAATTTTAGAGAAATTTTAATCTATGCTGTTTTATTGTTCGCAGGAGTTCTCTTGGTAAAAGTAAGGTAAGGCTCAGAATGTACAGGAGAATCTCTATACTTTTTCGTTTTTGTCTTCTTTTCGAAACCCATTAAGTGTAATTTGAGAGTGTAATTTGAGAGTGTAATTTGAGAGTGTAATTTGAGAGTGTAATTTGGAAATTCTTTTAAGGAAGTATTCCGTACCTGATATTATTATTGAGATCTTTTGATTATAACACTTTTAATTCCATTTAAAAGAAATTTAAAAAGAGGTTTAACAATGACAGAAGTACTTTATTTTCTTGACTGCTACCTGAAAGATTTTGAAGCAACTGTTGAAAAAGTAACTGATAGCAAATATATTATCCTCGACCGCACGGCCTTTTATCCCGAAAGCGGTGGTCAGCCCAATGATACAGGAAAGTTAATTCGGGAAAATGATGGGGTTGAGTTTGAAGTTATTTACGTCGGTAAGTTCAATGGAGAAATAAGTCACGAAATAGTTCCTGTAGAAAATGTTTTTGTTAGCCTGAAAGCTGGAGACAGGGTAAAAGGATTTATTGATTGGGATCGCCGCTACAGGCATATGAGGATGCATACGGCAACTCACGTTTTAGCCAGTGTAATTGAAAGAGAAGCAGGAGCGCAGATTACGGGAAATCAGCTAGGCCTTGACCAAAGTCGCGTGGATTTCAGCCTTGAAGCTTTTGATAGGGACAAGTTCATTGAATATGAGAAAATAGCAAATAACGTGATAGATCAGAATCATCCTGTCAATCTTTACCTTGTCAGCCGAAAAGAAGCTGAAGAGAAACTCTCAAGGCTTACTACCCTTGCCAAAGGCTTTTCCGAGGAGATCAGTGAAGTTCGTCTTGTTGAAATTGAAGACGAAACAATTGAGGCGTGCGGTGGAACTCATTTGAAGAATACGGGAGAGATAAAAGGGGTTAAGATTGAGAAACTTCAGAACAAAGGGAAAAGCAATAGGAGAATGTATTTTTCGCTCGTGGATTGAATTACTTCTTTTCTTTAATCTGACAACATTGAAGATATTTATATATCTTTAAAACTTATTTTCATCTTAGGAGGTTTCTTATTGATTTTACTCAGTATCTGGGGGTTAATTTCTCTTGTTTCATTCATATGGGTTGTCTATGACACATTGACTCAAAACAGAAGCTTGAACGATATGACGAAAATTATGTGGATAGTAGTTACTCTCATCTTCGGAGTATTGGGAGCTGTATTCTATTTTTTTATTGGAAAGAGAAGGTGACTCAGTTTATCCCAAATTTATGCTGATATTATCCATAAGTTCTGACATCAAGAATTCGAATTGAACGCTTTAAAAGCTTCTTTAAGTCACCCTCTAATGGAAAAATAAATTTTTTTGTTAAATTCATTTTACTTCTTTATTATTTTCTCCTACTTCAAAAGTTTTTTCTGTATTAACACAGATTGCAAGATATATCCATCAGAAACGACTACTTTTGGCATAAGCATTTTGCCTTCTCGTCTTTCAACTTTACCAAGTTATTCATCCATGAATTGATATTCATTAGCTCATTATTCCTTGATCTATTGCTTCCTTTTTTCAAGCTTCTTTCTGATATGGACTCTCTTTAAAGTTTACCGGCATTTCTGCTGAAATGATCAAACTTGAAAAGCCGGATTGGTGATCTATTACAATACTGGATTTTCATCTGTATCTATTTATATATCTAAGGACATATCTCTAATCAGGCATAGTTACAAAGAAAGGGATTAAATTCTAAAATTTTATTTTTTATAAGTTATTTGGTCAGATAACTCTAGTTACTCTTAAAAGAGCATGATGTCATGAAGTAAGGCCATGAGATAGAGTCATAGAAGTTAGATCATGAAGAGTGATTTCATGGTAATCGAGCAAAATCCAAATTTAAAGTGTGATTATCCCGATCGGAAATCCTCTCTTAAAGGTGAAGTTGAGCGTCAGTTAATACACCTGTCTACAGGAATAGTTTTAATTACTTTAATTTGGATAGCCGGTAACAAGGCATTGACCGTCCTGTTACTTCTAATTCTTTTTTATGTTATAATGTCAGTTATAATTCTAACAAATAAACTTCCCAGTTCGTTATCTACTTTTTTATGCAGGTGGGGAAGACCTTCAAAACAGACCGTCCCGTTTAAAGGGACTATTCTTCTCCTTTGCGGTATAACCCTTTCTTTTGTATTGTTTCCTGAAAATATTGTTTATGCCTCGATTGCAATTGTTGCATTCGGAGATTCAATAGCAACAGCAATGGGTGTCTTGATAGGCAGGCATAAGCTTCCCTATTCTGAACAAAAAACCGTAGAAGGAACTATTTCAGGCCTTATTGGAGCCTTTTTTGCCTCTTCTTTTTTTGTATCTCCTGCTCAGGCTCTTGTTGGTTCTGCAGGGGGGATGCTACTGGAAAGTATTATAAATTTACAGACTATCAGAGAATTTAATTCTCAGACGATGCTCAAGTTTTTCCTTAACGATAATTTTTTAATTCCTGTATTCTCAGGTCTATTGATGTTTATTATTGGACTCTTCTGAATCCCGGCTTTGTTGCAGATACTGTGGCCATAATCTCTATAAGGGAAGTGCTAACTGCCAAAAAGTAGTACCTATTGTAAGTATCAGGACTTATAGACCTAATACATATCACTTTTTTTCTTTTCAGAATTCTGAAATCCAGTCTCTTTCAATAAAGTTTTTTGTAAACGTGGTTAACTCATTTTCTGATGGAGTATCATTTATCACTTATCACCTGTTCTGAAGGTCTTTTTTTGATCCTCCTATTTTGATCCAGATTATACACATGAGTCCTAAGATTCAATGTAAGTTCCTCTTGGACTCCTTTTTTCAGGTTTCATCAATTTCCCAAAAAATAAAGAGTTTTCAGACCTAACTAGTTATCTTCTAACAAACGTTTGGGTTGAATTCTTTTTTATATTATACCTCACATAATACTCATTGGAGGGTGGGCAACTAAATGGGAACGGTAATAGCTACCTGAATCTAGGGAGGTGAATTCATCAAAAGAGGTCCATGCGAGGTTAAGGAGTTCATAACTCGCAGGGACAAAGGTTATCCGGCAAGCAGAGATGACCTCATTAGGTTTGCTGAAAGAAAACAGGCAAGCAACGATGTTCTGGATCTTCTAAAGGGGATATCTGAAATAGAGTATAAGACTCCTGGTAATGGTCACCAGAGAAATCGAACGTTTGAAAAGCAAACGTATCTGGGCAGCCGAAGCCAAAGAGTACCAATTTACTGAACATATTTTTTCAAGTAAATTTGCTCGGGAATACGGCTAGAATTTATGCAACAGAAGTTCACACAAGATCTTCTGAGAAGTTATTCAGGTACTGATAATAATATCAGCGTAGAATTTGAGAATATAATTAATAGGGGGAAATTTTATGCTAACAAGTCCGATTGAAGTTCAGAAAGCTTTGAAGGATATTGACTATCCTGTACATAAGAAGGATCTTATTAAGCATGCTAAGAGTCACAAAGCCAGCGACAAGGTAATTCAGGTTCTTGAGGACCTTCCAGAAAGGGAATATACAAACGCTGCAGATGTGAGCAAGGAATTCCAAGGGAAATAAGTTTTTTAAGGCAAGTTATCAAATGGGAAAACAGTTAAAGTAAATTTGTCTAAACTTCTGAATAATTAATGGCAAGAAGATCACTATTCCTCAGGAGTCAACATCAATTTATATTTGTTACAGAGAATGTGACCAGTCAGAGGAAGTTAGGCAGTCTTTCCATTTGACTAGAAATAAGGAGGCTCCAAACCTCCTTCATTTTTCATGAAATAATGCCTTTAGTGAAATTTTGACATTTTTTAATAGCTCCACTATTTAATTTAAAAATTGGTCAGAGGAGGTAATAGCAAACTTACTAAAGGCTTCATTTCAATTCTAAACACCATTTTATACCTTGGCTTTTTAATGAGATCTCATTTCAGAAATATAAACTGAGAAATGTCAATTGCAGATCAACCATAAGCATAAGTAAAGTTTTGAAAGACTTAAATTATCAAGTAAAGCACCAGTAAAAATATCAAAATAAACAACAATAAATATTATTGTAGCAGATATTAATTACTCATTTAATTCATCAGGGTTCTCCGGAAAGAATTTTATTTTTATCTAGGTTGCTTTTTGAATATCTGGTGATCTCTTGAGTGTGACTTTAGGGGAAATAGTATAGGGGAAAATATAATGGAGCGAAAAGGTTTCCAGAGTAAGGATCAAGGTTTCAGCAGAGGCCGAGATTCAGATATAGAACCAAGAAAGATGTACACAACAAAATGTTCTGAATGTGATCAGGAAACAGAGGTACCCTTCGAGCCGGACCCTGATAGACCTGTCTATTGCAGGGAGTGTTACGCGAAACGGAAAAGTAAAAAATTCTAAATATAATCCATTCCAGAGTTAAAAGGAAAACTATTCTTTTTCAAAGCGCAGGCTTAAAGATTACTTCAGGATCTGTCTATCTGTAACTTCTATGGTTTAATATGGATAAGTTCCTGAAGTTTTTATCTTTGCCTTTTAGACATCTTTTACTATTTTTGATTTATTTTTTATTTCTTATTGTTATCTTCTGCTCTTAACTTACATGTCTCAGATCACTTTCTTGATGTAGCTTTTCGTTTCTGTGTCTCAAGTTCATCTACTTCGACCTTTTCTGCTTCAAGCTCTCTTTCTAATTGTGTTATGTCAAGCAATACCTCAAAGAGAGCATCTCTTCCTGTGTCTTTTACATCGATTTCTACCGGTTGGGTTAATGTAGCTTTAACAGTTCTCCATTCTTCCCTTCTGATATCAGTTATTTCCCATGGTCCTACAGAATTGTTCTTTACCTTATCGCGGGCAAGCTGCAAGAGCAGATGCCTCTTTTCTATTGGAGTAAGCTCTTCTATTCCCTTAACTTCTAACTCACTTACTGTAGCTTCGCCCATTTTTGATTTAGCTACCATTGGTTCTCCTGGCTCATCTCTTACCTCATCAGTTACTCTTTTCTCCATCAGTTAAACCTCTTTTCTATTTTTTAACTATTCTGTTTAATCAACAGTCAGAGAATGATCAGAGAAGGGGCCTGAAAGTCCTAGGATCCAGATTAATTTTACTCTGACAGTAGCTGCATTTTGTCTCGAGATGTTTCCCTGCAAGAAGAGCTTTTTCTACTTCCTCTTCAGGAGATATATACTGTGTCATTTCTTCTCCACAGTATGGGCATTTTATTTTCAGCCAGTCAAGCCTTGTGAGCTGTCTTATGTTCTGTATTAATTTTCCCAGAGCATCTTCATAAGCATCTGAAGAAAAATTGATGGGCTGGAGGTGGTGTATAAGAACAGGCAATTCCACTCCGGTTTCTACCAAAGGAATTATGAACTGATCTGCTCCGATTGCCAGGCCTATTTCCTGGTTTACTACAGGAGACTTTACACCTTCCTTTGTGAGAATCGGGATGACACAATCAGACTGTCGGATGCCAAACCGTATTCTTTCGGCAAGGGAAAGAATTCGAGCTTTCCTGTAAAGGGAGGAAAAACTCTCCAGTTCCACTGCCCAGAGCGCTCTCGTAAGTTCCTGAGCAAGCGGTTCATCCTCCTCACAGTGAGCTATGTAAACTTTTGTGATCATACCTGCCGCACTTTATTGTAGTTACTTTTTTCTCTTTGGCTTGTGCTCATATTCCGGTTCTGGTTCCGGTTCTGGTATCGGTTCAGGCGAAGGAAATGGTTCTGGTTCCGGTTCTGGTATTGGTTCAGGCTGAAAGGACGATTCTCTGCGTTCTTTTGACAAAATAACTCCCCCTATAGATATAATTTACAAACAGTCTTATATACAGCTTTCCTTTCGGTTTTGTCTATCTATTAAAGCCTATTAAAGCTTATTTTCTGCTTTTTCTATTTATCAGAAGATCTCTATTGAGTATAGTGAGGCCGTATCAACTAAAAAATATAGTAGCAAAATCCATATATTATTCCGAAGCTAACATCATGCTGGTTGCTTTATATTACTGCATTATACTTCGTGTCCTTCTTTCAAATTCATACTTTCGGCAGAACTTTTTGTAATTATGGAGTCAATTCCCACCCTCCCGGAAGTTCAACTACCACTTCCGAGTTGACAGATCCATGGATTCTTTTTTGATTTGCCTTTCAGGATCTTGTATGCACTTATTTTCATCTTACCCCAAAGTATTTGTTTTTTTATCAATAAGGTTGATTTTGTCAATTATAGAAGCATAGGAATCTTGTTTCCTTAACTTAATTTCTATATTATAAAATTCAAGTTATACATTGAAGACTCATGAATTCTCATTTTAAAACTAAGTTGGAGCTGTAAAGACTTTTTTCCATCAAAAAGGTCCATCACAGTGAAAAAGCAGTGGCTTTTTCTTAAACTCTGAAGATAGGGTCATGCTGGAACTGGGGAAGCTTCCAGGTATTTCTTCCTTCTGTGAGAAAATGACTCATCATCTCCAGTTTCATATTTCACCGGAGGGTGAAGACATGGAAAGAATAGTTGATTATCTTGTAAAGAATGGTGCAACATTTATTGAGAAGTGCCCTGTTACAAGGTCAGAAGACAATCTTTTTGTGCTTGAAGATCCCTGGGGAAACTTTTTGTGCTTGAAGATCTCTGGGGAAACTGTGTCCAGCTGGTTGAGCGAGATAAGAGTAAAATATGAATCCTGGAAGAACGTGAAAAATGAAATTTGAGTAAAATAAGGTACGAATAGGACAGAATATAAATTAAAAACAGAAGGAATTTATAGTTTTATTTTTATTACTTGACCTTTAAGAAGATTGATTAGAATTCTTTTTAGGGGGATCAATAAGAATTCTCTATGATATTTTCAAAATCTGTCTGCAGATTTTATGCAAAAATAAAGGCAGATCTGATAATTGCGAATCAAATTGCAGCTTAAACAAAAGATATATTTAAACAAGTCGTTAAATTACCATTTAGTTTATGAGGCGTTAATATGAAAGTTAAAAACATGTCAATAGGTCTGGTTTTACTCCTGGCTATAGGGGTTATAACCGTGTATTCTTTTTCGCTTGGCTGTACTGAACAGGGAGAGAATGTTTCAAAGCCTGTAGTAAATAATACATCTGTACAGCCTGAATCTGTAAACAATACATCTCTACAGTCTGAATCTGTAAACAATACATCTCTACAGTCTGAATCTGTAAACAATACATCTGTAAGACCTGAATCTGTGAATAATACTTCTTCTCAATCTGTCTCTTCAAATGAGGGTTCTTCTGAGTCTAGCTCTTCTAGTGGTAGTTCCTCTGGATCTAGCTCTTCAAATGATGGTTCTTCTGAGTCTGGCTCTTCTAGCGGCAGTTCCTCTGAATCCGGATCTTCTGAAAATACCTCTCAGCAGCTTGATCCAGTTTCTGCTGACAGTATTATCGGTGTCAAATGGCTGTGGACTGGTTATGAGCATGCTGGCGAGAACATTCAGGTATCTAACCCTGAACTGTACACTCTTTCCCTCTCATCTGACGGTACATACTACCTAAAAACAGACTGCAATAGTGGCAGCGGGAGCTATATTCTGGAAGGAAACGATTTGACTCTTAACACAGCTACAATGACACTTGTGGCATGCGGGCCTGATTCCATGGACCCTGAATACACATCGCTTATCACAGGTGTAAAATCAGCAACTATGAAGGACAGCCAGCTTGTCCTGTATTCCAGTGAAGGCGACACCATGTTCTTTAACAATGGTGGACAGGCTGAGCAGTAAAATTTAATTTAGAAATTCTTTATGAAGAGGCTAAATTCTATAAAGCCTCTCTTTTTTCTTTCCCGAATTGCGATTCGGGAGCCCGCCGTCCGTTTCACTCGCTTCGCTCGCTCAAGCAGACTGGTTTATGGCTTAGAATCCCGAGTTTCGCTTCGGGATCACAGAAAATCGGAGATTTTCTGGGAGTTGCGATTTAATCACAACAGCACGGGCCACTTTTGCTTCGCTTAAGAGGACTATCTTTTGGTGAAAATTTATATCTTTACTTCTATTTTGGAGCATACAGCTTTGAATTAGGGAACTTTATTTAGCCGAAGCCTTTTACCTATGTTTCTGATGTTTTTTGGAGTAAAGTTATCTTTCTTTATTCCTCTCTTCCTTCCCATCATTTTCCAACAACTTTAAAAACAATGCACCTTATCAAAATGTGAATTTCAATACTTCTGTCCAGGGTTAACAATTCCCCGATTTACTTCTGAAAAGATCGGGCTGTTTTTCCCGGATTTTCAACCATAGAAGCTTTATGAGAGATTAAAATGGAACTCGACGAAGTCATAATCACACGGGCAATTTTTGATGAGTATTCTAAAACCTTTCTTGAATATACGGACATTGATGTGGCGCTTGTAGGAGGAGGGCCTGCAAATCTGGTGGCTGCAAAGTATCTGGCAGAGACAGGGGTAAAGGTTGCTATTTATGAGCAGAAGTTATCCCTCGGGGGCGGCATGTGGGCAGGGGGAATGATGTTCCCTCGCATTGTTGTGCAGGAAGCTGCTCTCCATATTCTGGATGATTTCGGAATCAGATATAAAGAGTATCAACCAGGGTACTATGTTGCCAACTCTGTGGAATCTGTCGGGAAGCTGATTGCAGGTGCAACATCTGCGGGAGCTGAGGTCTTTAACCTTGTGAGCTTTGAAGACGTCATGATTCGGGAAAATGACAGAGTTACAGGAATTGTCATTAACTGGGGGCCTGTTTCAGCTCAGCGCCTGCATGTGGACCCTCTTATGATTCGCACAAAACTCGTAATTGATGGGACAGGGCATGATGCAACTGTCTGCAATACGATTCTCAGAAAAATCCCGAACGCAAAGATAGGGGAGCTTGGGAAGCTCGGAGAAAAACCTATGTGGTCAGAAGTTGGCGAGCGCCTGGCTGTTGACGCAACTCAGGAGATCTATCCGGGTTTGATCGTTGCGGGTATGGCTGCAAACGCCGCAACCTGCGCTCCGAGGATGGGTCCTGTCTTTGGAGGCATGCTTCTTTCAGGTGAAAAGGCTGCAAAACTGGCTATTGACAGGCTCAAAAAACTCTGATTTAGTAGTCCAGGAAACGCTTTAAACCGGATTTAACGTATCCCTTCTGCCGGAATACAGAAATTTTCCTTCCATAGGGGAGGGTTCCCTGCTCCTTCCGGCAAAAACTTTATATAAAAAAACTCCTTCTATAGCTTGCTTCAAACCTGAAGTACCAGACCCTGTGGCCGGGGTAGGGTAGAGGTCCATCCTGTGGCCCTGTGGAGGCTACGACCCGAGTTCGATTCTCGGTCCCGGCCCTGATTATTTTTATATTTTTTCTTTCTCTTGAGTTCTCTCTTCTTAATTTGTTTCTCTTGATTTACCTCTTCATTTCTCACTTGTGGTATCCGGGAGTTTCAATACCTTCACGAGCACCTTCAATTTAATATTCAGCTGCAATCTATACCATCTTCAGTAATCAAATAAATGGAAACGAGAATTTACATGAAAGCACTCATTGTTGACGGTTATGTAGATGAACCTGCCTGTCTTGGAGTTCCTCCTTACCTTTCTCCTTATCCGCGATACATAGCAGGCGCCCTCAGGGAGCGCGGACTTTTCGAAAAAGATATTCATTACCTTACTATTGATTCTCTGAGGGAAAATCCGCCTGGTGCCGGGGAACTTGTAGGAAAAGCAGACCTTCTGATCGTCATTGCAGGTATGACCGTACCAGGTAAATACCTTCGGGCTTCTCCGATAACCCCTGGAGAAATTGAGACAATTTTTCGGGCTGCAGGTGGGGTAAAAGTTATAGGCGGTCCTATAAGGCTTGGTTTCAGTAGTGAAGGCGGGAGGGCAGCGCAGGGAATCGACTGTGGAGTTAGTCTTGAAGGTGCAATGCTTGCCAGGATGGATCTTGAAGCTTTTGTGTATGATCTTTTGGAGAGGGGAACTGGAGGAAGTGAAGGATTACCTTTGGGAGTAAGAAATCCGGAAACTATTGAACATCGTTTAAGGACAACAGCCGAAATCGGACGCTGGGGGCATAAAGGGGCTTTTTTGATAAGGCAGCACCCGGATTACCCTTACTGTATGTGTGAGCTTGAAACCTACAGAGGATGCGGCAGGCAGGTCCATTGCTCTTTCTGTACAGAACCCTTCTACGGAGTTTCTGATTACAGGCCTGTGGAAGATGTCGTCTGCGAAGCCTCTGCACTTTATTCCTATGGAGCTCGCTATTTCAGGATAGGAAGGCAGCCTGATCTTTTTTCCTATCATGGAAAAGATGTCGGCGGACCTGTGCCAAAACCTAATCCTGAAGCTATTGAAAGGCTCTACAGGGGAATTCGGAACTCTGCCCCTGAACTCTCCGTGCTTCATATGGATAATGCAAACCCTATAACACTTGCAGTTTACTCTGAGGAGTCGGAAAAGATCCTCAAAACAATAATTAAATATCACACATCAGGGGATGTGACGGCCTTTGGAATGGAAAGCGCCGACCCTAAGGTAATTGCAGCAAATTCCCTGAAGGCCAGTCCTGAGGAAGTATTTGAGGCAATTAAACTTGTAAACAGGTTTGGAGCCATTAGAGGGTCAAACGGGCTTCCTGAGATTCTTCCCGGAATTAATTTCGTACACGGTTTAATGGGTGAATCTAAAAAAACTTTCCAGCTTAACTATGATTTTCTGAAGCATGTGTTTGATTCGGATTTACTCCTGCGCAGAATCAACATTCGTCAGGTCATGGCTTTTCCAGGCACCCCCATGTACGGAAGGGACGAAGCAATCACAAAACACAAGAAATTCTTTCTGGAATATAAGGAAAAGGTTAGGAAGACCATTGATCTTCCAATGCTGAAGCGGGTAGTGCCCGAAGGTACAATACTCAGGGATGTCATGTGTGAGGTGCACGAAAAGGGGGTTACTTTCGGAAGACAGCTTGGTTCATACCCTCTGCTTGTAGGAATTCCTGCTTCAATACCTTTGAGAAAATTTACTGATGTCACTATCACAGGGCATGGAATGCGCTCGATTACAGGTATTCCTTATCCTTTGCCTATTAATACGACTTCTCCTGCCCTTATCCGGGAACTTCCAGGACTTGGCAGAAAAGCAGCTGATTCGGTAATCACAGGAGTCACATATACTGACAAGGAGGATTTTCTCAGACGGATAAGCGAAGGAGAAAAAATACTCAGGTTTATCAAAATCTAATATTGTTAAATTACTTTGAAAAAATGGAACTTTAAAAAGAGAAAAATAGAAATGAGAAAAATAGAAATGAGAAAAATAGAAATGAGAAAAATAGAAATGAGAAAAATAGAAATGAGAAAAATAGAAATGAGAAAAATAGAAATGAGAAAAACGGTTTTGATTACAATACAGAATCAAAGACTCTCATAGTAATTGAAAAAACTCATCAGAGCTTTCTACCCGTTTTCCTCTTGAGATTTAACCAGAAGGCAAGCAGAAGGATGCTCATAGCTGAACAAATTATATGGAAACCTGGAGCACTTTTTGGTCCAGCAGGATCTTCTGCGTATTCCGATGCCTGATTCTTAGCCAGTGAATTTTTATTCACAGTCTTTAGAGATGTTTTATTCACTTGAGGAATTATACTTCTGAGGATCCCTGTACTGAATTTCTCTCTTAGATTTTCCGAATTTTCGTCTTCAGCCAAAAATTCATAATTTGTGTTTGAAGTTAAATCACTCAAATTTCCCGATAATTCAGTTTCTGTCAAAATTCCGGAACTTGTGTTTGAAGCTGAGTCATTTGAACTTTCTGATAATTCCTCTTCCTCTAAAAGCTCGGAATTTGTATTCGAAATTGAATCATTTAAACTTCCGGTATTTACATCTTCACTTTCGGTTCCTGTCAAAATTCCGGAATTTGTATCTGAAATTAAATTCTCTACACTTTCTGATTTCACATCTCCACATATCTGAACAGGGCCATAAATGGAAACAAAACAATTGTTGTAATTTCCTGCGTTGTCCCGAGCAATAACGGCCACCCAATACTCTTTACCGTCTGCAAGAGGCTCTCCTCCGTATTCATCAATATAGAAACTCGTATCAGATGTAGACCCAATTTTTTCCATATCTTCGAGAGATGAAGGTGCAAAGTTATTAACAAAAACCTCATAAAGCATCGAGGAAAGATCATCTTCAGTATTTTCATCCCAGCCAACGTACAGTCTGGGACGATCGGAATCATCCCACTCAGTCTCGCCTGCCACATTTATTATACTCAGGTTTGCTACACGCTCAGGAGCCTCAGTATCCAGAGAGAAATAGTATGGATCAGGTTGATAGGTATCGCCTGTACAGTCAGTAATAAGTACTGTCCATTCTATACCATCCCCGTCAGGCACTTCAGCTTCTAAAGTATAATAATTTGTAGACTCTTCTCCCAAGAAAAGTGTATTTTCTCCTTCTTCAAAAATGTTATCGTCTTCTTCTCCCTCGTCTTCTGAAAAGTCTTCTCCCCCATCTTCTGAAATGTCTTCTTCTCCCTCATCTTCTGAAACGTCTTCTTCCTCATCTTCTGAAATGGTATCTTCTTCGCAAATTCTGCTCTCTACTTCTTCGCCGTTAATGAGCAGTTTGTAGTCGAAAGGCATCTTTGCTCCGCCTGAGACTCTGAATTTAAATGTTGTATTTGCTGAAGCGTATCCACCATCCGGAGAAATGAGCAAAACTCTAAGATCTTCCTCGTCTACATATATGTACCGAGTTTCACTCGTAACGTTGTTTCCTGCATCATCATAAATATCAACAGACCATTCATGAGCTCCATTTTTAAGGTCACTGCATGGGACCTGTATATACTGCCAGGGGCGCATCTCTACCGAACTCTGTTCTTCAACAAGCTCTCCATCAATGGATAAGTCATAATAAAGTTTCAGGTCTTTATACTGATCTGTAAAATCGTCTTTTGCAGTAAAACTAAGATTAAGGCAGTCTCCTGTATCAATAAGGTGATCTTCTGGGGAAATAAGTGTCACTTCTGGATCTTCTGTATCCACATACAGATCAACAACACCACTGGAACATGCATTCCCTAAGTCGTCTTCGAGTTTGACTTCCCATGTGTAATATCCTTCATCCAAATTATTAAGCTCTACTAATTTACATTCTTCTCGATTCAGTTCTCCGGTATCAATCTCTGTACCATTGAAGTAGAAAGTATAACTTATGCTGTCATCGAAATTATCGGAAGCACTGAAGTTGAAAACAACATCGTTTGTACCGACAACTACACGATTTGTGTTGTCAGATTTTAACTCAGGTTCATTCAGGGTAAGTTCCGGAGCTGTATTATCAATCACAAAAGCTTCAGCATCAGTTCCATCGATACTGTTTTCGTCTTTGTCAACTGCAGATATGAATACATCTACTGGATCATTAACTTCATCAGGAACCACCACATACTCGCAATACCAGACTGTATCGTTTATACTGACCATGTCAATAGGAGAAGAAGAGTCATCATTAACTGTTAATGTTGCAAGAGAAACGGGTTTACTGAAAGTTGCGGTGATACCTACAACATTCTCCATCTTGAAAGGACCCGATGCGTTGTAGGATATTTCTACAATCTCTTTTGTGTTATCTTCTTCAAATGTATCCTCTTCAGAAATATCCTCTTCAGAAATATCCTCTTCAGAAATATCCTCTTCAGAAATATCTTCTTCAGACATATCTTCTTCAGGTGTATCTTCTTCAGAAATATCCTCTTCAGAAATATCCTCTTCAGAAATATCCTCTTCAGAAATATCCTCTTCAGAAATGCCTTCTTCTATAAAATTTTCTTCTGAAACGTTTTCATCTATACCCGCATTTGCTGTCCATGCTAAAAGTGATATAATTAATAGCAGGCTAAATGGTACTGATTTTTGTCTCATGTTTTGCACCTAGATTTAGCAAATGTCCAATTTTACTCCGCTTAAAATGTTCAATATAATTTGTTTTCAATAATATTCTAAAGTCAATGAGCAGGATCAGTTTCAAATGAAGTCTTAGGTTATTAAAAAACATAAAAAGTTGGGCATATTTGCTTTTCATATTTTAAATAAAATAAACGTTAGATTGCCAAACTCAGTTATGAATTCATTTTTACCCCACTCCTCGTTGCGCTATAAAGATCAAAATCCTTTCAGAGTTTCAATAAGAGAGCCCCCTGCCTCTTCTAAACTCATTTACGAAAGAAATATGGTAATTTTTAACTTTGGTACACTAAATAGTAACTTTCATTGATGCTTACAGCACTCAGGAAAGTTATCCCCCCATTCTTGTACCAATGCCATTAATCAGCCCAATGTGTAAGGTATATACTTCTACTCAGTGGTAGATTTGTCAAATCCAAAGGGTCGACTGGATATAATTTTTTAGTTAAAACACAAGTTACGTATATTTATACGTTCCTATGTGAAGATATTATAAATAAGATTGTTTGACAACTGATATAAATTTTTCTAAAATAGATAATCTATAAATTTTCATTTACAGTTGTGAAAGATACTAATTTATCCTGAAACTCTAAATTTAATTCAAATTCAGCATTCTGAATAATTTAAGTCCAAAATAATGAAAGCAATTAGGAGGGCCTTAATACAAAAGAGAAAATATTTCAAAATCTTATACAGAAGATTATACAAAAATGTTCAAAGTAACATTTATTTGAATATTTTGAAGATTCTACAGAACCAGGAATTTAAAAATAAGAATATAAGCAACTGTTAAAGTTGCTTAAAAAATTATTTCACAATTTACAGTTTCCTTCTCAATATGCAATATGCAGTTCCGATAATTCCAATTGCTGCTGCGGACTCAAATCCAGGCAAAAAGCTCGAGTCATCTTCGGATGATTTTTCTGAATCTGAAGCGAGGTTGGATTTTGAGTCTTCTTGAGTAGATGGTGTAATTTCTACCGAATCGGAAGCCTTTTTATCTTTGCTCTCAACAATAACGAAGTGACCGAAACCCGAGGTTTTTGCTTCAAAGTAAATGTAAGTGTCATCTTCACTCATTTTTTTGGTTTCAAGTTTACTCCATGCCTCATTGTAGTACCAGAGAGCCAGACAGGATATATCGATTCCATTTTTCTCGATCCAGGATTTTTCGACCTTAAATCCGATAACTGCATTTTCGATATTGTCAGAGTTTGCTATTCCTCCTGAACCTACCCAGATATTAACATTTTTATAAACTGTGCCTTCAGGCAGGCTAGAAATAAGTTTGGACTGACCTTTTAGCATCTCGACAATTGTTGTGATTTTTCCGAGAGTTTTCTTGGCATCAAATCCTACATATTTTACACAGGTTGCGTTCTTTGGAAACTCGAATGTTACATGTGTTCCTTTATTAACTACTGCCTGGGAAATTTCCTTAGCTTCCACATTGCTCTGAGGTTCTGGGGAACCCCCGGCTGCACCGCCGCCTGAGCTTCCACCTGAACTTCCACCTGAACTTCCACCCGAGCTTCCGCCCGAACTTCCGCCTGAACTTCCGCTTGAGCCGCTCGAAGCTCCCTTTACTTCAATTGAAGAAGTAGCAGGGATAATTGAAAATTCATTTTTGTTTATGTCTCTCAAAATTCCACTAAATTTGTATGTCCCACCTGAGGCAGGAGCTTTAAGAGTGTAACCGAAGCTTTTTTCACTCATTAGTATGAAAGAAACCTCATTGCCATTTACAGATGTTGCTCCTTCAGGAAGGGTTGAGCCGATAAAAGTGAAACCTTCAGGAAGCTTTTCAAGAACCTGCCCGGCAGCACCGTAATCAGCAACATTGATAGTTACTTGGAACTGTTCATTGGCGTTAACCGAAGAAGGAAGAACCCTTTCTGCACTGCCTGCGGAGGCCGGGGCTGTACATAAGGTCAGGGCCAGGAGCACCACAAAAGCAATTTTAAACTCAGGCCATTTCATATTCGATCCCACCCGTCGGCAAAGTAAATTTTCAAAATCGCGTATTTCATCCCAGTGGATATGGTCTTGTCATTCACAATTTCTTTAATTTCTTCAGCAGAGAATTTCTTATCAATACCGGCATACCTGTTTATGAGTTCATCAGATCCTACAACAATGGCTGAAAAATCTTCTCCTTTGAAAGATAAATCAAGATTCACTGGAGGAGCCCCATATTTGTATGTTGCGGAAACAGGCTCGGATCCTACATCACCCAGCTTGAAAACTATTGTCTTTCCGTTATTTTTCTCGGTACTGTTAACTGTCAGCTCGTATTCCCCTACTTCTTTAATAAGGTTCCAGCCAACAAGTTCGGAATCTATATATGCTGAGATTATGGTTCCTACAGGTGCATTTGCACCATCTGCAAGTAGATTTCCTTTAAACACATTTGGAATTGAAGGGGGACCGCTGGCAGATACACCCGGAACGAATGATATGCCTAGTATCAAAATAATCAGGAATGATGAAATTCTTATATATTTTTCTTTAATGATCATCATGTCACCTTGAAATTTTCACTTTACTAATGAAAACTTTTTGAAAAAATCACATCAGGGCTTCCTTCTCCCCTCCCTTTCGCGATTGAATCCGAAAGCGAGAAAAAGTATGCCTACAATTGCATAGCCAATCTGGAAACCTGAAGCGCGGTTTGATTTAGAAGAATCTTCGGAAGATTTCGCCGTCTCCTTGTCTTCAGAATTTAGTCCTTTAGGCTTCTGAACCGTTACATTCGCTTCAGGAACTGAACTTTCAATGACCTTGGCTTTGGAATTCTCTTCTAAAGCTCCTGATTCACCATTTCCTATCAAAGATCTGGAGCTTGAATCTGAATCTGAACTTTTTTCAGAACTTCCGGACCCGATCATCTTTCCCTCAGATAGTTCGAGAGAGGTAACCAGCTTTCCAGATTCCCAGGGAATATTTCCTTCTATGTCTTTTCCGTCCACCTTAAAGGTAACAGGCTTTCCTTCATCTTCAGCGGTTCCGGAAATCCAGAAACAATAGTCTCCTGAAGAAGTATCTATGAGGCATTCTTTTACCTGCTCCCCATTAAGATAAGCTGCAACAACAGTTCCTTTGGGGGCCGGATTTCCATCAATAAGGGCAACTCCTTTAACTGTCATTGGGAGAGGGGGGACATCTTCTTCTGCCACGGCTGTTTGAAGGACAGCCAAGAAAAGAATTAACAGTACAGCTGTTACTAACAAATCATTTTTTAATAATTTTCCCATAATGTTCCTCCGTTGCTACACAAGCAATAAAAAGAAAAATAAACGTTCAACCTATGGCTGAACAGTTACTTTTTGAAATCCGATTCTTATTCAGAATCACTTCCTTAAGTTGTGTTTCCAGGAGTAGTTGCGTTTTCTCCATCAGTTGTGTTTCCAGAAGTAGTCGCGTTTCCGGGAGTAGATGAGCTAGAAACATTCTCAGGAGTAGTTACAACATTCTCAGGAGTAGTTACAACATTCTCAGGAGTAGTTGCTTCATCACCAGTTCCACCGTTAAGGAGATCATCAAGGTTGATTCCGTCATCAATTCCATCATCAATGCCGTCATCAATGCCGTCATCAGAGTAATCATTCTGGCTGTTATACACGTTTTCGATGGATGCGTAGGTGCCGTCTTCTTTCATAAAGACCCAGTATCCCTGTCCAGGAACCATGTAGCCTTCATACTGAAGCGTTTCTACCGGAGATGCACTGGTGCTATTAATGAAAGCACTGCCTATACTTGTGTCGTCAGTGAGCTGGTCTAAAAGTCCTGTTTCAGGAATTATGCCTCCCCAACCTTCATCGTGGGTATAGGTGATCAGGTTAGAGTACTTGTAGTCTGTAAGAGTACCTTTGAGTGAAGATAAGGTTGTAGAATATACTGCAGGTTGCGTAGATGTGTGCCCTATCATCTGCCAGCCCTCGGAGAGGCAGAGAGATGCAGGTGCATCAGGAGTTGTACTGTCATATGACATTGGTTTGAATTTTATGCTGTTTTCGCAAGCTACAGGACTGTAGACCCAGTAACCCTTACATGGTTCGATAGTCTCAGGGAATTGCCAGCAACTGCCATCCCAATAAATGACTGTGCAGCCTTCTCCAAAGATATCTTCTTTGCATGAAAGCGATGAGACCAGCCTCTTTGGCACAGATTTCAGGTTCCAGCCTGCATCAAGAGTAATATTCATATCTTCATACGTGTGAACCGGGCCCCAATAGGAGAAACAATCGTTGTAGTTGCCTGCTCTGTCCCGCGCGATAACTGCTACCCAGTAATCTTTGCCGTAGACAAGAGGCTCTCCCTCGTATTCTTCAATGTAAAAGTCCGTATCTACCGTATCTGCCGTATTTCCTAGTGTAAGGCCCGTATCTTCTAGTGTAAAGTCCGTATCATCTTGTGCAAATTCTATTTCTTCCATCTCTTCTATAGAGCCTGGACAAGAGTCGCTGATGTAAATCTCATAAGGAGAAGAGGCAAGATCTTCTTCGGTATTTTCATTCCAGCTAACAAACAGTGCAGGATAATCGTACGTATAAGACCACTGAGTCTCACCTATTGCATCTACAACAGCCAGGTTTGCCACACTGGCCGGAGATATGGTATCAAGAGAGAAGTAATACGGCTCAGGTACATAGTTGTTGCCTGCACAATCAGTAACGTCAACTGTCCAGTTCATGTTCTCTCCATCGGCTAATTCAGTACTTAATGCATAGTAGTTAACCTCATCTTCCCCTACAACAAAAGAGCTACTTTTTCCTGCCTCGCAGTCTTCAGTTTTAACTACCTTACCATTAATGAGCAGTTTACACTCGAAAGGCAGTCCTGCTCCTCCTGAAACACTGAAGTTAAACGCTGAGTCACTTCCAGCATACTCATCATTAGGAGAAACGAGTTCGACATTAAGCCCTTCCATATCTACGTAGAAGTTCCGGACTCCACTCATAACGCTGTTTCCAGCTTCATCTTCAATTGAAACGGACCAGTTGTGCGCTCCGTCAGCCAAGTAAGAATCATCAACTTCTACAGATTCACCTGAATCCATGGTTCCTGAACCACTTCCAAAACCACTTCCAAGGTCACTTCCAAGATCACTTCCAAGATCACTTCCTCCAATGTCGAATCCTTCAGGGAGTTCGAATCCGTCGGGAAGTTCGAATCCGTCAGGAAGTTCGAATCCGTCGGGGAGTTCGGTTCCGTCATAGTCGATTTCGTCAAGAGGTTCTCCGTCAACATACAGTACATAGTTGAGCTTAAGATCATCATATTTTTCAGCTAAAGTATCTTCAGCAGTGAATTCGAAAATAAGACCCGTTGTTGAGTTGATGTAGTCGGCTTGAGAACAGACATAGCCCTCTTCAGGAGAAAGAAGTGTTACTTCCGGAGCGCATGTGTCCACATACAGATCACCGATACCACTGGAACCTATGTTTCCGGCATCGTCACTGAGTTGGACTTCCCATTTGTAATAGCCGTCATTTAGGTTAAGCTCAATTTGCTTATATGTCCCAGAGGTTATAGTTCCTGTACTCTTTGAGGCACCATCGATAAAGAGGTCGTAGCATATTTCATTGTTTGTTTCATCGTAAGCACTGAAATTGAAGGGTACACAACTTTCACTGACAATATCTGATTCCGGTGTAATTTTCGTAAACTCTGGAGCTATATTGTCAATTTCAAAAACATTCAAGAAAGTCTCATCAACTGTTTTTCCATTTGGGCGTACTCCTAATACGGTTGCATCCACTGCACTATTTACATCGTCTGGAACTTCGTACTCACAAGACCAAACAATGCCATTGCTGCATTGGGCGTCACTTATATTGTCCATTGTAATCGGTAAAGAAACATCGTCCTCAACAGTTAATTCCGCACTAGAGATTGGTATATTGAAGGTTGCAGTGAGAGTTACCACATCTCCCATCTTGAAAGGACCTGTTTCGTTACAGCTTAATGTGATACTTGGACTATTGGCTGTATTCCCAGTTGCGCTTGCCGTTCCTGCTAAAAAGGCCATAATTAGCAGCGCACCAAATAATATAAATTTTTGATTCATGTTCTGCACCTAGATTCCGCAAATATTGATTTTACTCCATTCCAACATTGATTATTATTTGATTTTAAATAATATTTTAAAGTTAACGAAATATGGCAGATTCCTATTATTTGTTATAGTTCAATGAAAAGTCTAAAAATTGAACCTGTTGGTAACCAAAACTTGAATAAAAAAAACCATCTGATTCTCAAATTCCATATATTACGGCTCCATCTTTAACCCCACCCCCTATATATGTTGCAACGATCGAAACCTGATGACAGTGCTGGCCAATCAGTGCTGGCCAATCAGCGCTGTATTTTGGCATGGGCTATTTATTTTGAGTACTTCGCTCAAAGAAAAAACGTTATTGAGAGCAAAATTCTATTTTTATGTAGAGTACATGCCTTTACATATTATCTAATACCGATAATATCACTAAGATTGAACCGGAACTAATATAAATCTTTCTGAAAGTATAAAATTATCGGACTCATTTTCATATAATTACGACATATTTATCATTATATATCTAAGTGAAAAAAATAAATATTATGTAATTTAATACTCCTTAACAATCAAATCTATTTTATAAATCTCTTGTTTGATTCTCCTTTAAAGTTCACGGAGATATTTTGAAGGAAACAAATGGAGCTCATTTGTCTCCTTAAAGATATAAGCTCATAAATCTTAAAATGTTAGAAAGACATAATGTATAATCAGTTTAAATCAAAAAAGTTTTCATTAGAAGGAAAAGGGAATTTAAAATGAAATACACTTTTCAGGATTCTACCGCTTTACCTGTCCAGAGAGATTTCATCCAGGACCTTCAGGAATTTGTAGTTATTTCAAAAGAAGTCCTGCCTCTTGAAAAATCAGCTATCAAAATAAGAGAAGAAAATATATTGGAGACCGAAATCTTCGAAAAAACGATTCAGGATATCGAAGAGTTTGAAACAGATTTAAATATATATCTGGAAAGTCGCACCGCGGAGATCAAAGAGGATACTATTCTCGAGATCAAGGATACAGTCCTTCAGACTCTTTCAACTGCAGTAATAACCAAGAAGAACGAGAAACTTGAGGAACTCAACAAGCAGCATAAACAGAATCTTACAGAGGTGGAGCAACTTCAGACAAAGATTCTCTCAAGCTTGAGTTCTTTTTTTGAAAACAGTATTTATGGAGCAAAAAAAGCTTACTATGCTTCTTTTGAAGACAAAAAACTGAGAGGAAAACAGATAAGCTTTCTTAACGGTATGCAATGCGAATTTGATCTGGACTTCACACAGGACAATTTCAAAGTAAAGGATCTTCACAACCTTGTTTTGCCGATATGGGTAAGGAGTGGAATCCTGTCCAGAGAAAAGAAGGTAAAAAAATACGATCTATCAGATTTCCATGTTACAAGTGTAGAATGTGAAGCAAATAAGCTGAGAATTATACTCGAAGACAAAGATCCGGAAAACAAATTTATATTCTCTGCTAACGAGGAGTCTTTACTCATTCAGCACAGGGACTACGAAATAACAGGAGATAGTGAACTGGTTGCAGCTCTAAACAGGGATTCCGTCGATATATTCATGATAAAAGTCAAAGAGCTCTTTAAGACATCTGTGGGAGCAAAAATACTCAGGAGGGTTACATTCGATGGCAAAAACGTTTTTGATGATAATAGGGTCTTCGATTGTCTTAAGTTAATTGCCTCAATATACGGACAGCTGGTAACCCAATGCATCGAAAGAGGATACACTGATGGAGAAATTACAATCAAAATAGAAGAGTCTGGAAGGATCAGAACAGAAAAATACCTTGAAAAATCAGAAATTTTTAGTGAACTTTCAAGCCTGGGAAATGAAGGAAGGGAACTTGCCGCAGTCCTGAGAGTTACGGAAGCCTGAGAAATAGAGAAGATATCCTCTCTGGTTCAGAGCGTAAATAATGTAATATGTGGAAAACCTTTGCTAATGTTATATCAAACGTTTTATGATCCCCAGTCCAATTTTAGCAATATGTTCAGTATGGAGGAGAACCTCTTCTCCTGTCTTTTCTCCACGTGCTAACGAAGAATTCTGCTAACCAATATACTGGCTGATTTTTCCCATAAAGGACAATAGCTACGGATTCTGCTGATTAGGAACTGGTTGATCAGCCTCGTCACCGAAATACAGAGTTCATTCGTAAATTTATATTGGTAATTGGCATCAACAGATCGAGATTCGATCATTTTACCCTGCGTTTTTCAGTCATCTTCGCCGCCATTTACATTTCCCTTATCTTCATAACCTGATCCATCCGGCAGAAATGGAGCGAAAATCACAACCATAAATAGCAGTAATAGAGTTCCCCATATTCTGGCAGTTGCCTCAAAAGTAGCATAAAATACAAGAATACCAAGCATGACCCAGAGAATAAAGCTCAACTGTATGGCAATTTTCACTCTCTGTAAACTTCCCGTGCTTTCCCTCAAAAAATCCTCCATACAAAAACCTCCACTACAAAATCCCCATAAAAAATGATTGTCGATTGAATAAATAATTGCTTATCTAAAAGTTGGTTTTAGAGCCAGTGAGGGACCGCCTATAAGGAAAAATCAGTAGTAGAAAACAATTAATGGAAAAATAGGTCAGTAAAAACTAGAAGATCAGTAAGTAAAAACTGGAAGATCGGTAAGTAAAAACTAGAATTTTATTAATTGAAAGCCAGTAAGGAAGAATTAACCCTAAAAAAGCTAATTGCTGAAAAAGATCAAAATTTAAAAGAATGTGAGAAATTTTTCATAATGCTTTATGTATACATCAGCCGGGATTCGAACCCGGGTTCGAGCGTTGGCAACGCCCGGTGATGACCGCTACACTACTGATGTTCTAAGCTGATAGAGTTCACTACCGATTTCCCCTATATACACTTTCTCATTAATTAAGTTGACCCCTGAAATGTATCTGGGGCATTGTGTTTTATATTATCAAGCCAGTATAGACTGACACCTTTATTCATCTGCAGTTGTGTATTTAACCGATCTTTTGATTCTATCATTGAATTTTTTGAGTGATGGATTTTGAGCGAGCTTGAAAAACTGATAAATCTTGCAAAAAATGCGGCCGAAAAAATCCGGAAATACAGATTTGTGCGCATAGTTTCACATAATGATGCTGATGGGTTGACTTCTGCCGGGATAATGGCCCAGGCCCTGTTTCGGGCAGGTACTCGTTTCCAGCTTTCGATAGCCGGGAGGCTTGACGAATCTGTAATTGAAGAAATAAACAGAAGTATTTCGAAGGGAGAACTTGTTATCTTCTGTGATATGGGCAGCGGACAACCGGAACTTATAGGTAGGGTAGCAGCTGATGTTGTAGTCCTTGATCATCACCAGCCAGTAGGTAAGTCTCCTGCGAAGGCTATGGTAAATCCTCATATAGTAGGAATCGACGGAGCTACAGATATTTCGGCTTCCGGTACCTGCTACCTTGTAGCCAGGGAATTGGATGAAAGCAATGTCGATCTTGCAGGGCTTGCTATTGCAGGCGCAGTCGGAGACAGGCAGCTCTTCCAGACGGCTAATGCCTTTATTCTGGACGAAGCCTTAAAAGCAGGAGTCGTGTCTGTCCGCAGGGGGCTGAAAGTAGGGGATGGGAACCTTTCAGAAGTACTCGCATACAGCACCGAACCCTTTCTTGACATTACCGGTTACCCCGAAAAGGTAAAAGAATTCCTGGGCCAGCTCAGGCTTTCCGGAAATATTGAGGCTTTGTCTGAAGAGGAGGTCTCCAGACTTGTCAATGCCATTGCCCTGAAACTCGCCAGGCAGGCAAGCCCGGAAGCTGTGGAAGCTGTAATAGGTGAAATCTTCCTCCTTAACAGGGAGCTTGTGAAAAACGTTTACGATTTTATCTCCATTCTCAATACCTGCGGAAAGGAGAAAGTTTATGGGCTGGCTCTTGCCCTCTGCCTGAAAGACAGGGAGATTGTCAACAAAGCTCTATCCC
This sequence comes from uncultured Methanosarcinaceae archaeon, assembly GCA_963847185.1. Lineage (GTDB taxonomy): Archaea > Halobacteriota > Methanosarcinia > Methanosarcinales > Methanosarcinaceae > Methanosarcina. Next base: position 1,058,381 of record CAWJYV010000008.1, on the reverse strand, counting down.
TCACAAAAGAACACGAGAAAAAGCTTGCTCTTGACATCAGGGAAAATGTAGAAAAAATCCACAAAGGAGAGAATATCTGGTATATTAACACCGTTGATGCTCTTTCTACCGGGAATCTTGCAAGCACAGTGGTCCGCTACCTCCATCCTGAACTCCCTTTCATCTGCGTAAACGAATCCGAAGGTATTCTGAAAGTTTCAGCCAGGGGCACCCGTGAACTCGTCTCAAAAGGTCTGGACCTTGCCTTTGCTCTCAGGGAAGCTGCAGGTGCAGTCGGAGGGAGTGGAGGCGGGCACAGCGTAGCCTCTGGAGCCTCAATTCCTTTTGGGAGTACAGAGGAATTCCTGAGCATTGCAGACCGGATCATAGGGGAACAGCTCCGAAAAAGCAGTAAAGGGAAACCAACGTAAAAAGATAAGGGATCCATAACAAAGAAAAAGAAAGCAAAAGAATATGGAAAAAATTTGGAAAAACATTTGAGGGGTGCATATGAGAATCACAGGTACAATTGAATTTCCTGACCCGGAATCAAGAGAGTCTGCAGCCAGAATCCTGCAAGCTCTTTCCCCGGATAACCTCAGGAGCATGGAAAGTGAAATCAGTAATCAGAAAGTTGCTGTCAGATTCCACGCCGAGAAAATAGGCTCCTTGCTTGCAACAGTTGATGATTTTCTCATGAATCTTAAAATAGGGGAAGGAGTTGAACAGGCTCTGAAAAAGAGTAAATAAATCTCTTTTTCTCTTTTCTTATTTCTTAATCTTTTCTTATTTCTTATCTTTTCTTATTTCTTATCTTTTCTTATTTCTTATCTTTTCTTATTTCTTATCTTTTCTTATTTCTTATCTTTTCTTATTTTCTCTATCTTTTCTTATTTCTTATCTTTTCTTATTTCTTATCTTTTTTTATTTTTATGAATTTTCCTTCCAGAAATATATAAGTTCTTTGAGCCTCTCATCTGTTATTTTTGCTCCGGTTTCGGAGATTTGCATTCCATTAAGATAGATATGAATAGCTTCTTTCATTTCTGCGGTGCTAACATTTTTGCCTCCCTGGGATGCCGGATTGTCCCAGATATTCCAGTCAAGAACTGTCCAGTTCCAGCTGTACATGACTTCTTCATTTCCTATTTCGGTAAATGCTGTAAGATTATAGAATCCCGGAGAGAGGCTACTGTTAGAGTATGAGCTGCTCTGTACCTGGAGGTTCGAACTTTTTATCTCTCCGTTAAGGTACCAGCTTATAGTGCAGATCTGGTTTGTGTTGAGATTAAACTCCTGCATATCTCCCTGATAGGTTGTGATAGATGTTTCCGGGCTGGCTGAAACGATCGAAAGAGAAGCTGCTGTCACGTAATCTTGTTTTGTTTCGGAGTCAATACCATTCCTGTTGCTGACTTTGAGAGAAACATTGTACTTTCCGTAAGCGTCATAAGTATAGACTGGATTTTGAGCTGTAGAATCTATTTGTCCGTCTCCGTTCAGGTCCCATTCCCACGAAAAAGCATTTTTGGAGAGGTCTATGAACTGGACTGTGAGGGGATAATTTCCGCCTCTGATATTTGAGGAAAAATTTGCCTCAGGGAGTATATCAGTAGTTGTGAGAGCTTTTATGCAAAGATTTGCCTCTGAAGATCCGGAGATGTCTTCCCAGGTAATTCCGTTACTGCTCACATAACTCTCTCCGGAATTAGCCTGTGCTTTGCTGCTGTAAAAGAGAATGGGCTGTTCGACTGCAAGAGGCCCTCCAGCAGAAGGATTGGTGAATTTTATAACCACTGAAAACTTTTCTCCAGGATTCAGGGACACTGGAGAGTTCAATTTGTGGGTGTGATATCCTGGCAAAGAATATGTACCGCTTTCTCTTGTAGCATATACTCTTCTTGAATTAAGCGGACCGCTTACAGGGTTCTTGTAAACATATATCTCATAAGCCGTATTCAGATCAGTAGTATAGAACCCTATGGCTCCGAGAGTTTCATCTCTTTCCGAAGAAAAGACATTCCCACCCCAGGCAATTAAACTTCCTGAATACTCTTTTGATATCACCCATCCAAGAGGGTCATACTGGTAGATGTAATCGTAATTATCTTTTTTCTCAGCCGTAAAAACGGCATTTTCATCATATCCCATTCTGGCATCATAATAAGAAATATAGAAGTATCCATTCTCTCCCCAGTTTTCACCCCAGCTATTCTTTACGATAAAAGCCCCGTCTCCAGGTGGGACCAGAGTAAATTTGTTTCTATCAAAAGAGTCATCCCAGCCCACAAGGGTTATAGCATGATTTGGAGTTAGACTTGTGATACATCGATAGGTGTAATTGCTTTCCTGATAACAGGCCTGATTCCAGTACATTGTGGAATATATCGCCCCGTACTCCATAATTGCTTTTTTGAGCATCTCATTGTCCAGAGACTCTGTCCTTAATGGCAGGAAAAGTACTTCCTGCACATGTTTCTGTTCAGAAAGCCCAGTGGGTGAATTGACTGATGAATCGCTGTAAGGGTCTTCGGATTCATTAACAGGCCCTGCCCAGCGAGAAAGGTATGCTGTTGACATGAATGCATTTCCTCCGTCTTCAGGAGTCAGGTCAAAACCCTCAGAATAGCTTTCTGAAACAAGATTTTTCATATTGTTTTCGGAAAAATCATAGCTTTTTCCTTCTGTGCCTAAAAGATAGGATTCAAGAGAAGCGATACTTGAAAAAGCCCAGCAGCTTCCAATCTGTCCCTGGTTTCCTATAGCTGTTAGTTTACCTTCTTTTCTCAAATCATATGCTGTCGGAATGTCATCTGAAGCTCTCACTAGCAGTCTTCCTTCAAGTACTTCAGATTCCACAATTTCGGACAGATCTACAGGAGAAGGTTTGTATCCTGCATCTGACACGTATATACGATCATCAACTATGGAGACAAGGTCAATTGAAGCAGACTCCCCGGATTCCTGAAAATCAGGGTTCATAGGTGCTGTTTCAAGCGCACAACAAGATGTATTATTTTGGGGAACTTCAGAGTTTTCTACAACAGCTGCAGCAAGAAATGAACTGCTCATTAAACACGAAATAAGGATAATAACTATAAGTACGGATGATTCCACGTTTTTCAAGTTTTCCAGCCTCAGGAGTTGGCTTTTTGCTAAATGCAGATGCGGTCTCCAGCCCAGGCTGGGACATGAAAATGTATAATTATGTTTATTGTTATGATATTTGTAAATTTTATATATAAGTCTTTTTCCAATTATATTTATGTCTAAACTAATATAATTAATTTGTTTTTCTTTTAAAATGATGTCAATTAAGTTAATTTATCCTTTAAATTGGTAAAAGACCATTTTTTCACCATATTTTATGGTCAAATATTTTAAAAAAAGTATAATTTTATTTGAAAAGATAAATCCGTTTTGTTCATTTATTGTTCATTTATTTTGATATTATTTATTAATTATTTTGAATATTTAAGTTTTAAGCATAATAGTTTCTATGTATAATTTTTTTCAATCTAATTTTTAGCTAATTTTTTATTGTGCTTTCTTATTGAACTTTTTTAGATTCCTTTCTTGACAACTTCATATTTAACTTCCTCAGTTTTAATCTTTTCATAATTATATCTCCTATCGAAAAAAATATTACTTTTGCCTTTCAATATCTTATCAAGGCATTTATGGGGGGAGAAGCCTGTTCTCAAAAGTACTTGCAGATCTTAAGAATACGAAACCTGAAGACTTGGATAAGGAAATCCTCAGAGTCGCGATGATTGCAGAACTGGATGCTGTCAATATCTATGAACAGATGGCAAATTTGACGAAAAACGAGGAAATTCGTAAAATTCTGCTTGACATCGCCAGGAAAGAAAAAATTCACGTAGCTATGTTTGAAACTGTTCTCCTGCAAACTGATAGGGAGTTTTTGAAAATTTATGCAGATTATGCGTTGGCTAGATCTAAAAAATGATAATAGTTCCAGAATCCCTCGGGTAAAAGAAGGCAATCTAAAATAGGTAGTAATCTAAAGAAACAACCAGGCCTCAAAAAGTAACTAAATCCAGACGGGTACAAACTCAAAAAATGACTCAATCCAGATAGGAGCAAACTCAGATGAATAAGCAATCCAATGAATAAATAGATTAAAACAAAAACTACATTTTTAAAAGAGAGATAAGAAAATCCTTTCGGATTTTCCCCTGCTTATAATTTTTAACTCAAAATGAAGTTATGCTTGCTGCAAGTGCGGGCGCAACTTTCGGCGCAGCTTCAACCTGGGTTTTCCTGATTTCTACTCTGCGGAGCGGGTAGATGAATTTGGCCTGTCTGTAAATGGCTGCTGAGAGCCTGCCAAGGATTGCTTCCTGCATGAAAGTCTCGAAATCGGAGTCTGAGGCGTGCTTTTTGACGATTCCAACCATCATTTCCCTGATGGCTTTTATCTGGCTTGAGCGTGCCCTCTTGATGGTAAAGCAGGTGGGTTTTACACGAATAGTATATCCGTCTTTGGTTTTTACATCAATATTGGCATCGATCCTGGATGTCTGCCTCTTTACAATTGAACGGACATAGTCGGTTGTGAGTTCATGGCCAATAAGGTCTGTTGTTGCTGTGTCTCCCACAACATTGTTGATCCTGAGAATGACCTTTGTATTGTTCTTGGTCATATCGTTGGTGAGTTCCCCAACAGTGGTTTCAACATTGCGACCAATGAGCAGGGACGGGTCGCCTGCAATGGTGTTGCCGACAGAAGCTCTGTTTAAGTAGACAGGAGCTTCGATATTATACCATTCCTTAGATTTCCATCCGTCAACTTTTCTTTGTACTTTCTTTCTTGCCAAGTGATTCCTCCAAAATGATATTCAATTTAGAATAGTTCTTTATATGCTATTGTATTTGGTCTGCGGCCCTCAGGCCGCTCAGGGTCTGCTTTTCGGATGCCCTAATGGGCTTTTCCTTAATCGATGAGCGTGAATGATCGTTCATTGCCTCTGCACAGATTTTGCGCTGCCCGGCAAAGTTTGAGCTTTCAGCACTTTATTCTGTTCCCATATAAAATTCCCGAGCCTCTGTTCCAAAAATTGGATACATCCCCTATATGCCAGCAGCTACAGGCTCCTGATAATCAAAAGTATGATCCCGAAAATGGCCAGAAATTCTCAGAAATTAGCGGCTTATAACTAGTTAATGGCTCACTATACATATCATTTCCATATATAAACAAATCGGTCAGAACCGCTTTTATCCGGTAGTGCACGGTAGTTCGAATCTCTTGCTAATATAACCTCTGATTGATATAGATAAAAGAGGATTATTTAAAAATGTATGCTCCCAGGAGTCAAAAATAAAATATCTATTTTTTACAAAATCTGTACATTTGCCTGCCTTGCAGGCAACTTTTTAATTTTCTCAAGTTTTAATCCAAAGTATATATTGGGTTTCTTATAAATTGATTAACAGCATTTCTTGTAATGTTCCTCTTTGTTCAAACCATGTAATCCCTGTTTTTATTCTTTGGATTTCAAATCTTAGAAATGCTCTTATCGCCATCATAATGTGTGCTCTTTGCACATTGTTTCTTCTTGCCTGACAGCGTTCTACTCCACAAAACTGTTTTATTCCTCTATGATACTCTTCAATTTTCCAGGCTTTTTTCCCCAACTCTTTCCTTTTTTCTTCCTTCATATCCAGTACATCTGTAGCCCAGTATTGCGTGTCTCCTTCTTTGGAAACTATCCGAAATACCTTAATAAAGCCGTATTCTTTCAGATGAACCGTAATTCCTTCTGGTGGAATAGTTAACAATTCAATTGCTACATTACCAGTCTTATTAGGGTTAACTAACCGGTTTTTCTTCAACCTTGTTAACCAGTGCCATCCTTTTTTCCTGATTTCTTTGAGATTCTTTATGCTTGAATACCATGTATCAAACAGAACAAATTCGGGTCTAAAACCGCGTTCTTCTGCCTTATTTAGCATATCAAGGAAGTGATCATTTTTTGTTTTTCCATCAGTATCTATATCGTAAATTCTAAAGTCAACAGGGATTATAGCATCATTATATGTCCAGACAACGGTTTCAAGATTAATCCCATTTACAATCTGATGATGTTTACCACTCCATTGCCTGTAGACAAGATCAATGTGTTTGGAATAAGGTTTATCAAGAACGGTATCATCGATAATAAGAAATCCAGTGTCAGGAATGACAAAATCATTGACTTCTTCCCATAAAGCCTCCGTGTCCGGAGGCTGCCTTAGAAGAAGACGAGAAAAAGAGTCATGGGCTGGACTAGTGGAGTCTATAAAACTGCACTTAGAAGCTTCAGTACAGCTGAAGACTCGAGAAGAAGCAATGAGAAAGTTGATGTAATCAAGTTCAGTGCATTTAGCCGGATTTATTCATTCAACTCAAAGATTTCTTTTGATTATATTACATATATTATATTGAAAGAAGTATTTTAATATGATTTACAAAAGTGCTTCAACCGCGTAAGTACTAAAGTGAAGTATATATTCAAATTATTGACATTCATGGTTCTTGATTAAACGTTGTTTATCCTGTCACCTGAAATTATAGCTTCAAAAAAAGCTTCACTCAAGAAGACATATTAAATCTCTGTTTTTGTTTTTAGTCTTCTCTTCTTTGATCAATTCCCAACCGACCGGCAGAAAAGAGATATAACTGATTTATAGAGGTTGGTTTTTAAGACTTATCTTTTATATTTCAGGCAGCAGGTTGATCGTGAATAATCAGATTGTTTCTCATTTTTTGTAAAGTTATGCTTGCTAAGTTGCTTGCTAATAGATTTCGCCAGATAAATCAGGCTCTGCTTGGATCAATTAGTTTTTATTTTACAGTCCAGAAGTAAATGCCAATTATTATAAATCATGACTGTTATTCGTATCTAACTTGCAAGTATATTTTTTAAGTAATTATTATTGATCTTCAGTGGTTAAATGGTAAAACACAATCTAAGTCCCTCGTTAATAGCCAGATTTTTTTATCACAATTGTGAACGCTATCTTCGATTTAATGCTACTCCTTTACAGGCGCGTAGTAAAATAGGAGTTCCGGTTGTAAATCAAAATCAAAATCCGGTTACAAAAGCCCTCTTAGATGCAGGAAATAAATGGGAAGAGTCCGTAATTCTCAATAAACTGAAAAGCAATGTAATAATTCCTGCAGGACAAGAGGCTCTTCATGAAAGATCACATTCTATAGAGGCAAGCCTGGAAATATTCAGAAAACTAAAGACTGGAGATTCAGTTTATCAGCCTACAATTTTAGTTTCACCTCAGTTCTATCAAAACTATCATTTATCTCCCGAAATATGCAGATTTTCCGCCTGCAGGCCTGATTTAGTCCGGGTTGTAGAGAAGGAACAGGGAGACATCTGCTTACAGATAATTGATGTAAAGGCCAGTGATGAATTAAGTTCAAGCCACAGAATCCAGGCTACGTTATATGCCCTGATGCTGAATGATGTGCTGGCAAAAAATTATATTGATATCCAGGTGGACTTAAACCAGGCTGGAATCTGGCTTAATGGGCAGGAAGAACCCGAATTATTCAATTTGAGTTTCAATTCCAAGATAATTGAAGAATTTTTGCATTATCGGTTACCTAAAATCCTTGAATCTCCTCTTGAAAGTGTCCCATGGCATGTTTATAGCCGTTGTGAGCTATGTGATTTTTACCAGTATTGTAGAAAAGAGGCTGAGGAGTCATATTCTGTTTCTCTTATTCCCTACCTTTCGGTTAGCGGAAGAAAATACTTGAGAGGGGCAGAATGGGAGAACCAGACTTCAATAAACAATCAGATTTCAATAAATAATCAAACTTCAATAAGCAATCAAACTTCAATAAACTCTCTCTCCGAACTGGAAGTTTTTCTCAATAATCAGAACTCGGATGATGTCTTAAGCAATTGTGGATCTTTGCGAAATAAAGGAGATTCCTTACGTAATATATTAAGAGCTCTGAGAGAAAAAGAAGTTGTAATCAATAAAAGGACTTCACTTGCGTTACCTAAAAACGAAGATGTAAGCCTCTTTATTACCCTCCAGAAAGAGCCTGTTTCAGGCCAGATCTATTCAGCCGGCTTCAGGCGGTTTAAGGGTAAATCAGTTTACGGAGATGCAGTAAATGAACGAATCTACGTAGCTGAAAGTCCTGAAAAATGTACGGAAATTCAAAAGAGTTTCCTGCTTGATCTATTTGGGGAGCTAAAAATACTGCACGAATATAATGAAATGTATGATGGCAATCTTGAATGGAAGGAGCAAAAATCTCTTCAGATATATGTTTATGACAGCTACGAGCTTGACTTATTAAAAGAACTGTTACGAGAGTCCGTTAAAGATGTCGGGCTGGCAGCAGTCGCATTAGATTTACTATTCTACTTCCAGGATCCCTCTTTATTTAATGAAAAGCAGCACCCTCTTTCCAGGGCTTCTTTTCCGATAGTTGTGCTGACTAATGAAATCCAAAAGCTTGTAAGTTTACCTATTCCTTTTTCTCTAAGGCTTCCGGAAGTAGTAGAAGCTTTGCCAAATCCGAATTTAGACTTCAAAATTAATCCGAACAGCTTATTCTGGTTTGAGCAAAGCAATGCGCTTAAAAGCGATGCAATTTCAATGGCCTGGGAAAGTAATAGAATTGAAGCCATCGACTGGATCAGAAAAGAACTCTCAATGAGGCTTTTAGCCACAAGCAGCGTACTGGAAGGGCTTCGCGCTAAAACTGAGAATTATTTAGTCTCCTGGGCCCCCAAATTCCAGATTCCTGCGTCTAAAAAATATAATTATCCTGAAATTTCTCAGATGATTTTCATTACCAGATATGAATCCTACCTGAGGAATATGGAAATTCGTGAAAAACGCAGTCTGCCCTGGGATACAAGAGTAAAAGAAGGAATCAGTATCCCTATACAATATTTGGAGCAAAATTTATGGAAAGTATCTGCAGACGTTGACTTCAGACTATTTGAGCAAAATGAAAATATCAGTTACCTTCTTGTACCAAAAGGGGAAGCAGGTGAAAAAGCCCAGCTTACTTTTGAAGATTACAGGTACAGGACAAATCTCAGGAACCCAGGCCAGAGCAATGTATGTTTTGCCATTGTAAACAAGAAAATAGAGAACGAAAAAACCGGAAAATTAATGGGTTTTTTCCTTGAAATTTCATACAACGAAGGGCAGCAACCTTTTAAAACAGGAGACGAAGCTGTACTTCATCCCAGATTTACTGATTTTTCCTCGGAAAGAATATTTGACAGGCTCACAGAAATGGATGAGCAGCTTGAACACGATTTTATCCGCCTTCTCCGAAATCCTCATGAATTTGCAGTCCCAATCAGGGAATCTAGTTCCCGTTCCAATTCTTCTTCAAATTCCTTTTTCGAAATTGCCCAAAAATATGCTCTTGAATCCGGTTTTACGGAAAGCCAGAAAAGAGCTTTTGAGCACATGGTAAATAATAGACTGACCCTTATCTGGGGACCTCCAGGCACAGGAAAGACTTACTTCCTTGCCAGAGCAATTCTCAACTTTGTAAAAGCCAAAATGGAAAGGAGAGAAAAGATCCATATTGCTGTTACAGCCTTTACGCATTCTGCAATCGAAAATCTCCTTATAAAAATCCAGGAGCTCTCCCAAGAGTGGAAATTTGGCAACGGACTTGAGATCTACAAGCTAAAAGACATAAAAACAGGCAAAGGGCAGCAACTTTTAAGAGTCCAGTCAGAATACGAAATTCAGGACAAGTTAGATTCTCCTTTCCTTATTCTGGGCGGTACTGTCAACAGTTTCAACAAAATAAGGAGAAAAATGAATCCTTTTGACATCCTTATTGTTGACGAAGCCTCTCAGATGAAACCCGCAGAATTAGCTCTCGGAATGTCAATTTTAGAGGAAGGAAAAAGACTCGTTTTAGCCGGTGACGATCTCCAGCTGCCTCCGATTATCGCAGGAGATTATCCGGAAACAGAAGACGGCCTCCCTGGCTTATATGACTCGATATTCTCATACCTGCGACATAGAGATGATGCTGAGAATCCGAAATATACCTGCCAGCTTCTTGAAAACTGGAGAATGAACGAAACATCTATCCAGCTTCTCTTCAACAACCCTTTACGGAGAAGGGTATAAACCGGCAACAGAAGAGATTGCAAATCAAAAACTTAAACTCCTGCCTTCAAACAATGAAATTTTGCCGGAAACGGAAGTAGAAATAGAAGCGGGATTAGAGGCAGAATTAATAAACTGGATTCTTGATCCGGACTACTCTTTAAGTGTAATTATTCTTGAAAACACTCAGGCGACAGTAGAAAACGAAATAGAAGCCGAACTTGTTGCAAAACTTGCAGTACACTTAAGAGAACATTTGCTCCGGGGAGAAACGCATAAAAAATACCCTGATAACGAAGAGGGAGATTCTGCCTTCTGGAAAAACAATCTCTTTATTGTCAGCCCCCACCGTGCCCAGATCCGCACAATCCAGAGCCATCTCAGTAAGTTAAGAACCTGGCATCAAAGCCCCTTTGTAGATACGGTTGATAAAACTCAGGGTCAGGAAGCAGACGCTGTCATAGTAAGCTACGGAGTCAGCGATACTGACACAGCAATGAATGAAGCAGAGTTCATTTACAGTTTGAACAGGCTGAATGTATCGATTACCAGGGCAAAATCCAAATGCATAGTCTTTTTACCGCGCCCATTACTGGAACCACCCTTAGAGATCCTTCAGAATAAAAAAGCAGCTGATGGGTTTAACCATATGCTCAATCTGGTGGATTTCTGCAAGCAAAATGGGGAAGAAAGAGAATTTGAAATTGAATTAAGTTATGGAGTTTGCAGATTAACGGGGATTCGGGTGAAGAACTTATTGAAATAATATGGAAAAAATGTGACCCTGAGTTTTATTTGAGGGTTTTTATGATTTTGGGAATTTTTACATTTATTTCATTTTTAGCTGCTACCTCTATCGTTAATCTCCGTAAAACCGGCATTTAATTATTCCTGATACTCACTTTCTATGGAAAAGTATTCAGCTACTCCATCCAAAAAGTTTGGACTCAGATGAGGAGCAATACCTAAAGCTTTAATTTTTGATGCTTTATCCTTCAAATCTGAGAATGGAATAAAACCACATGTCTTCGAAAGTGGCTTTTGTAAATACTCAAAGGTGGGTCTCAGTATTTCTCTTCTAACTTTATCTCCTCGAGCATCGGGAGCAACTAAGTATAATTTTATATCCAGATTTGGTTGAAGGGCAATTAAATCACTCATTCTTAGAAGGCCTGAATATATGGATGTTGAATACTCAATCTCAAAGGCCGCAACGATTGTATTTCCTTTTAACCAAAGAACATCTATTAATTCGATTGTTTTTTGGGTAGCTTCATTAAATTGCAGTGGTAATTCTGAGATAGTATTTGGTATTGATGCAAAACTAATACCATTGAATTCTTTAGAAAAATCATTTGTTGCAGCCCGTACATTCAAGCCCATTTTTGAGCCTAAATCCAGCAGATAATATTGAATCTCGGTATGTTCTGTGGGATCTGATACTTTATGCTTACTAATTGTTTCTTCATTATTAATCTCATCTTGTGAATCAGGAACACTTACAACTCTGTCAAGTTCGCCCTGTTTGGTTTTATATAATGGAACCTTTTTCCATTTTTTAGGGTCTATTTGTTTCTTCTGAGGTTTTTCTTCCGCCTCTCTTAAGAGCTTAAAGATAAGATCTCCATCTTCTGTTCCAAATTTACCAAGACTTCCCCTGATAAATCCTTTAAAACCTTTAAGGCGATCGGTAGGATCCTGATAAAAACTAACTTTGCCTTCCAATTCAGCCATAGGTACACCATATTCAGGATCAAGTATGATTATTGGCTTTACGTCTAACCTTGAAGGAAATTCTAAAGTTTCAGATTTATCCTCTAAATTCCAAATTTTTCGAGTATCAGTGCTAGGGCCAATAACTTCTAGTGCTCCAACCCAATGCATAATACCCGTAGTATAGCAAAGAAGGATGTCTCCTTCCTTTACTTTATTAATTGTTTTCTTACGATTTTCCCGAAATCCACTAACATTTGCACCTGCTCTTCGAAAGTCTTCCCAAGTAACTCCCGTAAATAAATCCAACCAATAATTTACCATTAATATCACTACTTTAAAAAATATTTTTCCCAGGACTATATTTTTCAATATCTTTCCAATATCCTTATTGTTGTTAGAAAAACAATAAGTTACTCTCCACGTATATAGACAATCTCACAAATAAATCAGTAGGATTTTATTCAGAAAATATCAGCAAGTCAGAAATTTATAATAAAAGAGTTCACTATTATCATTGAACAGGACAAAGAAAGTTTATGTAGCTTCTGTACCTGAGCTTCCGGGATGTTACATGCAGGTAAAGACACTTGATGAATTAAAGAGTAAAATTAAAGAAGCTACCGAGCTTTACCTTGGAGTTGAACAGGAAAAAAGAAAAGAAAGGATGTAAAAACATCCTGATGCTTATTTACCTTAAATATCATTTTACCTTAAATATCATCTATGTTTCGGAATTTCATGAGGATTGGGTCCTTAGCATCGACTTCTTTGTATAGATCTGCAGACTCTGCTTTATACGCTTCGGCTTCTGCAGTTTTGCCTGTTTTAAGGAGCAGGTTTGCATATTCTTTTAAAATTTTGGCTTTATCTTCAAGGTGATAAACGCTTTCAGGTTCTTTTTCACGGAGTTCTGTATTTATGGCAAGGGCTTTTTCAAAGGCATCTTTTGACTTTTCGAACTCTTTAAGGGCAGAATAAGATACCCCAAACCCTACATACAGGTCCAGTTTCTTAGCCTTCAATTCTGATTCTTCAGGAGAAGCTTCAGTCAACCTTTCAAGGACTAAAAATGCGGCTTTGTAGCTTTCAATGGCTTCTTCGAAGTTTTCCATTCCATGATGCAGGAGACCTATATCATAAAGGGCAGAAAAGAGGCCATTAAGATTGCGGGAATTCTCGGGTTCCTCTTCACAGGCTTCTTCGTAGTATTTATGGGCAAGTCTCAGGTAGGGTTCGGCACTCAGATATTTTTTGGAACGCAGGTAGCCAAAACCACGCAGCTGAACTTCAGTAGCCATGCGTCTTCTTGTGGAAGAACTTTCCCTGCCAAACATGACTTCTGAAAACGTCTCTACGGCATTTAAATGAAAACGCTTTGCCTGCTTCAAATCGCCAACATTTTCGAAAAGAACTCCGAGTTCGCTGAAGGTATTTCCAAGGTCACGTATATGGGTCCAGTCCTTTGGAAATCTTTTTGTAATCTCAAGTTGGAATTCGAGTACACGCTGCTGAAAAAGAATTGAGGTCTTCATAATGCTTATGGATCTTATTCAGCTCTGCAATATTCATTAGGGTTTTAATATGATCCGATAGGGAGAGAAAGTCTTCCGGAGCCCGTTCTACTGCTTTACCAGTAATTTCAAGAGCTTTTTCGTAGTACTGCAGTGCAGAAATTTCATCATCTCCGAAATAAAGATCTCCAAGTTCATTGAAGGTTTCTGCAATATAGAGTTCATAATCCGTTTCTTCTGGGGATTCGGAAAGAAGCTTTTTGTATATCTCCATTTCTTTTTCATAGTACTCTTTTGCACTTTCCGGATCATCATTTTCAGCATAGAGATTAGCAATGTGGGCAAATGTCTCGGCTATATTCAGCTCATTATCCACCTCATCAATTTCAGATTCTATCAGAGATTCATAGATTTCTATTTCCTTCATATAGCATTCCTTTGCTTTTTCCACAATGGAAATATCCATGAAATTTTCAGCAAGCTCGTCAAATATCTCGACAAGGCGGTAGCTGTACCCCGGATCTTCAGGACGCTTTCCGATAAGTTTAGTATTATTTTCCAGGGCTTTTTCGTAGTAGAATTCTGCCTTTTCTAACTCTTCTGAATCGGAATATAAAGTCCCCATGTCCCGGTAAATTTTTCCCTGGTTCATGATAATTGAAAAGTCTTCAGGATCTTTTTGGAGGTGCTCTTCAGCAAGTTCAAGGGCCACTGAATAGTAGTATTTAACTTTATCAATTTCTTCAGTTTTTGCATAAAGTTTCCCTAAATAGTCGTGAGAGAAAAGCAGGAAATTAAGGGCAAGTTTGTTTTCCGGATATTTTTCGTAGATATTTTTATAAACAGCATACACCTGTTCGTAAGTGTTTTTTGCCTCTTCGAATAGTCCTTTTTCCAGGCAAGCTTCTCCAGTCCTTCTTACAATATTGTCCATCCTGAGGTAATTTTCCACATCTTCCGGGTCTGATTCAATTATTTTTTCACAGTTCTTCACGATGTCCGGTACAAGAGTAATTTGTTTTTCAAGGTCTTCTGCTATATTATAACATACCCAGATATTTTCCATTGTTTTCAGGTAATTGGAGAGATATTCCGAATTTTCAGGGTTCTTTGAGAGCAGATTTTTATACGCGGTATGAATTTTTTCAAAAATTTTCCCGGCCTTTTTGCAAGCCTGCCGGGCTTTTGCAACGCTGTCTAATTCTTCAAGCGTTTTTCCAAGCTGGTCGATGTTACTGTACAGGATTTCCTGGTGGCTGGTCTTTTCCATATCTTCGAAAAACAGATCTGAGGAAAGATCCAGAGCCTTCTCATAAGTCTCCACAGCTTCCTCCAGCCTGCAGGAAGCGTCAAGGATCTCACCCTTTGCCATCAGCGCCCAGCTAACGAGGTCCGGAACATTTGCTTTTTCCGCAAGCTTCTGGGCTTTGTCGGCCTTTTCAAAAGCCTGAATGTAATCTTCTTTTTCAATCAGGGAAGGGATAATGTTTAAAATTCGAATAGCAGTATCTATTGCCTGTCTGGACATATAAGTAAATCGGAATCTGGATAATTATACCTGTCGTCGGCTCTCCATTTCTTTTTGAAGAAGTCCTAAAATCTGCTTTGAGGCTGAAATCTGAAAAGTGAGGAGCTTAAATCTTCAGTCTTTTCCTTTATCCTTCAGTTTTTATCCTTTTCCTTTACCCATCAGCCTTTCGTTTGCGGTCAGGATCTCGACTCCGAGTTCGCTGAAATCTCTGTCATGGGTTACGAAGACCATATTTTTTGCGCTACAGATCTGGGCGAAGAGGAGGTCATTGAAATCATATTTTCCCTGCTCGAAGAGGTCCATAACTGCAGGGAGGTCTATGACTTGCATTTCAGGGTCGCAGGTCAGGGTGCTTCTGAGAATTTTTCTTATGTTTGAGGCGATATCCTGGGCAATGCCCCTGTAGGCAAGGGAGTTTCGAAAATCTTTGTATCTCGTAATGTCGGACTGCTGCTTGAACTCTATTCTTGAGAAAGTATTGATAAATTCTGAAAGTATCAGGCAATTTATATAGATTGTGCCTCTTGAGTCCCTGATCCTTTTTAATGCCCTGGAATAAATATCAGACTTCTCATCAGGCCAGCCAATAGGGCCGTAAATATAGAGCCAGATATTGGTATCAAAGAAATAATTCTTCTCTTCGGGAAAGTCATAGTTCTCTATAGAATGGATTTTTACAGGAGCGGGTTTTGCGCGTATAGGTCTGCCAGGAACAATTCTAGGGCGGCGCACTACCGGAAATACGGTTGCCCGATGGAAACTCGCTCTTTCAGGCATCTTCGCCTCCCAGCACGTCCCTGAGGGCTTTTCTGCAGGAAGATGCGTTCTCAATATAGGTTTTTGCCCTCTCGAGTACCCTTTTAAGAATAACTTCATCTTCCTCGGAAATGTCAGTAAACGAGAGACTACTCTCAATTAGCTCTGGAGGAAAGCACCCGTAAAGCTGTCCCACTGCCGCATTCAAAAAGGCAGGAGTCAGGTCGTCTATTCCTGAAAAAGAAAGTTCCACCTTCTTCTTCTCGCAGAGAGCAGCCTCAATTCTGTCGTGAACCTTCTGGCCGTCACAGGCAGCAACACAGCAATCATCTCCAGCAGTTTCCATAACTATGATTTTTATTTGTTCTTCCATAGGCATTCCCATATTGTTTATTCTCATAATGGTTTAAAAAGTCCAAGGTTTAAACCGAAAAATCTGGTTTTCACATATCAGTAACTCTTTTAAACAGAAGCCATCCTTTTTCTTCTTTCCCATATTTTGTCCTTATTAAAACGTAATCTCCTTTCAACTCTTCCCCATGAAGCGTTACAACAATTTCTTTATCTTCACGCTTCAGAAGCTCAAAAGTCCCTTTATCCCAGATCTCCACCTTTCCGGCTCCATATTCTCCTTCGGGAATCTCCCCTTCAAAATCAGCATATGCCAGAGGATGGTCTTCTGTCTGGATGGCAAGCCTTTTTACGCCTGCCTTTTTTGGCGGCTCTTTTGGTACGGCCCAGCTTTTCAAAACCCCATCCATCTCAAGGCGAAAATCATAATGGAGATTCCGTGCATCATGCCGCTGAACTACAAAAATCGGCTTATCAGAATTTCCGTTCAAATCACTTGCAAGCGGCTCAGGCGTCTTTTTGAAGTGTCTCTTCTTCTCATATTCTTCAAGCATGGAAGATCAATAGAAAATATGGCTTGATGAGTATAAAGAATCGTAGGAGAAACTCAGATGCCAGAAACGTCATAATTGAAGCGAAACAATACGTATAAAGAATATTAGGATATATTCAGTAATAACATTCTATTAATTTTTAGGGGGTAGAGGGAATAAATGAAAGATAAGCAAAAGTTACATTCAATAGCCTTAGCTTCAGCAACCTTGATTTTTGTATTTTCGATTTTAATTTCATCCGTGGCGTCAGCGGCACAGGTAGCGGCACAGGTGACGAGAATTGGTAATGGATCTGATCCTGCTGTCTATGATAACAAAGTGGTATGGACAGACAGTGGTGTTATTCACGTTTATGATTTGACCTCGAAAACAGATACTGCAGTTGATTCTTCTGCAGCATCTCATCCAGCTATTTACGGTAACAAATTAGTTTGGTATGATGAAAGCAGTGGAGTGCCAAGATTTACGGTTTATGACATATCAACTGCCGCAAAAACGTATATAACAAAGGATGTGGACAGCTGGAGCAAACCTGCTATTTACGGCAACAGAATTGTGTGGAGTGCAAACGGTGGAGTATATATGCGGGACATATCTACATCCACACAGACTAGAGTGACAGATGGTACGGACCCGGACATATACGATACCAGGATAGCATATTCTTATGACGGTATTGACGCGGAAGGTATCTATGTATATGATATTCTCACTAATGAGACTATATTAGCCCGACATCGTGACGGTAATCTTTACCGACCACACATTTATGGTAACAAAGTTATATGGTCGGACTTCTACACCAGAATGGGATACATTTCGATGTATAACATCGATACAAAAGAAACTATAGATGTCACCAGTGATAATACAGGTAATACCTTACCTGAATACGCAAATTCATATGCTGACGCTGGAGACGACACCGGCACTCACGTTGACATAAACGGGGATAAAATCGTATATTCAAAATCTGGCGATGACCAATTTGGTTATACGGGTGTATACGTTTATGATATTCCTACAGCAAAAAGCACGCCAGTCTATATTTATCCAGAAGGGACTTCCACAACACCTGACATCTACAATGATACTATTGTATGGGGAATAGAAGGTAGCTTATGGTGGGGTTAATGATAATGGCATCTATATAAGTGATCTTTCTGCCACAAACATCTTGCCACCAGTAGCTGAATTTACCGCGAACGTAACTTCTGGAACTCTACCTTTAGTTGTACGATTCACGGATCTCAGCACTGGTGGAGTACCAACTTCCTGGTATTGGGACACCGGAGACGGTATCAATTCAAAGCATGCTACGAATGCAACTCACACTTTTACGAATCCAGGGGTGTATAACGTTACTTTAACAGTGGCAAATGAAGCAGGCAATAGCACAATAACGAAACCGAATTATATTACTGTGACTCCCCCACAAGCACCAGTGGCAGATTTTTCTACTAATGTAACCTCTGGAACAGCGCCTCTAACGGTGTTATTCGCTGCTACAAGTAAAGGCGGGGCTACAAGTAAAGTCGAAGAACCTACGTCTTGGTATTGGGATTTTAGCGATGGTACCGATTCAAAAGATTCGGCTACAGTTCACACTTTTACGAAACCAGGAAATTATACAATTAGTCTAACCGTGGGAAACATTATAGGGAACAATACAACGTCAAGGCCAGGCTACATAGTTGTTACTGATCCAAACACTCCGGTTGCAAACTTCAGTAGCAACGTTACCGAGGGTTATGCTCCCCTGATAATGCAGTTTAATGATCTTTCCCAGAAAGCAACTTCAAGGACCTGGGACTTCAATGGCGATGGACAGTCTGACTCCAGTGACATAAATCCAGTTTATATATACGCAAATGCTGGAACTTATACTGTCAACCTGACTGTAAGTAACGCAAATGGAACTGCCTCAAAACTTTCTACAATAAATGTACTTACACCAAGCAGCTCAAGTGATGGAAGCAGCCATAGTAGTTCCAGTGGAGGTGGTGCAGGCGGTTCCCCAGAATCTTCAAGAAATGTTCAGGTAAAGGAACTTTCACAGGCGTTTATTACAAATGGAAAAACTGTAAAGTTTGATTTCACGAAGAATGCAACCTGTGTCGTGTATGTGAGCTTTGATTCAACGAAAACTTTTGGTAAAACCACGACTATTGTAGAGATGCTGAAAGGAAAGTCAACTCTGGTTCCCGAACTACCCTCTGGAGAGGTTTACAAGTCGTTTAATGTCTGGGTCGGAAACGGAGGAGTTGCAACCTCTAAGAACATAGAAAATCCAGTCGTCTGTTTCAAGATTGAAAAATCCTGGATAAAGGACAAAATGATCGATCAAGATTCTATTATTCTTGACAGATACAGCGAGAAAAAATGGGAGCAATTCCCAGTAAACCTGTCAGGAGAAGATGACAAATTCCTGTATTTCACAGCCAAAACTTCAGGATTCTCTTCATTTGCTATAACGGGTACAGCAAAACCATCACCTGAAGATACTGTAACGAAAACAGAGATTGATTACCCTGAAACAATTAATAAAAACAATACAACGAATAAAGAACCACAAAATGAACAAAAAGAAATCTTGAGTACACCAGACTTTGAAATATATTACGGAGTAGCCGGTTTGCTTGCAGTACTCCTGTATAAAAAGAAGTAAAAAAGGCAAAATCGAAAGTTCGATGTAAAAAAGTTAGTGCGAGGGATGGGATTCGAACCCACGAAATCCTTCGATACCAGATCTTAAGTCTGGCGCCTTTGACCGGGCTGGGCGACCCTCGCAAAATGATAGTAGATTTATAATTTTGTCTCTTCTTATCTCTCCTTACTTTTCTTCTTTTTGCTTGGAATTACCTCTAAGTATTCTTTACTCCAACATGTTGTTTCTTATGTTCATTTTCTTTAGCCTTCCCGATAACTTTTTTGGATGCCTATATAGCGAAAAATACCCTAGTCCTTAAAACGAGCTACATAAGAACTTAAGAGCATTAAATTAAAACTCTAGAATTATTTTCATATATAAATATAAAATCAAGCATTGAAGAGAACAGGATTAGAAAGTGCTTTGAACAAAAATTTAGATGCCCGGAGTGTGCATGGAACAAGAAAGACCCAGGATGCTATTCATGCTCCCTGGGAGTAGTATCAACTGTTTAATCACCAGGCATCTATTTTTATATGTTTATTTATTCTCTTTTCGACCTTCACCGGATATTTTTGAAACCTTTTTTACTCCTGTACTGGTTGCCGAGCCTGTTCTTGAGCCTGCCGTTGGGATTGTTGCTGAATCTGCTTTTAAACCTGTTGTTGAGCTCACTGAACTTGCTGCCCTTCTCTTTCCAGAATTAACAGTTGAGCCTGTCGTCTGGCCTGCCGTTGAATTTCCTGCCGAACTAACAGAAACCTTTGCCTGAGATCTGGAATCAGCTCCCGGGCCTGCATTTCTCCAGTATTGTCTACCTTCCTTGCAGCGCCGGTTTATACATAAATTCTCTTCAGAAGCTGCTTCTCCTTCTTCTTTTAAGCTGAACATCTTCCAGCCGCAGGTTTCGCAGGTTTTGTCGAGCAGGGTCAGTTTTCCAGTTTTTGGGACTGAGTGTGTATACCCGCATCGTTTTGTACAGCCCAGGAAGCGATTGTCCTTGAAAGTTATCAGGAACATGCTCCCGTCACATTCAGGGCAGGGTCCTACGGTTTCAGGAGGATAACATTCCTTTTCAAGGTCGCATGTAAAGCAGGGCCCTATACCTACAGCCCAGTTGTACTTGCTTCCTACTTTCAGGACAGCGGCCCCTTCTTTTTTGCATTCCTTGCTCCTGAGTATAGTAAGAGCTCCGGTTTTCGGCAGAGGAAACGAGTTTTTACAGTCCGGATAGCCTGTGCAACCAACAAAACGGCCGGAATCTGTCTGTACGATCCTGAGGATATGCCCGCATGCCTTACAGGCTCCGATATAGTTTTTCTTGTCCTCAAGGGCAGCTTCATCCTTTATTGTGCCTGCTATGCTTGAAGTCAATTCTTTTTTGTTTGCTTCAAGCTGGGCGTACATCTCTTTAATCAGGGCCGTACCATCCTCAAGGGCGGTTTCAAACTCTTTTTTCCCGTCCTCAACTTCCTGTATAAGAGCCTCTATTTTTGCCCTAATCTCAGGCCTGACAAGTATCGGCACCGTGCAGGAGAGGCCGTCCATAAGGGTAAAGCCAATATCAAGAATGGAAATTGTCTTTCCTTTGGTCTCGAAATACCCTCTTTTTTTATTTGTCTCAATATGAGTCGGAGCTGTTGCTTTTGTCCCGATTCCGTTTTTGTCCATAAGGGTCAGAAGCTCGGCTTCGGTTAACTTTTTGGGAGGGCTGGTTTTTGATTTTGTATTACTCAACTTTTTTATGTCAAGCTTTTCTCCTTCCTCTACAAAAGGAAGGAGCTTGTCCTTCTTGTTTTCGAAGGGATAGGCTTCGAGCCAGCCTGAATCCTTAAGCACGGTTCCTGAGGAGTCAAAAGGATCTTCCTGAACAAGCATATGGAGGTGAGTCTTCTCAAAAACCGCTGCAGGCATAAGGTTTGCTAAGAAGTGTCTTGCAATAAGGTCGTAGACCTCGGGGGCCTGCGGGATATTTACTGCAGCACTGATCTCTCTTCTTGAAGCAGCCTTTATAGGGTGGATAGGAGGGTGATCGTGGGCGTCCTTATCCCCATTTTTCGGGACAATCGGAACTACAAGAATAGATTCTGCAAAGGGCTTGTATTCTTTCTGCCGCGCAAAATCAAAGAGTAGAGACTTGAAATCAAAGTCATCTGCGTATTTGTTTGTCTCTGTTCTAGGATAGCTGGTAAATCCTGCGAGGTAGAGCTGTTCTGCAACTTCCAGGGCAACTTCTGGACTGATTCCCAGGAACTTTGAGGCCCGCTTTAGAAATTCAGTAGTATTAAGCGGGTTCGGAGGACTAATTTTTGTTTCCTTTACTGTCTTTTTTGCAACAAGCCCTTCTTTTGCTCCTTTCAGCTTTTTGAAGATTTCAGCGGCTTTTTCTTTGTCATAGATGTTTCCAGCCCTGTGGATACCTTCAAATTCGCCGCCTTTTGTAGAGAAAATTGCCGTAATCTTCCAGAAGTCCTTTGTCTGAAAAGCCCGAATTGATTTCTCTCTCTCGTACACAAAACCACAGGTAGGGGTCTGGCAGGGGCCAATTGAAAGGACATCTTTTGTCCTTGCCTTTTCCCTGACAGACAGCGTGACAAAACGGGTGAAAGCTGCGCCCATTTTCAGGTCCAGAATCTGCCTTGCCTCTGCAGCCATTGCCATATTATAATCAGGGTCTGTCAGGTTCTCGAAAGCTTTTCTTACCTCTTTTGGAGAGAGGGCTGAAAAACGGGCTCTTGCAACCGGTATATTTGTAACCTCTTCAGCAAGAGTTTTTGCTTCAAACCCTATATTTTCTCCTTCCCTGTCGTAGTCGCAGGCAAGAATAATCTTGTGAGCCCTTTTTGCAAGCCTCTTTATCGCAGCTGCATACTCTGCTCTTGTCACAAATTTTACAGGGTCAACTTCAAGGAGTACTCCTGGGGAAACATCACTCCATTTATTGTACTGCTCCGGGAAATCGTAATTCATTATATGCCCGGACAGCCCCATGACCACCCACTCCTCTCCTTTCCACTTAAATTCATATGCGGGCAGCCCTTCTACTACAATCTTTTCCACGTCCCCTTCGCCCAGGATGCTGGCAATCTGGGCTGCTGCCTTGTTTTTTTCAGCAAATGCGACAACTGTCATATCGAGTACCTTAACTTGTTATTGTGATAATCTAAATTTTGATAATTTGAAGGTTGTTCTGGATTAGTTGGAATATCTTGATATCCGGTTAAGATATTTTTTAGATTATTGATATCCGGTTGAGATCAGTTGAATATTTAGGGAACAGCTTGAGACATTTTCGGGATCTGGTAAAGATATTTTTGATATATAAAATTATATAAATCTCAAACAAATCTCAAGGAAATATGTAAGAAATGCAAAGGAAATGTGTAAGAATATGCACAAGAAAGCATATAGAGAAATTTAAAGGAAAAGCTTTCCAGCTTCCATTTTCTTATTTTTTTTCTGTATACGCCAGTTTAATAAGGTCTTCTATCTGTAAAAATCCTTTACTTTTTAATCGATCCCACAATTTTTTCTACATCTACACGATACATAATAGGCTTACATTATTTATATATTTGTTTACTTATACTTTATAAAATGACTTCACGAATGTGAAAAGATATATATCCGTGTACTGTCTGTTCTACTCTGCGAGACTTAAACACCCCGATTTATCTTTATACCATTTATTCTAATAGGGTCAATATAATATGTCGGTTTAATTACAATTGTTAATATTGACATATTTTTATTATCAGTACTTCCTAATTTATATCGCGTTATAATGTCTCATCCACTTAACAATCTGGAGTAGCAATGACACTGATGGAAGATGCAAAGAAGGGAATCATCACCCCCTCAATAGAAGCCGTAGCAAAAACTGAAGGAATAGATCCCGAAGTTGTCCGTTCCTGCGTGGCAAAAGGGCTGATTGCCATTCCTAAAAACGATAGGCGAGAAACCCTTCCTGTCGGGATTGGCAAGTACATGAGCACAAAGATCAATGCCAATATAGGAACTTCCAGGGACTGTATTGACATTGATGCTGAAGTCGAAAAAGCAAAGGCTGCAGAAGCTCTGGGAGCTAATGCAGTCATGGACCTTTCCACAGGCGGGGATCTGGATGAAATCCGCACCCGCATCCTTAAAGCTGTAAACATTCCGGTAGGAACCGTTCCGATTTACCAGGCTGCAGCCTCCAGCAAAGTTGTTGTGGAAATGACGTCTGATGACATGTTCAATGCTGTCAGGAAACATGCCAAACAGGGCGTGGACTTTGTAACCGTGCATGTCGGCATCAACTTAAACTCCCTTGAACGCCTGCGCCAGAGTGACAGAATAATGAATGTCGTTAGCCGCGGAGGTTCTTTTACACTTGCCTGGATGCTGCACAACGGGGAAGACAATCCCTTTTACACAGAATACGACTACCTCATGGAAATCGCAAAAGAATACGACATGACCCTGAGCCTTGGAGATGGTATGCGTCCTGGCTGTATTGCCGATGCTTCCGACCGCCCGAAATTCATGGAATTCATTACGCTTGGAGAACTTGTAAAACGGGCAAGGGCTGCCAATGTCCAGACTTTTGTTGAAGGCCCTGGCCATGTTCCCTTAAATGAGATCGAACTCAGCGTCAGAGGCATGAAGGAACTCTGTAATAACGCCCCTCTTTACCTCCTGGGCCCTCTTGTTACCGATATTGCCCCTGGCTTTGACCACATTACAGGCGCAATCGGAGGAGCAATCGCAGGAATGTACGGTACGGATTTCCTCTGTATGGTAACCCCTTCTGAACATCTTGCCCTTCCAACCCTTGACGATATCAAAGAAGGTCTGCTTGTAACAAAAATTGCAGCTCACACCATAGACCTTATAAAAGAAGGTCAAAGAGAACGTGCATGGGAAAAAGACTTAGCAATGGCCTATGCCCGCAGGGACCTTGACTGGGAAAAGCAGTTTGAACTCGCAATCGACGGCGAAAGAGCTCGCAAAATCCGGGATGCCCGAAAGACAGAAAGTGATGCCTGTTCGATGTGCGGAAATCTCTGCGCCATGAAAATCGTAAAGGAAGCCTTTGAGGAAAAGAAAAAGGAAGAATGAGTTTTAAAGGAAGAATAAGTTTTAAAGGAAAAATGAGTTTTTATAACCTTTTCTTTTTCAATTTTTTCTCATAACCTCTTCTTTTTCAATCTTTTCTCATAACTTTTTTTTCTTTCAACTCTTTCTCTTTTTTCTATTCTTACTTTTTTAACCCTTTTTTACAGGTGAAAAGGATTTTCTGTTAAGGAAGGAGAAGTTCTACGTTTGAGTGAATATACTTTTACCATGTGGTGCGGATGATACCTCAGCTTTGCTTTTCGAAGTCCGCTGATTCCCAGATCGCTTTCTCGGTTTATGTATTCCACCTTATCTGCAAGAAAAGCTGCTGTTTCTGTGTTGATGACCTTGTAAATCCCTTCATATTCAGGGAGCCCTTTCTCAAAATGGATTAAGGCTGTATTTTCGTTGAAAAGCTCGAAAAGAGAAATTGCACCTACCTTCGAATCGACCCGGATCAATAGGCCCTGCAGGGGAAGTTCTGTGAAGTGCTCTATTGCGTAAAAGATCGCCTCTACTTCGTGAGCAAGGACAAAATCGTCCTCGCACCTTTTGCTCTCACACCACTTTTCCAGAAAATCCATTATCTCTTCCCGATTTTCTGGAGTTACCTGTTCTATTGTGTGCTGGTAATTCTTCCGGAATCTGTTGATCTGGCCCCGGATCTTAAGATATTTCTTTCCAGAGAGTTTAGTAAGGTCTAAAGTCCTGTACACATACTCGAAACGGGTCAGGTTAGGAACCAGTACAAGTTCAGGATCGATTTCCTTTATCCACTTTGCGGTATCAGGGTCGATGATTATAAGGGGCTTATCATTGTCTCCTACTTCCAGCGCCAGTTGTATAAGAGCCTTCATAAGTGCAGGATCACGAGGGCCTATCGGAGGGTGGAATCGGGTCCCTCTGGGGGTTGAGCAAGCAAGAATTACACTTCCTTCCACATATGCATAGCTGTACTGAGTAAAATGGCTCCAGCAGACCATGTTTGTGAAATTATTGTCGCTATGGGTTTGCGGGTAGAGCGCGTAATGGCGTTCGAAAAAGGCCCTGTCGGCAAGTGTGACTGGTTTGAAATCTTCTTGACTAAGCATTTTAAACAAAACTTTGATTTGGCTTTGAATTTATTTATTATTAATACATCTGTTTCTATAAATTAAATTAAAGACTATCTTTAAGCTAACAGCACTTATGTACTTGCAGTGTGAAATGAAAACTAATTTGCCTCATCATAAATTGAAGCTCGAAATCAGGTTAATTAATTCAACCTCATTATAACTTGTGGCATGAAATCGAGGAAAATCAATCTACCGAAAATCAATCTATCAATTCCATTATTATTCCATTATTAATTCTACTATGATCATCTTAACTTATCAACTCAAAAAGGAATAAAAAATGGCAGAGACTGAAATAAATACCGGTTTAAAGATTCGCACTGCAGAGAAAAAAGACGTTCCTCTAATTCTTGAGTTCGTCAAAGGCATTGCCGAGTTTGAAAACCTTTCCCATCTGGTTACAGCAACCGAAGAAAGCCTGATGAAATCCATGTTCGGCGAGAAGCCCTATGCTGAGGTTTTTTTTGCTGAACTGGAGGGGGTTCCTGCAGGTTTTACGGTCTTTTTCCATAATTTCTCTACTTTTGTAGGGAAACAGGGCCTTTATATTGAAGATATTTTTGTAAAGCCAGAGTTTCGCGGAAAAGGAATAGGAAAGGCAATGTTCCTGCACTGCGTAAAGCTGGCAAAAGAAAGGAACTGCGGAAGGATGGAATGGGCAGTTCTTGACTGGAACCCTGCAAGAGAGTTCTATGAATACCTGGGGGGAAGCCCTGTAGAAGGGTGGCACATCTACCGGATGAATCAGGAAAGGTTTGAAAGCGCTCTTGAAAAATAAACTCCATACGTGATTATGGTTCATATCCTCGAATTCTTTTCATGAGATTCTCAATTATGAGTCTTCGTAATTTAGAAATGTCTGTCATTTCGTGATTATTTCTTGAGTTCTCAAAGAGATTCCTTGAATTTTCAAAATTTTTGATGGCTAAATACGAATAACTGAAAAAATTAGTCAATAACCAACGTTAAAGAAATCGTTACCAAAAGTTAACCGATTAAATTATAGCTGAGTTGGCTATTGATATCGTTCTACTTAGTATTTGTACATAAATACCAATTAGATGCATATTAGTCTGAGTTAAATGCGCCTTCTGAATTTGAAAATCCGTTTAAGTCAGTTGATACAGTTAATACAGTCTAAATTCAGTCTAAAATATTGCCTATGTTGTTATGCTTTTGTCGGGTAATTAGCTGTCCAGAAAGTAGGGTCCACTATAACCGGATATCCTGTCTTTACCCATTCAGTAATGCCACCCTGCATGTTATAGACCTTTTTGTAACCGATTTTTACCAGGAAATCGCATGCTGGAGCACTTCTGGTTCCACTCTTGCAGTAAACAACTATCTTTGTGTTCTTGTTCTTTGGCAATTCAACTGTCCTGTTTTCCAAAAATGTACTTGGATTTAAGTTTGACCCGAAAGCATTTCTTAATGGTATCAATTTTGCTCCTTCTATATGCGTATAGTTGTATTCAGCAGGGATACGAACGTCAAGAAGGTAGACATTTCCTTTTTCGAGAATTTTTTCAGCTTGAATGGCAGTCACATTCTGATATCCGGTTGGGCAACTAAACTGAGTCTTAGAATCTGCCCCTGCAATGCCCGGTGCAATTACTAGAAGCGCAATAATAATTGCAGCAAAAAATGGTAAATATTGTTTATTCATCCTACTCCTCCAATTTATCCAATTTTTCCCTTTTAGATTCTTTAATCTATTCTGGGATAGTCAAAATTTAGGGTTGATTTCGCTGACAATTGACAGCCATCAATCAAAAAATCAGGAATAAAAAATCTGTCCAGTGAAATTCAACTTATTATAAAATGGCTGCAATGATCATCTTTTTGAATGTACAATATTCTATGTAAAGTTATTGTTTTATTATTATTCATCTGGTTCTCTTTTAAATGATAAAATAATAGAAGAAAAATTGATATGCTTCATTAATGCCAGGTTTTTCGTGAATCTGGGCCTTAAGATCCAATCGGCCCTTAAGGTCCGATTCTTAACCGTGTTTTGAAGATCTTCAGGTCGTATCTTCCTGCTGGACAAAGGAGTGATGTTCCAGACGTTCGACTCTTTTTTCAAGATTTTCAATTTGCTCCAGGACTTCTCCTGTAGACCCCTTGGTCTCTTCAGATCCGGTTTTTTTAACTCCCATTTCTTCAGTCAGCTTCTGAGCTAGCTGGATATATTCTTCTGCTTTCATAACCGGAAATGTTTCAAACCAGCAGGATCCCATAAAAGGAAGAACCGAAGATGCATACGCTTTTTCGTCATCAGTTTCGTAAATTATGAAAAAGCGGTATCCCGTAAGGTCAAACCATTCATTGAGCACTTTTATATTCTCCGGATATTTATAATTCGCATAGAGCTCCGCGACTTTTTCGGAGTCTTTCGGTTCCCACATTACTATGTCCATTAATAACATTTTCCTGATACCCCCAACTTAAAAATGTATTTAATATTCCGTTCGAATGGATTCAAATCTTATTAAAAGCATATTTGGCAATTATAGTATCGTTTCTTTTCTAAGGGCATATATTTTTAGGAATAAATGTTCAGAAAAAACGTTCTGAGAAGTTCTAGAACTGCTCTTTACGAGTAGAGCAAGTTTCATCATTTTGGTACAAATCCACCAGGTTACATTTGACTATTTTTATACAAAATAATTTAGTAAAAACTTTTTTAAACATTATTAAAATTAAGTATATTCTTTTCTATACATCTTATATAATTTAGATATTTTGTCTATTATCAATAAAAATAAAATTTTTTGATTAATTTATTTAATTCTTTTATTTATTAAGTAAATTAATCTTAAAATATAAACAAAATATAAAAAAATAAAAAATTTATTCGAATATATATTGATATTATGAGTAATAATGTCCTTAATTTCCAATAAAATATGAGATTCTAGACATTTGCTTGTTTGCATCTGATCTTTTTTTCGCAGTACTTTTCGTTTATTTCTTGCAAGTAAACTAGAATGCGGGTCAGATTAGTTGCAATGATGCAAATTGAGAAATTAATGCGAAAAAAAACAGTTTTAAAATTGAAAAATTTTAGTAAGAATTTAGATGGTGTGGCTAATGGGGAAGCAGACGTTTGACGGATTAAAAAAGATTTTGGCTATTTTGCTATTGACCTTTCTTGTAATATCAGTTACAGCTGCAACAGTAAATGCAGTTCCTTTTAAAGGTCACGGTAATATTGCTGGCAGTGCTACAGGCGGTATCTCTGGTGACGTTATTGGCAGTGGTGCATCCGGTGGAGCTACTGGTGGAGTAAGTGGTAAAGGTATCAATGTTTGTGGCAGTGGTAATATTGCTGGCAGTGCTACAGGCGGTATCTCTGGTGACGTTATTGGCAGTGGTGCATCTGGCGGAGCTACCGGTGGCGTAGGTGGTAAAGGTATCAATGTTGATGGTCGAAACAATATTGCTGGTAGTGCTACAGGCGGTATCTCTGGCGACGTTATTGGCAGTGGTGCATCCGGCGGAGCTACCGGTGGTGTAGGCGGCGACGGCATCAATATTGGTGGCCGAAACAATATTGCTGGTAGTGCTACAGGCGGTGTTTCTGGTGACGTTATTGGCAGTGGTGCATCCGGCGGAGCTACCGGTGGCGTAGGTGGTAAAGGTATAAATATTGGAGGTAGCGGTAATATTGCCGGTAGTGCTACAGGCGGTATCTCTGGCGACGTTATTGGCAGTGGTGCATCCGGTGGAGCTACTGGTGGAGTAGGTGGCGACGGAACCAATATTGGAGGTAGCGGCAATATTGCTGGCAGTGCTACAGGCGGTGTTTCTGGTGACGTCATTGGCAGTGGTGCTTCCGGAGGAGCTACTGGTGGAGTAGGTGGTAAAGGTGTCAATATTGGTGGCAGCGGTAATATTGCTGGCAGCGCTACTTCTGGAGGTGTAGGTGGTGACGGCATCAATATTGGTGGCAGTGATAATAGTGTTGGCAGTGCTACTTCTGGAGGTGTAGGAGGTAAAGGTGTCAATATTGATGGTAGTGGTAATAGTGTTGGCAGTGCTACTTCTGGTGGCGTAGGCGGTGATGGTATCAATATTAGAGGCAATGGAAATAGTGTTGGCAGTGCTACTTCTGGTGATGTAGGCGGTAAAAGCGTCAATATGGAGGGCGACGGTAATACCGTCTCAGGCAATGGCGTCAATATTGGGGGCGACGGTAATACCGTCTCAGGCAATGGCGTCAATATGGGAGGCAACGGTAATACCGTCTCAGGCAATGACGTAAACATTAACGGAAAAAATATGTCAGATGATTCGTTATTTAGCGGGTCTTCAGAGCAGTAAATCATCTTTTACTGCTTATTTTTATGATTAGCTATGTAGATTAAAGTTGACGTTCTTCATCTTTATGATGTTCCTTTTTTAATATTTAAATATTATATTTATATAGATTTTAAACAACATGTGGAAACCTAGACTAAATAACATCTTGTTTTGATTAATATTGGTTTCTTATTTATATTTCTCAAGTTATTATGTATTCTGGATAGTTATTACTTAGTGGTACAATTCGAAATCGCTTGCTGTAGGGTGCAAATGCTTAACAAATAGCAAAAAATGTGATTTGTCAATTCAATAATCTTTAAAAAATATATCTAAATGAATGAGTAACAAATTATCTATGCCTTTATCTATGAGTTGCATTTGCCAACGGGAATTGAGCGAAAATTACCATCTGAAATTGTATCTAACTAATAACAATATATGGGGAGTGATTAAATGGGAAGACAAACGCTTGATAGAATGAAAAAGATGCTGTGCTTTTGCGTAGTAGCCTTTTTTGTAATATCAGTGGCAGCTGAGGCAGTATGTGCTCAATCCGGTGGAGCCTCTGGTGGTGCTTCTGGTGGTGGCGGTCCTGGCGGTTCCGGTGGAGCTTCTGGTGGCGCTTCTGGCGGTGGCGGTCCTGGCGGTTCCGGTGGAGCTTCTGGTGGCGCTTCTGGCGGTGGCGGTCCTGGTGGTTCCGGTGGAGCTTCTGGTGGCGCTTCTGGCGGTGGCGGTCCTGGTGGTTCCGGTGGAGCTTCTGGTGGCGCTTCTGGCGGTGGCGGCTTCTTCGGCGGTTCCGGTGGAGCTTCTGGTGGCGCTTCTGGCGGTGGCGGCTTCTTCGGCGGTTCCGGTGGAGCTTCTGGTGGCGCTTCTGGTGGTGGCGGTCCCGGTGGCCGCTTTGGTGGCCGCTTTGGTGGCCGCTTTGGTGGTTCCGGTGGAGCTTCTGGCGGAGCCTCTGGCGGCGGCGGCTTTGGTGGTTCCGGTGGAGCCTCTGGTGGAGCATCTGGTGGCGGCGGCTTTGGTGGTTCCGGTGGAGCCTCTGGTGGTGCTTCAGGTGGTGGCGGTTTTGGCGGTTCCGGTGGAGCCTCTGGTGGAGCATCTGGTGGCGGTTCCGGCGGTTCTGGTGGAGCTTCTGGTGGTGCTTCCGGCGGCGGCGGCTTTGGTGGTTCCGGTGGAGCTTCTGGTGGAGCCTCCGGTGGCGGTTCCGGCGGTTCTGGTGGAGCTTCTGGTGGTGCTTCCGGCGGCGGCGGCTTTGGTGGTTCCGGTGGAGCTTCTGGTGGAGCATCCGGTGGCGGTTCCGGCGGTTCTGGTGGAGCTTCTGGTGGTGCTTCCGGCGGCGGCGGCTTTGGTGGTTCCGGTGGAGCTTCTGGTGGAGCATCCGGTGGCGGTTCTGGCGGTTCCGGTGGCGCTCGTGGCGGGCTCTGGTGGAGCCTCTGGCGGCGCTTGAGTTTCTTCTCTGGAAGGGGAGGAAGGGGAGATTTTCTCCACCTCCAGCTTTTTCTTTGGCGCAGTAAATAGTTATAACTCAATTCGCTTTGCTTTCAAAAGGTAAGTATAAAAGTCAAATAATAGGGGATGGACAAATGAGAAAACAAGCGATTGACAGAATAAAAAGGGTGCTGTGCATCTCCACAGTAGTCTTTTTTGTTATGTTAGTGGCAGCTGCTACATTAAGTGCAGAATCTATTAAAGTTCCTATTTTTGGTAGCGGTTCATCTGGTGAAGCTACTGGTGGGATAGTCTGTTGTGATTCATCTGCTGGAGCTCGTGGTGAGGTTTCTGGCGGCGGCTCATCTGGTGAAGCTACTGCTGGGTCTTCTGGCGGTGGTTCATCTGCTGGAGCTCGTGGTGGGTCTTCTGGCGGCGGTTTATCTGGTGCAGCTACTGGTGGAGTAGTCTATGGTGGTTCCGGTGGCGCTTCTGGCGGAGCTTCTGGCGGCGGTTCGTCTGGTATAGCTACTGGTGGAGTAGTCTATGGTGGTTCCGGTGGTGCATCAGGCGGAGCCTCTGGTGGAGCATCCGGTGGTGCTTGAGTTTTTTCTCTGGAAGGGGAGACATGTCTCTACCTTCAGCTTTTCTTTGAGTGAAATCTATTTATATACCCGTCCTAATATCTGATCTTGTCAGTATATTTTCCTTCTTTTCCTATTCTTTTCCCTTTTTCCTCTTCTCTTCATACTCTTTGATCTTGAATTTGGGCCTGGACATTACCAAAGTCTTCGTGAGCCAATAACAGATTAGAAGAAAGATGCTTGGGTAGGGAAAGGTACCTGTGACTTGAGGCCTGACTTATTGGAAAGTCCAATTTGAAAAGAAGAGACTTTAAACTTTTGATTATGAGTTATGGAAAGTTGCTCTTTTGAAAGGCATAAATAACATTTACCTTTTTATACTGTTACCATGAGTAGCACTTGCCAGATCCTTTGCACTAAAAATATATAAATTCTATCCAATCCTATCTGTAAGACTTTAATTAATCAGATTAATACATTTAGCAAAGTTAAGTATCATTTCTTTTCAATGGGCATATCAAGAAATTGCTGTACTGCCTCGGAGATACCATATTATTATGTACTATTTAAGCTAAGAAACCTACTCCTTTCAAAATGATGTCGGTAAAATTAGGTGTTTTAAGTGAATGATGATATATTTGAGCAAATTCACAGGGGTTTAACCGTAGAACAGATAATGACTCCAAAAGATGACTTCTATTTTTATCCTCAAGATTCTGAGTTGCACAAAGAGATAACTATTTTTCCTGTTAAAAATGAGGATGGAAGCATTATTAAATATTTTGACAGCAGGTACTCAAAAGAATACTACATTTTGCCAGATAAAATAGTTTCAAAAGACCTGGATATAATCTCTTTAATCAAAATGCTGGATAGAAGCTCTTTCTTTTTTGTAATTCATGCTGATGTTGTAGGGATAATTACTGCTGCAGATCTAAGAAAAGGCGCTGTCAGAGTATTCTTTTATCTATTGCTTTACAGGTTGGAAACCCAGATGAAGCTCTTCTTTAAAGAAAGAATGTCTGAAGCTGAATTTATAAAGATTGCAAAGCCAAAATGCAGAATCCAAAAGAAAGAATATGAGATGTCTGTTTTTGAGGAGTGCAGTTTTTATGATTATCTGGTAGCTCTAAAAAATTATGATTCCTTCAAGCAGGAACATGATTTATCAATCAGAGATATTGAACAATTCGGCGGACTTGACAGATTCAGGAACTGGATAATGCATCCTTCAAGGGAAAAAATCAAAGTAAAAATGGATTCCATAGGTTCAGAATTGGATTATAGCCGTTATCTTTTCAAACAGCTTAATAGAATTCAAAAACTTGAAAAATTATTGAAAACTGCCTGAGGCCTATTTTCCTTTTACACAGTTCGTATCGAGCTTTTTTTAAACTCATTTTTCAAACTCATTTTTCAAACTTTCTTTTTCAAACTTTCTTTTTCAAACTTTCTTTTTCAAACTTTCTTTCTCAAACTTCATTTCTCAAACTTGTTTTTTAAATTTTATCAAGATCAACGACCCGGCATTCAGGGAATCTTTCTGAAAGCATATCTACAGTTTCGGGGTGACAGGTAAAGTAGAAAATCTGGTTGGTTGTTGCCAGGTCTTTTATAGCTTCACAGGTCTTGCTGCAGCGTTCGGGATCGAAGTTTACAAGTATGTCATCAAAAACAATAGGTAGAGGTTCCGAATGTCTTTCAAACTCTCTTATAAAACCAAATCTTAGCGAGAGATAAAGTTGTTCGGCTGTCCCGCGGCTAAGCTCTGTAACAGTCTTCTGACGGCCTTCTCTATCTTCAACGTAAATTTGAGACGAATTAAGAGGAGAATAAATCCGCGCGTATCTGCCCCCTGTAATCTTTGAGAAAAAAGCTTGAGCTTCAATAATAACTGCAGGCTGCCTTTCTTTTTCGTAAACTTCAACAGCTTTTTCAAGTATTTTTCTTGCGAGCACAAGGGATGCCCAGTCTCTTGATTTCTCGTGAAGTTCCTCAAGCAGACCCTCTTTCATGAGTCGGGTTAAAGAACCTCCGTCTTCATGTTCAAGCTGCTCGATCTGATTTCTTATTGCTCCGCGGCTGTCCATTTCTTCAGATATTTTCTGGTCCAGGTCTTTAAGGCATTCCTCAAGCCTCTGTCTTTCTTCTTGCAGAGTAATGGGATCCGTGTTCTGAAGCTCTTCAACAAAAGCCTCATACTTTTCCCCATCCCCTGAAATCCTCCTGATTTGCTGTTCCGCCTCGTAAATCCTGCTTTTGAGTCCGGTACTTTGCTCCCAGATTCTTGCATTTTCAAAAAATTGGTCTTCGGTTTCGGCCCAGCCTGCAGCCAGGAAGGTTGTAAGTTCTTTTCTGTCTCCCTCGTGCCTGTTCAGGGTATTTTTAATTTCGATCTCCAGCTCTTTGGATTTTAATTTAAGCTGTTCCAGATTTCTAAGTCTTTCAGATTCAAGCTCAAGGTCTAAACGGAGTTTTTCAACTTCCGTGTCAAAAGAAACCCCTGATACTGAACGGCTGCATTCCTGCAAAATCCCGGATACCTTTGTTTCGTAAGCTTTTATTGAAGTCCTGCCGGAAGCTATCTGTTCCTCAAGCTTTCTGATACTTCTCTGCTTGTCAAAGCAGATTCTGATTCCTGAAAAGATTCCGATAACACTTTCTACGGAAAGTGAGGGGTCAAGTCCACAGGATACAAGCCACTTGCTCCAGTTATTGGAAAGCTCGGCTCTTTCCTTCTCTTCTTGCAGAAGCTGGTCTTCGAGTTCCTCTTTTTTCTTCTTCAGGACTTCGGCCTCAGCTTCAAGTTTTTTCCCTCTCTCAGCCTGGTTAAATGCAATATTCACTTCTTCTCTGAGCTTTGCTATTTCATTTTCTAAGCCTGCTCCCATAACTGGCTTTCCACAGGCTTTCAGGACATCCTGTGATTCCTTTTCATACTTCGCAACAGCTTCTTCTTTGAGCTTTACCTGCTTTTCAAGCTCTTTAATAGTCTTCTGTTTTTCCAGGCATGTCCTGATAGAGGAGAAAATCTCAAGCACATTCTCGGTAGAGAGTGCAGGATTAAGTCCAAAGGAAACAAGCTGCTGTCTCCATCCCTGAAATTTTTCTTCTTCCTTTCTTTTCTCGGCATTCAGGGTATTCTCAAGAGAGAAGTAACTGGAATTCAACCTGTCCAGTTTCTTCTGGAGCCTCTCCTGCTGCAGCCTCAATTCACTGGCAGCTCTTAATTCTTCCTTTGTATTTTGCAGCTCATCAGCTTTCCTCTCCAGCACAGAAGGATCAGGAATTTCTTCAAAGCCGCATCTTTTTGCTTTTATTTTCATACTGTCTTTCAGGAATATAAGCTCCTTAGAAAGCTGCTCTTTCAGACCCTGCGCTCTTCTATTTTCTGCTACACTTTCCTCTTGCTGTGCCGGGAGAGGAGAAGAGAGGGAAGAAGAAACTGGAGATTTTTTCGTGACTGTCAAAACATATGCAACAGAAGTTGCAAAAAGAAGCAGGAATATGACAACTCCTGGAAGCAGAGAATCATTCATGTACTCATAAACTAAACCGATGCCTCCTGAGACCAGAATCATCCCTGCAGGCCATAGGGGGAGTTTTCCTTCACTTCCGGTGACATTACCGGGCCTGAGTGTTGCAAAGAGACGTGCATCTTTTTCCAGGTCTTTTTCGAGATTCTTGAGTTCAGCTTCTTTTTCCTTAAGCAATGGATATTTTGCCCTGAGGTAACTCACTGCTTCAAGTTCTTGCTTTATTTTTTCATAACTCGGAAGGATTGAATGCGAATTCAGTTTCTCTTCCAGAGACTCTATTTCTTCGCGCAGTTCGTCAATTTCTTTAACGGCTTCTTCCATCCGATCCCGGATTCTCTCAATAATTCTTGCAGAATCTTCTATTTCCTTCCGCTTCTGGACTATATTTTCTCTTGTAGAAATCGAATGATCAAAAAGATTTAAGGTCTCTTCATCCCAGCCACTACCCAATCCGCTTATTATTTCATGGAATTCGATCCTCTTAGCATTAAGTTCCTGTTCTCCGGATAGGAGGAAATCCCTGTCGGCTCGGTATTTTGCAATACCGTTTCCAAGTTCTGCAATTATATCCTTATGCATCAGGAACCTTTCGTCAAATCCATTGTTTTCCTTAAGGCACTTTTCGAGGCTTCTCAGGACCTGCACCAGTTCAGATCTTTTCTCTTTGATTTCGCTTTCAGCATTCTCAATAGCCTTTTGCATCTGGATTATGGCTTCTTTTGCTGGGATAGAGCGGTCAAAATTGTTCAGTATGTTTTCATTCCAGGAAGGGCCCAATTCCAGAAGGCGTTCTGAAAATTCAGCTTTTTCCTCCTTGAGGTTTATTTCCAGCACAGGAAACGTTTTACATTCTGATCTGTATTTCTCAACCCCGCCTGCCAGTTCCAGTATTTCATTTTTTTTCCCAAGCAGCTTTTCATCAATCTGGATGTCCCTTTGTCTTATACCGTTTTTCTCGAGTTCCTGCTGAAGGTCTGAAATAGCTTCTTTGAGCTCTTTGAGCTTTTCCTGAAGCTTTAAAACAGTTTCTTCCCCTTTTTCAGGAAAACTCTTAAGCTCAGGTAGCTCTCTCAGAGAGGTTCCTGATTCCTGTAAGGCCCTCCAATTTTCCCACACCGAAAATAAGCTCTGGATATGATCCGACTTTCTTTTAACCTTCTGGGATTTTCCTTTTAACTCCTCAATAAGTCTTGATTTCTGTTCAAGTTCAAAATGAAGTGAATCGTATTTTTTCTGGACTTCTTCAATTTCGGTAATTTTTTTCTGGATTTCCCCAATTTCTCTGAACAGCTCATTTATCCTGGGTTTGCTTCCCTTTAGTTTGTACAGGTTACTTTCTCTACTACTGATCGAGTCCAGAACTTCGGAAATGGAAACTCCAATTCCTGTGCCTGCACAGTAGAGTTTACTGTTAATACTCTGGTCATTCAGGGTTTCAAAACTCTGCAATTCTTCCAGGCCAAATGCATAGATATTTTCGAAAACACTTCTATCGGCATGATCAAGGAGTTTCAGGAGCTCGATTCTTCCTCCTTCAGTTCCATCAGGAAGTCTGACTTTTACCTCGTCTTTTCTGCTGGTATTTCTTTCTATTACGCAGCGCTCCCCGTAAGAATTGTTGACAATCAGTCTTCCCCCATGTTGTCCTCCTTCCAGTGGGAGGTAAAGGTTGCAGGACCTATTATTAGGGATTCCAAAAAACATTCGCCTGATGAAAGTAAACAATGTGGATTTCCCGGCTTCGTTTGCCCCTTTATAAACGACAAGGCCGGATGGCAGGTCTTCTATGGACAGCCCGGAAAATTTTCCAAACCCGTCGATATGGAGGGCATTAATTTTCATGTTTTTCCTCCGTTAAAAGAGTATCAAGAAGGATGTTTTCTGCACGTTCAAGCAAAGAATCCATTTCTTCATCATTTATTTTTGAAATGAATTTTCTCCCGCTCTTTGAATTAAAAAGAGAGTTCAGGCTTTCAAGAAATTCATTCCGGGCTGCCAAATCAGTCTTTAATAACTCCGAGATTTTTACCACATCCCCCAGAAAATCCTCCCTTTTAAGCAGAAAGTCCCTTTCGATCGGGAAACGTGTCTCGTCTTCAATGCGTTCTACCCAGACAAACTGCTGGCTCTGGCTTTCGTTTTCTCTGAGGATCTGGAGAATTTCTCCAAGAAAACCTTCATTCCTGAGGGAGCGGTGTAAAGGTCCCCTTCCTTTGAGCACCAGTCTGCAAATAGCAGCTCTACCCTCGGAATTTTCTCTGATATCTTCCAGTTGATTTGAAAGGATTTCTATGAGTTTTCCTTCATTTTCCAGGCCTTCGATGGAAACTTCCCTTATATGCCATCTAACGGAGCCGGTTTCAATAAACTCTGCAGATACTATCTCCCCTGCTTCAACTTTAACGAAATAGCAGCCTCTTGCCCCGGTTTCTCCTGAGTGTCTTCCCTGGGGGTTTCCAGGATATATTACAACTGGATCTTCTTTGCAAATTATAGAAGGAGTATGGATATGGCCCAGAGCCCAGTAATTATAATTGAGATCCTTAAGGTCCTGTAGAGTACAGGGTGCATAGGGATCATGTCCCTCACAGTTTCCCACACTGCAATGCAGGAGTCCTATAGTAAAAGGCCAGTTTTCTTCTTTTTGTGGGAAGCTTTTTACAAGATTGGTCGTGATACGCTGGGTGAGATAACTTCTTCCAGCAACGATTGCAGCAGTTTCTCCATTTTTTTCAAATTCCAGTATCTCAGTACTTTTCCCACTCATAATGTGTACGTTTTCAGGCCATAGAAGACTCGCAGACCAGCCTTCAAGCGGATCATGGTTCCCGTGGCAAATATATGCCTGGATCCCGGCAACATTTAGTTTTTTAAGTCCTTCTATGAATCTGACCTGTGCATAAAGGCTCTTATCAGTACTATCATACACATCCCCTGCTATAAGAAGGAAGTTAACCTCTCTATCGATACAAAGTTCGATGATGGTTTCATATGCCTGAAATGTCGCTTTTGCAAGCCTCTCTCCCAGTTTTGGGTCCACTCCGGAAATTCCGACAAAAGGACTGTCAAGGTGCAAGTCCGCAGTATGAACAAAACTAAACGTACCAATTTCATCGTTTTCTGCCAACATTTGCCTTGTTTTCATCAAAAGAGCCCCAGCTTACAGGTTGTGTCTAGGCAATGTCATTACAGTCCAAATATAATAAATATTTTGGTAAGAAACCTGCAGGGTATACTTTTTATTTTGAATGTTCTGGCAAGATTGAGGCGAAAGACAAAGTGTTATACTAAGAGTCTTGAAATGCTAAAGTACTCTGTACTTCTCTTAATGAAATACAGAAATAATGAGTTAACTATATTTAGTTAGCAATACCAAATAAAAAATTAACATTAAATAGAAGGTAAAGATGCCAGGCCGGGGAAAAAATTAATAAAAGATAATTAGTTGTCAAATTTCAACTCCTCATACCTGGTAATAATCATTATACTGAGATATTGATATATTCCTGAACCTTAGTAGGCTCTCTCATAGGCCAACTTATGAAAATACTTACTAATTAGTTTATATTGGAGATGGAGCCATCTCAACAATTAACTATCTTTTGATTTTGTTCCTCACTATTTTTCATTTAAATTTTAGCAAGCTATTTGAATTTAATTAACAATATATATTTATTTATAATCTAGTATTTAGTCAATCAACTGATTAAATGAATTCTTTTGAAAGGTTTTTCACAATACTTACTTAAAAAATTTAATTTTATGAAGTAAGGTCAAAAATAAGATGAAAATGCCAATAAGATATCATAGTTTTTGTTTTTATGAGCACCATACCTAAGCATTGCGTTTTTGAATAAATGATGTGTATGAAAGCTTATAATTCATTATCTAATATGTTAATATTTATTTATATAAGTGATATTATTTTTTTTATTTAATTTATTTATTCGTACTTTGTTTTATTCATTGATTCCTGATAATTTTTTTTAATGTTTCGAATATTCTACTTTTTATATCCATTCAAAAACTTACGTTAACTTAAAAAAGAAGAAAACTGTATAAATTAATTTTATTAAATACCAAAAATAATTTATAACATAATCACATAACCATATTTGTCAACTCAGAAATTTAATGATATGTGAACGAAATCTTTTGAATTGAATATTTTTCGGAAGAAGGGTTGACCTGGCTAAAAGCCTGGAGTAACAAAATAGGAGGTATTGACCAGAAGGA
The DNA here is from genome assembly GCA_963847185.1 of uncultured Methanosarcinaceae archaeon. Classification (GTDB taxonomy): domain Archaea; phylum Halobacteriota; class Methanosarcinia; order Methanosarcinales; family Methanosarcinaceae; genus Methanosarcina. Next base: position 1,018,892 of record CAWJYV010000008.1, on the reverse strand, counting down.
GTAAATCCTGCGGTCAGTAGCAGATTTTGAGTAGGAGAAGCAGAGGCTTCTCATTTCCGGCCACCTCCAATAACCAATCCCTAAAGTGATTGGAAAATGGAGACTCTGTGTGCAACGTGTCCGCCCCACATAATCGCAGAGAACCGAATTGGATAGGTTCAAAAATATTACGCAGACGTAATATAGATTTTTGAATGACCGTATAGAGCCGACCTGATTAGAGGATCTGATCCAATCTAATTAGATGTGTCGGAAAAAAGGTATTACGAGTACGTAATATGGAATTTTCAGAAATATTTGGGAAAAGTATAGAATTACCTTATGAATTTTGATTTTACTTGAATCCCTATAAAAATCCAACCCAAAGGTGATACGATGCAAAAAAGACAGCTAGGAACCCTATTCCTGGTCACATGCCTTATTTTAACAACCGTACCGAATGTATTAGGCGCTCAGAGTACACAGGTTATAACTGTTGCCGGAGATGGAAGCGGAGACTACAACTGCGATGGAAAAGCCGATAATGTTGAGATTAACAAGGCACTTGAATATGCAGCAGCAAATTCCATTCCAACAGTCTACTTAAAAGGCTCGTTTACATATTATATAGCTGACTCCATTATGCTTCGAAGCGGAGTAACTCTGACGGGAGACAGCACTGCAACAGTGAAACTCGCCTCTGGACTACCTGTTTGGGGTGGTCGAAAGGTCAGTATAGCAAACGAAAAAGCTATGTTTATGATAAAAGGCAATTCTGCAACCAATGTTGGACTCAGTAACATAGTAGTTGACGGCAGCCAGAGCGATTACTACCCAAAAGTAAAGCTTGGAACTTCCTGTTACAACATGGCAACACTCATAGGCGTTAACGGGTTAACAATTGAGAATGTCACATTTAAGAATGGATGTAACGATGCTATCCTATTGAATAAATGTTCCAATATTCTCATAGATGGAATTACAGCGAATAAATGCGGGCATGACGGTGTATATGCCTATAATTCAAAAAACATTACAGTTAAAAATAGCAAATTTATAAATCGGACTAACTCCTCCTGCAGATTCTATACTATTACCAACGGAGTGTTTGCGAATAACGAATGTACAACATCTGGAGGAGGATATGCGGGTCTGGAATTAGAAGGAAAAGTTTCTAACATAGAAGTCTATGGCAACTATTTCCATGATTTGCCTGCTCCTGCAATAGCACATGTAAACACAAAAGAAACTAATGTAAATATACACGACAATAAAATTGTAAATTGTAAATAAGAAACTCAATTGGGAAACTCTCAGTTAATTAACTGAGAGCCAACCAATTTGCGTTCCTGAAATCTGAAATTAAATAGTACAAAGTAGACAGTAATTAATTTCCACGGTATTTAGAGGAGGAATTTGGGTTTCTCACAAATCATCCAATAGCACCTCTTATATTCAACTTTGCTTCAAAACCACATAATGCTTTTTCTTATTCAATTATTTGCTGTTGATTTTTCAGTTTAATCGCAAAAATTCCAGCGATATAATGTAACAGTTTTTCCGGGATACTATCTCTCATCAGGAGAACAGTCTAAAATATATCTCTATTTTATATTTGAGGATAAACAATAAAACTCTTTTAAAGTTATAAAAAATAAAGACATAAAAAAAGAGATGAGAAAAATGGAACGTTATTCGATAGAAGATTTCATTCAAAGCACAGGAGAAAGAAATCTTAACCAGGGAGTTTTCGAGCTGGAACGCGAACGTTTGCTTGAGGTAAACCTTGATGGAACGGTCTGGACAAAAAAAGGCTCCATGGTCGCTTATACAGGAAACATCATGTTTACACGAGAAGGAATTCTTGAACACGGGCTTGGCAAACTCGTGAAAAAATCCCTTACAGGGGAAGGGGTCAGCCTTACAAAAGCTGAAGGGAGGGGAAAACTCTACCTCGCAGACGAGGGAAAGAAAGTCTCAGTCCTGAAGCTGGAAAACGATTCTATCTTTGTAAACGGAAATGATCTTCTTGCATTCGAGACTTCAATAAACTGGGATATCAGGCTCCTGAGAAAAGTTGCTGGTATGATGGCAGGAGGACTTTTCAACGTGAAGCTGGAAGGAACGGGCATGGTTGCCATAACTACCCATTATGAACCCCTGACTCTCAAGGTGAGTGAAGGGAACCCTGTTTTCACAGATCCCAATGCTACAGTTGCCTGGTCAGGGAATCTTGAACCGGACATAAAAACTGATATTTCCCTGAAAACTCTGGTTGGAAGAAGCAGTGGAGAATCCATCCAGATGGCATTTAAAGGAGAAGGATTTGTGGTCGTTCAGCCCTACGAAGAGGTTTATTTCCAGGCCCAAACCTGAAAATAAAGTTTAGGGCTTTAAAACCTACAGCTGATCCTATAGGGTTCTGCAATTGAGAAAAGTAAGGATAGGTACGGAAAAATCGTGCCTTTATTTTTTCCAATGTCTCCGCGCCTTTAAAAATTAATAAAGACTTAGTTAAAATAGCCTTTTTCAGTTGAGTTCGGATTGGTATTCGCAAATTAATTCGCTTTCATAATTACTCCGCTTCTTTCAGAAACTTGAGCTGGAGATCTCATCACCGCAGGTTACTGAAATTCGTGCCTTTTCATTTTTTGCACATTCCATTCCTTCTTCAACAGCTTCCCTGATAATGTACCCCGCTTTGTGCAGGATAGTGTCCCCAAGCTGAGGATCTTTGTCCATGCTTCCGGTACAGGGGTAGGAATGATGAGCACCTGAAACAGTTTCTTTGTATCCGGAAATATCAGTCCAGCCGAGCTTTTTGGCCACAAACCAGGTTGAGCCGCATGGAGCGTCCCTGAGAACACCTGCGCCTATGAACATCTTTCCGTCAGGGCTCATTTCGATTCTGAGCACAGGCTTTCCGAAACCAAGATCGACGAAAGCATCTATAATAGGCTTCCCGGTTTTCACAAGGGCACAGAAGGGTTTTGGTGCCTCAAACTCAACTCCCATGGCTTCAAGCTCTTTTCTAAGCTGTTCAAGGATACCTGCAGGAGTTTTTTTCGAGTCTTCAGCTGGTGCAATTACGGCTTTTGCCTTTGTGTTTCGCACAACCTCCGGCAAAGCTATGATGAGATCAGGATGGATTCCGATAGCAAGTATCAGATCACATTCCGGAAGCCCTGAAGGTAGGTATTGTTCTGGCTCTTCTATGAACTGGGGCAAATCTTCGGGAAATTCATGAATTCCTACAATGAGATTTGCATATGACTTCCTGACCTGTCTGCAGTGGTTGCAGAGTTCTCCACAAGACACACAGAAACTTGCCGGATTAATCAGATTCTGAATGACCTTTTTTCCAAGTTCGCCTGAATAAAGTACGAGAATTTTCATAAACTGCACCCCTTTTTAAGAACTTCAAATTTTATTTTTAATCGGTCTTTAATTATAGAGATAGTTCACAGCTACTTTGCTCTTTCAATGAAAAAAGCACAATGAGCAAAGGGTTATTATTACTAGATTTTTGAGAAGCTTCTTGAGAAACTATTAATTTATTATTAAGAGGGCATCCTTTTTACTGCCTTCGTTTTATTATATACTATAATTATTTGTTTTAACGTATAAATAATGAGAGTTTCGAGATAGAAATCAGTATCCATAAATAAACCGATTAAAACCCAGGGAAAGATTTCGTTTTTCTCTGGAATTCCTTAATTGGTGCTCAATTGAATCAGATATTACACTCCAGATTACTGACTTGGTTCTAAAAAAATCATTTCACAAAGAAGTGATGATTTGGAAGTTTAACAAAAATGTGGCACGTTTCAGTATGATATCAAAACAATATTAATATTAATTTAGGCCTTACATACCTATTTATTTTCGAATTTTATCATATTATCTTGTAAACGTTTTTTAAAGACTTGACTGGACTGAAAATAAAGAAAAATAGCACTTTACAGTCGTTTATCTACGGGAAATAAATTGATAATGTCAACCTTAAAATCATAGCAAGTTAAGTAAACGAGTGGGGAACAGGAACAAATGGGAAAACAGAAATTTAATAGAATTAAGAAGACAGGATGCCTTTTCATAACAACTCTTTTTTTGATATTAGTGACAACTGCAGCAGCAGAAAGCACCAGTGAGATAGGAAACAACAGTAATTCAGAGAAGAATACAGAACCCCCTATTTATATAGATGCAGAATCAGGGAACATATTTAATAATGTAACATTTAACAATGTTATATTTGTCAATGGACCTGACTCGTGTAATACATTTAACGATGTCACATTTAATAATGTCACATTTAACAATGAGCAGAAATCAAGGATCATAATTCACAATCGCCGGAGCTCAGGAAGTAACGTTAACGATGAGTTGAACATAAACGGCACAATTAACAATGAATCCAGTACAGGAAATACCACTAACAATGAATCTGATGCAGGGAACACTACTGCGAATGGACAGGATGCAGGAAGTTCCTTTAACATAGGGCAGTACGCTGGAAGCACATTCAATATAGGACAGTATGCAGGGGCTACTATTAACATAGGTCAGAACGCAGGAAGCACTATTAACAATGGGCAATCCTCAGGGAACACTGTAAATGATGGAGAGGAAGCAGGAAGCACTATTAACAGTGGACAATATGCAGGAAGCACCATTAATAATGGAGAGGACGCAGGGAGTATAGATAATGGAGATAATACCATCAATAATGGACAGGATGCAGGGGTGACCATTAACGATGGACAATATGCAGAGGCCGAAATAAACAATGGAGAGAACTCAGGAAGTATAGTCTAATGGAGATAATACCATCAATAATGGACAGGATGCAGGGGTGACCATTAATGATGGACAATATGCAGAGGCCGAAATATACAATGGAGAGAACTCCGGAAGTATAACTAATGGATATAATACCATTAATAATGGACAAAGTGCAGGAAATTTCATTAACAATGGAGAACATGCGGGAAACATCATCAATAACGGACAAAATGCAGGAAGTATAGTTAATGGTGGAAACACTATCAACAATGGGGATAATTCCGGAAGTACAGTAGATGGTGGAAATACCATTAACAATGGAGATTACTCCGGAAGTACAGTAGATGGTGGAAATACCATTAACAATGGAGATTACTCCGGAAGTACAGTAGATGGTGGAAATACCATTAACAATGGAGATTACTCCGGAAGTACAGTAGACGGTGGAAATACCATTAATAATGGAGATAATTCAGGAAGTACAGTAGATGGTGGAAATACCATTAACAATGGAGATTACTCCGGAAGTACAGTAGACGGTGGAAACACTATTAATAACGGACAAAGTGCAGGAAGTACTACTAATAACGGGGAGAATTCAGGAAGCACTATTAATAACGGACAAAGTGCAGGAAGTACTACTAATAACGGGGAGAATTCAGGAAGCACTATTAATAACGGACAAAGTGCAGGAAGTACTACTAATAACGGGGAGAATTCAGGAAGCACTATTAATAACGAACAGAAGTTCAGGGAGTACTACTAATAACGAGGAGAATTAAGTGCAAAAAATGCACAAAAATACATTATGCTGACGTGATATATAAAATCAAATTGCGGGCGGCCACCCCACCCTAAAGGATGGGGTATGCTTGGGCCGCCCGCCCGGTTACTCGGAAAAGAAGTCACAGTGTCCTTTAACATGGTTTCATTGATCTAAGTGATTGAAACTCTGCCACCGAGACTCTGTCCGATTTCCGATCACTTTCCAAAGATTAGATTATTAAGATATGTAAAGGGAAAAACGAAGAGGCGAGGGTTCACTTCATCCCCAATCTAAAGAATGGGGTACTCAGTGACCTCTGCGCTCCCAATGTAATAAAAACTCTAAGAATCATTTTTTAGTTCAGGATTAGCTCATAGATAATAAGACATTATAAAGAAAATGAGTTTACTACGTTAATTCCTATATGTTTGTCCTCAATGCATGCATTAATCAGAATTTAGGAAAATTTTCTCAAATTAGAGATAAATTAAAGGAAATTGATAAGTTTTACCTGAAAATTCATGAACCATGAAAAAGATAAAACCTGTTTTAGAGGTTTTACAGAATGAGGTTATTTTTTCAAAGTCCCAACAACAGGGTATACCTTTAATATTTCAGCCCTATGTGGTGCCTTGTCCATTTTTCCAGTGAGATCCGTCCCTGCGTTGCATCCTTTATGAGTGCCATTTTTCCAAACATTATTATCAGAGACGTCGTAGACCTTGCCTTGATAGGCAACGTATGTCTTCCCCCCATTTTTACCGTTGTATTCTGCAAGTTCTTCAAGTGTATATTCTTTCACTTCCAGTTTCTCTGTTACATTCTGCATTTCAGTTGTAGTCTGTTTTTCAGTTGTATTTTTCTCCGGTTGGAGTAACTGTTTCAGCAGGAGTTACAGATTGCTCTGGAGTTCCAGTTTTGTTTGGAGTTATCGGCTTATTTTCCGTACATCCTATTATCAGGAAGACGCCAAATAGTAGTATCAATGTAATCAGTGCTTTTCTCATTATTTCCCCCATAAAACACAGTTGCTTTCCAATGACCCAGTTCCAAAATGAAAGATGGAATTCGATAGATTTTGACCTTAAGGTATCGTTCTAATTCCATAGAACTTATGCACTCAAGGTATAAAAATAAAGCATGGTAAATTTAAATGCCACAATTTTTCGTCTTAGCTATATGAGTTCGATCCTTTATTGGAATAAAAATTGCTTTGGATAGACTTGTTAAATATAATTAGCGTATTTAAATCCTAATTATTATTTCTATTTGTATTATATTTACCTATGAATAATAATCTAGTGATACAATTACGAATCATTTTCATCGGCGCATAAAATGAATATAAAATTCACTGATACTATAGTCTTCAGAACTGAATTAAGATACTAGCTGAAAAATGATACTTTCACAATGGATCCGTCGATGGAAAGTAGATACAAAAAACAATAACCTAAATTAAAAATCAAATCGTCTAAAAATCATATATGTATGAATTATTTAGATATGTCAGGGGATGTGGACAAATGGAAATACAATTTGGCAGAGTAAAAAAGACGCTGGGTATTTTGCTGGCAATTTGTTTTTTATTGTCATTGACAGCAGCGGCAGTAAGTGCTAAAGAATCGCCTAATAAAGCTGGAGAGAAGGTAACTAAGGAAGAAAAGAAAGTGAAAGGATATTCTATTGACATCGAAAAAGCCACTTTGGAAAACGACAATTTCCGAAAGGTGCTCTATACTGCAAAGCACAGCCAGCTAGTACTTATGAGCCTCAAGCCTGGGGAAGAAATAGGAATGGAAATACATAAGGAAAATGACCAGTTTTTACGTTTTGAAGAAGGGCAGGGAAAGTGCATAATTAATGGAAATGAATATGAAGTATATAAAGGATCTGCGGTGATAATACCAGCCGGTGCTCAGCACAACATCATCTGTACTTCGAAAACTGATTCTCTTAAACTCTATACGGTTTATTCACCGCCTGTTCACAAGGATTGCATAGTGCGTGCCACAAAAGCAGAAGCTGAGGCGAATCCAGCAGAGTTTGACGGAGTGACTACGGAATTACTGCCGGTAACAACAACGGCAGTAGGTGCTAAAGAGATATTCAATATAGCTGGAAAGAAGACAAAAGAAAAGGAAGAAGTGAACGAAGAGAAAGAAGTGAACGAAGAGAAAGAAGTGAACGAAGAGAAAGAAGTGAACGAAGAGAAAGAAGTGAACGAAGAGAAAGAAGTGAACGAAGAGAAAGAAGTGAACGAAGAAGAGGAGAAGAAAGAAGTGAACGAAGAGAAAGAAGTGAACGAAGAGAAAGAAGTGAACGAAGAGAAAGAAAAAACAGAAAAGAAAGTGAAAGGATATTGTGTTGATATAGAAAAAGCAACTTTGGAAAATAACAATTTCCGAAAGGTACTCTACACTGCAAAGCACAACCAGCTAGTACTTATGAGCCTCAAGCCTAGAGAAGAAATAGGAATGGAAATGCATAAGGAAAATGACCAGTTTTTACGTTTTGAAGAAGGGCAGGGAAAGTGTATAATTAACGGAAATGAATATAAAATAAATAAAGGATCTGCAGTAATAATACCGGCTGGAGCCGAGCACAACGTCATCTGTACTTCGAAAACTGATTCTCTTAAACTCTATACGGTTTATTCACCACCTGTCCATAAGGATTGCATAGTGAGAGCCACAAAAGCAGAAGCTGAAGCGAATCCAGCAGAATTTGACGGAGTTACTACGGAATAAAAAGTAGGAATAACGCTTTATTTTCATAAAGCGCTTTCCTTTAATTTTTTCTTTTTTGAAGTAAAAGGGCAGGAGTTTTCTCTAAAATACTCACTCACAGTCACTAGAGGAATTATTGAGTTTATATCACAATTTTTCTCTCTTCATTCTCCCAGTTTCAAAGCTCCATGGGGACACATCTTTATGCACATGCCACATTGAATACACTTCTTTTCATCCACATGGACACTCCAGGTTTCGTCAAAAGAATAAACATTCATTGGACAAACCGAAATACAGGCCCCACACTCAACACACTCTTCTTCGTCCCTGTGAATGGGTCTGTCCAGAATAGAAACTATTGCTCCCCTGGATTCCAGAGCATTTTTAATCTTATCGAACTTGCAATCGTTTACGTCTGCAATCAATTCGCCGTAGGTCGAGTCTATATTTGCGACCATTATATTAATCAGGATTCCGGTTTCGACTATAGACTCGGATATTATCGGGTTCTGGATCCTCTCTGTAGGAATGCTGATTTTTATTTTCATGTTCAGTACCTCCTTGCAAAGAGTTTGCTTATATTATCACTTGTTATTATTCCGAGAACCCGTCTCTGAGGATCGATTACCGGCATGGCAGATACTCCGTAGCGGTCCAGTCTGCGGGCTGCAAGATCAACCGGTTCGTTTGGAGCGCAGGTCAGTACCTTTTTTGTCATAACGCTTTCAACTGAATCAAAAATATTTTCTGCAACAGCTTTGGAGATATCCCAGGCTGTCAGGATCCCAACCAGCTCTCCAGTATCGGAAATTACAGCCAGATGGTTAAAAGAGTTTTCCCAGATTTTCTTTGCAGCTTCCTGAATGGTCTGGTCTTTTTTAATAGTTACAATAAAATCGGACATCACATCCTTTACAAGCGGCACAGCTTGAGTCTGCTTCATGGGTTTGGCCAGACCTTCGCCCTGAAGTCTCTCTACAGGCATGCTGACAAAGAATTTCCCGTACTTTACCCATTCCTTCAGTTCATTGGCGATTTTCTTTGCATTCTTGAAGCTGGAGAGAGAAGAAGTAGGTACGTCCTTTCCATCAATTTGCACCAGACCTGATTTGAGTTCTGCATAATTTACGGATCTGATGACTGGTTTATCCCTGCTGCCCACGGCATAATCCAGAATTTTTGTTGTAATATCCTCATCACGCACTGCAGTTGAAGCTGCAATTTTCTCATTGAGAATAGGAATAGGAATTCCAACTCCCATGTAAAGGGTAGTCCCGTATCCTGTAAAAGAAGCAGCCCTTAAATAATCAGGACTCATATCCTTCAGGTTTCCCTTGAGCATCAGGGTGCCAAAACCGGAAGAAGGAGAATGCTGGGTTCCGTTTCCTATAACGTATCCCTGTGCTCCCCCAAGGAAAATCCTCGTTCCGGTACCGATAGTTTCGTAAGAAGGATCGTTTGAAAGGGGAGAGAGCACTCCTGCTCCGGAGTAGGTTATGTTTCCGAAATTGGGAAGAAGCTCACCCATATATGTATTTAAAATTCTCTTGGAACTATTGGTAGCAGCGTTATATTTCTGGTAAGCGTTCCTGGGATTCAAAAGAACTGCTTCATTTAGGTCTTCAAGAGTAATTGTAGTATCAAGTACTTTTCTGGGATAACAGTCCGTCCCATATGATGTTGCATGAACATCAATTTCTTTTCCCCTGAGCAGATCTTCAATAACATGAGCCCCACCATACTGAATTCCCCTTGTATCCGAAATCTGGGCAGCCCCAAGGTAAGCATCCACAGCTGCAACTCCGCCGTATGCTTCCACATTGTTGAACCATAACTTCTGAATTTTAATAGGAGGCTCCGAATGTCCAAGATTAAGCATCAAACCGGAGGAACACATTGCTCCAAATGTGCCTGTAGTAACCACATCCACTTCTTTTGCAGCGCCCTCCACACCAAGTTCTTCAACAATTCCTACCATTTCCTCCGCTGTGACTACATTGACGCTACCATCTTCAATTTTTCTATTGATCTCATGAACCGATTTTTTAACCATTGGGTTTCCTCTTTTTGTAAATTTATCTAAATGGTAATATTTATCAGAATTATATATTACTTGTGATAATGCTAAAGGTAACAGCTTCTCTGATAGGAGTGAAAGGCTGCTTCCGAAATTGATCTATTTCAAACTTTTACGTCAACATCTTGAATTCGATGAACAATAGTCATATTTGCGAGCTATATATATTACTTGCGATAATCGAGATTTTCTCCTTTTAACAGATTAGCTGTACAGAAATAGTAACAGTTCACAGGAAATACAATCTAAACAATATAAAATTCTGATGAGGAAATAGAGGGGTGTTTTCAGTAAGTTTCTTATTCTTGCAGGGTATTACCCGAGACCAGGTGATCTGTTGACACGTGTACTTGCTACAGGGACTTTTGACCTTCTCCATCCAGGGCATGTATATTTTCTGACCCAGGCACGGGCCCTGGGAGACGAACTTTTCGTCATTGTTGCCAGGGATTCAAACATAACTCACAAGCCAAAACCTATAGTACCCGAGGAACAGCGGCTGGAAATGGTGAATGCACTTGGAATGGTCGATAAAGCTCTGCTTGGCAGCGAAAAAGATATGTTCGAACCCCTGAAACAGATCAGGCCGGATATTATTACTCTGGGTTATGACCAGCACTTTGATATTGATTTTCTGGAAAAAGAACTCAGTAAAAGAGGTCTTCCTGCAAACGTGGTCAGGATTCCTCTTTCAAAGAAATGCCCACTTTGCAGTACCGGCGCAATCATAAAAGAGATCCTTAAACGGTATGGGTAATTACACCCTACCGTTTGCAATTTTAAAGGATAACTGTTTTTCTGGGTTCTTGTTAAAAATGTTGCCTGTTGTAGTTGGTTTTAGGAAAATATTTTTTCAAGCCTTTCGAGAGCTTCCCTGATCCGATCAATGGATGTTGCATATGAAATCCGGATAAAATTATCTCCTGATTCCCCAAAAGCAATTCCAGGGGTGACCGCAACCTGGGCTTCTTTCAAAAGCCTTTCTGCAACATCTGTTCCATTACCATATTCGCTTACATCGGCAAATGCATAAAAAGCTCCGTCCGGCTTTTTACACTCAAAACCTATCTTGTTCAGGCCGTCGATAAGAACATCTCTGCGAACTTTGAACCGGTCCACCATTGCTTTAACTCCATCCTGGGGACCCTGAAGAGCTTCAAGCCCACCGTACTGAACAAAAGTAGTTGCACTGCTAACCGAATGAGACTGAATCTTCTGCAAGAGCTTAAAAATATCAGGAGGAGCAGTCAGGTATCCAAGTCTCCAGCCTGTCATTGCATATGCTTTGGAAAAACCGTTTACAGTAACAGTTCTTTCCTGCATACCTTCAAAACTGCCGATGCTGATATGCTCCCTATCATAGATGATTTTCTCATAGATTTCATCTGAGACTACTATAAGATCGTGATCGATTGCAAGGTCGGCAATACACTTCAAAGTCTTTTTCCCGAAAACCCCACCAGTTGGATTTCCTGGACTATTTACAACAATGAGCCTGGTTTTATCATTTATGTAATCTGCAAAATTGTCAGGAAGAAAACCTTTCTCAGGGACTGTTGGAACCCAGACAGTATCTGCACCTGCAAACCGGATGCATGCGTCATAAGTTACCCAGGCAGGGTCAAAGAGAAGAGCCTGGTCTCCGTCACCTAGAACACCCATCATTACCTCAAAAATTCCCTGCTTTGCACCCGGAGTAACCAGTACATTTGCCTCGGTCACATCCAGATTATTTTCCGTCCTTAATTTTTCGGCAATAGCTGCCCGTAGTTCAGGGATACCGGCTGAGGGAGCATAGTGGGTTTTTCCTTCATACATAGCCTTTGCCGCAGCATCGCAGATATTTTTAGGGGTATTGAAGTCAGGTTCTCCAAGGCTGAAATTAATAACGTCTTTACCCTCTTTAATCATTCTGGTCGCAATGTTGGAGATCCTGATCGTTGCGGATTCTTCTACACGCTTGAGCCTTGCGGATGTCATATGGATGGTCCTGGTCTGTTACGTTGTATTAGATTAGTTTAAAGAATTTACAGCCGCCGGACAAGCTTTACTGCAGCTTCAACTGCCCTTTTAGCATAGTCCACGCGTTCATGAGCAGCCATCCGGGTCATACCCGGGCCGGGAATCCCGAGAGTTACAGGTTTATTGAACTCGAGGGAAAGATCCATGATTTTTCTTGCAGCATGCTGCATAACAATCTGATCATGATCAGTCTCACCCTCGATTACCGACCCGATTGTAACAACAGCGTCGATATCATCTCTCTGGCAAAGCTTCTTGATTGCAAGGGGCATGTCAAAGACCCCTGGAACAAGAATAGTCTCCTTAACTGTTGCCCCCAGGAACTCTGCGTGTTCTCTTCCAAGCAGTTCCATCTGATAGGTCAGATCCCTGTTAAATTCAGCTACAACAAATCCTAGGCTGATAGTCATCTAATAAGGTCTCCAGTCATTGTTTTTTACTATAAGTTACTTCACATCCTCAAAGGGCCTGCATCCTCAAAACCCTGCCTCTGGCCGGTACCGGCCTCCCGGATTAGTTTATCAGGCTTGAAGATAAGTTTTATCACGTTTAAAGCGTGTTCCCGGGTCCGTCTGTCCATGAGAAAAGTGAGTTCCTTTTCGTCCTTTCCTTCATCCTCATGGACAAAGACCTCAATTATATGAGTATTTGTCATGAGCTGGGCCATAATAAGGCCCTGGGAAGCTTCATGAGCACACATTTTGTCTTTATCCTTGGCACCAGGCATTCCAAGAGCCATAACAATGTCGCAGCCTTCTTCTTCAATAAGTTTTTTGGCTGCGACAGGAAGGTCCTTTATCCCGGGCACAGTTACCCTTTTAATTTGTACAGATACATTTTTCTGTATCTCGTCGATTGCTGCACGCCCCATATTATAGCGCGCAAAAGTGGTATCTGCAATTCCTATTGTGGGCATGTGAATCCTACGGAATTTTAAGATTATAATATTTCAGAGTAGCCCTCAAAATTTACAGGCTCCAGTTACATATCTTTAAAGCTTGTCAATAACCCGAACTGCAGCCTCTGTACCTGCTCCCACGCTGTCAAGGTAACCACGTTTGTTCAGAACGATTTCCAGCTGCTGGACTGTTGAGAGCACATCCCTTGCAGAAACTATACCCATGCACCCAATTCTGAAAATCTTACCTTTAAGACGCTCCTGCCCTTCTGCAATTATTATGCCACGTTTTTTCATGTCATTCTTTATATCTTCCCCATCAACGCTCGCAGGAGATTTCATGGCAGAGATTGTATTGGAGTAATTGCTGTATTCGTTGAGCTGTGGAAACATCTCGATGTTCATTTCGGCAACTGCAGCTCTTACTGCTTCTGTAAGAACTCTGTGTCTTTTAATTCTTGCTTCCATTCCCTCTTCTTTTACAATATGCAGGGCTTCCTGAAGTGCGTAGAAGAGAGGAATCGCAGGTGTATATGGAGTTTCTGGCTTGGGCTTATCTCCGCTCTTTTTGTACGCCTTGAGGTCATTGTAGTAAGGCCTTTTCTTCATGCTATTAATAGCCTCAAAAGCTTTTTCACTTACTGAAACGCATGCAAGCCCAGGAGGGGCAGCAAGACACTTCTGTGAACCTACGACTGCAATGTCAACTCCCCACTCGTCGACTTTAACTTCATCTCCCCCAAGGGATGTCACGCCGTCCATAATAAAGAGAGCATCATGCTTTTTGGCAAGTTTACCTATTTCTGCAGCGGGGTTAAGAATACCTGCTGAGGTTTCATTGTGGACAAGGGTGATGGCCTTAGCCCCTTCTTCAAGCTTCTCCTTGACAAGTTCAAGATCTACAGGAAGGCCCCATTCGAATACAACAGGCACAACTTCTGCGTAAAGAGCTGCGATGTCTTTAAAACGTTCTCCAAACTTTCCATTTTCTATGGCAATGACTTTGTCTCCAGGTCCAGCCACAGACCCTACGGCAGCTTCCATTCCTGAAGTTCCAGAGCCACTGAGTACAAAGATGTCGTTCTTTGTCTGGAAAACGTCAGCAAGAATTGCCCTGCAATCACTGTAAATTCCGGCGAATTCCGCACTCCGGTGATTAATCATCGGTTTTGACATCGCTCTAAGGACTCTAGGTGCAACAGGTACGGGACCAGGCATCATTAGAAGGGTATCTTCCAGATCCATATTTATTATGCTCCGAATTTTTTCAAAGATTTAATCGTTTTCGCTGTTATTATACAAAGGTAATAAATGTAGTAAATGTAGTAATTTTGAGATGACATAGAAGAATAATTTAAGTTTTATCATTATATACATTACTGGATTACAGATCGAATCGCCTGGGTATAATGTATTAAAGGCTCCAAATATTATTTATTGCCCTGATATCGTTAAACATTTTAAACTTCAGTTACTTTGAATATATTAAGGGAATTGATCAAATTTTAGTTTCAGGTTTAATTGAATCCTACTATATAATTGATGTGCTTTCCATATTGGTCTTAAGAAGCAGTCTGTTGGGAAAAAGATTCCTGTTATTGGCCATGGAGCAGTTTCATTACGTCGTGTTTTGTAACGACTCCAATAACTGTTCCTTTTTCCATCACCAGCACGGCAGGATTTCCTTCCAGCATATGTGAGACTACTGAGATGGAAATGCCTGGAGATACCGTTGGAAAGGCTTCTCCCATTATCCCGGAAACTTTCAACTGTGAAATTGACTTTTTCTTATTTTCGCCCATTAGCTTTACAATCATGTCTTCAGAAATACTTCCAACCGGAACGCCCCTATCAAGTACAGGAATTTGTGAAAAACCATGAACACGCATAAGATTTACTACTTCCTCCACTGAGTCATCTGGAGAAACGTGAATGACCGGAGAATGCATAAGGTCCTTTATAATTATCTGCTGTTCCTTTTCAACTTCCCCAAAAGCATCAATAATTTTTTTTACTGTTGAAAGTCTGGGGTCCACATCTCCCGATTCTATACGAGCTATAAGGGGCTGGCTTACTCCTGCCCTTTTAGCTAGGTCGCTCTGGGTTAGTCCTAGCTCATTCCTTCTTTTTTTAAGATATTCGGGTGTTGGAAGCTGCATACATATTACCGATAGTAATTATGGTATTTAATATCATTGGTTAACATAATAAAAAGAGTATATATACAAATGATTTTCGAGGCACGATAATCGATGCCTGAAGGTACTCTAAAAGGAAAATGAATAAGAAGGATTAAAATTCAAAAAGAAGGTCAACTTAAAAGTCCCACTAGAGAAATTACAATATTAAAAAAAAATATAAGAATATATAAAGGAGAAGAAAAATAATTGAAAAATTATCAAAAAAGAGAATAAAGAATATGAAAATAATAGTAAAGAGATAATAAAAATAATAAGAAAAGAAATAACAAAAATTAAATTAATTCTTACTTAGATATAAGAAGGATTTTCAATTTCCTTTGATTTTCTGGTTCTTAACTCTCCTCTTATCGCTTCATAATATTTCATGGTATCAGGGGTAACTGATGGACCTGATTCTGAGATTGCTTTAAGAAAATGCCTTTGCCTGATTTCTTTTGCGTGAAGGTCCTCACGAAGGGCATATCTGCCTGCCTTTTTGCATATGTCTGCAATATCCGCACCTGTATATTTATCAGTCAGGGCAATAAGAGATTCAATATCAACATCTTCTGCCAGTGCCATATTCTTTGTATGAACATTGAATATTTCTTTTCGGGCACCTTCATCCGGAACCGGGACAAGAATAAGCTCATCAAAACGCCCTGGACGAATGAGAGCAGGGTCAATAATATCAGGACGGTTGGTTGCGCCGATTACCACAACTCCCCGAAGTTCTTCGAGCCCATCCATTTCTGAGAGTAACTGATTAAGAATTCTTGCCGTAACCTGAGGTTCCCCTGCGGAGACTCCACGGATGGGGGCAAGAGAGTCAAGTTCGTCCAGAAAAACAATAGAAGGGGCAACCTGTCTTGCCCGCATGAATACCTCAGAAATTCTCTTTTCGGATTCACCATACCATTTGGAGAGAAGATCACTTCCTTTGGCTGTGATAAAGTTGGCGTCGGATTCATGAGCAATAGCTTTTGCAAGAAGCGTCTTTCCAGTACCAGGGGGACCATATAGAAGCACACCCTTTGGAGCTTCTACCCCTATGTCACGGTAAGACTCAGGATTTTTAAGCGGCCATTCCACAACTTCTTTTAAAAGACTCTTTACACCTTCCAGACCTCCCACATCATCCCAGCTCACATCGGGAACCTCAATAAGGATTTCCCGGATGGCTGAGGGCTGGACTTCTTTCATGGCCTCCTGGAAATCCTCTCCTGTAACTTGCAGAGAATCCAGAATTTCTTTTGGAATCTGAGGTTCTTTGAGATTTATTTTGGGGAGTATCCGGCGAAGAGCACTCATAGCGGCCTCCCTGCAGAGTGCAGCAATATCAGCGCCCACAAACCCATATGTAACCTGGGCGAGGTCTCTCAGGCTCACATTGTCTGTAAGGGGCATCCCTCTTGTGTGGATCTGGAAAATTTCAAGCCTGCCTTCGGAGTCAGGAACCCGGAGTTCGATTTCTCGATCAAACCTGCCAGGACGGCGCAGTGCCAGATCCAGGGCTTCGGGGCGGTTTGTTGCACCTATGACAATAACGTTCTTGCGGCTTTTCAGGCCGTCCATCAGAGAAAGTAACTGGGCGACCACTCTTCTCTCTACTTCCCCTGTAACTTCAGCTCTTTTTGGGGCAATGGAATCAATTTCATCCAGAAAGATAATTGCAGGGGCATTCTTTTCGGCCTCATCAAAGACGTCACGAATCGCCTTTTCGGATTCCCCATAATATTTAGACATTATTTCAGGACCGTTGATGGAAATAAAGTAAGCATCTGATTCATTTGCAACCGCCCTTGCAAGCATGGTTTTACCCGTTCCGGGAGGGCCGTGGAGTAAAACCCCCTTTGGGGCATCGATCCCTAACCTATCAAAAAGCTCAGGGTGTTTCAGAGGAAGTTCTATCATTTCCCTGACCTTTGTAATTGCATCCTTGAGCCCGCCCAGATCTTCATACATAACAGTAGGAATACTTTGTTCAGGGACAATCTGCACGGCTTCAGGAAGGAGTTCGATTTCGGTCATGTCCGTAATCTTGACGATTCCGGCAGGTGAAGTAGAAACAACCTGCAGCTTAATTTCTCCAAGTCCGAAGGAAGGGCCTAAACCCTGCCCGAGAAAGTCCTGAAAAAAGTCATCGAACATGAGTCCTTTACTGTAAGTATCTCTATCCCTGGATTTTCTTAAGCTGGTGGTGGAGATAAAATCCCCTTTCGAAACGGTCCGATTCATGAAGACAGATTGAAGAATCTCACTTGGAGCGTAGATCTGCATACCTTTTGTGACAGGAGCTAAAGTCACATTTTTTGCTTCTTTCCATTCTGCTTTACGAATTTCCACATATTCCCCTATACTGGTCTTTGAATTTGTTCGGATAAGCCCGTCCATACGAATAATATCAAGACCTTCATCGCTCGGATAAGGCCGCCCTATGAGAGCTGAAGTTACTTTTCCTCCCGTGATTTCCACGACGTCAAAAGGCTTTAAGCCCAGCTTTTGCCTGAAACTTTCATCTATCCGGACGATCCCCTTTCCAACATCCCGCAGATCAGCTTCTGCAACCTTCAATTTTATCGTGGTCTTGTCCCCTTCAGTCAAACAATACCCCCTTTCATTATATCATAGTCTTATCCAGTCAGTTAAATAATATCCCCAATTACAGAACGAAAGTACGAAATAATTTTTAAAAAATTAAAGCGGTGGCTTTAGCTGGTCAGCTTCAGCCTCTGCCTTTTTTTCATTCTCATCAAGCCTTTTCTAGTTTGTAGGATAGATTTTTCTTTGACAGACTTTGCCAAGTGCACCAGATTGGGCATCATACATCATACTGTCCAATATATAGAGAAATTTCTGTTGCCTCCTGTTTCGAGAAAACTTAGACCTGAGCCCGCATAACCAACCCGATAACAGTCAACATTTAGAGGTACGGCACAGCCTGGATAAGTGAGGTTGAAGACTATGGGTGAATAGATATCATGCCCACTTCTTCATTTCTGGCAACAATAACTCCTGCGGTCTTTCCGTAAGGGGAATATTTTCCTGTTTTAAGATATATCTTCATGTAAACTACACCCAGCCTCTTAAATACCATTTTCGCCGCAGAAGAGAGTACACTAACCCATAATAGGAACCGGTATAATAATAATAATATTGTAAGCTTTTATTATTTTCAAGAATCAAAGGTCATTTATCGCCTTCCCCTTCATCTGAAAAGATCCCAAAGGCTGCACTATCATCCATACCCCTCATTATTTCATTTTCAATCCCAAAATCTCATAAAATATCAATAGCTTTGTCAATGAAGGCACCAGCATTCGAAATCCTGTGCGGTTTTCTTAATGTGTAATTTAAAAGAAGGGCCTTCACCATAATAGATATGTTTCAAAACTTCATTTATATATACGGGAACGCATGAATAATCAGAAACATTGTTAAGGATGCCTTTTAAGTTTCTTTTTCATAAAAAATCAGAAAAATGGGAAAAAGTAGAAAAGTTGCAAGAAAGGGACTTAAAGCTTAAGTTCTTTAGCCATTTCCTGGAACACTTTTCCTTTATCAGTAGTAATGAAAAGTCCGTTTTCATGCTTAATAAGTTCTTTATCTTTAAGCATTTCCAAGTATTTCTGAGCAATATTAAAATTCAGATTTACTTCGTATACAATATGTGTTTTCTTTGCTCCATTCATTGCAACTCGTAAAATATCAACTGCAATATCAGTCCTGCTCCTTCTCTTAATACTTACTCCTCCCCCACGGTAGTTAAAAAAATAATCTTTGTAAGAAATAACACTTTAAAAAGATTTTAAAGCATATTTTTTTATCGGTAACAAAGATTCTAATCCTTTATCGTTTTCCTTTCTATATAACCATATCATTGAGATATAAAATGATAAGTTATAAAGAAAAAAAATTATAGTTACTAAATTCTCAATTGTCTTTAAAGAAAAAGAGTCTACAGTCAGGGGAAGATAGAGAAACACATCCAACTGAGCCTTTTTAAAAAAAATCCGATACTTGAAGAAGAATAGATACAAAAAATGAGTAGCAAACAAAAAGAAGGATATACAAAGATATATATATGAAGAAGAAATGTCCAAAAAATTTAGATATGAAAGAATTAAGTGTTTTATCCCAAAATTCTTTCATTTTGTTAATTTCTTTTATTTTTGGTTATATCTTACATACGCGTAACCCAGTTTTGTACTTCAACTTCGAATTTTTTCAATAATTATCGATCTTTGATTACGTTTTGTCTGTTTTCACTGGTTAGTAATAGACTGGGTCAAAAGTATCACTGAATTTAATTTTGTACCATTTTTATCAACTAATATTTCAGTTTTGTAGTTCTAAGTAAGTGTCGCAAATTTGCTGTAAATTTGAAATCAACATTTTCCTCGCCACATGGAATTAAGTTCTTATGTAGCGGTATTTTATTCCCAGAAACTTTTGAGATTTGTGATTTACAGAAAATTCAACATATTGCCAAATAGGCCTTAAAAGTAGAAATAGTAATATTTTAGGACAAAAGATTGCTATCATGAATAGAAGCTGAAATAAAAAAATCGTATATCTAATTTCAAATTGAATAGGATCAAACAACTATGAAACTGCTCGCGATCAGACACTATTAGAAATCTACCATAGTTTCTTTTCTCCGGTGCCTCTAAAGATTAGAGGTCAAAAAATGAAGCTATTAGGCAAGTCTAAAGTCATGAAACATAATGTAAAATCACATATTACATATCCTTTAGTAAGGCTACCGAAATCTGAAGTGAGTGTTGCTGGAGAAACTGCCCATATTTTCAAAACAGAATATAATGGTAAACCTGTGTATGTAATTTCCCTTGAAGAAAATATTAACTGTGAACTTAAAGTTGCACAACCAGAAGTAAAATCTGACCTTGAAGCAAGAGTCGAAGCATTAGAAAAGAAGCTCAATAAGCACTTAAAATTAGAAAAGAAGGATAATAAAGAGAGTGGGCCCGCTGAGATTCGAACTCAGGATCCCCGCCGTGTAAAGGCGATGTCATAACCGACTAGACCACGAGCCCATTTTGCCGCTGTGCACATTTGCAGGAATGCTCCAAATGCAACTCCAAAATGTAACTAGTTATATATATGTCTTTTGTTAGCGACAAACTGTCAAAAAAGAACTGACTAATTTGCAGATATAATCAAAACTCCCCGAAATAATCGAGACTCTCTAATATAATCAGAACTCTCTGCCATAGAGGAGAATAAGAAAGGGAACGAAATTACCCTCGTTTTAAAAAAGGTTTGTTTTCCTCTTACATAGAGACTTCCGAAAGTGTTTATTCAAAAAAATTCAAGCAAAATATATTTATATCTGACTAGCATGATGTAATACTTGTGAGCGGGTCTCTCTTTTGTTAGATAACCCCAACCCCCCAACACCCCCAATTCATACTCCCCAACCCGCTCATCCCATTTTCTCTAAGAATAATAATTTTTTGCGGTGCTGTAAATCCTGCATATTAACTATCGATTTTAAACCAAAATTAAGGAAACCTTTATGTCAAACAATTGATTTGTACAAATAAAGCCTTAATTATAAATTAAAACGAATAAAAGAAAAAACTATTTATACCATAAATAAGTACTCATGTCGAGTGAGCGGGTCTCTTTTCCATAGTATAACCCCAAACCCATATCCCCCCAACTATTCCCCCAATATTCCCCCAAAACTCTCCTAACCCGCTCACAAACTCCTTGTTTTCGTCTTCACAACTTTTCTGCGAATTATCCCACTTACTTAGAATTTATCTTATTTGTTAGAAATTTATCCTGCTTACTTAGAATTTATTTTACTTGTTTGAATTACTTCATTTGTTAAGAATTTGTCTTATCTGTAAGGACTCCGTCATTGAATAAGCACTAAAAAGTGGAAAAATCCTTATAAGAAAAATTACAAAGTGGTTCATGTGAGCGGGACCCAGTCCCCAATTCCCAATATACACTAAGACTATTTTATTATTAACCCCGTCAATCCGCTCACATAAATTCTTGTGTATTCAGAATCTATTCAGGTAAAGATTATGGATAGGATCAGTAGAATATTCTTTAGAGTATATTTCAAAACTTTTTGTATCAAATATTAAAGGAAAAGAAAAAAATAATAAATTAGAAATAAAACATAATTACAGATACTACAATTAGAGAAGAACAATTTATTTAGAAATGAGGAAATAAAAAATTAGAAATCGAAGAGTGTTTTTTGAGTTTTCAATTCGGCTTTTTTAGGAGTTCCCGAGGCTTCGACTTCAAAATCTGAGGACTTGGGTTCCGGGGCCTCAATAATATCAGACTTATTGTCCGCAGGTTCATCATTTGCAGGCATCTTCTGTTTTAGAGGCTCAGAAGAGACTTTTTCATCCAAGGTTTCAGAGCCGAGAAAAGCTTGTTTCTCAAGAGGCTCAGAAGGATAGGAGACTTTATTTCCCAGAGATTTGGGACTATCAGACGCCAGCATATCAGATAAAAGAGGATTAGATACAACGGAATCAGGTGTATTACTTTCGGAAATCTCTTTTTCTCCCGACATCTCAGAAGAAACATCAAGATTGAAGTTGAAGGTCCTCTGCTTGCCCTCAGAAAGCCGAAAATCAGAATTCTCAGAACTATCTGAATTTTTTTTCTCTGGTTCTTCGGGACGTTGGATTATGGAACAAAAAGTTACCTGTTTGCGATCTTCAGATGAAACCGGAATCTTGAAGAAACCCTGTTCTTCTTCATCGTCTTTTCCTTCTCGAAGCAGTTCCTGCGCTTCATCATAGATTTTCTGTAGTTTTTTACTGGGCTTGGTACTTCCGGAAAGGTAGATCAATTCCTCGAGTTCAAGTCCGAGAAATGCAGTAACTTCAATTGCAGTCTTTTCATCCTTTACCATGCAGGAGTAAAGCCTCAGGAGATTATTTCTTGAATAACGGATAGATTCAAAGCTGTGCTCACCAATTTTAGAAGAAACATTATCCCTCAGGTCTCGCTTCGAACGCGTCTGTCCAAGCCTCCGCCAGAGAGAAGGCTGCTGATATTTAATAAATCCGGGGTAGGATTTCGTCTTTGAAATCACAGCTCCACAGACCATCAGCATGCTGGCATATCTCCACATCCGATAGTTCTGGCGTTTCTTTACGCGACCAAGATAGAGGTCAGCCTTAGAGAGAAACTCAAAACCTGTCCTTATGTCTCCCAGGTCACCTTCTTTGCTGGCATACTGGATGGGAAGGTTTTCATCGATCCAGTGCACAAGATCCTCAGGACTCTCATCAAGTTCGATTGCTACTCCAAGAGCTTTTTTACAATCAGTGCTCTTGAATATCCTTTGCATTGCCTTGAAAATGTTTTCTTTGACATCCCTGCCTGAAGTACTAATATCTTCTAGCTCCAGTACTTCCTTTCCACTGGCTGAAGCCTGAAGATCATTCATTGCACTTCGCAAGTCTCCACCTGCATTTTCTGCAATCTGCTGGATTGCATCCGGACTGCAAAGGACTCCTTCATTCTCGCATACCTTTTTCAAAACTGGAATCATTGAACGGCTCTGAATGGATCCGAACTTGATTTCCAGGCAGAGATTCCGAATAGTAGGAGTTAGCCCATAGATGTCATTTGCAATCAGAACCATCGGCTGAAGTGTAGTTTTTATAAGTCCTGCAATCGCCCGCATTCCGCCTCTGTCTGCACTCCCGTGGATGTTGTCAGCCTCATCCAGAATGATCAGGCGCTTTCCTCCGAAAAAAGTACTCATAGAAGCTGCAGATCCTGCGATCCTTTCAATAACCCCTGCAGTCCTCTGATCACTTGCGTTGAGCTCTATCACTTCCCAGCCCAGATCCCGGGCAAGAGCGTGAACACTTGAAGTCTTCCCTACGCCTGCAGACCCATGGAGAATGACTGCCCTTTTCTCAGGAATTCCTGAAAGCCATTCCTCAGCCCAGGTCTTCAGATCCTGCACTGCCTTCTTGTTCCCAATAATATCTTTGAGGCTCTGGGGGCGGTATTTTTCAGCCCATTCGATTGCCAACGTCATCTTAAACCATACCAATAAAAAAGGAACTCATTATTAACTGTTTATGTTCTAATTTTTTCCATATGTAAAAAGGTTTTGCTCCTGTCTATCCTAACGCCATTTGAAGTAGTAACTTAAAAATCCCGTCACCTCAGGCACTAGAAGTACTTCAAGTATTAATAAAGAAGCATAATAACGAAAACAAAACACAGAATATTTAAGCCTCTGAACCAAAAACAAAACTACATCTCTAAGACTTAGTCTATGTAAACAATAAAAGTGAACGAAAACTAAATCAAAAAATTAGTCATCTCGAGTGAAGCTAAAAGGACTGTGTACTGTTGCGAGTACATCGCAACTCCCAGAAAATTTCCGATTTTCTGCGACCCTGATGTGCAATTCGGGAAGTTAGACAAGATTCTACCCCATAAGCTAGTCTGCTTGAGCGAAGCGAAACAGACCCCGTGCTCCCGAAGCGGAACTCGGGCAGGACAAGATTAATTAATGATTGTGGTTGTACTCCTTTGAACTACTTCAAATCTTATACAAAAGTTAGGATGGATATGCAAAAGAACAGTATGGATGCCCTCCTTGAGGCTATAGAAACGCGAGCCCGCCTGAATAGGGCAAAAGTGGCTATGGGAATAAGGGATCCAAACCCCAAAATGCTCGAAAGTGCATGGAAAGCCCAGGAAATGGGATATGCACAGGTCGTCCTTGTAGGAAGTAAAAAAGAAATTGATGAGATAGGAACGGAGCTTGAGGTAGTTGATACCGACGATCCGGAAAGAGTTCTTGCAGAACTTCTGATCTCAAGAAAGGTCGATGCGGTCATTCGGGGCACTGCAAAAGCATCTGGAGCCCTTTCGCACCTCAAGGAAGCCTTGGGAAAGAAGAGAATCTGTCGGTTGGCTTTACTCCTGACAGTTGACGGGACACCTTTCTTTCTTGCTCCTGTAGGAATTGATGAGGGAAATACCATTGCAGACAAGCTCCGCATGGTAACTCTCGGTGCCGAATACATAAGGAGATTCGGGATTGAACCTGTAGTAGGCGTGCTTTCAGGTGGCAGGATAGGAGATATAGGAAGGGACAGGCGAGTAGACAGAACCCTTGCGGATGGAGAATTCATAACGAGGAGAGCTGTTGAACTCGGGATCAACGCCAAACATTACACCATTCTCATAGAAGATGCCATAAAAGAATCAAACTTTATAGTTGCTCCGGATGGGATATCAGGAAACCTCATCTTTCGGACCATTGCTTTTCTGGGAGGAGGCGACGGTCTGGGAGCGCCTGTGCTGATGGATGATTACGTTTTTGTTGATACTTCAAGGGTAGGTGGACATTTTACAAAGGCCATAATGCTTGCAAGTGCACTCTCTCATCTTAATAAGGAAAGGGAAAAGGTGATTCTTTGAAGACCATTGCAGACACATGGCCGATAGTAAAAGGAGACTATACAACAGGAAACCCTGAATCCCGAATTGCGGTTGTAACCCTTGCAAGCCACATAAATCCCTTACCTCAAGCAGCCATATGGGGAAGTGCAAAAACTGAAAATCTTGGAGTAGAAAAAATAATCGTAAATATCATTTCAAATTCCAATATCCGATACATTCTTGTTTGCGGGGCTGAATCCAGAGGTCATCTTGCAGGCCATTCATTGCTGGCTATTCATGCAAATGGAATTGACGAACAGGGCAGAATTATTGAATCTGAAGGGGCAATCCCTTTCATAGAAAATATCTCCAGAGAAGCAGTCAGTCGCTTCCAGCAGCAGGTAATCCTCCTTGACAGAATAGGGCTTATAGACTCCAAAGAGATCCTCAAGCTTGTAAATAAATATAAAGATAAAGATGAAGCTTACCCGGATGAACCTATGGTTGTCTGCTCCCAGAAAAAAAAGCGAAGTTCATTCACAGTTCCAGTCTCAGGTGACGTAATAGTTTCGGAGGAATTTGTCATGGATACAGCAGCAGGAATTGTCTGCCACGCTGAAAACCTTTGATTTTTAATCTGAGGGGCCTTACTTTGAAAATATATTACGAGCCTTTATATTTATATGGAGGTTTTGTGATTTAAAAGAGAATCCTTTAAACTACAAATCTAGAGGGTGTAGAGATGTTTAAGTTTCAGAAAGAGCAGGAAATAGCCAGCATTGCAGGGGTTAAAATTGGCGGACAACCAGGAGAACTCCCTACAGTGCTTGCAGGGACTATTTTTTACAATAAGCATGAAATTGTGGAAGACCCTGAAAAAGGCCTGTTTGACCGAGCTGCAGCCGAAAAGCTCGTAAATCTACAGGAAACCGCTTCAGAAGAGACCGGAAATCCTCATATAATCCATATTTTTGGTACTACCCGTAAAAGCATCACTCAGTATATTGATTTTGTGGCAGAAATCTCTGAAGCTCCTTTTCTTATTGATTCCCCTGAGGGAGCTGTGCGCGCCCATGCAGCGGAATATGTGAGTGAGGTAGGGCTTGCAGACAAGGCAATCTATAACTCCATAAACATGAGTATAAACGCTTCAGAAAGGGAAGCTCTTGCCTTATCCGACATAGATAGTTCGATAATCCTTGGCTTTAATGCTATGGACTCATCTCTTCAGGGCAGAATGGAACTTCTGGAAAACGGAGCATGCATTCTGGAAGAAGGGCTTCTTTCAGTAGCAGAGAGCTGTGGGATAGTTAACAAACTTATAGACCCTAGCATCACTCCTATGGGAGATGGAGCAGGCGTAGCCCTCAGAATGACAATCACTGCAAAAGCAAAATGGGGATACCCAACTGGTTCAGGGATCCACAATGCACCATCTGCCTGGAACTGGCTAAACCAGAAGAAAGAAAAAGACCCTGTTCTCTATAAGATCTGTGATATAGGTTCAACCTGCTTGCAACAGGCAGCAGCGGGGGATTTCATCCTTTATGGACCTATTGAGTATGCCCCATACATTTTCCCTATGGCTGCCATGAGCGATATCATGATTTCTGAGGCTGTAGCTGATCTGGATATAGAACCTGCAGATCGACACCCCATAAACCTGCTTGTATAACTTACTTGAAGTCCACAAAAATTTTTACTGGAGAATTTCATCAATAAAAAGTTATTAAAAATTTTATTTGACTTACCACTTAAGTCTCCCTTTTCTTCATAGCTATTTGCAGGATAAACAGCCCTGCCGCTGGCACAACAGATACAGATGCCTTTTTATGTTCATACATTGGATGCGTACATATCTTCTACAGATCTGGCAGGCATAAAGTTTAGCCGCATATTTACAAATTGCATATAGTCCCGAAACTTCCAGAATCCCACCTCTCAATGCCTTTTCAAAAATTATTGATAAAAATCTATCAAATATAGATTTACAGTTTATTGAGTATTCTCAGGCATGCAGAAAAAGAAAATAATCTCAAACCGGGTTTAATAAGGAAAATATAGGATTTTTCTTGTTAGAAAAATAAGAAATAGGAAGGAATAAAACCTTCCTGAAAATAATTCAAAATGGGATTTCTGACAGCTCAGTCAACTATCGCGCCTGTGTTTGCGGAATGGACAGCACGCTGATATCTAGCAAGATAACCCGTTACTTCCTTTTTAGGAGGCATAAAGGCAGCTTTCCGCTGCTTAAGCTCCTCTTCGGAAACCTTCAGGTTCAGGCTTCTCTCAGGAATATTGATTTCGATCATATCCCCATCTTTTACAAGAGCAATTGGCCCTCCTTCACTGGCTTCAGGAGAAACATGGCCTATGCAAGGCCCACGGGTACCTCCTGAAAAGCGTCCATCAGTAATCAGAGCTACAGACTCCAGAAGGCCCATACCTCCGATTGCGGCTGTAGCTGCAAGCATTTCCCGCATTCCTGGGCCACCTTTGGGACCTTCGTAACGAATGATAATAACGTCTCCAGGCTTTATATGGCCTGCAAGAATATCCTTCATAGAGTCTTCTTCACTGTCATAAACTCTAGCAGGACCTATATGGATGCGCATATTTGGAGCAACTGCTGCCTGCTTTACAACCGCACCATCAGGGGCAAGGCTGCCTTTGAGGACAGCAATTCCTCCCTGAGCATGGATGGGATTTTCGAGAGTTGCAATAATCTCTTTATTAAGCTTCGGATTGACAATATCCAGCCCTTCAAGGTTTTCCCCAATAGTTTTGCTGTTGACCGTAAGCTGGTCCAGATGGAGCTTAGAAGAAAGTCTCTGCATAACTGCCTGAACTCCACCAGCCCTGTCAAAGTGAAGCATAAAGTTCGGACCTCCGGGACGCAGCGAGATCAAGTGGGGAGTTATCCGGCTCAGTTCATCAAAGGTGTCAAGAGTAAGCTTTAGCCCGAATTCGTGGGCAAGAGCAGGCAGGTGCAGGGTGGTATTAGTACTCCCTCCGATCGCCATGTCCACCATTATGGCATTTTCAAAAGATTTGAAAGTGACAATCTTTCTTGGAGTCAGGTTTTCTCTGACCATTTCCACAATACGCTCGCCAGATTCCTTGGCTATCCGCGTCTTTTTTGCATCCACGGCATGTGCAGTTGCACAGCCAGGAAGGCTCAACCCCAGCGCTTCGGTCATGCAGGCCATGGTATTTGCGGTAAACATCCCTGCACAGGATCCAGCTCCTGCACAGGAAAGATTTTCAAGTCTATTTAGATCGGCTTCGGAAAGTTTCCCTGCCCTGTAAGCCCCTACGCCTTCGAAGACAGAGATAAGATCCGTGTATTTATCATCTACATACCCGGGAAGCATCGGTCCTCCGGTCACAACAATTGCAGGGATATCAAGCCTGCCTGCTGCCATGAGGTGGCCTGGTACGATTTTATCACAGGTTGGCATAAGAACAATGCCGTCAAACTGGTGGGCTCTAACCATCAGTTCAATTGTATCTTCAATAACCTCCCTACTAGGGAGGGAATATTTCATACCTTCGTGCCCCATTGCGATTCCATCACAAACCCCAATGGTATGGAACTCAAAAGGAACTCCACCGGCATTCCTTATCCCGGCTTTTACAGCTTCAGCAAGTTTACTCAGGTGTATATGTCCAGGAACTATGTCGTTCCAAGAATTGACGACTGCGATAAACGGTCTTCTCATCTCGGAATCTGTGACCCCAGTAGCCTTTAGAAGTGAACGGTTTGCAGCACGTTCGGGCCCCTCTTTAATAATAGAGCTTCTCATTACTAATCTCCTTAGAATCTCATGTGAGAATTAAAAGATATAATATGGATAGGAAAAAACTTCATAGTATAAACAGGTTGGGGACGGAAAAGCTGTGAAAAGAATAACAAAACATACTGAGCATATATTAAATATATGAAGCTTTGATGAAAAATGCATAATGATGAGAGAATTTAGAAAATGATAGAGACATATATTAATTAAAAATATAAAGAAAAAAGTTTATCGGAAAAAATCATTTAAGTTAGGGGGACATAAAGGCAAAAATTCGGAAAAAGTCTCCTTTTGAGCTATTGAAAATATGAACCCATTAGGACAGAAAGGCAATTTAATATAATAGTATCCAAATATTTATATAGCGAAGAAGACTTTGAATAAAATAGCATAGTGAACGGGCCTGCTCTGAACCACATCTACAAGATCACACCCGAACAAAAAACACACCACCAAAAAAATCAACTACGACAGAGTTGTACCCGTTCACGAGTTTTTATAAAACATCTTTCGTATTCTTGTCACTTAGTCAGAATATTATTTATCAAGCCTTTGTTAGGATATAGAACCCTTTTTTATTAAAAAAGATATTCTTTTATTTTTAATCTAATCTACACATTAAGATTACATGTACCTTGCAGGAATAGAAAAGATTAATTTCGAAGAAAACGAATTGCTTTTATGGACTGCTGGGATCCAGAACTTTATTCTGTCAGTTCTTCACCTCAGAAAAGCTGGGGCTTAGAGCTTATCACAAAACTAAATCTCAAAGGAAATGAGAAGATTCTTGACGTTGGGTGTGGGGATGGAAAACTCAGTGCCGAGATGGCAAGGAAGCTGCCTGAAGGTTCTGTTCTCGGAATTGATCTTTCCGAATCTATGATTACTTTTGCTAGGGAGCACTACCCTCCAGAAAACTTTCCAAATCTTGCCTTTATGCAAATGGATGCAACAGACCCTAGTTTTAATTCTGAATTCGATATTGTTTATTCTAACGCCGCCATCCACTGGATAAAAGACCATGAACTTGTTCTAAAGGTTATTTGGAAAAGCCTTAAGCCTGGAGGAAAATTTATGGCCCAATTTGGAGGACGAGGAAATGCCGCGGAAATCCTTGAAGTTGTTGACTTGATGCTTGAGGATGAAAAATGGAACTCTTATTTTAAAGATTTTATTTTTCCATTCAGATTTTACGGACCTGCAGAATACATAAAATGGCTAAAAAATACAGGATTCTCGGTAAAGCGGCTAGAGCTAAATCCAAAAGATATGTTTCTTGAAGGAAAAAGAGAACTTTTTGCATGGAATTTCTCAATCTTACATCCTTATACACGACAGGTTCCCCAAAACATGCAAGAGAATTTTATAAATGAATTTGTAAGTATCTTTGTCAATAACCATCCTCCAGATAACAAAGGGTACGTCCATGTTCGGATGATGAGGCTGGAAATTGAAGCTTATGCTGAGAAATGAATCCTGGACAAATAATAACGTAGAATGACTTCGAGAAGATAAGGATGAAAAGGCACTGAAGTAAGGTCTCCCTCATACCTTACCAAAGGCCTTTTATGGAGGTTTTTGTCTCAAGACATCTTTGCCATTTTTTATCTCAAGACATCTTTGCCATTTTTTGTCTCAAGACATCTTTGCCATTTTTGTCTCTTAAGACATCTTTGCCATTTTTTGTCTCTTAAGACATCTTTGCCATTTTTTGTCTCTTAAGACATCTTTGCAGAAATTTTTGGAGGTTTTTGCCTGTCAAGACCCTTTTGCAGATATTTGGAGGTTTGTAGTTTTAGGTCTTGTTGCCATTTTTGAGTGTATTCCGCATTCACATGCTTTATTTTTCAACGCACTCCAGGTTTCTGAAGCCCATTTTAACTTTATATTTGAAAGCTAATGTCTCTTAGATTTCTCCTTCAAGGAAGTTAATAAGGGGTTCATGAGAGATCTATGGGTTTCACAGCCTTTACCAGAAGCATATTATTGGTGGTACCAGGGATGGGATTCTTCTGGATTGAAATCCAAAACCTGATTACGGAATACGGAATCTTATTACCTGTATATAGTATAAATAATTTTCTGTCGACAGAAAAAGAAGTGATTTAGAATGCTGAAGCAGGTTTTTTGAGCCAAAAAAAATCACATATATATAATTATCGATTTTTTTGGAAAGGATATATGAGAGCAATCCAGAAACCAGCATCAAAAAAATGATATTTGAATAAGCCTAATTATATAAGAATCGGATCCTAAAATACAAAAATGGCAATCGCGAGCGAATAAACAGTAGCAATTGTAGAAACCAATCAAAAATCCTATGGAGATGACTTGAGAAATGAATATTAAAGATCCAAATGGAGTAGAAAATCTAAATATAAGTTCCAAGCCATCAAATAATGAAAATGATATAGAAGAAGAGCTCTTTCACAAAGCTTTGGAAAAAGAAGGAGCTTTAAGAACAATAATCAATAATAGTCATGTAGTAGTTTTTCTCCTGAAAAACGAAGATAAGTGGCCTGTAGAATTCGCCTCAGAAAACGTTATGAGCCTTGGATACACTGTAGAAGACTTTACGTCTGGCAGGGTGATGTACAGAGATATCATATGTACTGAAGATCTTGAAGAGGTTGAGGAGCAGTTTGAGAAAAGTATAAAGAACAAAACGCCGGCATTCACCAACGAGTACAGAATTATAACAAAAAGTGGGGAAGTCCGCTGGATAAACCAGAGAATTTTCATTCAGAGGAATGCAAAGGGAGAGGTTATGCACTTTCAGGGAGTGGTGCTTGACATTACCGGAAGGAAGAAAAGTGAAGAACGGCTGGAAAAAGTTCTAAAAATACAAAAAATGCTTACTACAGTGATTAATAACAGTCCTGCAGTAGTCTTTCTCTGGAGAAACGAAAAATACTGGCCTGCGGTTTTTGTCTCAGAGAACATAATCCAGTTCGGATATACAACTAATGACTTTCTATCACAAAAAATCCAGTATGGAAAAATTATACATCCAAATGACCTTGAAAGGGTAGAAGAGGAGCTTGAAAGGAGCATTCAGAAAGGAGAGGTGAGTTTTAATTCGGAGTACAGGCTTTTTACAAAAGCCGGAGACGTGAGATGGGTAAACGAGAGGACTTTTATCCAGAGGGAGGAAGATGGGAAAGTAAACTGCTTTCAGGGAATAGTCCTGGATATAACACCCAGGAAAGAGATTGAAGAAGCCCTTCGAAAATCTCTCGAAATGCAGAAAACGCTCAAAGCTGTAATAAACAAAAGCCCAGCAATAGCTTTTCTGTGGAAAAATATGGAAAACTGGCCTGCAGAATTCGTTTCAGAAAATGTCACTCAGTTAGGGTACACAGTGGAGGACTTTATATCTGGAAATATACTCTATGGAGATATAATCCACAAAGAGGATATTGAAGCAGTTAAAGAAAATCTCGCACGTTCGATAAGAGAAGGATACAATTCTTTTGAAATGGAATATAGAATTTTTACCGGGAAAGGCGAGATTCGCTGGGTTGAGGAAAGGACATTTATCAAGAGAGATATCACAGGAAATGTGACTCATTTCCAGGGAATAGTTGTCGATGTGACTGAAAGAAAAGAGGCAGAAGAGATGTTAGAGATCCAGAGGGAACTTGGAATATCTCTCAGTACTACCTGGAGCCTCCAGACCATGCTTAATCGAATTCTTGACGCCTGCCTGCAGATAAAAGACTTGGATGCTGCAGGTATATATCTGAAAGATGAACTCTTTGATCAGATTAACCTGGTTGCATACAGGGGACTTTCTCCTGAGTTTGTGAAAAGTATTTCTACTTATAGGGCAGACTCTCCTGAGGCAAGACAGATATGGATTGAAAAACCCATTTATAAACTGGATTTTTACTCTAAAGAAATGTCGGATTTGATTAGGACAGAAAAAATTACTGCTGTTGCGGTTATTCCTATGAAACACAGGGGAGAAATCATAGGCAGCCTGAATTTTGCTTCCCATACTACAGATAGAATTCCCCAGAATGTACGCAACTTTCTTGAGAGCATAGCCTTCCAGGTGGTAAATTATATAGCCCCTATCCGTATTGAGGCAGACCTTGTATAAGGATTCCTCTTTAACTCCTTTCCTTTAACTCCTGAAGCCGTCAGATTCTGGACGAAATCCTTATTTAAAATAATTTATATAGCTAATGTAGGGTTGAAAGTGAGAAGGCTTCATGTTTTGCTTTTTATTGCCTGGATTTTGGGCAGATTGAAACTGCTTATTTTTGCTCACTTTTTCCTTAACTGACACTGAATATCAGATCTTAAATTTGGATGGGGATAAGGTTGAAAGCGATAGTAGTCTATCTCAGTACCTCAGGGAACACCAAAGCTATGGCAGAAGCAATAGCTAGCGGGATTGAGTCAAAGAATGTGGATGTAAAAGCTGTCAGCTTTTATGACGTAAAGCTCGAAGAACTTAACGAAGCAGACGCAATTGCAATAGGATCTTCGACTTTTTACTACAAAATGCTGGCACCTATGGAAAAATTCATGAATGAAACTCTTGCTTCTACGAGCCCAGGAGGAAAATTAGGAGCTGCATTTGGATCTTACGGGTGGAGCGGAGAGGCACCTGTACTGATAGCCGAAAAAATGAGAGAGATGGGTATGAACGTTATAGATCCCGTACTCCGGATTCTTCATAAGCCTACAGACAAGGACATACAGGAGTGCAAAAGGCTCGGAGTCGACATTGCCGAAAAACTCAAACACATGAGTAAAGCTATGTAAACTTAGAATACAGCACTTAAGATGTAACGAAGAAAGATATTGGACAGAAGCATTATCGAAATAGATATCTATGCTTAACATTCTAATATTCTAAGATGATAAAAATATAGAATACAGGAAAAATTATCTATTAATCTCCTGTGTTCCGCTTTTTCGATAATTCCGACAGGTTGTACATTTATTCCGGAATTGTGTTTATAATCTTCTACTATTCATGTATTTTCGTCCATTGAAGAGAAGCAATTTTGGATTAGAAATCTCAAATAAGAGGATTCATGAGTTTTTAGTAGGCATCTCTGTAATTCGGGTAGAATTTTTTAGCAACTCGTTAAAAAGCTCATTTCCGAACTGCAGGGCTGAGGGCTCGTAACTTATAAGGCCTTCCATATCAAAATGTTTCTGGCTCTTCGGAAAAAGAGAAATCATGAAAAATTTATTCGTGACAATAAGGTTTGCAATCCTGAGTTCTCCGGAATATAAAAAAAAGCTGATATTTTTGAGGTTCAGCATACTTCGGAAGTCTTCTACAAAATCCTGCGAATATCGTTGAAAAACGGATTCAGACATCAGAAAGGACACTTCAACCCCATTTTCTGCAAGCTCTTGACACAAGGAAATAAGAGAAGGATGAAAGTAGGATATGCATTCAAGTATGCTTTTGGACTTAAAAAGGTTGTCCACAATTTCCGGGTCAAGTTCAAACATTCTGTCAAGATCGGGCTGAATCAGTTTGCACTTTCCTAGCTCTCCTAGTCTTCTTCGAAAGGAAAGTGGAATCCCCTGCAGGTCTCTTTCAGTCCAGTACTCCAAATTGTCCTCGAAAACATCCATAATACTTACAAGTGGCTTCATTTTGTCAACAAGGATTTTTCCTATTAGGGATAAGGTATAGCTTTTGCCTTCCTGGAGGACTAGAGATTTTTCTTTTAATTTTTTTATTTGAGGTAGAATAGCTGTTGAGGGAGCTTGAAGGGATTCAGTAATTTCATTAATATTTTTCGGCCCATTTGCCAGAAAAAGTAATAATTGCTTTCGCTTTTCCGAAAGAAAGATTATTTCTATAAGTTCTAATTGCAACCCTTCGGTCTCCTCTAGATTTTTAATTCTATATGCTTAAAAAGATTACAGCCTTCTAAAGTATATAATTTATTACTGTTCACTACCCCTTTTATCCAGAAAAGACTGTAAAGATTTCTTTGAGAGAGTTTCCAAAAATAAGATTGAAATAATGACAGGTGAACAAAACTCACAGTAAGCAGGAAGTAAAGACAAAAGAAATTATACTTATTAATAGTATTAAAAAACATATCGAGTATACTTAAGATGGCCAGCTCATGCTAGTGCTTCGATTCCAAAATAAATTCCTTATTTAATAGGAAATTCGTGATTAATGGGTAGCTTCAAAAGTCAGGTTTTATGAACATACTTCAGAATCGCAGTACTAGAATCCATAGTTAGGAAGCCTTAAAAGGCTTCCTTAACTTTAGTGTCCAAGCCTGCATCCAAGTTTGGGAACTAGGCTTGAAACCAGATAATAGATGGATTGTTACATTTTTTACCTGCACTAAAGATATAAGTGGAAATCTGCCTGATATTATCAGGAAGAAGCTTCCTTGGTCAAGATATAAGCAACCATTTCAGGGTTGAGCTTGCTTTCCCTTGAGACTTTTTCTTCGATTCTCTCAGCAGGTGTACCTTCAGATTTTAGTTCCTTTATCTTCTCAATTACTGAGGACGGAATACTGTAATATTCATTAATGTCCTTCCTATGTCCCCAGACATCTCCTTCGATTAGCTGGATTCTCTGCATTTCAAGGAACATTTCTATAGATTTTGAGACTGTACGCCTGTAAGATTTGGGTAACTGAATTACCTCAATTTTAGGGCATGTTTCAACCAGTGCAAAGATGTCTTTGTTCGAAGGCCTGAAGGCCAGATGAACTACACGCTCATTAGGATTGAGAGTGAAAATTTCCTCTCTTGAACTAACTACTCGAATTTTCATACTTCTCCCCCACTATAAAGTACTTTTACGTTTTTACCTCAATATAAACTACCGATACTTATTATAAATATTTGTCTGCCAGCACATTTATTTTTCATACAGTAATTTATTTTTCTGCGCTTTATCAGACCCTTCAGTTACCGGAAATAAATCTGAAAAGAAGTATACCTGCAAAAATGATCATAATTCAGAAATCTTCATCCATGAGTAACTTTTTGGCAAAGGAAATAGTAAAAAATAGCAATCAAAAATATGCCTATAAATTCATAAAGACACACATTAGAATCTAC
Source organism: uncultured Methanosarcinaceae archaeon (assembly GCA_963847185.1). GTDB lineage: Archaea > Halobacteriota > Methanosarcinia > Methanosarcinales > Methanosarcinaceae > Methanosarcina. The sequence goes on along the minus strand of CAWJYV010000008.1, from coordinate 983,165 downwards.
CTTTTTACATTCCAGCTTAATTTGGTTAAACTTTAAAATCCATATAGCCAGAGAACTTCAAAATCCATCTGATATCAAAATCTACCTACATAAAAATCTACCTGAACGTTCGAGTCAAGATTCCATGTGATAAGCTTTAGAGCAATTACATTTCCTTTTCTGCTCCTTTTGTTTTCCTTTTAAGATGTATCTTGATTTTGGTTTTTGAGGAACTCCGTTTTCTCCTCCTTACCGGCTTTTCCAGCCCAGGAAAGAGCACATATAGGACATTCGGGTCCAAAACCTGCAGCATTGTATCCTGTCATTCCTCCGGCGGCATTATTAACGCTGGAGAAACCATGCTGTTTAAGGATACTGCATCCCATGCTTGATCTGTGCCCGGTGCTGCATATAAGAATTATTGTCTCAGCCTTCGGGTCAATCTCAACATACCTTTCCCTGAGATCCTGGACGGGGATATTAATTGCATTCTTTATGTGGAAAGCTTCATACTCGGAAGGAGCTCTCACATCAATGATTACATGTGGATTTCCACTTACAATCCATTCATGAAGCTCAGGAATTGAGAGCTGGGGCACATGAGAAGCCCTGAGACCTGCGGTTACCCAAGCGAACATTCCTCCTCTCAGAAAACCGGAAATATTGTCAAGACCCACCCTGTGCAGCCAGACAACTGCTTCCAGAGCCTGGCTTTCGCTTTCTGATACTAGCAGCACCTGTTTATCCGGAGGCAGAAGCCAACCTGCATAAGTTGCAAAATTACTTCGAAGGTCAATGCACCAGGAACCCGGAATATGTTCACCTCCAAAACCTTCATAACAGCGGATATCCAGAATAGCAGTATCATCTCGTTCTGAAAGCTTGAGGAAATCCTCGGGAGGAATTTCCTTTACGGAAGGAAGCTCCTTGAGTTTTGTCGGCCCTTTCCTGTTGAGTTCAGCACAACGGCTGAAATGATCGGGTGCAGAGGGCATATCAGTTGTAAGAGCCTTTACTAATTCTTTCCTGTTTGAGATCTGCAGAGCGTAGTTGTATTTTCTTTCATAACCTATTGTGCTTGAGCGTCTGGCTCCAAGAGCCCTTCCGCAGAGAGAGCCCTCCCCATGTGCAGGGTAAACCTCACAGGAGTCAGGAAGAGAAAGCAATTTTTCGTGCAGGCTGTCATAAAGCCTGGAAGCAAGTTCCTCTGCTCTGCGAGGAAACAGATCTGGCCTGCCAACATCCCCAACAAAAAGAGTATCTCCACAGAAGACAGCAGCAGGATCAGGACCTCTTGACGTATCCGAAACAACATAACAGATGTGCTCAGGAGTATGTCCCGGAGTCTCGATTATCTTTATAACCATATCTTCGATTTCAAAATTATCTCCTTCAGCCAGCCCTATATGTTCGAACTCGCAGCCAGCGGCTTTGGGAACATGGATTTTTGCCCCTGTAACTTCTGCCAGATCAATGTGTCCTGAAACAAAATCTGCATGAAGATGAGTTTCCAGGATATGGGTAATCTTCAGACCCCTGGATTTTGCTTCCTGGATGTAAATATCAGTGTCCCTGCGAGGATCAATAACTGCACAATTTTGTTTTCCTGCAAGAATATATGAGCTGTGAGCTATACCTTTCACAAAAAATTGAGTTATTTGCATACCTTGTCCCCCTGTCAAACTATCTGCAATTTTCCGTAAATAGCACTCAATAGGTTACATCACTGCACCAAAAGCTGCATCTTCATATCGTAGAGATTCTTCTCATAATCTTATAATCACGTTTAAGATTTTATAACTATTAGGATCTTAAAACAGAGTTTATTAAAGTAAAATAATGTTTATGCAAAGCTCAGACATAAAGTCCAGAAGGGTCCTGAGGGAGTTCTTTTCTACCAAGTTTTGCAAGGGATTTTTCAAAATCCTTACCAGTCACTATTTCCCTATCTTCAATAATGGCCTGATGAAGGGCTGATTTCAAGACCTTTTCCACAATATCCCTACCTGAAAGCCCTTTCGATCTCTTTGCAAGAATCTGGAAATCACAATTTTCTACCTGCAAAGGAAAAGTCTTTACATTAGATTCGAATATGCGGATGACTTCCTCTTCCTCAGGAAGGACAAACTCAATCTCTTCTTCAAACCTGCTTCTTACAGCAGAATCCAGAGAGTAAATCCGGTTTGTTGAGCAGATAGTACAGACCCCGTCACGTTCAACTATGCCATCCATTTCTGTCAGCAGAGCATTTACAATTTCACTTACATCTCCTCTTAACTCCTGGAATTTCCTGTCCAGAGCTATAGCATCAAGTTCATCAATGAAAATTATACAGGGAGCCATCTCTTCTGCACGGTCATAAAGCTGGTGGATCTGCCTTGCTCCATCTCCCACATATTCTCCTATAAGCTGAGTAGCTTTGACAGGAATGATAGGTACATCAGTTTTGTTTGCAAGAGCCTTTGCAAGCATAGTTTTTCCGGTGCCTGAGGGCCCGAAGAAAAGGACATTTCTTGGAGCCCATTTCCCAAAGCGTTCGGGCTCTTCAAGGAAACGCTCTATTAGCCTGCATTTTTGCTTTGCAAGTTCCTGCCCTATTACGTCATCAAATATAACACTGCTCTTAATTTCTCCCGAGGAAGGAATACCATTTTCCTCTTCAGTTACAATAATCGAGGTTGAATTTCCTATTATGGATTCAGCAGGTTCAACATCTATAATCCGGTAAGCAAAGTCCGGGAACATCCGTCTGTCAAAGAGATAATCCCCTTTGCGGGCGATACATCCATTCCACTGTTCTCTGGCATAGAATTCAAAAACGTCCCTATTTTCAATTACAGGATATTCATCCATCATGCCGCTCAATGGATAACCTTCAGGCTTCAAAATCAGAAGCTCGGAAGTGGATTTTCCAAACTCGTTGGTGTTTTCATGAGTTTTTTTCGCATTAACTCTTTGTGAGACTGATCGCACTTTGTAATCAACTCGAATACTTTTCTATATCCCTATAGTAATCCGAAGGGCTAATAAAATTAACCCAAAAAAATGAAATAAAGATTCGACTGCGAAAGCCCTATCTGTCTCTTAGATTTTAGAAAATAATCTTCTAGGAGCACCCTCATCGAGATATATTTAAATTCATCTATAAGATCCGAATCAAAACCTGTAACAAAATATGCAGCTAAATATGTAATATATGTAAAAATAAATACACGGATATGTAATAGGGCTGCAAATATACAGCATGGAAACTAATGTCCTGAAAGATATTAGATGGGTGTAAAATACTTATATGAGTAAACAAATAAATGATTTACTCCTATATATGTTTGAATAATCAATTAAGTAAAATAAAAGGTTTTCTAAAAATCTTGACGTTAGAGTTTTAACATTAAGATCCTTTATATGGTATACCAATGCTCGATTGAAGAGAAAACTAATATATTAGATGAATAATATAAAACTTGCAATTATTGAATAAATAATTTTCAAGCATAGTTTAAGAATTAATATATAGTTATGAAATTACCAGAATAACATGTTTATATATTAATTCCTGAGTTTGCACAGTAGTGTTATTTAGGCATATAAGATAATTTATATAGCCAATAATTTAAACCTTGTACCAAATAAGGTAATTTCAGAGAATGATTTTTATGTTTACTATGGAGAATACGGAAGGTTTTGACCAGAAAACCCTTGATAAGATGAATGCTGAAGTCAAAAAAAATATGAGCAAACACGATCCGAAATCAAAAGAATATAAGAAAATCTGCGAGCAGGTTGAAGACCAGGTCTTCGACAAATACTGCACTGAAGTGTTTAGACCATCTCTTAAGCTTTAAGAATTTACCTGTGCCTCAAAAGACACTTTCGGTAAATTTTTATTTTTGATTATTACTCGAGTTTTAACCTTACCTGCTTTGTTTTCCTTAAAAAACTCCTTCTTAATATATAATTTATTTTACCAGAAGTTCCTTAAATATTTGCTTCTTTGCCCTTAATCCTGTTTTTGAGATTCGGCCAGCTAAAGTATTTATCTGGTCTTTACTTATTAGAAAAATTTCTATTTATACTGATAATTTTTTATATATCTGCCCCGTATTTTCAACCATGGTTCCTTGCAGTAGAACTAAAGCTTTGAGTTTACTCTTTCTCATTGTACTTTCGTTTGTCCCAATAGCAGGTGCGGCCTCGGATGCGAATAACATCAGGAAAGCTAACCTTTACGAGGCTCCTGATAATTCTACTAATGAAAATGATCTCTTCACAAAATTAAGTAAAAACATAGAACTTTATAATCAAAACTTCGATAAAGTTCCTTCAGTTCTTCAAAGGCTTGTTGGAAGTGAAGAAATAGCCGGGAGAATAAAACTTGAAAACGGTGACATGCTAAATGTAACTCTACTTATGAGAAGTGGACAAGTAGGAGAGTTTTACAAGTATAACACCGCCACAGATCCAAACTCAGCATTCGGACCTTCCATAACAGTGGAAAGTGACGAAAAAATCATAAAAGAAGTACTTGATTCTGAAGATCCATTAAGGAAAGCAGTAGAAAAAATGAACGAGGAGTCCCTTAAAGTGGAAACTGAAGGATTCTTCCGAAAAACAGCTCTCTGGACTTTAAGGCAGCTTTATTCATAATATTGACAAAAATAATGCACAATTCCCTTTCCCTTTTTCAAGGGAAGAGACTTTGATCCTGTTTTTAAAATATTCGATCTCTGTTCAATGCTTAATCACTTCTCCAGGAGATGTGCATCTTCCTTTCTCCATTATTACACCTATGTTTATACTGTTATTGATACCTGTATGCACATCGTCTCCCATAATCACTCCTAGTTTTCTCCTGCCAGAATCGAGAATCCTGCCTTTTATCATTACTTTTATATTTTTTCCGTCGTGGCGAAGGTTTGCAACCTTTGTACCTGCTCCGAAATTACAATGGCATCCGATTACGCTATCACCTACATAGCTCAGATGTCCAATATGTGTACTTGCCATGACAATTGTGTTCTTGATTTCTACAGCGTTTCCAATCCTGACGTTGTTTCCAAGCGCAGTAGAAGGACGGATATAGCAGTTAGGCCCTATATCGCAGTTTTCTCCTATTACGACAGGCCCTTCAATATAAGAGCCATTCCTGATAAGAGCACCTTTTCCGATCACAACTTCACCTTTTATGGTTGCATTCGGTTCCACGATACCTTCGCAGCTCCCCTTAAGATCTTTCAGAAGGTGTTCATTTGCTTTCAATAGATCCCAGGGGTATCCGATATCTATCCACCTCTCCCCGAGAGGGCTGTAGCCTACCGTCGCTCCACTATCAATCAGCATCTGAATGGAATCAGTGATCTCGAATTCATTTCTCACCGATGCAGGTGTTCTGCCAATAAAATCGAATATGGAATCTCTGAAAAGATATATTCCGGCGTTTGCAAGGTTAGTAGGAGGGTTTTTAGGCTTTTCAATTATCCTGACTACCCTACTGTCTTCAGTTTCAAGTACTCCGAAATCGGAAGGGTTATCTACTTCTTTTACGCAGATAACGGCTTCTTCTTTCCTTGAAACCAGAGCTTTCAGGTCCTCCTGTCCTATAAGCATGTCCCCGTTAAGTACAAGGAAAGCACCTTCAACATGTCCTTTTGCACAACCTATTGCATTTGCAGTTCCTGATTGTTCCTTTTGCTGGACATATTCTATGCTTACCCCCCATCTACCACCGTCTCCGAAATACTCTCTTATCTGGTCTTCCAGATAACCCGTAATGAAGACAAAACCTTCAATGCCTGCTTCTATGGCTGAATCCAGAATATGTTCAAGAATGGGCTTATTTGCAATCTGGAGCATAACTTTAGGACAGTTAGAAGTCAGAGGCTCCATCCTTGTGCCTTTCCCTGCCACAAGGATAACTGCTTTCATTTAAGAGCCTCCTTCACTATTTTTTCAGCCTTTTCAAAGATCTCATCAACGTTTTCCCGGGCTTCAGCCGTAATTCTCACTTTTGCCTCTGTACCCGATGGGCGAACAAGTATCCACCCGTTTTCCATCTCCACACGAATACCATCGATATCAAGAACCTCTCCAAGAGGCGAAAGTTTCACCTTTACCTTTTTCATAAACTCTGCCTTTTTCTCATTTGCACAGGGGAAAGCTTCTCTTTTTGTGGCATATCTGGGAAGTTTCTTCCGAAGCTCGCTTAATTTCGTATCCTTTAAAATCTCAACGAGTTTTGCAGCTGCATAAATTCCATCCGGGCAGTAAGAAATCTTCGGGAAAATCCAGCTTCCTGAAGGCTCGCCCCCATAGACGGCCCCGCACTGCTTTATGCCTTCTGCAACATAGACATCCCCTACTCTGGTTCTCACAATTTCGGAGCCCTCGAGATAATCATCAACCATCATTGATGTGTCCACAGGCACGACAACTTTTCCTTTATTGCCAGCGCATTCGAAGAGCCCGAAAATTGCAAGCATTTCGTCTCCGGAGACGAAATTACCATTTTCATCTACTGCCATCATCCTGTCCGCGTCACCATCGTGCGCTATCCCGAGATCAGCTCCAAAATCTACGACAGCTTTTTTCAGGAGAGATAGATTTTCATCAACAGGCTCCGGGTTCCTTGCAGGGAAATGGCCGTCTGGCTGTGCGTTCAGGGTTATTACCTCACAGCCTAATTCCTGAAGGAGATACGGACTGATCGTCCCTCCGGCCCCACACCCGCAATCCAGCACTATTTTCAGACTGGAATTTCCTACGAGCTTTTTGATCATATTCATATGGACCCGAATAGCATTTCCATCTTCTTCGAATTTGCCAATAAGGTTCCAGGGAACTCTGGAAAAGCTCTCTTCTTCAATAGCTTTTTCAATTTCGTCTTGCTGGGCCGAATCAAAGGCCATGCCGTCAGGGTTCCAGAGTTTAATCCCTACATACTCAGAAGGGTTATGGGAGGCTGTGACCATTACTCCGCATTCGTAGTCTTTTGCTGCGTATGCGAGAGTTGGGGTAGTAACAAGACCTACCTCTGTAACATCACAGCCTGCTGAAGTTAATCCTGCAATCAGGGCATGTTCTATCATAGGCGCCGAAACTCTTGGGTCTCTCCCGATAACCGCAGTTTTTTTCCGGCTTCCCAACACCATCCCGACTTTAAGTGCAAGTTCGGGTGTAATTTCTTTGTTTGCTATGCCTCTTATTCCTGAAGATCCGAAGAGTTTCATGTATCCCACTCCTAGATTTCTTTAATTTTTTCATCTAGAATTATCCTTATGTTTCAATTTTGAAATTCTCAGTTTATCTCGTCATTCCACTGTTACGCTTTTTGCAAGGTTGCGCGGCTTGTCAATAGAGCATCCTCTGGCAAGAGCAGTATAATAAGCGAGCAATTGGAGAACTACAACACTCAGCAGCGGGGCAAGAAGTTCGTCACTCTGAGGAATTCTAAGGACCATATCCGCATATTTTGCAATTTCGGTGTCTTTGTTATCGGCTACTGCAATAACGACTGCATCCCTTGCTTTTACTTCTTTTATATTGCTCAGAACCTTATCGTAAGTCTGCCCTTTTGTCGCGATTGTAACCACAGGTGTTCCTTTTTCGAGTAGAGCGATTGGTCCGTGTTTAAGCTCACCTGCAGCAAAACCTTCTGCATGCAAGTAAGAAATTTCCTTTAATTTGAGGGCTCCTTCAAGAGCAATCGGATAATTGAGGTGTCTGCCAAGGAAGAAGTAACTTTTTGCCTGAGCAAAAGTCTCTGCACATTCCTTTATTGATTCTTTTTGATTGAGGATCTGCTGGATCTGGCCTGGTACTTTTCTGAGTTCAGTAATAAATCCTTTAACATAATCCGGGCTTAACTTACCTCTTACAAGAGCAAACTTGACGGCGAGCAAATAAAGAAGAGTGAGCTGAGTACTGAATGTCTTGGTCGCCGCGACTCCAATTTCCGGCCCTGCTCTAGTATAGAGCACACTATTGGCTTCTCTTGTAATGGTACTTCCTACAACATTGGTGATTGCAAGAGTAGGGCAGTTATAAGACATGACTTCACGCACAGCGGCAAGGGTATCTGCAGTTTCTCCGGACTGAGTTATTGCAATGGCGAGGGTTCCCTCATTCATTACAGGGTTTCTGTACCTGTACTCAGAGCAGATATCTATATCACAGTGAATGCCTGCCAGCTGCTCGAAAAGATATTTTCCAAGAAATCCTGCGTGCCAGGAGGTCCCACATGCCAGGATCTGGACTCTGGAAAGTTTCTTGATCTCTTCATCGCTCATATTCAGTTCTTTGAGAGATATTGAACCTTCAAGTTCCGAGACCTTACCTGCAAGTGTATTATGAATTGCACTTACCTGTTCGTGGATCTCTTTAAGCATGAAATGTTCGTAACCGGCTTTTTCAGCAGCCTCAAAGTCCCATTCTATCTTCTCTATCTTCTTTTCTCGGACTTTTCCTTCCCTGTCAAAGATCTCTACACTGGCAGGAGTCAGAATTGCTGTTTCGAAGTCGTTTACGAAAATAACATCTCTGGTGTAATTCAGGAAAGCAGTTACGTCTGATGCTGCGAAGTTTTCTCCTTTTCCAAGACCTATAACAAGAGGACTGTCTTTCCTGGCAAGGAAGAGTTTTTTAGGTTCATCAGCAAAGAGAATTCCAAGAGCATAAGAACCTTCAATTTCCTTGAGAGCTTCCCTGAGCCCTAGATGGAAATCACAGTTTGTCTCTTTTCCGTCGCATTTTCCATAAATATGTTTGTGCAGGAGGTGGGCGATTACTTCGGTGTCTGTTTCAGACTTGAACTCATATCCTTCTGCAGTCAGTTGTTCTTTTAATGCCATGTAGTTCTCGATGATCCCGTTATGTACGACCGAGATTTTGCATGGGTTTCCAGAGTTATGCGGATGGGCGTTTACCGTACTCGGCCGCCCGTGGGTCGCCCAACGGGTATGCCCTATTCCTATATTGCCATGTATTCCTGCCGGGATTATGGCTTCAAGGTTTACAATCCTACCTACAGACTTGTAAGTATCGATGCCGCTGCCCAGAACCGTAACACCAGCCGAATCATATCCGCGATACTCGAGTTTTTTGAGGGATTCTATAATGACAGATGCAGCAGAATTCTCCCCTGCATATCCTACAATTCCACACATTTTTTTACCCCTTTTAAGATTAAAGGACCACCGAATGACGGGAAAGGTTCCTGTATACAGTGACTCCGGATTCCACCTGACAGTCGACAGCTATCGTTACACCAGCTTTAACAAGTACGCTGTTTCCAATCCTGTTATCATCTCCAAAGATCGTACCTAACCTGGGAGCTCGATGAAGCATTCCATTCATGTTGATTGCCAGACCTTCTTTTTCTTCAACAAAGAATCCTGAGCCGATTGTATTGTTGCTTCCAATTACGGAATTAGAAATTTGTCCGTGAGAGTATATCCTACAGTCGTTCATTATGATACTGTTCTGGATCTCAGTAAAAGACCGAATAGATACATTGTTTCCTATTGTTGTTGAAGGGAGAATGACAACATTTGGGCCAATATCACAATTATCTCCGATAACTGCAGGACCTACAATATAGGTTCCTGAGCGAATCTTCGTGTTTTTCCCAATTGCTACTTTTCCTCTGATTACTACTCCTTCTTCCACTTCCCCTTCTACTTTCAGATTCTTGGAGGAGTTTAAAACAATAGCGTTTGCTTTCAGCAGATCCCAGGCATGGACAGCATCTATCCATTTTGATTCTGTAGGGACCGCTGTAATGTCTTTTCCTTCATCTATCATAATCTGGAGAGTATCTGTTATTGCATATTCTCCGTTTTCAGAGATCGGAGTCTTTTCAATGATTTCAAAAATATGAGGCGTAAAAACATAAATTCCAGTATTCACAATCCGGCTTACATCTCCAGGTCTTTTTTCCAAGATCTGCGTAACCTTTTTTCTTTCTTTCAGCACCACACCGTAACCTGCTGTATCTTCCATTCTCACTGTTAGAAGACTCGCATCCCCCTCATAATTATTAAGAAGATCAGCTATGGTCTTGGGTTCAACCATGTTGTCTCCATTCAATACAAGAAATTCCGAATCTTCCGGACCAATGAACTTCTTTGCCTGTTCTATTGCGTGTGCTGTACCAAGCTGAGCTTTCTGTTCTACATAGGTTATTTTTACTCCGAAGTTCAGCCCGTCCTCAAAATAGTCCATTATTCGTTCTTTTTCATATCCTACAATCAGTATAATTTCAGATATTCCATTTTTTTCGAGCGAATTAATGACATGTTCCAAAATGGGCCTGTTGGCGATGGGAAGCATTACTTTAGAACGAGTAAGAGTTAGAGGCCTGCAGCGCAGCCCCTCTCCTGCTGCAAGGATAATAGCTTTCATAACTTAAACAACCTTTTTTAGAATTTATACATTACCTTTAGAAGTCTCAACTTAATAAAGTGAGCTAAATATATATAGGATGTTATATCAGTATATCGGATAACTACCAATAAAAAAGTTTTGTTGAAAAAAATAATAAAAGATATTAAATAAAAGACCGTAATCCCTTTATATAAAACGGTAAATTCCAAAATTAAACACCCCTCAAATTTTTTATTTATTAATTGAACTTGAAAGAACAAAAATAAGACATTAAAAAGATAATCAGCAGCATTAATCCTTCAAACTCCTCAGAGGTTAGAAACTTGAGGATCTGAGCTGAGACTAAGATAATACAAAAACTTTCAAACTATTTGCCCTGAGTATATCTCTTATGAAAAAGTTCTTATGCCTTACCTGAAGAACTATTGAAGCCGCAAGTTAGGAAAGAGTAACGTATTTTAGCTATTTTCAGAAATGGCAGGTTCGGAGAGTCCATGGTATTATTTAAATATATTTAAATGTCACTTTACTTTTTTCTGATAAAAGATTTATGAGGCTGAGTCAGGAAGAGTAACACTTTGTATGTTAAATTTCCTTTACATTGTCCCCAAAAAAGAGTATGCAGTTAAAACATAATTATATATTTTTTTCTTAATTTCACATGACTTATCAAAAGCTTGGTGGCGCTCGAGCAAATTACACGTCCGGAAGACAAGGGATATATAACCGGCACAATTTTTTACAACGATGGGATAACACAGCTTTTAGTAAACAATTTATTATATGCGTCTCAGGTAGAATTATGGAACCTAACGAGTACGAGTAATACAGCCAGTATCTCATATATCGATGATAATGGATGTTATACCTCACCCAGTGTTCCGGAAAGTATGTACAAAGTATATGTGAAGTATGAGAATATGTTGGAGAATGAGAATATTATGTTGGAGAAACTGATAGCTTTAGTGTCATCTCCGGCCAGACTGTAACCGCGAACGTGAAAACCTCAAGAACGCCAACTAATTAAAGACGTCTTTTTACCATCGAGTTTAATGGAACCCTGCCACATCAAAATAAAGGAAAAACTAGTTGTGGAAATTAAATAATCCTTTCCCCAGAATACTTTGATCTGCTGATATGCTTTTCTGACTGCGAAACTCTCTACAACTCTCTATATTACTTAGCCGATCTTGTTGTTATCATGACGACTCACAAAAGAATAATACTTTAAATTAAGCTTATTTTAATATAAACTAATAATAAAGTTTTATTTGAAAGTATAAATAATTATTAACATTTAAATGACAATAAAGCATTCTTTTTCACTCTTTTCTTCAAAGTATCTTTATTTATTTGTCTGGCAATTTAGGACATGTAAAAATTAAGAAGTATAGGTACTACTCAGGCAAAATACATGAAAACGGAATGAATGAGATATTGTGATTAAAACTCAAAATTTGCGCAGTACCTCGAAAGAATCAAATTGCACATAACAAGTAAAAATTCGACCTATAACTACAGCAAATTCTGAATACTACTATAGTAAATTCTGAGTACTGCCTTAGATTAGGGGAATTGATATTGAAAATTTAGAAGTCATATTTTATATTCCCTAAAAAATACAGAATTAAATTTCAATAACACGCGAGGTGATGTAATGAAAAAAGTAAGTCTTTTTAGTAATCGGCTTGCTACTTATATCAATAGTAGTGATGTCCGGATGTACTGATAAAAAGTCCGATACTACTGCCCCTACAGAGGAGGATTCAGGTAAAGTGTCACCTAACTCTACTATGCTCCCAGGTGGAAGCCCAGGTAACAACTCTACTATGCCACCAGGAGGAGCTCCACCAGCTAGAAGCCCAGGTAACAACTCTACCATGCCTTCGGGAGGAACTTCCACCAGCTGGAAATCCAATTAACAACTCTACCAAGCCACCAGGAGGAGCCCCTCCAGCTGGAAACCCAGGTGAAATGCCGAATTCTACCACCGAGGATCAGTGATAAAATCTGGCTAAATAAGGAGAAAGGGATAGTCGGTTAGATCGTATCCTATTATCCCTTACTTCGGGATTTTTATTGCTTTTATTAGTCAAATACCCCATTGTTTGCAGGGGTGCGCCAGTGCAACTTTGGCTGGAATATATTTTTAAAATTTTGGGGCTCAAAGCCGAAATGAAGGCATCCCACTTGCTGTTCCACTGTAATGAGGTTCAACTTTTTCGAGAAATTTATCTATATAATTTGTACATCCAGCTGCAGTAAGTACCAGAAATAACAGATAATAATGCCAATAGTTTTTGAGAATTTTATGAAAAATAAGTTTCAGTTGAAACAACACATGGTGTTATAGTAGCCAATATATTTGCTTATACAGAATCTCCACTGGTCTTTATATCAGCTTTAACTGATCAGGTAGGACAGTTTGACAAAGAAGTTAATCCAAAAGCTGAGGCACAGAACTATACGGCTGCCTTTAATGCCGGGATTTATCTGTCATATGTATTAGCAAATATAGGAGACTTATAATGTGGAAAAAGATGATAAGAGGACAGATTTTCGACTTCATAAATGAGCCTACTTTGTATTTCACTCATAATTAACTTATATAATTTAATCAGTTTTTAGAAAAAAATATAATATGAAGAATCAAAATGGAAATAAAGTAAAAAACAGAAAAAAGTATTTATTAAAATTTATAATCTCACCCCATATCAAATTTATCCCATATCAAATTTTTTCAGATCAAGTTATAAGGTTTATCAGAATCCACATCTTCTAAAACTATTGAAATAATATTAGTTCAATGAGATAAATATTTATAGAAAGTATAACTAGTATATATTGAACTACAACTAAAAGAAATTACAAGGGGTAAAAGAAAATAATATGAAAATTCGAGTAGTCAGTTCCAGAGAAGAAATCTTTACATTAAATCCTAATGAACGTATCATTCACCTGGCCTTCAGGCCTTCAAATAAGGACATTTTCGGACTTGTTGAGACCTGTCCGAAGGTTGAGGTAATCCAGTTACCAAAATCTTACATGGCTACGATTTCAAAATCAATAGAAATGTTCCTTGAGATGCAGAGAATTCAGCTGCTTGAAGGAGATGTATGGGGCCACAGAAAAGATATAAACGAATATTACACCATCCCATCTTCAGTGATCGAAAAAATAAAAGAAATGAAACTAGAGGGCAAACCCACTGAGGAAATTGAGGCAAAAGTTTCAAGGGAAAGAAAGCTTAACCCTGGGATGGTCGCTTATATCATAACAAGGGAAACTACTGCCTGATTTCAGGCAGTATAAAGTATGTCATTGAGTCTTTTTACTGGAGATTAGATGCATAGAAATGGGATGAGCTTTCTTTATTTAATCTCCAATTTAATCCTATCATTATTTGGACAAAATCCTGCTTTTGAGTAGATTAACCTTAACCATTTAAAAATTTCTAAGAACTTCTTTTGCTAACCTGCAGTTGTAAGGAAATAGTCCTCTGGCTAAGTCTACGAATACAACTTTTAAGGTAATAAGTTCTTGAGATATCCTCTACAAATAAGTTTATATGGATTAGGCAGACATATCTATCAAAAAAAAATTCAAATGAAAAGTTGAAATAATTTTAAAGAAGAAAAGCAATCTGGAAGCGGCTATATTTCAGGAGAATTTTCAAAAAACAGCCTGAAAAACATATTCCCTGGAAGAGAAATGAATTTTCGGAGATTAATTCTACAGGGCTTTTCAGTCTTTAAGAGCAGTTTTCAGAGAGATTATTACCGTATCAAAAATACTTTCACTCCGCTTTCCTAAGCTTTATATTCTGTAACGTAGTACCTAAAAGCGCCTCTCTATAAAAATAAAAATGAACAAGAGGCTTGAGGTAGAAATGATGAAACAAATAACAGAATCAATTAAAGACCGGTTTTTAAAGCTTGGCATCGATGTACCGCAGGAAGACATCGAAACCAGACTTAATGAATTGATTACCAAATTCAAAGTTCCTTCCAACGAAGCCCAGCGCAGCGTGACCAATTATCTTTTGAAGAAGTATTCAATTCCTAAGAATGAGTTTTACATGAGGCAGGCTGAGCCGCAGCTGACCAAAATTGCGGACTTTTCAGAGAACGGGCAATGGGCAAATCTTAAGGCTAAGGTTGTCCAGCTCTGGGAAAATACTCATGAATCCATATCTCAGGTAGGGCTCCTTGGGGACGAAACAGGAATTATAAAATTTACAGAATGGAAAAATGCTGAACTTCCCAAGCTAGAACAGGGAGAGAGTTATCTTTTCAGGAGTGTTGTAGTCGGAGAGTATAACGGCAGATTCCAGGTTCAACTCAACAAGAACACTTCAATAGAAAAACTGGCTGAAGCCGTTGATGTCGGAGGCGGAGACTTCATTCCAACTGCAAGAGAGGCAGAACTCAGAAATATTGCTGACCTTATCGGAGGGCAGTGGGCTACAGTTAAAGGGAAAGTAGTTCAGCTCTGGGAGAACTCTCACGAATCCATTGAACAGGCAGGACTTCTGGGAGATCCTACAGGTGTCATCAAATTCACCAACTGGGCCAGTTCCGAACTTCCGGATATGGAAGAAGGCAAAAGTTACCTCCTGAAAAACATAGTTGTCAATGAATGGAGCGGTAAGGCTCAAATCCAGCTTAACAGATCGAGTTCCATAGAAGAGCTTGATGAAGATATCTCAGTCGGATCCTCTGCAGTCACGTATTTTGGTGCAATGGTAGATATCCAGACCGGTTCAGGACTTATAAAGCGCTGCCCTGAGTGCAAGAGGGCTCTGGTTAAGGGTGCCTGTCCAGAGCATGGGAAAGTAAAGGGTGAATACGATCTAAGGATAAAAGCTGTCCTGGATTCGGGAACCTCTACTCAGGATGCTCTAATTAACAGGGAACTTACTGAAGAGCTTGTGGGGCTTTCTCTGGATAGTGCAATTGCAATGGCTGCTGACGCCCTTGATCCCGGAGTTGTCCTGGATAAATTGAAGCATGAACTTGTAGGTAGATACTACACAGTTACCGGGCACAAACTTGATCGCTACATCCTTGTAGATTCAATTACTCCAAGAGCTTCTCTGGACAGAGAGCTCCTTGAAGAAATGATTACTGAAATGGAGGTGGAGTAAATGGCAGGCTTTTTTAGAGAAGTAGCCCGCAGAGTTTTTGCTCAGGAGTTAAAAGACTCAAACCTAGCTTCACGGGACGAAAGTGACCAGTATGCTCCACAGTACGTCCTGACCCCAACAGGAGCAAAAGTAAACCGCATCTTCCTTGTAGGCACACTTATCGAAAAAGAAGATATCGGCTCTGACTCCGAATACTGGAGAGGCAGGATTTCCGACCCCACAGGTTCCTTCCTTGTCTATGCCGGACAATATCAGCCCGAAGCAGCTCAGTTCCTTGCTGAATGTGAATTACCGGCTTTTGTAGCAGTTGTAGGCAAGACCAGCACATATACCACGGACGACGGAAATGTCCTTACCTCCATTCGCCCAGAGTCCATCCAGCAAGTGGACGAAATTACCCGTGATCTCTGGGTGCTTGACACTTCAAAACAGACTCTTGAGAGGATAAGGGCACTTAAAACAGAGGAAGATCAGAACTCAAAGCTTGCAAAAGAGCATTATTCTACTGACACGGAAGTCTACAGTGGAATGGTTAAAAAGGCCCTTGAATCTCTTAAAGAAAGAGCATGAATTCACGGGCAACCTGCCAGGGGTGTAAAATACCCCTAATTTTTCAAATCGAATATCACTCATTTCCGGTTTCCCAGGAAATTTTTGTATTTTCTTATCCGTTCTATTTTCCTTGCCTATTCTCCCCTTTTTTTCGTTTCTTATCCTCTGTTCTTCCGTTCCCTGTTATTTTTCTCTCTTATTTCCCCTTTTCCATCTTGTTTCTCCGTATTTTCTCTATTCTATTCCCACTTTCAGGTTGATTTAATTTTTTGATTGGATTAGCAAATATTTTTATTTTTACTGGCTTTAGAGAAGAAGAAGCAAAATATAAATAAATAACCGAGACATGATATAAAATAAGGAATATGCATTTGAAAGCGAATTAACATAAAAAGAATCAGGAAATTGTAATGTGAGATGATCCTGTGAAAACCTATCTTCTTGTCTGGTTCAGTAGCGAAGGGGCTCGTCCGTCAGAGATTAACAGAAGATTGATGTCTCTGGGCTTCGAACCCATGCAGGGTAGCTACGATTTTGTATATAATTGGAACAGCAATGTTAGTGTTGAGAAGATTCTCGAGTTTGGAGATAAAGTATACCTGAGCCTCCAGGGCACAGGAGTAATGTTCAAGCTGGAGACAATGTAAACTGAGAAAACTTGCCAAAAAAGAAGTGCCTGAAACTTTATTAGCAAGGCGTATGCCGAAAATTCGGCAACAAACTTATTTAAAGCTCTGTTCAGGGGGAATTCAGATTAAATTCTTTTACAGGTCTTCACCTGCAAACCAGGTCATTAGGCCTTTTTTTTGTCAAGATCTTCGCCATCTTTGCGCTCTTTAAGGGAATCCTGGAATTTTAAATATCCGCAAGTATCCCCCTCAAGAGGAATTATCCGCCCACTAATGCTTCCTTTTTCTATTATGAGTTCTACAACACTTGGACTTGACATTCTGGGTTTGGTAGGAGAACCAGGGCAGACAAGCATTACATCTTTTTTCTCAATCAAAGGGCGGTGCAGATGCCCGAAAATAAGGATATCTACTTCCATTTCTTTTGCCAGATAGCCCTGGGAAGTAGTATCTATAACCGAAAGACCCCCCTCATGCACGACCCCTATTTTTACCCCCTCTACTTCAAATATCAGCCTTTCAGGAAGAAGCCTTTTGAGCTCTGGAGTATCATCATTTCCGAAAACGGCTTTTAACTTGCCGCTGGAATTAAACGCCTGATAGGTTTCCAGAGTACTGAAGTCCCCTGCATGGACGACCAGATCACACTCATTAAGAAGAGTTTGGAGTTGCGGAGGGATTTCTCCGGTTTTCATATGAGTATCTGAAAGTGCAATAAGTTTCATGGAAAATCTCCGGTTTATTAATCTATAGCCTTTAGAGATTATAGCCTTTAAAGATAAAAACCTGCAGCTAAAAGCAGCGAACCTTAAATTCCCGGCAGGCAGAAATTAACTTTAAAAATAACTGACTATATGCTCACTAAACCAAAAACAATTCTAATAAATAGCAGATTATAGTCCCGAACAATAAAATCCGAGACATCTCAACTAAAAAATAAAAATAAGGATAACTTACTCGAGCGTAAGGTCTACAAGTTCATACTCCAGATTCTCGGTTTCCAATCTGTTAAGAAGAGAAGAAACCTGTTCATCTACAGAAACAACAAGAGACGAGAGCCCATGGTATGCCGCCTCGATAACGGACTCATTAGTTCCGAACATAACATTCGGGCTTACCCCAAGCTTGCGCAGAGAAATAAGCGCTTCGACACCAATAGCTGCAATATAGGGCTTTGAGCCTACCAGCATTTTCAAGCGCTCTAGATCCACTTTTCTTGAGCCACCGCGTTCAACCCTAGGAACCTTACAGATTGTAATGGTCGCATTTTCCAGATCAATCAGGCCTTTGAGGCTGGTTACTCCTACATCATCGCCTGCTGCTGCATCGGATATGGCAGTACCTGATGCACCTGTATTTTCCGTACTGCTTACATATAGGAGCCCGTTCTCCATTTTCAGGTAAACCTGCTGCCCTTCTTTCACGTCCTCTTTTGTAATAGCTGTCCAGGTTGAGACATGGCTGATTATATCCTCCATAACGAAGCGGGCGTACCGCTTCATTTCTGCGGCGTTTTCAAGAACCCATTCCACGCCTTCTTTTGTAATCCTGTACCGGACCCGGCCCTCAGTGACAATCAGCCCATCATTTACAAGCTCCTTAATATATTCCGAAACCGCCTGGGGAGTAATTCCGATTTTTGCGGCAATTTCCTTTTGCCTGACATTCGGCTGATGGGCTGCAACTTCAATAAGGACCTGAAATTTGGTTACTCCGCTCTTAGTCTGGAGGATTTTAATCATCAATCGTAATTCTCCTCTACATCTTCAATTAATTTTAATCTCTGCCCCATTACGGAAAGCCTTTCAGACCGTCTGGCAACAGCACAGATATAGAACGGATTCTTATTAAGAGTCCGCGTGAGGTTACTCATGGAAGTATTGCCTTCTTCTACCAGCCTTTCCAGCTCTTCTATCGCATCTTTGACCTCTTCATATGGTTTGAAGGTCAGCATAATAATATCGCTCAGATCTTCAAAAGAACACTGGAAGTTAACCTGAACCTTGGAATAAGAACTATGATATTCTTTGGAAGGCTTCTGGCCTGCCTCGGGAACTCTCCACTGACTTTCAAGGAGTCCGGCTTTTTTGAGAATATGAAGGCTTTTTGATGAGTCTGAGCCTATAAACTCGTCTATTTCCAGCCTAGTCATCCATTTGTTTGAAAGTGCATCGAATATTCTTTTGTGAGTTCTTGACCCAAAAGTCCTGAGCAATGGCACTAGATAGGAAGGATCGTTAATAATCCGAGTTCGTTTACCCATGTACTCCTCTCCGTTTCGTCTTATGTTATAAGCTTTCAAATATAATAAAGATTTGTAATGTTGTTATTCATCGTAAGTGATATCCAGACCTTCAGGCCCTTCCCACGTGTAAACAGGGGCACTGCGCTTCAGTCCACGGCATTTTTCGTGCAGAGCATGGGCAATAATCGGAAGAGCAATAGTTGCATCCACAAAAACCTGCACTTTTTTTGCCTGAGCTGCAATTTTTCCCCAGGAAACAGCTTCGTCAAAAGTACAGCCTGAAAGTCCTCCCCAGTGAGGAGAATCAGAGGTATACTGGATTGCATAATCATGCCCCCCTGCATCCATTCCAAGAATAGAAGCGATCACTTCAGTCTGCTGAATAAAATTCTTCGGGACTCCGCCTCCAACATAGACGACACCGGTTTTCCCTGATTTTTCCACAATCTGAGTAATCTCGTCAACGTCTTTTATCTGATCTATCTCGAGCTTTAATCCTCTTCTTCTTGCAATTGTAAGCCCTATTCCTATTGAGCTATCAGAAAGTGCAGGAACAAAGATAGGGACATTATACCTGTATGCACTCACAACTATAGAATCTTCAGCGCCTCCACGCCTTGCAAGCTCCTCTCCAAGCAGGTACATAAACTCCCTTGATGAACAGGAAATCTCTCCAATTTTCTCTGCAAAATCTGCAATCAGATTATCTGCTGTCCTGAACTCTTCTTCTACTGCAAAGACATCGTAGATTCTGTCTACTCCGTGCTCGAAGAGTTTTTCATCGTCAGCTAGATGGGAACCTACATAATGTTTCTTGCCAAGAGCCTCATGCGAATCATGGAATAGATTTGCTCCCGTACTCACCAGACAGTCTATCATTCTCTCCCGGATCATATAGGAAATTACCCTGCGCATACCAGCAGGGACCATAGCTCCTGATAAGCCCATAAGTACTGTCATGTTCTTTTCTTTCAGCATGTTGTGCCAGGCCTGGACGGATTCAGCCAGCTTCCTTCCCTGAAAACCTGTTTTAAGCATCCCGTCTATCAATTCGCTTACAGACCTGTCTTTTACATCTATTGGAACTGTTGGGTTATCTGTGAATACATTATGATGCATACCATTCTCCATAATAAGCACTAATGATAGGTTTGCCTGTGACTCCTAACCCATTACAGGCATTCGGCAACAGACGGTAAGAAACGCAAATAGCGTTAAATGAATATATAATTTTTATTAAATATCAATATATGTGGATTCTCTTAAAGATAGACCCAATAAGATGAACTTCTTTTGAGGGGACCGATTTACCGGGTTTAAGAGATCTGAATCAGGAAGCAAAGACTATGAGATTTACAGAATATTTACAGGATATAATGCTTAGATGTATTATTTTCAAGTAATTTGTTAAACAATCCACGAATAAACATATGCATCTTGAAATAAAACTTCAAACAGTTTAAAATGGTCAGGATGTGCATATGCTTTGCCTGTGAATAATTTTTCAGGAATTAATTTGTAATTCTCTCTGCATCCTTGAAAAACAATCAAATTAAACCTAATCCAGATAGCAATTATTATTTTTAAGCATTGCCCTCCAACCATTATCCCTGAAAAAAGATAATTTATACTTAGTTAAGTAATAGTGAGTATAATATATCCCTATTTGTGATTAGCAGGTTCCGATTCATTATAGAGTATTAAATAGTTATCCAAAGGATTTTTCCCTTTACACCTGTAAGGAGAATTTTTAAGTTATTTATGTGATTTGATCATTTCTTTGCTATATACACAAAAGTTATCTTTCCAACTCTTTATTTTGGCTCTTTTAAAATCTCTCTCATAAGCTTTATATTATTCAGGATAAATTACATCGTGTTTATTACTGCCTGCGGTTTTCTCGCTTCTTGCCTTTAAAACAGGGAAAATTTCGGTCTATTTGAAAGGTATGGAAAAAGATTCAACCGTTACACTCAATTGCTCTGGCGAGAGACTGTATTTTTTCTGGCCTGAAGCTTGAGGGGTTCACTATTAATAATTAACCATGATGTCGATAAAGATGGAAGAGAAACTCAATTTAAAACTTCTGGAACTGCTGGAGGGCAGGCAGCTCTCAATCAGCGGGCTTTCAAGAGAACTGAAAGCTGAAGGTATAGATGAGCATCGTTTGATCCTCACAGGTTATCTCAGAGCTCTCCGAGACCTTGAAATTCTGGAGGAAAAGGATATTCCTCCTTCCAAAATATATGCTCTGCCAGAAAAAGAAATGGAAAAATTAACCGAAAAAGATAGGGAATCCGTGCCCGAAAAAGGCAAAGTATTCAAGCATCCTGAACATTCCGATCCTGAAGAGATTTATTCAATTTTCATGACACAGCTCAATAAAATTGACTTGGACCTCAAGATTCCTGTTGGAGTATATGTGATCTCCAAATTGTTTGAAAGGCCTTGCTTCCGTAAGGAATTAAAACAGATAGGAATTATGCAAGGACAACTTGACAAGTATCTGGCAAAACCTGGAATGGTCTGTGAGTCCCCGGATTCACATCTGAAAAAAGCGAGGGCTGATGTTACAAGAATTGAGATTCCCCCTGATGACCCTGCATATGAAATAAGAGGAAATAATGAAGAAGTTACAAAGCTTGCAAATGAGGTGCTTACAGGGTTGATAAAACACAGGATTAACCTTGAAGGCCTGGTTGCAAAAAGCAAGCAGACTACCCTTGTTCCCTGAAAATATTCAGCTTAGAGGTTCTGAAAATTATAAGATGTCAGAATTCAAATCTAAATTTGGCGGTAAAATCATGAAAGTTGCCTGTGTCCAGATGGACGTACTTCACTGCAGAAAGCAGGAAAATCTTGAAAAAGCGCTCTACATGGCCCTCGAAGCCGTGGAAAAAGGAGCGGAAATCATCGTTTTTCCGGAAGTTTTTTCCACAGGCTTTTGCTACGAGAACTTCGACCACACCGCAGAAAATCTTCCTTCTCCCACCCTTGAAAACCTTGCATGCTTTTCCAAAGCCAATGACTGCGTGCTCATAGGCTCAATAATCGAGAAAGCGACTTTGTCGAAAGAACTTACGGTCAATGGGGCCTCTATCGACTTTAATAATTCTACTCTTTCTGAATCTAAGAACTCTCTTCTTTTTAACTCCAATAAATCTACTATCTCCGGATCTAACAGCTCAGTTCCCTCTAATTCCAATAATTCTGCTTTATCTGGTCCTAATAATTCTACTCTTTATTATAATCTCGGCTTTTGCTTTGAATCCGGAATCCTTGCAGGCACTTATCGGAAGACTCATCCTTTCAAGAAAGAAAACCAGTATTTTTGTAAGGGTAACTCAATCGAGCCCATAACTCTGAGAAAACAGAATTTGAGAATAGGTTTCGAAATTTGTTACGAACTTCGCTTCCCTGAAGTTGCACGAAAACTTGCCCTTGCCGGTTCCGATCTCCTCGTAACTACAGCCGCTTTTCCAAATCCCAGATCAGAACACTGGAAGATTCTTGCCAAGGCAAGAGCAATCGAAAACCAGATCCCGCACATTGCCTGCAACCGCACAGGTCCTGCCCCCGACTGCAGCTACTTTGGAAACTCAATGATAATTGATGCCTGGGGCGAGGTGAAAGCCGATGCAGGAGAGAAAGAGTGCATAATAGTTCATGACCTTGATCTGTCAAGAAATGGGGAAGTCCGCAAAATGATTCCTGTCTTTGAAGATCGGAGAACTGGGCTTTATTCTGACAGCTAACATATTTTTTAGGCATTGTTGAGATACTCACTTTCAATAAAGCAGGAAATAAGAAGGGGTGAATCCCCGTTCATTTCCATCTTATTCATATCTAAGTGCGTCTACTGGCTTCAATTTCGAAGCTCTGTAAGCAGGTACTACTCCTGAGATCACTCCTATCAAAACTGCAAGGGCAAGTCCTTCAAACATTAAGAAGATTCCAACACCATGTGGTGTCATATCGCCTCCCATCATTGTCTGGAGACCAGAGGAAACAACCGATCCCAGAATAACTCCAAGAATACCACCAACAAGACCTACCATTGCGGAATTAAAGAGGAAAATCATAAGGATATCCTTATTTTTCGCTCCTATGGCTTTCATAGTTCCTATTTCCTTTGTCTTTTCAAGGACGGAAGTAAACATAGTGTTAGCGATGCCGACAGCTCCTACAAGCAGGGATACCGCTGCAATGGCTCCTAGGAAAAGAGTCATTGAACTCATCATTTCGGTCACAGATTCAGCCAAAGACTTGGAGGCCATTATGGAAAAGTCCCTGTCATCTTCCTGGATGATATGTCTTGAGATCATGAGCTTTTTTTCGATGTTTCCCATCAGTCCGTCCACAAGATCTTCACTCTTGGCTTTTACAGTGATGGTATCATAAACATCTTCTTCCGCATCTTCTATAAGATCTACTGCTCCATCTATTGGCATATAGATTTTAGAGTCGTCTCCCTCTCCTTTTTCTTCCAGTACTCCGACAACCCGAACTGATTTGTTGTTTATTGATATTACCTGGTTGACTCCAATTTCATGGTCATAAGTTTCACTGGCAATTTCGCTTCCAATCACTGCAACATATTTATCTGCTGGTTCGAGCAATCTCCCTGATTGCGTTTTCAGAGTAGTCATGTACTTCCAGACCTGGGGATCCACACCTGTAATTGAAAGAGTTGCAGTTTCTCCTGAATATCTCACCTCTTCCCTGCCAGAAATTTCTCCTTCAATATATCGTATATTTTCCAAGCCCTGGAGTGCGTCAATATCATCTTTTGTTAATTCAGCATCTGTCGATGTACTACCCTCCATTCTAGGAGGGCCATGCACGTTAGATGATGCTTTAGTATACCCAGGGCTTATGGTTATTTTTGTCAGATCCAGATCAGCTAGCTTGCTCTGTACGTTTGCCTCCATAGAATCCCCTAAAGAAATAATGCCAATTACAGATCCGACTCCTATAACTATCCCGATAATGGTCAGCCAGCTTCGAAGTTTACTATGCAGAAGCATGTTCAGACCCATTTTAAGGTAGGTTGAGTTTCTCATCCTACGTCCTCCATTTACTAATGATGCTATTTTTCAGGCGTTCTGGCTTTCAGGTTTTTTATTTCCGGATTATTTATCTCTTCTTGCCTTCAATTTTTCCTGAATTTTACTTCGATAGACAAATACTCCCCCTGCAAGCGCTATTATCACAATGTAGAGCAAGTATGAACCAAAACCACTGCTTCTATTTTGGCCTCCCGAACCTGTAGTCGTATTTCCAGTGGAAGTCATTTCGAGTTTTACTTCCTTATCAACCGTTATTCTCTCTCCTTTTGCATCCGTGTACTCAATCCGGACTTTTAGAGGATCGGACTCCGTGGAGCCAGAAGTCATATTTTTTCCTGCACTTTCCCCCTCAATTCCTGCAGCATTCTCTGTGCTTGCAACGTTAAAGGAAGCGATTGTATAGTCTCCTTTCTCGAGATTTCCTACAATTGTTGACGAGCTTCCTGATACCTTATACCCGTCCTGATCAGGAACCGATACTTTCACTGAGTATGCAATGTTGTTACCCACATTTGCAACGGAAAGAGATATTTCTCCAGCATCACTTTCCGAGAAGGAAACATCAAAATCAGTCTCTCCACCAACAAACATTCCTGCTGTGGTATTGATACTTTGTTCATTGGATTCATAGTCTTCATAACTGAGATAGACATTTAGCGTATATAGCCCGGGGTCTGCATTCACGTCTGCCATGACAGAGTAAGATACGGTCGCGGAGTCTCCGGCTTCCAGATATTTGATGTACTTTGTGTTGTCAGAGTACACAGGTAGAATTACACCTTTTGGATCTTTCCAGGAGATTACCATATTTTTGATAGGGGAAGTTCCGGTATTCGTTATGATAAACTCCAGAGGCTCTTCTTTTGCAATATCAATATTCGCTTTGCTTATAGTCACGACCTGAGCGTATTCTTTGCCCTTTACTTCGAGCTGAATCGTTTTTGTAGTAGTAATTGTATTTGATGAGTCCCCACTTTCTTTTGCAGTGGTTGTGATGTCTATATCATAGGTTCCTGCAGATGCGTTAGCATCTGTCATGAGTTTGAATTTGAGGACCGCTGCATCATCGTCGTCCTGTCTTGCATTCAGATAAGAAACTTCTTTTACAAGACTTTCTCCAGAAACCTTAGTGAAAGGATATTCCGAATTAACTGAGACTGCTATATCTTTTAAGTCAGCATTTCCTACATTTTGAATACTGACAGTGAGTTCAACAGGTTCTCCGGGACGGGCATAATCAGGGTTTTGATTGGTTAGATTTACCTGTACATATGCAGAATTTATGTTCCCATTTGATGCACCTAGTGATGTATCTGTAAACAGGAATACGGATGCTGAAAATAGTAGTAATAATAGTAAGGGTGTTAGTAAAGAGAATTTTTTCATTTTAATTCCTCAATTCGGATTTGGCTCGCTTTTCGTACTTGGTTCGCTTTTCGTACTTGATTCGCTTTTCGTACGTATTTCTATTTTTTCAATTTCGCCGTCCCTGATATACACAACTCTTGTTGCATACTTTACAAGTTCAAGGTCATGCGTTACAATGATGATGGTCTTTCCTTCTCTTTCGTGCAACCCATCCAGAAATTCCAGGATGTAATTCCCGGTCTTTGTATCCAGGTTTCCTGTGGGCTCATCTGCCAGGATTATAGGCGGGTTCACAGCAAGAGAACGGGCTATTGCAACTCTTTGCTTCTGTCCGCCTGAGAGCTGAGATGGAAGGTTATGTTTCTTGTTTGAAAGTCCGACAATCTCAAGCAGGTACGCTGCTTTTTTTCGGGCTATTTGTCTATCCTCTTCCTGGAATTCCATGGGTAAAAGTACGTTTTCCTCCGTACTGAGAGTGGGAATAAGGTTGAAGCTCTGGAATATGAAGCCGATCATCTGTCCTCTTATAATGGCCAGTTCCGATTCGTCGAGTTTTGAGATATCTTTTGAGTTCAGGTAGACAGTGCCTTCTGATGGAATATCCAGGCAACCCAAAAGGTTCATAAGTGTACTTTTCCCGCTTCCGCTGGGCCCGAGAATGATAAGAAACTCCCCTTCGTAGATTTCCAGGTTTATTCCCTTAAGGGCTGCAAATTCGACCTCCCCCATCTGGTAAATTTTCCAGACATTAATAAGTTTAATTAGAGGTTCTTCATTGTTTTGAGAGATCATTACTGCCTTAACAGAGTCACTTCCCAAGTTGCTGTATGGATTATTTTTTAGATCCTCTCCTGAATTATTTCCCCCCGAATCATTCTCTGATCCCTCTGAGAAACTCGCTGCTTTTTCGAGCGAGTTCATAATTTTTGAGGGATTCAATCTCACTTTAAAAGATTCTATTATTTCAGTGAGTGTCATACATAGCCTCTAAGAGTTAATCGCCAATTATTTGAATTTTTAAGGAAATGGGATTCAATTCTTTCTGCCCATAACTTCCATTTTTTCCATTGAATGATCTGAATACTCTATTATAAACTATCATATGTGAGTTATCTTATCTGTAATTTCTGATCCTGCACCTACCTTCGAAGAATCTTTATGTTCTTTGAATATCCTGTGTACCCTGAAAAGCAAAAATCCGGAAAGCATGAATGCCAGTAAATCCGATACCGGAAAAGCTGCCCAGACACCATCCAGTTCGTATAAACGGGGAAGGAAGACGACAGCAGGGATCAGGAAGAGAAGCTGCCGGCTAATAGAAAGAAGGAAAGCGGGTTTGGCTTTTCCTAAGGCCTGGAACAAGATTGATGTGACTACATTCAAACCTATCAAAGGCGTTCCCAGAACCATAATCATCACAGCGTTTTCTCCAACTGCCAGATAATTCGGATCTGTACTGAATAATCCCAGAATTTGTTCTTTGAAAAGGTAAATAATAAGCAAGCCAAGAAGTCCAAAGGTTGTTGCCGCTACTAGAGACAATTTTACAGCTTCGGCTATCCTTCCATACCTCTTTGCTCCGTAGTTAAATCCGACAATCGGCTGCAGGCCAAAACCCATACCCAGGAGAGGCAGGAAAATGAAAGAATTGATCTTCATTACTACGCCAAAAACGGCAATTGCAACATCTCCCCCATAAACTGCAAGTGCATTGTACACGAAAATCATCATGATACTGCTCGAGCATTCCATTACAAAAGATCCGGTACCGATAACCCCTATTTCCTTAATGATTTCAGGATCCGGTTTCAAGGTTTCTGACCTGAAATGAACAGTCCCTTTTCCTTTAAGATAATATAGCAGGAGCCAGACAGAAGCTACAGCTTGTGACAGTACGGTTGCGATTGCAGCACCCTCAACACCCATCCCGAAACCAAACATGAAAAAGGGATCAAGTAGTATATTGAGGCCGCCTCCTACAAGCATAGCATTCATTGCAAGGCGGGCATTTCCTTCAGATCTTACAATATTCTGAACAGCCACTCCAAAGACAAAAAAAATCCCTCCTAAAATTATATATTTAAGATAATCTCTGGCATATGGCAGGACTCCGGCAGTTGCTCCGAAAATCTTCAAAATCGGGTCAAGATAGAGAAGGCAGGGGATAGCTATAAGCACACTTAAAATTAAGCTCAGGGAAAAAACATTTCCAAGGACTCTTTCCGCTTTATTATACTCTCGTGCTCCAAGGGCACGTGAGATTATGGAAGAGCCTCCTGTCCCGAGAACAATTCCAAAGGCCATTATTATCATCTGGACTGGAAAAGCTATCGAAAGCCCGCCTATGGCCTGGACACTATCTGCTCCATACGCCAGTCCCACGAAAAAGGTGTCCACAACATTATAAAGAGCCTGTACCAGCATTCCGATGATCACAGGAGTTGAAAGCTTAAACAGGAGCTTCTTTATATCATCTTTACCAAGAAACTCACTTTTTTCATCCATGTTTTTCGTCTCTTTCATTTTTTACTTCATGTCATCTGGCCTGTCAGACGGAGGCTCAAAGCCGGGCTCAAAAAGTTTAATAGAAGCTTTATGGATGAGTAGCCTGAAAATTTCTTTTTCTTCCGGGGTAAAATCCGAAAAGAGAATGTTTATAAAAGAAGTCAATTTGTTAAAAATTATATCTCTCATTTCCTTCCCTTTTTCAGTCAGGTAAACCCTGTAAGCTCGAAGGTCATTTTCGTCCCTTTGTCTGTAAACATAACCTTCTTTTTCCAGATTCTGGATCGCTCTGGCACTTGTTGCTTTGCTCACTTTCAGGACTTTTGCAAGGGTTTCCTGGGAAACACCATCTTTGTGGTATAAAAAGAGCAAAAACTCAAACTGTCCGCTTCCGACTCCGTAAGCTTCGAGTTCCTTTGCCATGTATGCCAGATGGCTCCGGTAGATGTGGGCAATAGGGCCCAGTAACATTTTTGGATCTTCCATATTCCATCCTTCATTTTTTATGAATCAGGTAACTTGTATTGAAATATAATCTATTAAAGTAATAGTTACATATGAAACCGATTAAACGCCTAATCGTTTCATAAGATATATAATAGTTACGTGTGAAACTAAAAACAAAGAATGAAAATCAGCAAATTGCGATAAAAAATCTAGACTAAGGAATAATATATCTAAGGAAGATATCTCACCTGCTATTAACCCTCCATTTCTTATAAAAATCCACTAAAATACCGTCGATAGCTCCATAAATGGATATTTAAAGTAATTTCACCTCCAAAAGGTATTGGGAAAAAATAAGTGAAATTTTACATTTGGACATGGTTTAAGAATATAGGATTAATCTAATTCTCATGGATTCAGAAAACGAGTTTCAGTTACTCATGAAACTAAACTAGAAACAGCAACCTGTATAATTCCTTAAAAGAAGATAAATCACGAAAATTATGTTTAAATATGATACGAAGCCTGTTCAGATTAAGCAGCAAAAAAGTTATAAAAGTAGTAAGAAAAAAATAAATGAGAGAAAAAGAACTATGTGTCAAAAGCAGGCTTTTAGGATTCTTATGAATATTTCCTTATTCAGTTAACCATCCATTTCAACACTTAGTTTTAGTTCCAATATATCCAGAATGATTGTTTCAATATATCCAGAATGATGTTTCGATTTCCCAAATTGAATATATTTATAATGCCTGTAGCATGACGGTTTCAATTTCCCAACTTGAATATATTTATAATACCTGTAGCCGCCAGGTCTACTGCAATAGCCCCAAGTAAAAGTCCCATTAGTCTTGTGAAGACAAGCATTCCGTTATATCCGATAAATTTGTGAATCCTTCTTGAGAAAAGGAAGATATATAGACCAATAACGAATGTCAGTATAATTGCTATAAGAACCATTATTTTTTGAACGAAGTTTTCTGTTCCCCCCATAAGGACAATTGCCGTACTGATAGTACCAGGGCCTGTCAGAAGCGGGAGACCTATAGGAAAGATCCAGATGTCATCACGTTCCTGGGATTGAGAAATCTCTTCTGCGGTAATACTTTCCCTTGAAACCTTAGCATGCATCATATCAAAAGCAATGGTGAAAAGCAGGAGTCCTCCTACAATCCGTAGTGCGTCAACACTAATGTTGAACAGGTCAAGTATCAAGCTTCCTGTGATTGCAAAAGAAAGAGCAATGAAACATGCCAGTGAGACTGCTTTTTTTGCTATTCTGTTTTTTTCCTCACATGTCATCCCGCTTGTAAGGGAAATGAAAGACACTGCCCCACTTACAGGGTCGACGATCACAAAGATAGAGGTGAATGCATAGATGAAAAATCCGAGACTTTCGAGTATCAATTTTTTCTCCTTCCCTACTTCCTAAATTATACATATAATTTTCCCAGTTATAAAATCTGCCGATTGTCTGAGCGAGATGTTGACCTAATGTGAAATATAGAAGTGAAAAAGGAGATGCAGAAACGGAAACAGAAAAATAACACAGTAAGAAAAAAAATCAGTAATTGCAAAACGAGGGGGCTGTAAAAATTATATGAAAGAAAAAGAAGTGAAACTAAAAGATAGACAAAAACTAAAAGATAGACAAAAACTAAAAGATAGACAAAAACTAAAAGATAGACAAAAACTAAAAGATAGACAAAAACTAAAAAGTCAAGAAGCCGCAACAGCTTCTTTTAATCTCGTTAGTTGTTTATTCATTTAATTGACTCTTTATGACTTTTCACTCACTATTTGTTCCACACTCACTCTTCTTTCTTCGCCTGTTCAATATAAATTGCAGGCCTCAGAGGTTCTGCAAACCTGGACTTTTTCTCAGGGTCGTAGGCTGGAGAATCTGCGCTGTAGATCTCAACATGGCAACCAATTTCCTTTTCGAGGAAAGAGGTAGACTCTCTCAGAAAGGTCTGTTCATCAAGACCAGTACCCGCAAAGATTTCATACTTCTCAGCGCCTCCGCTTTTGAACTCCGGGATGATTTTCTGAACGAACTTCGGGATATCTTTTCCAAAGCGTTTCAGGGCAGGATCTGCCATCAGAGCTTTAATAAGGCTGCCTACTTCAAGGGAGGCTTCTGACTGCATACTACAGGCGCATCTAACGACATCAACTTTCCAGAGAGGGGCTGTGTAGAGATGGACTTTCTGCGGTGTCATCTTTGTTACCCTGATTATCTCTTCAATATCTTCCAGAGTACCCTTAATCATTTCCTCGGCAAGTTCCGCACTGTTGTCTATAAGGTCTTCGTTATAGAGAGGGTACTGGGCAAGAGAGATCGGATCTTCGTGACCCATAGCCTCCCAGATTTCCTCACAGAGATGAGGAGTAAAAGGAGTCATAAGCCTGACCCAGTTGTCCAGCACGTAGTAGAGCAGGGCATTTCCACCTCTTCTCTGGTACCATTTTACATCGTTTATGAGCAGGAAGAAAGAATTCTGGATGGCTTCCCTTGTCTGGATGAAGTCAAGAGAAATATTTGTCTCCCTGATATAGTTCTGCATCCTTGAGAGCATCCAGCGGTCAATCTGCTTGAGTTCAGTGCCGAGATTTGCACGCTTTCCACTCTCAATAACATCCTTTGCAAAGGAATAGAACCTGTCCATCTGCCTTCTGGCTGAGTCGATTCCTGCCTTCTGCCAGTCTGCGTCCTGTGTCTGCTCGGCTGTGGAGAGGATGTACATCCTTGTTATGTCCGCACCGTAACTGCTGACCGCGCTTTCCAGAGTAAGGATTGGCCCTTTGGATTTGCTCATCTTCTGTCCTTCAAGAGAGACGAAGCCGTTTACCGCAAGCGCTCTTGGCCACTTTTCCTCTTCAAAGAGGGCAACATGGTGGAAGAGGAAGAAAAGCAGGTGGTTAGGGACAAGGTCTTTTCCTGAAGAACGCAGGTCAACAGGATACCAGTAGCTAAAGTCACTGCGAATCTCGTCCAGAATTTCGGAACTCAAACCAGTCTCTGCAAAAACTGTTTCAGAATTGCCTTTTCCAAACAGGATATAGTCAAAGAACGAAAGGGTAAGCTGTTCTTCGGAAATGTCGCCTCTCTCGATAAACTTGGCAATAATGTAATAACACATGTAAATTGTCGAATCTCCGAGGGACTCGATCAGCCATTCCTTATCAAAGGGCAGACGGGTTCCAAGACCTTTTCTGCGGGCACAGGCTTTATCCTTGAGCCAGTCGACCTTGTTTTCGAACTCAACCCTGTACTCTTCGGGGATGATCCGCATCTGGCTAAGGCATCTGTAAACCTTTGCTTTCCATTCAGGATCAGAGTAATTAAGGAACCACTGGCCTTTTACCATGTTCACAACACAGGGAGTTCCGCAGCGGCAAACCACGGGTTCGCTGAATTCATAGAAGGTTTCTCCTGCGTTTGAGCTGATGAAGTCTCTGGTAAGAATGTCCTTAATTTTAGGAACCGCATATCCTTCGTATTTGCCTGTAAGTTCCTTAAGAACTCCACCGTGAAATTCTCTTCTGTATACGATTTTTGTGGCTTCCTCGGCTTTAGGGTCATTCTGGCTTGTTATTCCCATGCTTTCCACAATTTCTTTTGCAGGGAATTCCCCAAACTCAGACACCTTGATGAGAGAAATCAGCTGAATATTTCGGAGGTCTTCGGAAATTCCGTATTCACTCAGGTCAGCATCGTAGAGGTCCCGGAGAGCCAGGTAGTCAAAGGGTGCATGTGCAGGCACGCTCATAACAATTCCGCTTCCGTTTTCAGGCCTGACGAAGGACGCAGGAAGGGAAATTATTTCGTCTCCGGTTACCGGGTTTGTGAGTTTGATGCCTATAATGGATTTTGCAGGTACATCCTCAATATATTCGACCGTGCGGTCAGTAAATGTGAGTTTTCTGAAAGCATCCCTGCTGACAACCCAGAATTCCTCGTATCCGTCTTTTTCAACTCTTGCCTTTACATAATCAACATCGGGATTGACCCAGAGATTAGTAACTCCGAATGTTGTTTCCGGCCTCAGGGTTGCACAGGGGAGAACTATGTCTTTGTGCCTGAACTTGATCAGGGTATATTCGACAATCGTGGCTTCTTCCCCGTGCAGGATGTCGTGATCTTCTACGGGGTTATTGTCATTGGGACACCATTTTACAGGGTGAGAACCTTTGACAATCAAGTCTTTTTCCTCAAGGCGGATGTACTGCCACGAAATGAATTTTTTGTATGTAGGGTCCGTTGTTGTGAATTTGCGTCTCCAGTCAATGGAGTAACCTATCATGCGCATGGCTTTTTCGGCTTCAACCTTGAAATAGTCAACAATTTTTTCTGGAGTATTGAGGGTTGGCAGGATGTCGGCCGGGATTCCGTGGAGGCGTTCATAGACATCCATTGTCTGGGGATCCCTGCTAGCGATCAGCTCGGCAAGCCCGACAATAGGTGTGCCCGTTACGTGAAAGCCCATGGGGTAGAGCACGTTATAGCCAAGCATTCTTTTGTGCCTTGCTACGACATCGCCTATAGTAAAGGTCCGGGTATGTCCTGCGTGCAGGTTCCCGTTCAGGTAGGGGTAAGGGATTGTAATGAAAAACTTCTCCCGCTTATCGGGCTCAGGCTGGAAAATTCGGCTTTCATTCCAGTTTTTTTGCCATTTCTTTTCAATTTCATGAGGTTTATAGTCCTGCTCCATTCGTGTTCACGCCCACATATGAGTATGATAAAAGAATCTGAATCCAATTCAAAGGATCTTAATAATAAGAGTAAAGAAGTTTCAGGAAGCCAATTGCTGACTTAAAGAAACCTGAACTGATTGAAGTGTCGGAAACCTTTGACAGCATTAAACTGGAGATTATTAATACTTCAGTATCAGTAGTTCGATATCCGCTGTAAAAATATCATTAACTCGACATCAGTTGTTTAAATATCATTAACTCGAGATCAGTTTATTAATGACTCAAGTAGTTTATTAGTGACTCAAGTATCAGCTGTTTAATTTTAGTGATTTAAGATAAGTCTTTCAACTGTTTACGGCTCCGACACGTAAATATTTTTCTTCTGATTTCGGTTTTATTTAGCTTTTCCGAAAATGGCTTCCCTGATGGCTTCGATATTCGCATCCACAACAGTAGGCTCCTCACAGACATCAATAACAGCCTGGGGATCTTTAAGGAGGTGCCCGGTGGTAATGCAGACAACGGTTTCATCTTTACCAATAACGCCCATGTCAACAAGTTTCTTAAGCCCTGCAACAGATGCTGCACTTGCAGGCTCAACTCCTATGCCTTCAAGCCTTGCCAGGTCTTTCTGGGCTGCAAGGATTTCTTCGTCGGTTACGGATTCTGCAGTCCCTCCGGACTCCCTGATTGCATTGAGAGCTTTTACAGCGTTTACAGGGTTTCCAATTCTGATCGCAGTTGCAACAGTTTCAGGGTGATCTTCAGGAGTGATTGCCGGAGCTCCGCTTTTTATAGCTTTCACGATAGGGCAGGAGCCTTCCGCCTGGATTCCGGTCATTTTTGGAAGAGAATCCGTTATTCCGAGCTTCTTAAACTCTCTGAAGCCTTTATAAATTGCAGTAATGTTTCCTGCATTTCCTACGGGCAGGACAATCCTGTCAGGCACCTTAAAGCCAAGCTGGTCTGCAATCTCAAAACCTATAGTCTTCTGGCCTTCCAGCCTGTAAGGGTTAATTGAATTCAGGAGGTAGATCTTTTCCTGGGAACAGAGAGTACGCACAAGGTCAAGCGCATCATCAAAGTTTCCGCGGATGCTGAGAACTTTTGCTCCATGCATCAGAGCCTGGGCCACCTTTCCGAGGGCTACTTTTCCTGCAGGAAGCAGGACGATCACAGGAATTCCGGCTTTTGCTCCATAGATAGCAAGGGCTGCAGAGGTATTTCCGGTAGATGCACAGGCAACGGTATTCATGCCGAGTTCAAGGGCTTTCGTAACTCCTACAGTCATTCCCCTGTCTTTGAAAGAACCGGTAGGATTCATACCTTCGTGCTTTACGTAGAGCTCTTTAATCCCGATTTTTTCGGCAAGCCGGTCGCATTTATAAAGAGGAGTCCCACCTTCCCTGATGGTTACAGGCTCCCTTTCTACAGGAAGAAGTTTTGCGTACTTCCAGACCGAGGGACATTCGGTCTTCAGTTTTTCCATATCAAGTTTAATTGAAGAATAATCGTAAATAACATCAAGCAGCCCGTCACACTTGCTGCAGGTATAGATTACTTCATCTTTTGAATACTCTGCACCGCATTCGATACATTTCAGATGATACATTAAATTGCTCCTGTTTCTGATGATATTGAATTACTTGAATACCGGGTTTGAGTAACAGCTAACTATATTTTAGGATTTATTACCCGATTTCATATTAGGTTTGTTATTGGTTTATTAATACAAGCTAAATACAACCCGGAGTTCAGGTCAGCACAATATGGATTTCGGATTAGTATAATATTGGAGTTTAATAATATTTTGTATCCTTACACTTTAATTGCTTTTAAATCATACTATTTTTTAGAATTGTACTGAATTCAGGCTTTATAATAGTTCCGCAGCAAAGAGATATCGGGTATATCTGACAGCAGATTCATCCATTTCCAAAAGGGCATGAAGAGAATAGAGAAGATGTGAGAATTTGATACGAAAGCTTTTGAATTATTTTGCGGAGACAAAGGTATGAAGGGAAAAATACCCGGCGTTAAAAATAACACTGGAAAGTCAGGTTTCTTGCAGGATTTCAGTTTTTCTACCGTGTTTCAATCAAGCTGGTATTCCGAAACTTCTTTGCTGAGGAAATATCCAAGAATTGTTCTTATCAACACGACCGTACCCAGCAGGAACAGTTCTTCCTGAGACGGATTAAGTACGGTTTCAAGGACATCGGCCGCAATGAAAAACTCAAGACCAAAGACGATTTTGTTTGTAAGCTCTTTTCTTACCTGCTGATAGCTGTAAGGTTTCTTAAAAACTTCAATAAGAATAACCCCTGACATTGATCTGAGGCCACCATAAATTATGAGAAGAGAGCCAACAACATTGAACAGAAAAGAGAATGTATCAACCAACAAGCCTTCGAAATACTGAAATATCCTTTTACCGCCCCCTTAAAAGCAGAATGTTGAAATCCGGTAAAAAGCCCCGAATAACATTTATAACATTTATTGTTCCCAGAATAAATATTCTTCCTAAAAGAATCAGAAGCAAAAGAATCAGAAGCAAAAGAATCAGAAGCAAAAGAATTAGAAGCAAAAGAATTAGAAGCAAAAGAATCAGAAGTATCTAAACCTCAATAAAAAAGTGCAAAAAAGCAGATTTCCGGAAGGATAGAATTATTTCCGAATCCTTCCGGGTCGGATTATCTTATCATTTTCAGATTTCTCGGTTTTCCGAACTGACTGTTCCGAATAACCTGATTCTTCGAAAAATGTTATTTCTTTCCCGGTTTTTCAAGCTGCAGAGCTTTGATTTCTCCATGTTCTATTCCGTATGTTTTGACAGCTTTCGGAGCCCCAAGAAGGAGTTTTCTTATCCTGTTATAGACACTCGGGAACTTTTGAGAATCCAGTTCTCCAAGAAGGTCTGCCAGAATTTTTACCAGTGGAATGTGATACTTTGATTCCATCTGGTCTATGTTTGCAAAGGCATTGAGCAGATTGACAGTACTGTATTCGTTTACAGTAGCCAGCTTCTTAAGGATTTCCGCAAAGAGAGCCCTGCCTCCTTCGGTCTGGAGACATTTTTTGCGGTTCCTGGCAAAGCTGCCGTAAAGAGCCCTCTGGTCATTTGTCTGCTCGATCCTGAAGGCAGCTGACCTTTCCATTTCCCTGACGAGTTCAACTGCATCAATACTGCTGTTGTTTCCTATTACTGCAAGGAAGGCTTCCCAGGCAATAAGATTCTGCTTGGACTCCGCTTCAAAGGCTCTAAGGACTTCAATTTTGTCAGGTGCTGAACTGTTCAGGTATGCGGCAAAGGCGCTCAGCCTGTCGGTTGCACAGGTTGCGGTCTCAAACTGCTGTTTTATGAGGGCATGAATGTCCGGGGTATCGAGAGTTGCAAGGATGTTAAGACAGACGTTTTTGGCCTGTCTGGTCTTGATTACCCTTGCTGTTTCTTCGAGAGTGGAATCCCTCGGGACAGAGGAGCCTTCAAAGAAACGGTAGGCAGAGATTACCGAGCTTCTGTATTTCCAGGCAACTGCCTTCAGAAGTTTCTGTTTTACTTCATAGAGGGCCTGGTAATGATGGGAAAATTCCTCATCTTCTACGGACTCAAAGATTGTAAGGAACTGCCCGCCTGCCTTTTCGAGAAGCTGGCGGTCGTTGGAGAGCCTGTAGTAGAGCTCAATAAACTCTTCGGAAGGCCTGGACTCAGGATTTTTAAGGAGCCTGAGCTTTTCCCTGTCAACCAGGGTATAGAAAGCCGTAAACCTGCCTGTGATATCGCTGTCTTTCTTTACCTGCGTCAGGAGCTCGTCCTGGCTTGCCCTGTAGATGAGTTTACCATAGAAAGAATAGCCTCTGTTCAGGGAGAGGAAAGCCGGGATATTCACATTTTCAACTGTAATCGTGGCAGTTTCCCCGCTGACCCATTCCAGAATTTCTGCGAGGTCATTTCCATCTTCGTCAACGAGGGCTGCTTTAAAGGGGAACTCCCAGGGCTTTCCGTCTGCAGGCACCTTCTGTTTGAGGAGGAGAGTAAATTTCCTCTCAGCCCTGTCGTATTCGGCTGAAACCTCGACTACAGGGAACTTTGTCTGTTTAAGCCAGGTCTCGGACATCTCCTTTAAGGGCTGCCCGCTTTCTTCTTCCATGGCTTCGATCCAGTCCTGCGTACCTGCGTTGGAGTGCCTGAATTTCCTGAAATAGCGGTCCAGGCCCTTTGCAAAGGTATCCTTTCCTATAAGGGTCTCTACCATGCGTGCGTATTCAGGGGATTTTACATAGGTGACTGCGGTGATCAGGTCATTTGGGTCATTGAAGCCGTCAGGGATAATTGGCATGGAGGCTGCTCCCGAATCCAGGGCAAAAGTGCCTGAGGCAGGAGCAAGCAGGTCAAGCACCCTGCCGAGCCTCTGGTAGTCTTCCCCGAAAAGGAAAGCATGGTACTGCTCTTCCACGTGCACGGTCACAGCTTCGTTCAGCCAGATTTCAAAGGGACTTTTTCCGGTCACCTCAGACCCGTTCTGGTTGTGGAAATATTCGTGAACCTTGACCCTGATCATGTATTCAAAAGCAGGGTCAGTGATCTGCGGGAAAGGCATTATGCGGTTTGTGGTAATCGTGGTATTCCCCACGTTTTCCATGCCCCCGAAGTCCGAGTTCTGCATCCCTATTTCCCTGTAGACAGTTCCCGTGTACTTGTATCCGGGAGTGATTTTATTGGCGAGCCTGGCAAGCTCTTCCCTGAGCCTTCCGAGCTCTTCCACCGCGGATTCGGATTTTGCCTCAAGCTTCATCTGTTCCCGTAAGCGTACAAGCTCCCAGAGCTCTTTTCTTACATGCAGCTTCTTTTCATCGAACTGCTCAGGCCCTGTAAAGATATAGACCCACATTACCGCATCATGCAGGATATCGAGCGCCTTTTCAGCAGCCCCTTCGTTTGACCCTGGCGGCACGAGGAGTTCGAGCATGAAAGTCCCCACATCAGGATATTCAAACTCCCTTGTAAAAGTCGCATAAGTCCCCACGCCCAGGAAAAAGAGATAAGTTGCCATAGGAGTTACCGAGTTTTCATAGACAATTTTGTCCCTTCCAGGCTTTACGGTACGCCTCTCAACCACAACGTCCCCGTTCGTGATAAGGTTCGTGTACCTGGAATCCGCAATGATGGCAGTCTTATAAGTGCATTTTGCACACATATCGTCAATGCAAGGCACAATCTTCTGGAACCCCCACTGCTGGCACTGCGTGATCTGCTGCGGAGGAGCCCCTGCCGGCGTTTCATCATAATACAGCCCCTCAAGGATGTTTTTAGTCGGCCTGCAAACCGTATCCGTAACAACCGCAACCTCGGTATGCGGCTGAACAGGTTCCCTGAACTCGATCTCAAGAACCGAATCATGTTGCCTGTATTTGTAAGTAATCTCAGAGTGTAAGGAACTCACAGCCCGGACCTCAAGGTCCCTGCAGTTCAACTCCAGCCTCTCCACAGGCTCGTCCCTTGTCCTCACCCTGAGTACGGACCTCACATTCGTCCTGTCATCATAAACATCAAACACCAGGTCCATATGCAAAACATCAACATTAAGCTCCCCGAAATCCTCAGGATAATACTTGTAAAGCCTATTCGTCATAAAAAGATCACCAAATAAAAGTAATGAGAGTTATATTGTGGGATAGAAAGGAATGTATGGGATTTAAAGGTGTAGTTTGGAAAGGAAGGAGATAAAAAGTTATTCTCCACTTAGGTTACTTCTCACTGTATTATTCTTAAGAGATGTCCAAAATCAGTACGTATTTTCATAAATTAACGTCTGAATGAAAAATATTGCTTGATAGTCCTTTTCAGTTTTACAGAAAGATTAATTCTCGATTTCTTGGCTCTTCCACATTATGTTATCGTTTATGATTTATAAAATAAAAAAAGGATAAAAGAGGCAACTATTTATTACTCAAAAATAATTAAAACCTAACATAATTTTCAAGGCTTTAGGACTAAGATGGTATAGATGAGCAAAATTGAAGAGACTATCGAATTTGTCAAAGAATTAGCCGAGAATTTTGGGGCAAAAAATGAAGATATTTTAAATGACTACATATTTAGGAATAACACAAAAGAAGATGCCCTCAATCAAGGCGGAGCGTTTTTTGGGTTAATTTCCCCAGAAGAAGAACCATCTGGCCCTTACCACGATTTATCTCTAGTTATCTTTCCAGATAAAGAAGATAAACCGTGGTTAATTTCACTTATCGTTGGCTCACTTGGATTTAAAAATGATTATGAGCTTGCAAGCTTACCCGGCGTGAGAAGACTATTCTCGTCAATCATTAGCCAGGATGGCTTTTGCAAAACTTCTTTTTTGGACATTGAATCAAATCTACCGAGACAGCTAAAATTTAAAATCCCAAGCATGGATAAAACATTACAAAGTTACTCTAAATTCGTTTCTGCCTGTGAAATAATTTGGGACCCAAGATCCGAAGTTGGAAGAAAAATTATTGAAGGATTTGTTGCAGCTTATGCCCGATTGAGAAGTTTTCCAAAGAATGCAGATCAAAGGAGAGCTATTAACGATGCAATAAACGCCTCTAGGGAAATACCTAATATTTCAAAAGTTAAAGCTGCAGACGAAGAAAAAGAAGTATTAGATCTTATAAGGAAAAGAAGATTCGTAATCCTTCAGGGCGCTCCTGGAACTGGAAAAACAAGACTAGCAAAGATAATTTCTGGAGAGCTTAACGCAGAGACTTTCTTTACACAATTTCATGCAGAAACAAGTTACAGCGATTTTATCTATGGTATAAAGCCTTCCCTTGTAGCTGGAGAGGTTGCTTATATCGAGCAAAGGGGTATTTTTTATGAATCCTTGAGAAAGGCCAAAGAGAATCCTGAAGAAAAGGTTGTTTTGATTATCGATGAAATCAATCGAGCAAATTTGTCGAACATTTTAGGTCCGATTTTCTATCTTTTTGAATACCAGTCAGAAGAAAAAGAAAGACTTATAGAAATTGATATTGGTGGTGGATATAAGGTAAGTGCCATTCCTTTGAATTATTATGTAATCTGCACGATGAACACCGCAGATCGAAGTTTGGCTGTTGTTGATTTTGCATTAAGGCGGAGGTTTGCTTGGTACACTTTAAAGCCTCATGTAATCAAATTGACAGGCAAAAACAAATTTTTCAAAAAAGATTTCTTGGCGTTTAGTGAGATTTTCAATTGGTATGCCAGTAGTGAAGAATTACCGTTACAGCCCGGTCAAGCCTATTTCATTGCTGAAAATGAAGAGGAAATAAAAGGCAGGATAAAATATGAACTGCTTCCTCTTACTAGAGAATACCTTGCTGAAGGCATTTTAGTAAATGCAAAGGATGAGTTTGCCAACTATTTCTACGATAGAATAGGTGAGGTATTATTTGAATGAATTCTAAGGAAAACATCTTCCTTGAAATTCCTTGCCTTACTGAAAAATCACAATCTATTTCAGGATTATTTCTCGCAAAAAAATGGTTTAAGAACGCCGATAAAAGATACATTGCTGAACACTTACAGAAATTCATCGATTACAATAAGGATTACTTTGCTTTTCTTGAAGTCTCTCCTAAAATAGAAGGAAGTGGAAAAAACGTTTCTTTAAGTTTTAGGTCAGATCATTTCATTGGTGCAATTCCACTAAGATCTCCAGATACATGGAAAACAAATCGGAGATTTTGTGATTAAGCCTCGGTATACCTCTGCTACGGACCAATTTTCAGAATATGTTGAAATCGTGAATTTGTTGAAATCTGAAATACTTCCTGAATTCAAACATTCAATTCCCCTTTTGTCGCAGAATAATATGAGGCCTCCTTTATATTTGGAGGCTATAAAGTTTATAGATATATTCGAAAAAGCAATAAAAATAAAATGGAACAAATTTCAAACAACCAAAAAAGTATATAATTATCCAAAATCTCAGGTTGATTGGAAGGAATATATTGAAAAGGAATTTGACCCTGAGAAAAGATTGTTTTTTCCTTGTCACGATAATGTTCTAAACAGGTTTCATAGTGATTTTTTTGAATTAAAATACGTTTACAGCATTTCAAAGGGAGAAATTACTTCATTTAAGACTCCTCTAAATATTAAATATCAATATCGTGATGTTCTGACTTATTTGGATACTGCATTATATGAATTTCCTGAAAAACAAACAAATGATCTAAAGATACATGTTTCAGATCCAGTTATTATTAAAAAATTGAAAGACCAAGGAAACAAAATTCTAAAAAGAAACTTGGAAGAAATCACTGCATGGAGAGTTGACTTCTCCCTTCTCTTTGAAAAATATGTCCAATTAGTATTCAATCAAGTTTCATTAAAAATCGGAGCAAAACAGTTAAACAACTACAAAATTAGACGATCTACGCATTTTAGTCCACTCTGGAGTCTCAATTATCTAGAACCCGATATAATTATGATGAAAAGTAATTTGGATATCATAATAGATGCAAAATATAAATCTCATCTCTATAACTTGAAAAACAATACTGAAGAGTTAAGAGAAGAGCATAGAAAAGATGTACATCAATTATTTGCATATACTGCTTTTACTAAGAACAAAAATAAAGTTGGAATTTTATGTTATCCCCACAATGAGCAGTATATTTCAGAATTAGATTATGTTTTCCCGTTCTCAAATACCAAAAATAAGATAGTTTTATTGGGAGTTCCCTTGAATAAATCAAAATTGAATGATCTGAAAAAATTAATTGTTACATATCTTTCCGAAATAGAAAAAGGACGTTCAATCTAAAAGGATGTCTTCATTTTTCATTTTGATCTCAATTTTGTTTTTCAGATATCTCTGGCCCCTCTACGCTAGAACAAAGTCGATAAAAGAGTTTTCAATTGTTTCAGAATAAGAGTATAATTTGAACTCAGTCTTTTCGGCATATTATATCAGAAAAAACAGAACATAATTCACAGCATTAAGAGCTGGAAGGCTGCCTTATGTTTTTCCAGCGAATTTGATTTATGCTAAACCATTTTTTTGCGGTACTTGCTTTCTTAGTTATGTAAGACAGCCACATCAGTATATTTGTTAACTCTTATTAAGTTGACCCTTTTATCACGTAAAAATAGACAAAAAGGAAAAAAATAAGGTATCCAAAAGAATTAAAACGCCTTTCAGACTACATCGACAGTGATTGTAAAGTTCTCTTCAGTGCCGGTTGTGTTCTCCCAGGCCCTCTTGTATATGCCGTTGACCTGCTGGCTGCCCGAAGCTACGGCTTTAATTACCCATGAATGGGTTCCAGGGACACCAGTCATATTTTCAGGGGTTGGATCCTGAGTATAGTTATCGCTAAGAATGCTGAGCCCCTCGCTCACGTTAAGCTCCCAGGCATAGCCTGTGGACGGGTTTTCCGTAAGGTTAAGGGTAAAATTCTCTCCTTTGTTGAGACTTATGCTTGTCCCGTTGTCAGCTTCGGTTACTACCTGTCCGGTTTCCGTGGTTTCATTAACTACAGTGTAGTTATCTTCAGCTATATGTTCCGATGTATTATTTTCAGTCATATTTTCTTCTGCTGCGGCAGGAGTTTCAGGAGTTTCGTTTCCCGGAGTCTCTTTCTTTTCGGCACAGCCCGCTGCAAATATAACAATAGAAACGACAAAGAGCATTACAATTATCTTTAAAATTTTATTCATAATATTTCCTCAAAAGTTCTCTTCCAAACGTTCTCTTCCAAAAATTGTTCCAGTTAATTATTCTTTATTTCAAAGTGGATAATTTATCGTAATTCTTTACTTCTTAATTGATTCCAGGCTTTTGAGAAAAATTCCAGGATAAAATCGGGTCCCATACTCCACAGTTTTTAGAGAGCCGGTATTTCCGGAAAAATTCTCGTGAAAGCAGCCAGGTAAAAACAAATCCGAACGGACTAAGATGAAAAGCGAAGGCATCGTTTTGTACCATTTAGTAAACATCCGGACATCCATGGCTTAAGTATTAGGTAGTGACTTTCTTTTGATTAAAAGCTTTCTTAATATTTCGAAGTAATATAAATTAGATAGACATAATTTGCTAAATAATACAGGTACATAAATAAAGGGTCAGGCAAGTAGAAAAAAGGGCTTGATATGTGAGATAGGAAACTAATATGGAAAGAGGAATTAAAAATTATCCGGAGAATTCTTACATGAGCTCACGTTGCAAAATGAAAAACGACAACAAGCTCTATTATGCACCAGATAGATTCGCAAGTTTTATATACATTCGCCAATAAATAGAGATATTGTATGATAATCTCTACATTGGAGAGTGTTTTTTTAACTAGTGTAACAACAGATATTCGCTGTAATTAAACCATCAGATCCATCTGTTGAAGTTTTCAACTTTTTATCTCGTTTTAAAAGCTTTGTAAAAGCTGGTTTCTACGCTGTAAAGCAGGAGACATTATTTAATTTTTGAGATAGTTGAAAATCGCCTGTGGAGAAAATAGAACCGAATTAAAAATACAAAACAAAATAAAAACAAACTAAATACAAAACACCTTTAGCACCTTTATTTGCGAGGTTAGAAACAACATGTCAGAAGACTCCGATGATCCAGACAGTAGTTATAGGAACAGTCGTCAGAAAATATTCACTGTGGCCGGAATGGTCCTGTGTGCCGTACAGTTTGCCTTCTTCATATATATGATATTGAAGTTTGTCGAACTGGACTTCAGCCAGGGTATTAAATTCATGCTGCTCGCTTACGCTTCAGCATTCATTTATAAGAATCTGGAAAATACAGGAAAAATTTCCGTAACAGCCGAAAACTGATGATTGTGTGGTTTTCCTTCTATAACCCACACCTTTTATACCTATCTGCTCTGAATTTTTTCTTTTTTTTCCTTTTTTCTTCTATTTATTCTTTTTGTACTTCATTTTATGTTTCTTTTTATGTTTCTTTTTATGCTTCTTTTTATGCTTCTTTTTATGCTTCTTTCTTATTCTTTCAATTTCCTTTTGTCTTTAGCCGGCCCTGTCTTCATATAAGGTTATCTCAAAGCAGTGAATGTTATTCGAATCGTGATTCAAATGAGTTCTGTCTGCGAATTTTTAGAATTTTGTGACGGTAATTAAAATACTTATATTTTTGGTTCCTAGCCTCACGCTTCCTGTCTTTCCGGAATTCCATAGGGTACAACTCATTAATAAATAGAAAAAGAAATATAGGATCAATTTTTAGTATCAGCAAGATTTTTAGTACTACCAACAATTCTTCATGGGATAAATATGGATTTTACCTTGCAGATAGATACCGATTACTCACTTCAGGAAACAAGTGAGGTTATTCGCTCGGCTCTGGAACATGAGAAACATCTCGCTAAATATAAGGTAAACCGCTATTCTATTATCTGCGATGAATTTGAGGACCAGTATGACCTGATTTCTACGGAATTTATGCAAAAATTCGAATCCGGTGAACTTATTGAAGATGAAAAATATTTTGATTGGTATGCAGCAAAAAGAGGACTCGACCACTGGAAGAAAAAGCTGGTGGTTCTTGAGAGTATCAGGCTATAATCTGTAGAAAGGCGGCCCTGACTCCAAGCTCAGGGTTTGAATCCTGTATTTTTAA
The DNA here is from genome assembly GCA_963847185.1 of uncultured Methanosarcinaceae archaeon. GTDB lineage: Archaea > Halobacteriota > Methanosarcinia > Methanosarcinales > Methanosarcinaceae > Methanosarcina. Next base: position 938,535 of record CAWJYV010000008.1, on the reverse strand, counting down.
TCAACCAGCCATTCCATTATTTAACATACTCGCATATTAGTTTTCCTATTTCTAAATTCTTTTTTCATGCTGTATTTTGCTGTTTAGTCAACTTTATAAGATTATATTGATAGTCAAAATGTATAAATATCTGCCTGTTTATTCATACATTATTGATTTTTTTTGACGGTGGAAGGATGGGAACAAATAATGATAGCAGGATAGGAACAAAAATTGGATTAACAGAACTGGTCTTTCGGTCAGAGAGGAGGAAAGATATTCTCCTCTTGCTTAAAGACGGGCCAAGGTCTATGGATCAAATACTGGAACATTTTTCCATAGATTCCGTTTCCATACTCCCGCAAATTAAAAAGCTTAAAGACAGGAATTTAATTTTACAGAAAAACCGCACCTATGAACTTTCTATGATAGGAAAGACAATTGTAGATAGAATGCTGCCTCTTCTTAATACCCTTGAGGTACTCGAAGATAACTTTGATTACTGGTCAAAGAGGAGGCTCGAAGGAATACCCGCAACTTTAAAAGGAAGAATTGGGGAGTTGAAGGACTGCAAATTAATCCGTCCGGATGTAAACCATATGTTTGAACTCAACGCTCAGTTTGTGGAAAAACTTCTTCTTTCGAGGCAGGTATTTTGCTTTACTTCCTACTTTCATCCCGCATTTGTTCCTCTCTACGTCAAACTTGCAGAGGAAGGGGCAGAGATTTCTTTAATATTTACCAATCCCGTATTCCAGAGATTAAAGACAGATTACAGGGAAAATCTGCAGGCTCTAACAAATTTTGAAAACGTCAGCCTTAATCTTTTCCCCGACGAACCAAAACTTGCAGGTTTTACCGTGACCGAGAGATTCATCCTGTTAACTGTTTTTCCTGCGGTAAGATATATTGAACACGAGAGCCTGCTCAGTTTCGATCCTGAAGCCCTTAAATGGGGTTACGACCTTTATTTCTGCTTCCGGAAGGAAACGATTCCAATAAAAGAGCCATAATTTAAAACCTCCAAATCTCCTGAAAAAACCTCCAAATCTCCTGAAAACCATTTAAAACACTAAACTTAGCCATTGAAGATAGAATATTTTTCTAAGTTGCCCTGAAAGGATTTGAGTATTCTCACTTTAACAGAATTTAAATTCCATTACTGATTTGATTTTTTAACGTGAGGCAATTTCCTAAATATAATCTTATTCTTTTTGCCAGTCTTTTACCTCTTTTTACCCTATTGTTCAACATTTAAAATAATGAAAATACCATAGAATAATCTAATTATATTTTTAAGCTCTTAAAATGTCAGAGATCGGAAATAGAACATTAATAGATAAAAATTGAATATGACAATATATATAAATGAAGAAACAGCTTTAGCAAAGCTTGACACTTCATATTCAATGAAAAATCTTTTATGAGAATATCAAATAAGAAAACTTAATATTCTAGATATCTATTTCCGTTTGAAGTCTCAATCTTTTGAAGCAATCAAAGATTGAGGATTTGCCGAAAGAGGAGGATATTTTACTCGTAAAATTAATCCGTAATCTTATACACAAAAAAAACCAGAAAAGATATAATGATTATTGAAACACAGGATAATAAAATCTAAAAACAAAAATATTAATTCAACCGCCGGCTAAAGGAGCCTGAAGGGGGAAGCCGGGGCCTTAAGAGGAAATGAAGTTTTAGCAGGAAATAAAAAATGAAAGGGTGTATGAATTGAAAAAAACAATAATATTAATGCTTCTTTTCTTCGTATTCTCAACTTCAGCTTCAGCCTATGCAAGTCTGGCATCGGACCCGGGAATAGATACAACAGGCAGTTCCAGGGGATTTGCAATCCTTAGCAGTTTGGAAGATGGAAATAAAACGCTAATTGCAAACTTTTCTGCTTCACCGGTATCAGGAGTAGCCCCTCTTAAAGTGCAATTTATAGACAGTTCAAGCAAGAATGTTACAGCCTGGGAATGGGACTTTAATTCTGACGGAATTGTGGATTCAACTGAAGAAAATCCAGTCTATGAATTCGCAAATTCAGGAAACTATAATATTAACCTGAAAGTAGTCAACGGGGCTGCCTGGGGTAATATCACAAAAATTAAGTATATCAAAGTAGGGGAAAAACCAAAAGCCAGTTTTACTGTAACTCCGGGAGGAGGAAATAACCCTCTTGCCGTTCAGTTTAGTGATAACTCCACAGGAAATGTGACTTCATGGTACTGGGACTTTGGAGATGGCAGCTCTTCTACTTCCCGTAACCCTAAACACACGTACGCGGCAATTGGGACTTATGTTGTAACCCTTAAAGTATCAAACGCCTTTGGGTCTGCTAATCTGATAAATACCATAACCCTGAGCACTTCCGCCCCAGTAGCTAGTTTTACGTCAAGTGCAAATTCAGGAAACGCTCCTCTAACAATTCAATTTATGGATACTTCTACGGGTACCGTGACTTCCAGGATCTGGAATTTCGGAGATGGAAGTACTTCAACAGATCAAAATCCAAGTCATACATATTATCAGGCTGGGACTTATGCTGTGACATTGACAGTAATAAACAATTTCGGATTTAATACCGTGAGTTCATCAGTTAATGTATCATCCACAAATGGAGGAGACACAGGGGGAGATACTGGCGGAGATACTGGCGGAGATACTGGCGGAGATACTGGCGGAGATACTGGCGGAGATACTGGCGGAGACACTGGCGGAGACACTGGCGGAGACACAGGCGGAGACACAGGTGGAGACACAGGAACCAACTATTCAGTTGCCGATTTTACTTCAGATATAACTTCAGGAAAAGCGCCCCTTAACGTTCAATTTACTGACCTGAGCACCGGCAGCCCGTCGGCATGGGAATGGGACTTCAATTCCGATGGACAGGTAGACTCAAACGAACAGAACCCCGTTTACGAGTTTAAGGATGTTGGAACATATACTGTCACTCTGAGGGCAGGCAATGGCACTTCATGGGCAAATGTTACAAAAACGAATTATATCACAGTTGAAAACGATTTCAAGGCCGATTTTACTGCTTCTCCGCTGGAAGGAGAACCGCCCCTTACTGTTCAGTTCACAGATAATTCTACAGGTAACATTACTTCCTGGTACTGGGATTTTGGAGACGGAAACACTTCAACTGATCCAAATCCCAGTCACATATATTATGGAAACGGAGATTATTCTGTAATTCTTAACGTTAGCAACGTGTACGAGTACAGTGCTCTGAAAATGGATAACTACATTACCGTTACAGACGGAAGCGAGAGTAGTGGTGGAAGTTCAAGCTCTGGCTTCGGCGGATCTACAGGCACAGGAGCCTCTCCTGAACCAACCAGTAATGTCGAAGTAAAAGTACAGGCTCAGAAGTATATTGCGGCCGGAAATCGTATCAGATTTGAATTCACACCAGAAACCACCTGTATTGACTTTATTGAATTCGATGCAAAGAAAACTCTCGGAAAAACCACAACAATTATTGAGCAGCTTAATGGAAGATCAGTCCTGAGTCCCATAGAACCAGGAGGATCGGTATACAAGTACCTGAATATCTGGGTAGGGAATGAAGGCTTTGCAACCGAACAAAATATTGGAAATGCCAGTGTAGGGTTCAGAGTTCACAGGTCTGATATTACAGAAAACGAAACTGAAGAAGCGGTTGTTCTGCAGAGATATGCAGATGGAAAATGGAATCCACTTCCTACAGGGAAAACAGGAGAAGATGACCAGTACATCTACTACCAGGCCAGTACTCCAGGCTTCTCTCCTTTCACAATTACTTTTGGCAGTACACAACCACTTGAAAATAACTTAAACCAGATGAATCTACAGCCTGCATTACCCAGTATATCAGACAATATGGTGAATTCTACAGCGGGACTGAATGCATCTGAGAACATGGATCTGACAGGATTAAAGGGTCCGATAAGGTTCCTTGTGGTGTTCATGGTAGTACTTTTGATAGCACTCGCTGTTAAGGAGAAAAGAAAACAATAAAAACAGGAAGAAATTGAAGAATAAACTTTCAGGTGATATAACCCTTTCAGGCTTTAACCCTTCAGCTGACAACCTTTCCAGCTGATGACCATTTCAACTAGTGACCATTTCAGCTGAAGTACCTGAATATCTGGGTAAGGAAGAAAACTTTGCAACTGAGCAAAAAATTGCTAATGCTCTGGGGTTCAATACAGTCATTTCCTCAAAAATCGCCAATTATTTCTGTACTGATTTATTTAATCCAGATATTGGAACTTCACCTTCAAAGAACGTTTAGTTATTAATCACTTATTAAGCTCTGAATCCTTATGCGTTGATGGCGAATTGCCAAAGGCTATGTGCAGGAATTAAATTGTCAAGGCACTAGCCCCCATTACACCGTAGAAACCTGGATATAAAGGTTAAAGGCTAGATTTTTGAGTTTTTGCCACATCCATAAAAAATTAAGCGATCTTCAGATTTTAGGTAATGGGCACGAGTTATTGAAAACCGTAAGAACAAGAATTTCTCTTTATTTTTCTCAAATTCAGGAAATATATTCGGTTTTTTGGAATTGATCAATAACTCATGAGCACGACCAGATTTTGTGATGTTAAGAAACTCACTTGACAAAAAGCGATACCTTAGAGATTTAAGAAGATAAAAAATTGATTTGAGAAGGGCTTATAAATAAGAAGAGGCTTTGCCAAAATTTGGAACTTTATAAATGAATAAATCTTTTTTAAATATACTAGCTCAAAAGTACCAAACTTTAGATTTTTTCTGACTTATAAAGATATAATTTATATAATTGAGAAATCTTCTATAGTGTATAAAAAATAGATAACTGTTTCTTACAAATGAGTTCAGTCTTTAAAAACAAAAACAATTGAAAAAATACTAAAAACATTCATTCAAACCACGGCCCAAGAAGTCTGAAGGGGGAAGCCGGGGTCTTAAGAGGAAATGAAGTTTTAGCAGGGAGTAAAAAACATAAAGGTGAATAAATTGAAAAAAACAGTAATATTAATGCTTCTTTTCTTCGTATTCTCAACTTCTGCTTCAGCCTATTCAATTCTGGCATCGGACCCGGGAATAGATACAGCAAACAGTCCATGGGTATCTGCAATCCTTAGCAGTATAGAAGATGGAAATAAAACACTAATTGCAAATTTTTCTGCTTCACCGGTATCAGGGATAGCCCCACTTAGTGTGCAATTTATAGATAATTCAAGTAAGAATGTTACAGCCTGGGAATGGGACTTTAATTCTGACGGAGTTGTGGATTCAACTGAAGAAAATCCGGTCTACGAATTTGTAAACTCAGGAAGCTACAACGTTAGCCTGACGGTAGTTAATGAAGCTGCCTGGGGTAATATTACAAAAACTAACTATATCACAGTAGGGGAAAAACCGAAAGCCAGTTTTACTGTAACTCCGGGAGGAGGAAATGACCCTCTTACTGTTCAGTTTAGTGATAATTCTACCGGAAATGTGACTTCATGGTACTGGGACTTTGGAGACGGCAGCACTTCAACTTCCCAGAACCCGAATCATACGTACGCAGCAATTGGGACCTATGTTGTAACCCTTAAAGTATCAAATGCCTTTGGATCCGATAGTCTGATAAATCCCATAACCCTGAGTACTTCAGCTCCAGTAGCCAATTTTACGTTAAGTGCAAACTCAGGAAATGCTCCTCTAACAATTCAATTTACAGATACTTCCACTGGTATCGTAAATTCCAGGATCTGGAATTTTGGAAACGGAAACACTTCAACAGATCAAAATCCAAGTCATACATATTATCAGGCTGGAACTTATGCTGTGACACTGACAGTAATAAATAATTTCGGATTTAATACCCTGAGTTCCTCAGTTAATGTATCATCCGGTAATACAGATGGTGGAGATACAGGTGGAGACACAGGAACAAACTATTCAGTTGCTAATTTTACTTCAAATGTAACTTCAGGAAACACTCCCCTCACCGTTCAATTTACTGACCTGAGTACCGGCAGCCCGTCATCCTGGGAATGGGACTTCAATTCCGACGGACAGGTAGACTCAAACGAACAGAACCCCATGTACGAGTTTAAGGATGTGGGAACATATAACGTCACCCTGAGGGCAGCCAATGACACTTCATGGGCCAATATTACAAAAACGAATTATATCACAGTTGAAAACGCCTTCAATGCCGATTTTACTTCAAATTTAACTTCAGGAAAAGTTCCCCTTGCCGTTCAATTTACTGACCTGAGTACCGACAGCCCGTCGGCCTGGGAATGGGATTTCAATTCCGACGGGCAGGTGGACTCAACCGAGCAGAATCCAGTTTGTGAGTTTAAGGATGTGGGAACATACAACGTTACCCTGAGGGCAGGCAATGACACTTTATGGGCAAATGTTACAAAAACGAATTATATCACAGTTGAAAACGTCTTTATGGCCGATTTTACTGCTTCCCCGCTGGAAGGAGAACCACCCCTTACCGTTCAGTTCACAGATAACTCTACAGGTAACATTACTTCCTGTTACTGGGATTTTGGAGACGGAAACACTTCAACTGATCAAAATCCCAGTCACATATATTATGAAAACGGAGATTATTCCATAACTCTTAACGTTAGCAACGCGTACGAGTACAGTGCTCTGAAAATGGATAACTACATTACCGTTACAGACGGAAGCGAGAGTAGTGGAAGTTCAGGCTCTGACCTCTCCGGATTTACAGGCACGGGAGCTTCTCCTGAACCAGCCAGTAATGTTGAAGCGACAGTACAAGCTCAAAAATATATTGCAGCCGGAAATCGTATCAGATTCGAGTTCACACCAGAAACCACCTGTATTGACTTTATTGAATTTGATGCAAAGAAGACCCTCGGAAGAACTATGACAATAGTTGAGCAGCTTAAAGGCAGATCAGTCCTGAGTCCCATAGAACCAGAAGGATCGGTATACAAGTACCTGAATATCTGGGTAGGAAACGAAGGTTTTGCATCCGAGCAAAATATTGGAAATACTACTGTAGGGTTCAGAGTCCACAGGTCTGATATTCCAGAAAACGAAACTGAAGACAAGGTTGTTCTTCAGAGATACGCAGATGGAAAGTGGAATTCACTTCCTACGGAAAAAACAGGAGGAGATGACCAGTACATCCACTACCAGGCCAGTACTCCGGGATTTTCTCCATTCACAATCACCTTTGGAAATACACAACCATTTGAAAATAATATTAACCAGATGACATTACAACCTACATTACACAAAACATCAAACGATGTTCTAAATTCCACAGAGAAACTAAATACATCTGAGAGCATGGATCTGACAGGATTAAAGGGTCCGATAAGGTTCCTCGTGGTGTTCATGGTAGTACTTTTGATAGCGCTCGCTGTTAGAGAGAAAAGAAAACAATAAAAACAGGAAGAAATTAAATAATAAACTTTCAGGTGATAACCTTTCAGGTTTTAACCCTTCAGCTGACAACCTTTTCGTGGATAAATCCTTCAGGTTATAATCTGTCCGATTTATCATTTTTTGTTCTTTGTTTTTTGTTCTTTGTTTTCTGTTCATCATTTTTCATAATACTTTAATGAGAGGAGAGGCTATTCTTAGAGGGGATAGATATGAGTTTCACGCTTAACATAGAAACTGATTTTTCACCTCAGGAAGTAACTGAGGCTATCCGCTCGGCTGTGGAACATGAGAAACATGTTGCGAAGTACAAGGTCAAGCGTTACTCTATAGTCTGTGAGGATTTTGAAGAGAAAAACGGATTCAGATCCAGTGAACTAAGGGCAAGGTTTGGAACTGGAAATACCGGAGAAGAAAGTGACTTCTTTGACTGGTACGCAGCAAAAAGAGGGCTGGATCACTGGAGCAAAAGACTTGAGATCCTTTCGGGAATCTGCCTGGAAATCGAGAGATAACTGACAAATAATTTATGTATGTGAGAAGGTATTACAAGAATAACTATCCTCTATGACATTACAGGAATGATTATTCTATGATTAAATAATTGCCTCAATGCCCCCGCTGCTTTTTTTGTTGAAGGATAGTAAGAAACTTTTTCCGGCAGTGAGAGACTTTGAGTGCTGGTTTTTTGTAAAATAAATGAGGTGTCAAATGTGGTAAAAAAAATTCTAAAAAGTATGGTAGGAGAAGCTCTCGTGGGTTCGGGCCCGGAAATCGCCCATATAGACCTGGTTCTCGGGCCGAGAGGAGGGCCTGTAGAAGCAGCATTTATGAACTCCCTTGCGATGCCAAGACAGGGGCATACCCCCCTTCTGGCGGTTCTTGAACCCAACATCCAGCCAAAGCCCGTGACCCTTATAGTAAATAAGGTCACAATAAAGAATGTAGGGCAAGCTGCTCTGATGTTCGGACCGGCTCAGGCTGCGGTTGCAAAGGCTGTTATGGACTCCGTAGCTGAGGGAGTAATTCCCCAGGAACAGGCCGATGATATCTTTGTTATAGTTTCCGTCTTTATTGAATGGGATGCAAAAGACAAGGATAAAGTTTACGAATACAACTATCAAGCAACGAAACTTGCAATAGCAAACGCTGTTGAAGGCAGGCCAACTGTTGAAGAAGCACTTGCTAAAAAAGATTCTGCAAATCATCCATTCGCATAAATCAGGCTTGTGCAGGGTTTCTTGGTTTCACAGATACATCAGACAGAAATCCGAGGAATCCTGTTTACTTGAATTCTACTTAAATCCATTACTTATGAAGGCAGGTCATGTCGGGAGGTTTGCAGATCTTTCAAGGTGATCTCAGAACATAAGAGATTTCTGACCTAAGAGGATTCTGACCTCAATTTTCTTTTCTTATACAGCCTGTCATTAAAGTTTTTCCTACTTTCTGTCCGGAAGATGCCTGAAGCAGGGGAAAATAAGTGGTATGTAGAAATCTGTATATGATTTAGATCTGAACTCTATCCGATCTCTATTCGGCCAGATAAATAATCCTCTTGACCTCCAAAAACCGCGTTTAGATCAATTATTATGAGGTATATCTTCAACTTTTATAGCAGCATCTATCAAAAACAAAAAGAAATAAAAGTAGAGTGATAATAGAAGTAGAGTGATAATGAAAGAATCAAATATCATTAAAAATGTACTTGAGAAGTCAGGCAACGAAAATTTAATAGATGAGCTTACAACCAGGCTGTCACAGTCTGAAATTACCACACTTCTGCTTGCTCTTTCAAAGGAAATAACAAACAAAATCATTCCGAATGACATTTTAGGCAAGTACGAATCAAACAGATTTGTAAAGCCATCCACACTTAACCCTATTAAGGTCAAGCAAATAGAAGTATCAATGCTTGAAACGGCTGAAGCTTCAGGTTTTTCATCTGTATTACTCTCTCCTGCAAGCCTGTTAGGAAGCTGTTCTGTTATAGCGAAGGTTGATCAAAACAATGTTATCTCTGCAACAAGAGGACTGGAGTTTATTGCGGACAGCACCAATATGCTCGCTATATACCTTGCACACGGAATAAAAAACAGGACAATTGAAAATACAAAAAATTCCGTTCATTTGTCTGCAGTCTGCCGGGTTACTAGAGGACAAATGTTTAAAATTAATGATTTTGTTCCTCATTTTGGCCTGTTTACTATTGTCAGTTCCGGAAAAGATACGGGTTCTTACAACTTCGAAAAGGATGCAATAGCCAAACATATGAAATTTTATACAAGCTATTTCAAAGATAAATTAGGGCATGAGCTCAAGGTATCTCTGAATGTAAGAAACGGATATACTGACAAAATCGGATTTATTGATAGAATCCATCACCACCTTCGTGAGATGTATCATGATATTGATTTTATAGTGAACAGGGAAGAAAACGACAACACATATTATCAGGGTCTTAATTTCAAAATTAGTGTTAATGATATAGAAATCGTAGACGGTGGCTTTGTTGATTGGACTCAGAAGTTGCTGGGCAACAAAAAAGAACGCTTGTTAACCAGCGGAGCAGGAATTGATTTGCAGCTTATTACGGGAATGCTGGATAAGACTATTTGAAAGTTTAACAGCTGACATGTATGTACATTATTAAATCCGAAGTGAACATAAAAGGAACCCTCTGGGATAGTTTTATGTATAAAAATCATTATTTTCTATCAGAAAAGTCTATTTGAATAAGTTATTACCTAGACATAAGATAAAGCAATAAAGGGATACTCATGAACGAAATACGTGAAGTCGACCGGTTTGAGTGCACGGTTATAAATGTGATCCAGAATCTTGCCTGGAAAGGTATAACAGTAGAAGAAAAAGGTACCAAAGGTCGGGTATACTTCGGAAGAGTCAATGGTGAATTCGATATTAACTGTGGTGACACTCTTTATCTGGGTATCAGGCCAATATATGAAATAGAAGATAAAACCATGAGAGTTACACTCTATAATGCAGAAAATAAACAACTTGACTGGACTCTTGTCTGAATTAACTGAGGTGTAATAAAGACTTTAGTTATGGCAAAAGTTTAATGCAGATTTACTTCTGCCACACATTTTCAAACAAAATACCTGGCAATTTATAGAATATTTCAGTAAAATTACTTCGTACTTTTCTGATATTTTTAACTTATTTTAAGTTACTTGCTTCAGGCCAGTCTATTTCTCCAATTTCTTCAGGCAAGTTTGTTCTTCTAATTTCTTCAGGTTAGTTTATTCCTTTACTTTAAAAAGATTGGAGATTAAAATTTGAAGCTTCACTTTTGAAAAGTTAAAGATAAAAATCAAAAACTCCATTTGCGAAGACTAGAGGCTAACAATTTAGCTTCACTCCGACCTGTACGGGATTTCGATTTCCATCAGGTCTTCGGCTACGATTACGTTTTCAAATATCTTTTTTGAGTCATCCAGTATAGGCCCTGCATCATCGGTGTAGCGGGAGCTTATATGAGTAAGGACCAATTTTCGGACTCCTGATTCCTTTGCAAGGGCTGCAACCTCTCCGGCAGTCGAATGTTTGGATTCTTCAGCCCATTCTGCCATCTCATCTGCAAAGCTTCCGTCATGAATCAGGAGATCGGCATCCCTGCTGGCTTCGAGCACGGATTTGCAGGGTCTGGTATCCCCACTATATACAATAGTTCTTCCTGGTCTTGAGGCTCCCATTACATCCTCAGGCCTCACGAGTTTTCCATCAATCTTTACAGAGTTTCCTTTTTGCAGTTTTGAAAAAAGAGGGCCTGGAGGGATTCCAAGTTCTATTGCTTTTTCTCTGTTGAAACGTCCGGGCCTTGGATTCTCGATAAGAGCATACCCAAAACTCGGAATACTGTGCTCCGTCTCTAAGGCCTGAATTACATATTCGTCTTTTTCTACGACCTCTCCGGGTTTTAATGAAATGCCCCGAATTTCATATTTAAGGTTGAAGTATCCAAGGGCCTTGAAAAGCTCGGTGAATTCCCTTGTATTCTCAGGGCCATAGATTGTAAGAGACTCTTTTCTGCCCATGAAAGACATAGTCTGGATAAGCCCTGGGATCCCCAGGAAATGATCCGCATGGAAATGACTGATAAAAATAGAAGACAGGCTCATCATCCCGGTTTTTGCCCGCATCATCTGCTGCTGGGTGCCTTCGCCGCAGTCAAACAGAATAAGCTCCCCTTTCCTGTTTACCAGCACTGCGGATGGATTTCTGTTACGGGTCGGAAGAGATCCTCCGGTGCCGAGAAAAATTATTCGAAGCATACTGAACTCAGTAATACCAGAGGAGATATTTATTGATTCCTACCTGAAAAGTACCAGCCACATGAAAAGTACCAAAAAAATGAAAAGTGCCAAAAAAATAATACTGAACTCAAAGTGTTTAACCTGAACCTCCATGTTCCGAAAGATACTGTATAAGTAAAAGAATTAAACTTCCAGTGTCCAGATCTTTCCATAGTTGCCGGGGACAGTAAGCTGCACTTCCTCTCCTTCGGAAACTCCCTTTAAATTATCCAGGCCGTGAAGTTCTTCCCTGTAATTGCCTCCCAGGGGAAACTTGAAATATACTGTTTGATCCCGGTCTTCGAAGTTTAGTGCGACCAGGCTAAAAACCTTCTTGCCGTAACTCCGGGAAAACAGCATTACACCCCTGGACTGATAGAGGGCATAATCATTGTAGAAGTAGTGATCTCCTCTGGAAAACTGAAGGTTATTTCTTCGAAGTTTAACCAGTTTCCTTACAAGGCTGACCAGAGAACTGCCTTCTGAAGTATAAAAGTATTCCCAGCGCACAGGTCTGTAAAAAAGAACTCTTCCCCATCCTTCCTGAGGAAGGCAGTAATTTTCTCCAAACTCCTGCCCCTGCCACAACATGGGAATGCCCTTTGCTGTGAACAGCCCTATTAAATAAGGTTGTACCTTATACCAGAGGGAGCGGTTGCCTTCCTTTAACAGTTCATTATCACTGCAAATTATTCCAAAATTACAGATAAATCGAGAATGATCGTGATTTTCCAGATATTGCAGAACGTTTTTTACTAATCCGTCTTCGCTATTTGGAACTTCTGCCGGCCATTTAAGGAGACTAAAAAGGAAGCCTAAGTCAGTCAACCTGCCAGGATTACCAGCTACTTCCCTGACAGTATTCAGGGTTCCGTTTTGCCAGGTACAGTTACTATATGTTTTTTCAAGTATTTCAGGAGGGTCGGGAAGGTATTCGGCACACTGGATGAGGTTTATGGACTCGCCTCCAAAAAAACGTTTCCAGTGATCTGAAGAACCTTTTTTTGCTTTGACCAGCTGGTAAGTGTCCTTTACCAACTTTGTATATCCGTTTTCTGAATCTTCCAGCCAGTACCCGGGAGCATAATCATATCTAAAACCATCTATGTGATAGCAGTCAAGCCAGTGGTTATTGACTGTCAAAAAGAAGTCACGGGTAAACTTATGACTGAAGTCCGTACTTATTCCAAAGGCGTTATTAGCGAACGGCCCCATAAATGGGTTTACATCGATTGGCCAGCCGAGTTCATTGTAAACATAATAATACGTAAAAAGGCAACTTGTATGCGCATAAACGGAATCAACTATTACTGCAATATCTCTCTGGTGGGCCGCATCAATCAACTTTTGCACATCTTTTCTATTTCCAAAACGTTCATCAACACCAAAATATCCTATTGGCTCATATCCCCAATCTACCCTTTTCCCAACGTTGGAAAGAGGCATGAGTTCTATGCAATTAATTCCCAGATCTGAAAGGTAATCCAGGTTGGCAATTGTCCCCTCTATATCACCCGCAAACTCATTTATCATGAGTTCGTAGAGAACAAGGTCATTTATAAAGGGAGTTTTCCATATCAGCTCATTTTTGCTCCATTTATATGGTTTATATCCCATGGTGATAGCTGATAATTTTCCAACCCCGAATTCTCTGGCAAAGGGATCGATGATCCAGTCAATAAAGCCCATTTTCGGATTTTTAAGGCAGTATCGATAAACATATTTTCCTAGAGACCCCCAGGCAGAATCTGGATTTAGCCTGTCTCCTGATTTGATTTTCACAGTTGCAGACCAGTAATCTCCATAGTCGAGGTCCTCAGAATATTCCATTTCAAAATTCATGGGCAAGATATCTTGAAGGAACTGATCCTTTTCATGAATAACCTTCACCCAGAGCTTATTACCATCTTCCGCCGATATTCCTGGCAATAAGAGTCCGAAGTTGATAACCCCGGAACTCTTTTCATCTTCCCTGGCTCCAAGCTTATGGAGCGGTAGAAGTTCAAGTTTAGGATTCAATTTTTCCACCCCAAAATTGTATTGAAATCCCTGACTGAAATGTCGAAACTTTGATAAGTATTTAATTATATATACACCAAATGAATTAGAGAAGATAAATAAAAATGAGTATATAGAAAAATTGAGTAATCATATAGATTTATTATGAAATAAAGCTCAGGATGACTATTCCTGATTATCTACCATCAATTCTCAATTTCAACATAACGAAAAAATAGATTGTACAGCTTTAGAAGAGAACACAAAAAAGTCAAGAGTTCAGGATTTACAAAATGAATAACTCAAATGCATACTTTTGGCTCTATTTTCAGCATATTATATATTCTAAAAACTCGTTAACCTTCTCCAGATTACACATTTTTATCCAAAAATCATAAAGGAATCTCATCATATGTCAGGAAATTACGGAAAAGTTTATCTTGTGGGTTCTGGTCCAGGAGACCCCGAACTCCTTACTCTGAAAGCCCGACGGCTAATAGACAGTGCAGAAGTTATTGTCTACGACCAGCTTCCTGGAAAAGCGATACTGGGCTCCATGCCGGAAAGTGCGGAAAAAATCGATGTTGGAAAATACGCCGGAAACCATACAATGACCCAATCCGAAATCAATGAGATGCTTGTGCAGAAAGCAAAAGAAGGAAAGATGGTGGTCCGGTTGAAAGGTGGAGATCCCTATGTATTCGGAAGGGGAGGAGAAGAAGCTGAGGTGCTTGTAGCTGAAGGTATAGAATTTGAAATCGTGCCAGGAATAACTTCTGCAATTGCAGTGCCTGCCTATGCCGGAATTCCTATAACCCACAGGGAAAACACATCAATGGTCACATTCATAACAGGGCATGAGGATCCCACAAAGGAAGAAAGCGGGCTTGACTGGGAAACCCTTGCGAAATTCGAGGGAACTCTTGTGATCTTTATGGGCGTAAAAATGCTCAAAAGGAATGTCGAGGAACTTATTAAATACGGCAAGAATCCGAAAACCCCGGTTGCAGTTATTGAGAGAGGAACCCGACCCGACCAGAGAGTAACAGTAGGAACCCTTGAAAACATTGCCAGCCTGGCAGAAGAGCGAAAAGTAAAGGCTCCTGCAATTACAGTTATAGGAGATGTGGTCAACCTGCACAGGATTCTAGGAGAACAGAAGACAGGAGCAGACTTTTTTTAACCGCCGGAAAATCAGATAATAGTAGGAGAAGGGAATATGGTAGAAGAGAAGAGACCTGTCCTTGCAATAATGAGGCCGGAAAGTTACAGGGAAAAATCAGAAGCTATTGCCAGAGATTATGGCTTTGAGCCTTTATATGCTCCCATGATAAGACTCGAAGGTATGAAAGACGAAGGGTTTGAACCCTTTGTAAGCCGAGTCCTTTCCGGAACTTCCGATTATGTAGTTTTTACCAGTGCAAACGGAATAAGTTTTACTCTGGATAAGCTCTCGGAAACCGAAAAAGAAAACTTTATCACAGCTCTGAAAAAAAGCAGAGTAATAGCAATCGGCCCTAATACCGAAAAAGAACTCATAAAAATAGGGATTGAAAACCCCTTTTTGCCAGGAGACTACAGTTCCGAAGGTATTGTAGAGGCTCTCTGCCCCGAAGTAAAAGGAAAAATAGTAGACCTTGCAAGGAGCGCTTATGGAGCCAAAATTTTAATTGAAGGGCTCGAAAAATGCGGAGCTACGGTTTATGAGACTCATGTTTACACTCTAAGCATTCCTGAAGGGGCAGTACAGAAAGAACTGATAGAGCGCACCCTTACAGGAGAAGTTAATGCTTTTGCCTTTACAAGTTCAATGATGGTTAAAGGGTTTGTAAAGCATGCTGAGAATTTGGGAGCCGAGAAAACAATGAAAGAGGCTCTTAGCAGAGCAGTTGTAGGAGCCATAGGGACTCCGACTGGAAACACGCTGAAGAAACATGGGGTCAACGTAGATGTGATTCCCGATGAATTCACTTTCGAAGCACTGTTAAAAGCTATAAAGAGCCGACTTTGAAATTTTGAAGGATAGACATGATAGGGATCTCAAAACTTTACTGCGGGACCGTGGAACCTTCCGATGCTCTCCGCTATGGAAGGGAGTCAAAAAGGCTCCCCTCTCACTTGCTGCAGTTTTCAAAAGACAAAAAGCCAGTTGTAGTCTGGAATATGACGCGCCGCTGCAACCTGAAATGCGTCCATTGCTATGCCCAGGCAAAGGACATCGAATCTGAAAACGAGCTTTCGACCGAAGAAGGTAAAGCTCTTATTGATGACCTTGCAAAATTCGGAAGTCCGGTAATTCTTTTTTCAGGAGGGGAACCGACCATGAGAAAAGACCTTCCCGAACTTGCAGCATATGCCCGCGAAAAAGGAATGAGGGCTGTAATTTCCACAAACGGAACCCTTATAGACAGGGATATGGCGAAAAAGTTAAAGGATGTCGGGCTTTCTTACGTTGGAGTTTCTCTGGATGGAGTAAGAGAGACAAATGACAGGTTCAGGGGTGTAAAAGGCGCATTCGATGCAGCTCTTAAAGGCCTGCACAACTGCCAGGAAGAAGGCATAAAGGTGGGCCTCCGTTTTACCATCAACAAACAAAACGTCAAAGATATCCCTGCAATCTTTGATCTTCTTGAAGAAGAAAAAATTCCAAGGATATGTTTCTACCACCTGGTCTATGCAGGCAGAGGATCTAAAATGGTAAGTGAAGACCTCTCCCTCGATGAGTCCAGGCAGGCTGTGGATCTGATTCTGGAAAAGACAAGAAAATTGCACGAAAAAGGTTTTCCTGCTGAAGTCCTGACCGTGGATAATCACTGCGACGGCCCCTACCTGTATATGAAGCTCCTTAAAGAAAACCCGGAAAGAGCTGCAGAGGTCTTCGAACTCCTTTCTATGAACCAGGGCAATTCCTCAGGAATAGGGATAGGATGCATATCCTGGGATGGCTCGGTACATGCCGATCAGTTCTGGAGACATTACTCTTTTGGAAATATAAGGGAACGCCCTTTCAGTGAAATCTGGAACGATCTCAGCGACGAACTGATGGGCGGGCTTAAAGATCGAAAACCCCTGATTAAAGCCCACGGAGACCGATGTGACAGATGCAAATGGCTTGATGTCTGCAATGGGAACTTCAGGGTTCGGGCAGAGGCCGTATATGGAGACGTCTGGGCAGATGACCCTGCGTGCTACCTTACAAAAGAAGAAATCGGATACTATGAGGCCTGAGATTTCTCAGGCTTTATTTAATTCCGGTTCTTTACTCACAATTTCTTTTCTTTATTTCGCATTATAACATTTTAGCTACTTTTTGTATACTATCTTTTCCAGAACTTAGCTCTCCTGCCAGTTACCTGCTTTCTTGTTCTTCTTTTATTGGTATTACTCCATTATTTTCTTTTATAAATATCCATTTATTCAGGCCGAGTACATATTTAATTTGAAGAGAAAAAGTACAGGGAAAAATTGATAGTAAGAAAAAGAATGAGAGGCAGAATAATACATGAAACCAATCCATTTACTCCTGATCATTTTTCTTGCTGTTATTACTCTCTCAGGTTGCGTTTCAGAAAAAGACGAGCCAGAAACGTATGATAACCAGACCGAAACTATTTCTTATCAGGGGCAAGAGCTAACTCCGATTTCGCAACAGCGGAATAATGCTGTCAAAGGGACACAATATATTAATAGAGAGAGCTACAGGCTTCAGGTTGGCGGCCTTGTAGAAAATCCCCAAAACTTCACTTATGAAGAGATAACCGGATTACCTCAAACTTCGAAAGTTGTGGATCTTATCTGCGTGGAAGGCTGGAGCTTTACTGCAAAGTGGACTGGGGTGAAAATGTCTGACCTTTTTGCAGAAACAGGAGCTTTCGGAAACGCCACAACTGTTATATTTCATAGTGCTGATGGTTACTCCACGTCTCTTGATGTGGATTATTTATTGAAAAACGACATTATACTTGCATACCGGCTCAATGACGTAACACTGCCTCCGGAGAGAGGTTTTCCTTTTCAGCTTGTAGCCGAAGGCAAATATGGATACAAATGGGCAAAGTGGATAGTAAGAATTGAACTCAGTGACTCACCTTATAAAGGATACTGGGAGGAAAGAGGATACAATAACAGGGCTGACGTGGGAGGGCCGGCCTTTGAGGAAAAAGAGGAACTTCTTACAGTTAAACACCAACAATAATATAATATATCCAAGCAATAGTATACTGCTACCAGTATTATAAATGAGAAGGTTAAATAGTCTCCAACTACATTTTTTATTATAAGAGAAGTTTTGAAGAAAAGTTTCAAAATGAAAAATAAAACTGCAGGGCAAATGATACAATTGTGGAAACGTTTCCGGAAAATGGGGGAAATTTAAGGTGGCAAGTCGCCATATTAGTGTTTTAAACCCTGGAGATCCTTTCAGGGACTGGCTTGTTGAAGAAGTCGTGGGAGATAGGATAAGGAACAAGCAGTGTTATGTTGATGTCTTTAAATACAATTCCTCCCATACTGTCTGCAGATATCATTTCAAGGGGGAACATTTCAGTGTGATGGCAAAATTTTTTGCCGAACCTACCGGACGACTGAAAGATTATAACCCCTACAAAGGTATGATGAACGAATACAGAAACCTGGAAAAAGCAGCTTCCATAATAAACGTTGCAAAGCCCCTTGCAGTAAATAAGAAGTTTAATTGTGTCCTTGTAACCGAGCACATACCAGGGAAATCCCTTAGCTGGTACTTCAAGCGAGAAGAAACACTCTATGAGCGGCTTGCTTCCGTTGCCCATATGCTCAGACAGCTTCACGATAACACCCAGTCCTCCTATAATAAAGAAAATGAATTCAGAAATTATCATGAGGTTCTGGACCATCTGAAACTGGACTACGACACCAGAGAGCCTTTCAATAAATTGCTTGGAGAATGGTGGTACAGTTCCTTGCTCGATAGGGAATATGGCTGTATGATCCACAGGGATGTTACTCCTTCCAATTATATCTTTTGCAAAGGCAAGCCCTATGCGCTCGATTTTGAAAGTTCCTGGCTCCAGGCGCACCCTGTAAGAGATCTGGGAATCCTTACTGCGGAACTTAAAAATGAGTTTGAACTGCACAAAGGAGGAGACTGGAAAGCCGAACCCTATATAGGTAACTTCCTCTGGGAGTATAGCAGGGATGAAAAAGATTTCAAATATATTACGAGAATTTTACCTTTTTTCATGGGCATAGGGCTTCTTCGTTCGGCAAGGCTACATCAGGGGAACTACAGGAATTACCTGATTAAAGAGGCTCATGAGTGCTTAATGGCTATTTATAAAAGATAAAATATTAAATTAAGGGGATATGGGAGGTAAAAGCATTTCCGAAAACTTAGGATTCGAATCGGGCGAAGATGAAGTTAAACTTTCTGCCATTGAGCCTGAGCTCAAAAGAGACGAAAAGTTTGAGAGTTGCCAGATAAAGGGGATTATATTTGACTGTTACCAGACTCTCATTGATATTCACACTGATGAACACAGCCTGGAAACATACGAAGTAGTAAGTGCTTGGCTTGCCTACCAGGGAGTTAAAATAGAGCCTCGAAAACTATGGGACACTTACATGCTTAAAGTAAAGGATAGAATGGACATGTCCATGGAAATATACCCTGAAATTAAGGTAGAGGAAATCTTTGCCGAAATTTGCAGGGAAAATGCTATCTGGAAAATAGATGAAGAAAATCTAGGGATAGAGACTTCAAGAGTCTTTAGGGTAGCTTCTCTGAGGAAACTCCGGCCATTTCCTCAAAGTATAAAGTTAATTGAACATTTTATAAATGTCCCGAAGTGCATAATCTCCAACGGGCAAAGGGTTTTTTCAGAACTTGAACTCCGGTTTCTCGGTCTCTATGACTATTTTGATTTTGTGATTTTCTCATCGGATGTAGGATATAAAAAACCTGATCTCAGACTTTTTATGACTGCACTTAAAAAGATGGACCTGGAACTTGAACCCAAATGTGTAATGTCAATAGGAGATTCCTACGAAAACGAGATAGTCCCTGCAAAGAAACTTGGAATGCGTTCCATGAACATTGAAGAGGCATGGAAACATTTCGGTTTTACAGACTGATTCCACAGACAAATCATTTCTTCTTTTTCGTTTTGTTAATAAATGAGAAATTTTCGAGATTTGTAACTTCTTTTTTAAATAACATTTTTGAGATTTTTGGATTCTATTTTAAGATTTTTTGAATTCTATTTTGAAAAGCGCCTTTGAGTTTTTATATTATTCTTTCTGGTTTACTTTTCAATTAAGGCTCTAAAAAGATATTTAGCTTTAAGGGAAATAGATCTGAATCAGCTGCAGGGAGCTTAAATTTGAAAAGGTAAAATCGATTATATTCAATAAAAATAAAGAAGATACAATGGTAAATTTCAGAGTACAAAAAATCGAAAACTCAGGATTGAACGAAAGAAATAATTTTGAAAACAACGATTCCGAAAAAAACAATAAGTAAAGGTATAATTGCAATATAAAAGGAACTATTAGTTTCTTTGTCCCATTTTTCAGAGGCTGAAAGAATCTCCTTTAAAGAAAAAAGTACTATAAGTCCAGCTACAATTGAAATCCCATATGAAGGAAGGCTAGAGAGTGTGGTCGTGTAGAGATAATTCGAAAAAATATCAGAGAAAGATATACTAAGTAACATAAAGACCTCCATAAATTTCCTAAAATTTTATCTTTACTTCAGAATTTTAAACCAGAATTTTAAACTGATCTTACAATTTGAATTAGATGACTGATTCCGGATCCAAAAAAGAGGTCGGGTTCTGTTTTTCCGAAAGAATCTTACAATAAACGGAGCTCTTTAAAGGAATTCATTGGCCATATGATAAATGGACCTTTGAGTCCATAAACATTACTTATTTTCTATAGAAAATAATAAATATACAAAAATTTAAAATGTATTATTATATGAGGATTTTAAGGGCCTTTAATCTAAAAAATTCCACTGCTAGAAAGATCGATAATAAATATTGAAGGTCTTAACGAAAATGAAAAAAGTTATTTTTTGTATTTTCTATTGTCTATTTTCATTAAAACAGCAAAGACCTTGATATCAGGTTTCGGATTGATAATAAAAGCCAAGC
Organism: uncultured Methanosarcinaceae archaeon; assembly: GCA_963847185.1. Lineage (GTDB taxonomy): Archaea > Halobacteriota > Methanosarcinia > Methanosarcinales > Methanosarcinaceae > Methanosarcina. The sequence continues at coordinate 917,696 of CAWJYV010000008.1, read as the reverse complement.
ATATAGATTGAGAGAAATATATAGAACATATACACCTAAATACAAGTATTTCCGGAATACATATATAATTGAAAGATATTATCAATAGATATAGAGGAATGATATAGAATAATCCACAAATTCATACAAGACTCAAAAAATAAAGGAGAATCCCTATGCTCCAGAATGGAAAAATTAAAGGCTTAATCTTTGACTGCTATAAAACCCTAATAAATATCAAAACTGATGAGGGGAGCCGGGAAACAAACGAAAGAGTAAGCAAATGGTTACTCTATCAGGGAGTTAATATAGAACCTGAAAGGCTCAGAGAAACATACAAATGGAAAGTTGTTGGCAGACTTGGAAACTCAGGACAGCGGCATCCTGATATCCGCATAGAGGAGATTTTTGCGGAGATCTGTGCAGAAAACGCCTTTAGAGAAGTCGATCCCTACTGGCTTGGGATTGAAACGGCCAAAGTCTTCAGAACCGCATCGTTAAGAAGACTCGAAGCCTACCCGCAGAGCCTCCGCCTGCTCGAAAAATACAGAAATGTTCCGAAATGCATTGTTTCCAATGCCCAGAGAGTTTTTACTGAACAGGAACTGCGTTTTCTGGGTCTGTATGAGCGCTTCAATTTCACGATTATGTCTTCGGATCACTATTTCAAGAAACCTGACACCCGGCTTTTCAAGATGGCTCTCGACGGTCTCGGGCTTGAGCCCTGGCAAGTGCTCTCTATAGGAGACACGCCGGAAAACGATATCTATCCACCTCAGAGTATCGGAATGAATGCAATGCACATCCGGGATGCCTGGAGATATGCGTAAAGAAAAGAAGCATAATACAAAGGAAGGCAAATAAATGACAAGAGTTATGATTGTGGATGATACCGAATTTATGAGAATGGTAATCAGAGATACTCTCATAGAAAATGGACATGAAGTGGTTGCTGAAGCGGCTGATGGAGAAGAAGCAATCCAGACGTATCTTCAAATAAGGCCTGAAATCGTGTTAATGGATATAACTATGCCAAAAATGAATGGAAAAGAGGCATTGAAAAAACTTCTTGTTATGGACCCTAAAGCAAAAGTGGTAATGTGTTCTTCTCTTGGGCAGCAGGCTATAATAACGGAGTTAATAAAAATAGGTGCTATGGATTTCATAGTAAAACCTTTTGAGACTGATGAAATAATGGATGTAATGAAAAAGATTACTGAGCCAAACTAATTATTTAAAAGTCAAACGAAACTTAAACAATTGAAATAACAAACCAGCGCATAAAGGGACAGTCTGTATAATTTTAATACCGTATGCCATATTGATATACTTTATTTTTTCACTCAAGTGGACAACTCCCAAAAAATATTTTCATAAACTAAAAGAATATGAGATTCTTTAAACTCTTTTTTATAATTATTTCAACAGCTTTTTGTCCGCTGAAATACTGACAGCTATTTCAGCTATGGATAAAAAAGTTCTTTTCTGAAGATTGGCTTTCCAGATAAAAATGAAATCAGTGGAAACCAGATATATACTTCTGACAGTAGCTGAACAGGTAGAAATTTCTATTCCACCCAAAACCAGATATATTTAAATAATCGCAAGCACTCTAAAACCCAAGAAATTCTTACACTATTTTCCAATCATGGAGTGTCTTTATGACAGAATCGGAAATTCCAAAAGAATATAATGCAAATGAGATTGAAGAAAAGTGGATGGAGAAGTGGGACCTCTCCATGTATCACTTCAATTGGGGAGAGGATACACGCCCCCAATATATTATCGACACCCCACCTCCTTATCCTACGGGCAATTTCCATATCGGAAATGCACTTAACTGGTGTTATATTGACTTTGTTGCCCGATATAAACGCATGCGCGGTTTTAATGTAATGTTCCCTGAGGGCTGGGACTGCCACGGCCTGCCTACTGAAGTCAAGGTCGAAGAAATTAACGGGATAACTAAAAACCAGGTCCCTCGTGCAGAGTTCAGGAGAATGTGCAGGGAACTAACTGCAGGAAACATCGACAAAATGCGCAAAACAATGCTGCGCCTTGGATTTTCTGTGGACTGGAGTAACGAATTCATCACTATGGAGCCCTCTTACTTCGTAAAAACACAGAAGTCTTTTGTCAGAATGTATAATGGAGGGCACATATATCATGAGGATCACCCTGTCAACTGGTGCCCCCGCTGTGAAACTGCCATTGCTTTTGCAGAAGTGGAGTATGATCAGGGACAAACAAAACTTAACTTTGTTCACTTTGACAAAGTAGATATTGCGACCACCAGGCCTGAACTGATGGCAGCCTGTGTTGCAGTTGCAGTCAATCCCAAAGACGAGCGCTACAGCCAGAATATTGGAAAGGATATTACAGTCCCAATCTTCGGGCAGAAAGTGACTCTGATTGCCGACGAAGCTGTTGAGCCTGAGTTCGGTACAGGTGCAGTTATGATCTGTACTTTTGGGGATAAGCAGGACGTACGCTGGTGGGCAAAGTACGGGCTTCCCCTTATAAAAGCAATCGATAAGCAGGGAAAGATGACAAAAGCTGCAGGTAAGTACGAAGGAATGAGCATTCCAGAGTGCAGGCAGGCTGTTATTTCGGACCTTAAGGCCACAGGCTTCCTCTATAACCAGAAATCCCTGGAGCAGAACGTCGGGCTCTGCTGGCGCTGTGACACCCCAATAGAAATTCTCTCCGAGCCCCAGTGGTTCGTCAAAATTAATCATGAGGGCATCCTGAAGGCTGCAGATGAGATTAACTGGTATCCTGAGTATATGAAAGTCAGGCTCCAGAACTGGACAGGCACGATGGAATGGGACTGGTGCATTTCCAGGCAGAGAATCTTTGCAACCCCTATCCCTATATGGTACTGCAAGCAGTGCGGCGAAGTAATGATTGCAGAAGAGAGCTGGCTTCCAATTGATCCGAATGAAGCTGCCCCAAAGAAAGCCTGTGCCTGCGGTTCAACCGAATTTGAACCCGAGACCGATGTGCTGGATACCTGGATGGATTCCTCGATTACGGCATTACATGTCACTGGCTGGGAAAGTGAGCATGATCTCCGCCTGCCTGCGCAGATCAGGCCTCAGGGACACGACATTATAAGAACCTGGGCTTTTTATACAATCCTGAGAAGTCTGGCTCTTGAAGGAAAGAGGCCCTGGGACTCCATAATGATTAACGGGATGGTTCTCGGGCCTGACGGGCATAAGATGAGCAAATCTCTCGGAAACGTAATTTCCCCCGAAGAAGTAACCACACAGTACAGTGCAGACGCTTTCAGGCAGTGGGGCGCAGTCGGCGGCTCCACAGGTTCGGACGTAATGTTCCGCTGGAAAGATGTGGTTTCAGCTTCCCGTTTCCTCCAGAAGATGTGGAGCATCTACCGCTTCTCAATGTCCCACCTGAAGGACTTTGAGCCTGAAGATGTCGAAAACTTCCCTCTTGATTCCCTCTTTACAATCGACAGATGGCTCCTTAGCAAGCTTAATAGGCTTGTGGACACTGCCACCAAAGAGCTTGACGGATACCAGTTTGATTCTACTTTCAAGACCATCAGAGGTTTTGCCTGGGAAATCCTTGCAGACAACTATCTGGAGCTTGTAAAAGGCAGGCTCTATGGAGACGACCCGGCAGGTAGGAGAGCAGCACAGTATGTGCTCTACAGGACAATGAAAACTCTCTCACTTTTGCTTGCGCCTTTTATACCTTTCTTTGCAGAGGAGCTGTATTCCAGGTTCAGCAATGAAAGCGTTCACACACAGGCCTGGCCAGCAGTAGATGAAAATCTAATAAGCGAAGAAGCCGAAGCCTCAGGAGAATTGATAAAAGGCATCACGAGCGAAGTCCGCAGGTACAAGTCCGATCTTGGAATGGCCCTCAATGCCCCTCTGAAAAAAATCGAGATATACAATACAAATATTGATACTGGGGACATTGCAGGCGCTACAAACTCAGAAGTTGAGTTGATGGAAGGAGCTCCGTCCTTTGAATACGTGCCAGTGGAAGTTAAACCCAATATGGGGCTTCTTGGACCTCGCTTCAGGAAGGACGCAGGTACGATTGTAAAAGCTCTTAAAGCAGAAGATCCTGCAGCTATTGAAGCGCAGGCAGCCTCAGGAAAAATAGCAGTTACCGTAAACGAGGAGTTAATCGAACTCGACCCAGAAACAGTGGAGATAAGAAAAGAAGTAATCTCCGGAGGTAGAGAAGTCGACGTGCTTGAAGTTAGCGGTGCTGTTGTTGTAATTGTAAGGTAAGCTTCTGCTTACCTTTTTCATTTAAGACCTGAAAATATGCTTATTTTTGGAAATTAAGGCTTTTTTATTAATGCATTTTTCTTAAATAATTTTTAAAATCTAAATATTCTCAAAATGCCTTTATCTTCTAATCAACATCATAGAAAAAGAGAATATAAGAAGCACTGCATAGAATATCACGCCAGGATCGAACCTATTATATAATGACAGCCAGGTGTATACAAGCATTGATCCTGAAAATACTGCTAAAAACATAAGTCCTATATATTTTGCATCTATCATTTTCATCACTTACTTTTTTTTATTTTGGGGGTGTTTAAAATAAAAAAATAATGGATAATTGTAGATTTATTTTAATAAAGTAATATAACACCTTCCGACTTTATAAACTTTCCGAATCTGAAAGTAAGTTCTATGGCATGGAACCTAAACCAATTCTACTATTTCATATAATTTTATAGTCAGTTCCTTAATTTCATTTACTAGTCCGAAAAAAGAGATAAAACTGGAAAGCGCGGAAAACATTGAAAATGTGGAAAACGTGGAATAAAGAGAGCAAGAGCACAGTTTTTTAGCGCTTTCCATCCCGAATTGCGATTCGGGAGCCCGCAGTCCTTTTCGTTGCGCTCAAGAGGACTAACTTATGAATACGACTTTTTCAGCGCATTCCGCGGTTACGGAATCAAAAGCGGATTTCATGTGCCCTTGATAATGGAAACTTGAATTTTCCTGGAGGCTGAAGGTATTTTCCTTACAGCCTGTAGTAAAGTGTAAATATTTACATCAAAAACTATAATCAATTATGGTTAGAACGTTGCCTATATGTTTTTAAAGTTCTACTAACATCCTCAAGGTCAGATCTTATTAATTTCACGTCAAGATTTACACCTTTCATGGAAGTCATGAAGTCAATTTTATTCTCATTAGTAATTACAATATCTTTCTTTAGAGAATCAAGTAAACTATCACGTTCATCAGCTAAAGCTATCTTCTCAGCGCCGGTATTGAATAATAGATCATCTTGAGGCTGTCCATCATCCATTTCCCCGAATCCGATGTCAAATTCACTATCATCGAACGTTAAATCGTTGTTTAATGATGCTGCATTGCTATCTTTATTGGAATTTTTATGATCCTTTATACTGCTAGAAGTAGACATTTCAGTTAAAAGATCATCCTCAAAATCAAACTCGTCCTTTTTGGACCTCACTATCTGATCAATGTCAAAACTACTGGCTTTGTTATCCTCTCCAAGCTTTGAAGTTCCTGATTTTTTATTAGATTTCAGGGCAGATTTTCCACTATTGAGATTATCCCCTTTACCATCCCGTGATAAAGAAAGAAGCGAGAGTTTGCCCTTTAGGTTACTAAAAATTTTATTGATTCCATTATCTGGGTTCAAATTTTTTGTTTCACTATTATTAAAATTATTTTTGCTAGCTTTTTTTGGAACTAAGCTGCTGAGTTTATTACTAAACTCCGAAAAGACATTCGAACCCTTAGAGCTAAAATTCCCTTTTCTTTCATTCATATCGAAAGAAGGTTTTAACTCTCTGGATTTCAATGAATTTTCATTTTTATCTTCGTTTTTATTTTTATATATATCAAATAAAGTAGTTATACCCATTACTGCCAGAGTTACAAAAACCCCTATGAAGATAGTAAAATTTGTTTCGATTGTGTTGACTAAATCCATATTTTACACCCCTGTTGTCATATTTGCCGCTAATCCATCAAAGGAAAACGTACTGGCTACTATGGGAGGTACTATGATCATTAATATTCCCGATGTTATGAACAAACTCATACCATAATATATTGCCATGTACATCGGCCCTCCTTTAACAGCAACAATTGCTAACGTGTTGGCTATTGTGAGAATTAATATTGTCACTACAACAAACTGCCCCAGTAATTCAACAGGAACCCCTCCAAATATGCCCAGATTCATACCCCCTAAACCACCCGGAATTCCATCAAGCTCCGAGCCAGAGATATTGAACTGAACGAAAAGACTTGATATGATAGTTGTAAAAACGGTAAGAATCTGTCCCATGAATAGAAGAAGAGAGACCATTGATACATGTAGAGGTATAACAAGATTGGCAAATGCCTTTGAGATACGGTCTCTTTTCATTCTTAAAAGCACCAGCTCAAGATTGGAGGAACTCACAAGTTCTCCTACCGTTCCTGCATTTCCTCCTAAATTTATAGCATCTACGAACACACACGTCAATTTGTAGATCAGGTAACTGCCAGTTTCTCCAACGAATTTATCCCAGCATAGTTTAGGGTCAAGACCGGAAGCCAGCCTCTTGTAAAGGACCTGACTCATGTCTTTAAGCTCACCCATGTTCTTTGGATCTATCTTTAAAAGAGCTTTAGGAACTGTCAGCCCCGAACCGCTAACAATGGACCCCAGACTCCTTATGAATGTTGTAAAACTTTCATCTCTCTTATCTATTTTAACCGTATCTCTATCTGCCTTTACCCCGACAGGCAGCATTACTAGCCCTGCCAGGATCATGCCAATTCCCTTAATGTCGACATAAAAATCAACAGAGCCAATGAAAGCTGGCAACACTGTAAGTAATAAGAGAAACAGAGTGGATAGTATAACTGTGTGAGGAAGCCACTTATGGATAAATTCCTGCTCTGTTGATTTTATGCGTAAACCGTGAACTCTGGAGTCTTTAGGTGAAGCTCTAAACAGTAAGGCTACCCCGCCAAATGCCATTAAAGCTACAATAAACATTGTGGAATACAGTGTACTCTCCGGGCTACCGAGATTATATAAAATTACGGAAAGTAGTACAATTATAGCTATAAGAGATGTGGAAACAAGAAGTGCCGTGTAAGCATTTGCCCACTCTTTCGTAGTTTCAAGCTGTCTTTCGAATTCGTCTTTTCTTTTTGTCTTAAATAATATCCATTCTTTAGTGAGAAATTCGTTATCAGGTTCTCCTGCGGAAATAGCATTTGATAATCTATTAAAAAGCTCCCTTAATCTTTCATTGGTTACTTTTTCGGAAATGAGTTCACATGCGTGAGCGTAGTCATAATGCCAGTTCTGAGCCAGTTCCCGGATCTGATTAAAGTAGATACTCGGGCAATATTCCTTTTTTCCAGAGATACTTACAAATATTTTATCTCTTGTTAGATTAGCTGTTGAAATTGATGCCATATAAGTAAGCGAAAAAAGCAAATCGTTACTCATATAGATTTCATTCTTATAGTGTTCGAATTTGAGCAGAAGCTCGTCAAGAATAGATTGTGAATTAGACTTTCTGCGGAAAATATTTTTTATTCCAGATAGTTCCATCTAAATCACCGTTTTTAAAATTGAATTCTCAGCATACCGTGTTTTGTAATCTTTGCAATGGTATTGAAGAAGTCGTAATAGCTTGTAACTCCTTCATCGTTGAGCTTCTCCAGTATTTTTGCTCTTTTTTCGATTTCTTCATAAATAACTTTCTTCTTCCTGCCGGGAATTCCAAGCTTTGTAGCTATTTTTTGCTCTAGAAGATAGGAACTTCCCATTGCGCTGAAAACAAAGGAGTCAGTGACAGGATCCCAGGAAAAAGCTTCAATAAAAGAAATTCCCCCTTTATCCGGATTATAACCCAGAACCTCGTTTACACTGAGCACCCTTCTCACAAGTTTACCATCCGGTCTCCTGACTGCGGATTGGATTAAAACGAAATTCAGGTTGTCTATGTATGTTTTAGGAATGTTGATAGGATCAGCAGTAACTCTCTGAATTAGTTTTTCTACAGTAGCTGCGTGAAAAGTTGACATAACAGGGTGGCCTGTCTGCATAGCCTGAAATGCGACGTTTCCTTCAACGCCTCGGATTTCTCCTACCAGGATATAGTTTGGCCTCTGCCTCAATGCTGCCTTGAGCAGGTCAAACATAGTAACGTCAGAACCGCTTCCTTCTCCAGTTTGACCGCTTCCTCGTGTACTACCTCTGGTGGATTCTCTTGTCCAGTTTTTGTGAGGAATCTGCAGTTCAGGAGTATCTTCAATTGTGACTATTTTTGAATCAGGGTTTATAAATGCTGTAATCCCGTTCAATGTAGTTGTTTTACCGCTTGCAGTTTCACCGCATATAAAACCACTCATACCTTCAGAAATGAGGATCCAGAGATAAGCTGCAACCATGTAATTCATAGTTCCGCTTTTTACGATCTGAACAATACTGAATGGAATATCATTGAACTTCCTTATGGTAAAATTACTTCCGTTTTTACTTATATCGTCACCATAAACAATGTTAATCCTTGACCCATCCGGAAGTGTGGAGTCTACGATAGGATTTTTGAAAGTAATGGGTTTTCCAATCCTTTCTGCAAGCCTTATGATATATTGATTAAGTATGTCGCCATCATTAAATTCAATAATACTTCTCAAACCTTTGAACACTTTATGTTCAATGAAGATGGGGCCCAAACCGTTACATGTAATATCTTCGATATGGCTGTCATGGATATACGGATCAAGAAAGCCAACCCCAATTTTATCCCTGATAATTGAATATTTTAAAGCGTCATAGTATTCTTTTGACAGGTAAATATGGTCATCCTTTTTTTTGCTTCCACCGAAAAAGGATTTAGAGAAAGGTGATTTTTTGGCATCTGAGCCGGAGTCAGTAACTGGCTTGTGATTACCTATTATACAAATATCGTCAAGGGCCTGTCTTAATATCTTCTCTTTTTCTTCTAGATTCTCAGGATCAAACTCAATCCCTGTAAGGTGATCTACAAGTTTGATTTCCAATTCTTTGATGAGGCTTCCAACTCCTGTAAGAAGTATGGGCTCTATTGGAATATAGAAATTCCTTACATCGTTTTTATTCGGGTAGATGTGTACATAGGTCTGGTCACTGACTTTGTAGATCAGATTGAGATCCGCTATATCACCATGTTTTGATTCGAGCTTGGGGATATACCTCGGTATACCGATTGTATCGATTGGGAGAATATGCAGGTACTCGAGAAGATGAAGATTAGTTTCAACTTCTTTTTTCATTTCAGGAGGTAGAATCTTGTAAAGATTACATGTTTTCAGGTTTGAGTGATCGTGTCCTTCGTACTTTTTTGGTTTAAAAGGGAAGTTTGTGTATACCCCGGTTGCATGACCGTCTTCAAGAATGAGTTTTTCCTCAATATTTTCCATGTATATCCCGTGTGATAATTTGAAATAGTGTTATACCTTGGCCTGCGAGATCGGAATTATTTTTAATCCGAATCCGGGTTGAACTTCAAAACTCACTATATTACCTGTGCTTTTCTTAGCGCCTCTTATTTTTGAAACTTCCATGACGCTAATGTATCGGTCAGTGAGCTGCTCCTTTCTGAGAAATAGGTGACAATCACAAGCAGATCTGATTCTTACAAGTGTGTCTTCTTTGAAAGCATGCTGGTGCAGGGTGATGAGAATTGTATATCCTTTGTCACAGAGATTTTTCAAACTTGTAAGAAATTCAAGGATATTATCTTCATCAGAATAAGTAGTAAACATCGTGAGAGAATCAACTATAATGACTTTTTCCCTTACGCTCTTGATATGATTTATAAGAAGATGCAGTGTCCCTTTCATCTGATTGGAAGTCCATTCAACGCCCTCAAGGTGGACAGGAAAGATTCTGAAATAGCCCCATGCATAAAAATCCGAGATATCAAGGCTAAGGCTGTCCATTTGCGCAAGCATACTTTTAACAGTATTTTCGGTCGAATAGTATGCTATTTTATAAAGCTGGTTCAAGCCACCATAGGTCATTTGTTGGCAAAGCACACTCTTTCCAGTATCGTTTTCGCCTTCAATGAGCACAAGAGAACCTAAAGGAATACCCTCACCCAATTTTTTATCAATTTCATCATTGCCGCTCGAAAGAATATTCTTTTTCTCTTCTGTTTGTGCCAGTATTTGTCCCATTTTATCCACCTATCATACTGTATACTCTTTGGAAGAAACGATACCATTATCTGTGCTAACTTTCACAAGTAAACTTTCTCCAGGATCAAATGGAGTTGATAATTCAATGTCGATATTTTCATGTGGGTCCAGGATACCGGGGTTCAGGAGACCTTCATTGCAGGTAATTACATAACCGTTATTATTAGTGAAATATGAAGCTTCGACGTTGTTAACCACAACGATATCCCAGAGAGCGAAGTTATCTAATTTGGTCTCACCAGTATTATTAACGGTCAAATGAACGTGATTATCCCCATCAAACGTTATGCTCGATACCTCAATACTGGTATGAAGCCTTTCCATTGTTGATTGAGAAATTGCAATATATCCGTTATAGGAAGTTTCAACCAGATTACTGGCTCCCATTGTTAGAGTTCCCGCTACAATTAAAATCGTGCCAACTGCAAAGAATGCTACGATTACGGTTTCAAGACCCATAGTATCCCCGAGATCACTTTGAGAATTTATCCGTTGCAGATACCCCGTTGTAAAGGAAAAAGGTAATCTGATAAGTGGCACTTGGCAGAGAATCGAAGTTTATTACTGCCTTAATTGTTTCCCCACGGTTCCATGTATCGCCGCCCCCATTCACAAGAGTGTAGTCCCAGGATGGATTTGAACCGGCTTGAAAGCCAGGATTAGAGTAACCTGAAGAAGATAATACAAAGACATCAGAATAACCTAATTGTGAAAGAGGAATGTCCGATGACCCAACATTTTTAATCCAGATCGTAACAGTAGTAGCTTCTGGATAAATGAATATAATATCAATATCTGTTTTAAACTGGTCCCCCATATTACGTGCAATAGAATTATAAGAGCCAGAGAGATCGTATACGGACGGAATAACAGCATTAACAAAGGCAACTACAGCTATAACACTCGCTATTAAGAGTATTGCTGTAGTTATTACTTCCTTTGCCATAGTTTTTCACCGTCACATTATAAAATATTGATTCATAGTTATGGATCGTATCTGAAAAGGCAAAAAATAAATCCTAACAGATTTGAGACTCAGTATTCTTTCTGCGCTTTTCACGAACTGCCCCCCGCGGTTCGTTATCGTTCAAAACATAATCCAGCACCTTGGAATCAAGAGACATATCATCAGGGTGGAGTATGTGATAAAGTCTGTAGAGATCCATTACTGCACCGTCAAGGTCATTGCTCTTATCCAGTAATTCAGTGAGCTTAAGAACGATTTCTTTTATATCGCCTTTAATATACCCTAACAGGAAGAAGATGTCAACAAGTTCCGTTATGGTCTCATAATCATATCTCTCGACCATGTCCTTGCTCCAGACAATAGTCTTGTAAAAGGACATAGGATCAATAAGTCTAGAGTCCGGAATATTAGGTAGCGCTTTAGCAGCCTGTTTTAAGTCCTCAAAGGCCTTTTTTGGAGCCGGTTCAACCGGAACCTGTTTCTTTTTATCAATGATTTCCGGTTCATCCTCTACTTCTTCTTTAGGAAGCTTATCCTCAGTATTAGGTTCATCCGAAGCTTTAGGAGGAGTAGGAGAACTTACAATAGCACCCGAGATAGTAGCAATACCCTGAATATTCTGGAATGGGTTTTCAAGCACACCCATTGTCTCCCTGATATCCATAAGGAGAGTCTTTATTGAGCCTTTGATCTCAGCTACTTCTTCTTCAAGTTTTGCGACTTTAGATTCTATAGTGTCGCTTTCAGCTGCAGCTACAATTTTATCAATATCAGATTGATCAAAAGCTATATTGCTATTCATTATATCACCAAAACTGTAGCATAAAAAATAAAAAGATAATGACACTCAGTTGAGTGTCATTACTGCTTCAATCTTAGACGAGTGTCATGATTGCAGGGATTGCTGCAGGTGCAGTCCTGTGAATTGTATAGGTAGCTCCCTGAGGTGGTTTGATTTCAAGCTGGAATTCGTCATTAGCTCCCACACCATAGGTAACTATAGGGACATTAACTTGGAATTTCTCGCCCCTGTCTATAAGGTTATCAGTGTTGGCGTTAAATTTGGCCGGTATAGTGAACCCAGCACCAAGAGTCAACTCAGTTGGCTTTGTATCCGGGTCAGAGTAAACTATTAGAGTCTTGGACATATCCACTGATGAACCGCCTGAAGTCAACTGCAGGAATATATCGACACCGTCGATCGTATCGTCAGCAGGAGTAGTATCTTTAGCGATTACATCTCCACTTAGTTCAACACTGCTACTTGCCTGAGTTACACCTGTGTGCACGACTTCCTGGCTTTTCTGAGTTGTATAGAAGCCTGCTCCCAGCATGACGTAGCTGAAAACTGCAGCTACAACTACAAAGGCCACGAGTACGATTGCTGCTTCAAGTCCTGTGAATCCATTATTATCTTTTGTAAATTTGTTCCACATTTTAATCACCTCAGTAGACAGGATAATAATTGTCCGCGACAAGTGCAGCAGGCGTTGTTCTTGAGAGAGTGAGAACTGCACCCTCAGGTGGTTTTAACTCAACCTTGAACCTTTCATTTATTCCAGGTGATGTCGAAGCACCTAGAGTGGCAATGTCAACTACTACCTTATATTTTTCCCCCTGTGACAGCAGATTGTCTTCAGTACCACTAATGATTACGCCGTCGTAAACCCACCCATTAGTATTAGTCCAGGCACCATCTGCAGGGATGGCTGCTGGTCCTTTTGTAATATCAGGTGTTGATGTACTATCGACAACATATTCCTTTGTGTTGAAATCGTCATCGTCTGTGTAGGTAAGGATTGTTTTATCCAGATCTACAGGAGTTCCACCGGCAGTGTTAGTTATATAGAATGTAATCTGACTTGCAGTGCTGGCTGCAGCACCTCTAACAATTACATCTCCTGACGGTGCGATACTGCTACTTGCTTGTGTTACCCCCGTATGAACGACTTCTTGGCTTTTCTGGGTTGTATAGAACCCCGCTCCCAACATGACGTAGCTGAAAACTGCAGCTACGACAACAAAGGCTATCAGCACGATTGCTGCTTCTAACCCCGTAAACCCATATTCATTTTTCTGAAATTTATAAGACATAATAATTCACCCTTGAATTATGGTGTGATTATTATATTACAGATTATAATATCGCAGATTAGAATATAAATGTTTCGAGAGTAAAATAGGTAACAATATATAAAAATTAAATAGAAAAAGTAAAAATTAGTTGAAAAACTGGACTAAAAATTGTAGACCGAGTGTGAAATATTGACAAAGGATAATTTAATAATCCATTTGAGAATCATTAGTTTTGACAATAGACCCCACATTCGAGAAAGAAAAAAATATCTATCCAGATTTTACTCCAAGCACGAAATACCCACATACTTTACAAAAATATTTATTTAATATTAAGTTAAAAAATTTACTGAGATGAAGGCAAAAAAATGGGAAAAACTGTTCTGTAGGAGCATCAATTTAGTTTAAAGTAGAAAAAAATAGTCTTTTATAATTACTAATTATTTTAACTTAAGATTATTCCCCTCAAAAATATAAAGAGAAAAATTATACAAACCCGAATTATAACTCTTCCGAGTTGCGTCATTCGAGCTGCACCGCCTGAATTACATCACCCGAACTATTATTGAGAGCATCGGAAATAGAATATTTGCTTAGAGTTGGATGTAATCGCAACAGTACACATACCTTTTTGCTTTTCTCGATTGGCTAATCTACAAAGTGAACACTAAGCTTCGCTAAACAGAAAATTTACAAAAATCAAACTACGAACCACTAAAAGCGCAGAAAACAGAGAATCAAAGTTGTTCTGGCGCATCCGACTACAAGCAAAGGGGCATTTTTTCTCCACTACTAAAAAAGTAACGAAAACAAAACTTGACAGGACTTGGTTCAAAAAATTAGTAAAAAGAGATATATATTGATAAATTTTAACAGTTTACAAGGAAATTTCGTCTCTTGCAAACTCGGATTTAATGAAAAAAATAATGGCACTCAGAAGAATGCCATTTAGACTTATTGATAGATTGTTTAATAGAGAGCCTGTACTGCACCAATCGAGGGAGGTGCGGTCCTGTGAAGAGTATAGGTAGCTCCTTGAGGAGGTTTGATTTCAATCTGGAATTGATCGTTAGGCCCTATACTTGCACCACCGTCTGCATTGGCTATATCATTCACATTGAGTTCAATCTGGAATTTCTCGAACCTATCAAGAAGGTTGTCACCTGCAGCCCCGCCTCCATTAAACCTATTTGTTATAGCGAAAGCGGTTGCACTGGAGGGAGTACCAACAACTAAGTCAGTTGGAGTTACATCTGGAGCGGAGAAAACGATAAGAGTTTTATCCATATCAACTGATGAACCTCCACAAGTCAATTGAAGGCACAAATCGACGGTAGTAATTTCATTAGCAGCACCATGAGCAGTTACATCTCCACTCAGCTCTACACTGCTGCTTGCCTGCTGTACCCCTGTGTGCACAACTTCCTGGCTTTTCTGGGTTGTATAGAACCCAGCTCCCAGCATAACGTAGCTGAAAACTGCAGCTACGACAACGAAAGCTACGAGAACAATTGCGGCTTCAAGACCAGTAAAACCTTTTTCATTTTTTATAAATTTATTCCACATCCCCATCACCTCAGTAAACTACGTAATTTGTGGCATCTCCGATTGCAGGAGGCATAGTTCTGGTAAGAACGAGAACTGCACCTTCAGGAGGTTTTACCTCAATCTTGACACCCTCATTTGCTGCCGGTAGCGTAGTGGCTCCAAGAGTAGCCAAAGTAAGTTCTATCCTGTACTTTTCGCCCTTATCAACAAGATTCACTGCACTCCCGGTTTCAGCTATTACCTCGGTATAAGTCCATCCATTTGCTCCAGCAGCAGCATATTCCTTTGATACATAATCGTCACTATCAGTATAGGTAACTACAGTCTTATCGAGGTCTACAGATGTTCCACCTGCAGTGTTTGTTACATACAAGATGATCGTGGGTATAGTGCTGGCTGCATTCCCAACCACAATTACATCTCCAGACGGTGCAAGACTGCTACTTGCCTGAGTTACTCCTGTGTGAACGACTTCCTGACTTTTCTGGGTAGTAAAGAACCCAGCCCCCAACATGACGTAGCTGAAAACTGCGGCTACGACGACGAAGGCTACAAGCACAATTGCTGCTTCTAACCCCGTAAATCCGTTTTCGTCTGTTTTAAATTTACTCCACATACCAAATCACTCCACATGATGAGGTGATTATTATATTAACGACCTAAATATCGTCAAACTTGCATATAAATATTTCATTATAAATATCTACCGAATAAATGAAAAATTTATTTAAAAAAGTTAGTTCACTAAATCCACATTTTGATATTGTATATATACTAACCTTTTATAGAAAAAATGAGAGAATATTTTGCAGACAGAGAACATGATTTTGAGGAAAGTTGTAATCATAACAAGTAAAATATAACTTGACTCCAGAATTCAGAGCAAAAATAAGTTTAGAGAAAGAATATGTATAGAAACCAGTTAAAAAAAGACAGTAGCAGGAAACAAAAAATTTCAATTTAAAGTTTGAAGTCAAAGGAGCAGTTCAAACAAAAAATACTATTACTAATATATTGAAGAGTTCTATTGAAAAATACGAAGTAACTATAAGAACTTACTAAAAGTACGAACAAAAAAAGAATAAAAAAATTTAGAAATTGCTCTAAAAAGAGAAAGAAATTCATACTTTCCTAAAAACTTTATCTCTCACACTAACCGGATCGAACATCTCTCTTATTTCATCCGGTAATGTTTCGGATTTGCCTATAATTAGATACCCGTTATCAGAGAGTGAATTATAAAAATCAGTTAGCATTTTTACTTTTTGTTTATCATTAAAATAGATCATAACATTTCTGCAGAATACAGCATCAAGATACTTTGAAATAGGAGGCTCAGTGGTTAAGTCGTGTTTTTTGAATCTGATGGCTAATTTAGGAATGTTTTTTACCTTTAAATTGTCTCCTGAAGGTTCAAAATACTTGGGGATAAGAGAAGAGTCTAAATTTTTCAAATGATCTTTAGTATATATACCTTTTATCGCGCGACTAAGACAATCGGAGTCAATATCGGTCGCGTAAACTGAGATACTCCAGTCTACGGGCAAAACCTCTTTTGAACAGATCCCAATTGAGTAAGGCTCCTCCCCATTGGAACAGGCTGCGCTCCAGAACCTGACCATGTTGCTTTGAGACTTTTTTTTTCTCTCCATAATATCCGGCAAGATTTGATTCCGGAAAAATAGAAATGGAGTTTTATCCCGCATAAATTCCGTAACGTTCACAGTAA
This sequence comes from uncultured Methanosarcinaceae archaeon, assembly GCA_963847185.1. Taxonomy (GTDB): domain Archaea; phylum Halobacteriota; class Methanosarcinia; order Methanosarcinales; family Methanosarcinaceae; genus Methanosarcina. The sequence goes on along the minus strand of CAWJYV010000008.1, from coordinate 901,168 downwards.
TAGCGTTCAGGAACTCAGCCAATTCATTTGGATCTGTTTCCAGCAGTTTCACATAAGCCGCATAATTGTCTATGCCCACGTTTTTCATTCGCAGGTCAATTCTTCTTCTGAGATAAGCATCTCTGTAACCAGTAAGGTCAACTCCCGATGACTTGGAAGCTTTTCTTACGAGAAATTGAAAACCATCATCAAGATTTACAGCCATAATAACCCCCCCTTAGTATATTTAACAATCATACTGCCGTCCAAAGGGTTAAAGATAACATTTCTGCCAACTTCCCCTCCCACATCTTTGGCCAGTATTGGGATTTTGTATTTGATCAGAGTTTCTTCAACAGATACCGCGTTTCTATCACCTATTTTGAGAATATCCAGGTTCATATGCTTAAAAACTTGAGCTCCCCCAGCAAACTTTGAGACAATCTTGCTTCTCCTGGCTCCCTGCTTAACCATATCTTCAAACATTTTCTGAATAGCTGTCTCGGCATACTTGGTTTCACCGTTTTGTGAAGCTCCCGGAAGCAATACATGTGCTATTCCAGAGATACCCGTCGACATATCAAAGAGAATAACTCCAACACAGGAACCAAGGCCCATAGCTTCCAGAAGGATCTTTCTCCCTATTTGATATTCCCCTATCCCAGCTGACAATTCTCCATCCAGATTTACAATATTGAGATTTGATTTTCCATTAACCAGGTAATTTTTTGCAGCATCGATCAAATCACATGACTGGCAGCAATCTGCGGACGGGCAGCTACTTGAAATTGAACAATAAGACTTTACTAGCACATCCCTCTTGGTTAGAAAGATTGCCTTTTCACTTTTATTTGCGACAAACAAAATTTTGCTGGTCATAGCTGTTCCATCATACCCATAATATCATCAAGCAGGCATGTTTCTGGAAGCAAAGCTAAAAAGATTTCAATATCTGAATCCGAGCTGAGTTTAGTCTCAAATAAAATTACGTGGTTACTCTTCTTAGCCATCTGCGAAACTACTGAATCGACAACAGCCGTCGGAACATCTACTGCGAAACTTGGAGGAGAGGGCAGCAAAATTATACCCATGAAATCGGCGCATGCATCACAAAAAGCAGAAGACAGGATGTTTCCTACTTCCATGATAGTGGATTCATACATTTCTTCATCAATCTCTTCCAGGCCAAACAAACTGCCAGCTATTTTTCTGGATGATTCTTGAGGAAACATGATATATAGATAGCCAGACTTCTTTTCTTCAAGATCCTGTAGTGCTATGATTACGCCTGCAACAAGATCAGTGACGAATTCATTAAACAGAAGCTTGATTTCTCTAATCTTGACCTCTGGAACTGTCATTTCCACCTCTTTACCAAGAAGTTGAGAAAGCGATGTTGCTGCGTGCCCAGCCCCAATATTTCCGAGTTCTTTAAGAACATCGATTTCCATTTCATTAAGATTACCCAAATCAATCATCAATATCATCCCTAATAAGCATAGATACGTCTAGAATCGGTATTACTCGCCCGTCCCCCAATATTGTAACTCCACTAAAGCCTTTTAAACTTGAGAAAATATTTGAAAGTGGCTTAATGACAATTTCCTGTTGATCTATAATTGAATCAACTATAAGACCAACTTCTTCATTTTCTTTTTCTACAATTATTGCAATTTGTGCATCTGATTTTTCACAATTTATACTAAAAATTTCTTTTAAGTTTAAAATTGGAATTAACCTGTCATTTATATAGAGCAGAGGAGTTCCTTTAACGAGCTTGTAATCATTGTCTCCAACACTCAAGGCTTTCACAACATTAGAAATCGGGATCGCATAAGTCTCAGGTCCGACTTCTACAAGCAGGGATCTTATTATAGCAACTGTAGGAGGCAAATCGATCCTGATTTTTGCATACTCCCCTTTCTTGGAATATATCCTGACCTTTCCCCCCAATTTTTCAACAGCAGTTTTAACTGCATCCATACCTACGCCCCTGCCAGAAATTTCAGTTACGCTTTCTTTTGTTGAAAAACCAGGAACAAAAATAAGCATTCTGACTTCATCATCACTGAGATTGTCTATCTCAAACGATGACAATAAACCCTTCTCGAGAGCTTTCTTTTTTAGCACCTCGACATCCAGACCTTTACCGTCATCTTCGATCTCAATTATGACGTTATTTTTCTCTCTTCTAGCTGAGAGTTTTATGTGGCCAGTCCTGCTTTTTCCAGATTGTTCCCTATCTTGAGGTTTCTCTATACCGTGATCAACCGAATTCCTTACAAGATGAACTAGAGGATCACTAATCTCATCCAGAATTGTCCGATCTAATTCCGTATCCTGCCCTTCGATCTCAAACTCAACTTCCTTGTTAAGTTTTCTACTTAAATCCCTTACCATGCGCGGAAACTTACTGAATACTCTTTCAATTTTCACCATCCGCGTTCTCATAACCTCGTCCTGCAAGCTTGAGATTGATTTATCCAGAGTACCGGTTGCTTCCTCCAGTTCAGGTATACGGTACTTCTGAGATATTTGCAGTAAACGTCCTTTATTGATGACAAGCTCACCAACAAGGTTCATTATATTGTCAAGGTTTGAGATGCTAACCCGAATAGTTTCCTGTCTTTTCGTTTCCGATGATACTGTCTTTGATCTTTCAGATTCTGAAAGCTGGCTGCCGGAATCATTGTCTGATTCTTCAAGGTCATGAGATTTCTGTAAATGAGCTCCTTGCCTGTGAATCTCAACAGACCTTTCTTTCGGAGGCTGAACTTTATCGATCGAGACTTTGCCGGCCGTAACATTGTCAACTGGAGTATTATCCAATTTTAACTCTTGATCAGGATATTTCTTAGAGCTTGATTCTAAAATCTGAATATTATGTGACCGCTGGTTGCTACTGGATGAATCTTTAAACTTTTTCCCTGGAAGTATTCCAGCAAATTCAATACTCTTGAGACCATTTAGGGATTTATTTATCTTTAAAATAAAGTGTATTTTTGTTATCAAGTTGCGGATAGAAAAACGAAATGTATTTGACTTGTTTGTAGCGGAAATTGCTGCTGTTTCATCCACCACACCTGGAACAGATGTAGTATCCGCACTGGATTTTTCTGAACTTGAACCACCAAAACGGACCTCATCGTCACAAACAATATGGTATTGTTCAATTTCCGAAATTCTATCCATTAACTCTTCAACCGAGTCACCGTCTCCTGAAATGAATATGGTCAACTGACCTATGAAATTTTTATCAATTTCATATTCCTCAGGGTATGTTTTTATTACATTACATACATCCCTGAGAGACTCTATGATTAAAGAAGCTCTCAGATCCTTCGCAAGACAATCATCAGAAAGAATTACATTTAAAATAAGATTGTAATTATCTTCACTCGTAATATTTTCCAATAACTGTTCATTGCGGCCTTCTAAACCTGAAATAAGTTGATTTTGCACTGGTTGAAAAGACATTAATGCTGAGTTAAAGCTATCTGAATCCTCTTTGGAAATAATATTAAATTGATCGATTTCGGAAATTCTATCCATTAACTCTTCAACTTTAGCATTATCTCCAGAAATGAATAGTGTAAAACGCCCATTAAAGTTACCACCCATTGCATTTTCAGCAGGATCCGTGGCAATTACTGTAGATATGTCCCTGAGAGATTCTATAATCAGAGACGCTCTCAAATCCTTCACTATGCAATCATTAGAAAGAGTTACATTCAAGATTAGATTGCAAGCTTTGGTATCAATGATATCTCTATTTGGCTGTTCATCACACTGCCCCTCATTTGAAGAAATATTATCATTCGAAACCGGTGTGGAAATTGGTTTTGAAGGCAAAACATCATTTTTCACTGGCCCCTTTATACAAAGAGCTCCCTGTTTACTACTATTTTTTACATCTTTGTAATTATCGAAAGCTTCCAGAAGATCTTCTATTTTTACATTGTCATTGTCTTCGTTTTCTATTTTAGTAACCATTTCCGTAATTCTGTCTACTCCTGAAAGCATAATGTCAATTAGTTCACCATCTATCTCCACATCCCCGTTTTTTATGCCGCATAAAACTTCTTCCATACTGTGGCACAGCTTTTCAAGCGATTTATATGCAAGAAAGCCAGCCATTCCTTTTATCGTATGCACTACTCTAAAGATCTCATTAACAGCGGCATTATCCCCATTCTCCAGATCTACAAAAGACTGATTAAATATATCAAGACATTCATAAAGTTCCTGAAGAAAATCGTTTTTGTAAGCTGCCATATCACTTTCCATTACATTTCGCCTCCAGTCTGTCAACAATTTCTTCAGGGATCTCAAAAATGGGCTTCACAATATCAATAGCTCCATTGTCTATTGCAGCTTTTGGCATTCCAAAGACGATGCATGTATCTTCACTGCATGCGATTGTAGAACCGCCTGCATCGTGTATCAGTTTAAATCCATTAGCACCATCAATACCCATACCCGTAAGAATAGACGCTACTATGTTTTTCCCATATACATTCAGCATGCTTTCAGCAGTTATATCAACTGCAGGCATTACAGCGTGAATCGGCTGGCCTTTCACCAGTTTAACTCTGACGACATCCAGAGCCTTTTTTATCTGCATGTGGTAGCCGCCGGGCGCTATATAAACAACACCATTTTTTACTTTTTCATTATGTCTGGCTTCCTGGACCTCGACCTCAGACAAAAAGTTTAGTCTTTCTGCCATTTGCCTGCAAAAAGTTCCTTCAGGCATATGCTGGACAACAAAAACTGGAGCAGGTAAATCTCCAGGAAGTCTTGGAATTATCTGTTCAAGAGATGAAGGACCACCAGTGGATGAACCTATTAAAACTGCAAAGTCCCCAGAGACATTTCCAGTTTTTTCTGACAACTTCACCTTTAAATTTCCTCATATTTATTAATCTTAATATGTTAGGATTTGACCGGTGAATGTTTCTTATTTTATCTACCAGTTCGCCCTCTACTTTATTTACATCATGGTGACTCTCAGATTTTGTTACAAAATCTATTGCCCCAAGATGCAAGGCTTCCAATGCCTCTTTTGAGCCTTCTGAAGTCAGAGTGCTGAACATGATAATGGGAACTGGATTTGTCCCCATAATGGTTTTAACAGCAGTCAGCCCATCCATAACTGGCATGTTAACGTCCATTATGATTATATCAGGGTGTAATGCCTTTGATTTCTCCACAGCTTCTTTCCCATTGCAGGCATCTCCGACTATTTTTATATCTGAGCTGCTAGCAAGCATGCTTCTTATTGCCATCCGCATGAAGGCAGAATCATCAACAATAAGAGTACGGATCATGCTACCCTCGAATCTTATTCACCTACAACTTTTTTTATCTCTTCAATGACCTTGGGTGCCTGGAAAGGTTTAATTATATAGCCCCTAGCCCCCAGCTTGATAGCTGTTTTCACTATTTGTTCCTGCCCGATGGCAGTACACATCACAACTTTAGCATCTTTATCAATGGACTTTATGTTCTTTAAAGCATCAATTCCGGTCATTTCAGGCATGACAACGTCCATTGTAACAACGTCAGGTTTAAGCTCCTTGTATAACTCCACAGCCTGCTTTCCATTTTCAGCTTCCCCTGCGATATCGAATCCGGCCCCAAAAAGTATACTTTTAAGCAGTTTCCTCATAAAAGCTGTGTCATCAACGATTAATACTTTTGCCATATGTATCCCCCAAAAAATTACCCTTTAGACATTTTATCAACCATACTTACCCCGCGTGGGGTCAATTCTATTTCCTTTCTAATTTTCACAACTTTAGCTAATCCTGCATCAACAAGGCGATCATAATAACTATTTAACTCGTCTGTAGATATCCCAATTATATTTTCAATTGATGCGAAATCCAACCCGGAATATACCAGTGTAAGAATTTGCACCTCGTTTTCAGACAATTTAATTGAAGGCTTATGTTTTTCAAAAAGCCGCTGAAGATAGTTTTCAAGCATTTCCAGCGTGCTTTCCGGACAAAGGACCAGGCTTGTTACTACATCACTTTTTTCAACATGAGAAAGGACGAGAACCATTCGTTGTTTCCCGCCGACATCTCTAACATCTTTATTAATCGATCCAAGATTATCAATTTGAATTCTTTTCTGATTTTTTGATGATAAAAACCAGAGTCCTCCGTCTGTTACACTGAAATACCCCTTCTCCCACTGAACAGATGATGAAACTACACCCCCAACTGTCGCAGATGACAGAAAAAATACCGCAAATTTATCTGCTTTAAGATTAAAGGCAATAAATCTGAACACCTGCTGATGAAGATTCTTTGGAATTTGAAGTGTGATGTTTCCTTCTCTTTTAATCTGGATGCAATTAACACCTTCCACATCAATTTCTTCCAGATCTTCTATTTCCCCCAGGGAAACCTTTTGCTTACCTATCATAAGGTTGCTGTCGGTTATTACAAGTTCTGAATCCACCCAACCTGCAGAATAAATTTTCACAGGAGTTCGAAGGTGGACTTTATCGGTCATCCCTGTATCTCCTTGAGTTCATCTTCACTAAACAACTCTTTAAGATCCATTAAAGTGAGAAGCCCATCCTCGAGTTTCCCTACTCCCTTCAAGAACTTAGATTCCTCTTTTAAAGCTAAAAATCTGGGTATTTCTTCGATATTTTTGGAAGAAAGGTACTTGACCTCGCTAACGCTATCAACCATCATACCTATGGTAGAATTACCGTATTCAATTACAATAATTCTGGTGTTTTCATCGTTCTTTTTCGGTTCTTTTCCGAGCCTTTTTCTGAGGTTGACAATGACTGCAATTTGGCCTCTGAGATTTAAGACTCCCTCTACAAAAGCAGGCACATTTGGGATTCGAGTAATTTGAGTAGGAAGAATGATCTCTTTTACCTGAGAAATTTCAACTCCATATCTTTCTTCACCGAGACTGAATATAATTACCTGAATCGTGTTATCCACATTAACAATTTGATTATGATAACTCATTTGTATCACCTGAAAAAAGGGCTAATAGGGTTGTGTTTATTTAATTAGCCCTCGATTTAAGATTCTTGGATCCGACGTTCAGTATCTCCTTGAGTTTCCCCTTCTATCGAGATTTTGAGGCTTTGGAGAGGATTTCTGATTGTTTTTTCCTTCGCTCGATACTTTGAAGTTTTCTAGAAGTGTATCAACAGTTTTTTGAGCAAGGCCATTAACACTCTGTACAGAACTGCTTACCTGCTGCATTGCAGCTGTCTGTTGCTCAATAGCTGCAGAGGTTTCTTCGCTGCTGGCTGCGTTTTCCTCAGCTGTTGATGCAGCTTCACTGATGCTCTTATCAATATTCTCAATTTTCTCAAGGCCTTCTTCTGTAAGTTTATTAAGTTCAGAAAGCATGGTATTAATAGTATTGACAGCATTGGCAATCTCATTGGCTTTGTTCAAAGCCTGTTTAATGTTCTTATTCCCGGTGTCAGCACTAACCTGAGCTCTATCAATCGCTTCGGTAACTTTTTTGGTTTCTTTCTGAACATTTGTAACAATCTCATTGATGTCGTCAGTGCTTTTCCTTGAGTCTGCAGCAAGTTTTCTGACCTCATCGGCAACAACAGCAAACCCGCGGCCGTGTTCTCCGGCTCGTGCAGCTTCAATAGCCGCATTTAATGCAAGAAGGTTTGTCTGGTCAGCGATTGATTTGATTTTGCCGGTAACAGCACCGATATTATTAACAGCGGTATCCAGAGACTGAACAATGCTTCCGAGTTTTGAAATCTCGGCAACAAAGTGTCCCAGATCTTCAAGAGCCATACCCCCAAGGTTCTGGGTTTCTTGACTGGTTTTACCTGCTTGAAGAGCATAATCTGAAGACTTGGAGGAGGACTGATCAAGTTTTCTGAAAATTTCCTGAGAAGCTTTTACCTCTGAGGCCGCTGTACCCGCATGCCTTGAGAGGTTCTCTGAACCGGTTGCGATCTGTTCTGCAGCCGTTGAAATCTGCTGCATGCCCATATTCATCTGGCTGACAGCTTCTTCGGACTGCTGAGCCTCTTCCAAAGTATGAGTCATGTCCTCTAGAATCTCTTCAATAACCAACTTTAGATTAATCACAAGTTTATTGAAACTATCAAAGATTTTACCGAAATCGTCATCCTTAAATTTTTCCAGATAGACATCAAGATCCCCTCCCCCAACTTTTTGGATGCCTTCGCCAAGTTCTTTAAGACAGGCATTAGTGTAATCTAAAAGATCCTGAATTTCCTTTTCTTTCTCTTTCATCTCAGTCATATTAGTAATGATAGTAATGTTACCGACAATAGCCCCCACATCATCTTTTACGGGGACAGAAGAAGTTACTGTAAAGAATGGTTTATCCTGAGCCTTTAGTTTAAGTTCTCTCTGACGGTTATAAACCGCTTCTCCGGATTCCAGTACAACTTCAGCAATTGATTTTTTACCCCCGCTCTCCATCAAATCAGTAGGTGACAAACCTACTGCGTCATCTGCATTCCTGAATTTACACATTTTCACAAAATAGTCATTAATATACTTAATTTTTCCAGATGTATCTACGTAAAGTGCAAGTGATGGTTGAGGTATGCCACTAACAATAGCCTTTTGAGAATCTTCTCTTCTTTTTATTTGAGGAGTTATATCCAAAAATACCCCGTCAATATAGGCCAGATTTCCTTTTTCATCGTCCACCAGATGAGCCTGTTCCTGGATGAATACTGTACTACCATCGGATTTTTTGATCCTATACTCAACCTGATAGGAAGTTTTGTTCTTTGTTGCTTTATCAATAACTTTATCGATTAGCTGCACATCCTCTGGGAAAACAATGTCAGACCATGATAACTTTTGACTAACAAAATCTTTTTTAGAGTATCCTGTTAGTCTCTCGACGTTTTTACTGATGTAAAGTATACCCCATGAAGACTCATTTGAAACTCTAAAAATTGTTATTGGAAGATTATCTATTAGCCAGCTTATATCTGCTGTTTTTGAATCGACATCTTCACTCGAATTTTTAGATACTTTTTTTTGTTTCGTATTCTCTAAAATAGAATCTGTAGACTCCATATTAAATCCAAACCCCTAAAAATTTATATAATAACTATATGTATAATTGTATAAAGTATTTAAATGTATAGGTTAAATCAAAAACCTTGCATCCAATCATGATAAAGGCTACAAACAACTGATTAGTTACAAATTGAAAAATAAGAAATATAAGTAAAAAATTGTAATAAACAGTATAAAAAAAGGGTTACAGTATTATCTATACAGATTAGCCCTTGAATCTAATATTTCTGGATCCATTTCAGTATTATCTTGAATTTCCTCTTCTATCGAAGTTTTGAGACTTTGGAGAGGAGTTCTGACTGCTTTTTCCTTCACTCGAAACATTGAAGTTTTCCAGCAACATATTGACTGTTTTCTGCGCAAGGCCATTAACATGCTGTACAGAGCTGCTTACCTGCTGCATTGCTGCTGTCTGTTGCTCAATAGCTGCGGAGGTTTCTTCGCTGCTGGCTGCGTTTTCCTCAGCTGTTGATGCAGCTTCACTGATGCTCTTATCAATATTCTCAATTTTCTCAAGACCTTCTTCTGTAAGTTTATTAAGCTCAGAAAGCATGGTATTGATAGTATTAACAGCGTCGGCAATCTCATTAGCTTTGTTCAAAGCCTGTTTAATGTTCTTGTTACCGGTGTCAGCACTAACCTGAGCTCTATCAATTGCTTCGGTAACTTTTTTGGTTTCTTTCTGAACATTTGTAACAATCTCATTGATGTCGTCAGTGCTTTTCCTTGAGTCTGCAGCAAGTTTTCTGACCTCATCGGCAACAACAGCAAACCCGCGGCCGTGTTCTCCGGCTCGTGCAGCTTCAATAGCCGCATTTAATGCAAGAAGGTTTGTCTGGTCAGCGATTGATTTGATTTTGCCGGTAACAGCACCGATATTATTAACAGCGGTATCCAGAGACTGAACAATGCTTCCGAGTTTTGAAATCTCGGCAACAAAGTGTCCCAGGTCTTCAAGAGCCATACCCCCAAGGTTCTGAGTTTCTTGACTGGTTTTACCTGCTTGAAGAGCATAATCGGAGGACTTGGAGGAAGACTTATCAAGTTTTCTGAAAATTTCCTGAGAAGCTTTTACCTCTGAGGCTGCGGTACCCGCATGCCTTGAGAGATTCTCTGAACCGGTTGCGATTTGTTCCGCAGCCGATGAAATCTGCTGCATGCCCGTATTCATCTGGCTGACAGCCTCTTCAGACTGCTGAGCCTCTTTCAGAGTTCGAGTCATATCCTCTAGAATATCTTCAATAACCAGCTTTAGATTAATCACAAGTTTATTGAACTCATCAAAAGTCTTACCGAAATCATCATCCTTGACTTTTTCTAGATGGATATCAAGATCCCCTTCCCCTACCTTGTGAATACTTTCGCCAAGTTCTTTAAGACAGGCATTAGTGTAATCTAAAAGAGTCTGAATTTCCTGCTCTTTTTCTTTCATCTCAGTCATATCAGTCATGACCGTCAGACTGCCTACAATGACTCCAGCTTCATTTTTTATTGGAACTGCTGAAAGTACAGTGAAAAGAGGTTTGTCTAAAGCTTTAAATTTAAAAGATTTTTCAATATTATAAACTCCCTCTCCAGTTTCCATTACTTTATCAGAGATTGTTTTTTTAGAATTAGTCTCCAATAATTGAGCAGTTGTTATGCCGATAACTGCCTCAGCACTTTTAAATTTACAAGCTTTCACAAAATAATCATTAATATATTTTATCTTTCCAGATTCATCGACATAGACTGCAAATGATGGCTCGGGTATACTGGTAACAATCATCTCCACAGATTCATTTTGTTTTTTGATTTGAGGAGTGATATCTAAAAAAACCCCGTTAATATAAGTTATTTTTCCGTCCCCACTATTAAAGAAATAAGCTTGTTCTTGAATGAATACAGTTTTATCATCCGATTTTTTGATTCTATATTCAACTTGATAGGGAGTTTTATTTTTCCTTGCATTTTTTATAATTTTATCATATTCTGGGAGATCCTCTGAAAAAATGATATCTGTCCATGTTAATTTTTGGGAAATAAAATCTTTTTTAGAGTGGCCAGTCAATTTTTCAACATCATTACTTATGAATTCTAGGCCCCACGATAATTTGCTCGAGGCTCTAAAAACAGTTACCGGAAGATTATCTATTAGCCAGCTTATTTCGTTTACTGCAGAATCCACATCTTTAAATAAATTTTCAGATATTTTCACCGGAGGATTTTGCACAAAATCAGAATCATTTGACACCATATTTCACCAATCTCCTAATGACATTATATATTAACTATAATAATAATTATATAATGTATTTAAATTTATAGGTGACTACGAGAAATACTCTATCAATCCTAAATTTAATCAAATCCAGATGAATTATTTACCATTTAACAAAAAAGCATATAAAGTAAGAATTCACAAAGACCGCAATATTATGAAGACTCACTAAAGAATAAAATTGTTAAAAAATAGTTACACTTCCAGGCGAAAAAAGTTTATTTAAATCACTTGAAGTTATATAAGCATGGAGGATAAGCATGGAGGGTATGGGAATACAAGAACAGTTTTTTTGTAATGAAAAGATTATGGGGTCGTGCCCGTGATTTATTGATCAATTACTAAAAAGCGAGTACATACCCATATTTGAGAGAAATGTAGAAAGAGTATTATGCTTACGTTTTTCAATAACTCGTGCCCATTACCCGAGATTGAACTGGAAAACAGAAAAAGGCTAATAGAGTTGTTCTTTACTCAGTTAGCCCTTGAGAATAACATTTCCGAATCAGGCGTTCAGTGTCTTCTTGAATTTCCTCTTCTATCAGAATTTTGAGATTTTGGAGAGGATTTCTGATTTCTTTTCTCTTCTTTTGAAACTTTAAAGTTTTCCAGTAGCACGTTGACTGTTTTCTGCGCAAGGCCATTAACACTCTGTACAGAACTGCTTACCTGCTGCATTGCAGCTGTCTGTTGCTCAATAGCTGCGGAGGTTTCTTCGCTGCTGGCTGCGTTTTCCTCAGCTGTTGATGCAGCTTCACTGATGCTCTTATCAATATTCTCAATTTTCTCAAGGCCCTCTTCTGCAAGTTTACTAAGGTCAGAAAGCATGGTATTGATAGTATTGACAGCATTGGCAATCTCATTAGCTTTGTTCAAAGCCTGTTTAATGTTCTTGTTGCCGGTATCAGCACTAACCTGGGCTCTGTCAATCGCTTCGGTAACTTTTTTGGTTTCTTTCTGAACATTTGTAACAATCTCATTGATGTCGTCAGTGCTTTTCCTTGAGTCTGCAGCAAGTTTTCTGACCTCATCGGCAACAACAGCAAACCCCCGGCCGTGTTCTCCGGCTCGTGCAGCTTCAATAGCCGCATTTAATGCAAGAAGGTTTGTCTGGTCAGCGATTGATTTGATTTTGCCGGTAACAGCACCGATATTATTAACAGCGGTATCCAGAGACTGAACAATACTTCCGAGTTTTGAAATCTCGGCAACAAAGTGTCCCAGATCTTCAAGAGCCATACCCCCAAGGTTCTGGGTTTCTTGACTGGCTTTATCTGCCTGGGAAGCATAATTGACAGATCTGGTTGAAGATTGATCAAGTTTTCTGAAAATTTCCTGAGAAGCTTTTACCTCTGAGGCCGCTGTACCCGCATGCCTTGAGAGGTTCTCTGAACCGGTTGCGATTTGTTCTGCAGCCGTTGAAATCTGCTGCATGCCCGTATTCATCTGGCTGACAGCTTCTTCAGACTGCTGAGCTTCTTCCAGAGTTTGAGTCATATCTTCCAATATTTCATTCACAATCGAGCTAAGATTAATTACAAGAGTATTGAACTCATCAAAAGTCTTACCAAATTCATCATCCTTGATTTTTTCAAGAGCAATACTAAGGTTACCTTCACTGACTTGCAGGATCCCTTCCCCAAGTTCTTTCAAACAACTGTTAGTGTAATCTAAAAGTTCCCGAATTTCTTGCTCTTTCTCTTTCATTTCGGTCATATCGGTTAGGATCGTGAGGCTGCCTAGAATAATATTATTTTCATCTTTTATTGGCATTGAAGAACATACCACAAATAAACTTTTATCTGCACCCTTGAGTTTAACAGATCCTTCGATATCATAAACACCTTGCCCGGTTTCGAGTACTGTTTCAGCAACAGATTTAGTTTTATTATTACCCTGCACAAGAGTACTACTTTCTATGATATCTGCAGGCGATAGACCAACGAAATCATCCATGCTTTTAAGGTGACATATTTCTGCAAAATAATCATTAAGGAATTTTATTTTTCTAGATGAATCTACAAAATATGCAAATGCTGGTTTAGGTATACTGTTTACAATTACCTTCATAGATTGTTCATTTTGTGTTATGTGTGCAGTTACGTCTAAAAACACTCCTTCAATATGAGTCAGTTTTCCCCCTTCATCGAAAATTAATTGAGCCTGCTCCTGGACGAATATTATACTACCATTAGATTTTTTGATTCTATAATCAACCTGATAAGGAGTTTTGTTTTTCTTTGCTTTCTTTACAATTTCCTCGTGTAATGGAATATCTTCTGGAAGAATGATGTCGAACCATGACAATTTTCGATTAAGGAAATTCATTTTAGAATAACCTGTTAATTTCTCAACATCATTGCTTATGTAATCCATACCCCAGGACGATTTACCTGATACTCTAAACACAGTTACAGGAAGATTATCAAGTATCCAACTTATATCAGTTGCTTCTGAAGTTCCACTGTCGATCGAATTTTGAGATGAACCTTTCAGGTCCCCCCCATCTAAATGAGAATCTATGGAAGCCATATTTCACCACTCTCCCAAGAAATATATAAACACTATATATATAATTATATTAAGTACATAAAAGTTTTCACTGATAGTGCAGATTGAAAGTTTCACATAAAGAAAAGAAAAAAATTATTAAGTCCTATTTCCAAAAAGATAAGGCAGCTAAAATGTAAAAGATAAGAAATCCTGAAATGTATCAAACACCAAAAAGATTTAAACATTTAGGGAGAAAAAAGGAAAAATAAGTAAGACAGATAAACCGGGAGGAAGAAATCATATTATTATATATTTTAAATGTGAAACTTTATATACATCCAGGTAATCTGTTTCAGAAATGTATTTTTCAGACCTGGGGTTCTTATGACAAAAGTCGAAAAGGTATTATTACTACTCAAAAATATGGTGTACGAGAGCACCAGCCCGCAGGAAACTCTCAAGTTTGCAAAGTACTATCGAAGTAAAGGACTCGAAGTCCTGGTTATTTTATGGGGTCCTATGGGAGTGCTGCTCGCAAAAAAAGATAAAACAAGAGGATCCCCAAAGTATGATGCTTCTGTTCAGGAATGCATTGATATGGGAGTAGAGTTTCGATGCTGTCAGCTTGCCTCAGATATGATAGGGCTTAAAAAAGAAGAATTGATTCCTGGAATCGAATTTATCTGCTCAAAAGAGGTAGCCGAACTTTTTTTGACATATACGGAAGAAAATCAGTTAATTATTAATTTCTAATCGGGAAACTTAAAAAATAAAAGAAGATGCCAGTTTCCAGCCAGCATACAATATAAATTTTCGTATTTAACTTAGGAAATATAATTTATCCTTTAGTTTAACCGTCTTCGAATCAACTTCTCAAGAATATCCTTCAGACTTTGATCTGTTCTTTCCTTTCTCAAGTCACTTTATAGTTTACTTACATAAATCCAAACTCGTTCCTTTAATGTTAACTCAACAGCTCAAGTTATCTTAATTTAAAATATTTAGATAATAATAGATTTTACAAAGCGAGATTCAAAGTGTTTTTCTGACTGAATGCAAAAACCGACAAAGCTTTATTATATATTACTGCTAATTTTTGACAGTATACGAAATAACCTGAAAATCACAACAAGGAATGGGTTATATGCCAATATGCACATAACTAACATAAAAATGGATGCTACGTGAACGATATCTCTAATAAACATTGTATATTTCAGCCTTTGAGTTAATGGTTTTAGTAATTAAATAAAAGTTTGGCAGGTGACTTCATGCTTCAAGAAGATTATGAATTAAATGAAGAAGAGAAACTCGTCTTGCAAAAAGTTCTGAATGGAGAAGTAGCTTTTCGAAAGATAGAAGACTTCACAGACCCGCTAACGGCAGTAAAAATTAGGAGAATGGCAATACAGGAGTTTGGAAAGCTCGAGTTTGAGCATATCCAGAACTTTTCCCTTGATGTAGAAACTGCAACTAAGAAGAATATTGAAAATATGATTGGAGCAGTTCAGGTCCCTCTCGGTGTTGCCGGGCTTCTAAAGGTAAACGGAGAATATGCAAATTCTGAATATTATGTTCCGCTTGCTACAACTGAAGGAGCTCTTGTCGCCAGCGTAAATAGGGGTTGTTCGGCAATCACCAGGTCCGGAGGAGCAAACGTCAGGATTTTTGAAGATGAGATGACCAGAGCGCCTGTTTTTAAACTTGAGAGCCTTGATCGGGCCAAAAAGTTTTATGAATGGGTGAAATGTCCAGAAATTTTCGAGCAGATGAAAGTTGTTGCAGAAAAAACCACTCGATTTGGGAAGTTGCTTTCTGTAAAGCCCTTCGTGACAGGGACTTATGTATACCTGAGATTCTCATACGATACTAAGGATGCCATGGGTATGAACATGGTAACTATAGCTACCGATGCAGTACTGCACCTGATCGAAGATGAATTTGGAGCACACCCCCTCACCATTTCAGGAAATATGTGTACCGACAAAAAACCGGCTTCAATGAGCACAATTCTTGGAAGAGGAAAAACTGTTGTAGCTGAAGTTACCATCCCAAAAGAAATAGTTAAGGAAACTCTGAAATGCACACCTGAATCCATGTTTGAGGTAAACTATAGCAAAAACTTGTTAGGCTCGGCAAGAGCTGGAGCCATCGGTTTCAACGCCCATGCCGCAAATGTTATCGCCGCCATCTACCTTGCATGTGGACAGGACGTAGCTCATGTTGTAGAAGGCAGCACTGCAATTACGAGCATGGAGCTTACAAAATATGAGGAAATTCACTGTTCAGTTACCCTGCCTGCTCTGCCGGTGGGAACCGTAGGAGGAGGTACTGGCCTTGGAACTCAGAGAGATTGTCTGAACATTCTTGGAGTCGCAGGAGCAGGAGATGTTCCCGGTACAAATTCTCGAAAGTTTGCAGAAATAGTAGCTTCTGCTGTGCTTGCAGGAGAAATTTCCCTGATAGGAGCTCAGGCTGCCGGACATCTGGCCCGAGCCCATGCCCAGCTAGGTCGTGGAAAATTCTGAAGGCAGAGAACACTTCTAAGTAAAACCCAACTCAGTAACAAGCAAAACCCAATTCAATAACTTTTGAACTGAAAAATTAAAAACATAATTTTTACCTTAAAGTAAGAAGTTCCCTTACCAATACAAAAGCAAGGAAGGGAACTGCATTTCCAGTTTTATATAATATATTCTTTTTTGTCTTATGAGATTTAAGAGCACTGGAATTCAGCGGAGTTTAGAAAAAAATTATTAGGAACAAAAGATTACTTTTTGAGAAGACTCTTCATTATTTTAACTCATAAATTAACTGCTTGTTTCTGACATTGTTCCTGTTCAAATCTCCCTCAGAAAGGCGAGAACCAAGATTATTTAAAGCTTAATAATAATACTTTTCAGGGCAAATAAAGTAAATTTGATGGGGTTGAGTTTCTGGACTATACGCTTCGAATAGGGGGAGAGGCCGGGCAAGGACTTCAGACCATTGGAGGAGCCCTTGCAAAAATCTTTTCCCGAACAGGGTTTTACGTGTTTACGCACCAGGACTACATGTCCAGGATCCGCGGCGGGCATAATTATTATCAGGTCCGCTTTTCCGACCAGAAAATATCTGCCTCCAGAGAGATGGTTGATATTCTTCTAGCTCTTGACCGGAACACCGTAGAGGTCCACAAGGGTAGTGTGAAGAAGAACGGTTTTATCCTTTATGATTCTGAAGTTGCCAAAAAGAAGTTTGAAGAACCGGAATTCATAGATATCCCTTTCAGAAGAATAGCCCTTGATGTCGGAAAGAATAGTGTAATGGCAAACACCGTAGCAACCGGGGCAGTGCTTGGATTAATTGATCTCGGGCTTGAAACCTTTAAGGACACTTTGAGATTGACTTTCAGTGATAAAGGGGAAGAAATAATTCAGAAAAATATAGACTGTGCAGAGGCCGGATATAATTATGCCCGTTCAAACTGCCCTCAGTGCGAAGCGTTCGGAATCAGTGAACCTGAAGACAAAAGGCTCATGCTTATAACCGGACTGCATGCAATCGGGATGGGAGCCATTATGTCAGGATGTAAGTTTTATTCTGCGTATCCCATGTCACCTTCCACAGGAATCATGGAATATCTGGCTTCCAGAGCAGAAGAATATAACCTGGTTGTTGAGCAGGCTGAAGATGAAATTGCAGCTATTAATATGGCAGCAGGAGCCTCTTTTGCAGGTGTAAGGGCTATGACAGGGACGTCCGGAGGAGGATTTTCCCTTATGGTGGAAGGGCTTTCCCTGGTAGGAATGACCGAAACCCCTATTGTGATTGCAGAGATGCAGAGGCCTGGACCAGCTACGGGTTTCCCTACACGCACGGAACAGGGAGATCTGCTTTTTGTCCTTAATGCAGGACATGGAGAGTTTCCTCGAGTAATCTTTGAACCAGGGACCCCGAAACAGGCTTTTTACTTAACTAACAGGGCTTTTGAGCTTGCTGAAAAATATCAAATCCCTGTATTCATCCTATCTGACCAGTATCTTGCAGAATCCGAGTGGACTTACGAAAGCTTTGACCTGGAGAACCTGATTTACAATGATTACCGCATGAGAGAAGCTGATCTTAAAGGCATAGAAGTATACAAGCGTTACAAATACTCTGATACAGGAATCTCACTTCTTGCAATCCCCGGAGAGTCTGGAAAGCATCTGGTTGTAGCTGATAGTGATGAGCATGATGAAGACGGGCATATTATAGAAGACGGGGAAACCCGTATAAAAATGGTCCAGAAAAGGCTTCTGAAAAAACTGCCGCTTATAAAGAAAGAAATAGAAGCTCCCTCCCTTTATGGAAACATGTCTCCAGAGGTCGTATTTGTTGGGCATGGTTCTACTTACGGTGTAATAAAAGAAGTAGTTGATATGATATCTAAAGATCAAAAAACTGCTATGATGCACTTCAGCCAGATATACCCCTTCCCAGAGCGGGATAGGTTTGATTACATTGAGACTCTCGAGAACGCAGACCTGACCATCTGTATAGAAAACAACGCCAGTGGGCAATTTGCAAAACTAATGAGGGAAGAAACAGGGTTTGAGTTTTCGCACCAGATCACTAAATACGATGGGAGGCCTTTTACAATAGAAAAACTGAAGGAGGACCTGCATGCCTACATCTGAAGAGTATGAAGGGCAGGTTCCGGCCTGGTGTCCGGGATGTGGAAATTTTCAGATTCTTTCAACAATAAAGCAGGCACTTATAGAGCTTGGCATTGAACCCTGGGAAGTCCTTGTTGTTTCGGGAATAGGACAGGCTGGAAAACTGCCCCATTACATAAAATGCCATACATTTAATGGACTGCACGGAAGGACCCTTCCAGTAGCGACTGCTGCAAAACTTGCCAATCATTCTCTGCACGTAATCGCAGTCGCAGGAGATGGAGACTGTTACGGGGAAGGGGGGAATCACTTCATTCATGCAATTAGGAGGAACCCGAATATTTCCCTGTTCGTACATAATAACCAGGTGTACGGGCTGACTAAAGGGCAGGCGTCTCCTACAACAGCTAAGGGAACCGACACAACAATTCAGCCTTACGGTGTGCTCCAGGAATCAATGAATCCTCTTGCCATGGCAATTTCCCTGAACTGCAGCTTCGTAGCCAGGGGATTTTCAGGAGATCAGGAGTATCTGAAAGAGCTTATGAAAACTGCAATAACACACAAAGGCTTTGCTCTTCTTGATATCTTTCAACCCTGTGTTACCTTTAACAAAATAAACACTTTCAAGTGGTACCGGGATAGAGTTTACAAGATCGAGGATGACTATGACCCTCACAACCAGATAAAAGCATTTGAAAAGTCTCTGGAATGGGGGGACAAAATTCCTAATGGCATATTTTATAAAAGCAAGAGAGATGTGTATGAAGAGAGAGTTCCCGCAATTCAGGAAAAACCTCTTGTAAAACAGGAGTTTTTTATTGAAAGAGTAAAGCATGAGATTGAAAAGTTTTATTAAAATCTCATCTTCTATTTTCTGATCTTCTATATTTTCTGGTTTGAAATAGCTTTTTCTTACACCTTAGTTCTTTTTGAACCATTCAGATAATAAATACTGGAAGAATTCTAAAAATTAATATCTTAAAAAATAATATATTAGAAAATATGTTAAAAAATATATTAAAAAAGTAAGATATTATGTTACTAACAGAGAACCAAAGTTTAAGAAAAAGAATCCCTGCCAGGAAAGAATTCAGAATTTTGGTTTGTATGCAAAAAGAAAGAATGATAGTGACGGGAAATCGCCCGGCACAGAGAGTAAAAGAAGTCTTAAATAATAACTATAGATAACTATTTAGTCGACGCTAAAAAGCCCTTTTCTTGCCTTGTTAAGAAGCTCATTTGCTTCCTCAACTTTGTTTGCGGCTTCAAGGATATCTTCAGCAGCTTCGAGAAAACCGTCTTTTTTGGCTTTCTGTGCCCATTCCCTAAAGCTCTGAATATGGCTCTCATTATGTTCTATCCAGTGTTCAATCAAATGTGAAAGATTTTCATGACTAAGCTCTTCAGTTATAGTTATTCCCTCCTGTCAATATATATGCAATTCATGGTATAAAATTTCGCTGGATTTAAACAGGAATTTAATAAAGTTAAATAAAAAAGAGAAAAGAATAGAAAGAAGATGGAAAAAAGTATTGAGCTAGATAAACTAGCTTAAAAGCAGGTCTTACATCAGGCTTTAAATTATCCTGTGGAAAACTCTGATTAAACGCTTCGATCTAAACATCCAGGCTTCAAACTATCCTTGGGTCAGTAATTTCGCCCTTGAGAGCCGAAGCTGCTGCAGTTGCAGGCGATGCGAGATAAATGAAGCCACCTTTCCCCATCCTGCCTTTGAAATTTCTGTTTGCGGTTGAAACGCAGACTTCTCCTTCCCCAAGTACACCCTGATGAGCACCAAGACATGGACCGCAGCCAGGAGTTGCAATGGTTACTCCCGCTTTTAACAAAGTTTCCATTGTTCCGTTTTCAATAGCTGCAAGAAGAGTCGTTCGGGATGCAGGAATCACAATAGTCCTGACAGCAACTTTCTTTCCTTTCAGAATTTGGGCTGCTACTTCAAGATCTTCAAGCCTACCATTCGTGCATGTCCCGATAAAGACCTGATCAATATGAGTCCCTTCAACATCCCCTACAGGTTTTACATTGTCTACCTGATGAGGACAGGCTATCTGGGGCTCGATATCATCAGCAGAGTAGGCGAATTCTTCTACATATGCGGCATCAGAGTCAGCATAAACAGGTTCATAAGGAGCAACTGCTTTGTTTTTCAAAAAATCGAAGGTTTTCTTGTCAGGTGGGACAATACCGGACTTTGCCCCCATCTCAATTGCCATATTGCAGAGTGTCATCCTGCCAGCAACCGAAAGTTCATGGATTGTCTGTCCGTAAAACTCTACAGCTTTATAGGTTGCGCCGTCAATTCCGGTTTTTCCGATAAGGTAAAGCGTCAAGTCCTTTGCGTAAACTCCCTCTCCAAGCTTCCCTTCAACAGTCATACTGAAACTTTCCGGAACTCTGAACCAGAGTTTGCCCGTGGCGAAAATTTCAGCCATATCAGTAGCCCCAACCCCTGTTGCAAATGCACCGAAAGCTCCATAAGTACATGAATGCGAGTCAGCCCCTACAACAAGTTTTCCAGGAAGGGCAAACCCGTTTTCAGGAAGCACCTGATGGCAAATCCCTTCTCCAACTTCATAAAAGTTAGAAATTCCCTGATCCTTTATCCATTCTCTAATCTCCCTCTGAAGAATAGCTGAAGTTTCACTGTTTGCAGGAGCTATGTGATCGAAAGGAATTACTATCCTCGACGGATCCCAGACCTTTTCCACTCCCATTTCCTTAAAAGCATTTACTGCAAGCACCGACGTACCGTCATGTGCCATTGCATAATCTACATCTGCCAGCACAAAGTCGTTTGCCATTGCCTTATTTCCCGCTGCGCGTGAAAAAATTTTTTCGCTAATTGTTCCCAAAGTTAGCCTCCTGTCCAAGAAGAAATAATGATGAATAGATGGGGAGAAATTCAGATCCCTGAACTCACTATAATGAAATATATATACTTAATGGATATTTAGGTTAAAAATATTATTGAAAAATATTTTTAAAGATTAGAGTATGAATTCAAGGTGCTTTTAATAAAATTTTCACACCATACCATGAATTCCTGTTGACAAACACTGTTTTGCTAAATGAGTAGAACAGACCCCATAATATAGAAATAACTATAGTATAAAGTTTAACCAAATGTACTTGCAAACAGCACCCGGCTAACAAGAGGTTATAACGACAATCGGGCCCTGCTGACTAAAATTGGAAATCTGACAGCCAATATGGTAAATCTAGCGAATGAGCTTGAGAAATTAACAGAGATATAAAAATTAAAACACAAAAATACTGCCAAAATACCTTATACAGTAGTATAAATTCTACACATTCATGGCATTTTAGGAACGCTAAAAAGCTACTCTTTTACTTAAGAAGCAGCTGTCCCGCAAGCTCTGACTGATTAACTATAAGATATTCCACAAAGAAAAGACGAAAACTTCTGTCCCAGAAATTAGTCCTCTTGAGCGAAGCGAAAAGGACAGCGGGCTCCCGAATCGCAATTCGGGGCGAAAAGGACGGCGTACTCCAGAGGCGCAATTCTGGTGGGAAAAGGACGGCGCACTCCCGAGGCGCAATTCGGGCGAGCCAGAAGTTTTCAGATTAGAGGTTTTCAGATTAGAGGCTTTCAAATTAGAAGTTTTCTGAGATTTTTCAGATTATTCCATGTTTTTCCAGAAATTCTTCAAGAGGCACGGAATGGGTATGGAAACCACAGACTTTGTAAGGATCCGCACCCATTGAAATAGCCACGAATTGGGCAATATTCATATGGACCATTTTGTACTTTACCCCAAACTCTTTTTCTATAACTGGCTGGTAACGGTCATACTGAATATGGCAGTTCGGGCACATATGGATCATAAGTTCTACGCCTGCTCTCTGGAGGCTGTCGAGCTTAGTTTTTGTCACCTGAAGAGAGGTGTTTTTGTTAAGATGAAGCTGGGAAAAACCCATCCCGCAGGTGAGAGTTCTGTCCTCGTACCAGCGTAAAGGCTCGGCCCCGCAGGCTGCAGCTATGGTATCTATGAGCTGAGGATTTTCAGGATTTCCGAGAACGTCTAAATACTTGACTTTATAATAGTGGCAGGCATGGTGAGCGGCAGCTTTGACACCTGAGAAGTCTATCTTTTTCTCTTTCTCAATCTGGCTGACTTTACTTAAGAGGATCTCGACGGCATGGTAGAAGTTTGCTCTCGGATCCATATCGTCTTTCTCGTAAACAAGATCAGAAAGACCTTTTTCTCTGAAGATGGAATTAACTTTTTCCCTGACTTCAGTGTTGGTATTAAGAAGTTCACAGGCTTCCTTGTTTATGGCATAGCAGGTTGAACAGAGACAGGTTATATTTGGATGCCCGCATTTTTTAGCGATGGCAAAATTTCGGGCTGCAATAGCTGTTGTAGTTAGCCCTTCAAAGATGTCAGTGTAATGTCCTATTCCTGTGCAGCAGGACTGCTCATCATTTATAAAGTAATCTACTCCAAGCCTATCAAACACGTAACGAGTAGAAGTTTCTACTCCCGGGTATTCCTGCCCGACCATGCAACTTTTAAATAATAAGAGCTGCCTGTCTGGTATATTCTCTATCGTTTTCA
This sequence comes from uncultured Methanosarcinaceae archaeon, assembly GCA_963847185.1. Taxonomy (GTDB): domain Archaea; phylum Halobacteriota; class Methanosarcinia; order Methanosarcinales; family Methanosarcinaceae; genus Methanosarcina. Next base: position 878,112 of record CAWJYV010000008.1, on the reverse strand, counting down.
AAGCCTAAATCTCCGTGTTTACCTTCTTTTTTCACACAACGGTTTTTCAGGAGCTGATTAACGTGGTTTTCCTGTATTTTTGCTTTTATCCATTTTTCCCTTTCAAAGTACCCTGTGCTCTCAAGAATAGCCTGAACTTCTCCATGGGTATTCCTGACATCTCTGGCACTTAGCCCAAGCTCTTCACGGATTGGTTCGAGATTCTTTTTGAATTTGATCCAGCGTTCTCCAAGATCTCTTTCCATATTCTTTATACCAGCACCTGGGACTTTACTTGCCCCGTTCTCAGCAAGGTATTCTCCAATCTCAACAAAGTAGCCAAGTTTCTCAACCCCTATACCCTCGTTAATAGCCATCTGCCGAAGTACCTGCACTATTGTTACGGGACTATTGTTTCTGGGACAGCGTACATTACACGAATAGCAGTAGAAACAGGACCAGATCATTTCGGACTCGAGTATACTATGATCATTCTCAAGCACCCTCTTTACAATTTGGCGCGGGCTGTAATCTGTAAAACGGGCCGCAGGACAGGAGGCTGTACAGGCTCCACACTGAATGCAGCGGTCAAGCCCCAGAGAGGCAGGAGTCCGGATGCTTTTCTTTGCGGTTTCTGCAAGGGATTTACATTCTGGGGTATCGTATTCATTTACATAAGGGATCATCTAATCATCTCTCCTTCCCGGGAAAGGCTGGTAAAAGCTCCTGCAAGCCCTTTCGTATTTGGAACATAGGCTTTTTTGAAATGGAGCCTCTTTCCTGAATCTCCCATTTCCTTTTTCAATTTCTCGAAGTGCCTGACAGTTAAGGGATATATGATTTCGGCTTTAGGGCTGTCTGGCGGATCTTCTATAAACATAACTGAAGAAGCCCCGTGTTTGAAGGCATGAAGTAATAATTCTTTATCCAGCACCAAACTTGTAGGTACTTTGATTAATTTGACATTTGAAGGATAGGTAAGTACACTGTTACCTATATTATCACAGGTAAGGGATGCAATCCCGCCATTTACAAAGCCAAGCATGTCCCCTTCGTTAAGTATGCCCTCAATTTCGGCTTTTAGCTGGTTTTTAGTGAAACCTGCAACCTGAATAGCGCCGCTTTGGCAGACTTCAACGCAGTATCCGCAGCCAGTGCAGATCAACGGGTCCACGACAATTCTACCGCTCTTATTAAGCGAAAGAGCTTCGAAAGGACATTTAAGACATTCCTCACATTTTGTGCAGAGTAGCTGATTAACTATAGGGATTTCATTTGTCAGTGCCTTTGGACTATCCGTAATAAAAGCTTTAGCCCTTATAGCTGCAAGCCCTGCCTGGGAAATAGTGTCTGTAACATCTTTAGGGCCCTGAGCAGTGCCACAGACAAATACTCCATCAAGTGAGCTGTCTACAGGTTTTAGTTTGGAGTGTCTTTCTTTGACAAATCCATTTTCGTCCTGGCTCAGGTTAAGTATGCTTGCAATCTTTTTGGTTCCCTGAGAAGGTACCATGGCCGAAGAAAGTACAACGAGATCTGCAGGAATCTCTTTTATCCTCTGGTCTAGAGTATCTTCAACCCTCACAACCAGGCTCTTATCTGGTTTTTCCAGAATTTCGGCTGGCCTCCCCCTCACAAAATGGACTCCTAAGTCCTGAACCATCCGATAGTAGTTTTCATAGAAACCAAAAGCTCGCAGATCAATATAGCAAATTGTGATTTCTGTACCAGGATATTTTTTGAGTATCAGGCTCGAATGCTTCAAAGCTGCCATACAGCAGTATCTGGAACAGTAACGATTTCCACCTTCTTTTTCATCCCTTGAGCCTACACACTGAATCATAACGATTCTTTTAGGTTTTCCAGCATCATGTAACTCATCAGAGGTCTCATCAGATGAGCTATTATCTCCACAGGTGCCTGCCGGCTTAATATCTGAAACCTTGCTGAAATCAGAAGGCTTGAGAAGCGTCCCTTTTGTAGGACCATTGATTCCAAGAATTCGGGCAAGCTCCATCTGGGTTATAACGTTTTTGAAAATCCCATACCCGTACTGGGGTTTCTGGGATGCATCATACTCGTCAAAGCCGGTAGCAGCTATAACTGCACCGACATTGAGTTCAATAATTTCTTCCTTTTGCGAAAAATCAATTGCACCGGATTTACAGGCATCTGCACATTTTCCGCATGTTTCGCCATTCAGCTGCAGACAGTGATCAGAGTCTATATAGTAAGTCTTGGGAACTGATTGAGAAAAGCGCAAAGAAATTGCTTTTTTGTCCATAGCCCCACAGTTGAATTCATTTTCAATCAGAACAGGACAAACACGGCTACATCGGCCACACCCTGTACAATTATCCTTCACATACCTTGGCTTTTTCCTGAGACGGACTGTGAAATTTCCGGCACTTCCGCTTAAGCGTTCCACCTCAGTCCAGGTCAGAAGGGTTATCTTCGGATTAGAGACCACATCATTCATGAGAGGGCTCAGTGAGCACATTGCGCACTCTTCCGCAAGTTTATCAGGGGAAAAGACCTTGCCTATTTTTGCCATATTTCCACCAATACTGGAATCTTTCTCAACCAGGTAGGTGGAAATTCCACTATCTGCAAGATTCACTGCTGCAGTGATCCCTGCAATTCCCCCTCCAATTACAAGTGCCTCTGGAGCAATGCTCACTTTTATTTCGTCGAGTGGCTGGCTATTTTCCAGACGTTTGAGTTTTCCCTGAAGAAGTGAAAGAGCTTTTTCCGTAGCTTCAGTTTTATCTGGATGAACCCAGGCACAGTGTTCTCTGAGGTTTGCAATTTCGAGCATTGCTCTATTAAGTCCTGCCTCCTGGATACACTTTTTAAAGAGAGCACCATGTTTGGAAGGAGTACAAGAGCCTATAACTATCCGGTTCAGGTTCCCATCTGAAATCTTATTTTTGATCAGGGCCTGTCCCTCGCTCGAACAGAGATACTCGTAATCGAAGACCGAGACCCCTTCTGCCTTAAGGGTTTTTTTAATAGAACTGATGTCAATGTGTTCGGAAATATTCCCACTGCAATGGCAGATAAATACAGCAGGTTTGTCCAGGGCAGCGTTCATTATATTAAATCTTATAGGGATTAATATTTAAGACTTGCCGAAACAGAGAGTAAAAATGACCCAATAAGGACAGAATTTGAGAAGTAGTTACAAAAAAAGGACAAAATAGAAGGAGAAAGAGAATAATTCAAGATATTTTTCGCCTTTTAACTATTCAAATTTCCTTATATATTAGAAAGCTCACTATAGCTGAGTATGCTTTTATCCTATATATATATTGAGGAAGATTTGTAAAAAAGTTGCAGATTATGCACATCAAAAATTATTTTCACTCTGCACTTTCGAAGAGATAATTGAGCAAAATTTAAAAAGTATTTTAATTAAAAAGATTTTATGCGCATATAATTATATATATGAAGAGAGAGTATTATTATTTAAATCAATTCGGAAAAAACAGATTTTGTGAGATACCCCCACAAATCCAGAACTCATATCAGTAGAAATATATAATTTAAATATAATAAAGATATGAAGGAAGGACTGATTTAAATTAATATATTTCTATTAATCTGAGAATATTTGATAAAAGAATAATGTCAGAAGTAAATAAGGATCACTTTTCTGATTAGACGGTAGATGATAGTTGTGGCAGATAATGAGTTTACATCAGAGGAAAATAATTTTAAAATGGGAGAGATTGAATACGAAATGGTAGAGCTTTTGAGAAGGCTCAACATCAATAGGCCAGTTGCACTTACCCTTGCGTGTCTCTCAAAAAGAGAGGAAATATCTTCCCAGTGCATTGAAATGGTATCAGGTTTAAGGCAGCCAGAAGTCAGCATTGCAATGCGTTATCTTCGAGAAAATGATTGGATAAACATGAGGGAAGAAAAGAAGAACCAAGGAAAAGGCAGACCTGTTAAACTGTACAAACTTACAGTCCCAATGGAAACGATCATCGATGCAATTGAAGAAAACGTAATGGCTGAGAGCAGAAACATAACCCAGAATATAGAACGTCTAAAGAATCTAACCTGATAACTAACAAAGCTCTTGGACTTTCCAAGAAAACCTAGTCAAAAATTCCGATAAAAATTTCATAATTTTCTTAATGTCTGGGTTTTATAACCCGGATAAAATTCCTTCTTTTAGTTAAAAATGGAAAAGTCTATTATACTATTATAATATCTTTTATATTGCTACCTCATCTTTTAGAATAAATACCCCATTAGTATTTTCATGGAAATTCTGGATTTTCAAACAATCTTAACATGTTTTAAGAAATACTCTATTTTGAGAACTAACAATAGCTTAGGAGTTCTACTCACATTTTAATAAAAATTCAAGGCGCCATAAAGGAATCTCATGAGAAGATTATTATTCCTGAAAGAAACCTTACAGCAACTTTCAAACAATATGGTATGTATAGCATGAACTGTATAAGCTCTGAAATTGGTCAACCCCTTCAAAAAGAGATAATCAGCATCATAAGAAGTCATGTGAAATATGTGAACCACCGATACAATATAAATTAAAAATATAATTTAAAAAATATAAAAAATAAAACATAAGTAAATATTTATATTAATTCACTCTATAATGGTTCTTCGGGTGATTTAATGGTAGATGAAAGTGGTTTAGCAATGGAAATTGCTAACGTACACGATGAGATCCCTCTCATAATGGGATCAAAAGAATATGAAATGATTGAATTATTTAGAAGAATTAATGTCAGCAGGCCAATTGCTCTTACCCTCGCCTGCCTTGCAAAAGGAAGGGAAATATCTTCCCAGAGCATTGAAATGGTATCAGGCCTGAGACAACCGGAAGTCAGTGTTGCTATGCGGTACCTCCGCGAAAATGACTGGATTTACATTCGGGAAGAAAAAAAATCGAAAGGTAAAGGCAGACCGATCAAGCTGTACAGGCTAACAGTCTCTATGGACCGTATTGTCAGCAAGATCGAAGAAGAAATCATAGCCGAAAGCAAGCTTGTGCTCAGGAACATCGAACGCCTGAAACACATTGCCTGAAATTTATGATAGGGAATGGAATGGCCTGAAGTCAGATGCAATATTACCGAAAGTAATTACCGAAAGTGTCTCGATTTCTACTGTTTAAAAGCTATTCTGTCTTAAAGGGGATTCCCCCTACCCTACACTTTTTTGTATTAGTCAACTTTTTTGCTTTGGTAACATTTTTAAGTTAAGCTTTTTACAAATGTTCATTTATTGCTTACTTTTTTGAAAACTTACTCAGCCATTACGCCTCAAACTATCAGGGTTCAATTATCAGGATCCGAGTTATCACAATACAAATTTCAGATTATCAGGATTCGAATATCAGACTATGTTTTTTGGTGTAAGTTTCACACTTTACTCAGTTTTTGGAGAAAGAAACTACATACGCCAGAAAAACATAAATTTTCACTCTTTTAAGGGATGCAAAAAATATGCTTTTGTTTCTATAACCAAAGAAAAATCAGCGTGGAAAGCGCTAAAAACCGCACCCATAAGTTAGTCCTCTTGAGAGCAGCAAAAAGATTGCATGATCCTGAATCGTAATTCAAGGTGAAAAGGACCTCATTCTGTTGCGATTACATCGCAACTTCCAGAAAATCTCCGATTTCCTGTGATCACGAAGTGAAATTCTGGATTCTAAACCATGAATTAGTCTGCTTGAGCAAGGCGAAACAGACAGCGTACTCCCGAGGCGCAAGTCGAGATGGAAAGAGCTGAAAAAAACTGTGTCCATGCTCTCTTTATTCCGCGTTTTCTGCACTTTCAGTGATTTATTTTGTTTTTAGATTGGAACAGGAGAACACCTAGAAAATGAAAACAGAGTAAATGGAGTAAAAAACAGTGAAAAAGAACAGAAAAACGAAAGAAAAATAGGAATTAAAAAGAAATTGTGGTGGGCCCGCTGCGATTCGAACGCAGGACCTCACGGTTATCAGCCGTGCGCTCCACCAGGCTAAGCTACGGGCCCGGAATGAAGAGATATATAAATAGTAAGATTTTTAGAGTTCTCCGAAAAGAGATAATTGATTTGTGGTGGGCCCGCTGCGATTCGAACGCAGGACCTCACGGTTATCAGCCGTGCGCTCCACCAGGCTAAGCTACGGGCCCGAAAGTAAGTTTTTTTGAATTATCGGAAGTTAAAGGCTTTTTATTGGGAAAGCATCCCAATCCGACAACACTTTTAATACTCGATTTACTACTTATAACTTTTGCTTGAATATTGGAATTATCTCAGATTTTAAAATTTATTTACAGGAAGCAGAGCCATCATGGCGACAGTTTTATATACGATACTGAGTGTATGAGGGAGTGCTGACAAAGCATATCTAAATGGGCCGGTAGATCAGGGGAAGATCGCTACCTTGGCATGGTAGAGGCCTCGGGTTCAATTCCCGACCGGTCCATTATCTTTTCTAATTAAATAAGCAATTTGTAGAAACTTTCATAATTTTTGATATTTACTCTTTTAAATTTTAGAATTTTATTCTTTTATAATGAGCATAGTTCTTCCTTTTGCCTTTAGTGAAAATGAAATTTCGATGATTTCATCTTTTATGCCGGACCACACTCCCTTTCAGCTCTTGGCATACTCTTGTTGATTACCCCCTGGCAGAGGCAGTTGTCTTTCCCTGGCATACAGGATTTTCCTTGTTCTGGGGGAATTGCAGCATTAATAGGAAGAATCAGGATGAGACCTGAGAAAAACATCGCGCAAACAGGTTAAGAATAAGAACCGCACAGAGGGTGTGAATAAGAACATTTGAAAATCACAGGATCATTTAAAGGCCACAAGGTTACTGTAAAATAGCATGACGTTTTAAGGAAATGGAACTCCCATTCCTGAAATTTTGATTTCCAGCTCTACATTTTACCATGTAAATTGCGAATACTACGCATCTCATGCATTTTAATACTCTACACTTTTAAATATCTGAAAGGATACTAAAACCTTACATGCGCAAAACAACCCTGATAGTCGCAGGACTTATCCTTATTTCCTTTATTCTTTCGATTCATTTCTATTCGCAGGTTCCTGAGCAGATGGCAACTCACTGGAACTCCAAAGGAGAAGTAGACGGGTATATGTCGAAGTTATGGGGACTTTTTTTCATGCCTGTAGTAATCACAGGCCTTGCAGCTCTATTCCTGATAATTCCCAGAATTGACCCTAAGAAAGAAAACATAGAAAAGTTCAGGAAATATTACGACAGATTTATAATTATTTTTGTTCTGTTTATGGTTGCTATCCATTTTCAGATAATTCTCTGGAACATAGGAATCCAGATCAGTCCGAATGCCGTGCTTCCTGCAGGAGTGGGGATTCTGTTTTACTATATAGGAATTCTAATGGAAAATGCGGAAAGAAACTGGTTTATTGGCGTCAGGACTCCCTGGACCCTGAGCAGTGATAGAGTGTGGAAAAAAACCAACATGCTTGGAGGGAAACTGTTTAAGGCTGCAGGAATAATTTCTATCTTCGGAACTTTATTTCCTGACTTTGCTATCTTTTTCATCATCGTACCTGCCCTTTTTACTGCAGGGATTACAGTTGTTTACTCATATGTAGAGTATAAAAAAGAATTAAAAAGAACTTAAAAACCAACACCAAAATCAATTAGAAAACAAAGAGCTAAACAAAGAGCTAAACAAAGAGTTCTTCTAGAAGACAAAGAATTAAAGAAGTGAAGAACTAAAAATTACAGAGCTTCCAGCTCTTCAGATTCTGAATAAATCGTTTCTGAGGCCTTCTTTATCAGCATGTTTATCTAACATGTTCTCATTTGTCTTTACTGATTTTTATGGCCGAGGATATAAGAAAAGATTCCAGTAAAATAGTTGAAAACGGAGATCTTATTTCCGTTGATTATGTGGGAAAACTCGAAGATGGTACAGTTTTCGATACCTCCATAAAAGAAGTAGCCATTGAGGCAGGGACATACAATCAAATGAGAGACTACAAACCCCTTACATTTACCGTTGGTGCAGGCCAGATGATAAAAGGGTTTGACGAAGGAGTTGTCGGGATGGGAGAAGGGGAAGAAAAGACCCTTAAGATCCCGCCAGAAGAAGCATATGGGGAATACAGAGAAGAGTTATCAAGGGAACTGCCACTTGAAGCTGTTGATTTTACTCCGGAAATCGGAATGCAGCTAGTAACTGATAATGGGCTGGCAGGTACCGTCACTGAAGTAAACGAAAAAAGCTTTGTCTTGGACTTCAATCACAGGCTTGCAGGCAAGACCCTGATATTTGTGGTCAGAATAGTCTCTAAGGAGGCAGAAAAAGAATGAAGATAGGGAAAGGAGTAACTTTATTCATATCTATACTGCTTATTGGAAGCATAATTTTTGGAAGCGGCTGTGCAGATAAGGGGAACGAAACCGTAAACAAAACAAATGACAGCAGAGCAGTAAAAGCTGGAGACACTGTCCAGGTGGACTACACCGGAAAGCTAGAAGACGGCACGGTTTTTGATACCTCGATAGAAGAGACTGCAAAAGAGGCCGATATATACACTGCTAACAGAACTTATTCCCCTCTAACCTTTGTTGCTGGCGCAGGCCAGATGATCAAGGGCTTTGACAATGGCGTAATAGGAATGAAAATAGGAGAAGAAAAGACTATTACAATTCCTCCTGAAGAAGCCTATGGAGAATACAACAAGTCAAAGATTGTCGCAGTTCCGTTACAAAACATTTCTGTAGAAAACCTCACACCCGGACAGAAAATTCCGACGATGTATGGAAATGTCACCGTAGTCGAGATAAATCAAACTCATGCTATGATCGACTTCAACCATGAACTTGCAGGCAAGGCTCTGATTTTTGATATAAAACTTGTCTCTATAGAATAAACTTAAGTTCTTGGAAATCAATTGAAGTTTGAAGAATAATTAAGATAGTCAGGGGTCCTTCTGGCACTATAGTACTTCTCATGAAAGGAAAACGCTGAGAGAAGAGCGCACAGGAGAAAACAATGACAGAGAATTCTCGTACTGTGAAAAAAGAAGATTATATCCTTATTGACTACACGGGAAAGTTCGAAGACGGGACATTATTCGATACCACAGTAAAGAAAAAAGCCATTGAAGCTGGAATATACAGCGAAGAAAAAGAGTACAAACCCCTGTTTTTCAGGGTAGATGCAGGTCAGGTCATAAAAGGCATCGATATTGCGGTCCTGGGGATGAGAGAAGGAGAAGAAAAAACCCTGAAAATCTCACCTGGGAATGCCTATGGAGAGTATAAAAAATATCTTATTCAGGATATCCCCCTCTCGAAACTCGAACTTCAGACTCCTCCTGAAACAGGGCAAAAAATCGTAACACCCGGAGGAAGAGAAGTTAAAGTACTCAAATCCACAGAAACCCACGTTACTCTTGATTTCAATGATGAACTTGCAGGCAAAACCCTGATTCTAGAAATAAAACTTGTCTCGATAGTGAACTGATTCCAAGCCTGTAGAGATAGGTGGTAAATATGGAAAAAGAAGAGAAAGTAGTAATAGTCTTACTAATTATGACACTATCTTCTCTTTTAACAGCTTACGTTTGCTTTGGCACAGAACTTGCAGGCACCGGACAAAAGTCCGGGGGAGAAGCCAGACAATATACACAGGAGTCCGTTTCAGGAGAGAAGGTTTTTCTCGAAGCTGAAGTTCTGAGCAAACGCTTCACCTACACAGGAGAACATTTGCTTTTAGATGTGGATTGTAATTCAGAGGTAATGAGTGTTTTTATCCCGAAAACAGCAGGAGCTGAAGCTCTGAATATGTCAATACAGGAAGGAGACGCCATTAGCGTAACCGGCACCATTTCTGAATACAAAGGAAAAAAAGAGATCAAAGTGGAAAGAGAAGAAGATATCCTTTTGAAGAATCATTATCAATAACCTTCAGAAATGAAAAAAGATCGTTAACAATATATTCATAGACAACGTTTGGGAAAAATATGAAAGCGTGTATCATGTGCGGAGGGACAGGGACAAGGCTCAGGCCTCTAACCTTCAAACACCCTAAACCAAGCATACCCATCCTCAATAAACCATCAGTTCTACACCTGATAGAACACCTCTCAAGAGAAGGATTCAATGAAATAGTTATAACTCTCGGATATATGGGAGAGAGTATAGAAGAACAGCTAGGGGACGGGCACATGTTCGGGGTACATATCAATTATGTGTACGAGAAAGAAAAGCTTGGAACTGCAGGCGGAATCAAAAACGCCGAAAAATACCTGAAAAATGAGCCATTTATCGTGCTTGGCGGTGACCATGTCCTTAATCTCGACCTTCGAGAAATGTACCGTTTCCATGAGACAAACGATGCTTTTGTGACTATAGGACTTCTTTCGATTGACGACCCAAGAGAGTTTGGAATTGCCGACATGGATATAAATAACAGGATTCACCGCTTTCTGGAAAAACCCAAGGCAGGCCAGATATTCAGTAATCTTGCAAGTACAGGCATATATGTATGCTCTCCTTCAATCTTTGAATGGATTCCTGAGAACAAGAAATATGACTTTGCAAAAGACCTGTTTCCTGCCCTGCTTGCAGCTAATGAGAAAATTAACGGGGTGCTTGTCCGGGGAAACTGGACTGACGTTGGGAGTTCAGCCGCCTACAGACAGGCCCAGCGCTGGATGCTCGATGCCCTTCCCGGAACAACAATTGAAGGAAATTTCACAACCAGAAATGCAAGAATAAGAGGCCCCCTATCCATAGGAAATAATGTATCTATAGGTTCGAATTCTTCCCTTGTAGGACCAATAGTCATAGGGGAAAACACAAAAATAGGCGACAATGTCCTCATAGGACCCTACAGCGTTATAGGCTCAAACTGCACAATTGAAAATAATTCAAAGATTCTCTCGTCCTACCTTTTTAATAATGTGCGTATTGGAAAAGCTTCCAATATTTCGGGAGGAGTGGTAGCAGATGAAACAATTATCGGAGGAAACTGCTCCCTTGAGAACGGAACTGTTATCGGGCATAAAGTAAGTATAGGGGATAACTCGACCATACATTCCGGAGTTAAGATCTGGCCTGAAGTAAAGATAGATAAGGACGCCAGCATAAAGGACAATGTTATCAATTACGATTATGACACTGCGCATGAAGGATCTTGAAAACAAGTATCAAAGATTGCAGCTTAAAAACAGATTAGAATTGAAAAGTTGAATTCAGGTTAATATCAGTTAAAAACTCAGGTTCAGTCTGAATTCAAATTGAACTTTTCCAATAAAGCTGCCTTCTTCAACTATCACTTTTTTTTCAAAATTGTTCACTTATTTTTTAACTTCTCTTAATCCATACCTCAATAACTTATTAAAAATATAAGAAAATAATTTAAACATGAACATCATAATTCCTGCTCTGTCATTTGATATATATTAAAAGCTCCTTCAAATGTAGATATTACTTTATAAAAAAATAGAAATATTACTTTGTTAAAAAGGACCCAGATAGATTGCCATGAACAGGTACAAAAAATGGCTTATTGCAACACTGATTATCAGCGCAGCATCAATTGCCCTGCTTACTAATCTAACATTTAACTCGGAAACTTTTGAAGCCCTGAGAAAAATCAGACTGGAATATTTCCTGGCTGCAGCTCTGTCCCACATTCTTTTCTATATTATATGGAGCCTTCGGACTCAGTCTCTATGTAAGTCTCTTGGTTATAAAATTAGCTTGATGAAATCTACAGAGATAATTGTCTCAAGTACCTTTGTGGCTGCAATCACCCCTTCTTCTGCCGGAGGGGAACTTCTGAGAGTTCCTCTTTTAAATAAGAACGGAATCCCTCTGGGTAAAGCAACTGCAATTGTTGTAGGTGAGCGCCTTCTTGATGCTCTTTTTATATTTCTTTGCCTACCATTTACCCTTTTTATTCTGGGAGACATGTTTTTGAATTATCAATTCGACGCAGCTTTAATAATAGCGAACTCGCTGGTTTTCATAATACTTCTTTTCTTTGTATATGGAATCTGGAAGCCCGAAAAGTTAAAACATATAATTCACAAGCTTGCAGGCAAGCTTGCTCCATTTTTAGGGAAACGGACAGATGATGTGCTTTTCAATTTCGCGGAACAAATAGACAGGGAAATTGATAATTTCCATGATAGTGTGAAAATCTTTTTATCAGAAGGAAAAAAAGGGCTGATCTGGGGAATAATATATACTTTCCTTTTCTGGATTGTGGACTTTTCACTGCTCGTACTTATCCTGATGGGCCTTTCACAAAAACCTTCTATACTTGCCGCTTTTGCAGCTCAGGTACTTCTGACAGTAGTCTTACTGGTTCCCGCAACTCCCGGCTCAAGTGGAGTCGCTGAACTGGGGGCAGTTTCTGTCTTTTCAATGTTCGTAAACTCATCTGTCCTGGGGATTACGGTACTTGCCTGGAGAGCTCTGACATATCATATGAACCTGCTTTTCGGAGGCATCGTAAGTTTGAAGATTCTCAAAGACATGGACCTGATTAAAAAACTAACAGAAGATTCGGCAGAACTCCAGAGAGATTCTGAAAAAATGGTTTAAGAAGACTAAGCATTTATTGAGAGTAATATAGCTTTATATGCTATTCTCACAACTCTCTCTATAATGTCCTCCGAATTTGTCTTTGAAATCATGAGAAAAAGTGTACACTTGATCTCGATTTTTATCGTACTTCTCTACGAATTTTTCGGAAAAGAGGCTGTTCTATGGGTGCTTATGCTTTTTCTGGTAACTGTCCTTTTCCTCGACTATCTCCGGCTGGAGAAAAGCATGGAAATACCGTTTTTTTACACTATGTACAGGGATCAGGAAGCAAATCGTCTGGGAGGCCATATCCATTTTGCCCTGGGAGCAATTTCAGCAATAGCCCTCTTCAGCAAAGAAATAGCATACGCTGCAATCCTTATGACAACTTTCGGAGATATGGCTGCAGCTCTGATAGGAAAATTCTATGGAAAGAGAAGAGTTTTCAAAGAAATATTCAATAACGATAAATCCATTGAAGGTTCGGTTTCCGAGTTTATCGTTGATTTCCTTATAGGCTTCTTGATAACCGGAAATCCTGCTGTTTCCCTTGTAATGTCTTTTTTTGCAACCCTTACAGAAACCGCAGTAAACAAAATTGACGATAACCTTGTGATACCCATTTTCTCAGGTTTTTTTGGACAGATAACCCTGATTCTTCTGGTGAATTTACAATAAATTTCTAAATAGTTGAAACAGGGATTTGAAGCAGGGATTTAAAACAAGGATTTAAAACAAGGATTTAAAACAAGGATTTAATCAAGAACTTGAATCAAGAACTTGAATCAAGAAACATGCAGAATCTGAAATTTCGCCCCTGAAAGAGGAGAATAAGCCTTTTAGGGTTTATTCTCCTGTTGGATTTTGTTCTCCTACCTCCGCTGCACTCTCCGCTTTCTGGAGCTTCCTCATTTCTTTTATGCGCCTGGCAAGAATTTCACTGAGATAGAGGACAAGTGCTGCGAGGAGGACATAAACCTTCAGGCTCACAGGTTCACTTGCTTCCCTTTCAGAGTTCTGCCTGGCGTCTTTTAAAAGCAGGGCTCTTGCATCCTTTTCAGTGTAAATCTTCCCACCAGTTGCAAGAATAAGAGGCTCTATGTCTTTATTAAGCCCTATATCCCGATATTCAAGAGGGTAGTTTACTGCCAGAGGATATCCGGAGATATCGTGAATACCTGCACTTCCCGGATTTACAGTTGCCTCGTAGGTGTTTCTTCCGGTCAGAGCAAGATCAAGAGGGTTTCCATCGAGTTTCAGCTGGGGAATTCCCTCATCATACATTACAAGGGTCAGGTTGGAGGAAGTTCCAAGCCAGGTATCCGGACTATCCACAACAGCCCCTTCTTCAGCCCTTGGATTTGCTATTGCCCAGTTGGTCATGCCGGAAATAAGCTTTGCACTGGAGCCGTTGTAAAGGGCAGATGCCCAACGAGAACTTTCACCCTCTCCATTGTCCGTGCTGAGGGCTGCAACCCTTCCTAATCCGAAGCGCCATGTTGTAAGCACAGGTTTTCCAGTAGCAGCAGTGATAACAAGACGTTCAGCCCCTGCTTTTGGGGTCACATCATTATATCCTGTGATATTGGCAGTAAGGTTCACATTTTTCGTAATGAAGTGATCAGGAGAGTAAGCGTAGAGAGCATAGGACTCAAGAGTGACATTCTTTTCTTGTTCTTCCGCAGACTCATTAACTGGCCCGAAATCAAAAACTACCCTTTGGGGTTCCTGGCCATCTTCTGTCACATTAATTCGCTTATAGTTACTTTCAAGCCCCAGTTCTTTCATTAACATTTCTGCATAATAATTTCTGGCATTATCAGTTTGCGAAGGAGCCGCCGAATGTATATGGATAAAGTAAAGGTTTACACCGAGTTTCTGCAGCTCTTTTGCAGCCTGAAGGCCTGGTTCGTAGGAGTCCTTGATCCCTCCGTCGGAAATTATAATGACATCACGTTCGCCATCCTTGTCTGCAAGCATTTCTTTTGCGCCTGTAAGTCCCTTGTCAAGTGAAGTTTTGCTCTGCTCATCGGTGGTCAGCCGTGAGATTTTGTCTTCCATAATTGCCCTGTTCTGAGGAAGGCCCAAAAACAAAAATCCTCCGAAGACATCATAATCCTTGCTTCCGAAAGCTATAGACGCAGCATTTGCATCTCTGAGATTTTCATTCTCGAGAATATGGATAGCATTTCCGAGGATATCCCCCTGAGCTCCATGATCCCGTGCACTTGGAGAGATGTCAAGAACCAGGACAATGTTTCTCCCACCCTTATACTCGGAAGGTTTTGAAAGTACAGGCAGGATTTCTTCGAGCGAAGAATTAAGATAATTACCGTAATCATAAGCCCTTTCTCCTCCTACAACTATCAACCCTCCCCCTTCAATGACGTATTTTTTGATTTCCTTTATCTGAGGTTCGGAAAGGGTCTGAATGAACTGGTTGTCAAGAACCAGAACTTTAGTGTCATTGAGAGCAGATGCCCCAGGATAAGCAGCAACAGTCGAAACTTCATAAAGGCTGGAAAGGATCTGAGCAAGAGGAGAATTGGACTTATCGGTTACAAGAGTAATCTTCGGTTTGGGGATTACATAAACGGATTTGCTGAACTCATTGTTAATACTATTAAGATCTTCTCCGGAGGGAGTGATTTTTACGCTGATAGTGTGAGCTCCAAGGGTGTTGAAAGCCTGATTAATAGGGATGGGAGTTTCACTACTATTCCTACCATCCAGAACAAAATCCCTGCTCTGGGAAAGCTGTCCATCCACATACACCTCAAGGAAATAGCTTACATTCTGCTCGGAAGCCTGGCGGACAACTATTTCAAACTCGTTCTGGTTGTCCACTACAACAGTCTTGTCCCCAAGAATTTCGACACTAAAATCATTTGTTTTAAGCTCAGGCTGGACGAGATAGACGGGAGTGTCGGTTTCTCTTGCAAACTCCAGGGCATCTACCAGGCTCTTTCCTGCATTATTGTTCCCGTCACTAACAAGAACTATCTGACTGCCGCTACCTGAGTACTGAGTAACAGCGTCTCCAAGAGACGTTTTATCTCCGGTTAATTGAACCATACTGGTTGGGGTATTTGCTGTAAGACCCTCGTACAGGTCGGTACCAGTCTCATTAGGAAAAAGCCCCATGCTTGCGGTTTTATCCTGGATCAGCACAAGTGAAGGGTCTTCTTCGCTAATAGTTTGCGTAACCGTCGTATAGGGAGCAGCCAGAGCAAGTATAAGGAGAAAAGCAACAAGAATCCTCCATTCCACAAGCTTTGTTTTTGATTTCCTCAGGAAATAGAACCCGGCAATTATAACGGGAATTATGAGGAGAAGCATTTCCGGGTGCTCAAGAGCTATATTCATAGTTCACCTCTCCCACGCACAATAAGGATTTCAAGCAGGATGAGCAGGAACAGAAATCCTATGAGATAATCGGTGATATCATGTTTAGCAGTATAGGAATCAGCCTTTACTACTTTGGACCCGTCTTCTTTAACAGCCCTTTGAATCAATTCCGAAGAATCAACTGTAGTGTTTGATTCCCTGTCGTTATAGAGATTAACTGCAATCTTTTTCCCTGAAATCTCGTAGACCCCAACTTCATCATAGAGAATGCGGTTTGAAGTAAAAGTCTTTGAAGGAGTCTTTATTTCCTCGGTTTTCGAAAGAGAGGTCAAAGTGCCGGTATTGAGGTTATATTCGGATATATCTCCTGTCCCTCCGAGCCATTCAACAAGTTTTATCCAGAACACGGGATATTCAGGCAGGTTGTGGAAATTATTCCAGGAATTGTCCCCTAGCTCATCACTCAGCCCCATATAGAAAATGGTTCCCTTTCCCACCTGCCAGTAACTAAGTAAAGGAATTCCGTTTTCAAGAGTTACCAGGGTTGTCGATCCGGTCCTTTCAGTTGCATTCAGATATTTACGGACAGAGATTTCGTCACTTCGAATATCCTTCGTAATGCTGCTTTGAAGAGATTCCTTAACTTCAAGCCCATTTTCATCTTCTTCGATTCCGATAGGCTTCACAGGCAAGATTTTTAAAAGGTCAACCTCGGTTTTTTCGGGAACGAGAGCTTCGCTCCCAATGAAGACCGCATTACCTCCGTTTCGGACATAATTTTCAATTATTCCGATGGAATCGTTGCCAATAGGTGTCTCTTTCTGCGCAAGCACTACAAGCGTGTAATTATCAAGCGTAGCAGGCACTGATTTTGAGACACTCAAATTACTATTAGGAAGCAAGGATAGTGCAGTTTTTGAAGGCAGTTTTCCATTATCAGTAACATAAAGGATGTGCTGTTCCGAGATATCGGGAATGGAAATGTAGGCTTTATTGTCAACAGACAGATCATCCTCAAAATTGAGCTTTACTGTTGTGATTCCTGGCCCCAGGTTTCCCAATGTGAACTGATTTGTTCCGCCTGCAGGAACATCAAGAGAAAGAGACTTTGAGGTGTTTCCCGAAATACCCCTTCCAGTGTCGATTTCAACACTTTCACTGTGATCCATGTAATTTTTAATTACACCCGTATAGCTATATTTTCCATCCGCGGCTTCGATCCATCCATTGATGATTCCAACGTTATTGGCAGGCTTTCCGACTTTTACAAAATTGACTGATATCCCGTAAGACTCAGCCAGATTTTTGGAAGCAACAGGATCATCTCCCTTATAGTTAGTAAAATCCGAGATAACAATAATTCTTCCTCCTTCTTTGGAAAGAAGACGCATACCTGCTGTAATAGATGCAGAAAGGTCAGAAGTGCCAGCTCCTGGATTGACTTTCCCTAAGATATCCTTTGCCACAGACGCATCATCTCCTTCGAGAGCGAGGAGAGGAGTATCGGAAGCCAGAATTATACTGTTTTTCTTGCTAACGTATCCTTCAGCAATCCCAATACCGTCACTGAAGCGGGAACCAACATTCATGCTTGCAGAGGTGTCAAGGATAAGCACTGTATGCTCTCCGCTCAATGGTTCTTCTGAAGTGTAGTAATAGCCTGCCGCAGCAATAGAAAGAAGAATCAGCATTAGAAGCTGAATCAGGAAAAGGGGATCCTGCACTATCTTGGTGAGGGAAGCATAGACCTTTTTCCTTTCTCTCTCCAGTTTAAGGATAAACATAACCGAAGGAATTGAAAGCACAGTCGGCTTCGGGCGGAGCATGTAAATAATGATTAGAGGAATTACGCTCAGAAGAGCAATAAGAGCAAGAGGAGTTTCAAAAGCCATATTTAGCGCCTCCGTCTCCTGATCGTATTGTAGAAAGCATCAAAAATGGGAGTGTCGGTTGTAAAGGTATAGAACTCGGCCCCTACCTTTAAGCAGGCTTTTTTAATCTTTGCACTGTGGTCATCAAGCTTTTCAAGGTAGCGTTCTTTGAACTTTTCACTGACATAAGTCCTGATTTCTTCCCCTGTCTCAAGGTCTACAAGCTTGCTGTTTCCCTGAAGAGGGAGGACTTTTTCCGTAAGGTCAAGCACCTGAATCAAAATGAGATCATGATTGGACAGCCTGGAAACTGCTGTTTCTATTTCCTCGGGATCCTGAAGGAAATCCGAGATGAGGATTACAAGAGACCTGGACTTGATTTCCGGGCTGTATTTTATAACGGCCTCTCCAATTGAAGTCCCGCCGGACAGCTCAAGTTCTGTTAACCTATCGATTGCCCGCATAAGATTTTTTCGACCCCTGCTGGGCTTGTATACATCAACGTCCTGAGTGAACGTTGAAATGGCAAACTGATCATTATATTTTGTTACCATGTAAGCATAGCCTGCGGCAAGCATGGCAGCATACTCGAATTTTGAAGTTCCTTTTTCAGGGTAGTCCATACTTTTGCTGGCATCCAGAAGGATATGGGTGGTAAGAGTCTTTTCTTCCTCGAACTGCCGCACATAGAGTTTTTCAGTCCTTGCATAGGCTTTCCAGTCGATATCTTTTAAGCTGTCGCTAGAGTCAAACTCTCTAAACCCGATAGTATCAATGCCGTGTCCGCTTCGGGTAGACGGACGGTTTCCGGCATAGACCGTTGACACTCTTTTTCGGACTGAGAACGTAAAGCGGTCAAGCTGCCTGAAAAAGTCCGTTTCGATTTTTTGTTTTGTGCGAGTCATTCTGGATCGTAAATTAAAAAGCCCGGTTTATCCAGAAGTCCGATTTATCCGGAACCTGGAAAACCATCTAGAGGTTATAGGTTTAGTTCTACAGTTCCTTCCCGAACCTGACCAGAAACATAATCTCAGGTTTTACTTTACTTTCGTGATGATACCCTCAATCACCTGATCAGGAGTTATCCCGCTTCTTTCGGCTTCGAAAGTCAGGATAAGCCTGTGTCGAAGAACAGGATATGCCATGTAATCAATATCTTCCTTACTTACGAAATTTCTTCCCTGTATAAGAGCCCTGGCTTTTGCAGCAAGAATAAGGCCGATAGATGCACGGGGGGAAGCCCCATACTCGATATTCTCTTTATCTTTTCTTGTCATGCTCACGATAGAAAGGACACGCTGTTTAAATTCCTCTGAAATAGGGACCTGCCGGGTGAGCTTTTGTAATTCAAGAAGTGTAGACTTATCCAGACCCCTGGAAATCGTAGGAGTTTCGGATTTCGTATATCGGTTTATAATTTCCATTTCTTCTTCATAGGAAGGATAATCTACAAGGATTTTCAAGAGAAAACGGTCTAGCTGGGCTTCGGGCAGAGGATATGTACCCTCCATTTCAAGGGGGTTCTGGGTGGCAAGAATAAAGAAGGGACGATCCAGCAGGAAGGTATCGTTTCCGACTGTAACCTGTTTCTCCTGCATAGCTTCCAGCAGAGCGGACTGGGTCTTTGGAGATGCCCTGTTAATTTCATCCGCAAGGACAACATTTGCGAAAACCGGCCCTGGGGAAAACCTGAATGCTTTTTTGTTATCTATTTCTTCAATAACATTTGTCCCTGTGATATCAGAAGGCATGAGGTCAGGAGTACATTGAATCCTGCTGAACTTCAGGTTCATAGACCTTGAGACTGTAGAAATCATGAGAGTTTTTCCAAGCCCTGGGTTACTTTCCATAAGGGCATGTCCTTCACAGAGAATCGCAATCATGATCTGTTCGACTATACTATTCTGACCTACTATGACTTTCCCAATCTCTTCAAAGAAGCTTTTGAATATTCTGCCTGAATTCTGATAGGTCGTGGCAGCCTGCCCAGAATCGATATTAGTTTCACTCATATTTACTTCACCCGTTAATTTGCTGTTTTTGCAGGACTGAAAGCCCGCTTCTTACTGAACATTACCTGCTCCTGCACCTGTGAACCATCCAGAACACACCTGTTATTCAAAAATTGCTTGCAGACAAGTTGATTGAAATGAGTACAGGTAAGTCAATTTTAGATAAATTATTCACATTTTTTCCTGCAAGTCATTCTTCTGCAAGTCCTTCAAAATAACTCCGAATAACGTTCCTGTATCCTTCCGGTAGACTTTCATAATAGCTCTGAGAAGCAACCGCCTCAGGATTTACGATGTCCGATTGAGTAAATGACCCATTCATCTGCTCCCCTTCTTCCTGGCTTGTAAAACCCTGCCCGGATCCTGGAGGAATTGTCAGATTAACTTCGGTTCCTTCCACTATAATAACAGCAGGATTTCCAAAGAGTTCTTGTTCCTGGCTCTTACTCGTATTTGATGTCCCACCATTTTCTTCTACAGGGTAGAGATCTTTATTTGAATCCGAGATCAAAGGAACCTTTTCAATCACTTCATTAAGATCTGTTGGACTGATAGTTGTCTGATACCCGGTTCCGGCAACGTATGCGAGAAGGGAACCCACAAATACAATTATACAGAGGTCCTTAGCAAGCTTTTTCCTGTCAAGAAACGATGAGGACTTCAAAGACTTTGAATCAATTATAACGCCGCCTATCAGATCCCGAACGATAATGTTGTCCGTATTGCGGTTATCATAGGCAGTCCTTAGCCTTTCTTTAAGCTCAGGATATTGTTCTTCCAGGAGGGCAATGGCATCTTTCTTTTTAGCACTGTAATGCCTGATTACTGTGAAGATAAGGGAAAAAGCAGTAGCCAGAAAAATGAGCCCTAAAGTTTCAAAGACGATTCCGAAACCCAGGATATTGTATTTTGCGCCGGTATAGGGCTCAAAAGTACTGAACATTAGAAATAAATCTCTCATATTGAAGAGCACGAAAAGGACATAAAGAACCAGAAAAGTTACAAGCGAATCTGCAAAGATATAGAGTCCTCTATACGTTTTTAGAGCCGATTCGTGTTTATTTACTATATTTTCAATCTCCAGAGCCATCTCGCTCCCTTCTGCAACCGGAGAATCCGGCATTATCATAATACAAATACTGCACAAAACATACAAAGATACTGTAGAAAGATTGTAGAAAGATACTATAGAAATATAGTATATAAATGTACACGTTCCCAGAGCATACATTCTACAGCCTTGCATATATCTAGGGAATTTTTGCCTCTAAATTTGAAACTTTACGCCTGCCAGAAATTTTATTACTGTCTTTTCCAAGATTACGAGAATTTTACTTTCTGAACGCAGGATAAGAACCCAGCACTTTTAGAGTATCAGCTTTGACATTTATATCCTCTAAGGCATCTTTTATAAGTGCATCGCTGGTGTGTCCTTCAAAATCGATATAGAAGTAATAATCCCCAAGTTCTTTTTTAGAAGGCCTGGACTCTATCTTTGTAAGATTAATGTTCCTTTTCGCAAAAGCGCCGAGAATTGCGTATAACGCTCCAGGCCTGTCTTTCTCCAGATATACTATAAGGGACGTTTTGAAGGGTGAAAAGCTGCACTTTTCAAACCCTGATTCATATCCGGTTTTATGTTCGGACCTGGATTCAGGCCTGAATTCCGATCCTGAGTAAGGCTCTTTTTTAGCTTCCGGAACACATGAAATCTGTTCATTTGAAGCTTTTTCCCGGGCTTTCAAAACAATGAAACGTGTGTAGTTTTCTTTCCGGTCCTGGATGTTTGAGAGAAGGATTTTCAGATTATAGCGTTCTGCGGCCTCAGGTGAAGCTATTGCGGCCATCTCTTCAAACTCACCTGCAAGCCTAGCTGCATGCGATGTACTGCCCGTGCTCCTTAATTCAGCTTCAGGGAAATGTTTCTTCACGAAATGCCTGCACTGGGCAAGCCCCTGGGGATGAGAGAGAATAACCTTCACTTTCTCAGGCCCTCCCTTTGAAAGCAGACAGTGCTCGATTTTGACAACTATCTCCGCAATTATCACGGCATCGTTCTCAAGAAGAAGATCAAGAGTGACACCCACAGATCCTTCAATAGAATTTTCTACCGGAATTATAGAGACATCTGATTTTCCCTGGACTGCCGCCAGAAATGCGTCTTCTATGTCTGCAAAATATCGAAGTTCTGAGCTACTTATGCCGTATTCCAGAGCCCACATATTTGCAGCCTTTTCCGAATATGAGCCTTCAGGCCCCAATACACCAATAATCATCCGAATGTTAATTGGGGGAATAGTAATAATATTTTTTGATGCACCCGAATTGCGTCTCGGGAGTACGCAGTCCGTTTCACTCGCCCGAATTGCGCCTCGGGAGTACGCAGTCCGTTTCACTTGCCCGAATTGCGCCTCGGGAGTACGCAGTCCGTTTTATTCGCTGCGCTCAAGCAGACGAAGTTTATGGGATTAGAAATTTTCCATAATTGAGCCTCATGAGTATGAAAAGAACAATCCATCCCTGAGAGTAGAGTCTTAAGTTAGTTGGAACCATAGAAAGCATGGAAAAACACGGAAGAAAGAAAAAGGGGTACAATTTTCCGTTTCTTCCACGCTTTCTGTGGTAATAGAGGTTTATTTGGATTTATTTGGATTTTTTGGGATCTGGAACTACAAAGACCCAGATCTAACCTAACAAATTGCTATTGGCTCAGATTTTAGTAACTGCGCTCCACAGTGTAGGTGACTTTCTTTGAGCTGTCGGCAGGTACGGTTATTTCCCACTCGGCAGTTGAAGCATCTTTTTTCTCATATTTATCTGAGCTGTTGGTGATCTTCCATTCACCGTAGATATGTTCTACGATCTTTACTTTCTGAGCTTCGGATTTGTGGTTCTTGAGCTCAATTTCATAACTCTCCTTCCAGGTATTGGTGCTTACTCTATCGTAACTAGTCTGGGTTCTCGTGCCTGTTATATCAAAAGCGCTTCCGACAACAACATCCACTTCTTCATCTTTTGGAGTATGATCTATGTTATCTTCTCCGAGGAACTGAAGCTGGCCGTCAGAATCTGCTTTGTATACTCTTAGAACACCGGCAGGGAGGGGCATTCCAAGCCCTTTTTCTTTTGTGTTATTGAGGGTAAGGACAACCTGGATATCGCTACTTTCTGAGACATCAAAAACGAGTTCCTTTTCAACAGGCACGGAATCTACAGAAAGTAGAGAAAGCTGCTTGACCTGGTTATTTTTCAGAGTAGTCGGCTTTTCAAGAGTATAAAGGTGATACTCAAAGAGCGATTCTTCAACAAAACCGCTTTCTGCCTCGTCAGACACGGATTCCTCAGCTGTAGCCATCTCTCCCTTATACATTATTTGGGGTACAGCTACGCGGTGGACTTCACCCGCAACCAGTTTCAGTTTGGCATCTTCATAAGTTGTTCCTGCGCTGTTATCGACAGTAACCCAGCCTTGGATATCGGCCTTCTTATCATCTGCACTGGTTTTTACGATATAGTTTGCTTTCCAGCTCATTCCACTCGTAAGATAAGAAGTGAGGACATTCCTCTTGCCTGCAGCAGGAGAATAGATCTGCCAGATCAGAGTAGGTTTGGTAAGCAGATCTGCCGAGTCAGGAAATTCAATTCTTGAAACTTCGGAAATAGTTACAACTTTTCCGTCGCTCAACTTGAGTACTATCTCGTCTTCATAGCTCATTAGAGTGCCTGTATATGAATTCCCTTCTTTTTCGGTTACAGTAATCTCTTTGTCCAGGAATTTCTCTAGAAGCTCCTGACTGCTCACAAGATCATATTCATAGTTCTGTTCCAGCACAGCAGTATCCTTGTTCTTTGTGTCCTCGAACATGACCGAAGTCGGGTCAATTAGAGCAGCAACATCTGTGTATTCAACGCTGTTGACCCCAGATTTGAGGTCAAGTTCCCTCTTTTCTTTTACGAGGGCGAGATCATCATTGTAAACAGTAACCTCAGTATCCATGCTCATTCCTGCAGCTTCTGCCTTAAGTAATTTAAGTGGATTTGAGGACTGCACTTTAGTTGCCATACTTGAGCTGAATTCTATCCCGTTAGCTGTAGTTGCGTAATGATCTTTATGAGATGCTATTTCCTTAGAATCAGAATACTGGAAAACTGCAGTTGCGGTCGCAATGCAGGTGAATGCCAGTATAAGCCAGATGTAACTTTTCTTTATTTTCATATCAGAAAATTAGGCAACTGTCTTATTTATATGTGACTTTGACTGCGGATACAGTTGAAGTTATCATTTGTACCTTCAAATTTATCGAGAGCAATAGAAACTGAGGATAAAATAACACACGGATTTTAGAATAAATTATGAGGCATATATTTATAATAATATATGCCTAAACATAATTTATAAGTTTCATAAGTTTCATAAGTATATTTATACCAAAAAATGCCAAGGACTTTTTTATGAATATCCTCGAAATCATCAGGACTAAAAAATGGATAAAGCTCTCAGGCTTCATTGCAGGTTTTGCTCTTATATTTCTGCTTTCCGGAATAATACTCCCTGCTTCAGCTGCAGGAATCGATGCAAGTAGAGAAATTTCTGCCGGAACGGTTTATGCAGGAGGAAGTTTTACAGTTACCTTACATATTAAGACAGACCAGCAAATTGAAGCCCTGACACTCGATGAAAATCTTCCGGATGGATGGCAGGTAAGCCAGATTGAGAACAGTGGAGCTATCTTTAAGGATATTGACACTTTTAAACAGTCAAGTTCGGAGTGGATCTGGGTTGAGAACCTTTCGGCTGGCGGAGAAAGGACTGTTATATATCAGGTGACAGTACCGCCCTACCCTGAGCCGGGCAGCTACAAAATCTCAGGTACGACTTCGGCTTATTCGATCTCTGCAGCCCCTGTAAACGGATCCTCGGAGGTTATAGTAACTTATCCACCCCCAGAGGCTATGTTTTCTGCAAGTCCTGCCTCAGGCGCTCCACCCCTGACCGTCCAGTTTACAGACTTATCCACAGGCAACCCGAATTCCCGGGAATGGGACTTTGACGGAAACGGCAGCATTGACTCAAACGAAAGGAACCCTGTCCACACATATGAAAATGCAGGCACCTATACTGTTACTCTCAGGGCAACTAATAATACTTACGGAAACGACACCGAAACAAAGGCCGGATATATAATTGTGAAAAGTGAAACCTCTAGCTCAGGCGGGAGCGGAGGAGGAAGCGGAGGAGGGGGAGGTGCAGGTTCTCCGGAATCAAGCAAGAATATAGAGCTCAAGGAGATTTCAAATGAACAGGTCTTCAAAGGAACTCACACCTGCTATACTTTTAAAGGCGGGAAAAATGACATAGTCAGCGTAGAGTTTGATCCTAAGAAGAGCTTTGGAAAAACAACAGCAATTATAGAGATACTCAAGAATAAATCCTCAATAGTCGAGGAATCTGCCCCAGGAGCAGTCTACAAAAACATAAATATCTGGATTGGAAACAGCGGTTTCTCAAGCTCCGAAAACCTGGAAAATGCCAGGATAAACTTCAGAGTCAGTAAAGCCTGGATCTCGGAAAACGGCATCAATGAGAGTTCGATAATTCTTTACAGGTATAGTCAGGATACATGGAACGTATTGCCTACAGTCCGGAACGGAGAAGATGAAGATTACATTAACTTTACCGCAGAAACCCCTGGATTTTCTCCCTTTGCAATCTCAAGCACGGAAAAAAGTATTAGCGCTATTGAAACTCTTCAAACCGAAAATGAAGGAAATCAGGCACTGAGTGGGAGCAACCAGCCAGAAGGAGAAAAACAGACAAATACGGACTCAAATCTTGAAAAAGAAGAGCGAGAAGAAAGAGATATTCCGGGCCCTGGAGCCATATTTTCTGTTGCCGAGCTAATAATTTCTTATGCAGTATTGAGGAAAAGGGAAGTAATCAAGAGGAAGAGAAGGAAATAACCAAAGAAAAGAAATTTGGGCTCCTTCAATTTTCCTTTTCCTTTTCCTTTTCTTTTTCCTTTTTACTCTCAAATATATCCGCACTGCTCAAGCCACGTAAGGGACCTTATCCATTCTCCTTTCGGCTCTCTTGAAGTACCTACGACAAGCCTCTTCATATCTCCTACCTCTTCGACGACACCGGATGCTTCTATGATCTCTCCGGGAAGAGCCTGGCCTGCATAGGTATGTGTGTAGGAGAGAACGTGATCGATCTCATCGTGTTCGACTTTGTAATAAGCAGGGCTGTCAAAAGCAAAATCAGCGTTTTTAACCTCAGCTTCGATCTTCAATTTTATTGTGTCCTTTCCACGTAGAAGAGGCTCTTTTATCTGATCCCATTCCCTTACAAAAAGAAGGTCAAAATAAGTGCCCTCTACCATGCCACGATTCCCTTTTCTGGATTCATGCAGCATGAATTCGTCAAAAGAAATCTCAGGAATCCTTTTCCTGTAGATTCTCTGCCACATCTCTTCATCGATCTCATCTATAGGACCTTCCTGCTGTTTTGCAACTGTTATGGCATCTCTTGCCCTGAACCACATAGGACCATAGACAACGAAATCGATATCAGAGCTTTCATTTTGCAGGCCTGCAAGTATTGAACCCGTAACTCCCATACTTGTCCTGGGAACTCCGGCCATATCAAGTACTTTTACAATTGCCCTTATGCGATTGTCGGAATTTATGAGTTCGGGAATCACGTCAGAGGGACGAAGCACCTTCTTTACCTCGGATTCGGGAACTACATGAACATCCTTTACCCATTCAGGCCTTTGCTTCCTCATGAATTCGAAAGCCGGGCCGAAATCATATTTTTTATACCGCTTTCCATTCAATTCCCTTTCTCCGTTTTCATCCGGGACATATCGAAGTGTAGCCCGGATCCCGTCATTACGGAAATAATCGGAAACCGCAAAAAGCCAGTCATCTTTCGTGACAAGAAAATCTCTCAGGCGTGTTTTAAGCATTTATACCATCCCTGGAACATATAAACGATATTTGGATTTTAGGGGACTCTGGTCCTGCCTTCCAATAACTTATAGCAATAACAAGAAATGTATTGTACCATTCCTGTATGTAGTTTAAGGTATTTTAGTTTTTAACGGATGAGATGACAAAATGGATTAATATATGCCTGGAGTAATATATACTGAAGAAATAGAATACAGTAATTATTACGGCGGAACAAAGTAGTCATTAAAGAAGAAAAAGAAAGTAGCCATTAAAGAAGAAAAGAAAGTAGTCATTAAAGAAGAAAAGAAAGTAATTTTAGAAGATAGAGTAATTATCACAGGCCAGTAGGAATAAACTGCAGTGCAGAAAATCCGAGGTAATATTTTTGAGAGATAAATCGAGTGCAAAAACGCTTGAAGCCTGGATTATCCGGCTGAGACGCGAATTTCACCAGTACCCCGAACTCAGTTTTGAAGAACATGAAACCCAGAAAAGAATCCTGAAAATTCTTGGAGAATTGGGAATAGAAGCCAGGAAAATTGCGGATACCGGTGTGCTTGCAAGCATTAAGGGGACATTACCCGGCCCCTGTATCGCTCTTCGCACAGATACGGACGGGCTGCAGGTGCAGGAAGAATTGACGGAAAGGAACCGGGATTACATTTCCAGAAATAATGGAGTGATGCATGCCTGCGGGCATGATGGGCATATGGCAATGCTTTTTGGGGCTGCACGGCTTTTTCAGGAAAACAGAGACTTTCCGGGTGAAGTCCGCCTTATCTTTCAGCCTGCAGAAGAAATCCCGCCAGGCGGTTCGGAAAGGGTGGTTGCAGAAGGTGGACTTGAAGGCGCAGACGCAGTCATGGGTATGCATATATTTACAAATCATGAGGCAGGAAGTGTAGGGCTTCGCCCAGGACCTTTTATGGCAAGCACTAACCGTTTTGAAGTCATTCTTAAAGGAAAAGGAGGCCATATCTCACTGCCTGCAAAATGTATTGATCCTGTGAGAATGGCAGTAGACTTCATAAATAGCCTCTATTCTGCTCTGGAGAAGCAACTTGAGCAGGATAAATATGTCCTTGGAGTGGGGAGAATCCAGGGAGGAGCTCAGTTCAATAGAATCCCTGACAGTGTGGGAATTCTAGGAAGCTATCGGACTTTTGACAGAGAGACAACGGATATAATTGACAGGACAATAAAAGAGTGTCTTGATGCAGTAGTAAAAAAATACATAAAATCCGGAGAGGAGTTTTCAGGCTTTTCTGACTATGATCTTGATATCCTGCATGGATATCCCGTCCTGGTAAATGACCCTGTTTTCACGGATGCTGTAGATTCAAAACTGCAGGAGAGTTTTCCGGAACTCACAATTTATCCGGATATAGGAAAAACCTTTGCAGCCGAAGATTTTGCAGGTTACCTGCAAAAAGTTCCCGGAATATTCATTTCACTCGGTACCCGGAATCCTGAAAAAAGAATTGTGGAAATCAACCATTCCTGTACCTTCGATATTGATGAAGATATCCTGATTACCGGCACAGAGATATTTTACACCATTTCCCTGGACTTCCTGAGAAATCCTGAAAAATACCTCAATTTTCAGAGACATTTTAACCCCGGAGTATCACAAAAAAGTCTGGAAACCGGCAGGTAAAGGAAGACAGAAACCTTAAGGTCTGGCCAGGGAGAGAGAAAAATGATAATACAGACATATGACGATTCCAGAAATGAAGAAGTCCGTGATATTATCCTTGAAGTCCTGCTGGAGCACGGCTTTGAGTTTGACAGTAGTAAAGACTCAGATCTTAAGGACATAAAAGGTTATTACTTTGGACGCGGAGGTACTTTTTTTGTAGGAGTTGAAGCCGGGAGAGTTGTCGGCACTGCAGGCGTCAGAAAACTTGAGGAGGGCATATGCGAAATCAGGCGCATATACCTTAAAAAAGATTTCAGGGGAACAGGCAACGGAAAAAAGCTTTTTATGGCTGCCCTGGATTTTGCCGAAAAAAACTGCTCAGGTGCTGTACTTAAAACCGATTCAACTCTTACTAAAGCGATAGACATGTACCTCAAACATGGCTTTACATTCCAGAAAGAGGAAAAAGGGTACCTGTACTTTGAGAAAAGGTTTTAACTCCCGAATTGCGCCTCGGGAGTACGCAGTCCTTTTCGTCCCGAATTGCGCCTCGGGAGTACGCGGTCCTTTTCGCCCCGAATTGCGCCTCGGGAGTACGCGGTCCTTTTCGCCCCGAATTGCGCCTCGGGAGTACGCGGTCCTTTTCGCTTCGCTCAAGAGGACTAATCTCTGGTGAAGATTCATAGCTTAATTTTTATTTTTCGGGATCATACATTTCTAACAAACCCCTTACAGCAATTATAATTGAGCCTCGGAAAGAAGAGGGTTTACAATGCTATTAAGAGGACTATTGTGGGTTACTTTTTCCTTTCTCTGTGCGCATACAAGAGGATTAATTTTTGGAATATTCGGTTTCCTAATGATATTTTTCACTCTTCAGTGAAGCTGCAGATACCGCCTTTTCTTTTATTAAGGGCTTGCAGGTATTCAAGGACGGCCAGCAGGTAGGCTGAGTGAGACCAGGCAAGGGGGAGGACAGAAAGAGGTCTGCCTTTGTTGTCTACCTGTTCGGGCATAAGGCCTGATGGATGAGCATGAGCTGCACACCAATCAAGAAGTTCAAGGGCTTTTTCAAGGTTTCCGACTGCAGAATGCCACTGGGACAGCCATAGAGTGCAAATTATCCAGCTATTCATATAGCCATAATAGCTGTCGTGAAGATATCTGGCAATCCCGCCTGAAGGACGTTTAAGTTCGCGTTCGATAGCTTCCATTGTCCTTACAACTTTAGGATTATCAGCAGGAAGAATTCCAAAGTACCAGACCGCAAATACTGAGGAGTCAAGTGCAGGGTCATCGAGAGAACGCCTGAAACGCTTGAGTTTATCGTCATAGAGTCTCTGCTGAATAGATTCTTTGATGCGATCTGCAGCTTCCTTCCAGCGGTTTGCGTTGTCATAGTCTCCAAGGGAACGGGAAAGTTCGGAGGCGCCGTTAAGACCGGCATAGACCGTGCAGGCACTATAAGTATGCATGCCTTTTCGTTCTTCCCACAGATCAAAACTTGAAATTGGCAGGCCTGTTGTTTTGTCAAGAGCTTTTATGAGGTAGTTAGCTGCAGGAATTACAAGTCCTCTGTAGTACCTGCCTGTTGTCCATACACTCTTTGCAATTTCCCAGTTTTTATAAAGGGCATACAGGGGAAGTCCCGTTTCATCTATCTGTACCATGGGTACAGGGTGCCATGTGCTCCCGAAATCTCCTGCGGGAGTATACTTGTGAAGGAAATTGCCTCTATGGGTAATAATCTTTGAGAAAAACTCAAAAATCTCGGAACTCAGGTGGTGATATCTCGCCCTGTCAAGCGCAAGGCAGACCCAGGCCGCGTCTCTGGGCCAGCAGTAACTGTACAGGTCTGCCCCGAACTGCTTTATATCCGAGTCACAGGATGCGATCACTGAGCCCGTAATATCCATGTGCGCGACAACTGCAAGGAGGCTCCTGTAAAAGCATTTTGAAACTCTTTCAGGAAGCTGAGACATGAAGGAGAATTCCGGAAGCACAGATGCTCTTTCAGTAAAAGAGTTCCAGAAATTGAAATTATGATGAAAGAGAGTGTTTCTTCCAGCTTCCTTCACTCGTTTATGGATTTTGAGCACGTTGCAGTACTTCTTCCCGAGAACAATCCAGTAGTGTACTCTTGTAGTTTCTCCGGGCTTCAGTTCAGGAAGAGTCCAGCCAAGCGTGGAATCTACGGAACCGTGAGCTACAGGATTTCCACTTAAGGTTGCATCATCTTCCATATCTTTCCAGGTGCCTTCAAGCCCCTTCCATTCAGCAGTCCCTACAGCGTACTGATCAAAAGCCGGATCACTTGCATGCAGAAAATAACGGTCGCGTTTGTAATGGATAAGATTCTGTTTATCAATTACGGCAGTTTCCCCGATTTTAGTCTCGAGAATATGGTAGTTCTGGTTGGAAAAAAGACGCAGGTGTCTGGAGACATTTGAATTATTCTTGACCTCAAAGGTCCTGTAAAAGATATTTACCGATGGGTGGACAGCCTCCCAGATAGTGACCTTAAGCCCTATGTCGGAGTTTTCGAAGGTTGTCTCTCCTATATTAGAAACGATTTCTTTACATGCTTCAGGCTTCTTTTGCCTTTAGTTCCCTCTCTTAATCCTTCTACATTTCCCCCGCATTCTGTAATTTCGAGAATATGGGAATAGAAGTCTTCTTCAAACTTTGATTTGTACCGCTGAGTTATTTTCCAGTTTTCAAGCCAGCTGCAATAAAGTGAATCAAGGTCACATATACCTGTCTTTATAGAGTTACCGTGATTCTCAAGCCCGACATATGGGAAATAGACATCTCTTATAGTCCCTTTTTCATCTTCACAAATCAGGATTCTTCCATTTCCGAAAATAAGCGGCCTAATCCCGGATACCTCCTGTTTTTCTCTTAAATCCTGTCCTCTGTAAAGAAAATCTACCTTAAATTGCAGTACAGAGTGTAAGATATTTTTCAAACTGTATTTAATCTATAGGGTTTGAATTGTCTCTTAACTTAACCCTATCAAAGAAAATTAAATGAATGTGAAAATCGAATTTATTAAGAGAATTGAATTTATTGCCTCATATACTTTAGGATAAAAAATTTTACTGAAAAACGAAATTTTAACCTAGAGAACAGCTTACCTCATAAGAGAGTTACTAAATAAATTTTGACATTGAATTTAACGGAAGTCAAAGTTTAATTCTCCTTTAGAGATATTTGGTTGTAAAAAAGAAAATTTATGCAAGGCAACTTAGTTAATATTTTTCAGAGAGTATATAAAATTAGTAACAAAGTTTATATTGAATAGAGTAATGTTAAGAAATGTATTAAAAAAATGATATCAATAAGTACTCTAAAAACGTGGTTACAATGACTCACGTGAAAAAAACATGCCCCTTTTGTGGGAAGGAATTCTTTGTCCTTGAAAATGCTGAAAATAAAGCAGTTTACTGTACTCTGGCATGCCTGAGAAAAGCTCAGGAAAAATTCAAGTCCAGAGGAGCCTCCTTTCCAGGTCTTGGTTAAGCATTTTGTAAGGTAAAAAATGAAAAATATGGAGAACACCCTTTAAGAAGGAAACGTTTTCCATCCATTTTTATTTTAAAAAATTTCCATCCATTTTTATTTCAAAAAACAAAGACATTACTTTTTACTTTCCAGCTATTTTTTTTGTGATTTGGGTTACATATCTACCCTGGTAACGAGCCATTGCTAGCTCATTATCTGACGGCTGGCGGCTTCCGTCTCCTGCGGCAATTGTTGAAGCACCATATGGACTCCCACCTGTAATTTCATCCATTCTTGTCTGCCTTTTTTCTGCATAAGGAAGCCCTACAATAACCATTCCCAGATGAAGCAGGGTGACATGAGATGTGAGGATTGTGGATTCCTGGCCCCCATGCTGCGTTCCGCTTGAAGTGAAGACGCTCCCTACCTTTCCTACAAGAGCATCTCTACTCCATAACCCTCCAAGCCCATCAAAGACTGTACGCATCTGTGCTGTCATCATCCCATAACGAGTAGGAGTTCCGAATATCAGCGCATCGGCTCCCGCAAATATTTCCTCGTACATATCCCTTGTCAGTACAGGAATATGGGCAAAAAGCTTCTTTGTCTCAATTGCCCCCATTTTCACCAGAACCTCTTCAGGCAGAGTCTCAGGCACCTGATAGATTTCTACTTCAGCTCCTTCGACCTCTCTTGCCCCTGCAGCTACGGCTTCTGCCATCTTGTAAATGTGCCCGTAGATACTGTGAAATATTACGTTAATCTTAACCATTCAATCCCCTTTTAGAAGTCAATTAACATATAAGTAAAAAATTCGGATTTCAAATAAAAATAACGCACTTGATGATTTTCCGAAAACTCCAAATTCCTTCCTAAAAACAATTTTCTGATGCCTTATATATCTTGTTAGAAAGAGTCAATTTTTTTATGTCATCTGTCCCGGGCTTTACTAACCTCATTCTGCTGCAGGCACTACTGTGGAAAAGTAGATTAGGAATTACCAGTTCCTGATAATGAGATGTATCAAAATAGTTATTAGGAAATATGCTGTATAAGCTCGACATGCCCCTTCTTTCTATAGTAATGCCTTCCATGAATGAAGAAGAAACCATCCGAATTTGCATAGAGAAAGCCCGGACTATATTCAAAAAATATGGGATAGAAGGGGAGATCATAGTTGCTGACAACTCATCAGACAGAACCCCAGAGATTGCAGCGTCTATGGGTGCAAAGGTGATAGGCCCGATAAAAGGATATGGAAATGCCTATCTAAAAGGGCTTGCCGAAGCAAAGGGAGAGTATATCGCTATTGCAGACGCGGACAATACTTACGATCTGCTTGAGCTCGATAAATTTCTTGACCCCCTTATGGCAGGAGAAGCGGATTTTGTAATGGGAAGCAGACTTAAAGGCAATATCAAAAAAGGAGCTATGCCCTGGCTACACCAGTACGTAGGCAACCCTCTATTGACCGGAATGCTCAACTTCCTCTTCAAAACAAAAATTTCAGATGCTCACTGCGGGATGAGGGCTTTTACAAAAGAAGCTCTTGAGAAAATGAACCTTAAAACTCACGGAATGGAGTTAGCATCCGAAATGATAATTGAAGCCGCAAAAAGTGGATTGAGAATTGAAGAAGTACCCATTACTTATTACTCACGCAGAGCCCCTTCCAAACTGCGTTCATTTCAGGACGGCTGGCGGCACGTCCGCTTCATGATGCTCTATCAACCAGTTCCTTTCCTTTACCTGCCAGGTGCTTTTGTGTTTATTCTCGGTTTTCTTATAACCACTTCTCTCCTTCTCACTGAGAGTGCTGCATACAACCGGTTACATTCCTTTATTTTAGGCAGCATGCTCTTAATTATTGGAGGACAAACTCTTGCCACCGGAGGGTACATGAAAACATACGGTCTGATCCATGGCATGTACCGGAACGGTAAAAAAAGCAGGAAACTGCTGAGTTATCACTCTCTCGAAAAAGAACTGCTTGGAGGCTCCCTTATCCTGGGCTCAGGCCTAATTCTCGGGCTGAAGGTTGCTTATAACTGGATCAATTCTGGATACGGATCTCTTGAAGAGGTGGAATCCGCAGTTATTTCAATGGTACTTGCGGCAGTTGGGCTACAGCTGATCTTTGCTGCGATTTTTGTAAGCGTGATGCTTCTTGAAGTGGATACCGACTGGTAAGTGATGCAATGAAAATCGCCTTCGTATATGATGCCATCTATCCCTGGGTAAAGGGCGGCGCAGAAATGCGTATCCATGAATTGGGAAAACGCCTCTCGACCAGAGGATATGAAATACACATTTTCGGGATCAAATGGTGGGAAGGCGAAGATACTATTAAGTACGAAGGTATGACCCTGCACGGGGTTTGCAAAGCCCGAAGTCTGTACGTTAACGGCAGGCGTTCAATCTCCGAAGCACTTGTGTTTGCTGTAAAATTATTTCCGGTACTCAGAAAAGAAAAGTTCGACCTTATAGATGTAAGTGTCTTTCCCTATTTTTCCTGTTTCACCGTAAAGGCAATCTCATTCCTGAAAAAAACTCCTTCGGTATTTACATGGCATGAAGTATGGAATGATTACTGGTACGAATACCTGGGAAAAAATAAGGGTTTTTTCGGGATGATAATAGAAAAAATGGTTTCAAAAGTATCAGGGAATAATATAGCGGTTTCGGATTGGACTAAGAAGAGGCTTGAAACGCTTGGTACCCCCGAAAAGAAGATTGCGGTTATCCCAAACGGTATAGATCTTAAAAGAATTTCGGATATTGAACCTGAAGGTGACTGGGCTTCTGCAGAAGCGGAAAAAAAGATTTATGATGTAATTTTTGCCGGACGGCTTATAAAAGAAAAGAATGTTGATGTCTTGATTAAAGCTTTGGCTCTGTTAAAACCCACTTTTCCGAAAATTAAGTGCTGCGTTGTTGGAGATGGGCCTGAAAAGAACTCTCTGGTTGAGCTTTCGAAGAAAATGAGAGTTTACGAAAATATTGAGTTTGCGGGCTTTCAGGAGTATAGGGAACTAATAGGGAAAATTAAGGCTTCAAAGATGCTTGTGCTGCCCTCAAGTAGAGAAGGCTTCGGGATGGTCGTAATAGAGGCTTTTGCCTGTGGGGTACCTGTGGCGACTGTAAATGAGAAATATAACGCAGCACAGTCACTTGTTGAAGATGGACTGGATGGGTTTATTGTGGTACTTGGAGATAGGGAGATTGCAGAAAGTATCAAGAAGGTGATTAAAAAAGAAGTTTCTTACAACAAATTCTCCAATATAGTTTTACGTAAAGCTGGAGAATATGATTGGGAAAAAATAGTATCCAGACTAATTTTATATTACAGTCATTTAAAAGTTTAGATAGAGGATCTGCATTAAATATAACTGCTATGAACCCGTTTTTCTTCCCATGTTAATAGGACTCACCGGTACTCCAGGTACTGGAAAAACCTCAGTAAGCAGATTTCTTGAAAAAAAAAGGCATTGGAAAGTAGTTCACCTTAATGAGCTTATCAAAGAAAAGCACCTCTACACTGAAATTGATGAGAAAAGGGATGCTGTCGTTGCGGATATGGAACTTGTCCGGAAACAGCTTGGAGAAACTATTAATGGAAAGGAAAATGAGGTAACAATTCTTGAAAGCCACCTTTCTCATTATATTGCAGATATCGTTATTGTACTCAGAGCATATCCACCTGAACTGGACAAGAGGCTGGAAACACGCAGCTACTCGGAAGAGAAAATAAAAGAAAATTTTGAAGCTGAAGCTCTTGATGTGATCCTGGTTGAAGCATTCGAGTGGTGCAAAAAAGTCTTTGAAGTAAATACTACAGGAAAGAGCATTGAAGAAGTCGGGCAGGATATCGAGAGAATAATAGACCACATTTTAAGTGGGAGTGAAGAAGATATGCCCGAATACGAACCTGGAACCATTGACTGGATTGACCTGGTTCCATAATTTAGAAGTAAAATTGGTAGGGAATTGGGAATTAAATTCCCGGAAGATAAAACTTCCTTTTCCCTTAAGGTTTACGGTTACAGTATTTATCTGCACTTGTACCTTATTGTAACTTTTGCACTGGAAGTTTTTCCGTATTTGTCTTTTATTTTGTAGGTGAAGCTGTCAGTGATAGTACCGGTAGAGCAAGACTTTGCAGTGTAGCAGAAGTAACCGTTGCTCTTCATGTAGACTTTTGCACCTTTTGCGGTTTTAATGTATCCGGTAGTAGTAACTTTCAGACCGGTCCCCTTGTCATTGGACAGGACATTACCACATTTTTTAGAAGAACTGAGACTGAATGAGTCAGGCTTTGCAGTTGCTTTAGTCACACTACATGAACCGCCGCTACATGCTGCTGCTGCGGTCATGGACATTACGAAGCATGTTAACAAAAAGATGCTCAGTATCTTAATAATATTTTTTTGCATATTATACATCCTCCATAGTCTCCACTCAACCATAAATTCAAAGCTATTAAAGATGAAATTCGATCTTGAGTGTGAAAGCAAATCCTGGAAATGTAATCTCAAATCCTGAAGATGAAATCAACTCATGAAGATGAAATTAAATCCCTAATGGCTGAAAATATTATCTTCCCGATTAAACCCCCCGATTTAACAGAGAGATATATTTTCATATGATTGGGTGTATTTCTTACTGATTTTCTGGATGGTCAGTTCAAACTTAATCAGTTTGTTCTGACATACTTTATGCACATTTCAATTTTCCACAAGACAGGAAAGATCAATGCATTTTCTGATAAATCCATTGCAGCAGTTAACCTCAAATATTAATTGAAGTTAAAAGTTGAAAATTATTATCACGAAACACAAAGAAACAATCCTGCATTCCTATGAAATTTTTACAACTGTGCACAAATACAAATAGGTTTTTCTTTTATAAAAATCTTTCCCCTAAATTTAGAGAAGTTGGTTTATTTTTAGGATATTTGGAATATTGATAGAAAGAAATTAATTTACAATATTAGTCAGAAACAAAAATTGATATTGATATTTAGACCTTAATAATTGATATCATAATCTTACTTTAAGGTCTTAAAATTGAGAGTAAAGTATATAAAACTAAAAAATTGGAGACTAACCAAAGGACAATTAAAAGTGACAAAGGGTAAAAGAGATGGGTAAATAAAAATTGAAAGTAAAGTAGAATAAAAAGCAAAGAAAAACAAAAAGTAGAGAGAAATTGAGGAATAGAAAAGAAAAAAAATGAAAAGAGGAAAATTAAGATTAGGAAAGACCTGAATTAAGGAAAAGAAAAACTTCACTAATTGTAAAATTATTATAATGAAGAATTATTATCACTGGCAGAAACGTTCCTGAGCCGGGTTACTCCGTCGATTTCTTTTATCGATTCTACAATAGCCTTTGGAACAAGGTGTTCCCACTTCTCTCCTGCAATCATTCGTCTCCGGATTTCCGTGCCCGAGTATCTTTCTCGAATGTAGAGAGGAGATTCTTTAACACAAAAACCGGCTTCCCGGAAAAGCTGGATAACAAGCGGATTGTTAGAGTATACCACTTCAAAACGAGGAGTTCGGGACGCAACGTGATGAACCCAAATAGAGTTGTACCTGACGTCTTCAATAGGCAGGACATAATGACGGATAGGGAGATTTTCAAGCGCGTTATAAAGCATCAGCACCCTTTCCCCTGCAGTAAAGGGGTCAGTAGCTTCATGGCTTTTCTGGGCACTTCCTACACCTATAACCAGTTCGTCAACTTCTTCTGCAATCCGCGTGATTACAGCATGGTGCCCGAAATGATACGGCTGAAAACGTCCAATGTAAAAAGCTCGCATCATCCCGGTCCCAACCTCTGTGTACTTGAGTTATTTTTTGGATTTCAATAATAATATTTTCTGGTTTTAGATCGTTTCATCGCGAATTCCAGTTTTAAAGCTGAACTTCTCGCAGA
The DNA here is from genome assembly GCA_963847185.1 of uncultured Methanosarcinaceae archaeon. Lineage (GTDB taxonomy): Archaea > Halobacteriota > Methanosarcinia > Methanosarcinales > Methanosarcinaceae > Methanosarcina. The sequence continues at coordinate 840,285 of CAWJYV010000008.1, read as the reverse complement.
CTTCAAGGAAATGGTCGACATTGCCCTTACGTTTCATATCGATAAGCTTTCCTATGAGCTCGAGGCCAGGCTTGGGATCTTCCATAATCTCCATGTCATCGCGGACCATATCGAAGTATTTCTCCCCAATGTCGGTTCTTATAAAGACCGAGTTCCAACCGTCAGGAGCTCCGACAGAACCTACCGAAATATCGGCAAAAACTGAGGTGTAGTCACAACAATGGTGGCAAGGATTTCTGGCATATTTGGCTATATCCTTAATGGGCACGGAATGAACCTCGCCGTCATCAGTATAGACCCAGAACTTACCCTTGGTAAACTCCATTTTTCGAATATCTTCGATCTTGACCTTAAGAATTTCAGGAATGATCTTGTCAAGCATGACGTCATGATGGAAACTTTCCATACAGAGCAGTCCGACAATAAGTACGATCTTTTCGTTTACATTTTCCCTGATCAGCTTTGCAGAATGGACTTGGCAGGGAACTCCTATAACTGCAATCCGGTCGTACTTTTCAAAGGCTTCTCTGAGAGCAGCAATAACTGGATCAGAGGTGTATTTGGTCCCTCTCGTCTTCTCGACATCCTCAGCACTTGTCAGCAGTACAACTTTAGGTTCCCATTTCTCGTTTCTGGTAATCCCGACAGCACAGTCAATTTTACCTTGCTTAAAGAGAGATTTGAGTATACCACTGGCTACTCCTCCGTCCTGGCTGCCTGCATTGTCCCTGGACTTTGCGGCAAAAAACCTGCGCACATTTGCAAGTTCATTTTCGATAAAGCCGTCTACTACAGGACAGATCCTGCTACAGGTTAAGCAGCCTTCACAAACGTTGTATCCTGCTCCTTTTTCATACAGGCTAAGATTGTTTGGATCTCTAATTTCTGCCGCTTTCTTTACGGTTACAGCCCCAATGGGACACACGGCTTCGCATGCCCCGCAGGCTGCGCATACGTCATATTCAATGACTTCTGCAATTTTTGGTGGCAATTAGTTACCTCCAATGCCTTGATGTTTTTGCCTTAGCAGCAAGGTGTTTTAAAAATATAATAAAAATTAAAAAATGGTTATGCAAGATGGAATTAAAAAATTACATCTTTGCAATGATTTCTTTACCTATAAGCTTTATTGCTTTTTCCTTTTCAGGGCCGATAGGGGATCCGGCTACGATCTGAGTGACTCCGATTGCCTCGAGGTCTTTAATCCTCTTCATGCAGTCTTCTGGAGTTCCGCAGATAGCGAAGGCCTCAATCATCTGTGAGGTAACAAGTCCGCCCATAAGAGATCCGAAGTCTCCCTTGGCAATAGCTGCACCGATCTGGCTCTTTGCCTCAACTGGAATGCCGTGGCGCTCAAGGACAAGGTCAGGAGAACCTGCAACTATGAAAGCGACAACTACCTTTGCAGCATTAACAGCTTTTGCGGGGTCTTTGTCAATGGAGAAGCAGGCATATGCGGTGACGTCGACTTCGCTCGGATCGCGGCCGACTTTTGCGGCACCCTTGCGAATCTGTTCCACAGCAACCTCAAAGTCCTTGGGGTGGGAAGCATTGATAAGAACACCATCTGCAATCTCACCTGCAAGTTCGAGCATCTTAGGGCCCTGTGCACCCATGTAGATAGGCACGTTTCCAGCTTTGAAAGCGAGCTTGGCACCTGCGAATTTGACCATTTCGCCATCCATGGAGACTTTCTGGCCAGAGAGGAAACCTCTGATAGCCTGAATTGCTTCCTTGGTGGTTGCAAGTGGCTTGTCCCATGCAATGCCCATAGCATCGAAGGTTGCCTTGTCACCGGGGCCGAGACCGAGAACTGCTCTGCCGCCTGAAATTTCTGCAATTGAGGCAATGCTGGAAGCTGTAATTGCAGGGTTCCTGGTATAGGAGTTTGTAACACCGGAGCCGATCTTGATGCTGTTAGTATTGAGGGCAAGAACGGTAAGAGTAGAATATACATCACGGTTGTTGTAGTGGTCAGTGATCCAGACATAGTCGAATCCCTGTTGTTCTGAGAGCTTTGCATAATATGCGATCTTTAAGGCTGGATCGCTCGGCACAAATTCGATTCCGAACTTCATGTGAAAATACTCCTATATTGTTTTGCTAAATGGGTCCTTTCTGTCCCCTAAAGAATCTCTTCCGAATAATAATTAACATCCATTATAATAGATATTAATTACAACCGTCTACTAAGTTCACATAACAGTATTTAAGAGTCTATATATAATTAACTATATTAAATGAATTATATAGATAATTGCAGATAAAAAGAACAATTTAATCATTCTTGCGGCAGAGAACTTTTCAGGACCGACCCATTCAGAAGAAAGGACAAAACATTAAAAACCTTTTCCAGAAAATGCAATTCCAAACCCTTATTTTGAACGAAGATAACCTGTACGAAGTAAAAGAGAAGGTAACTATTTTTGAGAGAAGTGCCTTCTCTGAAACCAGGAAAAGATTTATATTATAAAAACGATCGGTGCCGAAATCTCCAGTCACTTCCTGAAAGAGTAACTTGCAGATAAGAAAAGATAGAAAGGGAAATCATAGCAAAAAAGTTTCAAAACTTTGTCGAAATATAAATAAAAAGTATAATAAGAACGGAAGAGATAGGGAAAATAATCACACTATTTTTTGAAAAATCCTTACAATTATATACAAAGAATGGTTATTATGTATAATTATTGATAAAAAAAGACAGCCGAGACAACTGTCAGCTGGAAATACGGTCAGCTGGAACAAATAGATAAGAGGAGGTGAGCTAGTATGGGCGTATCTGCAAAAGGGGAAAGATATAGATGCGAGATTTGCGGTAACGAGGTTGTTGTAGAAGAAGTGGGAGGAGGAACTCTCGTTTGTTGCGGAGAGGAGATGACTCTTATAGAGAAATGAATAGTTTAGAGGGAGAAAAATGAAATGTTATGAATGTGCCAGAGAAGGCAAAAATACTGATGCTGTTGCAATCTGTATTGTTTGTGGGAGAGGGGTTTGCAAAGATCACCTCATTCATGAGGAAACTCCTGCCTGGGAAGGGAACTATCCTATCGAGCTGAAACCTGATGTCGAACATATCAAAAGGATTGTCTGCCTGCCCTGCCATGAAGCCCTGAAAGATAACTGTCTGTTTAATGAAGTTTGTTGAGGTGGTCATATGCTGAAATGTTACGATTGTCTTGAAAAGGATAAAGACAACGAAGCAGTGGGTGTATGCATTGTTTGCGGAAAGGGACTTTGTATGGAACACATCAAACAGGTTGAGTTCCCTATGAAAGGAGGATACCCACTGCCCCATGTGACGCTAAAAAAAGATCTTCCCAGGATGATGTGTCGTGAGTGTATCGATTCTATTCTTGGTGAGGATTTCTGCGTATAATTCAATGCTTGCATAGAGAATTAGCGGTATAATGAATAAAAATTATAGCAGTCATAAATATAAGTAAAAACAGGAGGCAAAAAATTGGAAGAGCATAAAGAAGTAGTGGACAGCATCGGAAAAAAAATGGGATTCAAGCCTCATATCCTGGAAACCTTAGAGGAAATTGATCCTGAGTTTCTTGGAAAGTACAGGCGCTGCGATGGAAAACTACTATCAGACGGGGCCCTACCCGCAAAAACAAAAATTCTAATGGCTCTCGCGGTTGTGGCATCAAAACAGTGTGAGGCCTGTACTGTAGCACAAATGAAAAGCGCCCTGAACCATGGAGTAACCAAAGAAGAAATTATGGAAACTCTGGATGTAATCTATATCACTTCAGGAGCTCCGGCTGTAGCTGCATGTAGAGAAGCTCTGAAGTTGCTGAAGTAAATATGTCTTGGAAATTATCTATTAATTTTTTATTTTATTATATACTATAAAGATTATAGAGATCCACAGAGAAATGAAGATCCATTAACTAACTAATTTTTTGTTTCAACCTCATAGGGGATCAAGCCCAAGGAAATCAGGTAAAAGAATTTCTGTATTGATTAATATAAAATTTTGAAAATTCGGAATTATCGAGAAAAAAACAGAGGGACTGAAATCATGGACAATAATAACGTAACCGGAGAAGAAATAAAAAAACCTGTAGATCCTGAGAACCTTACTGAAGGTGAAAAGAAACACATACCAGTTATCGAAGCTCCCGAAATAGTAATTGCAGGTGAGCCTTTCGAAGTCATTGTGACTGTAGGGAGCATCCCCCATGTAATGGAGGAGAAACATTACATTGAGTGGATTGAGCTTTATCTGCACAATAAGCTCATAGGACGCAAAGAACTGATACCTGCTACCAGGCGAAGGCAAAGCAGCTTTCAAGGATAGAAGCAGAAGAGTATCTGCGGGAACTGCGGGGAAAAATCAGTGATCAAAACCTGCATGCTCTGGAGCGCTGTAATGTTCATGGAATCTGGGAAGCACGCATGGAAATAAAAGTCACTTCATCGAAATAAAAATCACATAAGGATAAAAGCATTCTTTCTCGATACCTGAAAAAATGCCTCTGGCCCCCAAAAACATTTCTCCATTATAGGTCGATCTCTCGGAGTATATTAATGAGCTTTTCGGGAAAGAAATTTACAATATGACAGTAATTGACATGGCAACTTACCCTGAAGTGGAGGAAAAAATTCAATTCTGGGATTTGGACTGTAGGAACTGTTATTGCTTTCTCTTCAAATATTTTTTATAGAAAGTTTAAGAAATAAAAAAATAATGGCAGTGGGTGTGAGTTATTGAAAACCATAAGCATAAGAGCCTCTCTTCATTTTAAAACTCAGATGCTGAAGATGTACTCGCTTTTTCGGATTTGATCAATAACTAACGGGCACGACCAAGCTAATTAAAAACTGAGGAATAGGATATCAAAAATAATATAGTCTCTTAGAAAAAATAAGTGCCATAGAATATCCTAGGCATGCCAGACAAAGAGAGTAAAAACTAGTTAAGGTAAGGTAATTTCGGAGGGGACATGCAAGAAACCGAAACCAAACCGATAAAGATTCTGGGGATATCTGGAAGCCCCAGGAATATGGCTACTGATTTTGTTGTCCAGGAAGCTCTGAAGCTTGCGAGGGAAAAATATGGTGCAGAAACCGATTATTTTTCCTCCAAAGGGAAAAAACTTAACTTCTGTATCCACTGTGATTTCTGTTTAAGGACAAAGCAGGGTTGTATCCATAAGGACGATATTTCAGCCGAACTTTATGATAAAATGATATGGGCAGATGCCTGGATTATAGGTACTCCTGTATATCAGGGGACAGTAAGTGCCCAGACAAAAACAATTATGGACCGCTGCAGAGCTGTCGTTGCCAGAGACTCTAAGGTTTTTTTGAACAAAGTAGGGATGGGAATTGCAGACGGAGGAGACCGGATAGGTGGACAGGAGCCTGCAATCCAGACAATTCTAAACTTCTATGTAATCAATGAAATGATCCCTGTCGGAGGTGGTTCCTTTGGGGCAAATCTGGGAGGAACTTTCTGGTCAAAAGACAAAGGAGCAGAAGGAGTTTCCGAAGATTCTGAAGGTTTGAGAAGCCTTAGAAGAACTCTGAAAAAGCTCATCCAGACAGCTCAGATGGTGAAAAGAGCTGTTCCCGTAGAGGAATCTGAGGTTCAAAAGCACGAAATGCCGAAAGAAGATACGAGTAAGCAGTAAATAATGAACCTAAATCAAAGAAGCCTGAATTAAGGAGTAGGAATTTAGAAATTGGATTAAAATCTGATAATCAAGATAATAAGTCATAAGAATTTAGTTGAAACTTAAGAGGGTGTTATTTTGGTAGAACCGTTAGGCAAGAAAATTAAGCGCATAGCATGGGGAATTACAGGTTCGGGAGATCAGATGATTGAGACCTACAGTGTTCTGGTAGACATTAAGAGCCGAACAGGTGTTGAAACAATGGTCTTCCTGTCCAAAGAGGGCGAAACCGTAATGAAATGGTATCACCTGTGGGACAAAATCCAGAACGATTTCCCTAACTTCAAAGTAGATGCAGGCCCTAACTCCCCATTCATTGCAGGTCCACTGCAGATGGGATACTACGATTTCCTTCTGGTAGCTCCGGCAACTGCAAATACTGTGGCGAAGATAGTATATGGGATTGCAGATACCCTTGTTACAAATGCAGTTTCCCAGACTGCAAAAGGAAAAACGCCTATTTTTATCATGCCTGTAGACCAGAAGAAGGGAACTGTAAAAACTGCGGCACCCAGCGGTAGAGCCTTTGAGCTTACTATGCGCGAAGTAGATGTCACAAACTCGGAAAAACTTGCGAAAATGGAAAATATCACATTACTTGCAAATCCCTATGAAATCTATGATATATTTGGGCTTGAAAGGCCTTCTGAAGATATAATCTTGAAAGTGAAAGAACGAAAGAAATCAAAAGTTAAAAAAGAAACCGTGGACTAAAGCCTTAAAAGGAAATTTATAAGAAACAAAAACTGTGAGGGGAAAATATGAGGAGTGCATATCAGGATGTAATAGAGGAAGTAAAAAATCTTAAAGGAATTGAGGAAGCTGTAGCTCTGGCAATAGAGAGAGAAAAAGAAGCAAGAGATTTTTACCTGGAAAAGTCAACTGAAATGGAAAACCCAAAATTTAAAGAACTCTATGAGTATCTGGCAGATGAAGAAGTAAAACATCTTAGATATCTTGAAGAATATCGAGACAAAAAAGAACTGCCTGTAATCACTACAGAAATTCCGAGTGGGCAATCATTTACTCCTGAGTTCGATAGGGGCAGAACAAAAGGAGGAGAAGTTACTCTTGGAGATGCAGGTATTCTTGTTGCAGCTTTAAGACATGAGAGAAAGAGTGAAGATTTCTATTCAGAGTTGGCAAATAAAGTGGAGGAAGAAGATCAGAAAATGTTTTTCAGAATGCTGGCAAGATACGAGAGAGGCCACTATGAGGTAATAGACAGCTATCTTGATGCAATCACAAGATTCAGAATGCAGACCTGAAAAACCGGATGGACTGTGAGTACATGAAAATAGAAGGAGAAGCAGGTGGAGCTGTAGAACTTTCAAGTGGAGTGTACTGGGTAGGAGCAATCGACTGGAACGGCAGAGACTTTCATGGATTTACCACACCAGGAGGAACAACATATAATTCCTACCTTGTAGTTGGGGAAAAGACTGCCCTTATAGATACGGTAAAAGCTCCTTTTGCAGGAGAGATGCTCAGGCGCATCAGCCAGATTATCGACATTTCGAAACTTGATTACATTGTCGTAAACCATATGGAACCGGACCACTCCGGTTCCCTTGGAGAGCTCAAAAAATTGACCAATGCGAAAATTTTCATTTCCAGAAGAGGCGTAGATATCCTCAACGGCTACTTCCGGAACTCAGGCAGTGAGAATTGGGACCTTGAAATTGTGCAGACCAGCGACCAGCTGGATCTTGGAGGTAAGACTCTGATGTTCCTGGAAGCCACAATGCTTCACTGGCCTGACAGCATGGAGACTTTCCTGAAAGAAGACAGGATCCTTTTTTCAAACGATGGTTTCGGGCAGCACATAGCAACTTCAAAAAGGTATGACTTTGAAGTAGAAGATGCTATCCCGGAAGCAGCCGAGTATTACGCAAATATACTTATGCCCTTCCACCTTCCGCTTATTCGATATCTTGGACTACTGGACAAGCTGGGAGTAGAACCTCTGCAGATAGCTCCGTCTCACGGAATAATATGGAAACAGGATCTTGAAAAAATCCTTGAAGCCTACAGATCCTGGGCCAATGGGACAGTAAAGGAAAAAGTGCTTGTGATATACGATACAATGTGGGAGAGCACGGAAATAATGGCCCGTGAGATTGCAGAAGCGGTCCGTACTGCAGGAGTTGAAGTAAAACTTCTTCATCTTCGTAAAAACACCAGAAGCGACATAATGAAAGAAATGCTTGATGCAGCGGCTTTTGCCGTGGGCTCCCCAACTCTTAATAACGGACTATTTCCAACAGTCGGAGACTTTCTTATATATCTTAAAGGCCTGCGCCCCCAGAAGAAAAAAGCTGTAGCATTCGGCTCCTATGGCTGGGGAGGAGGAGCAGTAAAAGTCATAGAGCAGGAACTGAAAAATGCAGGAATTGAAGTAATGGAGCCTGGACTGCAGGTAAGGTATAGACCATATGACAAAGAATTGGAAAGATGTAGGAAGCTTGGAGAGGAGCTCGCAGATGCTGCAAAAGGGCAGTAAAGGAACTCATCAATTTCTCTTTTTAATTCTCTATTCACATCTTTCTTTTAACTCTCAGTTCACAGTAGTTCTTTTTAACTCTCCATTGGCAACTGTTCTTTTTAACACTCCATTTACAATTGGGCATCACATCACTTCCTATTATATTACCTAACCAATTTTTGTTTCACTCCTGTTATCATTTTTACTCTAGGCTTTTTCCATTTCAGCAACTTTCTTTCTCAGCAACTTTCTTCCCAAATAACTTATTTTTTAAATATCTATAAAAAATTCCAGTATCATCAGACACAAAACTTTGAAACCGTTTCCCTGAGACCCTACGAAAAAATACTTTCACCTGCTAGGTGGAGATTAATAAGTACTGAAGTAGTTTTTAAGAATAGAGGTGAATACAATGGAGGAAATATTCAAAGGATTGGTAGAACGTGCTCAATACTATGAACAGTTTGAGAGTTTCAGAAGCATAAATAATTCAAAAACAAATCGTTCAAAAATAAATCATTCAAAAGAGTTTGGAGAGATATCAGAAACAAATCTTAAAATGAAAGTTTCATTAATGTGTATATAAAGTCATATATTTTAAGAGCTGTTACTTCCTGTGCAAAATAGATTTAATTAGAACAGTAAAGATCCAGATGATAAAGCTGCAAAATCTCTGAAGAACTGGGACGTTGAAGAGTGAACGTTAAGAAAAAATAAATGAAAAATGAAAATCAGAATAAAAAAGATAAGAGAAAAAATAAAAGGCGGAAAAGAAAAATCACTTTTCAACTGTTTCCAACTCAGCCTGTAAATCCTTTCCCAATTCTACTTTATTAAAGTCTCCGCTAGTGGGAAGTTCCATAAAAAAAGCATTTGTAGTATCCAGAGAAGCATTTCCACCGTCAAGTCGGAAATCGAGGACGTGTCCTCCTGAGCGTCTATCCTTAGTGATGAAATGAATATGGTAACCTGGAACGTTTACCCCTTTTACATATTCAGGAGTCCTGAAACCTACAAGTGTACCGCTTACATTTTCAAATTCAAAAACAGTTTGATTTGAAACCGCATCTGCAAGTTTGGGATATGGCTTTTCCTGTTTAGGAACGCTTCTAGCTTTCAGATAGGAAAAGTTTCCTTCAACTTTGACAGCATAGAAAAGATTTTCCGCAGGCAGGTTTTGATCCAGATACTCTTCCAGTTCTGTAAGATTCATCGGTTTTTCAAGCCGGAAATTGTTATCGGCTTCAAAATAGGTGACAGTGGCAAAAGGAGTTGTCATTTCCTCAGTAACAGGATATGCAATCCCATCGGTTTTGATTTGATAATAATTACCATCAAGAGCCAGCATTTCCCCTTCGAGACCATCAAGAGTTCCTATGCCAAAATCTCCGTGTGTTTTAAGCTTCCCAGCAGGAAGAACCCCATCATAAACCCCCTGAAGCAAGGCATCAATTGTGGAAACCTGGTAAAGGACGTCATTCCCAGGAGCAGGATCCTGTAAGGTTAGATTTGTGTTGCTTTCGGATTCGTTTGACAGTTTACCTGGAGTTTCCAGGCAACCGGAAACAAGAATCAATGATAAAATTGTGAGATAAACCAATAGGCACTTTTTATTCATTTCCATCCTCATGATATTCTATATTGAATTTAGTGTGATTTCTGTGTAATATTTTTCATACTTAATACCTATTAAATATTTTCAATAATATGTGAGGGAAAAGAAAAAATGAAATTAATAATAAAAGCCTGCAATGAATAAATTAGAAAATTTATATAAGCTTTTATCCAAGAGCGTCACGAATATATCTTTCTATCTCATTCCCCACTTCTACTGTGCTGGCAGTACCCCCCAGATCAGGGGTAATTATCTTCTTTTCAAGTACATGCGCTATCGCTTCATCAATAAGTAGAGAGCACGGTTCTTCCATCCATTCCAGCAGCATCTTTACGCAGAGAATTGCAGCTAGAGGATTTGAAATACCCTTTCCTGCTATATCAGGAGCACTTCCGTGTACTGGCTCGAAAAAAGCATATTTTTTCCCTATATTGGCGCTTGGGACAAGCCCAAGGCTTCCGACAAGAGAAGCACACATATCGCTCAAAATATCTCCAAAGAGGTTTGTTGTAACTATAACATCGTATCTCTCAGGATGCATCATAAGGCTATACGCCATTGAATCAACAAGCATATCTGCAGTATTCTACGCCGTTAGCACTGGCAGTTTGCCTGCAAACATCAAGGAAAAGCTTATCGGATTTCAGGACATTGGACTTATGGACAATAGTTAATTTGTTATTTCTCTTTTTTGCAAGCTTGCAGGCATACTCTGCAATCCGTTCAGAGCCTTTTCTGGTGACGATTCTTTTTGTCCATGAAAGATCCTGTCCTATTTCCTCAATACCCGAATACAGCCCTTCAGTGTTTTCTCTGACAATAATAAAATCGAAATCATTTCTTCCGGTAACACCAGTTATGCCTGGAAGAGGTTTTATAGGCCTTACATTGGCATAGAGATCGAGTTCCTTTCTGATGGTTAGAAGTACGCTATTGTAACTGGGATCGGGCACAGTGGTAACTGCCCCAAAAAGGATGGCATCGCATCCTTTTATAGTTTCTAGGTCTTGGTCAGATATTGAAGTCCCTGTTCTCTGCCATCTGGCATATCCCAGTTCCAGAGGTACTTTCTCAAGCTCAAGCCCAAAAACATCAAGAACTTTGACTGCCTCAGGGATAACTTCCCTGCCAATCCCGTCACCTTCGATTACAGCCAGTTTCATACTACTGGATCTATAGTTTGAGGTATATGAATCTGGCGAAACTTTTTAAGATTCACAAATAATTTTTCAGATCCAGAGCAGGTGTTCGGCAAGAATTTTTCCACCAAGTCCTATGAGGATCAGGCCTCCGAGAATCTCGACTTCGTTTTCAAAGAAGTGACCTATTCTGTAACCAAGGATTGCACCACAGAAGGACATGAAGAAAGTTACCGAACCTATAATGATAATAGGTTCAAGAATAGGTGTCTTGAGAAATGCAAAGCTGATTCCTACAGCAAGGGCATCTATACTTGTAGCGATTGCAAGCACAAAAAGAACCGAATAGCTAAGAGAACTTACCTTCCCATCAGGACTTCCATAAAGAGCTTCGTAAATCATTTTACCCCCTATAAAGACCAGAAGCAAAAAGGCAATCCAGGGAGCGTAGTCCGAAACAAAGCCGCTTACTGCGCTTCCTCCAAGCCAGCCCAGTACCGGCATGAGAGCCTGAAAACCGCCGAAAAAAACAGCTAGCTTCAGGGCATCCTTGAGCTGAAAAGGCCTTATAGTAGTACCACTGGACATGGAAACTGCAAATGCATCCATTGCAAGCCCGAGAGCTAAAAGAAAATTGGTTAAAAAGGACATTGAGTAATTACTCCATATCGTAATAGGCATTTTAACTGTTAAGATCGAGCTGGTTTTTCCTCAACCTGTAAACAAGATTTCTTATTGCCTCTGCAACCTGATACTCCGACGCTCCCCAATGTACTACAGCACCTTCGAAGCCGGAAATATTTACAAGCCCTGATTTTTCAGACCTGCAGCAGCGAGTAATAAAAGGCTTTGAGGGCACAACGATTTCGGATTTGAAAGGACAGATGTTTACAAAAGAGTACTCAAGCTCCGGAAAACGAGTCTCAAAAAGCGTTTTTGAGATCTCACACCCTACAAGCAAGTGTCCGTTTTCGGTAAGGATGTCAGAATCCAGGCATTTCCCTTCAAGCCCGGAAGCACTGCATGGAAAAACAGTATTTTTTCCTTCGAACTGCCTGAGGTCAATTACTTTCTCAACAAAACGAACCTGGAGGTCACCAAAAATTCCACTTGCTTCAAGCCTTCTCACAACCTGAGAAAGCCAGGAAGGCTCAGGTGGAGCTACATCAAGGATTTGAATCTCCAGAATGCTTGAGGGGTCAGGATCGTGAATAATAGTAACATGCCTGTCTACACCTGTAAATATTACAGTATTCACTTTGCCTGTACAGATTTTTGCTGCAATCTCGATTAGGAGTTTACGATCCTTTATGTTAAGTTCCCTGTCGTATTTAACTACCTGTTCTCTGGAGGCGATTAATTCAAGGGCTTCGACCTTTTGGAGCAACCCTTCTCCACTTTTTATTACATGATAAACTGAATACTCAGGTGTACCGTTAGAATTTTCATTCTCAGCTATCAGGTAGTCGGTTAAGAAGTAAATAGGCTCTTGAGAAGCTGAACAAAAGGTTTTTGTTACGCCAACATGCTTGTATTCTTCAGGAAAAATCATATGTATCGGTTTCTTTGAATAATTCTCGGATATTCAATAATTCTTAAACTTGAGTGGTAATCGAATTTTGAGTAAGTCACTGAATCAGGTTATATTCACTCTGCTTGCTTTGACTTTTTTTCCTGTGGGCTACAAGTCCGCCATCAGTAAGCATTTCTAGCAGGAAATCAGGCAATTTATTTCCTTTGAATGTACCTTTTCCAGGAACTGTAACTTCTCCTTTGAGAAGGTCAACTTCAATCTCATCTCCTTCCTGACATTCGACATCAGCTTCCATAAGAGGAAGTCCAACATTGATCGAGTTTCGGAAAAAGATCCTTGCGAAAGACTTTGCTATAACACAAGCCACTCCTGCGTGTTTTAAAGCAAGGGGGGCCTGTTCCCGTGAAGACCCACAACCGAAGTTGGTACCTGCAACAATGATATCTCCGGGCTTGACTTTTTTCGCGAACTCCGGATCAATTCCTTCCATTGCATGGGCTGCGAAGACCTGCATATCCTTGGTCCGCAGGTATTTCCCGGGTATAATCACATCTGTATCAACATCATCTCCGAATATCCATACTCGGCCTGTGATAGGGTTTTCCATCAGAATTCATCTCCGAAATAGATTTTTTAATAATTCTAAATAGCGGATGCGGTAAACTGGAGCAATATTCGTAAATACCTGCTCAAGTAGAAGCTCAAAAGATAAAGTCTCAAGAATGAAAGAGAAAGAAAATAATCAATGAGAAGAGTGCACAACTGCACTCTCCGCAATACTTAGACTTTTACTTCTTCTCCTTTTAACACTGCTTCTTCATTTACTCTAACTTCTTTTGTCGTATCTCCGTAGTTTACTACATAAGAGCCTGAAGGCGCAGTATCGAACTGGGTCCCGCCTGCAATCGGACCTTCGGTTGAATAGGGTACTGTAAATTCATACCTTCCCTGAGAATCCGAGGTTGTAGATTGAGAGTACTCAAAGGTTCTGTTCTGGCCTGTAATAATTGTTGTACTTATTTTGACAGGCTCATTAGGAGAAGCGGTTCCAGTTACTTTTGCGCCTTTAACATACTCGAAAACCTTGACATAACCTGTATCTGCTTGGGAGATATTGCCTCCGAAAAGTAAATTGTAAACCTGTCTGTATCCTGATTCCTCAGCAGTCTGGACTGCCCAGGTTTCGTGGACCATACGATACTGTTTTAATCCGTTTCCGTCCAGAATATGCAGTCTTGCTTCCATGGAATTATAATAGCGGTCAGAAGGAAGGCTTTGATATTGGCTCCCTGTCCAGTAAGACTGGAAGTATCCGTCAGTATCAAGGGTCCAGGTAGCCATTGCCATAAATATTTCTGTGGCCATCCTTGTATCAGACATAATATAACGTGCCCCGGCTTTGTTGGGGTCAGGGTCTACAGCTTCAAGCACTGAGGTTGCTTCTTCTTCGGATGAAGCTGTGAAAAAGCTAGAAGCTCCGGGCTGATTAGTTTCATTAATACTTCCTCTGCGCCCCCCGATTCCGGCCTGGAAAGGATTGGCATTAGGCATCCTGTGACCGAAAATCTCGATCCAGTGTCCGTAATCCCACCAGGACATAACTCCGTATGCGGCATCAGGATATTTGAAAAGCTCTCCATCCTCAGGAGCATCGTAAATGGCATTGTAGTCCATTCCTGGATCTGGGGTGTTTGAGCCAAGCCATTGACATGCTTCAATCCATTCCCAGCTGGGGTCATTTGAGCCACCTGTATATTGCATTGCAGTTCCGTATACAGGATAGATTAGAACGAGCACTAAAGCAAGAACTGCAATGACCTGTTCGATTTTGACAAATTTAAAGGACTTTGGAATATCTGCAGGTGACTTTACAGTATTCTTGAAATTCCGGTCAAGTTCATTCCACTTTACCTTCTCAAGCAAGAGGCTACCGACAAAGGCACAGAGAACTGAAACATTAATGGAATAGTAGTATGCAAAACGGTTCTGACCGTAGATTGCAAGGAGCAGCAGAATACTCCAGGCAAGAAGCACTACTTCTTCAGGCCTGGGTTTGCGGAACATTTTAGCAAACAGAATGAGAATTCCTAAAGTAGAGACAAGAAAGCCGGTAGTCGTGAAGTTTCCAAATGCTCTTGCAAGAGTGAAAGTTCCACCATAATAAAACATAGAAGAAGCTTCACCAATTGTAGCTGCGCCGCCAGTTTGAACTCCAAAAACCGTATTTGGAGCACTAACAATCAGGGAATAAAGAGCAGGAGAAGCTACCTTCACTACAACCAATGCAAGAAGTGAAATCCCGACAATTAACAGGGGATAATAATAGGCCTTTATCTGCTTTCTTTCAAACTCCCTCTCAATGAAACTCAAAACTGCAAAAACTGCCATTGATCCAAAAGCCGTGATGACGTGGAACCAGGAATAGTAATACAGTGAGAATCCCATGTCAGGATGCACAAAAGGAAGAATAATCACTGTGCTCACCAAAAAAGTGACTATTCCTGTAAACCCGAGGTAATCACTTGATTCGTTGTGGAAATTATCAAGAATATACTGGAAGACAGCATAAATGACAACGATTAATGCGAAAAGAGAAGCTCCTGCCCACGTAAGCTGATAGGCAGAATACATGATACCGGCAATAATCGAATAGATAAGGGGCTCTTTTACAACATTAAAATCTTTATTAATCACATGGTCAAAGCTCAGCTTATTTTTTTTTGCTGAAATCAGAGCCAGCATAAAAAACATCATGAAGAAAGTACTGAATAAAGACTCAGCAACATGATGGTCTGTAAAACCGATCATAGAACGGGATAAAAACTGGCCCGGAGCAAACGCAATTAGAATAGCAGCAAGTATCCCTGTCTTATGCCCTCCAACATATTTCCCGATATAATAAACAGGAATGACAGTAAGAGCTCCAAGAACTGCAGGAAAATAGGCTCCTACGGTATCAACAAGCCCGGAACTTGGGTGGCCAAGACCTAAAACAAGAGAAGTAAGAGCCATCATTTGATCATATAAAGGACCGAAATGGATATAACTTCCATTGGGATAGTTGGTCATGGGGTTGAAAAATATTCTGTGGGGGTAATGCTCAAGAAGAAGCTTTAAAGTACGCATATGATACCAGGCGTCATTGCTGGTAAACTTTACAAACCCGTCGGATAGAAACACAGTATCTGAAGGAAGTGTTCTTATCCACAGAGCTACGAAACCTATTATCGCAACTGCCAGAGTGTATGGCCAGCTGGATTTAATTTTATCTTTAAAAGATACAGGATGATCCTGAGAACTCATAATAATCCCCTTTTAGAGGTACCATTTTTTCATGAGATATATATTTTATGGAAAAAGAAAAATAAATCCATTGTATTATATTCAAAGTAGCAATTCAAATACCTAATTAATCCTATCATTTCCTACTAAAGATCCTTTCCAGCTTAAGAGCTTCATAATATACCCTTGCCTGAACAGATCAGGACCATTTTATGAATAAACAGGTTTTTCAAAAATGACAGCACGGAAAACTTCAATTTTGAAGCTTTTAGATAGATAGAACTACCAGATCACAACACTGAAACTCGAAAATTACATTCTGACCGGAGAAATTCATCTGTCGATATTACCGGCCTTTTTCAGCATGTGTCGCCTTTTTCAGCAGGTATTTAGTTTATTATCTTCAAATTCTTTAAATACACCTCCGAACTCAAACAAAATAAGAAATCTCTTCCATCATACTTGCCTGTGAAGTAACTTTTTTTAATAGTATATCTAGGTAGCGGATACAGAAAAGTAAAATACTTTAGATATATCGGCTTCTAATAGATTTAAAAGATAATAGAAATAGAAAAGAAAGAAAATAATTAATGGGGAAGAATGCACAACCGCATACCTCATACTGTTTTAGACTTTTACTTCCTCTCCTTTCAACACTGCTTCTTCATTTACTTTAACTTCTTTTTTCGTATCTCCGTAGCTCACTACATAAGGGCCTGAAGGCGCGGTATCGAACTGAGTTTCGCCTGCAACCGGACCTTCGGTCGAATAGGGTACTGTAAATTCATACCTTCCCTGAGAATCCGAGGTTGTAGATTGAAAATATTTAAAAGTCCTTTCCTGGCCTGTAACAATTGTCGTACTTATTTTGACAGGTTTATTAGGAGAGGCTATTCCGGTTATTTTTGCACCTTTAACATATTCGAATACTTTGACATAGCCTGTGTTTACTTCAGAGATGCTTTTTCCGAAAAGAGAATTATAGACCTCTCGATACCAGATTTCCTGGGTCTTGTCTGCCCAGGTTTCATGGACCATACGGTACTGTTTTAATCCGTTTCCGTCCAGAATATGCAGTCTTGCTTCCATGGAATTATAGTAACGAGTGGAAGGAGTTTTTTTATATCCACTGCCTGTCCAGGAAGATTGATAGTATCCGTCAGTATCAAGAGTCCAGGTAGCCATTGATAGAAATATTCTTGTGGCCATCTTCGCATCAGACATGATATAACGCGCCCCGGCTTTGTTGGGGTCAGGGTCTACAGCCTCGAGCACTGATGTTGCCTCTTCTTCGGATGAAGCCGTGAAAAAGCTAGAAGCTCCGGGCTGATTAGTTTCATCAATACTTCCTCTGCGCCCTCCGATTCCGGCCTGGAAAGGATTGGCATTAGGCATCCTGTGTCCGAAAACCTCAATCCAGTGTCCGTAATCCCACCAGGACATAACTCCGTATGCGGTATCTGGATATTTGAAAAGTTTTCCATCCTCAGGGGCGTCGTAAATGGCATTGTAATCCATTCCTGGTTCTGGGGTGTTTGAGCCAAGCCATTGACATGCTTCAATCCATTCCCATCGGGGGTCATTTGACCCGCCATCAGTTTGTTTCATTGCAGATCCGTATACAGGATAAATTAGAACAATAACTAAAACAAGAACTGCAATGACCTGTTCGATTTTGACAAATTTAAAGGATTTTGGAATATCTGCAGGTGACTTTATGGTATTCTTGAAATTCCGGTCAAGTTCATTCCACTTTACCTTCTCAAGCAAGAGGCTACCGACAAAGGCACAGAGAACTGAAACATTAATGGAATAGTAATATGCAAAACGGTTCTGACCGTAGATTGAAAGGAGCAGCAGAATACTCCAGACAAGAAGCATCACTTCTTCAGATCTGGGTTTGCGGAACATTTTGGCAAGCAGAATGAGTATTCCTGAAGTTGAGACGAGAAAGCCGGGAGTTGTGAAGTTTCCAAAGACTTTCGAAAAGGTAAAATTGCCACCCTTGAAAAATATAGAAGAAACTTCACCAATTGTAGACGCTCCCCCTGTTTGAATTCCAAAAATAGTATTTGGAGCACTAACAATAAGGGAGTAAAGAGATGGAGAGGCAATTTTTACTGCAAGAAGTCCGAAAAATACAACTCCACTGATCAAGAGAGGGTAATAATAGGCCTTTATCTGCTTTCTTTTAAACACTCTCTCAGTAAAACTTAAAACTGCAAAAACTGCCATTGATCCAAAAGCCGTGATGACGTGGAACCAGGAATAGTAATACAGTGAGAATCCCATGTCAGGATGCACAAAAGGAAGAATAATCACTGTGCTTACCAAAAAAGTGATTATTCCTGTAAACCCGAGGTAATCACTTGATTCGTTGTGGAAATTATCAAGAATATACTGGAAGACAGCATAAATGACAACGATTAATGCGAAAAGAGAAGCTCCTGCCCACGTAAGCTGATAGGCAGAATACATGATACCGGCAATAATCGAATAGATAAGGGGCTCTTTTACAACATTAAAATCTTTATTAATCACATGGTCAAAGCTCAGCTTATTTTTCTTTGCTGAAATCAGAGCCAGCATAAAAAACATCATGAAGAAAGTACTGAATAAAGACTCAGCAACATGATGGTCTGTAAAACCGATCATAGAACGGGATAAAAACTGGCCCGGAGCAAACGCAATTAGAATAGAAGCAAGTATTCCTGTTTTATGCCCTCCGAGGTATTTTCCGATATAATAAACGGGAATAACAGTAAGAGCTCCGAGAACTGCAGGAAAATAGGCTCCTACGGTATCAACAAGCCCGGAACTTGGGTGGCCAAGACCGAGAACCAGGGAAGTAATCGCCATCATTTGATCATATAAAGGACCGAAATGGACGTAACTTCCATTGGGATAGTTGGTCATGGGATTGAAAAATATTCTGTGTGGATAATGCTCAATAAGAAGTTTTAAAGTACGTATATGATACCAGCCGTCATTGCTGGTAAACTTTACAAACCCGCTTGGCAAAAATACCGAGTATGAGGGTCGTGTCCTGGTCCACAGAGATACAAAAAAGATCGCTGCAACTATGAGAGTATAAGGACAGCTGGATTTGATTTTATCTTTTAATGATACAGGATGATCCTGAAGACTCATGATAATTCCCTTTAAGAATATATTTTCATAACTTATAGAACTATAGAAAAGAAAATTAAATTGATGCTATTAACTAAATACGACTACTTATAACTCTTTCCCACTTTTGAACAGGGTCCCATATTGGTCTAATCTCCAAACTAGCTCTAAATGACTTTCCGAATTTTATCAGTTTTTTGGAGAACAAAGACTCCGTTAGAGCCAACAATCACTCCTATCAAACAGCCTACATGGAGACTGCAACAGATTTTCCAAAAGAGAGAATGTGTGCAATTTACTTTTGAATTCAGACATATGAATTAGAAATAATAAATTCAAGCGTAGGTGCATAGAAGAGAAAAAATTTGAAATTACATTAAGTCAAAACATCAAAGATAATAACCTTAAGTAAGGAAAAAAGGTAAAAGGAAAGAAAAATTGAAGGATTAAAACCAATCATACGCTTAGCTTATACCTTTACTTCTTCTGCCTTTTAATACTGCTTCTTCATTTACTCTAACTTCTTTTGTCGTATCTCCATAGCTCACTACATAGGGGCCTGAAGGCGCGGTATCGAACTGAGTCTCGCCTGCAACCGGACCTTCAGTTGAATAGGGTACTGTAAATTCATACCTTCCCTGAGAATCCGAAGTTGTAGACTGGGAATATTCAAAGGTTCTCTCCTGGCCTGTAAGAATTGTCGTACTTATTTTGACAGACTCATTAGGAGAAGCGGTCCCGGTTATTTTTGCACCTTTGACATATTCGAAAATCTTGACATAACCTGTATCCACTTCGGAAATACTGCTCCCGGAAAGTAAATTATAGAACTGCCTATACACTACTTCCTCAGTCTGATATGCCCAGGTTTCATGAATCATACGGTACTGCTTCAGCCCATTTCCGTCCAGAATTTGAAGCCTTGATTCCATGGAATTATAGTAACGAGTGGAAGGCAGACTTTGATATCCGCTCCCCATCCAGTAAGATTGCGAATACCCTTCAGTATCAAGGGTCCATGCAGCCATTGCTCCAAATATCCCAGTAGCCATGTAGTTGTCAGATATAATATAACGTGCTCCGACTTTATCAGGATCAGGATCTACAGCTTCAAGCACTGATGTTGCTTCTTCTTCGGATTGCAGCCGTGAAAAAGGGTGCAGCGCCGGGCTGATTAGTTTCATTAATGCTTCCTCTGCGCCCTCCTATTCCAGCCTGAAAAGGATTGGCGTTAGGCATACGGTAGCCAATTGTTTCTATGTAGTGCCCGTAATCCCACCAGGACATAACTCCGTATGCAGTATCTGGATAATCGAAAAGTTTTCCGTCTTCAGGGGCATCATAAATGGCATTATAGTCCATTCCAGGATCTGGAGTATTTGAACGAAGCCACAGACATGCTTCCATCCAGGGTTCATTGGGAGCATTGGAGCCTAATGCTTGTGCTTTTGCAGCTCCATATACTGGATAGATTAGAATGATTACTATAGCAAGAACTGCAATTATTTGTTCGATTTTGATAAACTTAAAGAATTTTGGAATATCTGCAGGAGATTTTACATTACTCTTAAATTTCTGATCAAGTTCATCCCATCTTACTGCCTCTAAAACCAGGCCTCCTACATAAGCACAGAGAACTGAAACATTAATGGAATAGTAGTATCCAAAACGGTTCTGACCGTAGATTGCAAGGAGCAGCAGAATACTCCAGACAAGAACCAGTACTTCTTCAGGCCTGGGTTTCCGGAACATTTTAGCGAACAGAATGAGAATTCCTAGAGTCGAAACTATAAATCCTGAAAGAGTAAGATATGCAAAAGCTTTCGAGAAAGTGAAAGTTTTATTATAGTTATCATAAAACATAGATGAAGCTTCACCAATTGAAGCTGCCCCTCCTTCTTGAACCCCAAAGACAGTATTTGGAGCATTTATGATAAGACCATAAAGAGCTGGAGAGGCAATCTTTACTGTAATTAGTCCAAAGAATGCAACCCCGATAATTAAAAGAGGATAATAATAAGCCTTAATATTCTTCTTCTTAAACTCCCTTTGACTAAAACTTAAAACTGCAAAAACTACCATTGCTCCAAAAGCAGTAACAACATGGAACCAGGAATAGTAATACATCGAAAAACCCATGTCTGGATGTACAAAAGGAAGGATAAGAACTGCACTTACCAAAAAAGTGATTATTCCTATAAACCCGAGGTAATCACTTGATTCGTTGTGGAAATTATCAAGGATATACTGGAAAACAGCGTAGATAACAACGATTAATGCGAAAAGAGAAGCTCCTGGCCATATAAGCTGGTAGGCAGAATACATGATACCGGCAATAATCGAATATATAAGGGGCTCTTTTACAACATTGAAGTCTTTATTGATTATATGGTCAAAGCGCAACTTATTTTTCTTTGCTGAAATCAGAGCCAGCATAAAAAACATCATGAAGAAAGTGCTGAATAAAGACTCAGCAACATGATGATCTGTAAAACCGATCATTGAACGGGCCAAAAAGTGGCCCGGAGCAAAGGCAATTAGGATCGCAGCAAGTATCCCTGTCTTATGTCCTCCGAGGTATTTTCCGATATAATAAACAGGAATAACAGTAAGAGCTCCGAGAACTGCAGGAAAGTAGGCTCCTATAGTGTCAACAAGTTCGGAACTTGGGTGGCCAAGACCGAGAACCAGGGAAGTAATCGCCATCATTTGATCAAATAAAGGACCGAAATGGATGTAACTTCCGTTAGGATAATTCGTCATTGGGTTAAAAAAAATCCTGTGGGGGTAATGCTCAAGAAGAAGTCTTAGAGTCCGCATATGATACCAGGCATCATTGGTAGCGAACTTCACAGTGCCATCAGATAAAAACACTGTATTAGAAGGGATTGTTTTGATCCAAAAAGCTGCAAAACCTATTATCGCAACTGTCAGAGTGTATGGCCAGCTGGATTTAATTTTATCTTTTAATGCTACAGGACGATTCTGGGAACTCATGATGATCCTCTTTAAGAGGTAAATTTTTCTCAATTAGTATAGAAATATAGAAAAGAAAATCAAATAGATACTATTAATTCAATTAACAGTTAATAATTCTATCTAATTTCCTCAATCAGTGTAGAACTATAGAAAAGAAAATCAAACCGATTCTATTAATTCAATATAACAGTTTATAATTTTATCCCATTTCTGATCAGGAGCTTCATAATACTTTTTATTTCCAAACTGACTTAAAACAGCTTTTTGAATGGATTCCACATCTCCCGGAGGGACAAAAAAAGTTCCTTTATAGCCAGCCATTGATTCTTTCAAGCCACCTACCTCGGAAACTACGACAGGTTTTCCAAAAGACATGGCAATGTGAGCAATTCCACTCTGAGAAGCCCTTAAATAAGGCAAAACTACCACGTCCGCAGCGCTGAAATAAACATTAACTTTCTCGTCAGGAACATATTCATCTACCAGTGTGATTCTATCTCGAAGAGGAGAAGAGATAATCTGATCAAGCAGTTCTTTTCGATCTTCCCAGACTTCTCCGACAATAAGCAGCCTGCTTTTCTCTGTAATTTTTGAGGGAAGCTGCTCAAAAGCCCTGATTAGATAGGGAATTCCTTTATATTTGCGAATTAAACCGAAAGAGAGAATAACAAATTCTTCATTGATAGAAAGGTTTTTTATTGCTTCATTTCTCTCAAGTAATTCCCCGTACTGATCATAGAGCCCGTGTGGAATTACATGGATCTTTTCAGGATTAATAGAATACCTTTCTGCGACAAGCTGTTTGTCCGATTCCGAATGGGTGATGTACGCATCAAGGTTTTTGCGAAGCAGTTTTCCCGTTATTTTTGAATATAAACGGATAGGAAGTATCGATTCTTCAAAAGGGTCCACGACTTCATGAAACTCCACAATTATTTTGGGTTTATGTAACAGGCCTGCAAACATTTTTAACATTAGCTGCATGTGTGCGACTGAAGAAGTCCACCACTGCAAAACTATAATATCCGGTTTTTCAGTTTTAAGAAAGCTGTATGCTTTTGCCCAGGTAAAAGGATTATTATAGTCCATGCCATCAAAGACAGGAATCGCAGGCGAAAAATTCAGATCCGAGATATTTTTTCCTACATGGGATTTGCCAGGAAAAAGAAAGGTTGGAAGCAGCTGCCTGAAGCAAACGACAGAGACATTCTTTTTCTCGGACATTGCATTGGCCAGACGGATAGTATAATAACTGATACCACTTAAAAAGCGCTTTGAAGGCCCGACTATGCAAATACTTTTATTAGATGTCATTTGCCTTAACTATCACATTATCTTTATATTAAGCTAATGCATTAGACCTTAAAGAGAGGTTTTCTTATTGAAGATCGCACAGGTTTGCCCCAGATATTTCCCTGAGATTGGAGGAGTTGAAACCGACGTCAAAGAAATTAGTGAAAGACTGGTTTCAAAGGGCCACGAGATAGAAGTAATTACTACGGATCCCAGCGGAAAACTGAAAAAAAAAGATGTAATAAAGGGAGTGAAGATTACAAGATTCAAATCGTATGCTCCAGGAAATGCATACTTTTTTGCTCCACAAATATACAGCTATTTAAAGAATCACAATTACGACGTTATCCATGCTCATAGTTATCATGCTCTTCCGGCTCTTTTTGCAGCTCTAAGCGAGCGCAAAAAAAAGTTTGTATTCTCTCCGTATTACCATCGTGGAGGACACACTCCATTTAGAAATCTACTCCATAAGCCCTACAAATTCTTTGGAAAAATAATATTTTCTCGTGCGGATGCTGTTATATGTATATCCGAATATGAAAAAGGGCTGGTAGAATCTGATTTTGATGTCACGGGGAAAATCACAAAAATTCCAAATGGGCTTAATCTCTCAGAATTTGAGAATCTGAAAAGTCAAAGAAATGATAAAAAAGGACATGAAAAGAAAGAAAAGGTGCTTCTCTACGTAGGACGCCTTGAAGAATATAAAGGGGTTCAATACATCATTCAGAGTTTACCTGAGCTTCGAAATTTCAGATTAAAGATTGTAGGGAAAGGGCCTTACGAAAAGGAACTGCACAATATGGCAGAAAATCTTAAAGTGACAGAAAGAATAGAATGGTTAAAAGATCTCTCAAGAAAAGAACTTCTTGAATGTTATGCAGATGCTGATATATTCTTAATGCTTTCTTCCCATGAATCATATGGAATTACGGTTGCAGAGTCGCTAGCTTCAGGAGTTCCATGTGTGGTTGCAAAAGGAAGTGCACTTGACGAATTTGTAAATGGAATAAATTGCATTGGAATAGAGAAGCCCCCAACAAAAGATAAAGTTGTCAAGGCAATTAAAGAAATGAAAAAAGTAGAAAAACTAAATAACTCGGAAAAAAATGAAGGATTACTGGACTGGAGCGAAGTAGTTGTTAGAATTGAAGAACTGTATGTAAAGAAACAAAAAAAGATGTGTGATTCAAAATAAAACCAAAACATGTATTTAGAGTGAAATTAAAATTCGATGCAGGAGTATTGAGTTTTTGGGGAAGTAAAACATGGAAATTGATTACATAAACGGCCTAAAAACTGATAAGATATTCGGAATGTCAAAATATCAAAGTGAAATCCACAGCAGGTTAGAAAATGTCAGATTAAACCGGATAGAGTATCCAGATGCATCAAAAGCAGTAAAGGTAGTTGGGGTCAATAAAATTGTGGAATATCTCGCATATCCACTCATCGTGAAAAAAAAAGTAAGTAAAGCTAACATTAAGCATGTGACCCGTCAGGATCTTGCATTTCTGTTGGAGCTAATGGATTTAAAAAAGACCATTGTCACCTGCTACGATATCATACCTATAGCATATTATAATACCCTAAATCCTACTTGGAAACTCAATGCAAAAGGACTGAAAAAAGCAGAAAAAATAATAACAATATCTGAATTCTCCAAACTAGATATAATTAAATATATAAAAGCCCCAGAAGAAAATATAGAGATTATACCTCCTGCGGTAGATTATAATTTATATTATTTAAATCGAAACAGAAAAGCTTTAAAAAAATATAAGATAGAGGAAGATGAGCGGGTAGTCCTGTATGTGGGAGCAGAAGACCCGAGAAAAAACGTTCATTTTTTAATAAACTCATTCAGCAAATTAAAAGACAAACTTCAGAAGGTAAAATTGTTAAAAGTAGGTTTGCCAAACGATGTAGGAGTAAGAGGAAAACTCCTGAATCATATTGAGTCCTTAAATTTACAGAAAGATGTTATCTTTGCAGGATATGTGTCAGAGAACGAATTGGCAGAGATATACAACGCTGTGGATTTGTTTGTATTTCCTTCTTTATATGAAGGATTCGGAATACCCCCTCTGGAAGCAATGGCTTGTGGGACACCGGTTATAACCTCAAATACTTCTTCTTTGCCGGAAGTTGTGGGAGAAGCTGCTATAACTGTAGATCCTTATGATGCAAACAAATTTGCCGAAGAAATGTATGAAGTATTAACTAATGAAGGGCTAAGAGAAGAAATGATAAAAAAGGGACTTGAAAGATCAAAAATATTTAGCTGGGAAGATTCGGCAAAAAAAACATTGAAAGTATATAAAGAGTTCTGATCTCGAGTCATAATCCATCCCTAATTCCTTTCAAGAAAGAAATAATAGACGGCAAAATTTCCTTACTTTTTTGACGGTAAAAAATACCACAAATAACCATCCAGAATCTAAATCCAAAAAAATAAACTAAAAAAGAAAAGTATTGTTTTTTGGAGGAATGCTTTCTCATAAACCAAAACTTATTCCTCGTATGGTAATAGAGAGTAAAACCAGTTATTTTGCTGCTTGTAGCTCCACCCTTATGCCAGATTTTTCCTCTTGGCACATAGACTATTCTATACGACTCTTTGTGAGCGCGCACACACCACTCAGTTTCTTCCATATATGCAAAATAGTCCTTATTCAAATACCCAATTTTATAGAATAATTCAGCTTTTGCAAGCAATGCGCAACCTATCACACTATCTACATCTTCAGGTTCGTCAGAGTATTTACTTTCATGTGAGGTCAGGTTAACTGTTTCACCTTTGCTCCAATAAATTTTTGCGCCAGCGGATTGAATTTCATTAGGATTTTTATATTCGTATACTGTTGGCCCTAAAATCCCTATATGCACATCATTTTCTGCTACATTTATCAGCTCATTTAAAAAATAAGGATCTACAACAGCATCGTTATTAAGTAAAAGAATATAATCCGGATTAAGGTTGTTTAAAGCAAATCTAATACCAATATTGTTTCCTTCAGCAAATCCATAGTTATCATCATTTTTTATAAGAATCAGGTTATTTCTTGAAATCGGGTTTTTAATGGTTTCTTTTATCGAAGCTGAGGATTCCAGGTCCCTTTTGGAATATTCCATTAAATAAATAGGTTTATTTTCGGAGGAATAATCAAAGAATCTGGATTTAGCTTTGATTTTCCCTTCTGCATAGTATTTTATTTTTTGTATAGAATCGTCTTTTGAACCGTTGTCAACCACGATAACATCGTAAAGGGGATATGCAATCTGATAAACAGATTCCAAACATTCTATAGTATCTTCCCAACCATTCCAGTTAAGGATTATGATGGCGACTTTTGGATTCATTGTTACTCCGGCAAATTTACTTATTCCTTAACTTATTCCTTAATATTATTATCACGAAGAAAATCCCCAACAAAACTGGAAATACCTTCGGAATAACGGTGGTAATTCATGTTCAGTAACTCTTTTACAATAAGAGGAATTCTTCTTATTCTTTTTGCAGGTAAATTAGCACGTATACAAAAATGAGTGAATCGAGCCTTAAGAAGTGAAATCTTATCTCTTTTTATAGAAGGAAAACGAGAGTTAACTAAATGCTCATAAGCTAACTTGTATCTGGCACACTCAGGCTGAAAATTATAGAAACTAGACTTTAGATTTCTCAACTGGCTGTTTTTCTATGAATTCTGTCATATATATTTAAAGGCTCATCACCAGCTCCCACTTGCTGCATATGATGCTGACGATACTTAATAAGGGGCTCTGAGATCATGCCCAAATCTGACGCAAAAGCAATTAATAATGCGATCCACCCATCGTGAACCCAAATATCAGAAATCGGGAAAAATAGCTGCTTAAATTCCGAACGAAATGCCATTGTTGAGCCCGTTACAACATTCCGTTTAAGTAATACTTCAATAAATTTACCGTGAGTAAAGTTACTTTGTTCTTTTTTACTAAACCCAATGGATTTCCATAGAGTATATCCTAAAGGTCTTAAATTTTCATCTACTAATTCCGCATCTGAAAAAATAAGTGCCGTAGAAGGAGAGATTGAGAATAATTTTTCAATTTTTTCTAATTTATCGGGATTCCAAACATCATCCTGATCAGATAGAAAAATAATATCGCCCGTGCACAATTTAATAGCCTTTTCAAAATTCTTAGTAGAACCTAGATTTTTTTCATTGAGAAATATTCTTACAGGGAAAGAAACTTTAGATGAAAAGTTTCTTAAAATTTCTAATGTATCGTCCTTTGATCGATCATCACAAATAACCATTTCATCTGGAATTCGAGTCTGAAGAGCTATACTCTCAAGTTGTTCCTGTAAAAATTCAACACCGTTGTAAGTACAAAGAGCGATAGAGATTTTCAAAAGTTTTGGGTCTCCATTAAACTGATGTCTTAATGTAACTTAAATACAAGAAGAAAAATTTATCTCTTAAACTTATCGACTTACTTTCATTTTTGACTATTTTTATATTCTACCCAATGTTTTTAGATAAATGTATCGAAGTTTAAGGTAAGTCTTTTGACCAGAGAGCAAGATGATAAGACGTAAAATTGCTTTAGTATTCAGAGGATTTGCTTTTATAGAGTTTATTAGATAATTTTTTCCACTTCTGAAATCGCCGTTCGAGTAGAAATCGACAGCAATGTTAAAATAATGATCTGATAAAATGCTTTTATTTTTATTAAAGTCACTTAAATGAGTTGCTAAAATGATTTCGTGAGCCTTAAGCAGATTTTTGTGATTAAGATTAACACTATTGGGCGTAGAATATGAACATAACAAGGGTTTATTTATATATTTGAAGGAGTAATATTTTGAAAGCTCAATCCATAGCTCCCAATCTTCTAAAGCAGGAATGTTCTCATCAAAATATTTTATATTCTCGAAACACTCTTTCTTAATAAGGACTGCTGGCGTTCCGATAAAGTTCCCTTTGAGAAGTTCGTTATGTATATCACCCTCTTTTTGAGCAATATTATCGCCTGGGATGTATGTCTTTTTGTCAGACTCTATTCTGTAAAACCCACAATAGACGATTCCGAGTTTAGAGGGACCATTATTGAAAGCCTTCATTTGATGATCTAGTTTATCTGGAAACCACTCATCATCGCTATCTTGAAATGCAATGTATTCTCCTCTAGAAGCTTTGATCCCTGTATTTCTTGCTGCTGAAGCTCCTTTATTTATCTCATGTCGAATATATACAATTCGAACGTCTTTGAAGCTTCTTACAGTATCCTCTGTATCATCCATTGAACCATCGTCAACAATAACGATCTCTAAGTTCTGATAACTCTGATTTAAAACACTCCGAATTGCCCTCGAGATTAAATGTGCCCTGTTATATGTTGGAATTACAACACTTACCTTTGGCTCTTGATTAATCATACGGTTTCCTCAAGCCGACCTCAAAACTTAACAGCCTTATAAATACTCCACCTAGAATAACTACTAAAATTCCTCATCCGAAATAAATACTTGGAATTCTTTAATTTTTGGGATAAACTTCCTATTTAAAGGATTAGTATAAATATTTTTGATCTTAATCTGCTAATAAATCATAATCTGCCTTGGTTATAACTCCAAGAAGGAATAATACCCCAAAATATATTAATATCGAAATAAAAATTATTAAAAGTAAGTTCATTTTTATAAAACTTAAAATAAATAGTGCCATAATTAGGTTTGCAATTAATATCTTTGATGCAAAGCTCTGAAATTGGATTTTGCATAAATGCTTGGAAACATAATAGAAACACAAAATTACTGATAATATATAAGTTATCACTGTTGCTACTGAAGCACCTATTAGGCTGTATTGAGGGATGAGAATAAGATTTAATCCGATGTTTAATAACATACAAAGAATATTAATTTTCAAAGCCATAATTTGCTTGTTTATTGAAGCTATGACTGTTCCAAAAAAATAAGTTAGAAAAATAAGTGGCACTGTCCAAATGAGTACTTTAAGTGCAAGAATGGATTCTGAAAATCCTTCCTTATATACAAAGAAGATTATTTTTTCCGCTAATAGAGTTGTACCTACTGCTATTGGTAGCCCAACAATTGATAAATACTTAAAAGACCTCTCATACAGTAATTTAAAAGATTCCATTGAAGAGAAGTAAAAGTTTGAGAATATAGGAAATAAGGAGCCCACAAATGCCGAAGGGATGAACATTAAAACTTCTAAGAACTTATATGCTGCAGAATAATAGCCTACAGCTAGATCGCCCTTCATTGAGGACAGCATGACTATGTCAATTTTAAAGGCAATGATATCTACAACTGCAGATAAAAAAAATGGCCACGTATTTGTTGTAAGTAAACGGATAAATTTTAAGTCTATTTCTAAAGAAGGAATTACGAACTTAGATATACAAACAATAAATGTGTATAGCAAATTAATTAGGCTTACTATACAAATCAAAAATGCTAACATTACAATGTCGTACCCATGACTTATTACTAAAAATGCGACTATAAGCATGATAGCACTATTCAAAATTGTGCCTACAGATAAATATTCCATCTTTTCATATGAGCTAAATAAAGAGTTAAATGTCGAGCTAAATGAGCCAATAATTACTGACAAAAATATGAGAAATATTACTTTATCTTTTGTTATTGAATAATTAAATAAGCTTATTATAAGGACAATAAATAAAATACAAATAATAGAAAGAAAGAGTTTTATAGCAAAGATATTTCCGAGATATTTTCTACTTAATAATCGATCTCTTGATATCTCTCTTACAGCTAAAGAATCTAAACCAAAATCAACAAAAATTTTTACTATTGCACTTAATGCTAGGGCAAAAGATAAAATTCCAAATCTTTCTGCACCTAAGTATCTAACTATATAAACAATATAAAAGAATCCCAGTACATAACTAATGATCTGGCCAAAAGCTAATACACTGGTATTTTTAAAGATTCTTGAGGCTGTATTCATTTTAACTCTTTTTCCTTTAGTTGGGCAGATAAAAATATTTTAAGCGTTATATGAATCTTCATATAATAAATATTTGATATTTATACCCTTTGAATATATAGCCATTTTAATAATATTTCAAACTAAAGTAAATAAATGACCATCGTAATTAGTAGCTGACAACTTTAATTTCATTCTAATGAGCTATTTTTAAATAATTGAAATCAAGATTGATCCCACCCTCCGCACTCAAACACAAAAATGCCATTAATTTTCTCAAAAAATGAAAATTGGTTAAAATCCAGCCTTTCGTTTGACGAGAATTTTTGGATAATTGGAAATTAATTATACATTTGTGATCAAGTGCGGAAAGAGGGATTAATAGTTAAAATTCAACTTATTTGATTTTTAACTATCAAACTGGCTCTCAATAAACTTTCAAAGGTACCTGCATCACTCCAGAAACCATCCAGAATACGATATTCCATAGTTCCGTTGTTAACAAAATAATTATTAACATCAGTAATCTCAAGTTCCCCTCTTGCAGAAGGCTTAAGGTTTTTAATAATTTTGAACACATTATTGCTATATATATAAAGGCCGGTAACCGCAAAATTGCTTTTTGGCTCACGAGGTTTTTCCACTATTCCTGCTACTTTATTGCCTTTTAGTTCAGCTACTCCAAACCTGTGAGCATCAGGGACTTCCTTTAAGAAAATTTTGGCACCGTCTTTAAAGTTTGAGACGTCCTCTTTAATGTTATCCTGGAAAATATTGTCTCCAAGAATTACTGTAACATCGTCTTCATCGGCAAAACTCCCTGCAAGGCCTAAAGCCTGTGCAATCCCTCCGGCTTCTTCTTGAATTTCGTAAGTGAATTTAACTCCGATATCTGCACCTGACCCCAGAAGCTCAAGAAAATGTCCGGCATGACCTCGACCGGATACGATCATAATCTCTTTGATCCCTGCATCAACAAGAGTCTGGATAGGATAAAATATCATCGGCCTGTCGTAAACAGGCAAAAGGTGCTTGTTTGTGACTTTAGTCAGGGGGTAGAGCCTGCTGCCGGTACCGCCTGCGAGTATTATGCCTTTCATACATTTCTCTCCTTAAGATAATCTTTAAGTGCTTCTTTCCAGTGCCTCATGGGCTCGGCTTTAGTATTTAAAAGAACTGAGTACTTTGGGCGTTTGGCTTTTCTTGGAAACTCTTCACTTGTACATGGAACAGCATTATCTATAAAGGCAGATGCAAACTCGTACCAGGAACATACCCCTTCATTTGTCATGTGGTATATGCCAGCTTCAAGTTCAGTAATAGCCGCAATTTTATGTGCAAGGTCTAAGGTATAAGTGGGTTTTCCAAACTGGTCATTTACAACTTTAACTTCGGCCATCTCACCAGATAATTTCAGCATTGTATCTACAAAATTTTTTCCGTGGATGCCAAAAAGCCAGGAAATCCTTATAATCCTATAATCGTCCAGCTTTTTTGCAATTTCCTGTTCTCCAAGGAGTTTTGAACGGCCATATACATTGATAGGATTGGGAGTATCGGACTCGATATATTCAGTCCTGGACCCGTCAAATACATAGTCCGTGCTGAAGTGGACAAGTGTTGACCCGATTTTATTGCAGGCTTCAGCGATGTATCCTGGCCCATATCCATTAACCTGAAATGCCAATTCCTGCTTATCCTCACATCCCTCAACATCAGTATAGGCAGCCGCATTTATTACAAGATCCGGATTTATTTTCTGGATAAACTCAAGAACTTGATCTCTTTTTGTGATATCAAGTCCCCTGTGTGTCAGCTTGACAGCCTCAGGAAACACTTTACAGAGATCGAAGCCAAGCATCCCGCTTGCACCGATAATCAGTGTTTTAATGGCTCCCACCACCAACGATTCTCAACATACCATTTCACTGTTTGCTCAAGTGCAGTATCAAAGTCATACCTGGGCTTCCAGCCCATTTCTTCCAGTTTGCTACCATCAAGAGAATAACGGAAATCGTGACCTTTTCGATCTTCTACGTATTCAATTGAAAATTCGTTTTTGCTAAGCATTTTAAGAAGGCGGTAAGTAATTTCGAGGTTTGTAAGTTCGTTTCCGCCGTCTATATTATAGATTTCTCCGTTTTTTCCGTTATGCAGGACAAAATCTACTGCAGAACAATGATCTTCAACATAGATCCAGTCCCTGATGTTCAGGCCTGTACCATAGATTGGAACCTTTTTCCCTTCCATCAATCTGCTGATGAAAAACGGAATCAGCTTTTCAGGGTACTGATAAGGTCCGAAGTTGTTTGTGCATCTGGTAACACAAACTGGCAGGCCGTAAGTTGTGTAATAAGAGAGGGCAAGAAGATCTGAACCTGCTTTGCTTGAAGAATAAGGACTTGATGGATTCAGGTTATCTTTTTCGGTAAAAGAGCCTTCTTTAATGCTGCCGTAAACTTCATCAGTTGAAACATGAATAAACTTTTTAACATTATGTGCAAGCGCACTTTGCAAAAGAGTATTTGTCCCAAGCACGTTTGTCCTGACGAAAACCGACCCATCCTCAATTGAACGGTCAACATGACTTTCAGCTGCGAAATGCACAACCTGATCTACTTCATTCATTACTTTATCAACAACTTCAGAATCACAGATATCTCCCTGCACAAAAGAATAATTTGGGTTATTTTCAATATCCTTAAGATTGGCAGGATTTCCGGCATAAGTTAACTTGTCAAGATTTACAACTTGATAGTGGGGGCACTTTTTCATCATATAATGGATGAAGTTACTGCCTATGAATCCACAACCGCCAGTTATTAGAAGTTTCATTCAGATTACCCCTTAATATGTCAATAAATAATCCATTCACTACAATACAGATATTATATAACTCATCTATTAATAGTACAAAATTAAAATTTTATAAAATATTAAAAATTCATCTTAGCATCTTCCACTTTTGGAAGCAACATATCCTTCTGAGAAATTTTTACATTTTCGCCTTTAATTTTCCAGTCAATATTCAATGAAGGGTCATTATAGATAATTCCTGCTTCAGCTTCTGGATGATAATATTCATCGCATTTGTATACAAAGATAGCAGTTTCACTCAGTACGGAAAATCCATGAGCAAAGCCTTTAGGAATAAAAAGTTGTCTTTTATTTTCAGCGGAAAGCTCAACTCCGACCCAGTCCAGAAAAGTGGGAGAATCTTTCCTGAGATCTACTGCAACGTCATATACTTTCCCTTCTAAAACCCTTACAAGCTTTGCCTGACTGAAGGGAGATAGTTGATAGTGCAGGCCGCGGATCACTCCATACGACGATTTTGACTCATTGTCCTGAATAAAATCATATCCTATTCCTAGAAGATTATCCAGTGCCATTTTATTATAGCTTTCAAAAAAGTAGCCCCGGTTATCTCCAAAAACTTTAGGTTCCAGTATGAATAGATCACTTATTTCCGTATCTATTACCCTCATATTTTTCAATGCCTCCCGTAGACATCATCAAATCTGACAATGTCCGCTTCATCAACAAGTTCCCCCAACTGCACTTCAATAATCTCGAGTGGAACCTTACCGGGATTAGACAATCTGTGCCTTTCCCCTGCCCTGATAAAAGTACTTTCTCCGGGCCTCAGGAAAAATTGCTGACCATTAACTTCCACACATGCCATACCTTTTACAATTACCCAGTGCTCACTCCTATGGTAGTGTAGCTGGAGACTTAATTTGTGATCAGGAAGGACAGTGATATTTTTAATTTTATGTTCTGGAGAGGCCTCAAGTAAGGTATAGGAGCCCCAGGGCCTGTAGACTGTCTGCCCGATATACGCTCTTTCATCTTCCCTGCTCTTAAGTTCGGTGACGATCTCCTTCACTTGCTGACTGCTGGATTTGGGACAGATCAAAAGAGCATCACTCGTATCAACGATAACCATATCCTTAACATCGATAAGTGAGACAATTTTACCGCATTTTGAATATATGAGGTTTCCATCAGAATTAATTAGCAGAGGATCGCATTCATAAACGACATTCCCTACAGAATCTTTTTCGAACTCATCATAAATTGCTTCAAAATTTCCCAGATCGCTCCACTTCTGTTCAAGTATTACAACTGCTACTCTATCGGATTTTTCCATGATCCCGTAATCAATAGAAACTTTCTCCACATTTGCATAAATCTCATTTATATCCTTTCCATTCTCAAATGAAGCGAAAACAGAAGGTGCGTACTTCTTAACCTCTTCAAAGAAAAGCCCTGTCTCAAAAAGAAACATGCCACTATTCCAGAGACAACCTTCTTTAAGGTATTTTTCCGCAGTATCGCAATCCGGTTTTTCTCTAAACTCTGAAACTCTATATCCGGGACCGCAGGATTCTGAGGTTTTAATATATCCATATCCGGTATGAGGGAAACTAGGAACAATCCCAAAAGTAACCAGAAAATCCGAAGCCAGGATTTCAGCTGAAGAAATTGTTTGCATTGCAGCTTTGTCAAGTACGTGATCGGAAGAAAATACTCCCACTACAGAATCCCCAAATTTTTTCTCAATCTCTTTCATTCCGAAGAAAATTGCAGGAAGTGTATTCTTACCTTCAGGTTCAATTAAAACATTTTCAGGAAGAATTGAACATCCAATTTCCTTTATCTGTCCGATTACGAAAAATTTCTGAACTTCATTTGTTACGACAAAAATTTCTGATATGTCGGAAACTTCAAGGCATCGGAGTACAGTCTCCTGGAAAAGAGATGTATTACCAAACTTTAAAAATTGTTTAGGATACATTTCCCGGCTGAGAGGCCAGAGGCGAGTTCCTGAGCCACCTGCAAGAATTATTGATTTTATGCCTGTCAACTCCTTTAGATTGTTAAAACAATTATGCTCTTAGATAAGTATGTCAAGGATATAGATCAATTTGGAATAGCCAAGTAAAGACATTATTCGAAGAATATATTATAAATACGCTGAAAGACATATGAAGCAAGGTATAAAAAGAGAATCATTAAAGACTCTTAAACGAAGAATACCTGAGCCACTGATTAGCTAAAATAATTTCAAGCATATCTTTTAGATTACATCCTTCCAACCAATCTCTTTTAAATTAACATTATTAAATACTTTCATTTAATAAGAAGTTTTTTCAACTATCTACAAAAAGAAGAGTTTTGAGAAATATTTAAAATGAAAAGCTCTATCAAAAGCTGTTGATAGAACCAAGGAATTTAGAAAAGGTAATCATTAAGGCTGAGAACTTTCATATCCAGGCTTTCAGTTTCAAACTCTCTACAGGAAGACTTCCATATTGTCTTTTACTTATATCCGA
The DNA here is from genome assembly GCA_963847185.1 of uncultured Methanosarcinaceae archaeon. GTDB lineage: Archaea > Halobacteriota > Methanosarcinia > Methanosarcinales > Methanosarcinaceae > Methanosarcina. Next base: position 804,832 of record CAWJYV010000008.1, on the reverse strand, counting down.
ATCTTCACCCAGAATCTCAACTGAAAAACCGGCTTTTTTCAAAAGTCTGAGATACTCTTCCTTTAAGAGCGCACCTGCAACGCAACCTGCAAGCAAATCTTCGTTGTCTTTCAGGTCTTCAGGAAGCTCGGCGAGAAGGACCATATCCGAAATGTACATCCTGCCCCCTGGTTTCAGGACCCAAAAGGCCTCTCTGAAAACCTTTTCTTTATCCGGGGCCAGATTGATAACGCAATGCTGATAATTACGTCAACTGACATATTCTCAACCGGAAGAGCTCAATATCCCCCAGACGGAATTCAACATTTGGATAACCATACCTAAGAGCATTAGTCTGTGCTTTTTCAAGCATAGTTTGAGTCATATCAACTCCAATGACCCTCCCAGAATTTCCGACCTTCTGTGCGGCAAGAAAGCAATCAAATCCTGTACCAGAGCCTAAATCAAGGGCTACATCACCAGATTTCAGTTCTGCAAAAGCTGTCGGATTGCCACGGCCGAGGCCGAAATTTGCATCCGGAACAGACATAATCTGGTCCTCTGAGTAGCCAATAGATTTAGAATATTAGCTACATTCGAATTTCCACAACAGGTACTGTTGCAACAACATGAACCGCCTGCCATTGCAATTTCGCCATATTTTTTTTAATAGCTTCTTTTTTTTCACTTGAATCCATTCTTCCACCTATCCTTAAATATGTCCTTTACTTCCTTTTTTGTCTTCGACTTCATCCTTACAACAAATCCGAAAGTCTTCCGGACCCTTGCAGCAGGGCTTTACCTCCCCTACTCCAAGGAAAAGCAGAATTTTCCTGATATCCTCATTTCTTATGCTGTAGATGATATTTCGCCCCTTCTTTTCGTATTTTAAAATATCGGCCTCAACGAGAACTCTTAGATGCTTTGAAACCGTTGTCTGATCTTTTTCCGTAAGAGGGGCAAAATCACAGGCACAGTAGCTGTGCTCCAGAAGATAGGAGAGAATTGTAAGTCTTGTTTCATCTCCGAGGGCTCTGAAGAATTTAGCTTTATTTTCAAGCATAGACATATGGATATATGGGCATATGCCCATATAAAATTTGTGAAAAAAATAGACTGATTCCTATCCTCAATACCTGTGTAGCATAAATTTAGCTGAAATTTATTCCAGTTCAAAAAAAGAAAAAATATGGATAAAATAGAATAAACGTAAAAATAAAAGCCTGATTACTTACAGGTGTCCAGAAGACCTTTCTTTTTACCTCCCCTCTGTTCGGAAGGGTGTATAGGCTCGACTTTAGCTTCTTCTTCTTTCTTTTCTTCATTCTTCTTTTGTTCTGGCATAGATTCAACTCCCTTAATCAACTTACACCTTTGAAAATAGTATTTTCATATTAGGTTTCAATCTAATTTTCCAGGACCCGGTTAACCTTCGAAGGATTTCCATTTTTCAGACCTTATAAAGATTGTTTTTTCAACACCTTCAATCCACTGAGGTTCTACGAAAGATTATCAGATCCTATTGCGGCGAGCAAACAGTCTCTTGAGTAATACTTTTCCTTTTCAGTAAATGGATCTTTAAACTAAAATGGTTCGACTTCAGACCTGTTGACCAGCTCTCCTTCATCCCTCCTTTCCATTATTCCCTGATAAAATAGATCTGGGATTTTGCCCCTAATTTTATTACACCCACTAGATTTATTAAATTTTTGTGACAATAACAAAAGAGTACAAAAAAGCACATTCTATTTTTGTGAAAGAGATCTTAAGAAGCCAGCGTACAATATCTAATAAAAATAATGCAAACTGGGAAGAATAATTAAAATTATTTGGGAGAATATATATCCCATTAACCATTATAGGAAGAAATCCACGCGGGAAAAATACAGAGTTTAAGACTTTTGTGAAACTCCGCTACAGTTAAAATTTATCGATTCATCTGCTCAGGAAATATTCTTTTTACTCAGGAAAATGTGATCGTATGGCATATAAAATACTGGAAAAGGAAGAAATAGCCCCGTCGGTGCACAGAATGGTCATAGATGCCCCTGACGTGGCAAAAGCTGCAAAAGCCGGACAGTTCATAATTCTCAGAATTGATGAGAGGGGGGAAAGGATTCCCCTCACAATTGCTGATTTTGAAAAAGAAAAAGGCACAGTAACCGTAATTTTCCAAGAGATGGGCAAGACTACAAAACAGCTTGCAAAACTTTCGGTAGAGAAGTCTCTGGAAGATTTTGTCGGACCTCTTGGAACCCCTGCAGATATCACAAAACTCGGCACTGTAATTCTTGTAGGCGGAGGGGTAGGAGTTGCACCTATTTATCCCCAGGCAAAGGCTTACACTAAAGCAGGCAACAAGGTAATTTCCATTATAGGGGCAAGGAACAAAGACCTCCTTATTCTTGAAGACGAAATGCAAAAAGCCAGTTCAGAACTGTATATTGCAACCGATGACGGGTCAAAAGGACACCACGGATTTGTGACTGACGTTATGAAAAGGATCCTGGACAGCGGCGAAAAGGTTGCAAGGGTCGTGATCATCGGACCTCCAATTATGATGAAAGTAGCTGCTGGCGTAGCTTCCCCCTATGACGTTGAAATTCTGGTTAGCCTTAACTCCATTATGGTTGACGGAACAGGGATGTGCGGCGGATGCAGGGTTACTGTGGATGGAAAAACGAAATTTACCTGCGTTGACGGACCTGAATTTAATGCACGTAAAGTTGACTTTGTAGAGCTAATGAACAGGCTTGCAATGTATCGCGGTGAAGAGACAAAAGCCGTAGAGAAGTATGAAGAAGAATGCAGGTGCGGGCTGCACTGAAAGGAAGGGATAAAAAATGCAAGAATTATATGAAGGGAAAACAGGAAAAGCAAGGAAAGAAAGAACCCCTATGCCAGAACAGCCTGCAGAAGAGCGTAGAAAAAACTTTAATGAAGTAGCTCTCGGATACACAAAAGAAGATGCTCTTGCTGAGGCCTCACGCTGCCTCTCCTGTAAAGACCCGAAATGTGTCGAAGGCTGCCCTGTGAATGTGGATATTCCCGGTTTTATCAAGCTGGTATGTGAAGAAGACTTTGAAGGGGCAATTGAGAAGATAAAAGGCACAAATGCTCTTCCTGCCATCTGTGGCCGCGTCTGCCCCCAGGAGACCCAATGCGAAGCCCTTTGCGTACTCGGGAAGAAGGGACGGCCGGTGGCGATCGGAAGGCTCGAACGTTTCTGTGCCGATTATGAGCGTCAGAAAGGCGTAAAGGCCTCTGAAGTTCCTGAATCCACTGAAAAGAAAGTAGCTATTGTCGGCTCAGGACCTGCAGGTCTCACTGCCGCAGCAGACCTTGCAAAGCTGGGACACAAAGTAACAATTTTTGAGTCCCTGCACAAAGCAGGCGGAGTCCTGAGTTACGGCATCCCCGAGTTCAGGCTGCCAAAAGAAATTGTAAGGCAGGAGATAGAGTATATCAAGAATCTGGGAGTTGAGTTAAAGCCTAACTATATAATTGGCAGAATCAAGACCCTGGATGAGCTCTGTGACGAGTTTGATGCTGTTTTCCTGGGCACGGGAGCTGGTCTTCCTACCTTTATGGGAATTCAGGGCGAAAACTTCAGCGGGGTATACTCGGCAAACGAATTCCTGACCCGTGTAAACCTTATGAAAGCCTATGACCCTGAGTATGACACAAGAGTCAGGCTTGGGAAACACGTAGTAGTTGTAGGAGGCGGAAACGTAGCAATGGATGCAGCCCGCTCTGCCCTCCGCCTTGGTGCCGAGGAGGTCAGCATAGTCTACCGCCGCGGAGAAGACGAAATGCCAGCCAGGAGAGAAGAAATCGAGCACGCTAAGGAAGAAGGCATTATTTTCAGGCTCCTTACAAACCCTATCCGCATCCTTGGTGACGAGAAGTTCAATGTTACTGCAGTCGAATGCATTAAAATGGAACTTGGCGAACCCGACAAATCCGGTAGAAGAAGCCCAGTTCCTGTTGAAGGCTCGGAATTCACAATCCCTGCTGATGTTGTAGTTATTGCCATAGGCACATCCCCGAATCCCATCATTTTCAAAGGCTCTGAAGGCCTTGAGCAGAGCAAAAGAGGCACTGTTGTTGCAGACGAAGAGACCGGTGCAACCTCCAAATGCGGAGTCTTTGCAGGCGGAGATGTAGTTACAGGCGCAGCAACCGTCATCAGCGCAATGGGTGCAGGCAAAAAAGCAGCAAAGGCAATTGATGAGTATTTGAAAGAAAAGTGAAGCCAGAGTAATCTGGTTTCCTTTTTATTTTATACAAGTACTTCGATTCCGAAATATGTTCATAAAAACTGACTTTTAAATCTACCTATCAATCACGAATTTTCTATTAAATAAGAAATTTATTTTGGAATCGAATCGCTAGATTAAACTTTATAATGTCAACCTTCTCAAGACCCATTCCATATTTTTGATGATGCTCTTGATACTCCCACCCTTTGAAATAAAGCTTGTACACATCAATTAAAAAATCATGCACTTCATTGAACAATTCTATTGCTCTTTTTTGATCATAAGACTGTTTTGTAAGAGACCGAATAGCAGGAATGTCTGAAACAGGCAGGAATAGGGGTAAAATAAAAATCAAAATTAAAAGTTTTCAAGCACTAATTTTAAAATAAGAATCAAAGCAATGACTAAAATCAAAGTCCACAAAAGTGGCAAAAGAATCCGCAGTAGAAAATACAATATTATTACTATGAAGATTAAATGAACTAAAGATAATTTTCTCCCAACACGTAAAAAGCGACGATTTAATCCACGAACCATTAAGCGAACCTTTGAGACTTTTTTAGCTACAGGTCTGCCGGGAATCGAACCCAGGTTCGGAGCTCCGGAGGCTCCAGTGATATCCGCTACACTACAGACCTTCATTGTAAAAAGTTATGATCGGTTAACTGACAGATTAAACTGCAATCAGTTAACTGGCTGGTTATAGTTCTAAATAGCTTATAAATTTAATCCTTGAAGAGATTAAAAGTATTTTCAAAGAGAAGTAAAAAACAAATTAAAAAGAAAATCGGCCTGGAAACTCCAGAATATAGCTCATTCTCGCCATTTTTGGCCGTACATCTCATCGAATACAATTTCAGAAAGAGCCTTGCGTGTTGAAGTCCTTTCCTTTGGAACAGGTTCTCCTATTGCAAGAGCAGACATCAGCTCAAGGTGTGAAGGACATCCCAGAATAGAATTAACCTTCTCTTTTTGGTTCAGGATTTCTCCAAGCCAGACTCCCCCAAGACTCAGCTCGCAGCAGGTAAGGAGCATGTTCTGGATTGCAGCCCCGATTGCCTCGATGTCTTTTGTCCTGTTGTAGGAAGTTTCATTGTCGAGGAAAGTAGTAATAAGCAGGGGAGCCCCTGCTACGATACCTGAATAGTGAGTGCATTTTGAGAGTTTCTCGATGGTCTCCCGATTTTGGATAACAATGAAGCGCCAAGGCTGATTGTTCAATCCGGAAGGAGCCCAGTGAGCTGCGTTCAGGATTATGTTAATATCTTCCTTGCTGACAGGTTTGTCCGTAAACTCCCGGACACTCCGCCTATTAAGGATAGTGTCAATGACTTTGGTTTCTCCTGTTACTGGCATTAATTTCCCTCCGGATTGATTTTCTCTTTCCAGATTTATGAATCTTCTGTTTACAGACTGTCAATTACAGCAAAATCAGTCATCATCAATCTTTTTGTTGAGCCAGGGAATGTTTGCACGGATTTGCTTTCCTACAATCTCAAGCTGGTGTTCCTTTTCCTGGCGTTCCATGGCTTTGAGCACAGGGTGATTGACCATGCCTTCGAGAACGAATTCTTTGGCAAATTCGCCGTTCTGAATCCTTTCAAGGGCTTCATACATGGCTTCGCGGGAGTATTCATTAATAATCTTGGGGCCGACTGTCATGCCTCCGTATTCTGCGGTGTTGGAAACGGAGTGCCACATTCTCTCAAGCCCGCCTTCGTAGATAAGGTCTACAATGAGTTTAACTTCATGACAGGTTTCGAAGTAGGCCATCTCAGGCTGGTATCCTGCTTCCACAAGCACTTCAAAAGCTGTCTTGATGAGAGCAGAGAGCCCACCACAGAGATCTACCTGTTCTCCGAAGAGGTCTGTCTCGGTTTCCTCACGGAAGGTGGTTTCATAAACGCCTGCCCTTGCAGCACCGATACCTTTGGCGTAGGAAAGGGCGAGATCTCTGGCATTTCCAGTTGCATCCTGGTAGACTGCAATAAGGCCAGGCACTCCGATACCTTCGGTGTAGGTCCTTCTCACGATATGTCCGGGGCCTTTGGGGGCGACCATAAAAACGTCTACATTTTTCGGGGGCACAATCTGATTGTAGTGGATGTTGAAACCGTGAGCAAAAACCAGGGCATCACCGGCCTTCAGATTTGGCTCGATTTCGGAGTAGTAGACCGAAGATTGTTTCTCATCCGGAAGCAGAATCATAATAACATCTGCGGCTTTTGCAGCCTCTGCCACAGGCAGGACCTTCAGGCCGTCATTCTCGGCTTTTGCCCAGCTGGAACTTCCTTTCCTGAGCCCAACAACAACATTGAGACCAGATTCATGGAGGTTCCGTGCGTGGGCGTGGCCCTGACTTCCATAGCCCATGACTGCAATTGTCTTATCTTTAAGTGCATCAAAAGTGGTTTCGTTATCGTAAATTATTGTTGCCATGTTTGAACTCCTGGTGAGTTATTCGGTAATATAATTTATTTAGTTTTTAGGGGAAATTCCTATTATTATTATTTTGGAAGTATTCTAATACAATAGAATACATCTACATCCCTGAAAATTAAGTTGATTAAGCTGATTTTCAAAAGTTGCTTTTTGTGGATAAAGGCAACATTTTGAAATTTCAGGAAAGGCATGGAATTCCAAGCATACCTTTAAGAAGATCTCAGGGTTTTAAAGGGATTCCAGCTGCCCCGATTTGTGGAAAAATAATTAACCAGCTACCTCTGATAATCTGTCCTTATTATTTAAACCTTCTTTGGGCCGCGAACCAGGGCAATCTTACCTGTCCGGACCATTTCTTTGATCCCAAACTGCCGGAGGAGTTTTTCGATAGCATCAATCTTGCCTTTATCCCCTGTTACCTCAACAGTCATTGAATTGGGAGCCATATCTATTATCCGAGCCCTGAAGATATCCGCAATCTGAATGATCTCAACTCGGGTGTTTACGTCAGCTGCCACTTTAATGAGAGCAAGTTCCCTTTCTACAGCATCATCTTCTCCGATATCCGAAACCTTGATCACATCAACGAGCTTATTAAACTGTTTTGTGACCTGCTCGAGGACTGCTTCGCCTCCCTGGACTACTATTGTCATGCGGGAAATCTCGGGATCTTCCGTAATGCCTACTGCAAGGCTGTCAATATTGTATCCACGCCTGGAAAAGAGCCCAGCAACCCTTGCCAGGACTCCGGATCTGTTTTCAACCAGAACTGCAAGTGTGTGCTTTTTCATTTGTTTCCCTCCAGGTCAACGAACTCATTAATTGCTGCTCCTGCCGGCACCATGGGTGATACGTTTTCCTCACATTCGACAACTACATCAATAACAGTTGGACGCCCTGACGCAATTGCTTCTTTGATTGCAGGCAGAATCTCCGATGGACGTTCAACCCGAAGCCCGAGAGCGCCATAAGCTTCAGCAAGTTTGACAAAATCCACGCTTCCCTTTATGCAGGTGTGAGAATACCTTCTATCATAGAAGAGTTCCTGCCACTGCCTGACCATGCCCAGATAACCGTTATTCAGAATAACCGAAATAACAGGAACGTCGTTCTGAACAGCAGTTGCAAGTTCCTGGGAGTTCATCTGGAAGGAACCATCTCCTGAAATGTCAAAGACCACTTTGTCGGGCTTACCTAGCTTGGCCCCTATTGCAGCAGGAAATCCGTAACCCATTGTCCCGAGTCCGCCTGAAGTGATGAAGGTACGAGGGTTGCGATATTTAAAAAACTGAGCTGCCCACATCTGATGTTGCCCTACCTCCGTAACGATGATTGCATCCTTGCAAGCTTCCGATATCTGCTCGATGACAAACTGAGGTTTTATCGCTTTCCCCTGCTCGTAAGAAAGAGGGTATTCGCGCTTCCACTGACTGATTTTCTCAAGCCAGGCTTCGGAACTGCACTGTTTTACGTGTTTTATCAGAGACTTGAGAATTATTTTAGCGTCCCCAACAATAGGAACATGTGCAGGCACGTTCTTTGAGATCTCAGCAGGATCAATATCAATGTGGATAATTTTCGCGTTCGGAGCAAAGGACTGGAGTCTTCCGGTAACCCTATCATCAAATCTGGCGCCGACAGCAATGAGAAGGTCGGATTCCTGAACCGAGTAATTTGCATACTTGCTTCCATGCATTCCGAGCATCCCGAGATTAAGAGGGTGTTCGGCAGGGATTGAACCTATGCCCATAAGCGTTGTAGTTACAGGCGCCATCAAGGTTTCGGCAAGTTCCACAAGTTCGACGCTTGCGTTGGAACTGATAACTCCACCACCAGCATAAATTACTGGATTTACGGATTTTGCGATTTCTTCGGCTGCCTTTTTGATCTGCTGAACATTCCCACGATATGTAGGCCTGTAACCCCGAAGTTTAACGGTTTCCACATTATGATACTCAAATTCTCCGTTGATCACATCCTTTGGCATGTCGATCAATACAGGGCCCGGCCTGCCGGTAGAGGCTATGTAGAAAGCTTCTTTTACTATTTGGGGCAGATCCTTTGCTTCCGGCACTAGATACCTGTGTTTTGTAATGGGAAGAGTAATCCCAGTGATATCAGCTTCCTGAAAACAATCATTCCCGATAATAGAGTGAGGGACCTGACCGGTAAGCGCGACTACAGGTACGGAATCCATATAAGCAGTTGCAATTCCGGTTACTAAATTGGTTGCTCCGGGGCCAGAGGTAGCCATACATACTCCAGTTTTACCTGTTACACGAGCATAGCCATCTGCAGCATGTACAGCTGCCTGCTCATGGCGCACAAGTACGTGGCGAAGATCGGACTCGTAAAGTTCGTCATATATCTGGATCAGTGCTGCGCCAGGATAACCAAACATGGTGGTAACATCCTCTTTTTCAAGGCTTTTTATCAAAGCCCTGGCGCCAGTAACTTTCTCTGGTGACCCTATTGTCATCATAAATCTCCTTGAGTAATCTTAGATAGAGACCCCACCACTGATCTTCAAACTATCGTATATACCTGAGAAAATTGGAAAAAAGAATGTCAATTGAAAACAAAAACTATCAGCCGGAGTAAAACAACATCATTAGCCATCATAGTTAAGATTTAATGGATAAGTTGGAGATCCATAATCCGTAACTGATGGCTATTGATTGTTTTTTTAATTTTTTATGGGCTGGTAATCAAATGTTTTTGACAATTTCAAATCAGTATCTTAGACCTATTTTAAATACACTGAATAGTTTCTTGAGAAGACTAACATTCAAACCTTCTTTGGGCCGCGAACCAGGGCAATCTTACCTGTCCGGACCATTTCTTTGATCCCGAACTGCCGGAGGAGTTTTTCGATAGCATTAATCTTGCCTTCATCTCCGGTTACCTCGACAGTCATTGACTTGGGAGCCACATCTACTATCCTTGCCCTGAAGATATCTGCAATCTGGATAATTTCGGCTCTTGTATCTACATCAGCTGATACCTTGATAAGGGCCAGTTCCCTTTCAACCGAGTCATCGGCTCCTATATCCGAGACCTTGATCACGTCGATAAGCTTGTTCAGCTGTTTTGTGACCTGCTCAAGAACATGATCATCTCCGTGGACCACAATGGTCATTCTGGAAATCTCAGGGTCTTCAGTAATCCCCACAGCCAGGCTGTCGATATTGTATCCGCGCCTGGAGAAAAGCGAAGCCACTCTCGAAAGAACGCCTGACTTATTTTCCACAAGCACTGCGAGTGTATGTTTCATCAGTGTTCCTCCAGGTCAAGAACTCCATCGGCTCTTGCACTGCGTAAATCAGGCATGTCGCAGGGACTGTCTGCATGTTCTTCAATGTCAAGAATCTCATTGATTGCAGCTCCTGCAGGCACCATTGGATAGACATTTGCTTCACATTCAACAATTACTTCGACAACTGCCGGCCTACCTGACCTGACAGCTTCCTCGATTGCAGGCCTGACTTCGGACGGCCTGTCCACACGTATTCCAAGAGCTCCGTAGGCCTCTGCCAGCTTTACGAAATCGACACTGCCCTTGATGAAGGTGTGTGAATATCTCCTGTCATAGAAAAGCTCCTGCCACTGTCTGACCATTCCAAGGTAACCGTTATTCAGGATCACCGAAACGACAGGAATGTCATTCTGAACCACAGTAGCTAGTTCCTGAGAGTTCATCTGGAAAGATCCGTCTCCTGCAACGTTAATAACAGTTTTATCCGGCCTTCCGACCTTGGCTCCTATAGCTGCAGGGAATCCGTAGCCCATTGTGCCGAGCCCACCTGATGTAAGGAAAGTCCGGGGATCTGTGAACTTGAAGAACTGAGCTGTCCACATCTGGTGCTGTCCGACTTCCGTGACTATGATTGCATCCTTACAGACTTCGGATATCTGCTCAATAACAAACTGAGGCATCACTACATTCTGAGTTCCCTTCCTGTAGGTTAGAGGAAACTCTTTCTTCCACTGATTTATTTTTTCAATCCATGCCCCGGATTTACAGTGCTTGACATATTTATTCAGGGATTTGAGTACCTGTTTTGCATCCCCGACAATTGGAATGTGAACCTTTACGTTCTTGGAGATTTCAGCAGGGTCGACGTCAATATGGATAATTCTGGCATTTGGAGCAAAAGACTCGAGTTTACCGGTCACGCGGTCATCAAACCTTGCACCCACAGCAATAATAAGATCTGATTCTTGAATTGCGTAGTTTGCGTATTTGGTCCCGTGCATTCCGAGCATCCCGACATACAGTGGATGCTGTGTTGGAATCGAGCTTATTCCCAGAAGGGTCGTCGTAACCGGAGCATTGATAGTTTCTGCCAGTTCCACAAGTTCACCGCTAGCATTAGAACTGACCACTCCACCGCCTGCGTAAATTATAGGCATTGAGGAGTTTGCAATTTCCTCGGCAGCGCGTTTGATCTGCTGGATATTGCCCTTATAGGTAGGCTTATACCCTCTCAGCTCTACCTTGTCAGGGTAATAAAAATCAATCTCCGCGTTCTGAACGTCTTTTGGAAGGTCAATTAATACCGGGCCAGGCCTTCCGGTAGAAGCAATATGGAAGGCTTCTTTTACAATTCTGGGGAGTTCTTTAGCATCCTGTACGAGGTAGTTGTGCTTGGTAATGGGCAGGGTAATTCCCGTAATATCTGCTTCCTGGAAAGCATCATTACCGATAAGGAAATTCGGAACCTGGCCTGTTAAGGCTACGATAGGTACAGAGTCCATATATGCGGTAGCAATGCCTGTTACCAGGTTAGTTGCTCCGGGACCTGAGGTGGAAACGCAGACCCCGGTCTTTCCAGTAGCACGGGCGTACCCGTCCGCAGCATGAGCTGCTGCCTGTTCATGGCGTACAAGTATGTGGCGCAGACTTGAATCATAGAGTTCGTTGTAAAAGGGAATGATCTGCCCACCCGGATATCCGAAGAGGGTGTCAACCCTTTCTTCTTCCAGGGACATTATCAAAGCCCTTGCGCCATTAACTTTTTCTGTTGACCCGGTTGTCATTATTTAACTCCTTCTTATCTCATGAAATGTTGTTTTAACTGGATACTCACCTGAAAGATGAGCAAGCTTCCAGTAAGGTGTGTTTATCAGAAATACTTTTTTATCTCTCACACTCACAAGCTTTGTTATGAATTTTATAAATACATCATAATCAAAATACATCATAATCAATCATGTATATATGGATGAGGGTTTCTTCGGATTCCAGAAATAACAGAACTTATCATTCCAAAAATTTCTACAAAAGGAAAAAGAGAGGGAACGGAAAAGTTCCCCTGAGAAACTTTTGAAGCTCAATCCTTTCTGGAAATCACTCTACTCGGATGAGGCGGTTCATACCGTTCATCACAGCTTCTACAGAGGCCATGATGATGTCCGTTCTGGCTCCACTTGCGGTGATTACCTTTCCGTCCTTGGAAAGTTTTACCCTTACTTCTACAAGGGCATCAGTTCCGCCGGTGATGGAGTCTACGTGATATTCTTCAAGGATGATATCTTCCGCACAGGAACTTACAGCTCTTCGGATAGAATTGATTACAGCATCTACAGGCCCATTCCCAATTCCGGCCTGTACTATCACTTTGTCTTTCACACTGAGCTTTATGGAAGCGGTTGGAGTCACCCGATTTCCGGATACAATGGTAAATTCCTCTAATTTTACCAGGGGTTCTTTATAGATATCAAGCACGGTTTCTGCTATTGTCTGCAGATCAGCATCAGTTATATGCTTACCCTGGTCACCCATTTGCTTAACCCTGATGAAAATCTCCTCTGTTTGGGCGTCATCAGCGGAAAGCCCCATTTCCTTTAAAGCAAGGGTAATCGAGCTCCTTCCGGCATGTTTACCAAGTACGATCTGACGCTGCCTTCCTATATACTCAGGGCTCATTGGCTCGTAGGTTGCCTTGTCGGCGAGAAGGCCATGGACATGAATACCTGCTTCGTGGGTAAACGCATTTCCTCCAACAAGAGCCTTATTAGGGGATACGGGAACTCCTGTAAGCCGGCTTACAAGCCTTGAAGTACGGTAAAGCATCTCATGCTTAATCCCGGTGTCATACTTGTAAAGCCATTCAAGATTCATGACCACTTCTTCCAGAGCTGCATTTCCTGCTCTTTCACCTAAGCCGTTTACAGTTACGTGAGCCTGCTTTGCTCCTGCCGCAAGGGCAGCAACCGTGTTTGCAGTTGCTAAACCGAAATCGTTGTGGCAATGAATACTGATAGGAGCCTTAAGGGAAGCCGATAGGTCCCGGAAAATCTCGGTGGTTCTTTCAGGCACCAGAAGGCCTACAGTATCGCAGAAACATAACCTGTCAGCTCCTGCATCTATTCCGTCCGCATACAGAGCCTTTAAGAACTCAAGATCTGCTCGAGAAGCATCTTCACCACTCAGTTCTACAATAAGGCCGTGGTCCTTGGCATACTCCGTTACTTCGGCTACGATCTGCCTTACTGCCTCTCTATCCTTTTTGATCTTTGTTCTGATATGCAGGTCCGAGACCGGCGATACAAGGTGAATAGAATCAACGTCGCATTCAAGGGCGTGGTCAACGTCCATCTTCACAATCCTGCAGTAACTGCAGATTTCGGCATCTAAACCTGCATTTGCGACAGCCTTGATCGATTCTCTTTCACCCTCGGAAGTTATAGCAGAGCCTGCTTCTATTACCGAGACCCCCAATTCATCAAGGGCCCGTGCAATTAAGAGCTTCTTTTCTCTTGTCAGGGCTACTCCGGGTGTTTGTTCACCATCTCTCAAAGTGGTATCCAGAAAGCGGATATTTTCGAATAATATAATCCCTCAGTTTTTTTTCTATTATGGTAACTTCATTTTGTAAAACAGGGGAATAATATAAAACTATTTTATACTATTTGCACCTATTTTACAGAATCATGCTTATTATACATGATAAATCTTTTCTTAGAAGCCCGACTCTTTCAGAAAATTCACGAAACAGTGCTGGCTATATTTGAAACTCCTTTTCAATAGGTAGACCTAGTATTTTTAGTTTCCAGTTAACAATAGATCTGGTTTTTAAGAAAGAGATAAGCTTTCATTCTGTAATTATAGCTGTATGATTCTTTAATTGGAAGAAAAAATAGAAATAAAAAACGGAGATTTCCTCAAAATAGAGTTTTCTCGAAATTTCAAGGAAATATTTTTAGAAAATTCCTATAAAAATTTAGAAATACCTTTTTACATTTTCTATTGCCTTTACAATCAGGGAAACACAGGATTCTATGTCTGCAATGTCCAGAACTTCAACAGGAGAGTGAATATATCTAGTAGCTATGCTGACAGTACCTGTAGGAATGCCTTCCTTTGTGAGGTGTATTGAAGTTGCATCAGTAGTGCCGCCCGAACCAACTCCCAGTTGATACGGGATCTTGTTTTCGGCAGCCGTTTCTTTAAGCCATTTGAGGATCTGAGGATGAGCTATAAGACCTCTTCCCGATGCATCGGCTACAGTTATTACAGGTCCTTTCCCAAGTTCAAGGGACGAATCGGTTTTGCTAATACCGGGATGATCTCCTGGAATGGTGGTATCAAGGGCAAGAGCAACGACCGGACAAATTCCAAAAGCGCAGGTTTTCGCTCCCTTGAGTCCTACCTCTTCCTGAACTGTACCTACGGCATAAATGTTAGCTTCAATCTTATGTTTAGAGAGCCGCTTCATAACTTCAATAAGGATCACAATTCCTGCACGATCGTCAAATGCCTTGGAAGTCACCTTCCCATTTGCCAGGGACACAAATTCCCTGTCAATAGAAGCCTCTGTACCTATTTCAATTCCTAGATTCTCAGCATCCTCCCTGTCCTTTGCTCCAATGTCAATAAACATATCTTCCAGTTTCACAGGCTTTTTCCTGTCTTCGTCTTTCATTACATGAGGAGGCTTGGATCCAATAACTCCGGGAATGGAACCCTTCTTTCCGTGGACTATAACTCTCTGGTTGAGAAGAGTTTGATCGAACCACCCTCCGATCCCAACAAAACGGAGGAAACCATTGTCATCGATATACCTCACCATAAGCCCAATTTCGTCCATATGAGCAGCCAGCATAATAGAAGGGCCTTCCCCTTTTTTGACAGCTATAAGGTTTCCCATGACATCTTTTCGGATATTGTCAACGTAAGGTTCAAGTTCCATTTCAAGAAGTTCCCGGATATCATCTTCTGAGCCTGAAATTCCATGAGCGTTTGTGAATTTTTCAAGAAGGGACTTTATTTCTCTAAGGTTTCCGCCTTTATCCATTTTCAAATATCTCCTGATATTAGTTTAGAGTTTATAATTGAGCTCTTGATGAAGATTAGTATAATTACTCACATATAATTTTGCTTTGCTAAGCGATTTTTACAATCATCACGTTCAGGATTAGTTAAGTTTAATTTCATCCTAGATCAATAATTATTATACTGTTAATCAATTAATATGAACTTATTGTTTAATTTGGAGAAACTTTCGAACTAACCTTGTATGGGGAAGAGGCTGTCGGATGCTGGAAGGACAGAAACATTAAAATCTCTTCAGGTTTATTGAGGACTCAGGTGAAAATTATATGACTGCAGAATTACCCCCTCAAATCCAGAACCAGATAGCACAGCTTCAGCAGGTACAGCAGCAGATCCAGGCTCTAACCATGCAGAAATCCCAGATTGAAGCTATGCAGAAGGAGTCCAAGATGGCTCTTGAAGAGTTAGGAAGACTTACTGACGATGCAGTGGTCTATCGGAATGTAGGGGAGCTTGTAATAAAAACAAGCAAAGAGGAATCTGTTTCAAAATTAAAAGACAGAGAAGAAACTCTTTCATTAAGGCTTCAGTCCATCTCCAGGCAGGAGGAAAGACTCACATCACGCTTTAAACAGCTTCAGGAGCAGATCCAGCAGGCACTGGGCTCCAGGGCACAATAATTTAGCTCTTATTTCCCATATATATGAAATAGGAAAACTCAGTTTATTAGAATTTGCTGAGACCCTGGAAGATTTTCAGATCCTTGGAGATTGACGTTATAAAACCGGTAGCCAGAGTGGACAATGCAAATTGACGAAGCGGAGTTTTTCAACCGGCTCCTTGACTATCGAAACATTTTATATTTGTGCCACCGGAACGCAGATCCGGACGCGGTTAGCAGTGCTTTTGCCCTGTCTCAAGCGATAGGAGGCACAGTCGGACTTGTAGACGGCTGTAACCGTGTGGCATCTGTCCTGATTGAAAGACTTGGTATAGAAGTAGTGGATAAGCCGAACCCTGCAAATTATGGTTTTGTTGTCGTAGTTGATACTTCGACAAAGGCACAATTAAATGAGATAGAGCTTACCAGTTATTGTGTGATAGATCACCATGCAACTACTGCCCTGACAGAAAATGCCGAATTTTACCTGCACAGGAATACTACATCTACTGTGGAAATAGTATATGATATTTTAAAATCAATCGGGGCACCGATTAACAGAAGAATGGGAATCGGGATGCTTACGGGGATAGTAACTGATACCGGACATTTCAAACATGCGTCAGCAGATACTTTTCGTACAGTGGCAAAGATCATAGAGGCCAGCGGAGTTGAATATGGAGAAGTGCTGGATCTTATGGCCGCTACCCCACAGGATATTTCAATGCGTATAGCCATCCTGAAAGCGGCAAGCCGCCTTGAGCTTGATAGAGTGCAGGACATGCTTATCGCATCTTCCCATGTAAGTTCATTCGGAGGCTCGGCATCATCGATGCTTATAAACATTGGAGCAGATGTTGCTTTTGTTGGCACAACCAGAGGTGAAAGCGTTCGAATAAGTGCAAGGGCAAAGCGTGATGCTGTAAGTGCAGGAGTTAATCTAGGCCAGCTGATGGAAGATATCAGCAACGAATACAACGGCACCGGTGGAGGGCATTCAGGAGCTGCCGGAATTGATGTGATCGCCGATATGGAAGAAGTGCTGGGCAAATGCAGGGAAAAGACAAAGAAAATTCTTGAGGCTTCCCTTGGTGTAACATCAAAAGATATCGCTCTTGAAGATGAAATCGAAGAAACCGAAGAGGAATGAGTTCTCAAAAATTGTGAAGTATTTAAACCTCACAGAATCTCAGGCTTTAAACTACTTTTTAAAACTCAAATTGCCAGACCATCCTGAGATTACCTATCCAGAGTCTATGGCTATTGAGTAATTTCACTGGTTATTTCATTTGTTTTTAAAATAAATATTACAATTTTTAGATAAATATTTCAATTTACAGAAGATCATATATTATTATTCAATTAACTCTTATTATTATTCAATTAAATCTTATTATTATTCAATTCTCTTGTGCATCTAAAATTCCTCTTTTTTACTCAACAGCTATTATTTTATATAAGAATCCAGCTTAATCTTCATACTATATCTGTCGGAAGTCTACATCTACCGAAAATTAGAACTTTCAAAGTGAGAAAGCAGAATATAATAATAGATATTTTGAGAATTGACATGACCTTAGGGGCATGAAATGGGAAATATATGCACAAAAAGCAGGTACGAAAATACAGGACCTGAGATCGAAAGCCCGCAATAATACATACAGAGTGTGACGAAAATGCCAGAATACTGGGATCCTGAAATAGAGACAATGCCTGTAGAGGACTTAAAAAAGCTGCAGGAAGAAAAGTTGAAAGAACTCGCACATTATGTGTATGAGAGATCTCCTTTTTATAGAAAGAGATTTGACGAACATGGGGTTAAGCCGGAAGACATCCAGACTCTTGAAGATGTCAGAAAATTACCGTTTACATTTAAGCAGGATCTCAGAGATACATATCCCACAGGCATGTTTTGCGTCCCGAATACACAGCTGGCTCGTTTTCATGCCTCTTCAGGCACAACAGGCAAACCAACGGTAGTAGGATACACCCAGAAAGATATCGATGAATGGGCTGAATCTCTTGCACGCGGATTCACTTCTGTCGGCATGGGAAAAGACGATATCCTTCAGGTAAGCTACGGTTATGGGCTCTTTACAGGTGGGCTCGGTGCTCACTATGGAAGTGAAAAATTGGGTGCAACCGTACTTCCCACAAGCTCCGGAAATACCGAACGTCAGCTCGAACTGATGAAAGACCTTGGTATAACTGCTATAGCCTGCACTCCTTCTTACTTCCTGTATATGATAGAAACCGCAAGAAAAATGGGTATCAGTATCAGGGACGACACAAGTCTGGAGATGGGATTCTTCGGGGCAGAACCCTGGTCTGAGGAACTCAAGAAGCGGATAGAAGCAGAATCCGGAATTAAAGCCTACGATATTTACGGGACTTCAGAAATGAGCGGTCCCCTCTTCACCGAATGTTCAGAACAGGAAGGAATTCATGTCTGGGCAGACAAATTCTTAATAGAAATCCTGGATCCAGAAACTGAGGAGCCTGTTCGTGACGGAGAGAGTGGCGAACTTGTGATCACAACTCTTACTAAAGAAGCTCTTCCACTTATTCGCTATAGAGTGAAAGACCTTACCCGAAAGCTTTCTGAACCCTGCAGGTGTGGAAGAACCCATCCCAGGATTACACGTATCAGTGGACGCTCGGATGATATGATAATCGTGCGTGGAATAAATGTATTCCCAGGGCAGGTCGAGTCGGTCCTTATGAATATCCCTGAAGTTGGGAATCATTTCATGATTATAGTTGATAGGATAGGCCCTCTTGACTCCATGAAAGTCCAGATAGAAATGCATGAGTCTGCTTTCAGCGATCGCATGTCAGATATGATGGCGCTCAAAAAGAAAATTTCAGGCGCATTAAAAAGCGTATTGAATCTGGCAGTCGAGGTGGAACTTGTGGAACATGGTTCCCTGCCTCGTTCGGAAGGAAAATCAAAAAAGGTTATCGACAAACGGAAATTATGAATCTTCAGGGAAGCCAGATCTAAGTTAAGCTATAATCTGTAAGCTTAAAATATACATAGAAACTTATTATATTCTTAGTAAAAGGTTAAAGCAGGAAGTAAAAAAGAATAGAAAGAAGAACAAGGGATGTAAGGACATGAGTGCCGGAATGGAAGACAAAGTTATAAAACAGATTTCCCTTTTTGCGGAAAACAAACCTGGAAGGCTTGCAAACGTAGCAGATAAATTGAAGAATGCGGGAATAAATATCAGAGCATTTACAATTGCCGAATCTGGAGACTTTGGGATAATCCGCATGGTTGTAGATAAATCTGACTATGCACACAGTGTACTCCATAATGCAGGATTCACTGTTTCCGAAACCAGCGTTCTGGGAATAGAAATGGAAGATGTTCCTGGCAGCATGTCCCGTATTGCAGAGGTTTTTGGAAAAGCTAATATTAACCTTGATTATGCATATGCCTTTGTTACCAGGGATCAGAAGGCACTTTTAATAGTAAGAGTTAATGAGATTGAAAAAGCTGTTAAAACGCTCGAAGAAGAAAAGATCAAGCTCATAAGTATGAAGGAACTTGAAAAAATCTGAGTTAATGAAAAAACGAAGTTGCGGAAAAGGCAGTTTCCACAGAGAATAATTCCTGGATAATCAGAAGTCAAATATATTTTTGACTTCTGGAACATCTTCTTTTTATAACGGTTTAAAGGCAAAATCATGTCAAAAAGCTACTTTTTACCTGAAAAGGTTTTTATAGTTGAGAACATTCCGGAGATTCTCATTACATATAAATATACATAATAAATATAAAAAAGAAAAAAATAAGAAAACGAAAAAAATCCGGAAAAGAAGTTGTCGATTTGACTATGATGACAGAAGATAAAAACAACCTGCAGGAAAATATACAAAATTCTTCAAAAATTAAACTTGGCGGAGCTCATACAACAATCATCGGAGGAAGAGCTGGAAAAAGAATAGTAAAACTTGTAAGCCAGCATCCTGAAATAAAAAAAATAATTCCATCCGTAATTTCCGTAAAAGGTACTGCAGGCGGAAGTCTAACCGGAAAAGTATTGCGTGCTGATTCAAGAGGAAATTTAAGGTTATTGATCTCTGAAGGTAGAAGTTTCCAGGAAATCAGGCTGGTAACAATAGTTGGAACCGCTGAAGAGGGAGACAGAATCATGAGCGAATTGAACGAAATCTTAAGAATTGCCCTCTGAGGCGTTACAGGAGAGACTACTAATTGGCATTTATAGGAATTGACCACGGGACAACTGCAATGCGTTTTGCTCTAATAGAAGGGAAGAAAGTTCTGACCTTTGAGCTTGAAAGAGCTGAAGCTGCTGCAATGTCAGAAAATGAGATAGTGGATTCCATTGAAAAGAATTTAGAGGTCCAGCGTGAAGATATTGACCTCGTAGCCCTGACATATTCCATGGGTGACGGTTTTTCCGAAATAAAAAATGTAAAAGCCCTTGAAGGAAGAGGGCTTCAGAGTATTGAAGGAGCTGGAAAAAAGACAGGTGGCGGCACAAGAGTTTTTGATGCAATCCGTAACTCCGGAATTCATGCTATAGCAATTCCTGGCCTTCATATTAAGAGCAAAGTGGATCCCAGGATGAAGGTATTTTCTCACCTTACAAGCCCTGAAAAACTTGGAATTGCTTACCATATCCTGTGCCTGGGCTATGAGGACTTTGTAGTTTCCGATATAAGTTCAAATACTGTTACCCTTGCAGTTGCCGCAGGAAAAGTGATTGGTGCAATTGATGCCTGTATATTTGCTCCAGGTATTCACCATGGCCCCCTTGATCTGCAAGCTATCAGAGATGTGGACAACGGACTCCAGACAGCAAACCAGGCATTTATTGAGGCAGGAACCCTGAAGATGACTCCTTACAAAGACCGGGATGAATTACTCAATGCAGCCAAAAAAGGAGAGGAACCAGCCCTTCTGGCTCTGGACACTATCGCCCTCTTTGCGGCTATGGAAATAGCTTCAATGCAAATCCTTCTCAAGGACTACGGGACAAACGGAGTAGTTTTCCTTGCGGGCTCTGTAGGGGAAACAGAATATATTCATACAAAAATCCGTGCACATCTGGGACAGGAATGCCTGCGCCTCGGAAAATGGCACGCTGCAATAGGATGTGCCGAGATAGCACGTGACGTCTTTGCCGGAAAAAAGGACATCCTTGGCGTAGATGTAAATTATCCGTAAAAACGGAAACTGAGGATTAAAGAGGATATCGTAAGGAGCGACATTAATCAGGTCTTTTCCATAGATCTTTCATATAAATCGTCCTGATATTCCTCAAAATCCGCTGCATCAATTTTTTTCGCGGGATCAATTTTTCCCCCACCGGACCCTGCAGCCTCATCGGATTCGTCATAACTACTCATCTGATTTTTCTTCATTAGAATAACATAGTCTGCAGAGTTCTTGAGGGCTGTGGAAAAACCGGGTTCTACCCCAAAGATAATCGTTTCTTTACCGTGTTCATTTGCTTTATTCAGGAGAGGTTTGAAGTCCGCGTCTCTTGTCACAATTGCAAGAGTGTCGATATTAGGATTATAGACCAGCTCCATGCCCTCTACTGCGAGGCGCACATCAACATCGCTGGAACATATTATGGGCTCAAGCCCATGGTTTTCAATAGCTTCAACGAGCTTATCAGAGGCATACTGGTTAAGGAAAACGCGCCCGATTTTGATATTCCCATAGTCTTTCAGGACGTCTCTTATCTCTTCAAGATTTACATCAAATTCCTTTCGGAGAATATTTGGACCGTCCACTAGAAGTCCTATTTTCCTCCTGCCTACTTCTTTTTTTGAGCGGAGGTATTTTGATATGGAGTCAATTCCACTTTTAACAGGTTTCATCATTAATATCCTCTGCGACCTTACATCTCACGGAATCTGAACTTCAATTTTACTATTCATTTACTTTTTATATATTCATGCGCCGCCGTGCATCATTAGCAAAGGAGGAAAGCGACAATTGAAGTTGCTTTTCAGTTTGCCTGTACTAGATTAGCTTTAGACTCCGACGACGGAAGTTCCGGAGTTTGCAGTTTTCAATATGTGAGTTTTAAGTCCTGACGCCGCAACTTGAATGGCAATTAGGTAATATCTAATATCTGCTTTTCTGTAGTAAAACATTTGCATATTAAGGCAATTACAGGTTGTAACCGATCCTTATATAATTTGTTGGGGTGAAAAACCCATCGATTCGTCCTACGAAAAGGACAGAAGAATCTCAAATAGGAATAAAATCTATGGTAAAAAGTGACATATAATTATACGATGTATAATTTATACAATTATAATTTATCGGAAAAGGGCCCTTTTTTAACTTCCCGGATAACATAAGCAGATTCCTTGAGTTCAAAGATATTTTCAGTCTTTCGCCCCTTCTTTTGTCTAATATACTGGATTTCCCCCATTTTTTGCAAGAAAGCCTCATAGATCTCCATAAATCGTCCAAACTCAAAGTCAGTGAGTTCTATCAGCCCCTCCCTGCCTGCAAGCCAATCATATACCTGAATTAAAGAGATCTCACGCACCCGTTTCAAGCTTTCATTTTCTGGCCTTTTTTCAAAGTAAAGGGTCTTTTTCAGCTGCGGAGACCAGGCTGCAAACAATTTCCTGAAATTCAGGACCTGAATTGGAATTTTTTCTCCTGGAGCAGGTTTTGGATAATAATATGTATCCAGAAGAAAATTCCCTTCCAGACTCACCACCTGCCATATGTTTTAATGTATTTCTCCTGAGCCTTCTTTATGCGTAAACCCATATAGAGGCCGATAAAGAGCCCGCTAAGATGGGCTGTATGAGCTATCGTATCCGGGAAGTTAACCATGAGAAAGTCAAAGAGAGCAAAAAGTAAAAGAGCATATTTCAGTTTCATTGGAACAAAGTATACATAAACAAGAAGATCTGGCTCAAGCACCGTAAGAGCTGCAAATACTCCGTATATTGCTCCGCTTGCCCCAACCATAAGACCAGGTGAAATATCGAAAATAGGCTTGCTTAAGAAAGCAAATCCTAAAGCCGACAGAACTCCTGCCGTGAAAAAGACTTCTAGAAACATTTTATTCCCTATTCTTTTTTCAAGGGCAGGCCCAAAAAAGAACAGAACGAACATATTGAAGAAAAGGTGCCATAAACCTGTATGCAGGAAAATGTACGTGACAAGTGTCCATGGGCGCAGTATGAGAGAATTTGGGTCAAACTGAAAAATACTGATGTATTGAGGCCCTATAATAGGAACCTGTTCCAGAATGAATGAAAGTATGCACAGGACAATAATCGTTAAGGAAGGACTTGAGAAAATAAAATTTTTAGCCCTGCCACTCGTTCTGTCTCCATTGACGGAAGATGTGATATTAAGGTCAAACATGTTTTCAATAACTCTCTATTTATATTCTCTATATATATTCATGTATTATATTTTCTATTTTATATTCATGTATCGTATTCTCTATATCATATTCTGTATTTTATATTCCTGTGTTGTACTTACATATTATATTGCAAAACTACTGAGTTCCAAAACTACCTGAGTTCCAGAATATCGCTTCAGGAAATGACTAAGATGATATGCACATTACAAAAGATGTGCTGTGATATAGAATTTTAAGATAGGCCATTAGTATTCAACCTTGATTCAAAGTCAAATTAAATTTAACTTCGCATTACTAAAAGCCCAATTTAAGTGAAGTAATTTTCTTAATTAGAATCCTTGTTTAAATAACTACAAGCATTTAACGAATATAATCTTTGATAAAATTATTTTTTGCTTAGATAAATAAAGACTAAACTCTTTTTAAATTCCAATAAGCAATATAGAAAATGGAAAATATATGAATAAATATTCAAACGAAAAAATGATACTTACATCTTTTCTGAAGAAAAACAAGAAAGCAGTTTACAGCGTTTACTTTGTAAAGTGATTCAGAAGTTTTAGAGCTATATATAATTTTTGATATATCAATTTAAGCAAGAAATATAAAAGATAAAGTATATCAATAAATAATATATTTTTTTAAGAGAGAAAGGAGAGAATTCAAAATTAAGAATTTGGACAACAAGACGTAACAAAAAATTCATCTAAACTTATAATGAGTAAGATGAAAATATTTAAAAATAATAATTAATAATACAAAAACAGAGATCGCTGGAAAAATAAGAGGGGTAATTAAAAAAACGATATCTGTAGAAGTGAATAGATCAGTTTACAGGTAACTACAATACCTTTTAAAAAAAACTTACTTTAAGCACTCTCATTTAACCAATCTCGAAATAGGGTGTTACAAATTAGAAAATGTTATATAGATTTGGTACATTTAGACTTTTAATTAGTGTTTATTATCCATCGGTAGCGACCTCTGCTCAACATTAAGGTCTCAATCGTTGGTAAAAACAGTTTTTTTGAGACATAGGGCGTAAAAATGGGTTTGGAAGAGAAATAAAGCCCTAAAAACGACTTTTAAAGGGAAATGTTCCCCCTATAAAACGGTTTTATTTGGAAAAACGTTGGTATGACGCTTGATTATTTGAAAAAGTAGTTAAATAAACGTTTTACCAAAAATGGCATTAGAGCGGTTGAAAATTTGAAACAGACGGCAAAATATATAATGTATAATCATTAAGAATACGCCGAATATTATAAATTTCGATCGTCTTGCGAAATCATCTTCAAACAAATTTAGGAGGTAAAGCTCAAATGAGCAAACTAACTACCGGGAGTTTTTCTATAGAAGATCTGGAATCCGTTCAGATCACTATCAATAACATTGTAGGAGCAGCAAAAGAGGTTGCTAAAGGGGCTGCTAAAGAAAAAGAAGAACTTGGCCCGATGGGTCCTACCCCCTTCCCCTCAATTGCTACATTAAGGGACTGGAGTTTCACACTGTTCGACCGCTATGAGCCGGTCTATACCCCCATGTGTGACCAGTGCTGCTACTGTACCTTTGGACCGTGTAACCTGGAAGGGAACAAGAGAGGTGCCTGCGGTATTGACATGAAAGGTCAGACTGCAAGAGAGTTCTTCCTGCGCTGCATCACCGGGTGTGCCTGCCACAGTGCCCATGGACGTCACCTGCTTGATCACATAATAAATCTCTTTGGAGAGGACATGCCGATCAACATGGGTGCCTCAAATGTAATTGCCCCCAACATTCAACTTGTTACAGGTCGGCAGCCAAAGACCCTTGGTGAACTCAAACCCATAATGGAATATGTCGAAGAAGAACTGGGCCAGTTGCTTGCAACCATACACGCAGGACAGGAAGGAGCAGCAATTGACTACGACAACAAGGCAATGCTTGCCGGAATTCTGGACCATGTAGGTATGGAAGTTTCCGATATTGCTCAGGTTACTGCACTTGGTTTCCCGAAATCTGATCCTGATGTTCCTCTTGTAGAAGTTGGCATGGGAACACTTGATGCCTCAAAGCCAGTCATAATCGCAATTGGGCACAATGTTGCTGGTGTCACTTACATCATGGACTATATGGAAGAGAACAACCTTACTGACAAAATGGAGATTGGAGGTCTCTGCTGTACTGCGTTTGACATGACCAGGTACAAGAGAGAAGACAGGAAAGCCCCCTATGCAAAGATTGTCGGTACCATTTCCAAAGAACTGAAAGTTGTACGCTCCGGAATTCCTGATGTAATCGTTCTTGATGAACAGTGTGTTAGAGCTGACCTTGTTGAAGAGGGTAAGAAGCTTAAGATTCCGGTGATCGCATCCAATGAAAAGATCATGTACGGCCTGCCAGACAGGACCAATGACAACGTCGATGCAATCGTGGAAGATCTGGTTAGTGGCAAGATTCCTGGCTGTGTGATGCTGGACTACGACAAACTCGGAGAACTTGTGCCCAGGGTCGCCATGGCAATGGCTCCGATCCGAGAAGCTGAAGGGCTTACAGCCATCCCCACAGACGAAGAAATGAAAGTTCTTGTTTCCAAGTGTGTAGAATGTGGAGAATGTGCACTTGCATGCCCTGAAGAACTGGAAATTCCAGCAGCAATTGCAATTGCTAAGGAAGGAGATTATTCTGCTCTTGAAGAACTGCACGACCTCTGTATAGGCTGCCGCAGGTGTGAACAGGTCTGTAACAAGGAAATACCAGTCCTGAACCTCATTGAGAAGGCTTCCCTGAAGGCTATTGCCGAAGAGAAGGGTCTGGTAAGAGCCGGAAGAGGTCAGGTAAGCGATGCCGAGATCAGGGCAGAAGGTCTGAACCTGGTTATGGGTACCACCCCTGGTGTTATTGCAATTATCGGATGTTCCAACTATCCTGCAGGCTCCAAGGACGTATACAACATTGCAGAAGAATTCCTTAACAGGAACTACCTGGTTGCTGTTTCCGGATGTTCTGCAATGGACATTGGTATGTACAAGGATGCTGACGGCAAGACTCTCTATGAGAGATTCCCGGGAAGATTCGAGAAAGGTAACATCCTTAACACCGGATCATGTGTCTCGAACGCTCACATTTCAGGTACGGCTCACAAGGTCGCTGCAATCTTTGCAGGCAGAAACCTTTCAGGCAACCTCGCTGAGATTGCTGACTATACACTCAACCGTATCGGTGCAGTAGGACTTGCATGGGGTGCTTACTCCCAGAAGGCAGCAGCTATCGGTACCGGATGCAACATGTTTGGTATTCCTGCAGTGCTCGGACCTCACAGCGGAAAGTACAGGAGAGCCCTTATAGCCAAGACCTATGATGAGAGCAAATGGAAAGTTTACGACAGCAGAAACGGTTCTGAACTGGATATCCCACCAGCTCCTGAGTTCCTCATAACCACTGCCGAAACCTGGCAGGAAGCCTGTGTAATGATGGCAAAGAACTGTATCCGTCCGTCCGACAACAACATGGGAAGAGCCATAAAGCTGACCCACTGGATGGAGCTCAGCGAGAAGTATCTTGGTGTTATGCCCGAAGACTGGTGGAAGTTTGTCAGGCACGAAGCCGACCTGCCGCTCTCCAAGCGTGAAGCACTCATGAAGATAGCTCGAAGCCGAGCATGGATTGGAGATCGACTGGAAGAAGAAGAAGATCATTTCCGGCTCGAAGATTAAGTTCGATGTCTCTTCACAGCCCACGAACCTCAAGAGACTTTGCAAGGGGGCCTGAAGATGGTTGACACTACCAAGAACACAAAGCTGTTTACCAGCTATGGTGTAAAGACCTCAAAAGCTATTACCACAGAAGTTGCCTCCAAGCTGATCTCAAAGGCAAAGAGACCGCTTTTAGTGGTAGGAACAGGAGTTCTTGACCCTGAAGTTCTGGACCGTGCAGTGAAGATCGCAAAGTCAAAGAACATCCCGATTGCAGCAACAGGAAGTTCAATGCCTGGATTTGTGGCAAAGATGCTAATGCTAAATACATCAACCTGCACCAGCTTGGCTTCTACCTGACAGACCCTAACTGGCCAGGACTTGATGGCAATGGAAACTATGACACAATTGTTCTCCTGGGCCACAAGAAGTATTACATCAACCAGGTACTGTCTGCAACTAAGAACTTCAGTGAAATAAAATCAATCTCAATAGACAAAAACTACATCCAGAATGCAACAATGTCCTTCGGAAACCTTAGCAGGGCAGACCACATTGCTGCACTGGACGAGATAATTGACCTTTTATAATTTGGATTTAGGAGGCGAAAAATAATGGCAGATTTCCCATTTGAGATTTCCCCAATGTTTGAAGGAGAAAGAGTAAGAAAAGAAGGAATGTTTGTTGAGCTCGGTGGCCCGAAATCCCTGGGTCTCGAACTTGTGCGTGCAAAACCCGTGGATGAGATAGAAGATGACAGGGTTACAATCGTTGGTCCTGACCTCAAACAACTGGAAGAAGGCAAGACTTACCCCTGGGCAATGATCTTCAACATCGGTGGAGAACTTGTAGAGGCTGACCTTGAATCCGTTGTAGAAAGGCGTGTACACGACTTTATCAACTACTGCCAGGGTATCATGCACCTCAACCAGAGGTACGATGTCTGGATGAGAGTTTCCAAGGACACAGCTGCAAAGATGGACTCTTTTGAGCCCTTCGGAAAAGCCGTTATGATGCTCTTCAAGACAGAACTGCCCTTTATCGAGAAGATGCAGGTGACCTTCTACACCGACAAAGAAGAAGTTGAAAAGCAGCTGGTAGAAGCAAAAGAAATTTTCAAGGCAAGAGACGCCAGGACAAAAGACCTCCACGACGAAGATGTGGATGTCTTCTATGGATGTACCCTCTGCCAGTCTTTTGCTCCGACCAATGTCTGTGTAGTTTCCCCTGACAGAGTTTCTCTCTGCGGTGCAATCAACTGGTTCGACGGCCGCGCAGCAGCAAAAGTAGACCCAGAAGGCCCCCAGTTCTCTATTGACAAAGGAGAACTTCTCGATGCCAAGACCGGAGAATATTCTGGAGTTAACGATATTGCCAAGAAACTTTCCAGCGGTGAATTCGATAAGATCAAACTCCACTCCTTCTTTGACGCCCCGCACACCTCCTGTGGCTGCTTCGAAGTAGTCGGATTCTATATCCCAGAAGTCGATGGTATTGGCTGGGTTAACAGAGAATACCAGGGAATGGCCCCTAACGGTATTGGTTTCTCCACAATGGCAGGTCAGACCGGTGGTGGAAAGCAGATTGTAGGTTTCCTCGGTATCGGTATCAACTACTTCTACTCCCCGAAGTTCATCCAGGCTGACGGTGGCTGGAACAGAGTTGTCTGGCTCCCCTCCATGCTGAAGGAAAAGATTATCGAAACCATCCCTGATGACCTCAAAGACAAGATTGCAACTGAGAAAGATGCATCTGACATTGAGTCCCTGAAAGCCTTCCTGACAGAAAAGAACCACCCGGTTGTAGCTACCTGGGCAGCTGCAGAAGAAGAGGAAGAAGAAGAAGAAGAAGAAGAAGAAATAGCAGTTGCAGCAGCTCCAATGATGATGCCTGCAGCTGGCTTCCAGATGCCTGCAATGGCTTCAATGCCAATGATGTCTGCTGGTAAAGCTGGTGGAATAAAGATCACCTTCAAGAAGGCAAAGATATCCATTGACAGAATGATCATCAGCGAAAAGAAGGATTAAAAATAATTGAGTGACGACAGGTAATCGCCTAAGACGAAAAACAATCCAATGGGGTATTCTGTGACAAAAGTAATTGCAATAACGGGAAAAGGTGGAACTGGTAAAACGGCGGTAGCGGCTCTTTTGATCCGCTCCCTTTCCAAAAAAGGGATATTTACACTGGCAGTTGATGCAGATGCAGATACTAACCTGCCAGAAACCCTTGGCTGTGAGGACGTAAAAACAATCGGAGATGCAAAGGAGTTCCTGCAGGCTGAAATTACAAAACCAAGGCCTGATAACCCCGATATGAACAAGGAGTCCATACTTAAGAGCAAGGTCTATGAGATCATTGAAGAAATGCCTGGCTATGACCTCCTGGTCATGGGCCGACCCGAAGGTTCAGGCTGTTACTGTTATGTAAACAACCTCCTTCGGGGCATCATGGATAAACTGATCGTGAATTACGATGTAGTTGTTATTGATGCTGAAGCTGGGCTTGAGCATTTCAGCCGGAAGATCATCCGGGATATCGATGACCTTATTGTCGTAACTGATGCCTCTCGAAGGGGATTCAGGACTGCTGAAAGGATTCGAGAACTTGTGGATGAACTGGACTCAAATGTTAGCAGAATTCATGTTATTGCAAATAAGGTTACAGACTCTAACAGGGACAAACTTGTCAAACTGGCTGAGGACCTGAAACTTAACCTGATTGGGATGGTCCCCCTCGACCCGAAAATCGAGGAAATGGATATAAAAGGTATACCCCTCTTCGAAATTCCTGATGACTCGGTTGCTGCAATAGAAGTCGAAAAAATAGTACAAAAGCTGGAATTTTAACTCTGGCTTCTTACCAACACTATATTGTGGAAGTCGTGCCGGAAAGGAAAACAAAGTTCTTGCCCGTTTCAAGGCTTGAAATGGTATTCAAAATCATGTAAAGTAACAGAACAGGATTTACTTCTGCTCCAATCCTTCTTTCCATATAAGGGAAGAATCTGAAAGTAAAACCTGTATTATTCTTTATTTATTCAGTCACTCATCAAAACGAAAAACTTACGGAAAAGGTGAGGTTTACATGGCAAAGAAAATTAAGTTATCAGAAATGACAGACATGTTCAAGGAAGTGGAAGTATTAGCCCTTGAAGGTGTAACCATAGAAGGGGACATTGAGATTGACCTCAGTGGACTCGGAGGCGGCTTTGACCCGATGCTTGCTGCTCTCCTTGGACAGGAGAGTGCAGTACTTGCACAGCACTTCGGAAGACTTGCTAGCATGTTCGGCGTCCCTGTAGGCATTGGTGCCCCCGCAGCTGCCCCCTCAGCTGCTCCCGGAATATCCCCTGCTCTGGCAGCCCCGAAACTTAAGGATCTTATTCCTGCCAAATTCGATGTTGCAAACATTGCAGAATGGACAACTCAGATTCAGGAAGTCCCAATAGGCAACACCTCTGCAGATGGTGGAAGCCGTGGCAAGAGGGTACTGGTAGGTGGCGAAAAAGCCCTTCCATTCTTCCCTGACGCTCCTATGCCGAACAGAAACCAGGTTACCATTGACGTGTTTGACATGAGGATCGGGCTTGCAAAAGCTGTCAAGGAGAACTATGATGAAGTCATGGACAGCCCTGGAGAATGGGCAAAGAAGAACGTTGAGAAGTTCAACGCCGACATGATCACAATTCACCTGATTTCAACCGACCCGCTAGTCAAGGACACCTCCCCCAAAGACGCAGCCAAGACCGTCGAAGAGGTACTGCAGGCTGTTGATGTGCCAATCGCAATAGGCGGTTCCGGAAACCCACAGAAGGACCCGGAGGTTCTTGCCAGAGCAGCAGAAGTTGCAGAGGGTGAACGCTGCCTCCTTGCATCTGCCAGTCTGAACCTGGACTATGCTGCAATTGCAGAAGCAGCACTAAAATACGACCATGATGTACTATCCTGGACCCAGCTGGACATGAACGCCCAGAAGGAATTAAACAGGAAGCTCATGAAGCAGTGCAATGTACCCAGAGACAGGATCATTATGGACCCAACAACTGCAGCCCTCGGATATGGTCTTGACTATGCTTACACCAACATGGAACGTATCAGACTTGCAGCCCTTATGGGTGACGAGGAACTGACCTTCCCGATGTCCTCAGGTACTACCAATGCATGGGGTGCCCGTGAATCCTGGATGGTTAGCTCTCCACTTAAGGAAGACTCGGACTGGGGTCCCAGAGAATACAGAGGTCCGATCTGGGAAATCGTTACAGGTCTCTCTCTTGCCATTGCAGGGAACGATCTCTTCATGATGATGCACCCAACTTCGGTTGCTGTCCTGAAGCACATAACCCAGACCCTTTTCGGTACAATTGAAGCAGAACCTATTGACCTTGCTAACTGGATCGGATCGGGGGTGTAAAACATGAAAATAAACAGCCCATTAGAAGCTTACAAGTACCTTCCTCAGACCAACTGTGGAGAATGTGGTGAGCCTACCTGTATGGCCTTTGCCTCCAAGCTGATCGACAGATCAGGCAAGCCAACCGACTGTCCTCCCCTGATTAAAGAGAAGAAATTTGCAAAGAAGCTTGCAGAGCTCGATAGGCTCCTTGCTCCTGAAATCCGTGAAGTTGCTATCGGAGTAGGAGATAGAGTTGCCAAAATCGGTGGAGACGACGTCCTGTATCGCCACAAGCTCACATTTTTCAACAAGACAAAGATGTTCTTCGATGTTACTGATACAATGGAAGAAGCTGCCCTTGTTGAAAGAGTTAAGAAGATTACTAACTACAAGAAGTTCTACGTCGGACGCAACCTGCTCCTCGACGGTGTGGCAATAAGAGCTGTATCCAATGATCCTGCAAAGTTTGCAGCAGCTGTCAAGAAAGTTGTAGAAAACACAGAACTGCCCGTAATTCTCTGTTCCTTTAATCCTGCAGTCCTGAAGGCAGGACTTGAGGCTGCAAAGGACAAGAACCCTCTGCTTTATGCTGCAAACAAAGACAACTGGAAAGAAGTAGGAGAACTGGCTCTTGAATATAAAGTGCCTGTAGTAGTCTCAGCTTTCAACGACCTTGATGCCCTTAAGAGCCTCGCAAAAACCTTTGCAGATGCAGGTATTAAGGACATTGTTCTCGACCCAGGAACCTACCCAAGCGGCAAGGGCCTGAAGGATACCTTCACTAACTTCCTGAAGATCAGGAGAGCAGGCATTATGGGCGACACCGAGATCGCATATCCGATCATGGCTATGCCGCTTACTGCCTGGATGGCTGGAATTTCGGACCCTGTCAGTGCCTCCTACTGGGAAACCGTTCTTGCCTCGGTCTTTACTATCAGGTACGGAGACATTATGCTTCTCCACAGCATGGAGCCATATGCCACCATGCCTGAAGTGCACCTGGCCGAGACAATCTACACCGACCCGAGGTCTCCTGTCGCTGTGGACTCGAAGATGTATAAGGTAGGAACCCCGGACGAGAACTCCCCAGTTCTCTTCACAACAAACTTTGCTCTTACCTACTACACAGTAGAGAGCGACCTTGCCTCAAATGGCATCAACTGCTGGCTGCTTGCAGTTAACACCGATGGTATTGGTGTAGAAGCAGCCGCTGCCGGTGGCCAGCTGAGCGCGGACAAAGTAAAGGACTCCTTTGATAAGTCAGGCTTTGACATCCATAAAGATGTTACCCACAACAGTGTAGTTATTCCGGGTCTTGCTGCCCGTCTACAGGGTGATCTTGAGGACAAACTTGGCGTAAGAGTTATGGTTGGTCCAATGGACTCCGGAAGGCTCCCAGGCTGGATGGAGAAGAACTGGCCTCCAAAATAAATAATCAGAAATGCATTTTAAAACACAAATCCGTGTCTCTCTGACACGGAACTCTTTTCTTTTTAGAATTAAGATTCAGTCTATCTTCATTCCAACTTATATAAGGCAATCAATTAGCTTTTTAAAAGTCTAGTTTTCAATAAGCTTAGTTTTCTTATATTTCCAATATTTTTTCTAAGTAAAAACGACTTTATGAACTAACCTAATAATACGTTGTAAAAAATCTGTAGAGAAAAAAGAAAGCTATAGATCCCGACGAGCAATTTGGATTAGAAACTACAATCGGGATTTTAAGCCATAAGTATAGACCTCTTGAGCAAAGCGAAAAGGACAGCGTACTCCCGAGGCGCAATTCGAGATTCTAAGCCATAAGTATAGTCCTCTTGAGCAAAGCGAAAAGGACAGCGTACTCCCGAGGCGCAATTCGAGATTCTAAGCCATAAGTATAGTCCTCTTGAGCGAAGCGAAAAGGACCTCGTGCTCCCGAAGCGAAACTCGGGCGACAATTCAGGAAGCCACTCGGATGAAAAATATTTATAGAATAAAAATCCATAGTTAATGGAAACCTGAACTATATTTTTTTGCAATAAATATGAATTATATCATTTTTTTGCGGGTTTTACAGTCCAGAAAAATAGGGGGCCTGGATTTCAAAATAAGATCAGCAAATCCAGCTATCTTAAATAGCATGAACGTTCTTAACAACGGAACTGCTCAGGTTTTATACTGCAGGAAACTTATTTCCTGAATACCAAGAATTTACTATTCGGAGAAGACTATAAGTAAGGATTACAGATGAATTCCATTACGTGCCCTAAATGCGGCAGCGAATGCAATAAACTTTTTGATTCCGTTTGCAGGAACTGCTTTTTTGAAACCTTTAAACTCATAGAACTGCCTCTTGTCCTTCATATAAGGATATGTTCAAAGTGCGGAGCATACTTCCATAGAAGCAGATGGGAAGATATAGGTAACGTTGAAGATGTAGTGCTAAAAGCTGTGGAAAATGCCCTTTTTATTCACAGTGAGGCAAAAGATGTGGAGATCTATCTCGAGCCCAGGGAAATTACACCCCATATATATATAGTAAGGGCTGAGGTCGATGCAATAGTTAGAGATGAACATGTTCATGCAGAGGCTGAAACCGAAGTAAGAATCCAGCGTACAGCGTGTGATATGTGCAGTAGAGAGTCAGGTGGATACTTTGAAGCAATAATTCAAGTCCGGGCAGCAGGCAGGTTTCCAACTGAAGAAGAGAAAAAACGATGTATGGATATCGCCAGGGAAGCCCTGGAGAGTATGAGAAAAAAAGGTGATCGCCTCGCGTTTATCAGTGATATCCTGGAACAAAAGGAAGGAATCGACCTTTATATGGGTTCGATGAATGCCAGCAGACAGGTCTGCAGGTTGATAAGTTCCGAACTTGGAGGAAGTTTTTCCGAATCACCTACCCTTGTAGGAATGAAGGATGGAAAAAACCTTTATAGGATTACTTTTGCTATGCGTCTCCCCGAATTCAGGCCCGGAGATGTGATAAGGTTCAGGGGAAGGACTATCCAGATCAAAAGTTCAGGAAAAAAAGTCAATAGCATTTCCCTTGAGGATGGGTCCAGATATATCTCAACTCCAGAGGAATTGAAAGGTGCAGAAAAGATAGCCAATATAGGGGATGCAGTCCTTACAGTTCTGGTTTCAATTGAAGAAAATGCAATTCTTGTGCTTGACCCTGAAACTTATCAGACTGTCGCTATAAAGAAGCCGGTGTCATTCAGTGCTGAAGCAGGAAGTGAAATTCCTGTCCTGAAAACTCCTTACGGAATCTTTGCGCTGGCACACTCTGAGATCCCAAAAGTAAAATGAGGAAAACACCGAGGAAGTATGCAGAATATCCTTGTAATCGGATTTAGCACCCGGAATATCGTCTGTTCTGCAAGAAGAGCTGGCTATACAGTCTGCTCCATAGATTCCTTCCAAGATCTTGACCTGCAGGAATGTGCACACGCATCTACTCTTCTGGAGTACAATAGT
This sequence comes from uncultured Methanosarcinaceae archaeon, assembly GCA_963847185.1. Lineage (GTDB taxonomy): Archaea > Halobacteriota > Methanosarcinia > Methanosarcinales > Methanosarcinaceae > Methanosarcina. The sequence goes on along the minus strand of CAWJYV010000008.1, from coordinate 770,297 downwards.
TTAGAGGAACTACATCAACTTGATCCTTCCTGGATAAAGGCTAAAATGGATGCTTTTGGACTGGAATTTGATGCCATTGTGCTGGGTTCTGGCCTGGAAAATATTGATCACGATAGCTTTTCCTGTCCTGTGCTTGCAAGCTCCCTTGATGCTATGCAGAAAGCCTCAAACAAGCTTTACCTTTCAAAAAGGCTTGAAACCCTTGGAATTCCTCACCCTCAATGCTATTCTCCGGAAGAATTGGATGCATTAGAATATCCGGTGATGGTTAAACCTGTTTTAGGTGGAGGAGGATTTCTCAATAGGGTTGCCAGGAATAAACAGGAGTTATTACTTATCCTGGAGGAATTCTCCAGACTGGATCCTGACTTTAATGAAAATGAGGTAGTTATTCAAGATTATTTGGAAGGTACCCCTTCAAGTGTCTCTTTGCTTTCCACAAAGAATGAAGCTCTTTCACTGGCTATTAATGAGCAATTAATAGGAGTATCCTGGCTTTCCAGACTTCCCTTTGCCTACTGCGGGAACATAACTCCTTTTAAGACTAAGCAGGCAGAAGAGATGGAGGCGCTTGCCGAAGAAATGATGCTGGAATTTGGTCTTCTAGGTTCAAACGGCGTAGACTTCCTTGTTACAGACAATGGCCCTGTTGTGCTTGAAATAAACCCCAGGTTCCAGGGAAGCCTGGACACAGTAGAAAAAGCAATGAATATTAACGTTTTTGAGGCTCATGCTGGCTGTTTTAGAGGTGAACTCCCAAAGAAAACCGAAGCAAAATGTTTTGCTGCAAGGGCAATAATCTACTCGGATCGAGAACTTTTTATAGACAGAAAGCTCATGGACGTCATTCTTAGAGAAAAGGGCGCAGATATACCCTTAGAGGGGACTATTGTGGAAGTAGAAAAGCCTCTTACTTCCCTTCTCTCTTGTACCCCTACCAGGGAAGAGGCAGTCCTGTCCCTTGAGAAAGGAGTAAAGAGGATAAAGACTTTTATTGAAGATCAAGCGAAAAAGTAGATTGAATACCTGAACTTTATGCTATAAAATTATTAAATTCAGTTATCGAAAGTACGACTTTTCCAGTGGCAAAAAACTTCTGGAAAAAATAGAATATAAATTTTAATACTGGTATGTGTAATTCATATAGGGATTTGAGGTGAACACATTGGTCGAATTAGATGACAAGGTAATTAGAGGATACCTCATGAGTCTTGTTGGGGAAGAAGGGCTCAAAATGATAGAAGAAATGCCGGAAGGCGAGGTTACAGATGAAGAGATTGCGCAGAAGAGCGGGATTCTACTTAATACTGTAAGAAGAACTCTTTTCATACTTTATGAAAATAAATTTGCAATCTGCCGCAGGGAAAGAGATTCAAACAGCGGATGGTTGACATACCTCTGGCACCTGGACTTCTCGGGCATAGAACATCAGCTTATGAGGGAGAAGAAAAAACTGACACGAAATCTGAAGACTCGCCTCGAATTTGAAGAAAATAATGTTTTCTATACGTGCCCGCAGGGCTGTGTTCGCCTCCTTTTTGACGAAGCTACAGAAACCGAGTTTCTCTGCCCAATGTGTGGAGAAGACCTGGTCTACTACGACAATTCTCGCTTTGTAGAAGTTCTGAAAAAACGGGTTGAAGCCCTGAGTTCAACATAAAGTGATCAATCTTGACCACCCGAGCAGAAGCGATGAAGCTGCTTGAGGAAGCAGGATGCACACCCAATGTGATAGAGCACTGCAAGAAGGTTTCCTCTCTTGCAGTTGAGATTGCAGAAAAAGTAAAAGAATCAGGGCATGAAGTAAATCTTGAGATGGTTGAAGTCGGAGCTCTTCTACACGACTTAGGGAGATGCCGAACTCATGAAATCTTTCACGCAGTAGAAGGTTTTAAACTGGCTAAAACCAGAGGTATAGAGCCTGAGATTTCCGAAATAATAAAAAGGCATATAGGGGCAGGAATCTCAAAAGAAGAAGCCAGGGAATTAGGGCTCCCAGAGGATGATTATTTCCCACGCAGCCTTGAAGAAAAAATTGTCGCCCATGCAGATAACCTTGTAAAGGGAACAAAAAGGGTAACCATAGAAGAAAGAATTAAACTCATGCGTCAGAAAGAGGTATCAGAAAAGGTGATTCACAGAGTAAAGAACCTCGCAGAAGAAGTAGAGGGCTCTACATTTAAATCTTAGATTTTTCAGGATATAAGGAAGTATGGATATCCGGTTAAAAAAACGAAAAAACAATTATTTTGCGAAATATTTCTCCAAATTTAAATTCGGATTCGTTTAGTAATGAAAAGAGGAAAACTTATATATATCGATATTAATAATGAGATAGTAGATTGCTAAATCCTGCGATTTAAGCTGAAAATGCTCACCTCACTAAAACATTTTTTTTAGCAATATTTTCTCATTTTCAACTTATACTATGAGGGTATGTTTATGGATAATGACAACTATTTAAAGGGCACAACTACCGTAGGAGTAGTTTGTACCGATGGTATCGTGCTCGCAAGCGAACAGAGAGCTACAATGGGGAATTTCATCGCAAGTAAAACTGCAAAGAAGGTTTACCAGATCGATGACCTTGTAGGAATGACCACTGCCGGTTCGGTAGGGGACGCCCAGCAGCTTGTGCGGCTTGTAAATGTAGAATCACAGCTCTACAAGATGCGCAGGAACGAAACAATGACAATCAAAGGAATTGCAACCTTGATGTCAAATTTCTTAAATGCTAACCGTTACTACCCAATGATGGTCCAGCTCCTTATAGGAGGAGTTGACAAAAATGGACCTGCCATTTACTCACTCGACCCTCTTGGAGGAAGCATAGAAGAGACAAGGATCTCAGCTACAGGTTCTGGCTCTCCCATGGCTTATGGTGTGCTTGAGGACCAATATAGAGAAAACATGACTGTAAAGGAAGGCCTTGATCTTACTATCCGAGCTATTCACAATGCAACTAAAAGGGATTCAGCATCTGGAGAAAATATCGATGTGGTGGTAATTACCAAGGAGGCATTCACTAGACTGGACCCTGAAGAAGTAAAATCCAGAAGGGCTTCATTAGCTAAATAACTTAAATTGTTGGTTTTTATTTTAACTTAAACTAACATCTTTTTCAATTTATTATTTTTTTTAATACTCACATACTTTTTCATTTTTTGATAAAAAGGAAGATTCTTAATGCCTATTGAAGACGTGCTATTAGACCTCAAACATAAAATTGAGAAAAATTTACCCTCAGGAGTTACAATTACTGATGTAGAATTCGAGGGCCCTCAACTTGTGTTATACACTGAAGAGCCCCGCAAATTCGCAGATGACGGGAACATCATTCGCAACCTGGCAAAAGAGCTCAGGACAAGGATAGCTATGCGCCCGGATCCAAGAGTACTTGCAACTCCCGAGGACTCTATTTCTATAATCGAAGAAGTTGTTCCAAAAGAGTCAGTAATCTCAAGCTACTATTTTGACCCCGATTCCGGAGAAGTGGTTATTGAAGCCGAAAAACCGGGCCTTGTGATAGGAAAGCACGGAGCGACCCTTAGAGAGATTACAAAACAAATCGGCTGGATTCCAAAAGTTGTCAGGACTCCTCCGATTAAATCCCGTACAGTAAAAAATATCCGGGAATTCATGAAGAACAACCTCAGAGAAAGAAAAGAAATCCTTAAGTCCGTGGGGAGGAAAATTCACAGAGAGTGTACTTCTAAAGATCAGTGGGTAAGAGTTACATCTCTTGGGGGATGCAAAGAAGTTGGAAGGAGCTGTTTCCTGCTTTCAACTCCAGAGTCCAGAATCCTGATCGACTGCGGAGTCAACGTAGGCTCGGACGAAAACATGACTCCTTATCTTTATGTTCCTGAAGTTTTTCCCTTAAACCAGATAGATGCCGTGATAGTTACTCATGCACACATGGATCATCAGGGACTTGTCCCTCTGCTTTTCAAATATGGATATGAAGGCCCTGTATATTGCACGCCTCCCACAAGAGACCTGATGGTTTTGCTCCAGCTAGACTATATCGACGTGGCAGCAAAAGAAGGGAAGAAGATTCCCTACGAATCAGGAATGATAACAAAAACTCTCAAGCACACGATTCCTCTGGACTACGAAGAAGTAACGGATATTTCGCCTGATATCAAGCTGACTTTCCACAACGCAGGTCATATCCTTGGCTCGGCAATTTCCCACTTCCATATCGGAGACGGGCTTCATAACGTAGTCTTTACGGGAGACTACAAATACGAGAAAACCAGGCTTTTTGATCCTGCTGTAAATAAATTCCCGAGAGTTGAAACTGTGGTCAGCGAGGCTACCTATGGAAACGCCAATGCTTTCCAGCCTGCGCTTAAAGACGCGGAAAGACATCTGCAAATGGTAGTCAAGAACACAGTAGAACGTGGAGGAATCGCCCTAATCCCTGCTTTTGCTGTAGGTAGAAGCCAGGAAGTAATGATAGTGCTCGAAGAGTCTATAAGGAAAGGTTTGATTCCTGAGGTCCCGGTCTACCTGGATGGAATGATCATGGAAGCAACTGCAATCCATGCGACACATCCTGAATACCTGAACAATGACCTGAGGAAATTGATCTTCCAGAAAGGCCAGAATCCCTTCCTTTCCGAATGCTTCAAACCTGTTGACTCTCACGAAGCTCGCCAGAAGATAATTCAGAATCCTCACGCCTGTGTAATTCTCTCTACTTCAGGCATGATGAACGGAGGACCGGTTATGGATTACTTCAAAGCCTTTGCCGAAGACCCCCGAAATACCCTTGTATTTGTAGGGTACCAGGCAGATGGGACTGTAGGACGCAGGATCCAGAAAGGATGGAAGGAAATCCCCATGCCAGGAAAAGGCGGGGGCACAGAGATACTTAAAATGAATATGGAAGTGCAGGTCGTAGACGGCTTCTCAGGACACTCAGACAGGAGACAGCTTATGGAGTACATAAAGAAAATGCAACCCCGTCCTGAAAGAGTGTTCACGGAACACGGGGATGAAAAAGCCTGTGTCGACCTGGCAAGTTCTATATACAAGAAACTCAAGATTGAGACCAGAGCTCTTACAAACCTGGAAACTGTTAGATTACTGTGACCCTCCAGGGGGCCACACTTTTTTGAAATTTTTTTATGTCCTGAAGCTGAGTGAAGACTCAAGGCTGAGAAGATGTTCCATTAGCTTTTTGTGATCATCCAGTACAATGTCTGCTCTGTCAAGCTGTGAAGGTTCCAGATAAGTGGGAACTCCTATGCAGTAAATTTCAGCCCTTTTTGCAGCTTCCACGCCCAGAATGGCGTTTTCAATAATGATACATTCTTCTCTTCGGATTTTTAGGAGTTCTACTGCTTTTAGAAAAGGATCAGGAGCAGGTTTTGAGTTTTTGACGTCGTCTCCTGTGACCACAATATCGAAAATGCCAGGGAAAAGTTGACCAACAATGCTATGAACGATCAAACGGTCCGAACCTGAGACTACAGAAAGCAGAAAACGAGTTTTAAGCAATTCAAGACATTCTTTCATGCCTTCAAAACTTTTAAGTTCAAAGATCCTTCCAAACTCCTGCCTGTAGATTGAAGTGATTTTCTCAAAATCATATATTTCAGGTTCTTTTCTGGCTTTTCGGATAAGTAGGGGAAGCCCATTTCGAGGGTTTGAACCTTCAATTTCATAGATATCCTCATCTTTAATTTCCATACCCATATCGAGAAAAGCCTTCTTCCAGGCTGCTGCATGGAAGGGCATAGAGTCTACGAGAACGCCATCCATATCGAAAATTAATGCCTTCAACACGTTTCTAACTCCAATATAAAGAATTAAAAGATTTTAAACCAAAATGTTAAGAATCAAGTTAAAAACGGTTTACAGCTTTAAAGGTTTCCCGACACTCTAAAACATAATAAAATATTCAAACGGTTATTGATTATATTTTTCCGAAAAATTGAATAATATTCTTATGCATATATCCATATGAATTAATTTTGGAACTTCGGATTAAAAAAATATATAAAAAAGAAGAAATTGGCAATAAAAGATTGTAAATATATAAACATTCAGATATATTTACAGTCAGACTGCGCAAAAAATTAATCAAAAGCCTCGAAATCTTTGAATGATACCGAAAAAGTTTTTAAGAGGAGAATTCAACTTAAAAGTAATAATATAAACAGTCTCATTAAATTGTAAAGAGTAATAAATGAAAGTCTCAAGAAAAACGAATAGCTGAAGTCAGATGGTAAGTACTTCTAGCCTGGTGCGGCATCAAAAAAATCTACAAAATAAGAAAGAAATGCTGCCCTGACTTGCATAATCAGGAGAAACTTTCTGAGAAAACTGAGCTTTCAAGAAAATAGGGGATTACTATATATAAATATTATTGCAGTATTGAACCTTTCCTTGTTGAGAATTTAAAGATAAGGAAAGAAAAGAGTGCATATATGAGATTTATGGGTGACCTATTTAAACTTAATAAATAATCCCATCATGTTGTTTAAATATGTCCGAAACGTTTAAGTTCACTAGAGTGACAACTTATTATAGATAACGGATAAAAAACTTTTATCTAGTTTTTAAAGTTATCAAGTAACTCCACTCAAAAGTAGTGACAGATATGTGACCCCCGATAAACGGGTGGGGAGTCAAACAAACTATTAGACACAAATCCAGTCGAGGGGATAAATTGCAATCTATAGTACAGGAAGCAATGAAATTCAGCGAAAAAGAGAAGGAATATAGAAAAAATGCCTCCTCTGATGACGAATTTGAAGAATTCGGGCAACCGAGAATCATGATTGTCGGGTGCGGGGGTGCCGGGAACAATACCGTAAACCGGCTCTACAATATAGGAATCGAAGGTGCAGAAACCGTTTGTATCAACACAGATAAGCAGCACCTTGATAACGTCAGGGCTGACAAGAAGATCCTGGTAGGAAAAACTCTCACCAGAGGATTGGGAGCAGGCGGTTATCCTGAGATGGGAAAGAAAGCTGCGGAACTTGCAAGAGGCACTCTTGAAGAAGTATTAAAGGATGCAGACCTTGTATTTATCACCGCAGGTCTGGGAGGAGGTACCGGGACAGGTGTTGCTCCAGTGGTTGCTGAAGTAGCAAAAGAACAGGGAGCAATTGTCGTGGGAATGGTCTCCAGCCCCTTCAGAGTGGAAAGGGCCCGCATCTTCAAGGCCGAAGAAGGGCTTGAAGACCTGCGAAGGGCAGCAGATACCGTTATTGTTCTGGACAATAATAGACTGTTGAATTACGTGCCAAATCTTCCTATTGATCAGGCATTCTCAGTGATGGACCAGTTGATTGCCGAAACCGTAAAAGGGATCACAGAAACAATCACAGTACCCTCTCTGATAAACCTTGACTACGCTGATATCAGGACAATTATGAGCTGCGGAGGAGTTGCAGTCATGCTTGTCGGGGAGTCAAAGAGCCAGGACAAGAGTAATGAAGTTGTGCGAACTGCCCTGAACCATCCCTTACTTGACGTCGACTACAAAGGTGCAACCGGAAGTCTTGTTCACGTAACCGGGGGGCCTGACCTGAGCCTGAAGGAAGCCGAAGAAATCGCCTCCATGCTCACATATGAGCTTTCCTCGAGCGCCAATGTTATCTGGGGCGCACGGATTAGAGATGATTACGAAGGAAAGGTCAGAGTAATGGCGATCATGACGGGGGTTCAGTCTGCCCAGATTCTGGGCCCTCAGGCAGGGTCCGGAATCCTGGAATCAAGAATGGATGAAAGGGTTCAGGAAAGTAGAGTCGGAAAAATGACATCTTCCGGCAGAATGAGAGACACTGCAGGCCCCCTCAGGAAGAGACATGACGAGTCAATCATAGACTTCATAAATTAAACCAGTCAGGCAAAAGCTCGATACTTAAAGCTTAAAACTTCGAGCTTTTCTCTCCTGACACTTTTTTATCCGATACTCTTTCAAATAGATATGCTTTTTTATTAGAGATTCTATCTAAAAAACATGAATATTTTGGTAGCAACGGGACGGCTTGCGGAAAACACAGTCAGAAAAGCAGCTGGAGAAAAAGCCGATATCTTAGTTGTAGATATTGATATTGCCGCCTTTATCACCCCAAATAAGCTTATCAGAGCATTTCAAGAAGCAAATCTTCCAAAAAATTACGATCTTATTCTTCTTCCAGGACTTGTGCCAGGAGATTTTTCAAAAGTTTCTGAGGAACTGGCTTGTAAAATCCGGCTTGGTCCAAAGCATGCTTATGACCTTGGTTTTGTATTACCTTTTGCTGAAAAAACAGAGTTCTCCAAAAAAGTTCCGGCATGTGAACTTCTTGCTGACGTAAGAAAAGAAATGGCCATAGAACTTATAAGAAAAACAGAGGAAGAAGCTTCCTCATTCCTCACATTGCGAGAAGTAAAGCTTGGAGGAAATGCATGCATGAAAGTCATGGGAGAGATTGTGGGAGCCATGGAAATGGATGCTTCCATGCTTCAGGGAAAAATAGAAGCATTTATCGCCAGGGGAGCAGATATTATCGATCTAGGAGCTACACTCAATACTCTTCCCGAACAGGTCAGAAGAACCGTATCCCTTGCAAAAACCCTCACATTGGTTCCAATAAGTATTGACACCCTAGACCCTGAACTGATAAAAGAAGGAGTAGACGCAGGAGCAGATCTCGTCCTGAGCCTGAACAGCACTAATATGGAAGCTGCAGGCCCTATTGTTGCCAATGCAGGAATTGCAGCTGTTATCATTCCTGATGAAGGGAATAGCCTGGAAAGCCTCATCAGAAACATTGAAGCTGCCCGCAGCCTTGGAATTGAGAAAATCATAGCTGATCCTGTCCTTGACCCTATAGGCCATAATATAACCGAGTCCATTGTACGTTATCATGAATTCCACAGGATTTACCCTCAGATTCCTGTATTTTTCGGCGTTGGCAATGTTACGGAACTTATAGACGTAGATACCATAGGAGTTAATGCTACACTTTGTGGGATAGGAGTAGAAGTTGGAGCAAGTGTCCTATTCACCCCTGAGTTCAGCGACAAGGCACAGGGCTCCATAAGGGAACTTAAGAAGGCTTCCTGGATGATGCAGCTTTCTCGAATAAGGGAGAGTTCTCCAAAGGACCTGGGGCTTGATCTGCTCTGCATTAAAGAAAAACGCAGGAGACCCGACTATCCCCTACCGGAAAAAACAATCCGGGCCAAATCTTCAAAGAACTGGCGTGTAGATCCTGAAGGTCCTATCCGTATCCGAATTGTACCGGACAGTATAAGCGGAAATAGCGGATCAATTGTAGCTGAACATGAAAAAGCTTCAATCGTAGGGAAAAATGCCAGGGAAGTCATGGATACACTGCTTGAATTAAAACTGGTTTCCCGCCTGGACCATGCCGCATACCTGGGAAGGGAACTGGAAAAAGCCGAACTTGCCCTGCGCTTTAACAGAAGTTATGCCCAGGATGATGCATTCTAAGCGAATAGAAATACAGATGAAATATGAGATGTGAGAGAATGAGACTCGAAAATGAAGATAAGCAGGCAATTTTTGAAATAGTGGCTGCCCGCTATTTCACTACACAAAACTGGAAATGGGTAAACCTGAAGAAAGACATAAATAAAATTATCAAAGCCTTTGATGAACTGAACGAACAGTATGCTTCTTACTCTTATGTGAGCAAGGACTGGTATGTCGAGAACATGGGGTCCAGAAACATCCATATGTGCAATACCTGGGATGAACTCAAGAACCTGGTTGCATTCCTGAATACCCACGGAAATGTATTTAATTTCCTTGTCAACACAGGAAACAGAAAATCCTTTTGTATCGTAAGCAACTCAAGGGATTTGAACGAAAGCCAGGCAAGTGCGATAAAAGAAGTTCAAAAACTCGGGTACAATTCATTTGTATTCCTTGCCACAGTTCCGGACGAAATAGAGTTCCAGTTACTGCAGGTAAAGGGAGTTAATTAATCTCTCCCAGACCTGTTTCAACTTTAACTTTTCTATTACCTTCTTTAGGAAATTTGCTGAACTGTAGAGCTCGTCGATTTTTTATAGTTACAATATTTATACTACAGTATGCCATTAGATTTGAATTCAACCTCTATATTAAATAATTCAACCGATGTGTTAAATTCAAGCTCAACTGCTTTATTGAATTCCAGTTCAGTCGCGAGTACAGGTTCAGTCTCGAATTCTGGTTTTGACTCAACCTTTGAAGTGGTTTTAATAATCTTCTTATTACCAATATTGGCTGTCTTAATTAACTTCATACACGAATATTACAAACTTTATAAAAAAGAGCAGAAAAAATGATGCATTTCTACAACATATGAAGACTATTTTATTTTCAATGATTTTATATGATTTAGTAATTACCATTCATTAAGAACTTCTCATAAAAAATTCGACGAATTTTAGCGAGCAAACTTTGAAATACGTTCCAGAAAAGTAGCCTAATTTTTACAGCTAATTCTAAAATGATCTAGCAGCCACTGACTTCACAGAACCAAAAAACGAAAGCTTTTTAGTCTATTACTATCAAATAGGAAAGTGTATTCCTTTTTGGAATGCAAAATAAAACTCGTAGTGTGTGAATAGTTATACGAATAACTAATTATGTGTAATGAGGAGGCTTACTTAAAGGATAGAACGGAGCGATTGTTAACAGCTATTGCCATACATTTTTGTTCTTAATATTTGTCCGTGTATTCAAAGTAGCTTGGGCTGTAGAAAAGCAACCGGTTATTGCAGTTTCGGATTATGCTTTTATGACCTCTGCTCTAGAACCAGGATAAATAAAGTTGAACAAATAATGACCAAAACTTTTCTGGATTTAGTCCAGCTGTTTGAGAAGTTAGTCCCAATGGCCGAAAAATTTTTGAGGACTACAGGAAGAAGGATACAGTGCCTGCTGTATGATGATAAAAATCGAGAAAAGATCAGAAAACAGGGCACAATTTTGAAAAAAAATAGAAAGCAAGAAAGGAAGAGAAAAACCCGGACCACAAACAGAGTGCAAAAACAACTCCACAATGCTTAAGAATTATGTGAGACCTGACTGCCGGCCTGAACTTTTAAGTATCCAGCTCTTTGTATCAGGATTTCCGGTCTCAATAAATATCTTCATTTCCCCTGACACTCCTGCATCCGACATTGCCGATCATGAAACTGAAGCCTCAGAACCTGCAGGAATGTTTCATGGGGAAAATAAGATCTGAATAAGAGCAGGTGCAGCACATCTGCAGGCACCCAAACTATCAACTCTTCAGAGCACAGTATGTTGCACTTGCACTATATTTCCGCAGCCAAGATCTTTGCCTTTTAATTGATATTTTATCTCTTACACTACCTCGTCACTTCAAACAAGCTCAAGTGCCACATTTCCGACACGGCCAAAAGAGCATAGTAAGAAAGAGATAAAAGAACTTCACCGACAATAAACCGTACGCATATGCACATCAAAATCGATATGATCAAAGCTGCTGCAATGCTACATGGAAAAAAGCGCAAATCAAGTCGAGCTAAGGAAATAAAGCATGTTGTAAGATCCTTCCGTACCTAAAAAATATCTGCAGCATCAAGTTTGTGTGTTCTGGAAAACTCTTTCTTCTGGCTGAAAATTTTAGACATCGTTTGAATTATCAGAAAATGGATCAATGCCTCAGGATTAGTATCTAGGATCAATGAACCTAATGAAAAACAACAGGACCATAATTCTATGGCTTTAGACATAACTGAAAGATGCTATAGAGGTAAAGCTAAAGCCAATTAAGATTTACAATACTGGTAATCAACGGTAGTGGAAAGAGTTAGAGAGCTGGGGCTGTCAATTTTAGAGAGACAGATGATAATTCTAGCTGAGGCTATAGAATACAATCACGCAGAGTAATAAGTTAACTTTTTTATAATATTCCTTGCCGAGCTTCTTTCACAACTGATCAAAACTTTCAATTTCTCACAATTAATGCCGAAAAATCTTTTTAAATTCAGCCTCTTCTTTTTTATACTATTAAAAATTATTTCCTGCTGATTATTTCAGTATATATTATTTTAGAACTCTTCAGAAAGAGACATATAATATTAGTAAGAAGAAGGGATTCATATACAAAATCACTGGAGAAAACATCGGCCAGACTAAACGAGTAAAAAAGTTTATATAAAAAACAACTGATTACGCTTTCGTCGGAAATGAGGCTTTAATAATTCAAATTTCAATTTATTTTTTAAAATATTTAGAGAGAAGTGATCGGCTAAATGGAAATCATAAACAAAAATAGAATGGGCAAGGCAATGGTTGAAGGCCTATTCAGCTTAGCCATGCTGTCGCTAACACCGGCAATAGCAGCTGCCAGTGAGGCGACTCTTAAGATTCCTAATTTGAGCCCGGAGCAAAATAATTTGTTGCTCTATGGGATTCTGGTCTGTGTATTAGGCATGATATTCGGTTTTTACCAGTTCATAAAGGTAAAAAGAATGAGGGCCCACCAGTCAATGCTGAATGTGGCTGCCATAATTTATGAGACCTGCAAAACCTATCTTATCCAGCAGGGCAAACTACTGTGCATATTATTTGCTTTTATCGGCATTTGTATAGCCTTTTATTATGGTTTCCTGCAGAAAACACCTCTTAGTGGAGTGTTGCTTATCCTGGCCTGGGCCATAATAGGTATACTGGGTTCCTATACTGTCGCATGGTACGGCATTCGCATGAATACCCTGGCTAACAGCAGGACAGCATTTGTTTCCCTGGAAAAAAAACCTCTGAAACTGTTAAATATTGCTCTTGATGCAGGCATGAGCATAGGAGTGCTTCTGGTCTGCGTTGAACTCATAATGATGTTAGTTATATTGCTGTTTGTTCCACGGGACTTAGCCGGGGCAAGCTTTGTAGGTTTTGCAGTAGGAGAATCCCTGGGAGCCAGTGCCTTACGTATTGCCGGCGGGATATTCACCAAGATTGCAGATATTGGCTCCGATCTGATGAAAATAGTCTTTGGAATAAAAGAAGACGACCCACGTAATCCAGGAGTTATTGCAGACTGTACGGGAGATAATGCAGGTGACAGCGTAGGACCAACTGCAGACGGATTCGAAACCTATGGTGTAACCGGTGTAGCCCTTGTTTCCTTCATCGTTCTGGCTGTACAGCCTGAGCTGACAGGTATCCTGCTGACCTGGATCTTTGTCATGCGTGTACTTATGATAATTACCTCAGTAGTATCTTTCTATATCAACAGAACATTAAGCCAGGTAAGATTTGGCAACAAAGATGATTTCGATTTTGAGCAGCCCCTGACAAGCCTGGTATGGATTACCTCTATTCTTTCTATCGTAGTAACCTTTGCAGTAAGCTATTTACTTTTAGGTCCTGGTTCTGGAGTCCCTCCCCAATTGGAGAAACTCTGGCTTGTACTCTCAGTAATTATAAGCTGCGGAACCCTTGGAGCGGCTGTAATTCCCGAATTTACCAAAATATTTACCAGCCCTAACTCACTGCATGTAGCCGAAGTCGTTAAAGCTTCCCGTGAAGGCGGTCCTTCCCTGAACATCCTTTCCGGATTAGTTGCAGGTAACTTCAGCGCATTCTGGATCGGCATGGTGTTCTTGGCACTGATGTTTGTTGCCTATTACGCCAGCGGATTCGGCCTGAGCGAGATAATGATCTATCCCTCCATATTTGCATTCGGCCTTGTAGCTTTTGGAATGCTTGGAATGGGTCCTGTTACAATAGCTGTTGACAGTTATGGACCTGTAACAGATAACGCTCAGTCCATTTACGAGCTTTCGCTGATAGAATCAATTCCTAATGTATCCCAGCAGATCCAGAAGGAGTTTGGCTTCAAACCGGATTTCGATAAAGCCAAACATTATCTGGAAGCAAACGATGGAGCAGGAAATACGTTTAAAGCTACAGCCAAGCCAGTCTTAATAGGTACAGCCGTTGTCGGCGCTACAACCATGATCTTCTCCCTGGTTCTGGTTATTAAGGACGTTCTTGGAGTAGCACCAGAACAAATTTTGACCTTGCTCAATCCCTATACCATCTTCGGATTTTTAGCCGGCGGTGCTGTGATCTACTGGTTTACCGGAGCATCAACGCAGGCTGTAACTACCGGAGCATACCGTGCGGTTGAATATATCAAGATGAACATCCAGCTGGACGAAAATGCCAGCCAGATAGCATCTACGGAAAAATCAAAAGAAGTGGTAAAGATCTGTACCCAGTATGCACAGCAGGGTATGTTCAATATATTTATCGCCATCTTCTCATTTACCCTGGCATTCTCTTGCCTTTCAGCCCCCGTAAAAAGCAATGACTCCGTATCTTTGTTCGTGTCTTACCTGATTTCCATCGCAGTGTTTGGGTTATTCCAGGCCGTGTTCATGGCCAATGCCGGCGGATGCTGGGACAATGCCAAAAAAGTGGTGGAAGTGGACCTGCAGGAAAAAGGTACACCTTTACATGAAGCAACAGTCGTGGGAGATACCGTAGGTGATCCATTTAAAGACACTTCATCCGTTGCCCTGAACCCGATAATAAAATTCACCACCCTGTTTGGTTTACTGGCAATGGAAATCGCTATATCCGAGTCATTCAGAAATGTGGCTCCGTATGTAGGCGGTTTCTTCCTTCTGGTTGCTTTATTCTTTGTATGGCGTTCATTCTACGGAATGAGAATCCCAGCAAAGTAATGCAGATGTGCAAGAATAATAAAAGAATATGAGATCATGCCTCACAACAGCAATGTTGTAAGGCCTTTTCTCCTGAAGAGTCTCATGACCACAGTCTGAGACTCTCAAATAATAATTTTGATTCAATAATCTATCTTTTTTGTAGCATTTTCTTTCCTGTCTTTTAAGTGAGAGTCTATGGAATAGTATAACCATCAATTGAATGGGATACTGTTGTAGAGAAATGTGATTATTTCCTTAACACTTCTGCCTCCTGTAGTGACTATGAGTGCAGTAGGAAAAGCTGCTTTCGAAGTCGTAAAGATCAGCAGACAATTTAGAGAGATCCTCGCAACCATAGAAGGAACTGTGAAACCCGAATATGACCGCGATATTGATATAGTCACAAAAGCTGCAATGAATGAGATGACAATGCCGGATTTCTTGAATTACTTGTGCCCTTGCCTTGTAGAGATCTTTCTTGGTCTGAAAGCCCTTGCAGGACTCCGGATAGGACTTGTTGAGGTAGGTTTTATGACTGCCCTCCTGATGGACAACGATGGAGGAGCCTGGGATAATGTAAAAAACTAATCGAACAAGGAGAGTATGAGAAATTGGAAGATTCAGAATTAACTTATTAAATAATAAGAATCTGAAGCATCTCAGAAAAATCCGCCCTGAAAATAGGAAACTTATATTATTATTAGATTAAGTAAGGAAGATAAGAGAATATAAGAATGTATTCAAGACGACCTAATAGAAAGAAGAAAAGAAACAAAAAATTGGTATGCTTAAAACTGAAAAAGGCTTCAAAATTATGAGTAGAAGTAGTGCGAGCGGGTTGGGGAGTGGGGGGTCATATGGGGAGTGGGGGGTATGGTATGTGAAAAAAGATTTCCCGCTCACATTACTTACATTACCCCTATTCAAACTAATTATATAAATAGCTATCCATTCTCTTCGACGAATTTATAATAACAAAACGATATAACAGAGTCAATGCTTATTTAATTTTTTAAGTATGTATTATAAGACAACTGTACAATGAACCAAAATATTGCAAATAGTTAAAAAATCCTTAAGGATTTGCATCAAGAAGCCGAATACTTTAAAAAGAGATTTTGTAAGGTCTTTTGACAAGAAATTATATACCGGATCAAGATTTCTTAGTGCTATGAACCCTGACAGATTTTTAATTTATGGAGCCGGTTTTGCAATTATGGGGCTTTCCAGTGCTGTCATTCCTATCCTACCAGAGCTTGCAAACCTGGACAGCAGCTCCTCCGGAGGACTTGCTTCAAGTCTACTCTTTTCCGCCTATTTCCTCGGGGCTCTGGCTACAATGCTTCCTTTTGGAATTCTGGCGGATCGGTTCGGAAATCTGAGGTTCATAGGGTTTGGTGTTGTTCTGACGGTAATTTCAGGCCTGACTATTCTTCTCTCAGAGAAGCTCTGGATTCTTTTGATTTCAAGATTCATAGAAGGAGTTGCTTGTGGGGCCTTTTTTCCGGCTGCATTTGCCACGCTTTCAAAATACAGAGATCCGGGGTACTACATAGGAGAATTCAATTTTTTAATAAACGCCGGTCTGGCAACAGGTGCTCTTTTCTCAGGCTTGATGGCGGATACCTACCTTAAAGGAGCAATCCTCATATTTACATTTATTGCTTTTATTTTTACTATATCTCTAATTCCCAGACACAGAGAACTGATTCATTTTCCAGATGAAGATAAATTAGATAAATTGCCTGAGTCTCCCGGAAATCTCTTTAGAAAATCCTACAGAGAAATTAAAAAACTCCTCTACTGCAACGATTCGGGAATCTGGATCAGTTCCTTCCTGCTCAATGGAACTATAGGAGTTCTTATAGCCTATTATCCGGATTACAGCCTGAGTACCCTTACAAAAACCCAGCTCGGAGGTTCTATCGCAAGCCTTTACGTCTGTGCCATGATCACATCTCTCCTCATAGGCCGGTTCAAAGTCAGGGAAAAAACAGTGATTCAAATAGGAATAATATTCTCAGCCCTTGGAGCCCTTTTTGCCATAAAATACCCATTTCTTGGGTTCTCATGCCTTGGAGGAGGTTCCGGTATTGCAGCTGTAGGATTTGCTCTGGCTGCTGCCAGAATGAACGCAGATAGGGGCCTTGTGATGGGCCTTTTCAATACAACAACCTATGCAGGAATCTCTCTTGCCCCAATTATTGCAGGATTTTTTACAGGCATTCTAAGTTTCGAAAAAATGTTCATAGTAAATGGCTGCATTCTTGCAGGAGTTCTTATACTAAAAGAGTAAAACAGTTTTAAAAGAGTAAAAACAGCACAAAAAGAGTAAAGATAGCTTTCAGAAAAACAATAAGTGAAAACGGGAAAACGAAAAAATAGAGAGAAATAGTAAGAGGAAAATAAGAAGTAATAGTAATAAAAAGAATAGTGAGAAGAGTAGAAGAGAAGAAGAGAAAGATCCTGAAAACCACTGAGATAAAGGTTTGATTGCGAAAAATCAGTATAGGCTGAAAATGTAAGAATCTGAAAGCCCATGAACTTCAAAAAACTCATACTATATTCTTCAGTTTTTGCTATCCAGGGACTCTCCAATGCAGTAATCCCCATCCTTCCGGAGCTTGCAGGGGCAAATAGCGGCGATTCCGTAGCCTCAAATCTTCTATATTCAGGATATTTTATGGGAGCCCTGCTAGCCCTTCTGCCTTTTGGAATCCTGGCAGACAGGATCGGAAACCTGAAAGTGATAGGATTTGGTGTGCTTCTTACTCTGCTTTCGGGCCTTGTTATTTCCTTTTCTGGCAACCTGTGGGTCCTTGGAATTGCCAGGTTTATGGAAGGCATTGGATGTGGGGCTTTTTTTCCTGCTGCTTTTTCCATGCTTGCTGAATGGAAGGATAGTCAACGAAGCCTTGGAGAATTTAATTTTCTGCTGAATGCCGGACTGGCTGCAGGAGTTTTCCTCTCTGGAATACTTGCAGAGATAGAGATTAAGACCGCAATAGGCCTTTTCACGCTTTTAACAGGCATTTCTTTTATATTCCTCCTGTCAGAAACAGGAGAAATGCTGTCTTCGAACAGAAAAAAGAAAGTATTCGCTTTTCAAACCGGCAATTATCCAGAAGGAAATCGGAAAGATCCCTCTTTGCTTTTCGAACTTGAAAGCTACCTGAAAAAAGCCTGGGAAACCTTATTAAAAAGCAGTTTCGGAAAGATCTGGGGAATTTCAGTCCTTCTCTATGGAACCACAGGCCTGGTGACTGCAAATTATCCGGATTACAGTGCTGGCTTTCTGACAAAACCGGAACTTGGACTGGCAATCTCGGCTTCGTACCTGACTGCAATGCTGAGTTCTCTGATCGCAGGCAGGATGAACATGGATTATAAAAGCATAGTTAAGGCCGGGGTAATTCTTGCGGGCACAGGTATTCTGCTTTCAGTAAAAACGCCGATAGTAGCTTTCTCTCTTATCGGAGCAGGCGGAGGAATTGCAGTCATAGGGCTGATCACAGCTACGGCAAAAATTAGCTCCAGTGGATTTGCAATGGGACTATTCAATACCGCAATTTATGCAGGTCTCGGATTAGGCCCGGTTTTAGGAAGCCTCTTTCTGGAACCCTTCGGCTATAAGACCGTGTTTTTTGGAGGTGCCATTGCGCTTCTTACAATGTTCTTTGTAAAACTTGAGTAAAAAAGACACAGAACCATATTTAGGAAATAGTTAAAGTATCACATAAGCTTTAAAAGGCACAAAAACCCTATGCTACAGTAATACTCAATATGCCAAAACCAGGTGATTAATTGAAAGTAAAGTCAAGAGTTCAGCTGAGGAAAAATGCGAAGAATAAAATGTTAAAAGACCTTGTCTCCACTTTCGGAGAAGCAATGGCAGAGCTGGAAAATAAGGTCATGGAAAAAGTTACCCTTGATGAGTACTCTCTTATCCTTGTAGATGGCAAACCTCTACTTTTCGAAATAGAAGGACATCTTTTTCCTACAGTCCGCGGAGCTCTTGAGATGAAACTTCAAAAACGCCTTGTAACTGTGGATAAGGGAGCTATTCGTTTCGTTTCAAATGGAGCGGATATCATGGCTCCGGGAGTTGTGGGGGCTGACCCTGAAATAAAAGAGGGAGATCTCGTAATTATTGTAGAAGAGACCCATAAAAAACCTCTTGCAATAGGAAGAGCCCTTATGGAGGGGCCACAGATGGTTGAAGCCGATTCAGGGAAAGCCATAAAGTCGATAACATATGTAGGAGATAAGCTCTGGAATATGGAGCTCTGAAAATACTCTTAAAATACAGATAATTGAATAAACGAAACCTGCTGATTGGGAACAAAATTCTTTGAAAATCAGAAGGAAAATCAAGATCAGCTTTATAATAGCAAAATTAATTAATATAGATTTCAATATAGCACAGTACTATCCAAATTTAAAAAAATAGAAAAGGCGTGCATAGATGGCAAAACTCATTGACAAAATCCTTGGCGGCAATGTGAAAAATACAACCAGTGCCGACGACTACACTGAAATTGACCTCAGCAAATATGAAGAGGTTCTCGAGGACGAGCCTGCAGAAACCTACTTTAAGATTGCAGAAGTCTCAAGTATCAACCAGGTATCCCAGCTGAAGCAGGAAATCTACAACGGAAATATCTTGATGATAGATATCTCAAACATCAGGAGCGACGACCTGCTGAGGGATAGGGTTTTAAAAGAGCTGAAAGATGTTGTTATCGATGTCCACGGAGATATCGCAGGTGTTAAAGGAAATACCGTGATTGTAACTCCCACAGGTATAAAAATTGACAGATCCAAAATCTTTGGTGGAAAATATTGAATCATAAATATTTTAAACAGGAAAGTTTTGAGACAAGGATCTCCTGTCCGCTATGTCACAATGATCTGGTGATGAACTGGCAAAGGGATGATATCCCCTATTTCGGGGAAGTTATGTACATCAGTGCAAAGTGCCAGTGCAGTTTCCGTTTTGCAGACACTATGATCCTCGCCAGTAAGGAACCTATGCGTTATGAAATGTCAGTTGAGACCCCGGAAGACCTGGACGCAAGGGTCATCCGCTCAACCTCAGGAACAATTCGCATCCCTGAAATGGGAATTGTTATCGAACCTGGCACGGTATCGGAATCTTATATCACGAACATCGAAGGCATACTGCAGCGGGTGCAGAGTGTACTTATGACCGCAAGCAGGTGGGTACAGGAAGATGAGGAGAAATTCTCCCGAAGCCAGGAACTCCTGCATATGCTCGAAGAGGTTATCGCAGGTAAGGAAAAAATTACGGTCATCATCGAGGATCCTCTGGGAAACAGTGCAATCATTTCGAAGAAAGCCATTGTTACCAAACTCTCAAAAGAAGAGGCTGAAAAGCTGAATACCGGTATGATCGTTTTCGATATTGATAAATCCGAACTTGCACACGACGTTTCGGACAATGTTCAGCCCCTTGGAGGAGATTAATTCTTTTTCCCTATTTTTCAAAATATAAGTGAAGTTTTGGGAATGTAGCTCCCATATGGTTATTAACTTCTATTCCAATAAAGGCAAATATTAGCCCTAAAACCAATCTAAAAGCATTTTTAATTTTTCAAAAACATCAAGACTGATACTAAGGCGTGATGCTGGAATTCACGCGAATTTCATAGAATTTGACCGAATTTAAACATTAATTCAGATTGCGATAATAAGGTGACGGTATGGCAGAAAGCGAAAAGGAAGCAGCACTTCCTCCAAAAGATGAATTCAGCGAATGGTATAATAATCTCCTGTGGATGGCCGAAATAATGGATGTCCGCTATCCTGTAAAAGGACTTTATGTCTGGTACCCCTTCGGCTTTGCAATCCGGAGAAATACCTATAACATCATAAGGGAAATCCTTGATAATAGCGGACATCAGGAAACTCTCTTCCCTCTGCTTATTCCTGAAAACGAATTCATGAAAGAAGCCGAGCATATTAAAGGCTTTGAGAATGAAGTTTACTGGGTAACTCACGGAGGAAAAGACCCTCTTGACATCCCTCTTGCCCTCCGCCCTACCAGTGAGACTGCCATTTACCCTATGTACAAAATGTGGGTAAGATCCCACGCAGATTTCCCTATTAAACTCTATCAGATAGTGAATACTTTCCGCTACGAAACAAAACACACCCGTCCTCTAATAAGGCTCAGGGAGATTACTTCCTTTAAGGAAGCCCATACAGTGCACGCTACATGGGAAGATGCGGAAGCCCAGGTTAAAGAAGCTGTTAAGTTATATACCGAAATCTACCGCAGACTGGGAGTACCTGTACTCCGTTCAAGAAGACCTGACTGGGACAAATTCCCGGGTGCAGACTATACAGATGCAATTGATGCCGTTATGCCCGATGGAAAGACTCTTCAGATAGGCACTGTCCATCACCTGGGGGATAATTTTGCAAAGACGTTTGATATTAAGTACGAAGCCCCTGATGGAGAACAGCGCTATGCGCACCAGACATGCTACGGAATATCAGAAAGATCTATTGCAGCTACAATATCTATCCACGGAGATGACAAAGGGCTGGTTTTGCCTCCTGAGATTGCTCCTGTGCAGGTTGTAATTATCCCGATAATATTCAAAAAAGGAGCCGAAGAGGTGCTTTCAGCCTGTAAAGATGTTCAGGAACGTCTGAAGAAAGCCGGTATGAGAGTTGAAATTGATGCAAGTGATCTTCGCCCAGGAGCCAAGTACTATAAATGGGAAATGAAAGGCGTACCCCTGAGGCTTGAAATAGGTCCAAGAGATCTGGAAAATAAAGTTGCCGTGGCCGTTAGGCGAGACACGGGAGAAAAAGAGCAGATTCCACTTTCTGATATCGATATCCGTGTAAGTTCAAAGTTTGAGGAAATTCACGAAAGCCTTTACGAAAAGGCAAAGGCAGAAGTTGAAAACCATATATTTGATTGCATGGAGCTTGAAGAGGTAAAGGAAAAAATACAGAAAGGTGTTGCAACAATTCCATGGTGTGGCAAGAAAGAGTGCGGGCTTGCCATGGAAGATATAATAGGTGCAGGAATCCTTGGTATACCTTTAGAGCAGAGAACGGATCAGAAAGAAAAATGCCCTGTCTGCGGGGGAGAAACCAAAACCCGCGTGTATGTGGCAAGAACATATTAAGTGTGAAAAAAACGATAAAAGTTTTTTTAATTCGGAGTCCGGAAAGCCAGTGTCCAGATCTATCCCGAATTGTGACTTATCCTGGCTCTGCATAATAACTTCAAAATTAATAAAATGAAAAGCGTAGAAATTGAGAATCTGACGGCAAAGGACTCAATTTCACGCGATTCTCTTTAACTCTATTTTTTCTGCAAGTATAACTTTGAAGTCTGATTACCTCGTACCTGGCAGCTATGAGAATCAAAATTATCAGAATATGAATTGCGACCGTAGAGTGAATCAATTGATCTTTATCAAAAGTTAGGCACAAGATAAGCATCTGCCTCCGAAACTTAGATGAAATAAAGAAAACTTAAGTTGAAGAAAAGTAAAATATATTTGTATATGGATAAATGTTAAATAGTAAGTTGAAGAATTCTCATTGGATTTCGGGGAAGTTACATTTGTAATTTCACTACGAACAGCTGTAAAAGATTCAATTGCCCATAAAAAATCCCGAAACAAGTATTCTTGGAATTAACCTTTACTTAATGCTCACTTTAATATTTGCTTTAATGTTTGTCAAAGTATTTGTTTTAATCTTCATCTTATTCCGTAGAGGAGATATGAAATGGCCTGGATTGAACCGAAAGTAACCAGAAAACCTGAAAAACCAATGTTTCTATGCGTGCTTTCCAATACTAAAACTGCACATATTCCGAAGCTTTCAGCTGCAGGGAAAACAGCTGAACTTACGGACTATACACCTGCAGGGGATGCGGAGCTTATGGACACAGGAGGAATTATCAGTGTACCAGTGCTTCCCATGACTCCCCCTTATGACACTCCAACTCCTGCAATCATGACCCGTTCAGCCTTGAAGCTTACGGATGTCCCCTACCATTTCATAAACTCCGGTCTTATTGTAACTCCAGAAGTTCCCTGTATTGACATAAAAGCAAAGCCGGGAGAAGATATAAGGGAGCCTGTTGCAGTGCAGGACGTACAGGGCATTTATGAGAGAGCAAAACTCCTGGCAAAAAGGCTCCGAAACCAGGCAGACCATGTAGTCATCGGAGAAAGCATCCCCGGAGGTACAACAACGGCAATGGGGGTTTTAATGGCACTGGGATACAATGGTAATGTCAGCAGTAGCGCGGATGAAAACCCTCTTGAGCTTAAGAAAAAGGTTGTTGAAGAAGGCATGAAAGCTTCAGGCCTGACCTTTGGATGCCTGAAAGACGACCCCATGAAAGCTATTGCCTGCATGGGGGACCCCATGATGCCTGCTGTTGTAGGTCTTGTTGCAGGTTTTCAGGGTACGGAAACAAGCATTGTGCTTGCAGGCGGGACTCAGATGGCAGCAGTCTATGCCGTGATCAAACATCTGGGATTCAATACAGAAAAGCTTGCAATAGCAACTACCCGTTATGTGGTGGAGGATAAATCTGCAAACTTTATCGAACTTACCAGAACCCTGGAAGTTCCAGTGGTCTACGTTGCTGATCCTGGATTTGGAAAATCCGCTCTCAAAGGGCTACACAGGTACGAGACAGGGACGATTAAGGAAGGTGCAGGTGCAGGAGGTGCCATGTATCTTGCAGGCCTTTATGGAGTTACTCAGGAAGAGTTCAGGACAGAAGTAGAAAATGTCTGTAAATTGCTCAAAGCCGGAAATTGAAAAAAGAGTTTCAATAACAGGACAAAAAATAGAAAGAATCTCTGAGACTTAAAATTAAAAAAAGAAAACAAGAGTCTCATGGGATTCTTTTAAAAAATCTCTTTTTTTCGAATCTAATCTCAAAAATACTTTTACCATATCGAGTCTCTGTCACAAAAGTTTAGCATCTTCAGCAAGCGTAGTTAAGAAACAGCAGATACCTAATTGGCAGATGCTGATTCCTGAATATCGAACGTGTTTACTTCTTTTGACAGATATGCTTCCGAGCTCACGCATCCACAGTTTCGGCAATAGTAGAAGACATTGGAGCCCAGAATCTGGCGTTTCAAGATAGTTTTACATACAGTGCAAAACATATAAAAACTGTCACTCTCCACTCAAGATCCTCATTCATAAATCATGATCGAATCAAGCCTTGCCGTACCTACTTTTGTCCAGTACCTGCAAACGTTACAGATCTCTCTTTTTCCGTCTGAACTCAGCATCATTTTTGCGTGACATTTTGGGCATATTTTTAGTAGTTTCGTGAATAATCCCCCTTGATTTCCATTTTTAAAACTGCAAGGTTTATTAGGTCAGATTCCAATAGAACCGCAAATTTTCCGGAAAACTACAAAGAATTTAAAATATTTCCAGTTAGATGAAGTAACCGACCTTAACCCTTGAAGTTTAGTTTAAAGACGTTTTTGACCTTCTTCGAACTTTAATTGGAATAAATTCCCCCGGACAGGGCCTCAGTAGAAGCATTTATATCCAAACTGGAAACTTACTGCTTAAAAATCAAATCTGTCCGACTTTGTTGTAAAATACTACAACAGATAAGTAAATATATTATTCCTGAAGGCATATAAGGTTTTTTGGCTCAAATAATCAAATTTATATCACTTAAGAGGAAAAAGGATGCCTCTGATAGGGAATGATATAAAAAGAAAGCTGGAGCAGATAAAATAAGATTGCACATGAAAGTACTTTAGAAAGTATCTGTAAAGTTGTTTGTGACAACTGCTCCAAGCGAAATATATAAATAAGATCGTCGCTTTAAGAGTGTTCGCGATAGGGTGGCTATAATAAGCACATCCGATAGCATAAGCCGCTTTAACTCAGTTGGTAGAGTGTCTGGCTGTTAACCAGAATGTCGTAGGTTCGAGCCCTGCAAGCGGCGTGAAGTTTTTGCATAAATTATAGCGCTTTTTCTAGTAAATAGAAACACATGCAAAAAGTTTATTATTAAAGCCTTACTAAAGACTACTATATTAGAAACAATCAGGGCCTGTAGCTCAGTCAGGTTAGAGCGCTCGGCTCATAACCGAGCGGTCACCGGTTCAAATCCGGTCAGGCCCATAAGCTTTATATCAGGAAACCTTCTTTTATAATAAGGTTTGAGAGTAAGGGATAGAATAGATGTCCAATCAGAAAGCCGCTTTAACTCAGTTGGTAGAGTGTCTGGCTGTTAACCAGAATGTCGTAGGTTCGAGCCCTGCAAGCGGCGTAGAAATGTTTACATTTTTACCTATTTTGTTCTAATACTTATTACTTTAATTTATTTTTAGATCTTTTTCTTGAATTTATCTCTTATAAGACTTTTTCAAAATTTCTTTTGTTATATGTTAAGTTTTAAATTTCAGTTTTTAAATACATAAAATCTACTAACTGATCAGATTTTTAAGTTTTCTGAACATACTAGCTTTTAATTAAATAGATTTTATAATCTTCTTGAAGAGTTGGAAATTTCAACAGTATAATTAACAGATATAAAACCTCAAAAACCCTCAATACTGAATGCAAAAAATTATAAAGCTAGTAAGAGGGAATATAGGTAATAAATAAATAAGGTTTCACAGTATTAAGTACAATCCAATTACTGCTACTCAATCAGACTGAGGTTTATACAAATGGTTTCAATCAACAAAGAAAACGTAATCGTACCTTTAGACGTTCCGAAAGCAATGCGTGAAACATACATAAAGAACTATATGGAGATCACAAAAGGCACGGACAGACTCATGCTTTTTGCAGGCGATCAGAAAGTAGAGCATCTAAATGACGATTTTTATGGAGAAGGAGTACCTGAAGACGATGCTGATCCAGAACACCTTTTTAGAATAGCATCCAAGGCAAAAATAGGAGTTTTTGCAGCCCAGCTTGGGCTAATTGCACGTTATGGGATGGATTACAGAGATATACCGTATCTTATTAAAGTAAACTCAAAAACCCACCTTGTAGAAACTTCACAGGCCGATCCCTTTAGCAACCTCTGGTATGACGTGGACCAGGTTGCTGAATTTAAGGAGAACAGCGGGCTCAATATTCTTGGTGTAGGTTATACGATTTACCTCGGCAGTGAGTTCGAAGCCGAGATGCTTGTACAGGCTGCCCAGGTAGTCTACGATGCCCATCAACACGGAATGCTTTCAGTACTCTGGATCTACCCCCGTGGAACTGCAGTAAAGGACGAAAAGGATCCTCACCTGATTGCAGGGGCTACAGGCGTTGGAGCCTGTCTTGGGTCTGATTTTGTAAAGGTCAATTACCCCAAAAAGGAAGGGGCAAAATCGGCTGAGATCTTCAAAGAAGCTGTCAAAGCAGCCGGACGCACCAGAGTTGTTTGTGCAGGCGGCACGAGTGATGAGGCTGAAGCTTTCCTGAAAAAGTTATATGACCAGATCCACATCTCAGGAGCTAAGGGGAACGCAACAGGAAGAAATATCCACCAGAAATCCCTTGATGAAGCTGTCCGCATGTGCAATGCAGTTTACGCTATAACTGTTGAGGACTCAAGCGTCGAACAGGCCCTGAAAATATACAAAGGGGAATAAGAAAATTGCATAAGAGCTAATGCCTGAATAAACTGAAGTGAAATCTTGCGAAATGGATAAATCAGTTACCCAATCCTGAAAAAAGGAAACGTCGATCCAGAGATTTCAAAGAATTATCAGGAAAAAGGTCAATTGAAAAATTAAATATTGAAAGGCCGTGTGAACATGCAAATTCCGGACCATAAAACAAAAATCGTCTGCACTATAGGCCCAGCTTCATCTTCCGAAGAAATGATAAGGGAACTGGTGCTTGCTGGCATGAACGTGGCAAGGATCAATTTTTCCCATGGGGACTTCGAAAGCCATGGAGAAGTGATCACAAGAGTCCGCAAGGTCGCAGAAGAGCTTGACAGAACAATTGCTATTCTTGCCGACCTTCCAGGCCCGAAAATCCGTATAGGCAAACTGGAAAAAGAACCACTCATGCTCCATAAAGGAAATCTCGTGACCCTTACTGTGGAAAACTTTTCTGGAGATTCGGAACGTATCCCTGTAAGTTATAAGCAGCTTCCGGAGAGCGTTTCTCCAGGAAGCCTTATCTACTTAAGTGATGGATTTATCCAGCTCCGCTGCCTTGAGGTATCCGGAAAAGATGTACTCTGCGAGGTTCTTATCGGAGGACAGCTTTATTCACATAAAGGGCTGAACCTGCCTGGAGCAAAAATTTTCCTTGATCCGGTAACTGAGAAGGATTTCAAAATTCTGGAATTCGCCCTGAACGAAGAAATTGATACCTTTAGTATCTCTTTTGTAGAAAATGCAGACGATATCCGTAAAGTCCGGGATTTTGCAGCAGCCAGAGGAAAATCCGTATATATCGTCGCGAAAATTGAGCGCAGACAGGCTGTAGAGAACATAAAAGAGATCCTTGAAGTAACAGATGCTCTCATGGTTGCCAGAGGTGACCTTGGGGTCGAAATTCCTATTCAGGAAGTTCCCTCTGTCCAGAAAGAGCTTATTCAGAGTGCAAAACTTCTTGGGATTCCCGTAATTACAGCCACTCATATGCTGGCTTCCATGACAGATAACATAAGACCTACCCGTGCAGAAGCGACAGATGTTGCCAACGCAATCCTTGATGGAACAGACGCGGTCATGCTTTCGGAAGAAACGGCCGTTGGTCATTATCCGGTGGAAGCTGTTGAGATGATGGCAAAAATTGCAAAAACAACCGAAAACTGGCGTTCCCGAACAAAATGGGGGCTCGATACAATGATTAAAGGTATCACAGCCAGGGAAATGTCAGTAGATGAAGTAATAACCTTCCAGGTGTATGAAGCCCTGCAAAAACTGCCTGTTGCAGCCATACTGACTCCAACGAGAAGTGGGGCAACTCCTCGCAGAATTTCACGCTTCAAGCCCGACCCCTGGATCCTTGCTTTCAGCCGCGTTCCGAAAACCTGCAGCTTCCTTTCTCTATCCTACGGAGTCTATCCTATTACTGTGAGGGAGACAATTGAAAGCTGGGAAGAGGAAACAACAAAAAAAGCTGAAGAAATGGGATTTGCAAAGAAAGGGGATATTGTGGTTCTTACTCAGGGTCCTTCTTCAGGAAAACCCGGAGGCACAAATATGCTCAAAATTTTGACTCTGGACTGAAAATGAGGATTTCATCGTTACTGAAAAATCAGGTGCCTTCACTTAAAAGCCCATATGTTGCGAAATATTTTTACACAGCGAAAAAAATATATAGGAAGCTTTTTTAAGGCAATACATAAACATATCAAAAATATATTCTCTACTTTCAGAATCTTTCAGAATAATACACCTTATATTATGAGGTTTCATTGATGAAACAACGAAAAGATCCAGCAACAAAAAACCAGAAATATCTGGCTATTTTTTTAGCCGCAACAATGGTTCTGTCAGCTTGTGCGGTACTTATTGAGAGCTTAGATGACGATAGCGATAATATTAAGAGTAACACTTCTAATTCTGAAGCTGTGGATAATTCCACGATATCCTTTTCTCAGGTTCCGGGAAAGCAAGTATATCATAAGTTCAATTCTATCGCCGACGGCTTGAACATGTCTCCAGAAGGGACGATAAGTGCAAGTTACGTGGACCTTCAGAGAACAACAGGGACCCCTCTTGAATCAATATTCGGAAATGTAACGAGTATGAAATCTATCTACAATGCTGATGTCACAAAACGTTACAGTGCAAGTTATCCTGATGGAAGCGGTTTCGAATTGCACCAGATTCCGGAACAGAAAATTTTAGTTCCCTGGGGTGCAGCTCCTTATGATGGTTATAATCTTCTTGCAAGGACAAATAACACTTATGATATATGGAACGTAGTCGGAAGTCCTGTAATTTTTGGTCCACGCGAGAGCGCTGAAAAAGTAATAGATGTGCTGGAAGGAAACGCTACATCTTCAACTAAATACGACCAGATTTTGAACCTGGTAAACCCTGAGAATGTAATCTACCAGGGAGTAGTAACAAAAACCAATACAACGGATATCCCCGCTGACCAGTATTATACGGACCTCAAAAAACTGGATAACGGCAGTTACACTCAGACAGCCATTTTCGTTAACCCTGAATCCAACGTAACCAGGAACATCGAAACCTATCAGGCAAATTCAAGCGAACGCGGAGTGTCTTATAGCGTAACTACCTCAGAAAATATTACCAAATTGGAAATTACCTCTGACTTTGCAAACCTGTTAAATGAAACTCAATTGCTTTCATTATAACAGGCAATTTTTAATTTTTAAAAAATTTCCAATTTTTTTCTTTTTACTCAGTATTCAGGATTTGTGCCTTCATTCTAACACTTTGCCTGACGGACATGATTATCTATTTCTACCTTCCGGATCAATTTCTTAATGGGGATTGATATCTTTGAGTATTTTGGACAAGTTATTTAAGAAGAAAATCGAAGGAAAAACCGTAGAGGAATGGTATGGGCTTGCCGTAGGAGAAACGGATCCTGAAAAAAAGATAGAATATTTTGATAAGGTTCTGGAATTAAAACCCGATTTTGCAGGAGCCTGGAACCTCAGAGGGCTTGAATTTGTGATTCTAAAAAGGTATGATGACGCTATTGCTTCTTTTGATAAAGCACTTGAAATAAGGCCCGTTTATCCTGAAGCCAGGTATAATAAAGAAGACGCCGAAACCGAGTTAAGAAAGATAAAAGCAGCAGAAGGAAAATCCTGAGAAAAGGGAAAATTTTCCATTTCAAGTATTCATTATTGCCTTAGTATCATTCAAATTCTAATACTGACTGCTTTTTCTCCATTTTACCTTAGTATCATCAAATTAGAATACTCATTATTTTTTTCCTCTATTCAGAGCCTGAAGCCCCAATTTCACAGGCCCCGGAAGTTTTCCGCACTGCATGACTTTTATCTGCTCAGGGGAAATAAACTTGAAAGCAGCATTCATTAGAGCGTCGGATTTCATGATCCCGTCCATGAGCTGCCTTGCCTGAACCGAGGTCTCAAGTGCTGAACCGAATTGTTTCCTCCAGCGCCTCTCATAATCCTGCAGTTTGCATTCCCCGGCTGCAAACGAGGCTGCAGTTTCGCCTGCCGCTTTACCTGCAATAATTGCGGGAGGAATACCGCCTCCGTTAGTTGCAATCACGTGCCCTGCTGCATCCCCCACGATAAGAGAATCGTCTGTAGCAGTTCTCTCCGGGGCTCCGCTTACAGGGATGATACCTGCAATGATATTTGTGATAATACCTTTTTTCAGCTTGTGACTGGCTAGAGGATGGTTCCGTATAAAGCGACTCAGGTATTCTTTTGCAGGAACTCCTTTTTCAGCCATTCCGCTTCGAATCCCTATGCCTACGTTTGCCCGATCTTCACCTTCCGGAAAAATCCAGGCATACCCTCCGGGAACAAAATCTTTTCCGAAATACATCTCAAGAGCATCAGGATCGATATTAACGTTTCTTATCTGATATTCAATGGCAACAGAAGTCTCTTTTGATTCCGGTTTCCAGGAGAGACCCTTTGATTTTGCGACGAAAGAATTAGGGCCGTCAGCTCCGATAATCGCTTTGCCTTTGACAGTGTGTTTCCCAAAGAATCCAGAGATTTCAACATTTGTGCCTTCCACTTTTGTCACGCGGGTCTTGACCATTAACTCAGCCCCGGCTTTTGCGGCCTGTTCAGCTAGAAACTGGTCATATCTGCGCCTATCAAGGACAACGCCTTTGACGGAGAATTCTTTGACTCTGCAATCAGGGGGGATAATGCGCTGAGTTTTGATATGCTGGAGCACACAGGAATCAGGATAATTTATAAGGGAATCCGGCAGTTCAGCATCAGGAAGAAGAGCCTGAACTTCCGAAGCATCAGGAAGAAAACCTGCACACTGAATAGGGTCTCCAATTTCCTTTTTTTTATCAAGAAGAAGAACAGAGGCTCCATTCTTTGCAGCATAAAGAGCAGCAGTGGAACCTGCAGGGCCTGCACCCACAACAATGACATCGTAAGAGGCTTCTGAAATCATGAAAACGTCTTCCGGTTATTTATTTTGCCACTTCAATGTACAGATAAATTGTTTATAAATACTTTCCTGTAACCTAGATGAAAAGAGTGATAAAAAGAAGTAAAAGGTACCAGGAAGATGAAAAACTCAGAAGATCATAAACTCTAAAACGAAAATAAGCGAACCTGAATAAAGAATAGTTAAGATCTAAAAAGAAATTTAAAAAAGGTGTAAAAAAAGATTTTCACGGCGCCTTCTGGCACCGCTACTATATTTAAATAATTACTTTACTTTTCGCAATTTCCATATTGATTCATTTTCTTCTGTACAGGAATACCCCAAGCAGGCCAATGATTCCATAAATCATATCAAATCCAGGAGATTCTTTTTGTGTGCTTGTGCTTCCTTCAGTTTCAGTCTGCTGTTCAACATCTGCTTCCGTACTTTCAGTATTGTCCGGGATCACTTCAACATTAGATTCAGGTTGTGTTTCCGTGACATTTTCTTCCACTGAGCTTTCGTTTACTTTATCGGTTTCGTCATTGTTGGAAATTACCCGAGCAGTACCGGTTCCACTGCTGCCCCCACTGCTGCTGTGACTGCTACTTCCGCTGCTTCCTCCACTGCTGCTGTCGTCATTGTCGTTATCGCTACTGTTGTCGTTACTGTTAGAATTGTCTTCTGCAGTGTTATTCGTTTCATCATCAACAGTTGTGTTGTTAGATTCAGAATCTGCACCTTCTTTCAGGTTATTGGTAAAGACTATTGGCACTCCAATACTGCTGGTTTCGTCTGAAAGCTCGTTGCAGCTTACAATTGCAGTATTGTCGATATAACCGTCTTCCCCACCATTACTGTCTATGTCCTCCTGAGTTACAGTGTAATTTCCTGCGTAGACCCAGAGTTCACCAACTGTAAGAACCCCATCAGCAACTTTTGATTCTACAGGGCCTTCAAGAGAAATCATGGGGTCGTTTACTGAAACGTCGGTAAGATCGACTTTTCCATCATTCTTTACCGCAATCCGATACTCGATTATGTCTCCAGCTTCGTTGATTATACAGTCTCCAATGTTATCAGTTCCAATTGCTGATTTGTAAATGCGCAAGTATGCATCATGAGCAATCGGCTGACTTACACTGCAATCTTGGCTTGGAAGTTCGTTACAGCTTACTGTTGCGATGTTTTCTATAACTCCGTCTCCTCCACCGTTAGTGTTAATGTCTTCCTGAGTAACGGTGTAGTTTCCGTAGAATTTCCAGATTTCTCCAACGTTCAAAATTCCAGGATCAGCATCGTCTCCGGTGGGTTCGCTAAGTGAGGTCAGAGTATCATTTACTGAAATACCAGTAAGGTCAACATTACCGTCATTCTTTACTACGACTCTGTACCTAATGATATCTCCAGCGTCGTCGACTATACAGTCTCCACCATTATCGACTTCGATTACTGACTTGTAGAAACAGTAATCCGGATTCTGTTCGACAGGAACTGCAACACTGTAATTTTCCTGGTCAAGCTCATCACAATCAACAGTTGCTGTGTTGTTGATGAAGCCGTCTCCGTCACCATTACTGTTCAGATCGGACTGAAGAACACTATAATTTCCAAAGTAAGTCCAGATTTCCCCTACTTCAAGAATCCCATCAGCATTCAGGGATTCTGTAGGCGCTTCAAGCATAACCAGAGGATCATCAACAATTACATTGTTAAGGTCAATGTTTCCTGTATTGTTAATGTCAATCTGGTAGCTGATTACATCTCCTGCAGAAGTTACGTTTGCTTCAGGTCCATTTTCAGCAACATCTAGAACGATTTTGTCAATAGCGTAAGCAGGATTCTGTTCGACAAATACTTCAGCACTGTCATTTTCCTGATCCAGCTCATCACTGTCAACGGTTGCTGTGTTGTTGATGAAGCCATCTTCATCACCATTACTGTTCAGATCGGACTGAAGAACATTATAGTTTCCAAAGTAAGTCCAGATTTCTCCTACTTCAAGAACCCCATCACTATTAAGGGACTCGATAGGCGCTTCAAGCACAAACAGAGGATCATCAACAATTACATTGTTGAGGTCAATGTTTCCGTCATTTGTAACATTAACCTGGTAAGTGACGACATCTCCTGCGGTGGTTACATTTGCTTCAGGGCCGTTTCCAGAGACGTCAATAACTGTTTTGTCAATGCTGTAAGCAGGATTCTGTTCAACAGGAACTGCAGCACTGTCATTTATTGGATCCAGTCCATCCCAGTAAACAGTTGCTGTGTTGTTGATGAAGCCGTCTCCGTCACCATTATTATTCAAATCGGACTGAAGAACACTATAATTTCCAACGTAGGTCCAGACTTCTCCTACTTCAAGAATTCCGTTACCTAGTTCCTGTGAGACCTGAACTGTTTGTGTTGATTGTGTTAACTGTGGTAGTGGATAATGCTCAAATGGTCCTGTAAGCTCAATCAGAGAATCATTAACACTTACATTTTTAAGACCAATATTCCCTTCATTTGTTATATCAACCTGATAGTTGATCACATCTCCTGCAGCGGTTACATTTGTGTCAGGACTGTTTCCATTAACATCAATAACAGTTTTGTCAATGGTGTACGCAGGATTCTGTTCTATAGGTACTTCAGCCTTGTCGGTCTTCGGACCTAGCTGATCACAGACTATGGATACGGTATTGTTGATGAATCCGTCCCAATCACCATTACTGTTCATATCCTCCTCAGTAACAGTGTAACTTGCAGTAAAAGTCCAGTTTTCACTAACATTTAGAGTTTCTGAATCTCCATCATCTCCAACTGGATTTTCAAGAATTAACAGAGGATCAGAGACATTCATATTTGTAAGGTCAATATTTCCATCATTGGTTACGTTAACCTCGTAGATTATAATGTCTCCTGCTGCTGTCACATATCCTGAAGGTCCTTGGCCTGCAGCGTCAACAACTTTTTTGCTAACACTATAATCAGGGTTCCATTCAAGAGGAACTTCAGCACTGTCATTTACCGGATCGAGAAGATCACAGTCAACACTTGCTGTGTTGTTGATAAAGCCGTCCTCTCCGCCTTTAGTATTCAGATCGTCCTGGGTAACACTGTAACTTGCACTGTAAATCCAGCTTTCTCCTACATTTAAAGTTCCCACATCTTCCTCGTCTCCGACTGGCGCTTCAAGAGAAGTCAGAGGATCTGAAACAATTGCATTGGCAAGGTCGATGTTTCCAGTATTGCTGACGTTAATCTGATAGCTGATTATGTCTCCAGATGTTGTTGCATTTGCTTCGGGACCATTTCCGGCAACATCAGTAACGGTTTTATCAATTGTATATGAGGGATTCTGTATTATAGGTGCTTCAACACTATCATTTATTGGATCCAGCGCGTCAATGGTAACACTTGCTGTGTTGTTAATGACTCCAGATCCTGTACCGTTAATATTCATATCATTCTGTGTGACAGTGTAACTTGCAAAATAAGTCCAGGTTTCTGCTGGTTCGAGAACACTATCATTAGTTAGTGATTCTAAAGGATCTGAAGAAGCAACAGTAGGATCCAAATCATCGATAACGGTTACGCTTTCGGGAGTGGTTTCTCCATCGTTTGTCACGATAATCTGATAATTAATTACATCTCCAGCTTTTGTTATATTTACTTCAGATACATTTCCGGAAATATCCAGAATAGTTTTTTCAACTGTGTATGGTTCAGCAGATGCTGTCGACACAAATAATATTGTGACAAATATGCTAACCAATAATAAAGACATAAGTGAGGGCATTTTTCGCTTCATAGAATCATCCATTTTTGGTATGGCAGCAGACAATCGACCGCTTATAATCCTAGTTTTTGATTTATTATTCAACCATCCACCTCTTGTTACGAAGTCAGTGTCTGTCGAAATGATAGCATAAGCTAACCAAACAACAATTCAATCTCCCTTTAGTGGAACATATGCATCTCTTTCAAATTTGAGGGAAAAAGTATCCAGTAAGAGAACATACAAAAATTGAAATTATATACGAAATTGAATGTTCCTCTTGAATATATTCTACGATTTGATCAATTCATAAATTTCCAATATCATGTGAAATTTATTCTGTTCCACCCAATTCGAGAAGATGAACCACTCAACTCCCATACAGAGTAAATTAGATGAGAGACTACTTTATCAATATTAAGTATAAGAGATAAAAGGATAAATATATTGCTATTAGAAAATATGAGAAAATATATAAATTAATAAATGATTTTGTCGAGAAACATTAATTTTTAACTATTGTAAATTTTATAATGTGGATCATATAACTTAATGAATAAAATTAATTTTTTCGAAGGAAATTGAATGAGAAAATTCCAATTGTACTTAATTGTGTTTAACAGGCTAAGCTCACAATTTGTCATATCTGACAAACTCAGTAACATATAATGACGATAGAGAAAATGACACCAAAAAGAAACTTTAAGGGAAAATAAAACAAAAGTTTACTAATGTTGACTTTGAAGCGCAACTGTAAACTTGAGAGCATTTTTGAAAACGAAAATTGTAAACAATAGATTCAAAAGAAAAAAATCAAAAAGAAAACTGCAAAAAATTTTCAAATCTGACAAAGCAGGGTAATATCCCGCCTGCCAGATTTGAGCAGTGTTTGGTTTATTATCTTCTTCTGTACACGAATACAGCAAGAAGGCCAGTAACTCCGTAAATCATTTCAAATCCAGGAGTTTCGTTGTTCGTACTTGTGTTTCCTTCATTTTCAGCCTGCTGTTCCACATCCGCTTCTGCACTTTCAGTATTTTCCTGAACACCTTCAGTGCTGGATTCAGGTATTGATGCATCGCTGGTTTCTGTTGTTGCGGTATTGGCAACTATTGCAAATGGAGAGAATCCAGGAGTTTCTGCTGTGAAATAAATATATTTGTCATCTTCACTTAGCAGAGTGGTTGGAAGTTCATTCCATTTTTTGTCATTGTACCTATTGAGGACTATTGAAGAGCTGTCAATTCCTTTTTCCTGCAGCCAGGCCTTTTCGACCTTGAAACCAATTACAGCATTTTCGATATTCTGAGAAGTTGCAAAACCGCTGTTTCCAACCCAGATGTTTAAGGATTTATAAACTTCTCCGGAAGGCAGTTTTGAAACAAGTGTGGATTTGTTTTTCAGCATTTCAACAATAGTTGTTGTCTTGCCGGAAGTCCTCTTTGAATCAAATGTAACGGATGTGACAGAAGTGGCATTCTTAGGGAAGTTAAAAGTGACAGAATTTCCACTTGTGACAAATGCCTGTGAAATCTCCTTTACCTCAACGTTTTTGGCAGGCTCTGGAGACAAACCTGCACCGCCGCTTCTACCACTACTTCCGCTACTGCTACTGCTGCTACCTCCGGAACTGCTGTCGCTATCGCCACTGTCGTTATCGCTTCCAGAGTTTCCATCATCCGTATCTGTGTTGTTAGAACCGGAATCTATACCAGAGCCAATTGTTCTGGGAAGAATGATTGGAACGCTTATACTGCTGGTTTTGTCTAAAAGCTTGGTGCAGCTCACAGTTGCAGTATTATCTATATAGCCATCATCTCCACCATTACTGTCCAGACCCTCCTGGGTTACAGTATAGTTTCCGTAGAACTTCCAGGTTTCTCCAACGTTCAAAACTCCAGGACAAATTTCGTCTCCAACAGGACCTGTCAACTGGACCATCGGATCGCTTACTGAAACTCCTGTAAGGTCTACTTTTCCATTATTTTTTACTGCAATCTGGTACTCGATTATATCTCCAGCTCTATTGACTATGAAATCTCCTGCATTGTCGACTCCGACCAGAGATTTGGATATCACCAGACTCCTCTTCTGAACAATAGGCTGCTGTACACTGTAACTTTCGTTCTGAAGCTCGTTACAACTTACAGTTGCAGTATTGTCGATGAAGCCATCTCCTCCGCAATTGCAGTTTATATCATCCTGAGTAACGGTGTAATTTCCGTCGAATCTCCAGGTTTCTCCAACGTTCAGGACTTCAGGATCAGTATCGTCTCCAGCAGATTTTATCAGCTGAATAAGCGGATCGTTCACTGAAACACCAGTAAGATCCACATTTCCTTCATTCTTTACTGCAATCCTGTACTCTATTACATCTCCGGCCCTGTCGACTATACCGTCTCCGGCATTATCTGCTCCGATTACAGACTTGTATAGTGAACAATCAAAGATCTGCTCGACAGGTACCTCAGCACTGTCATTTATCGGATCCAGTTCATCACAGTCAACGGTTGCTGTGTTATTGATGAAACCGTCACCTTCACCATTACTGTTCATATCAGACTGATTGACAGTGTAATTTCCAAAGTAAGTCCAAGTTTCTCCAACGTCCAGGATTCCATTACCATGATTATATCCCTGTACAGTTTCTGGTGATTGGAAGAGCTTGTAATGACCCATATCTCCATATGGACCCGTGAGATTAATCAGAGAATCATTGACATTTATGTTGTTAAGATCAATGTTTCCGTCGTTTGTCACATTAATCTGGTAGCCGATTACATCTCCTGCAGAGGTTACATTGCTTTCAGAACCTCTTCCGGCAACATCAACAACGGTTTTGCTAACGTTATAAGCAGGATTCTGTTCGACAGGCACTTCAGCACTGTCATTTATCGGATCAAGCTGATCACAGTCAACGGCTGCTGTGTTGTTGATGAAACCATCATCTTCACCATTGCTGTTCAGATCAAACTGATCGACTGTATAATTTCCAGAGTAAATCCAGCTTTCTCCTACATTGAGAATCCCAATATCTCCAGTATCTTCGACAGGTCCTGAAAGTTCAATCAAGGAATCTGAAACACTGACACCCGTAAGGTCAATGTTTCCATCATTGGTCACATTAACCTCATAGCTGATTATATCTTCTGCAGAAGTTGCATTTGCTTCAGGGCCGTTTCCAGAGACATCAACAACGGTTTTGTTAATGCTGTAAGAAGGATTCTGCTCGACAAATACCTCAGCACTGTCGTTCTCCTGATCCAGCTCATCACTGTCAACGGTTGCTGTGTTGTTAATAAAACCGTCTCCATCACCATTACTGTTCAGATCGGACTGATTGACAGTGTAATTTCCAAGGTAGGTCCAGATTTCCCCTAACTCGAGAAGTCCATTAAGGATTTTTGACTCCGAGTCTTTAGAAAGTTCAACAAGAGAGTCAAAAACGCTTACATTGTTAAGACCAATGTTTCCCTCATTTGTCACATTAATCTGATAGTTGATTATCTCTCCTGCGACAGTTGCGTTTGCGTCAGGACCTTTTCCTCCAACATCAGCAACCGTTTTGTTAATAGTATAAGCAGGGTTCTGTTCTATAGGCACTGCAGCACTATCGTTTTCCTGATCCAGCTGATCACAGGCGATAGTTACGGTATTGTTGATGAATTTGTCTCCCCCGCCGTTACTGTTCATGTCTTCCTCAGTAACAGTGTAGTTTGCAGTATAAGTCCAGTTTTCACTAACATTTAGAGTTCCTGAACCTTCATCATCTCCGGATGGATCTTCAAGAGTAAACAGAGAATCAGAGACATTCATATTTGTCAGGTCAATGTTTCCATCATTGGTTACGTTAACCTCGTAGGTTATAATATCTCCTACTTTTGCCACATTTGCTTCAGACCCGTTTCCAGCAACGTCAACAACGATTTTGCTAACGGTATAAGCAGGGTTCTGTTCGACAGGAACTGCAGCACTGGAGGATTTCATTTCAAGCTGATCACAAACAATACTTGCTGTATTGTTAATGAAACCGTCTCCATCACCATTACTGTTAAGATCTGCCTGAGTAACAGTATAAGTCCCGGTATAGTTCCATGTTTCGCCTACATTCAAAGTTTCAGAAGGTTCACCTTCTCTGATCGGCTCATCCAGGGAAATCAGGGCGTCTGAAACGTTTACATTGGTAAGGTCAATATTTCCGTCATTTGTAACATTAACCCAGTAAGTGATTACATCTCCTGCAGAGGTTGCGTTTGCTTCAGAACCCTTTTCGGCAACATCAAAAACTGTTTTGTTAATGCTGTAAACAGGGTTCCATTCAAGAGGAACTGCAGCACTGTCATTTACCAGATCGAGAAGATCACAGTCAACAGTTGCTGTGTTATTAATGAAGCCGTCCTCTCCGCCTTTAGTATTCAGATCGTCCTGGGTAACACTGTAACTTGCACTGTAAATCCAGCTTTCTCCTACATTGAGAGTTCCCACATCTTCCTCGTCTCCGACTGGCGCTTCAAGAGAAGTCAGAGGATCGGAAACAATTGCATTGACAAGGTCGATGTTTCCAGTATTGCTGACGTTAATCTGATAGCTGATTATGTCCCCAGCTGTTGTTGCATTTGCATCAGACCCATTTCCGGCAACATCAACAACTGTTTTATTAATGGAGTAAGCAGGGTTCTGTTCTACCTGAACTGTAGCATTGGATGATTTCTTTCCTGCTAATACGATTTCTGATTTCTTTACTCCCCCATAGAAGAAGCCAGTAGCTGTATTGTTGATGAAACCGTCTCCTCCTCCATTATTGTTGAGATCAGACTGATTGACAGTATAAGTCCCGGTATAAGTCCAGTTCTCCTGTGGATCAAGGATTTTATTAGCAGCGCCTGACTCGATTGGCCCTGTAGTGGCAATTAAAGAATCGTGAACAGATACAGGCTTAAAAGGCAAACTGCCATAGTTTGTCAAGTTAATCCTGTAAGTAATTATATCTCCGGCTTTTGTGGCATTTGCTAAAGGACCTTTGCCCCCTACATCTATTACAGTCTTGTTAACCAAAAATGGAGCCTGGTCTATTTGTACTTCAGCATCATCTGAAATCTCTTCAAGCTGGTCACAGCTAACAGTTGCAGTGTTGCTTATAATTCCCTCTTCTTCTCCTTCACCCTCATAATTTCCGTTATTATCTATATCTTCCTGAGTAACGATGTAATTTCCTGTATATGTCCAGTTCTCTCCGGGATTGATAATTCCATCAGTAATCAGAGACTCAACCGGATCTGCAAGAGAGATCAGAGAGTCAGAAATATTTAGATTTGTCAGATCAAGGTTTCCGGTGTTGCTAACGTTGATCTGATAGCTAATTACATCTCCAGTTTTTGTTACGTTTGCTTCAGGGCCATTTCCTGCAACATCGGTTACTGTCTTATTAATAGTGTAATTGGGACTCTGCTCTACAGGAACTGCTGCACTGGAGGATTTAAATCCAACAAACCCATCGTTTAGCTTTACTCCTCCATAGAAGTAAGCAGTAGCTGTGTTGTTGATAAACCCATCTTCATCACCATTGGTGTTGAGGTCGGACTGATTGACAGTGTAATTCCCGGTATAGATCCAGCTCTCTCCAGGATCGAGGATTTTGTTAGAAGCGCCTGATTCCGTTGGGCCTGTAAATGTATTCGTAGAGAGAGAATCATAAACTGATACAAGCTTAAATGGCAGACCGCCGTAGTTTGTTACATTAATTTCATAAGTGATCACATCGCCGGCGGCAGTGACATTTGCGTCAGGACCTTTGCCGGCAACGTCTGTAACGGTCTTGCTAACAAGGTAAGGGGTCTGATCAATGTGTGCTCCTGCACTGGCATTCTTTGCATCAAGTTCAGCACAATCAACAGTTGCTGTATTATTGATAATCCCGTCTCCTCCGCCATCGAAAAATCCGTCTCCATCTCCATTGTCAACGATGTCATCCTGAACTACAGTATAAGTTCCGGTGTAAGTCCACTTTTCTCCGGGTTCGAGAATATTGTTGGCAGTTTTGGACTCAGAAAGTTGTGGAGACACAAGCAGGGGATCATTGAGGGTGACACTGGTAAGATCAATATTTCCATCATTTGTTACATTAATCTTGTATGTGATCACATCTCCAGCCACAGTTACATTTGCTCCTGGACCTTTTCCGGCAACATCTGAAATGCTTTTGTTTATGGAATAAGCAGGGTTGTAATCCAGAAGTACTTCTGTACTGTCGTTTATTGCATCAAGTTCATTACAGTCAATAGTTACTTTGTTGTCGATATCTCCATCGTCCCCACCTTTATTATTCAGGTCTGTCTGAGTAACAGTATAAGTTGGAGTATAAACCCAGGTCTCTCCTACATCCAGAGTTCCTGTAGGTGCATTATCTCCTGAAGATACTGCCAGAGAAGAGATTAAAGAATCAATAACAGATACCCCTGTAAGGTCAACGTTTCCAGAATTACTCACAGAAATCTGGTACTTTATGACATCTACGGCTTTTGTTGCATGTGCAGAGGATCCGTTATTAGCAACATCCGTAACGGTTTTGTCAACGCTGTAAGATGGACTTGGTGTGAAAAAAACAGTAAACTGCCCGAAACAACGAGGAGTGTTTCCCACAGTTATAGTTGTTGTAACAGTATCTGTGTCTGTATCAATTACGGAAACGCTGTCACTGTCAGAGTTTACTACATATGCCTTTGTTCCGTCAATGTTGACTGCAACTCCCATAGGTAAAACTCCTACGGTCACAGTAGTTGTTACAGTTTTTGTACTAGTATCAATTACTGAGACGGTGCCACCGTAGTAGTTAGCGACATATACTTTTGTCCCATCTGGATTAAAAGCAACTGCATAGGGACCATTCCCTACATTAATAGTATCTATGACCGTGTTTGTATCGGTATTAATTACGGAGACAGTGTCATCGGCTGAATTTGCGACATATGCGACTGCTTCTATAGGGCTAACGGCAATTCCCTTAGGAGAACCTCCTACAGTCACTGTGCTTTCAGCAGTATTTGTGGTAGTGTCAATTACAGATACACCGTTAATATTTGATTTCACTGCATATACTTTTGTTCCATCTGAATTAACTGCAACACCGTAAAGACCGGTTCCTGGACTGGTCATCGTAGCTATAACGGTATTACTTGAAGTGTCAATCACAGAGACAGAGTTACCGATCTCATTAGTCACATATACCCTTGTTCCGGTGGGGTTAATTGTAACCCCCATAGGACTGTCCCCTACAGGCACAGTGGCTACAACGGTGTTTGTATTGGTCTCAATTACAGAGACAGTATCGGCATTATAGTTCGCTACATATGCCATTGTTCCTGCTGGATTAACTGCAAC
Organism: uncultured Methanosarcinaceae archaeon; assembly: GCA_963847185.1. Lineage (GTDB taxonomy): Archaea > Halobacteriota > Methanosarcinia > Methanosarcinales > Methanosarcinaceae > Methanosarcina. The sequence continues at coordinate 728,393 of CAWJYV010000008.1, read as the reverse complement.
ACCAAGAGGATAGCTTCCTACAGTCACAGTAGTTAGAACAGTATTGTCTGCAGTATCAATTACGGAGACAGTACCATCATAATGGTTTGAGATATATGCATATGGAACTGCACTTGCAATACCAACCAGCATAACAATCATCAAGATTGAAGCCAGGAATATTGAACATAAACGTTTTTTATAATTTCCCAGGTTAAGAGGAAAATCAGAAAAATGAGCTGATGTAGACATGAGATTTATTTTGTTTTTATTCATCCATCCACCTCTATTACAATATCAATGTTTGTCGAAGCGATAGCATAAGCTAAACAAACACTGATATCAAACTCCCATTAACGAATATTCATATCTTCTTCAAATTAGAGAGAAGTTTCAACTAGAAGAGACGTAAAAACATATTAAGTTCGAATCTGGATCATCGAGCATATTTTTAGAATTAATCAATTACAAATTTCCAGTAAATTGTTGAATATTTCCCCAATCCAATTTTAGAAGGCACTGACTTTTAATCTTCATACCCATTGCTATTAATGAGAGATAACTGATTCAATATTAATAGTAAGAGATAAAACCATATATATTTTACTGTTAAAAAAGAATAAGTAATATAAAAGAAGGATACAGATTGCATTATCCTGTTTTACGATAATTATTGAAGATGTAACTTTCAATTAGCTTTTATATAATACATTATAGACAGTCATTATTTATGAGAAATTGGGAGATAATTATTGAAGATAAGTGAAAAATTAAGAGAGGGGTTTACCACATTAAAAAAATAGTAATTCGAAAGGCTTCAAATAAAAAACTCAAAAATAAAAAATAATTATCAAAAATGGCAAAATATATCAGTAGGCTATTCTGTTAGATTTGATCAAAAAATCCGCGAGCCCCCGGAACCTGGATCTGAAGAACCGACATCAAGCATTAAATCCACTATAAAAAAGGGCATATCCCGAACAAAAACAGATGTATTAAAAAAGGGAAGAAAATAAAGGAATATTGGGACTCCATAGGGGATGAGCCTGTCATAGAGCCTACTTATGTTGCTGTGGAGTCTGAAGTTGTAGATGATGAAACCGCTACAGATAAGGTAGATAACGCTCTCCGAAAGTCCTCAAAACAAAGAGCTCCTGTGACTAAAAAGTATGTGTGCAAAAAGGGGTTTCAGGTGTAATAACTAACGTTGAAAATGAGCTTGGTGAAACTCGCATAGGGTAGGGACAAAACAGGGAGTAAAACAGGTTAAAAGGAAAATAAATGGCTGGTTGACTTATACCAATTCCAACACAAAGGCAAGAACATTCGCACCCGTAAGACGTACTGCAGGGCCTACAAGGAAGAAAGAAACGCTGGCAGCCCAATAAAGGCTTCGCCAAAATCAGCAAACTCCCAGAAAGGCTCTCCTACGAGTTCAAAGAGTAAGGGAAGTCCTTCACGCTCACATAGAAAAGGAGGCCCATCAAGTTCCAATGACATTTTCTCTCCTGCAAGCTTCAAAAACGGTTTTTCCCCTACCCGTAATCAAAAGGTAGCTTTGTGACAAACAAATCAGGATTCAGGGACTTTGGAAAAACCAACCGGAAAAGACCTTCGTTTTTATGATGCTACAGTATCATTTCCGATTTTTTACCAACTAAATACATATAATCAACCCGCATGGAACAACGAAGACCTATCTTCTTCGTTTTATCCCCAAGATATCGCGGTATATCACATACTTGCCATTTGCTTTTTTATGCGTCTAACTCCAAGTCCATTCTTCTTCAACGTATCTTTTCTTTCTCAGTCCTGGATTTTGTGGATTCCCTATTCCCAAACATTCATATAATCGATGAACAGAGTATTTGTCAATCAACTTTTTTATATTCGTAATTAAGTTTAAAAACATAAATAGTAATACTTGAAATATTCTCAATTATTTCTTAGATAAACGTAAAATTCTTGGTGATATGATGGAAACAGAATTAATGAGGATAGGGGTTTCCCTTCCCGATAATCTTCTAGACAAATTTGATGAAATTATTGAAAAAAGAGGCTATTCTTCTCGTTCTGAAGGCATAAGGGATGCCATCAGGAGTTATATTTCTCACTATGAGTGGATGGGGGAAATCAAAGGCCATCGAGTAGGGACAATTGCAGTCATGTATGACCACACAAAAAGGGGTCTTTCAAATGCTCTGGGAGATATTCAGCATCACTACTCTCACCTTATAAAATCTTCAGTGCATACTCATCTCGATCATGATAACTGCTTCGAGGTTATCGTTCTGGCCGGAGACGGCGAAGAAATTAAAGAGCTTGCAGAAGCTATATTGGCCCTCAAAGGAGTAACCTTCTCAAAACTCACAACTGTAGCATCAAACGAAGGACTTTGACCCTTTCTTGATTTTGTAAGTTAAGGTGCGTAAGTTCTATTGCTTCTAGATCTCATTGTTAAGAGCATTTTTAGAAAAGCTGTGGATATGGGCGGGAGAAATAGACCCGCCCTGTGAGACGAGTAGGCTGGTTAAACCAGACCTACCATTAATGATTGAGACTTTCACCGGTAATTTTTAGGTCTGCATGAATAATGTCTGGAAGTAATTGTAGATAAATGTTAATATAAAATAAGAAAGTCTTATCGCTATTTTTGATATGCTATCTTATGCAAGCTACTATTGTATATTGATGCTTAATTTGTCGCCTGCTCTCGAAATAATCGCATATTTTGGATATTTAGAAAAATAGAAGAAATCGACAACTCAGCCACAACATATAAAAGTAATAAGTACTTTTTCAAATCATTCCCACTCTCATTTAGGTAAAGCGATTCAACCGTACATTCAGGCAGGGAATCCCTGAGTATATCTATTATTTTTGCACTAATCTGTTCCATTTAGCCTTGTAAGTTCTAGACCAGCATTTGTTTTGGAATTTGGTAATATGAAAAACGTGATTTACTGTTTACAGGGATTTCTGGTCGGAACCATATTATTTGAATTTTTGATATTTTCGGTTTTAAATCCAAACATGGGGAGGAGTTATAGGTGCGGTTATTAGAGAGACATTAATTGGAAAAACTATTGGCAAAATTTCGGAAATATGCTTTTTCTTCAATGTTTACTCACAATTTAAGCAGGAATAAAACAGGACTGAAGTTTATGAATTTCTCGGAAATACAAATTATTGGAGAAGATGAAATACTGAAAGGTTCGAAAAGTAAGTATGTGTGGATATTTGGTGGGATTCTTGTCTTTCTTTGTTTTGTAGCAATGCGTTACAGTACTGCCTTGCCCTTTTTATTTTCAAGTTCACAAGGTATTCCTTATACTTGGATTTCATATCTGATTGTATTATCTATCGGGCCTTTTATGATAATGATAACTTCTTATGATATAGTAAGCAATGAAATTGAAACTGGATCAGTAAGGTACATAATCTCCAAAGTTCAAAGATCATCCTTTATCTTAGGAAAGTTCTTTTATCTTTTTAGTGTATTTGCGACCATTTCCTTTGTGATTGCACTTCTAAGCTTGGTGTATCAGTACTCTGCAGGCAATGCATTTCAATTTGAGAAAACAATTTTGTTTTTAATTTCTTCAAGTCTTTACCTGGGGTGCTTTATAAGTATCTTTATATTTATTTCAACTCTATCCACAAACAATAAAATTTCCCTTGTGATATCTGCTGTTTTTCTTGTAATTTTGATCTCTTTCTATTTACGAGGAGATGAGAGTTATCTGGAATATATTACACCTTATTTTTACGGTGTTAAAAATCTAGAGTTAATGAAGAGCCTTTCTGTAGGATCTGGATATCTCACAGCTTTTGAAAGCCTGTTTTCAATGCTCCTGTACACATTGGTCTTTTTGTCCATGAGCTTGATAGCAATCAAAAGGAGGGATTTATAATTACTACTATTATCTCTACCAAAAACCTGCACAAAAAATATGGCTCCCAGTTTGTTTTGGAAGATCTTTCCCTTAATGTAGAAAAAGGGAGCATCTACGGCTTTTTGGGTAAAAATGGTGCCGGGAAAACAACTACTATAAAGTTATTATCGGGGCTTTCCATACCTACGCAGGGACAGATTTTTGTTGATGGCATGGACTTGTCTTTAGAGTCTGGAAAAGTTAAACAGATTTTGGGCTTAGTTCCCCAGGATTCTGGTTTTTACGATGAACGGACTGCCTTAAGCCACATGATCTATTACGGCAGATTAAAAGGCCTGAGCAAAAAAGAGAGCCTGGAGCAATCAAAGGTTTTGCTGGATAGGGTCGGACTTGGAAATGGGATGCTCAAAAAAGTGAGCTATTTTTCTCACGGTATGAAAACTCGGTTAGGAGTTGCACAGGCTCTTTTGAATAAGCCTAAAATACTCATTCTCGATGAACCCACAAATGGTCTTGATCCTGTTGGAATCCGGCAAATACGGGAAATTCTTCGTGACTGCAATAAAAATGGAATTACAATATTTCTTTCGTCTCATAACCTTCTGGAAGTACAGGAGATTTGTACTCATGTAGGGATTTTGGATAAAGGCAAGCTTATAACCGAAAGTACAATTGAAAAGATACGTCACCTTGAATCAAATGGGGTTATTACAATTGGAGTTTACAATCTATCCCCTGAAATAATTTCATTCGTTGAAAGTCTGAATTTTGTTGTAAAAACCGAAACGAAAACTGAAAATATTTTGGAAATTTTTGTAAATTCAAAAATAGATGTTAAACCGGAAATTAATAAGCTAATCGTTGAGCAAGGAGGCAGAGTCTTCAAACTTATGGAAAACTCTCTCTCGTTGGAAGATGCGTTTCTTGATGCAACAGGAGTAAAACTCTAAGAATTCAAAAGGATATAGTACTAGAAAAGTATCTGAATACATCGTAGTGTCAAAAAAGTGAATCACTTATTTTGAAAAACAATAAAAAAGTCAAGGTAAGGGGTAGTAGGGTTAAAATCTAACCGACTACCATCCCCTATGCTTATTTACCAGACTTTTCACTGACTTTCATTAGTAGAATTCTGCATTTCATCTGGGTTTCCAGCTGGTGGAACTCCTTCTGGTGGCATGGTAGAGTTGTTACGTGGAATGCCTCCTGGAGACATTGTTGAATTGGATGGTATCTCACCTGGGTTTCCAGCTGGAGGTATGGTAGAATTAGGTGACATGTTACCTGGGCTTTCTACTCCTGGAGGCATGGTGGCATTAGACACGTTACTAGAGTTTTCCTCTGTAGGGGCAGAAGTGTCAGATTTTTTATCAGCACATCCTGACATCACCACTATTGACATAACTAGCAAGCCCATTACTAATAAGCTAATCTTTTTCATTATATTACCTCAGATATTATCATTAGTCACTATTTGCCCGATATTAGCCATCGAAGACAGATTTTTTTTGATCTATTTCCTTGAATTCTGTATTATTATCTCTGAAATATTATCTCTGAAATCTTGTGATTTCTGAGGAAATTGAGTTTAACCAAGTTACGTGCAACTAATTGGATTTAGGCAGGAATTTCCTTGGTTAGGATATAAGCGATCATTCCAGGATTCAGCTTCCTTTCTCTTGAGATCTTTGTCTCAATCTCCTCAGCGGATTTGCCTTCCATTTTCATTTCCTTAATTCTTTCAATTACTGAAGAAGGAACGGTATAATATTCATTAATATCCTTCCTATGACCCCAGACATCCCCTTCAAGTAGCTGAATTCTCTGCATCTCAAGGAACATTTGAATGGACTTTGAGAATGTAGCCTTGTAAGATTTCGGTAACTGAATAACCTCAATCTTAGGGCAGGTTTCAACCAGCAAGAAAATATCTTTGTTCGAAGGTCTGAAGGCCATATGTACTACTTTTTCATTTGGATTCAGTGTAATAATTTCCTCTCTAGAACTAACTACTCTTATTTTCATATTTCCCCCATTTTTAATTTATTTAGACGTTTTTCAAGACATAATAAAAACTTTAGTTATATATAATTACCCCGTTAGACTAACATTATTTAGATAGTATCCCAAAGATAATGACTAGATTACATCTTCTAATCTAGTCTAAAAAACAAGAAAAAGGGAACAGAGTAGCTTTTCAAAAGATGTATTATGTTTAGACTCAAAAATAAAAGTTAATAAGTAACAATGATTAGAAACTATTTTACTTGTTGATTAATATAAGAGTTATTTTTCTATTTAGTTGCGACGTTAATATTGAATTAATGATCTAGACTTAATTTAGACATGTGGCATGTAATTATTATTTGTACATTATATTGTTGTGTAAATGATTTATGAAAGGTTCGAACTTTACGCAATTGTGCATGCCTTTCAAAAATAACCGTTATGTGGAAGAAAAATGAACACTAAACACAAAATCCTTTTAACAGCTCTGACTGTTGTTTGCCTAATCTCCATATCATCAGTTGCTATGGCAGCAAAACCAACTGCTAATTTCAAAGCAAACACAGTCTCTGGAGTTATGCCATTAAAAGTTACATTTAGTGACCTGAGTACTGGAGGTCCTATTTCATGGAGATGGAATTTCGGTGATGGGATAGAATCATCTACACGAAATGCAACACACACTTACACAAAAGCTGGAAAATATACAGTTATACTCACTGTGAAGAATTCTTCTGGTAGCAATACAGCAACTAAGACAGGATATATAACTGTAACTGCAGGGTCAACCACTGTAAAACCCGTAGCTGCATTTCATTCGCCTGAAGCCGATCTATTACTTAGTGGTACAACAGACGAAGGAGAAATAGAGATATCGGATGTTGTTTCTTTTATTGATGATAGTACAGGCTCGCCTGCATTATGGTCTTGGGATTTTGGTGATGGAAATACATCTACTGAGAAGAATCCAACTCATGTATATGGTAAACAGGGTGGATACACTGTCACATTAACAGTGAAAAACTCTGCCGGTAACGATACGATAACTAGAACTTGTTATGTACTTGTGGGCGTTGGCCCGATAAATCCACACGCAATTGATTTCACAAGCACCGGAACAACCGGAAAAGCACCATTTGCTGTTATGTTTACCGATCTGAGCGAGGCTAATAATATTTATGCTCGCGTGTGGGATTTTGGTGACGGTACAGCAGAAAATGTTGGCGAAATCGACAATGCTTCTTCTATAATACACACTTATAAAAACCCCGGAAAATACACTGTCACACTGCGTAATTATGACGGTGGTAGTAGTGGTGGTGCAGTAACAAAATATCAGTATATCACCGTAACAGAAGAACCCACAGCAGCTTTTCATTCACCCGAAGCCGAAAGACGATGGGCTATGGTGCCAACAGATGAGTATTCAATCAACGCGACAGATGTAATCTCATTTGTTGATGATAGCACAGGCTCACCTACATCATGGTCTTGGAATTTTGGTGATGGAAATACATCTACTGAGAAGAATCCAACTCATGTATATGGTAAACAGGGCGGATACACTGTCACATTAACTGTAAAGAATTCGGCTGGTAATGATACGACAACTAGAACTGGTTACATACCCATCGGTATCTACAGCTACGCTATAGATGTAATCGATTTCACAGCACAAGAAACAAATGGTGAAGCACCATTCACAGTAACATTTACAGATATCTCCGGTCAATCTGCTTACGGACGAGAATGGGATTTTGGTGACGGTGTAGTTGAAAATACAGGTGAAGATGATGGTAATTCAGTTTCACACACATATGAAAAAGCCGGAAAATATACAGTTAATCTAAAAGACTACACTGGTGGTGGTTCTGGTATACTAACAAAATATCAGTATATCACCGTAACAGAAGACACAGCATCTAAAATTCCAGTTCCAGATTTTACGGTAAATAAAACATCCGGCACTTACCCTCTGACTGTAAAATTCACTGATCTGAGTACAAATAACCCTACTTCAGTAAGGTGGTATTTCGGTGATGGTCTTGATTCCTCAACCAAAAACGCCACACACACTTATACAAAGGCAGGGACTTATGCCGTAAGATTGGTAGCCAACAATTCATATGGCTCAAACAGTATAACAAAAACAGGATATATCACTGTAACAGCCTCCAAAGCACCTGTAGCAGCATTCTTTGCTAGTGTAACATCTGGTAAAGCACCATTAAAAGTAACATTTGCAGACAAGAGCACTGGAAATCCTACATCGTGGAAATGGGATTTTGGTGACGGCATTATATCTACGACTCAGAATGCTACGCACACCTTCACAAAAACCGGTAAATACACTGTATCCTTGACGGTAAAGAATGGGGTCGGTAGCAATACTAAAACAACAACCAGCTATATCACTGTAACAAAATAATGTGGCGATTTCGCCACTTCAATTTTTTACTGTTCTTTTTTTGAATGAAAATATAAAATGATAACTGTATCGAATTTCAAGGTATATGTGGAAAACTATATTTTACTCAATTGTTTCTATTTTCTCTTTCTTGACAAAGGGCTTGCTGATTTTCTCTGGCATCCAGGAAGGCCTATTTTCTGGGGCTTTGACAACCTGTTTCCATGCCTTGAAAACGTGCACCTTCTTTGTCCCGCGTTCCCTGAGTCGGATAATATCCGGTTTTGATTTAGTCCCGGTTCCACGATTAGCAGCTTTCAGGGCGGCCTGTCGAGGTTGTTTTCCAGTGAAAACTCCGTGCTCATTACCTTCTACATCTCGTAAAACAAAATTTCTCATGTCAGACATAAGGATCATCTCGCAAAATATGTTATTAGAGACTCATTAAATTAAAGGTATATATAATTTTCTTTGGATGTTGTCAAGAGTCGCTGGTTTATTCCAATTGAATATTCTGCCAGCTTGCAGCGAGGTGCTCCAGCGCAATTTTGATTAATAGTAAGGTGGGAAGACTATCAATTCAATTAATGAAGAGGAATTCCATCCGTGTAAGCAAAAAATTGAGTAATTAGCAAAATAGATATAGATACCCAGATACTGACCAAGTCTGGGAAAATAAGAATGGCCTGTAATCTATAATTCACATCGATTTTGTAGCGAATACTGGTGTGAGTTGTTCAGCAGGCTGTGATTCTTGTGAGGACTTCTTTTCTGAATAAGATTTTCCAGAATCTGTACATCCGGCTGCAATGAGTACTAGTACTGCGATTCCGAAGTATGTTCATAAAACCTCTACCTATTAATCATGAATTTCCTATTAAATAAGGAATTTATTTTGGAATCGAAGCACTAGGGATAGGCAGATGATGAGCCAATAATTTGTGAGGGTTCCATATTGATATCACGATCTAGAGATATTAGAAGTTTGCATTGAGCTGATTTTTGAATACTGACTTGACTGATTATTTGCAGTATCTGTTGTATCTTGTATCAGGTGCCCCCTTTGAAACTTAGGAATTAAAAATTTGGTATTGTTACTTAAATATAGTTAACTCATTATTTCTGTATTTCATTAAGAGGAGAACCGAGTACTTTAGCATTTCAAGACTCTTAGTATAACACTTTGTCTTTCGCCTCAATCTTGCCAGAAAGTGCCTTAATATGCCGTTATCCTTCAACAGTATACGTTTCTGCTTTGGATTGAGTATGAATCTTTTCTGGAAGAAATTCTGCATATGCCCTCCAGTGATCAGTCATCACTTTTTCAATCTCTTTTTCCTTTAATTTTTCCCACAGTTTTTGTCCAGTTTCTGTTCCTCTGCTGCCAAAAGAGCAGTTGATGAACTTTTTCCCAAATCTATTAACAGCAATCCAGATCCAGCAATATTTTTTTTGTTACCGATGTAAGTATGCATCTCATCCACTTCAACAATAGAGATCTCATTTTCGCTTTTTAGTTCCTCTAGCTCCTGACCAAATTTCTTTATCCATCTTTGGACGGAAACATGACTTACTCCCAAAAAACGTCCTATTGAGCGAAAACCTAATCCTTCAAGATAGAGTTGTAAAGCCTTTCTCTTAACAGATGCGGAACTAGCAGTTGATTTTATCTCTACTGAATAGTTATATCCACAATCAGAGCATTTGTAGCGTTGACGGCCATCAACTTTACCGTTCTTTTTGTGATCGGGACTCTTACATCTTGGACAGTTCATACAGAAATATAGTTACTCATAATATATATACAATACTTAAGTACCAATACCAAAAATTTCTATCTGGGTATCCTGGCGAACTCAGGCAAAAAAGGATCAATCAGGTTTTGGCACAGAATGTAGTTCCAGAATATGAGGAAAGGATACTGTGACGTTGTCATCATTTACTGATTTTGATGGGTTGAATAATTCTTAAAAAGGGAAAAGTGAGAAGAGACTGATTTAATCTTCTCGTTCATTTTTTATTCAATAATTTTATTTTCTTTTGGACACTAAAATACATTTGCGTTTTTCTTCCGTGCCTATCCCATTTTCGTTATTTACTGTCAAGCTGACAGTGTATTTCCCGGCCTCACAGTATGTATGTACAGGGTCCTTCTCTGTTGAGTAAGTTTGATCTCCAAAGTCCCAGTTCCATTCTGTTGCATTTTCAGATAGGTCTATAAACTGTACAGAAAGTGGAACACGACCGCTAGTGACATTGCTGTTGAAGTTAGCTACAGGAGGTAGTGTTTGTTCTAGAACAGTTATTGTAGCGGTTTTTGTAGCGGTTTCATTTTCATTGCTTGCTACCAGACTAACAGTATAATTTCCTGCTGTAGTAAAAGTGTGTACCGGATTCTGCTCGGTTGAAGTAGATCCGTCTCCAAAGTTCCAGATTCTTGATATTGTATCCGGAGAGATGCTCGTGACATTAAGTATGAAGGTTTTTTCCGTGCCAGTTGTACTCTCCCATGGCCTCTTATATATGCCGTTTACCTGTTGGTCACCCTGACCCACAGCTTCGATTATCCATGAATGAGTCAACGGACCGTCATACATATCTGGAGGATTTTGATTTTCATATTCTTCACTGAGGATGACAAGCCCAGGACTCATGTTGAGTTCCCAGGAATAGCCTGTGAAGCCCGGATTCTCCTTAAGTTTAAGTGTAAAGTTCTCTCCTTTTTTGAGACTTATGCTTGTTCCGTTGTCAGCTTCGGTTATTACCTGTTGTCTTGGCGTTATAGCACTGGAAGACTCGTCTAATGTGTTATCAACTGCAAGCTCGAAAGATCCCATTATTCCATTCACGTTCACAGTATAGTTTCCAGCTTTGAGTCCCTGGACTTCAAGAGGTATAGTTTTACTGAAAGGCACAATTGCCTGTGTACACATTGCATCCTTCGGGCTCTTTGTACTAATTTTAATATTGAAGGTATTTTCTTCTCTTTCAACAGTTATTTCATCAATTTTAGGGCAGCCATTAGGAAGGTAACCTTCTGCTACTACCTGTATTTGTACAGGAAAAGATTCCAGTGTCATAACCTGTATACTTTCAACATTTGCAGTGCCGTATAAGTAGTCGTCTCCACTGGTTTCCTGACTATCTGATATGTTATTTGCTGGTTCATCAGCAATATTCTGCCCTTCGCCAGATAATGTCGGTGGTATGGAGCTCTGAAGCCTACTTAATGTACTATTGTCTGTGAACTGCACAGTAAGAGGAACGTAACCACTTGATACATTGGTACTGAAATCTGCAATAAGTACTTCCGATTCCGGTACATCCATTGGGGTAGATGTATTCTCATCAGTTGCGTTTCCAGTAGATGAATTTCCTGGTACTAAATTCTCGTTAGTTACATTCCATGTTTTTTCCAGGTTATCATTTGCTATCTTTATTGAGTATTGGAAGTTATTCGCACCTTTTGGAAGAATAGCAAGATCCCACTCCCCTATTGCTCCGGGTACGATGTAGGTTGCTGTATAGTGATCTCGGACATTCTGATAAATTTTTTTGTTCCCATTTGCCCATATTGGGTAGTTATAGTTTTCTTGAACATCGGCGCTGCCACTTTCAGATGAATTCACAAAAGTCATATTAACAGGATTGGAATTATATGTCATTCCTAGTTCAAATGGGAGTTTATCTTTTTCCTGTGAGACACGCAATTCGTTATCCGACCTGTACATATCGCCTGAAACTTCTATAATTATAGGATCGTCGGTCGTAGTGTAAAAAGTTTTCACGAAAGGAGCTGGAGGTTGCCAAACACTGAAATAGAGATTTATTCCGGAGGCATATCCATCATTAGCTTTCCCATTAACATTCATGTTGATATACCCGTTATAATTTCCTGTTGCATTTTCAGGAACATGTACCCGTATACTCAGGTTAGCAATTTCACCTGCTTTTATAGTTGAAGGTGCAGAAATTTCTATTGCATCGTTGCCAAATGCCTGCTCGTAATCTGTATAATATTCATTGTATGTGCTCAGAGTGGGATTGATTGTGATGTCTCTTGTTGCTACGTTTTTAATCTTTATTCTGTACTCGTTTTCAGTCCCAGCCTCAAAATTATCCGAAATATAACTTGTCTGAAGCTCTATCTTAGGCTGGCTATAAACGTAAGTATAAAGGTACATTTGATTAACATATTGAGCATCAGTATCGTATCCTTCGGTATTAGGCGTAATGTCGTCAGTGAAGGCTATCTTTCCATAATAGCTGCCGCCTGATGCATCCCAAGGTACATTTTCTTCAATTGTAAAATACTGTACTGAACCCGGAGCTACCGTCGCATTTGCCGGAGATATAGTAATCCAGCTTTCATCTAGGCTGTTCATCTCGGCTGTAGCTATAACTTTTGGCGTTAAAACTAGATTTTCATTACCGTTATTAGTGAAACTCACAGAGAACTGGGCGCTGTATCCTGCAGTTAAATATGTATGGAAGTAAGAAGGATCTACTATAGTATCGTTGTCTGAATAATCAATTATCGTAAAGTTACCTAAATCATCAATTGGCGGATTTTCAATAGTTACATTTTCCATCGTAGAATTATCAATAGTTGTATTCTCTAACGTGGAATTATTGGGGAAATTCACAATGAACTGATTTTGATTTTCGGTCGCACATGCGGTCTGAATTAATATCATACAAAGCAGCAACCCAACAAGTTGGGATGTTGCCTTCACTCCTTTAGTTTTATTCATACCTTTGACTCCTTCTGGCTAGATAAAGTTCTAAATCCTATTTTTTGGATATATTCAAGAATGTAGTCGTTTTCACGAAACCATTTAAGGCCCATGAGCACCCATAGGGGTTATCAAAAAGAGTTGGAATTTTGTGGGCAGGTTCCTTAAATATATGTTCTACTCACATGACAACACCCTTCTTTTGAAATTAATTAGAAAAGTTGTAAAAGATTTACCTCTTTAAAATATTTATATCTTTGTTCCATGTATGCATTTGAGAGTGTTTTGGGTTGCGGGATGAATCAGAAAAGAAATCATGTGTCTGAGAGCCTATCTAAAAAAGAATAAGATCGCCTGTAGGATATTCTACGCTGTGAGTTCTGAGAAAAAAGTATATGTTAATTTTAGGGCTCTATGCTCACTGTTTAGAGTATGGATAGGTTCTGTCTGCTTGATGAATGCTTAACAGGAATGTTAAAAGCTGATGTCCTGATGCAGTACTTCTTTTAGAATCTCAATAGGATGACAGCAAGTTTAGAACGCTCCTGAAGACTATTTTGAATTGATTTCCCACGCTTACAAATCTTCAGAGTATAGCTCCAGACTCTGAGGAAAGACTACTGTAACATTGTTACCGTTAACTGATTTTGGATGGGCTGAATGATTCTCAAAAAAGAAATAGTGAAGTGAGGATTTTTTCCTCTCGATTCTTTTCTTTTACCTCTACTTTTCTCTTATGTAATTACACCCTTTGTCTTCTGTACAGGAATATACCAAACAAGCAGACAATACCATAGGCTATTTCAAACCCAGGAATGCTCATGTTTTTCTTCTCAGAAGCGTTTGTCAATGCTTTTTCCGTGTTTATTTTTGACGCAGAACAACTTGCATTGCTAACTGTCAAATCTATGATATAGTTCGCTAATACTTCCCCTATCAATTTATTAGCTGCTTGAGTCGGATGTATGCTGTCTACGCAATTCGTGGAATTATATGCATCATATTGTCCATTATTGGGGACCGTATCGATTATATCATACACATTAAACACATAGTAACCGGCCGCAAGCGCTTGTGTAGACAAATTCTGGTCTAGGTATGTTGTATTCTCTTCTAAACCTCTTCTAACGGGGGTCAACAGAATGATGGGTATAGCCCCATGCGCTTTAGCCTGTGACGCCATCCACAAAATATCGTCGATAATAGATTGCTGAGAACGCTTATCTCTCAAATCAATGGCACCGTACATAATGGTCACATATTTAGGATTAAACACTGCCATTTCATCTAAAAATCGCATTCTTCCTGATGCGACGGTTTCATTAGCAATTGCTCTGTTATAAAACACATAGCCACTGTCGCCTAGTGTGATATTAGCGTAATGAATGTATGCACCGTAAGGCATCCCAGCCGCACCGCCTGCAGTAATTGAGTCGCCCATAGCAAGACAAATTATCTTATTTGGATCGTTACATGTTGTTGTGAGTGTGGATCGACTGGTAAAGTTTTTATAAATATTGGTTCCGCAGCATGCAGCAGATGAAAATTTAAACCATATTCCATGATAGATGCTTTCTCTTCCAAAAGACTCCCCTAAGCAGTTTATAAATGTGTTGTATGTGGTATTATTATATAAGTAAATTCCAAATTTGAGGTGAGATGATCCGGTACTGTTTATGAATGTATTATGAGATGAATCCATTAGAAATATTCCGTTATTTTTACTCGAATTTGTATACCCAATCGAGGTATGAACAGTATTGCTTCTGCATGACGAAAAAGAAAGACCGTCACTCGTATTTGAATACCCAGCACAATTAGATACATTATTGTAATTTGATGTCTTGAAATCAATTCCACGACTTGTATTCGAGCGGCCTGTACAATTTGACAATGTGTTATTATTCGCATTTGTAAGACATATCGCGTAATTCGAGTCAGACACAGCCGAACAGTTTGTTATACGTGAATCGTTTGCAACTATATACAATGATCTATCGCTAATTGATGATATATTGCATCTATCAACTGTTGCAGTGGATCCACTGACATATACACCGGACCCTGCTATACTTGATGCTGAACAATTACTTATTAGAGTCTTTGCTGTATTTTTGGTGAGGATCCCATATGAAGACGTGCTCGAATTGTGCTGTATGACGTTTACGTTTTTTATAGTGATGTTGCTGTGGTTGTTGCTTATTATCCCTATACCAGCACTAGTTAATCCGCAATCTATCGTATGTCCATTACCATCGAAAACGATATCATCTTCTTCTACGGAAAACGCGGTTGTGTTTGCCAATATGTTTCCCTTTAATACGTACGTCGTTCCCGATGAATTCAAACTGTAACCAGATACGTATCCTACCGGAATATCAACCGCCAATGCAGTTCCGGTCAGACACATGAGCAGGAATATGAACAGCAAAAATTTCAATATAACCTACTCCTCAAAGCCACCAATATTTGACCCTTCATCTTATCTTGTAGAGATAACAGTAAAGTGACAAATATTAATGTTGTAAAACGATTTTTTGTATTCCACACAAGAAAAACCTCAACATCAATCATTAAGCAGGCTGCGATATCACTTAAATGATAAAAAGTTTTGAGTCTTCGAAAACTTATAGCCTTAATATTCAAAGCTTTTATTATTATTTGATATTATCGAAGTTTTTCTATAAATCAGTATATTTATTTTCAAAAAAGATTGGGGAAGATTATCTTTCCTTAAATTTAAAGAATACGAATAGTAGAGAAACAAGTCCAAATACTAATTCAAACCCTGAGGACTTTTCATTTCCTTCAGTTGCTTTAGCTGCAATAGTGCTTGCGTTGTCTTTTTACATTACTGGCTGTAGATACTGTAGAAGGTTCTGATGCCAATGGCTTTTCTTATCATTCTTCCCTGTAATCACGAATGAAGAATAACTTGGAACACTTGCTGTAAAGGAGGATGAAGGCACAAAGAAGTAAAAGATCCTCAGAACTCAAAAGATCTCTTTCTATGGAAGAGTACAAAAGAAAGAAAAAAGTTTGACTTATATTTCCATATTGTTAAATGATATTATGAACTCTGTTCCATGATCTCTTTTTAGTTCGATAGTGCCATCTAACTGATCTACCAGAAGGTTCACAAGTTGCAGGCCAAGTGTATCTGAGTTTTCAAAGTTAATTTTTTCGGGAATTCCAACTCCATTATCTGAGACGATGAGAGTATATTTAGTACCTCTTCTCAGTAAGTTTCTTCTTTTATTGTTGCTCAGCTTCTTTCCAAAAAGCTTAATCTTTATTTCTCCTTGTTCCCTGTTCGGAAATGCATATTTGAGAGAATTAGATACGAGCTCATTAACAAGCATCCCTAATGGAACCGCAGTGTCCATGTCAAAGAAAACATTCTCTTCAAGGCTCAGATTTAGGCTGATATCAGTATTTCCAAATTTGTATGTCTGAAATAGACTCTCAACGAGTCTCTGCAGGTATAGAGAAAAATTCAAGAGTATCGGTTGTTCCTTCCTCTTCGTGTAGTTCCTCGTGAATCAAGGCAATTGATGTCACTCTGTCCTGGCTCTCCCTGAAGGCCTCAATAATTTCCGAATCCTTCACACATTGTCTGTTCTTGAATTTTTCAGCCTGAAGATCTAATAGAGAAGAAATAACCTGCAGGTTATTTTTGATCCTGTGATGGATTTCCTTTTTACGAATTATTTCAAGGTTTCTAAGAGTTTCTTCAGCCTCTTTTTCCATCAGTGATGTCATATTACTTTAAGCCGGTGTATATCGGCATATTTTTTTCATTATAGACTATTTCGCTCATTTGCATAAACCATACATTTTTTACCATTAGGCATATTCAGTTCTATAATCCTGCACTCATACGGTTCTCCTCTAAATAGTCTCCTAATTGCATTAGTCACTAGTCTTGTTGTCGATCTGCTTCTCAAAAATATCTCCTTATCTTCAGGAACTACAAGGATTGTGTCCATAACTCATTCGATACATAGTTCCTCTTCCCCATATGCTTTATCAGTTGAATTTCCTTAACAGTTTCCAGTGAAAAAACATCTTCTGAGCTTCTGCAAGACTTTTTTCACTCTCTTTCGACGAATAGTATGATTCCCTTAAAGTCTCTGTACAAAGAAACGGTATTTTTCCTCACTTTGTTGCAGTTTCTGCTGTGCAAGCTTGCTTTCTGTAATGTCCTGAACTGTTCCTTTTGCTCTAACTGGGATATTATCCTGGTTAAAAATAACTTCAGTTTGTCCATGTACTGTGCGTTCTTCCCCATTAGGCAGATAATCCTATAATCAATCTCACGAGGCCTTCCTTTTAAAGATTTTTTGATAACATTACTCACAAGGTCTCGATCTTCGGGATGGATATAATTTAAAAATTCATCGTAAGTTGCGCCTGACTCTTGTGGACTGCGTCCAAAAATACGATATAATTCATCAGACCAGTATACTTCACCAGTTACAAAATTCCAATCCCAATTTCCAATATGAGCGATTTTTTGGGCTTCAGCAAGACCTCTTTCACTTTCCTTCAACAAGTTGTAAGCTTTCTCAAGCTCTGCTGTACGTTCCTTAACTTTTTCTTCTAAATTTTGATGTGCTTTTTTAAGGGCTTCTTCAGCATGCTTGCGCTTGGTTATATCTTGCGTTATACCAAAACCGCTGACGACAGCTCCATCTTTATTAAACTCGAGATATGCTTTTTCACGTACCCACTTGATCTTACTGTCTACGATAATGCGGTGCTCGATGTCATGTGGTTTGCCCTTCAAGCTAGCCTTCCATTCTTTGTCAACGTATTCCCTATCATCCGGATGAACTGTTGAAAGAAAAGTCTCATAAGTCAAAGGAGTACCTTTTGGGATGCCGAAAATACGGTGATTTTCATCGGACCATTTTAATTCATTTTTGCATACATCCAGACGCCAACTTCCGATATTTCCTACAGCCTGGGCACGGTCGAAATCTTCTCTATTCTTCTGCAGCTCATCCACCAGGGTATCACGTTCTTCCAGCGAGTGGGCCAGCTTGATGTTACTGTGGCTTAGCTGTGAGAGCATATTAGCAAGTTTCATGAAGAAGGACATGCTAGTTTTCAACAGTGTCCCTGCTCAGCCGTGGAACTTTTTCCAGAGCTGAGATGTATTCCTCTTCATTGAAGCCGTATTTTTTTGCTTGGGATCTGAAAAGCTCATAGTCTATAGGCTCATCTTCAAAAAAGAACTGTCCTGAGAAGATATTGCCGACATGCTGGCTACCAGAGAAAACTGGAGTTACTATGTCCCACATGTTGTTTTTGCACTTGTATAACTTAAATTCTCCCAGAGGAACGCCTGCGGACAGCTTCGTATCGCTTTCTACACAGTGCTTACATGTTTCGGAATGAACTCTGTGGAACTTGGTGCAGATATCCTGCCACCCTACACCTACCAGAACGTTTCCTTTGAGATCAAGCAATGCCATTGTAATGTGAACAAATTTATAAAAGTCATCCATGAGGGACTGGACTGCCTGTACATCAATAATTTCAGCCAACTCAAGGTTTTCTACCCTCTGAGAATCTGGGAGACTGGTCTCAAATTTCAGCTTGAAACATTGATTTCTCTTACTCAGTGTTTCATCTATGCTCTTTAGCTCGGTATCAGATTTTCTCAGTTTTTCTTCCATTTAGAACCTTCTCTGATAATCAAGGGCTCAGTTTTTGTCGCTTCAAGCTGGCTAAGTCCAATTATCTGTTTTATTATCCCTAAACAAATTTACCTTGCTAGAGACTGTATGCATTATCTGCCAGTATTTATATAATTAACCATATATTAATTTTAAAAATCTGATAGTGTGTGAGTCATTTGAAAGAAGTAGGGTATCTATTTTTGAGGTAATTATGCTGAAAAGATCTTCTCTGGTAACTTTCACGATACAAACAGAAATCGAGTATTATGCGTATAAACCTGATTTATTATGCTGGAACAGGTACTGGTGTGTGAGTTCACCAAATACATTAAAAGTTCTGTAAAACCCCTGTTTTGTCATCTAACTTATATTCGTTGCCACAACAAAAAATATCGAGAAGAAAAGAATCCCATGAAGAGAACTGAAATTCATTAATTTACTGTAGTTGTACTTTGATATATACTTTTATAGATTAGATATTTATGTCGAAGTCTTGTACACATATTGTCTAAGGAGGTATGCTTGTTACTTCATTGGGATTATCTGTTCTGTATCCTGTATCATAACCCCTTCTTGAAATTTGAAAGATAAAAACGTGTATCCCAATATCCGGGAGGGTTCGTTTAAAAAGGATCATGTGATGCTGGAATATATTCTGCGTTACTGGGAATAATTGAGGAGTAATTAGCTCTTTATTCTCTTTGAATATGAAGAAATTTCAAGAAGTCCCAAATGTACAGAAATTTAGCTTATATATACCCACCATAGTTCGTCTACCTTCTAACGAAAGTAGGCTTTGAACCTGCAGTATATAAAGGAAAAACAAAAAAGTAAAAAGCCTCGGGCGGGATTTGAACCCGCGACCTCGTCCTTACCAAGGACGCGCTATGCCTCTAAGCCACCAAGGCACTGTTGCTCTAAGAGCATCTCCAAAATATCACAGCAGAGATATAAAGGTTTCGACTGGCGTGATTGACAGAAGAAAAATATATATAGACTGCCGGAAAATCCGTAAATATATTTCTAAAAAATAGAAAGGTTGGATCTAAAAACGCATAGATTTCTTAGATTTATTCTACAGCTCTTCTTCCTGTTATAATCCCCAGCGTTTATCTATGGGGAAGCGCTCGTTGATCCACATCAGGACATGATTGTCATGGACTATTTTGTAGGAGCGGGAAAGGACCGGGATTCCGTCAAAAGTGGATTCTCCTTCCAGAATTTCAAGTTCACCCATGTCACGCCTGGTCTCCAGGTTGTGGCTGCGCAGTATCCGGCCTATGGGGATATCCGCACGCATAAGCTGTTCTTTCATTGTTTCAGGCATGCGTTTCAGGGGAGAAAGGGATCTTGCCTGCACGAAAACCGTATCTCCTGCAGAAAGCCTGACTACTCTGTCATTTACTTCACTGCCTTCTTCCACTTCAAGAAGGGCAGCCATCTCTTTATCGGCTTTAACTGTGTACTGAGATTCGGTTGTTACGGTTACAGGCTTTCGGGTCATAATCTCTAAGAGAAAGGTCACAGAGCCGTCGGTCCCACAGCAGACCCGAAGGCAGGTGGGGATCTCAAAGCTCTTCAGTTTTTCCAGAAAATCCATATTCAAAAAGATACCTCCAGGTAAGGGATGTGGAGATGGTACAATTAAAATAAGAATTGGTTGTCAAGAGTTTTATTCTTCTCCGACTTCCTTTTTAGCATTTTTTATTCGCTCTTTAGCAGTGTATCCTGTAGCTTTGAGAAGGAAATCCCGGAAAGCTTTATTGGTCTGCATGACAACCTCGTCATTTGTTACTGTCTTGTCGGAAACGGTGTCCACACACATCATCTTGTTTTCGATCCAGACCTTTATCTTTGACATAGCTCCATAGGATGTCTCAAGGTATTCTCCGTTTCTGGAGATTTCTGCGGGAAAAGTTTCCTGCATTACCGAGCAAATCCTGTCAATCTCAGGTTTAAAGCCTCGTTTTAATTTATACTGCTGCATTGCTATCCTCTTATAAGATATTTTCATCTCAGATAAAGTTTGCTTTGAATCGGTTTACTTGGAACCGATCTGTTTAGAACCTTTCTTAACTTTCTGCACAGTCGGGTCAGATGATAGAAAGGGCACTAATTTGGAGTGTAGCTTATAGTAACTCAGTTGTGCCCATATTTAAGACTGATTCTATTTTTTGTGTTCTATAATACATCAAATATACATTGAAAACAGGGGCTGCCAGTCCATATCTCAATTCTTGTATATAATATCCGTTATTTAAGTTCAGAAATCTCACTTAAGAAATCCAGCACTATCCGGATAAATTCGGCAGGTTTTTCCATATTTGGTATATGAGCAGTATCCGACAAAATGATCTTTTTTGCATCCCTTATCTCATTCTCCAGCAGGTTAGCGGCTCTGAAGACTTCCGGATGATCCAGTGAACCAGCCAGAACTAGTACAGGAACGGCAATCTCAGTCAGCCTCTCAACAGCCGGAGGATTTAGCGGATTTAACGGATTAGCATCAGCTCTAGTCCATGTTCCGTTTTCTACTGCTATCCGGTTCATCTCAGCCGCTCTCTTACGAACTTCAGGGTCTACCTGTTCTGGCTGACGGTAAATTCCGTCAATCCAGAGCCTGATCTGCAGTTCACTTACTCTCTTGAGATTACCCTGCTTAAGTGCCTGTAGCATTTCCAGAATTTCGGATGGAGGTTCGCCCTGCATTTCAAAGCCACTTGGAGTTCCGCTAACTGTAACCAGCGACGATACCATCTCTGGATGTTCAAGCGTAAAATCTATGACTATTTCCCCCCCATTGAGCAACCCAATAAATGTGCACTTTTGATCCCGAGTTTCTGCAATAAACAATACAGATCTCTACGGCGAGAAATGGGACCTGTTACAGGATCCGATTTTCCAAATCCGCGCATATCAAAGCGAAGAACCCTATAATTTTGTGTGAAAATATCCCATTGATCATCCCACATACGGCTGTCAACAAAACCCGCATGGCAAAGCACAAGCGTCTCCCCTTTTCCCTCTATTTCATAATAGAGCTTTCCGTCTCCAAGATCAGCATATCCGACAGTCACATATGATTCTCCGTGTTCTGTATTTTTCACTTGTGTTGTTTTTCCAGCATTCAAATATAAGTTATACCAGCTAGCTTCTCATCTCGATGCAGTTTATACTTGGATTATTTTCAATCTAGTAACTACATTAAACTCATAAAAGCAAAGTGTTATAAAACTAAACTTCCCCAGCAGGAATGCAACGAAAGATCAGTTATAAAACTGAACTTCTAATTGTTTAATATCTTACCTTTCAACAAACTGGAGGATCTACAGATAATTATTAACATGGTATAAATCGAGATGAAAACAATATTAAAAATACTAAAAAATCTGGGATTAATCGATCTGGTAAAAGTATTCGATTTTAGCTTTTACTTTCAGAAATTTGGTGAAAATACTTCCTTTATGTATGGTTTCTTCGCTCTTTATATCATTTTTGAAGCACGTTTGCTCTGGATATATGTGACAATGCCTGGAAGTAGTGAAATAAAAATTATTCCAATTATCACAAAGCTGAAGTTATTCTTTACAATCGGCAAATTTCCAAAAAAGTATCCTTCTAAAAGGAATGACATTACTCATCTACTCCACCTATTATATTGTAGCTAACAAAAATTGAATAAGGCATTGTTCCTACTCCTGCTACAAAAAGGGCGAAAGTGCGGATGATAGGAATAAAGCGAGCTATTATTATGGTTTTCACCCCATATTTTTCAAAGAATTCCTGAGTACGGCCAAAGTGTTCCTTTTTAATGAACCTCATTTTTTCATGGTTCGCCATCGTATTTCTTAATAAATGGCCTATGTGATAATTGACCGTATATCCTGCAATGCTGCTATACATAGAATAATTAATATAGTTAATAACTCTAGAGAACCTGTAGCAGCCAAAGCCCCTGTTGCGAAGATCAGAGAGTCACCAGGTAAAAAAGGAGTTATCACCAGGCCTGTCTCACAAAAAACAAGTGTGAACAACAGTAAATATACAAGTAGACCATATTCACTTGTTATTGCACTGAAATGAGTGTCAAAATGTAGAAAAAGATCCGCGAAATATTCTATACTCCCCATGTAAGTCTTTACATCAGATCTCTGTTATTTGTGTTAGGTGAGAATTAACCCACTTTGATTTATTGTCTACTAATTAATACTCTTGGTTAATGGATCTTAAAATTATACGACAAATTACTTAATTTCCGCACATTTATACAAATAATATGTTATACAATATCTGACCTGAATCTCGACTCTAGTCAGGTTTTCGATGCCTGAAACCAATATTTGCGTTTAAATCTATATACTTAAAAGTAAGAAAACTCATTTTCTGATAAGCAATAGTTTATATTAGATAAGATCAATAAGCGGCCTATGGGTTCTTTCTGTATGGTTCAGACAAACTTGCGGATGAAAAAAAATTTACTTAGCAATTGTTTAGATGTAATTTGTGAGAACCATGGCTATATCCTTTAAATATCCATGTTAAATGCAAAAACATTATGGTGAGACTATATGATCCCAAAGGATATGGTAATTTTTTTCCTTGAGATCGCTGTGATGCTTCTTATGGCTCTGTTCTGTGGGCATATAATGAGCAGACTTGGCTTTCCTGCGGTTTTTGGTGAGCTTTTTGGGGGTATCATTCTCGGCCCTACTGTCTGGGGATGGCTTAGCCCTGACACTTATCACTTATTATTCCCGGATACAGGTGCCGTTTTTCAGGGCAGGGATGCACTTATCCAGATCTGCATGCTTTTCTTTTTATTCGCTGCAGGCTTGGAGATGAACCTTGATCTTATCAGAAAACAGAGCACTAATATAGCCTGGGCCAGTTTAATGGGTATAGTAGTACCATTTATAATGGGTATCGGGATGGTCTTTTTATTTCCGGATCTATGGAGAGAGCATTTTTATGGCAGAACATTATTTTTTGCGATGTTCATGGGCACGGCACTGTCTATATCGGCCCTTCCGGTTATTGTAAGAACCCTGATGGATCTTGACCTGATGAAGACAAATATAGGAATGATCATTACTGGCGCTGCAACCATTGATGATCTTATAGGTTGGTCTCTATTTGCTTTTATATTGAGCAATTTCGCACATGAGAGCGTCATGAATATTCCGCCTTACATTACTTTCGTTCTGGTGCTTTTACTATTTGTCTTCATGATTACGATAGGCCGGTTTCTGGCTCAAAGATCTCAAAAATGGTTCAAATCACACCTACCCTGGCCTGGCTCATTCCTTGGAATTACGACTGTTCTTGTATTGTTGGCTGCAGCCTGTGCTGAATTGATAGGAATTCACTCCGTATTCGGTGCTTTTTTAGTGGGTCTTGCTTTCTCTCAGAATCTTGACAAGCGTGAAGATGCACATGAGATGGTCTATCAGTTCGTGATGTATTTTTTTGCTCCTCTATATTTTGTTTCAATCGGTTTGAGGGCTAATTTTGTCGAATCATTTGATTTGGTCCTAGTGCTTGCAGTTCTTATCGTTGCATGTCTGGGTAAGGTACTTGGAGTGGCACTCGGCTTGATGATAAGTAAGATGCCCTGGAGGCAGTCAATTGCAGTGGGTTTTGCAATGAATGCAAGAGGTGCGATGGAGATGATACTTGCTACTATTGCCAAGGATGCTGGACTTATTGATGACCGCATATTTGTAGCTTTGATCTTCATGGCGCTTGTCACATCCTTCATAAGTGGCCCGATTATCAGCAGATTACATGCATTTGATTCTTCTAATGTTTGATTTTATTATATCCAATATCTCAGGGATCGGAATGCATCTATTCTAATTCTTTTTTTTCAAAAGAGATCTTCATATAGAAGGATCTCTAATCCATTGTCTGCTGTCTGCTTGATATGCACTTGTATAAATTTTAATTGTTTTATCTGGCTTAATTCTCAATTGGGTAGCAATGGTAAGTTTGAACTGTATATTTCAACCCGAGCAATGGATAATTTATGGTGTAACAAGGCTAAGTGAATTTTTCTAAAAGTTAGCATGATCTGATTTATATCTAAAAAAAGCATCATTGTAAGGGGTATAATATACTGGGTTTGGCGGTATGATGCAAAGTTACGATCTTATTAAAGAACAGGTCCTTCAATTAAAAACTGAAATTACACAGTTGGAGGCGGAAGTTAACAAATTAGAATTTATAATACACGAAAAGAAATATGCATTGAATAGATTGTGCGAACTTTTAGAAATACGTGAAATAGCTAGAAATGACAGGTGAATTTCCACAGGTTTGTTCGCTTTCTTCCTGTTTCATTTGTCGGACTTATGCTCAGATTCGGCAGGAATTTCTCTGCGTTCCAAAGATCGTCCATTAAAGTTTTATCTCTATTAAAGTTTTAAAGTTTAGTTATATTTTATATGAATTCTTTTATAAATTCTCCAAACAATGATTTGGATCTTTCAAACCCTTTGTGTATCCCTTCTAACTGTTCTTCAGAATAGTTTGGTTTTTTTGCTATCTCAATCGTATCTATTAGTAAGTTAAATCTTTCCTGTAATTTCTGCATTTTTACGTCTCGATCTTCATGTGAACTCGATAAATCAAAGTCATCTGCATTTTCTTCAAAAGTATCCTTTGCTATTTCTAGCCCCTCGTTAATTCCTTCTTTAAAATCCGAATAAGCTTGTCTGTCCTTGTTCCTCTCAATTAAATCACTATATCTTCTAATTGCATTTTTAAACTTTTCTGCGCTCAATTTGCCCCTTCCCTTTATTTTTAATGAAATAAATCTTTTGTCTCAAAAAAGTTTAAGTTCTTGTATTAATTGGTACGGATTTTGGATATTATATATCTATTGGAACATACCGGTATATAGATAATGTTCTAAGTTTTGCTGGATTTGCATGCGATTTCATCGATAATGTTAGAAGTTTTTTGCAGTTTCCATTGGAACAATGTATTTCTGAATCTTAATAATGGAGTAGCCATTTTTTCTTACCGGCCTGTGTTTTCATAGTTGAACATCAATTCCCCAGTTTATATGGGTATAATTTCGCGCAATCTATTATACCAGACCCTTGTTTTTTGTATTGAAGGCGTTGCAAACGTTTCCCTCGTTTTCATCTCTATTTACAAAAATAATATCAGTTATAAGAAATCAGAGGAATGTCTGTGAAACAATTACAATAAACAGATTTACCAGCTAAATGTATCGAAAGAAAGAGGCTGGGATTATCGCTTAAGAAATTCATAAAGAATGGACTTATCAATTCAGTAATCTCTATTCAGAGATCTCTATTCAGTTATCTGAAATATGAGGCAGAGTATTAAATTTACCTTCAGCCTAGCTCAGATAATATTTATTTTGCTTTCAATCAACAGGTTAGCAAGCAATGAGCAGTAGTTTTCTCTATCAGTAAGTCCTTTTCTACTTGAGTTTTATATTCCTTCTTTATATTTTTTCATATTTTGCACATTTCCTGAAAAAAACTTTACAGCTAAAGAACAAAATTATGAAACATATGCACAAAGAAAGTAATGTAAATACTGATATTTGTATTTCAATGGGTGACATTTTACCTGTTCCTTTTTAATGTCTTTTAATATTAAAGAATAATAATCACAGCATCCTTTTTAGTACTTCCGGTAATTTCGAAAATGCAGTTGAGTAAAGTAAAACTTTCCTATATGAGTGAAAAGTAGATATGAATTAAACAAAGATACATTTATAGATGAGTTTTAATTCTTTAAAATTGTTGTTTATTTGAGGGTATTGCCCTAACTGCCTGAAACAAAAGCATTAACATTGATTGTTATAGTTAGTACGAAATATGATGAGAATCATAAATGGCTAAAGTTATGAAGAAAATGGCAACTGTGTCATTAGTATTAATTGTTTTGTTTGCAACCATGGCATTCCAGGCAACTGCAGCTCCTGTTGGAACAAAAGAGAGTGATGTAGTTAAATATTCAAAAAGCTGGGTTGGAGTTCCAAATCTACACGGAGAGAACAGCAGGGTTGGAATCGACTGCTCTCATCTTGTATATCAGGTATACTCAAAGGCTGGAGCTAAGGGAATAGATTTTATGAAAGTTCCAGCGATAAAAAAGAATAAACACTATGTCGCAGCAAGTTCACCGAGACCCGGAGACTTAGTACTCTGGAAAAAAATGTAACTAAAAATGAAAGAAAATACTATCTTGTCTCACATGTAGGTATCTATATCGGAAGTGGCCAGTTCGTACATACATCCAGTGATAAAAGGAAGGTAGTAATAGACAAAATTTCTTAGAGCCCTTACAAAAATGGACAGCCTTATTATGTTAGATGGTCGCGAAAATAATCTAACCTGGCTTAAAGTTTAAGATCTCAACAAACCTCAACTTTGTGCCTATCAATTTTATCTTTCTTTAATTTTTTCTATTGTTTATGACCCTGGTCTATTCCAATAACTCTCAAAATAGAATAAAAAATGAAGTAAATATCCTAAAATGTAAATATGTATATATAATCTGAATAAATATAGGTATAAGTCTAATCAAATATTCTGATTAACTGAACCCGAGGACAAAATATTTCTTCTTTCTTCCTATATGGGCCTTGCTCATAAGTTCTGGCTATTCTCTCTTTTTGTTAAACCTTCCCTCTTTAGTTATTTTAGTGGAGTTTTTTTCTACCCGGCCATTGGTATATAGCCCAGATCCGTGTATTCACAAAAGGATTAACCTGACCATATTTTGAGTTCTGCCAAGTAAATATTTTGTAGACGAAGAACAGCATTAGGATAAATATACATGAGAAAAATAGTGTGCATACTGACATTTGTACTTCAACCGGTGACATTTTGCCTGCTCCTTTTATTTTCCTGTGATTAAAATGCAGATAATCATTATATCCTGTTTTAAGAGTTTCGCTTCATATCAATTTCATTCGTTACTATTTTCGTGAAAGAAGTGCCGTAAGAAAGCTCAATTTCAGCTTATATCCCCAGAAGTCTCGTTTTTTATCGGGTGCTGCCTTGAATGAATTTTTAATAATAAATTTGTTTTTCTAAATATTAAAATTTTTTCGTTTGTCAGCCGCCTTCTTTTTTACCTTCATTTATCTATTCCCTGATAACTAAGTGATTTATCCTATTTTATTTCGTCATAAAATCTTCTATGAGTTTTACTCTATACATCCTTCCCCTTTTTTTGTTCACAGTTAGCTGCAATTCCAGAGGAGGGATCTTTATCTCGTAGCCATTCCATTTTATGGTCTCTAGATTATTTTTTGCATATGGACCACAGTCCACTGGATCTGGAATATCCAGGATATCCTGTGGATCGGATGCAATGTCTATTCGTGCATGTAAAAAAATTACCCCAAAATCCTTGGTTAACCATCCGTTCGTATCAACAATAGGCTCAATAAGATAGTCTGAAAAAACATCAGTTATTTCTTCAATACTCTTGGAATTCGTCATTATATCCACATCATGGGGATACATTTTTATGCCTCGAATACATGCGGCACAGCTTCCGGTTAACCACCAGTCGATATTTGTTCCCTTAGTTCTTTTGCAAAATTCCATTAATGCTTTTTCCCAGGGAACGGGAACAAAATAACCAAGCTGATCAAACATCAGCTTCGCGTTATCATAATATCGTTTCTTTATCTTATCCAAATACCTGGCATTCTTTGGATAGACTTTTATGTATCCTTCGCCGTCGTCCTCATAAAAACACATTTGTAAAATTTTTTCGTAATCTGGGTGGAATTTCGAAATCCTGAATATTACCTTTTCATCTGCTTCTTCAAAAGATACTCTCATTTACCTGACCTTCTTAAGTCTGTCAACGCTATGTTGATTTTTAAGGATTCGCATATCTTTCCAGAATTTTTTTATACAAAGCTGGGATATATCCTTCAACCTTGGAACTACTTAAAGTCACAATTATCCCTTTTCATTTGGATCATTTATAATTGATTTTGTGGGGGTTATGAGCATAAAACATAGTAAGTATCAAACATGTGTTTCAATCTCTCCTAAGACTTGTTTTACCCGAACTAAATCTTGGGGTTATCAAGGCACTAGAAGACGATAAATCATGGCGGAAATTATGGGAACCGTTCTATTTTTCAGGCTCTCGGGTATCCGCGAGTTCACTGACTATTTTCAAAAAACCTGATAACAGAATAATACCTGTGCCTATGGAAAACAGAAATGCAAATTCCTCATGCAATGTTATTATAAAGCATACAAGACTCAACTATACGAAATTATTATAAATGACTATCTGAAATAAAGCTATAAAAGTCTCTGTAAATTGTATTATTACAGGCACCTTAATTTATAGACAACTTAATTTATAGACAACTTAATTTACAGGCATCTTAACCGATATTTTTCTCTGTTTCTAACTGGATATGTACCCTCCCGTTTTGGGGAAAAACTTTCCAAAGAAATAGTGCCTTCAGTTAAACAAATTGACATGAACTTACCTTAGTGCAGGACTTCAATAAAATTATTTCCTTAATGAGATTTGAATTCGCAACACAAGGAACCAGGAATCAAAGAGAGCCAGAATATAATCATAAAAAAAAGTAAAAGTTCCAATTCTTCTTTTTATTAATCATGTTCTCGAATAATTTTATATACAATCAATCATAAATTAAAAAATATGAAAGGATTCTGTATTAATATCGAGGAGGCCACTTTGGAAAATGACAATTTCCGCAAGGTGCTCTATACTTCAAAGCACAGTCAATTGGTGCTTATGAGCTTGAAGCCTGAAGAAGAAATCGGGATGGAAGTTCATGAGGAAAACGACCAGTTTTTCCGTTTTGAAAGCGGGCAGGGTAAGTGCATAATTGACGGCAACGAGTATGAACTCAGTGATGGGGTTGCGATTGTAGTGCCTGCCGGCGCGCAGCACAATATTATCAACACTTCAAAAACGGAAGAACTGAAGCTCTATACGATCTATTCTCCGGCACATCACAAGGATGGAATCTTGCGCGCCACGAAGGAAGAGGCTGAAGCTAATGAAGCCGAATTCGACGGCGTGACTACCGAATAAGATCACGAGATGTGGGATAACTATCTATTCCCATCTTTTTTATTTTTGAAGTAAAAAGTCGAAACTTGCCTCATGATTTCTTTCTCGCTTTATTTTGTATTCTGACTTTACTCGGTTTCAATCCTTGTTATAGGGATCTTGCTCGCGAATTTTATGCCGGTCCACACAGTAGATGAAAACATCTTTAATTTTTTCCTGTTTTATGATACGTAGGACCGTTTTGAAAAAAGCCGCCCCCATCTCATAAGGGAAATAGACCGGCCTTTCCGGTCGTAATAATTAGATGAAAAAAGACAGGCTGATTAAGGCCGCGTTTTAGGGTCCCTGCCTTAAGGTCCGCTTCGATATTCTCACCGTCCCTTTTTCCCCTTCTTAGCTTCCTTGCTTGCCTGGCCTTCCTTGCCCTCGCCTGGTACGCCTAACAGATTAAGCATGGCCGCTAATTCCGCCCTGTCCTCATCGGTCAAGGGGCCCGCCTTGCTTATTTCCATGCTTCCGTCTTCTGCGTAAAATCTGTCATAACGTGGTTCTTCGCGCTCGGGTTTCTTTCTCTTATCTTGGGGTTCCCCCACTTTCGCACCTTCTACAATTTTTTAACTATCTTGTACTTCATTTTCCTGGGCTATATACGTTACCATACTATTGTTTCAATCCTTGTTTTAGTGGATCTTGTTCACTAATGAAATACGAGAAAAATGTGACTCTTGCGATTTCGTAATTTTTCATATAATGGGGAGATAACTCAAATTACTCAGACTGTCTGCACATCAATAAAACTGCAGTTATTTCTCATTTGTTAACGAACATCCTAACCGATGCCGGAAAAAATGCATCAATTTGAAACTGAATTTTCCTGCTTTGGAAAAAATTAAAAGGGGATATTACACTTGTGAAACTTCTTGTGAAAACTTTGAATTAGTTTCATCATTTTTTCATCAACTTGATTTTATTTCCCGTACTTTCACACTCCATTAAAAATAATGGCATTCAGGATTGACAGGTTTATTTTTTTAATGTAAAGGAACTAAAAAATTTCAAGTAAACAATAATTTTTATAATAATTTTATTTTGAATGTTCAGTTCGTACTATGACTGTGTAAATAAAACAAAATACTTGTGAAGATATTCTAGTTTTGTACTCGAACGAAAAATTGAATGACTATTCCTGCAAATCAAATGCAGGGAACAACAGTACAGGAATAAGATGGGGAACATAAAACGGGAAAATACGGGAGAAAAGGAGTATAAAGATACAGTATGGGGGTACTGTATCTGTAAAAGCTCCTTCCTCCCTTACTTCCCTATCTGTCTTCTTTCGCTTTAATCCAGTTCCTTTTATTAATCTTCTTTCTATTCTCTTTTCTAACTTTAGTTCCAATTTATAATTTTATTTCTCTTCTTATTTCTGTACTACTGCAACTTTGTTTTAATCCGTTTGCGATTTCTTCTGCAATTAATTTTACAATTTACTTTTGCAATTAATACTGCAGTTTACCCAGCTTGCTACTAACTTACTATTGCAACTTTCTTATTACAACTTTTTTACTGAAGCTTTGTGCTTTAGGTTATTTTGCCATGGCTTTGTCTCTGAGGTCTTTTGGGAATTTTTCTATTGAATAGCGAAGGGCGGTTCTGGGCATATCTTTTTTGTTTTTCATAACGTATGTGAAAACTTCTGGCTGGTGAGATTTGCTGGCTTCTTTAAGCATCCAGCCGTAGCCTTTCTGGACAAGGTCATCTTTATCTTTCAGGAGAAGGTCTGAGATTTCAAAAATGTCCTCCAGAAAGGCACCTTTTCTGGCAGGCAAAATAAGAGTTACTGCGGCTGCACGTCTCATCCACCTGTTTTCCGATTGTGTCCAGGTTTTGAGGTTTGCTATGTAGGAAGGGAATTTCTCAATAAAAGAGCCGACTGAGTGGTTGCAGAGGGTATCACACTTCGCCCAGTTATTGACATATTTCTCGACCCAGCGTTCAAAAGTAGAAAAATCGTCTTCGGAATAGTCATCTCTTAACTGGTAGGCCCATTCAAACGCGATAAAAGCTTCTTCGCAGTAGTCTGAGCTGAGGAGCTCTTCACAAAGAGTAAAAATTTTCTGTTTGCTTTCCTTTTTTACTTCTTTAAAATAATCTTTTGCAATCTTCCCGACAAGCGCAGACTTCACACCATAGCACTGGACTTCTTCTTTAAAAAAGCGCGAATAACTGTTTTTTGTCTTTTCATCCACACTCAGGGTTAAGTCTGTTTTGATCCTGGCCAGTATACTGGCTTCTTCATTTCTCTCCATAGTTCTCTATTTAATTAGAAGTGTCTCATTTCATTTAAATTTCGTTTATTTTCAAGACATAATAAATAGTCTGAAACTTAAAGAGATTTAAAAACGTTTTTCATAAGGAATATTCAATTTCTGTCTATGCCTGAAGTAAAAATCCGACCTCAGGAAATTTCTGATGCGGAACGTTTTTTTGAAATAATGACACATACGGATCTTGAATTTATAGAAGTTCCAGTACGGACACTTGAAGAAGAAATATATTTTTTGCAGATGAATGGAGCTAAAAGAAAGGCCAACTTTGAGTACAACTATTCCATCGTCTTTGACAGAAAAATTGTAGGAGCAGGCGGGATTAGAATCGACCAGCACCGGCCCTGGGTTGGAGAAATAGGATATTTCATTGACAAAGATTATCAAAGAAAAGGAATCGCATCCGAAGCGGTAAGGCAGATTGAGAAAATAGGTTTTGAGTATCTGCATCTGCAAAGAATTGTTATCCTTATGGATACTCGGAACCTGGCAAGTGAGCGTGTGGCCCAGAAATGCGGGTACGAAAAAGAAGGGGTTATGAAAAAGGTCCACAGAATTGGGAATGATTACTTCGACTGCTTCCTGTACGCAAAAACCAGATAAAAATACACAATAATCTTGGAAATCAAAGTCAGGTGCTGAAAAAGCTTTTGATGGAAAAGAGGAGCAGGAAAACAGCTTGGTAGAATATAACCAGCTGTAAAACAGAATATCAGTGTCATCATTCAATAGAAACAGCTACTAAATAAGAAGTAAAGTCAACCGAAGATACATTTCGAGATCCTTTCAGATCAAAGAAAAAAGGGAAAAAATTAAGGTCTAATGGAAATCCGGTAAATCAGACCAGTCCCAGAACCTGTATAAGGCTGCATCCGTTGCAGATAACCATAAGATTATTTACGGTCACAAGTATACCTATGAATTCTATAATACGTTTTGTGAGATCCCATCTTTCCTTAGACACTCTAATCGCAGGGGCTGCATAAAAAAGTAGTAACACAAAAGCTACTTTAATAAGCAGAAGGTGATAAATGCCGTAGTTCTCCAGAATCATGGCTGGAACCGGATTAAACTCTGTAGCAAAAGGCAGAGCGTAAACTGTAGATGCCCAATCTCCTATTACATAGAACAGGATGATGAAACGAATTTCGTAAAGGTAAGAGCTGAACGAACTCCTGATATTGTAAACTTCCAATTGATATCCCCCAGAACTCCTTTTCTTAGGTGATGCAACTTTCATTTTGTTGGCTTATATATACTTAAGAAACTAAAGTAGAGGTTAATTTTTTTTAGACAGGGGAATCTCCGTAACTCTCTAAATAGTTGGAATCTAAAAAAATCTTAAAAATCAATATACGGAAGTAAAATCGCTTTAATTTTCAAAAGAGACAGTATTAATTTATTATTTCAGAGATCCTCTAGACCATTCAAAACTCAATTTAAATATTTATGCCATGTTCCACAAGATTTTTAAAGGGAAAGTTTTTCCAAAATTTGTCAAGCCTGCATCAAGACAGTTCATACCCATTTCATGAGGCCTGGAAACTTATAATAAAGATTTAGTCTCAACTGAATCAGCTTTGTTTGATCAACAGGAAAAATTAAATCGAATCTAAAGAATCAGATCTCATCTGGAATTTTACTCCAAACTTTCAAAATAGAGGATAAAGATGCCTCACTTAAGACACCTCACTCAGGACAATTCAAATAAAACAACTCAAATAAAGATGACCTGAAAGAAGCTGACCTAACATGATCACTCAAATAAAAAGGACCAAAATAGCAATGAATCAAAATACGAATTTTTCAAGGCAGGAAAAATCCCCTTCCCTGCTTGAACTGAAAAATGTAACTGTTGTCAAGAGCGGAAAAAGAGTTCTTGATTCGGTATCTCTTTCTATTGCTCAGGGGGAAAATATTGCAATTATAGGTCCCAATGGCTCGGGAAAATCTTCCCTTATCAAGATCTTTACAAAAGAATATCACCCTCTTGCAGCAGCAGACGGGCTTGTTCTGAAAATAATGGGCAAAGAAACCTGGCATGTTTTTGAGCTCAGGAAGCTTCTCGGAATTGTTTCCGGAGACCTCCAGCAGACCTGCTGCCGCCAGATCAGGGTACTTGATGTAGTACTCTCCGGATTTTTTAGCAGCATAGGAATTTACTACAACCATGAAGTCACTCCGGAAATGGAGGCAAAAGCACGGGATATCCTGGATTTTCTTGAAATTTCTGCCCTTGCAGATAGGTTGATGTGTGAGCTTTCCTCAGGAGAAGCCAGGAGGGTTCTTATAGGGAGAGCCCTTGTGCACGGCCCTCTGGCCCTTGTTCTGGACGAACCTGCAAACAGCCTTGACTTAAAAGCCCTGCACAGCTTCCGCGAAATCATACGAAAGATTGCAGACTCAGGAAAAAGTGTGATTCTGGTAACTCACAACCTTGAGGACGTTATTCCTGAAATCAGCCGTGTGGTGCTTATAAAGGAAGGAAAGGTTTTCAGGGATGGGAAAAAAGAAGAAATCCTGACAGATGCAAATCTCTCGGAACTTTTCTCTCTTCCTATAAAAATCCTGAAAAAAGAAGGTTATTATCAGGCCTGGAGCTGAAAAATCCCGATAAAAGACCTGATAAGCATATTTTTGCTTTCTGCGGGGTTATTATTTCCCTCAATAGAAATATTCTTTAGAAATTCAGGTAGAGCTTATACCCATGTAGGTAACATTTAACTGCAGAATCTTCAAGGACAAAATTATTCATAGTTAGCAAAATGCCCTGTTATGGTACTGTTTCCTTTATAGAATACGAAGAAAACAAGGTCTTCTGCACATCCTGAGGCTAAAGATTTGAGCCTGCATCCTGCCATTCTACAAAATCAGAAGAACTCAAACCAAGTTATCGAAATATACCTGACAATTAATTAGTGTATTTTTATAACGCTAGGATATATAAGGACACAGGTAAAATAATAGCTGGATATTTTTAAGGTGAAAGCCTGGCTTGTAGAAAGCCAATAATAAATGCTAATGGCTGAAATTTGTAGTAATTCATGATACGTATTTTCCAGAGAATATAATTTTGAAGATAAAATAATTTCGAAGAGCATCGTTAATGTTTCTGAAGCAGCACTATTAATGTTTCTAAAGAAGCACTATTAATGTTTAGTGATTCTGAAAAATACTATTCTGCAGATTATATGAAAACCTTAAGGGACTCCATCTCTAAAAATGAAAATATGAAAAGTTGCACATTCCAGAGGAGTTAGACATGCCAGTGATGAGTATAATCGGGTGCAGGATGTTTGAAGATGAGATCATTCACCTGCTTGAAAATGACCCTGAGATTGAAAAAGTGCTTGTAGTTGAAAACGAAGACTGTACCGGCATTACAAGAAAAATTGCAGATGCAGGAATCCCTTATACAGTCCTTCCTCTTGAAGACATCCTGAGAAAGCCAGAAACAGGAGGAGAACAGGGTTTTATCCTGATCGTATATATGCTTGAACTCGCCCTGCACGCAATTCCTGAAAACCTTAAAAAAACCGTTTATTCAAAGGTTGAGCTCCTGGCCCCTCGCTCGGACGGGATCCTGCTCTTTTACGGGCTTTGTGGAAATGTGCTTGGAAAAATCGAAGAAGACTTCAAAGCCCACAACTGTAAAGTCTGCATTCTCAAGGAAGAGAACGGAGAAATTGTGGATGACTGCATAGGGGCTGTGCTTGGAGGCAGGGGACAGTACCTCAAAGCCCTGAAAAGCTGCAAAGGGGTAGGAACTTTTTTCCTGACGCCTATGTGGGCTGTAAACTGGAGGGAGATGATAAGAACTGCAGGCTTGAGCCAGAACCCGGACGATATCTCCATGTCAAAATTCATTTTTGATTATGCGGGCTATAAAAGGGTTGCAAGGATCAATACAGGCCATGCCTATGAGGAAAATTTTGAAGCAGCAGTCCTTGAATTTTCCACACTTTTTGACTTTGAGATCATAGATCTTGATGCGACCATGCAGCTTGTTGAGAGCTGTTATACAAAAACAAAGGCTTCAGTGTTTGATACCGGTACCTGAGTTTAATGCCAGCACCTAGCAGCACTTTCTTCTGTACTTTCTGGCTTTTGAATTTTTTCTCTTTTCAGGGTTGTGTGCAAAACCACAGCTCTTGATTGCAATTTATTCTCAGCATGGTTTGAAGTCTTTTCTAAATTTCTTTTTTAATTGATAGGTTTTAATATTAACAGGCAAATCAAAATATATATTAGAACTAGATAAAAGGAAGTTTCTGGGGGGGTTCGAACCTGGGAAAGCACTTTGTCATAATTGCCGGAGAAGAAGCAGGCCCTAAATCGAACAAGATGGGCGGAATCTGGAATGTCATTAATGAAGAAGCACATACACTTGCTGCTCTCTTTAATTCTGGAACACTGGAAACAAAAGAAGAAACACAAATCCTTGTTGTAGGTCCTTACTATGGGCACATGGGAGCAGACTGGAACCGTGGACTTAACCGAATTACGAATATGGGGGAATTTGGAGCTCTTAAAATTGGCGGGGAACTCAGGAAAAGCCTGGAGTCTCTTGAAAGCTCGGGTCTCAAAGTGTTTACAGGAGAAAAAGTCGTAAGGAAAACAAAAATAGCGTACCTGCAGTTTGAAACCTATAATTTTAGTAAAATCACTTCAACATATATGGGAAAGGAGATGACCCTCGAAGGAAGAATTAAAGCTGAAGCCTACGAACATTTTGGTCTTGATTCCCTGAAATATGAGAGTATGCCAAACGGTGCTGAATATACTCATTATCTTTCCCTCTCCTATGCAATTTCCGAGCTTGTCAGGCTTCTTCTAAGCCCGGACTCCGCAGGTACATACGCAGATCCCGGACAGGGAACTCCTGCTCATGGTTTTAGACTTTGCGAAGGAGTTTCCCTTCATTGTCATGAATTCGGGGTATTTTATGCTCCAGCCAGACTTAAAAAACTTGGAATCCCGGTAAATACTATTGCAACTCTGCATGCCACGCTGCCTGGAAGGACTGCAGGATATAGTTCTATTCAAAAAATAAGGGCGAATGACAGCACATGGCCACCTGGGGTCCCGGAAAACCTGGCCTCCCTCGAATCCCTTGCGACATATGCTGATACAGTTACCGCAGTTGGGGAGTCTACCCGGCAGGAAGCCAGGCTTTTTTACGGTATTAATGGAATAGTAATCCGAAACGGGATAACTGTAGAATCCGATAAAATAGACTGGAACCTTAAAGAAAAGCATCTTGAAACGATCCGAAAGTTCCTCTCCAAAAACCTGTATAAGTATCACGGAGGAGAAAGGATAGCTCCCGAAAAAATAATTCCTATTTTTACAATCTCTCGCATAGAGGTTGAAAATAAAGGATATCATGATCTTCTTGATTCCCTTGTCGCTCTTGAGCATATAATAACGAACAGTATTCTGGAAGGACGTTTGCAGGAAGAGATCAGAGTTATCTGTTTCCTTGTTGCTTCGGAAGGACCAAAGAAAAATCTCCCTGAAGGTTTTCCTGTCAACCTGCCAAAAGAAGTGCTTGCAGGAAATGAGCTGAGGCTTCAGCAGATGGTTGATGACAGAGGACTTGACTTTTCGAAGATGGTAAGGGGAAAGCGTTCTGTTGCAGCAATTCTATATCCCCAGATTCTCTCAAGCTCTGATGGTGGGCTGGGCATGGAGGTTGAGGATTTTATGGCAGGCTGCTGTGCAGGTCTTTTTCCCTCGCGTTATGACCCCTTCCTGCTCACAGGGCTTGAAGCCGGAAAAGAGGGTACCCCCAGTGTGGTCAGCCGGGTCTGTGGTTTTAGTGACGCTGTAAAGGCTATCGAACCTCTGACAGAAGGTCTCGGAGGGGTGATAGTCGTGGATAACATTGATCTTTCTTATTACGAAACAGTTCTTGATTATGCCCTTGCGGTCAGCTACTTCACACGAAATTTCATCGAAGATAGAGTAAAATACAAACTCTTATGCAGGGAAGCCTTTCTCCTTGCAAAGGATATGGGCTGGGAGGAGCCAACCAAACAGTATTATGAACTGATAAGCGGGTCGCGCTTCTGCAAGCAGTAAAATACTCTGGGGTGATATCACAAATCACAGGTTCTTGCAAGAGATTTCATAATTGACACCTTTTAGAAAGAATCCAAGAATAATAAGGACAAAAAGGAGAAATGGAACGAATAAGAGAAAAAAGCAATGAAAAGTATGTGAGGTCTTCCTTCGATGTCAGAAATCCGAAAGCATTACTTTCTTTCCGAACAGTGCATAATTTCCGAAGAAAGGGCTAAGAGGCCTTCAGACTTTACGAAATCAGCGGAAAATTCTGAAAAAAATGATTCTGAGAGCTGCATTTTTTGTGGCGGGGCTGAAGAAAAGACTCCCCTGGCCATTGCGGTATATAAAAATGGGAGAATCCTTGCCGACACTCCTGAAAACAGGATACGCGGCTGGGATTTTCGCTGCTTTCCAAACCTTTACCCTGCCCTTTCTCCTGCTCCAAATCCTCTGGCAAGTAAGGAAATTGGTCTTCAGGTTGAACCCGGGTATGGTTTTCATGAGGTTATTGTAGAATCGCCTTTGCACGGGAAAAAGCTGGAGGATTTTTCCGATTCCGAGCTTTCAGGACTCATGCATGTTTATAGAGACCGCACCTGCAACTATATTTCCAGAGAGAAAATCCATTATGTCTCTCTTTTTAAAAACTCAGGGAAAGCAGCAGGGGCTTCTATAGCTCATCCTCACAGCCAGCTCCTTGCTCTTCCGTTTATCCCTCTTCCTCTTGAAAGAGAACTAAAAGCTATCAGGGAGCGAAAAACGTGCCCCTACTGTGCAGTTTTTAATCGGGAAAAAGCTTCTTCTCGTCTTATATTTGAAAATAGCGAATGTATATCTTTTGCCCCTTATTATTCCACGGTGCCTTTCGAAGTCTGGATTCTTCCCGGGAGACATGTCAGTTTTCTTGGAGACTGTAACGACAAAATTCTTTTTGCCCTGGTTGATATGCTGCGAGCCATTCTCAAAAGTTACAAAAGAGTTTTTGGAAATGTGTCTTTCAATCATATGTTTTACCAGCTCTACAGAACTCCTGAGTATCACCTTAACATCCGTTTGCTCCCAAGACTTAGCATCAATGCAGGGTTTGAGTTTAATACAGGAATTTATATCAATACTGTTTCTCCTGAAAGGGCAGCCTCCTACCTGAGAGGGGATTTCCTTTCTGAGGATTGAATTTCATATGATAGTTTAATTGGTGTCAGAAGCTTATGAGAAACTTGAAAGAAAATTTCATATATCTAATCAAAAAAACATGAAAAACTCAAAGATATGTTTATTACGATTAAAAAGAATGAACTTATAAAAGTACAGAGATTGTATTTTAAGTACGGAGATTGTATTTTAATATAAAGACGACTTTACAGAATATAAATAAAGTTAAATCTCCCCTTTACCATTATATGTCAACTGAGGGTTTAAGGACATATATATGGTTATCTAAGGACATTCGAGGTCGGAGTTCAGTAACTAACAAATAATATGATTGAGTTTAGAAAATTGGAGGGGCTAGAAATAACACAGGCAAGGGGAAGCCTGTATTCTTCGTTACTCATGTCCTTAACTTTCGTTTTGACAAAAAGGAACGAGTGAGTCTATGAAAAAGATTCGAATAGGAATGTTTACCTGGGAAAGTTTATACTCGATACGTGTAGGAGGGATTTCCCCTCATGTATCTGAACTCTCTGATGCTCTTGCAGCAGAAGGTCATGAGGTTCATCTCTTTACCCGAGCCCGTGAAGACAATGATGAAATCATCAATGGGGTTCACTATCACAGGATTGCCTGTGAGCAAACAGGGGGAATAGTCGAGCAGATGAACAGAATGTGCGACGGTATGTATTGTCGCTTTCTGGATGTCAGAGAAAAAGCAGGAGAGTTTGATATTCTTCATGGGCACGATTGGCATCCTGTGAATGTTCTCTGCAGAATTAAAACCCAGTTTGGACTTCCCTTTGTAATTACTTTCCACAGCACTGAATGGGGACGTAATGGAAACCGCCATGGAGACTGGTGGGAGGCAAAGGAAATTTCACACAGGGAATGGCTCGGAGGATACGAATCTTCAGAAGTTGTCACGACCTCTACCATACTAAAGGATGAAGTCCGGCATATCTACAAAATTCCCGATTACAAGCTCTGGGAAGTCCCTAATGGTATAAACGTGGGAAAAATAAAAAGGGAAATCGACGCAGGAAAAATTAAAAGGAATTATGGAATCCATCCGTACCTCCCAGTGGTACTTTTTACGGGGAGGATGGCATATCAGAAAGGGCCAGACCTGCTTGTGGAAGCTGCGGCAAAAGTCCTTAAAAAGAGAGATGCCAGGTTTGTACTCATAGGGGAAGGGGAAATGCGCGCTCACTGCGAATATCAGGCTCAAAAGCTTGGGATTGGAGATTCCTGCAATTTCCTTGGATATGCCCCGGATAACACTGTGATAGACTGGTTTAATGCCTGTGATCTTGTGTGTGTGCCAAGCCGGAATGAGCCCTTCGGAATAGTGGTGCTTGAAGCTTGGGATGCAAAAAAACCTGTAGTTGCAAGTGATGCAGTCGCCCTGATTGATAACTTCAGGACAGGAATTGTTGCTCATAAGGAACCCTCTTCTATTGCCTGGGGTCTCAATTATGTTCTTGAAGGGCTTGGCCACAACAGGATGGGGGAAAAAGGGTACGAGCTTCTCAAAAAGAAATACAACTGGAAAACAATAGCTGAAATAACTCTTGATGTCTATAGAAAGGTAATTGAAAAACAAGGGGTAATTGAAAAACAAGGGCCAATGGCAGAAAAAAGTAATTAAAAACAAGAATTCAGCGCAGAATATAAATTTAAACTACTATAACATAATTTAAATTTCTTATTTAATTCTAAATTTATTATTTGATTAAAAACTTCTTATTTAATTCTAAATTTATTATTTGATTAAAAACTTAATCGTTCAGTGTTTACAAATTTTTAAAATTGTCAATTTATTTGAGAATTATAAATTTATTATTTACCGTGCCAATTTACTTTTTTTCAAGGATTCCCAATTATTCAAAAAAATTGAAAGGAATCCTTTGAAAAAGTTATTCAGATGGCGTCTTCGTCGTCGTCTTCATCAAATTCCTTATAACTGTCGCTTCCTACCATCGCAGCCGAGATAGAATCAATCCCATCAAGCCATTCAGCAACAATACCATAGGGAAGTTCTGCCATAAGCTCTTCAGGCAGGCTTTTTCCTTTAAGTATGTGTGCACCGCACTGTGCAGTAAAATCAAGAGCAAGCTCAAGGTCTTCTGAAGACTCAGCTTCAACAGCTGCTTTTATAAGGTCCTCAATATCTACCCCTTCATCGTAGTCACCCATAACATAGCATTCAAAGGCGACAAAAGCGCCCATAAGAGAGGTCTGGATCGAATTTATCATCAGATCCACGTCTTCGGAAATTGGTTCAATTTCGGAAAGTACAATATCCCGGATCTCCGCAAGAATTTCTAGGGCTTTTTCTTTGGAGAGCATACCCTTTTCAAAGCGTGCAATCACTTTCAGACAGGCAAGGATAACATCGTCAACCATATTGACAAATATGGCACTTTCCTTCCCTGCTTCTTCTTCCGTTTCCTTTATATGGAAACCGCTCTCTTTTGCCCGTCCGAGCCAGTTTTCCCAGCGCTTTTGGGTGTAAAACTCATAGGGGACCTGGTTCATTCTATGTTCAGGCACTTATAACACCGCTTTTAACCTTTTTTATTTATTAATAATCAATCTTACTATTATATGTTCGCTTACTTTACCTGGCCAGTTTCACCTTTTTCAAGGAATAGCCGGCCTCGCACTTGGAGTCAAGGCTTTCAAGTACTTCTACAATTTTACATTTATCCCCTCTTGAAAGCCCCTCTGGGTGGCAGATCTCGTACACCTTGCAATCTTTTTTGCCGCATTTGGGAGGCTCATACATAATTTTCGCCCCGTCAACTGCTTTTCTTGATTCCATTGTGGTGAGGATTGGAGCTCTGCTCACGTCCACAGCAAGTACACCGCTGTCGTGCAGGAAGCATTCATGAATATCATTGCTCCTGATTCTTTCGACTCTGTACCTGCGTCCTGGTTCAAGGTTAAGGCAGGTGTTTTTTAGCCTGCATTTTTTACATTCAGGCATCTCACCTTTGAATATGAATTCCAGCCCTTCTCTTGCAAGCCGTGAACCGATAAGTGTTATTTTAGTATCGCTCTCTGTCATAATAGCTCTTCCATTTAATTGTTTTCGGGTATATATCCAGTTCACAAGGGATACCTGGAGCTTATCCCGAATAATTCTTTAATTAGAGTTGATTGGAATGATGTTTTAATTGGAAATTGAATCAATTGGATCTTTGTGAGGATCTGAGTCATGAAGCTTTCAAATAAAATTTTAAAGCTTCTTTCTTTTATATATTAAATAGAGACTG
The DNA here is from genome assembly GCA_963847185.1 of uncultured Methanosarcinaceae archaeon. Classification (GTDB taxonomy): domain Archaea; phylum Halobacteriota; class Methanosarcinia; order Methanosarcinales; family Methanosarcinaceae; genus Methanosarcina. The sequence continues at coordinate 685,788 of CAWJYV010000008.1, read as the reverse complement.
ATTTTCTGCTTCAGCCTGAATAAGAACAACTTTTCAACTTATGACCTTTGTGATTCGTGCAACTTTCTCAGCTGCAGAAGGAGTAAGCCCGTTCCCGAGAATTGTATAACGCTCAGGACGAATGCTGTGTGCGTGTAACAGGGCTTCAATTATATATTTATCTTCTATCCCCAATTCTTCTGCATTTGTGGGGGCCCCTATCTTTTTTAAAGCTTCCCCTATCTCCTGCCAGTTTCCTCCGTGAAGATACATCATCATAATTGTGCCGACCCCGCACTGCTCGCCGTGCAGCGCAGGTTTTGGAGCTATCCTGTCCAGAGCGTGGCTGAACATATGTTCAGATCCCGAAGCAGGTCTTGAAGAGCCTGCAATACTCATGGCAACTCCGTTCGAAACCAGAGCCTTTACCACAAGCCTTGTAGATGTTTCATGCTCTGGCTTTATCGAGTCTGCATTCTCTATAATTACCCTGGCAGCCATGCGGGAGAGAGCTGCAGCATATTCTCCAAAATACTCGTTTCTGAGCCTGCTTGCAAGTTCCCAGTCCAGGACTGCCGTGTAATTGGAAATTATGTCCCCACACCCCGCTGCAAGGAACCGGAAAGGAGCTGCAGAAATAATCTTTGTGTCTGCAATGACTGCAATTGGAGCCTGTGCCTTCACTGAAGTATTTTTCCCATTATCCAGAATTGAAGCATGGGAAGATGCAATGCCGTCATGAGAAGCCGCAGTTGGCACACTAATAAAGGGAAGTTCAAGTCGAGTTGATGCAAGTTTTGCAAGGTCGATAGACCTTCCGCTTCCAACACCCAGGAGAAAATTCGCTTCTGTTTCAAGAGCCTTTTCCATGACCTTTTCTACTTCTTCCATACTAGCTCTGCACGTCAAAACTGTCTCCATTTGGCTCCCAGCATCTTCGAGGAGCTTGCTTATCCTCTTGCCCGCAACGTCCTGAGTAGTGCTGCCGGTCACGATCAGCGCATTTCCTTTTAACTTCAGATCCCTGCAAACATCTCCAACTTCCTCAAGCACACCGTGCCCGACAAGTACATCCCTGGGAAGTTGCATCCATTTTGCGCTGTTTTTGTTGATGATCAATTTCATACCCGCATCAGTGTTCAATCATGATAATAACAAACTGCTTCTCATAAACCCGAATGAATGAAAAGTCAAATATAATCCAGCTGTCGATTTAGCTGCTAAAGGGTATTTAGCTTTTAAGATTATTTATTAGATACTTTAATATGTTAATTTAATTCATTAACTTAATTCTTGACTAACCAGATCTGGCAAATATCTCATATAATTCTAAAAATCATCCCTAACTTTTTGTCAGAAGATTATCCGGTTTTGATTCTCATTCTTATTTTATTATTTTCTTGCTTACTTCATTAATTCCATTCTTAACTTCATCACATTGTACCTGTAAAACATATTATTATAAAAACTATAGTAATATAATCTCTTTAACCTTTCCTTAAGGTGAAACTGCCGGAAAGAAATATCTGTTATAAGGACGAACATCCGCGTTAAAGATTAAATATTACTTCCTTGATTCAAGAAATTAGTTCACTTTATGCACATTAAGTACTAATCGTATTAGGATATTGCCATTTTTAATGAGTGATAAAATGAGTTTTTTAATAGATAAGATCTCACAGTTTATCAATACTTATTATCTCGAGCCCATAAAAGGTGATGAAGGGTATAACATTATAAACACCTTCACATGGGCAGTAGTACTGGGTATCTGCATTTTCGGGGTTTTTAAACTTCTCGAGAAACTGGAAGTAAAAATTACACCCCGCTTTATCGCTTCTGTTGTTCCTTTCGTACTCGCAGGCTCTTCACTACGTATATTTGAAGATTCCCCTGCTGATATAGTTCATCCCCCATTTTCCTATCTGCTCATAACCCCTAACATTTACTTCCTGGTCTTTGCGGTAACCATAGTTTGCCTCTGGCTTTCTATCAGGCTACAGAAAGCAGGATTGGCGAAAGACTATCGTCTTATTTTTGCAAGTTTCGGGCTTGTATGGTTTTTTGCAAATCTCATCGTCCTGCTGCATTTTGAGCAGGTGGTAAACGCTTATATTCCCTTCTTCGTAATCGGAGCCGGAACTGGATTAACTCTTGCATTTTACCTTATTGCTCGCCAGTTTAAATCCTCGATATTCACGGATCCCATTAATCTCTCCATCCTGCTGGTTCATCTGATGGATGCTTCTTCAACATATATAGGAGTAGATAAACTCGGGTATTATGAAAAACACGTACTGCCTTCCTACCTGATCGAGCTTACGGGTACCGCACTGGTAATGTATCCATTGAAACTTATTATCTTTATAGGGGTCCTTTACTTGCTTGATACTCAATTTGAAGATGATAAGCAGTCTTTGAACATGAAAATGCTAATCAAACTGGTAATTCTGGTTCTTGGACTTTCTCCTGCCATTAGAAATACAATCCGAATGACGCTAGGTATCTGAATCGTTCGAATTTATAGAAAACGAGGTTTTAATTAAATTAATTTATATTATTATATATGGGGGATAAGTATGGGAAGAGAAGGAGATTATAATTTACAGCACTCAAAAAAAGCCGGGTTTACCGGATACTTGCGCTTTATCTGGCCTTATGCCTTTATTATAACCTTTATATTTATCGGGTCTTTCCTTGCGGGTTATATCTCTGTGGAAAGCTTCCCCGATCTCGCTAATAATCTTATGAAGAGTTTCAGTTCCCGCTTCGGGCCACTACTTGAAAAAGGGCCGCTTGAAATAATGCTTACAATCTTTCTTAATAACGCTTTTGTATGCCTGATTTCTCTTGTACTCGGGCTGGTTCTGGGAATTATTCCATTGATACTTATTGCTTTCAACGGATATCTTGTAGGAGTGGTCTCAAATATCGTAGCGCAGCAAAAAGGCATGCTATATATTTTTCTTGCCCTTCTTCCTCATGGAATTGTGGAGTTGCCTATGGTTTTTCTATCTGCAGGTATCGGACTCCGGCTCGGGCATCAGGTTTTTTCCTCCTTTTTTGGCATGCCGACGGAGATTAAAAGAGAGTTTAAAGAAGGGCTCATTTTTTATTTCCACTGGATTGTGCCTCTTCTTTTCTTCGCAGCAGTAATTGAGACCTTTATTACGCCTCTTATACTCAGCCTTGTATCCGGGACTTAAAAGCCTGGAGAGCTCAGGAAGAGAAGCATAATCTCTTCTCTGACCTACCTGCCTTATTATATATACCCTCTCTGATCTGTCCTCTATTATATAAATGATTATTTCTATTAGAAAGGGTTTTAATAGGTAAAGCTGTTTATGTGAAAAAATCCTATCATAGCTTCCATCTCATAGAACCTGCAGTGTTCTCTAGGTTTGTATTTCGGAATATCTCCGTTTGAATCTCAGGTTTCGAAACTCATAATTATCATCACTCATTAAAGGAAATTTTTCTAAATTCGAGGATATTGTATATGATTGACAGGACAGAAATTAAGGAAATTGTTGAAGATTACTATACACATGCTGATAAGATAAAAGTAGGAACTATAGCCTCTCACTCAGGGCTTGATATATGTGATGGAGCAGTTGAAGAAGAGTTCAGGACACTTGCAATCTGTCAGGCTGGCCGGGAAAAGACTTACAGCGAATATTTCAGGGCCCAAAGAGACCCTTACGGGAGAATAAAACGGGGGATTGTTGACGAAACCGTTATTTTTAATAAATATAATGAAATCCTCCTGCCTCAGAACCAGAAAAAACTGGTTGATGAGAATGTGCTCTTTATTCCTAACCGCTCTTTTACCTCCTACTGCAGCATAGATGAGATCGAAGAAAACTTCAGGGTACCTCTTGTAGGAAGCAGAAACCTTCTCAGAAGTGAGGAAAGAAGCGAACAGCAGAGTTATTACTGGATTCTGGAAAAAGCAGGCCTTCCTTTTCCGGAAAAAATAGAATCTCCGAAGGATATTAATGAACTGGTAATGGTCAAACTCCCGCATGCGGTAAAGAAGCTGGAAAGAGGATTTTTCACCGCTTCAAGCTATAGAGAATACCAGGAGAAATCTGAAGCGCTCATAAAACAGGGAGTTATTACGCGAGAAGCCCTTGAAAGTGCCAGGATAGAACGTTATATCATAGGTCCTGTGTTTAACCTTGATATGTTCTATTCTCCAATCGAACCGAAAATGAGCAAACTGGAACTTCTTGGTGTGGATTGGCGCTTTGAGACCAGTCTTGATGGGCACGTAAGGCTTCCTGCTCCCCAGCAGATGGCCCTGGCAGAGCACCAGTTAACGCCTGAATACACGGTCTGCGGGCATAACTCTGCAACGCTTCGTGAGTCTCTTCTCGAGAAGGTCTTTGAGATGGGGGAAAAGTATGTGAAAGCTACGCAAGAACATTACGCTCCAGGGATTATAGGACCTTTCTGCCTTCAGACCTGTGTGGATAAGGATCTGAACTTCTATATTTATGATGTGGCCCCAAGAGTAGGTGGCGGAACTAATGTCCACATGTCAGTCGGGCACTCTTACGGCAACTCTCTCTGGAGAAGGCCAATGAGCACTGGAAGAAGGCTCGCCTTTGAGATCCGGCGTGCCCTGGAACTTGAGAAGCTCGATATGATCGTCACATAAATTTATTAAGGCTTTCCGGCATTAGTAGATATGAATTATATAGGATACCGTAAACTTTAAAAGTATCGCCGGAATCTGCAAGATTCAAGCTTCGATAAAAATAATTTATGATATAACTTGCCCGGGTTTCCGAGTACGGAAATCCATAATTTACTTATGGGCCGGGGAAGGATTCAGGGCTTATTTTAAAGCCCGCATCCAGCAAAAATCTCACTTTAACTTCTAATTTGCAGTTCAAATTGCGGATCAGATGAGTTTAGGGTTGGAAGCTGCGGATTCGCTGAAAAAAGCAATACAAATTCTTTATACTACGGATTTACGGATAAACATCTGCCTTCTATCGGATTAGCTTCACTTTACTGGAGGAAATTACAACTTGAGTCAGCCTTGTGTTAATATCGGCATGGTAGGTCATGTCGACCATGGAAAAACCACACTTGTTAAAGCCCTATCTGGCGTGTGGACAGATACGCATAGTGAAGAAGTAAAAAGAGGAATTTCTATCAGACTGGGGTATGCAGACGTTCCATTTATGAAATGCCCCAGATGCCCTACACCTCAGTGTTATACTGTGGAAAAGACCTGCCCTAACTGTGGAGAACAGACCGAAGAGCATAGAACAGTGTCTTTCGTAGACGCTCCAGGGCACGAAACCCTGATGGCAACCATGCTCTCAGGAGCCGCAATTATGGACGGAGCGGTACTGGTAATTGCCGCAAATGAAGACTGCCCACAGCCCCAGACAAAAGAACATCTGATGGCCCTGGACATAATTGGAATTAAAAATATTGTAATAGTCCAGAATAAAATTGACCTTGCATCAAAAGAACAAATCATCGAGAATTACCATCAGATAAAGGAGTTTGTCAAAGGCACGGTTGCAGAAGACGCACCTATTATCCCGATTTCTGCCCAGCAGAACATTAACATTGATGTCTTAATAGATGCTCTTGAAACCCAGATCCCTACTCCTGTCCACAAAGTGGATAAACCTGCAAGTATGCTGATTGCCAGGTCTTTTGATATCAATAAACCAGGTGCTTCAATTGAGGAGATCCGTGGAGGAGTTATTGGAGGCACTCTTACAGAAGGCCTGCTTCATCCTGGTGATGAACTAGAAATAAGGCCAGGAATTAAGGTCACAACCGAAGGCACTACTAGGTGGATTCCCATTCTTACAACGGTTTCGTCTATCTTTGCAGGCGCGACAAAAGTAGAAGAAGCAACTCCAGGAGGCCTTCTGGCTGTAGGAACTTATCTTGACCCTACCCTGACAAAAGGTGACTCTTTGACGGGACAGATGGCAGGAAAACCAGGTACCCTTCCTGAGACCAGACACCAGTTTGTTATGGAATTACACCTGCTCGACAGGGTCGTAGGAGTTACAAGAGAAGAAAAGATCAACGAAATCAAGACCAGTGAACCTCTTATGCTCAACATAGGCACTGCTACTACTGTAGGAGTTGTCACAAGTGCCAGGAAAAATGAAGCACAAGTGGCATTGAAGCGTCCTGTAAGTGCGGCTGTCGGGTCAAGAGTTGCTATCAGCAGGAGAATTGACTCTCGCTGGAGGCTCATTGGGGTAGGGGTAATTAAGAGTTGAAGGTTATAATCGACACTAATGGATTCATGATCCCTGTCCAGTTTGGAGTGGATATTTTCGAAGAGCTGAGGAGATTGGGATTTAATGAATTCTTTGTGCCTGAAGCTGTAGTATTCGAGATAGAAAAACTCATAAAGCGGGAAAAAGGTTCAAACAGGATAGCCGCAAAAGTTGCCAGGTCCATGATGGGCAGGTGCGAACGCATAGCTGCTACAGGCCCTGCGGACGACGTAATTCTAAGACTTGCAAAAGAGATGGATTCGGCTGTCCTGACAAACGATATAGGGTTGAAGCGCAGGCTTGCCGAAGCAGGGATTCAGACCATATCCCTGCGCCAGAGAAACAAACTGGACATTGCCTGAAAGACCCACCGGATTTTCCGGACAGCGTTGCAATCAATTTTGTTTACGGGTGATTAGCAGATGTATAAAATGATGAGACTCGTTGATACTGTGCGTATCCCTCCAACCCTGTTAGGGGAAGAGGTGATGCCAACTGTAAAAAACGCGTTAAGAGAAAAACTCGAGGGCCAGGTTGACAAAAAACTGGGGTCCCTTGTCGCGATTTGCAAGATCGACGAGGTAGGAGAAGGGCATATCCTTGTAGGAGACGGGGCAGTATATTACGATGTAACATTCGAAGCCATTATGTTTGTGCCTGAGCTCCAGGAAATTATTGAAGGTGAAGTTGTAGAAACCGTTGGTTTTGGAGTTTTCATAGGAATGGGACCAATGGATGGACTGCTTCACGTCAGCCAGATTACTGACGACTTTATTTCATACGATGCCAAGAATGCAAGGCTTGTAACGAAAAACGGAGGTAAGGCCATTGCCGAAGGAGACCATGTAAGGGCCAGAGTTGTTGCTGTAAGCATCAATGAAAGGGAACCCAAAGAAAGTAAAATAGGACTTACCATGCGTCAGACTGCTCTTGGTAAATTGCAGTGGCTTGAAGAAGCCCGTAAAAAGAATCAGCCTCAAGGAAATACTGAATAAGCTGCCTTAATAGGAGAGGATTTGCAATGGCAGAAAAAGTGTGTAGACACTGTATGAGGGTCCTGGAAGGGCAAAATTGCCCTATTTGCGGGACTTCGGACCTTGCAGAAGAATGGAGTGGACTTGTAATCATCTTGGATGCGGAACGCTCAGAAATAGCAAAAAAGCTCGGGGTTGACATCCCTGATAGATTTGCTCTGAAGGTGCGCTGATTTGAGTGTTCATATTGAACTTCCAAGAGAATTACGCCCACTAATGAAAAAACCCCTGGGTAAGCTCTATGTGGGGAAGGGTAGGGATACCATAGAAAAGTTTGTAGGGGAACTTGCAAGCCCCACAAAACTTATATCCGTAGGGGATGTTACTACCTTCCACCTGCTCGAAGCCGGGATTACTCCGGACATCTGTATTGTGGACGACCGTACCAAAAGGCAACCGGTTTCCAGCAATGTCTCGGCCCGGAACAGGGATAATGTCTATGATGAAGTGTCTGTGGACAATCCTGCAGGGATTATCACTGATGAGTTAATTAAAACCCTTTCAGAAGCCTTTACCTTCGAAAAGCCTCTCCGGATTTTTGTAAGGGGAGAAGAGGATCTGGCAACCCTTCCGGTAATCCTGATGGCACCCCTTGGTGCTGTGGTTCTGTACGGGCAGCCTGATGAAGGTGTGGTCTTCGTAAAGGTCACTGAGGAGAAAAAAGAAGAAATAAGGGCTCTGTTTGAAAAGCTCGTCAGCAAAAATCAGAATTATGAATTAGATAAAATACGGAGAATTTTAGATGGACATAAAGATCCTTAAAGACAAAAAAAATCCACTTTTAAACAGAAGGGAACTGGATTTCGTTGTGAAATATGAAGGTTCGACCCCTTCCAGAAATGATATCAGGAATAAACTCGCTGCAATGTTGAATGCCCCCCTTGAACTGCTGGTTATCCAGAGGATCAAAACCGAGTACGGTATGCAGGAAGGAAAGGGCTATGCCAAACTCTACGAAGATGCAGGCCGCATGAAAGAAGTAGAACTGGAATACGTCCTGAAAAGAAACCCGGGTCCGGGAGCAGAACCTGAGGGAGAAGAGGCTTAAGCCTTACAGAGGTGCATATACATGGCAGTAAAAGATTACTACAAAGTCCAGGGAGACTCCGTAACCAGACTCAAACAGTTCTGTCCCAGATGCGGACCAGGTATATTCCTTGCCGACCACAGAAACCGCCTTGCCTGCGGAAAGTGCGGCTATACCGAATTCAAGAAATAATTTGGTTCAAGAACCAAATTAATTTATTTTTCAATCTGAGCCGCAGAACTTTCCCTGCGGTTCCTTTCACTCACATCTTTTTAAAAGAAAACTTCTCTGATTTCTTCAGATGTTATCACACATTTATCCTTTTCTAGTTCGATTCCTTCTTTAATTTCTCGCAATTTAATTTCTCACAATTTCCTGAGTTTTCTAAAAGCTGAAAAATAGGGAATCCTGGTACTTAATGCTCAATTTTAAATCAGTGGACGGAAAATAGTTTATTTTCAGAATATTATATTTAGTCATGAATAAGATCCCGGAACAGGGAAAAGGCAGTATAGAAAGAAAAGGGGAAAAACATGTCTGAAGAAAAAACCAGAACAAAAATAGTTACAATAAAAGATTCTCACATCGAAAGCCTGAGAATAAAAGGTTTGGGATCAAAATCCTTAATTATAAAGAACCTGACTTTAAAAAATGTCAGGCTGATCTTCAAACTGCCGCCGGAAAGAAAGGAAAAGTAAAACCGGTATTATCTAACCTTTATTTTCGTAGTCTTTATTTATGCTAAGATTTTGCTGAGACTTCTTTTTCTTAAATCTTTATTTTCTGTCGAAATTTCTTTTCCTCAGTCTTTTTCTTCTGAGACTTTTTTCTTAGATCTTTGTTTCGGTTGAGATTTCTTTTCATTAAATTTTTGCTTCTATTGAGACGTCTCTTTATTAATGAATTCGACAATTCCTGAGTTCAAAAGATTCGTATAAACGGTCAGAGAAGTAAATCAGTAATTCTTTTCTGCACCTCTATTTATAATAGGCATCATATACCCATATTTATAATAACTACCATATATATGAGCTAATTTTACTCAAAATTTTCGAGGCCCTATGAACTCTCTATATGCCAGAGCCTGGTACGGTAAAGCCATTGCTCTTTTAAGTCTAAAAAATCAAATTGGGTCAGAAAAAAGCTTTGAGAAAGCACTCGAAGCTTTTGATGCCGTACTTGAGGTAAACCCCGAGGACAATATCGCATGGCAATACAAGGGGAATATATTTCTTTACCTGGATCATCCTGAAGAAGCTCTTGGAGCTTTTGATAAATCTCTTGAACTTGATCCTGACAATGTTCCTACCCGTTATTTCAAAGGGTTTACATTAGGCTATCTGAATATGCCCGAACAGGCTCTTCAAGAGTTTGAGGGTGTACTTGAGAGGGACGCAGAGCATAGTGGTGCTCTTTTCTACAGCGGGCTCGTTTTAAACCAGTTATCGAGATGTGAAGAAGCTCTTAATGCTTTTACGAAAGCTGCCGAACTTAACCCAGAAAATCTGAAAGCCTGGTACCATAGGGGGGCAACCCTTTCTACCCTTGGGAGAAATGAGGAAGCTCTTGAGGCTTATGGAAGGACCCTTATACTCGAATCCTCACATGCGGGAGCATGGGAAGGGGAGGCAAAAGCGTACCTCGCCCTTGACAGAGGAAAAGAAGCTTTGAGCTCATGTGAAAAAGCTCTTGAACTGGGACCTGCATCTGCAGCCGCCTGGGAAATCAAGGGTAAGATCCTTGAAAGTATGGGGAAAAAAGAAGAAGCTCTTGGAGCTTTTGAAAGAAGCCTTATTCTTGAGTCAGGAAACACTATGAATAGGGTCGAAAAAGGAAGATTGCTCGGAAGTCTGGGCAGGTACAAAGAAGCTTTTGAGACTTTTGAGAGTGCGCTTCAACTGGACAACTCTCTAATAGAAGCAGAAATAGGCAAAGGAAAAGCCCTGCTGGCTCTTGGAAATTATCAGGAATCCCTTGATTCCTTCAGAAAAGCCCTTGAATCTGATTTCGGAAGTTCAGAAAGCTGGTCAGGAACAGGTAGCTGTCTTCTGGGTATGGAAAGATATTCTGAAGCGTTGCAGGCTTATGAAAAAGCTCTCTCCCTTGGGCCTGCAGATAGTTGTACCATGAGTGGCCTTGGAGAAGCATACTATAAGCTTAAAGATTATTCCGAAGCCGTCAAGGCTTTCAAGCAAGCTCTTATGCTTGATCCGGAAAATGCCTTTGCCTTGAACGGAAAAGGAAACTCATTTTGTAAACTCGGAAGGTACAGTGAGGCCCTTAAAGCCTACGAGGCGCTTCTTTCACTTGATTATGAAAGTGTGTCAGCTCGCTACAACCGGGGAGTCGTTCTTTCCAGACTCAAGTGTCGAAAAAAGGGCTTTGAGGAGTCTCTTGACAATCAGCCTCAAACAGCTTTTAAGAAATACCTTGAGTTATCAGGAAAAATTCCTGAAGAAAAAATCGGAAACAAAAGCTGGAAATACAGAGGGCTTGCTTTTGCCAAGCTTGGAGAATATAAGGAGGCTCTGAAATCTTTTGATAATGCCATAAAAATCGAATCTGAAGACTCTTATTCGTTGATTTACAGAGGAATTACTTTGATGTGTCTTGAAAGATTCGAAGAAGCTCTGAATACTTTCCAAAAGGCAGAAGAGGCTATTTATGCAACTACAGTTGCAGAAAAACCAGGGAAGAAAGATAATGGAAAGGAAGATAATGGAAAGGAAAATAATGAAAAGGAAAAATCCTGGGCTTTGGGCTCGGCTGAGAAAAAATCCCAGATGGAAACGCTCAGAATTGCTAAGGGTTTTTCTCTGGATGCTCTTGGCAGGTACGAAGATGCCCTGAAAGTTTTTGAGAGTGCTAGAAAGATTTCCACAAACGGAAAAGTTGCATGTTCCGGAAAAGGCCTTGTTTTCACGCACCTGAAAGAATGGGAAAAAGCCGTGGAAGTGTTTGACGGAATTCTTGCCTTTGATCCTGAAAATTCCCAGGTTTCACTCTTGAAAGCTTTTGCCCTTATCAGGATGGAGGATTTCATAACGGCCAGATACATCCTCGAAAATACTGCAATGGACAGTGACTCTGATATACCTTTCTGCCTTCTGGGTTTTACCTGCTCAAAGCTTGAGGATTTCAAGAAATCCCTTTGGGCCTACAGGAAGGCAACAGAACTAAACCCTAAAAATTTCCATGCCAGAAATGGGCTTGCAGAACTTTATTTTAAATTAGGAAACAGCAGAGGAGCGTTAAGAGAACTGGAGGTTTCGATCTCTGAAGCTCCTGATAACGTATACTCAAGATTCTTGAAAGGCAGAATAGAGCTTGAGGAACAGGCCTGTGAGGATGCTCTTGAATCTTTCAGGAGAGCTCTCGCCCTGGATACAGAGAACCAGAAACTCCTGCTCTGGGAGGCTTATGCCAGGTATATGTATGCAGAGATATCTTTTGATGAGGGGAGTGCACGTTTCAGGTATATGCTGCTTGCAGCTACAGGAAAACTTGAGAATGCACCCGCCTGTCAGAGAGACAATGAACTGAAAGCTTATGCACTTTATTTCCTTGGCCTTTTTTACTGCAGAGCTCGTTATTTCCGAAAATCCGCCGAAAAGCTTGAAGAATGCATGAAAATAAAAGCTTCAGATGAGATAAGAATATCTGCCTCAATCCTTCTTAAAAAAGTTAGTGCAGGTCCTTTAAAGCCTGCCTGGTGGGAGTGGTGGCTTAATGCCAAGCCACACAGCCTGCTCAAAAAAACAGGCTTTGGAGTTATTCTTCTTTTATTACTCAGTCTGCTGCTTTCCCATCCCGCAGCCTCGCCCCTTCCTCTTATTTCCTGGCCAGTATCTGTCATAAATCAGATATTTTCTTTCACAGGTGCAGAATATATCTCATGGGCAAATTATGGCAGAGAGTACGCGACTCTCATCCTGTTTTTGCTTGCCATTCTGGTACTTCCGGAGTTCAGTGCCGTTAGGCAGGAAAAAAGGGAACTTGAACTTGAGCCGCTTTCTCCTCCGCCTCTGGATTTCGATATTCCTGCAACTATTCTCGAAGAATTTACGGAGAAGCTAAAAAAAGATTTATTCTCTCTCGAACCCATGGAAGAAAGCATACAAAAGCTTGTAAACTTCTAAAGGTCTGAGCGAAACCTGGAAGATCTTTTTTCCGGATGTGAGAAAAGCAAATGTATATAAGCTCTCTCCATTATTATCGAAGGCAGTGACAGCAAACAGAGGAAAAGGACTTGAAGGAGATCGTAAGCCTTGAAAAACACGTTCATCCTTGGGATTGAAGGTACTGCCTGGAACCTGAGTGCCGCAATCGTGACCGAGACTGAGATAATTGCCGAAGTCACGGAAACCTACAAACCCGAAACTGGCGGAATTCATCCAAGAGAAGCCGCCCAGCACCATGCAAAATATGCAGCAAGCGTGATCAAAAGACTTCTTGCAGAGGCAAAAGAAAAAGGAGTCGAACCTTCGGATATTGATGGGATAGCTTTTTCCCAGGGGCCAGGTCTTGGGCCATGCCTGAGGACGGTTGCAACGGCAGCCAGAATGCTTTCTCTCTCCCTTGGCATTCCCCTGATAGGGGTCAACCATTGCATTTCCCATATCGAAATAGGAATCTGGAGAACACCTGCAAAGGATCCTGTTGTTCTCTACGTAAGCGGGGCTAATTCCCAGGTCATCTCCTATATGGGAGGAAGATACAGGGTATTTGGAGAAACCCTGGATATAGGGCTTGGGAACGCCCTTGATAAGTTCGCTCGAGGAGCTGGTCTGCCTCATCCCGGAGGGCCCAAGATTGAGGCATACGCAAAGAATGCAAAGAATTACATCCCTCTACCTTACGTAATTAAAGGAATGGACCTTTCCTTTTCCGGGCTTTCCACGGCTGCAAGTGAAGCTCTGAAAAAGTTTTCTCTTGAAGATGTCTGCTACTCTTATCAAGAAACGGCTTTTGCAATGGTCGTGGAAGTTGCAGAACGCGCCCTTGCCCACACTGGGAAAAAAGAGGTGTTACTTGCAGGAGGGGTAGGAGCAAACACAAGGCTTCGGGAGATGCTAAACGACATGTGTGAAGCCAGGGGTGCAAAATTCTATGTTCCTGAAAAACGCTTTATGGGAGACAATGGAACCATGATCGCGTATACCGGGCTTCTCATGTATAAGTCAGGAAATACTCTATCCCTTGAGGACTCCCGAGTAAATCCGAGTTTCAGGACTGACGATGTAAAAGTAACCTGGATCAAAGAAGAAGAAATGAAAAAAGTCCCTGAGATTTCCCCTGAGGCTTTTCTGAATAGACCTCCCGGTGAAATGCTGGATAATGGAGCTGAAGCTGTTGTTTATCTGGAAGAAGGGCACGAAGGAAAGAAAGTGCTTGTTAAGGAAAGAGTTCCCAAGGGCTACAGGCATAAAGAGATTGATGAAAGGATAAGAAAAGAAAGAAACCGAACAGAAGCCCGCCTGATGTCTGAAGCCCGGCGCAGTGGAGTTTCAACACCGATTATCTACGATGTAGAAGATTTCAAGCTCAAGATGCAGTTTATCGAAGGAGTTCCCATAAAGTACCTGATTACGCCTGAAATTTCAGAAAAAGTAGGGGAACTTGTAGGAAAACTCCACAGCTCGGGAATAGTACACGGAGACCTGACCACCTCAAATCTCCTGCTTGCAGGCGAGAGGCTATATCTGGTGGACTTCGGGCTTGCTTATTTTGATAAAGGCCTGGAAGCAAGAGGTGTAGATGTTCATGTGCTTTTCCAGACTTTTGAGAGCACACACCAGGCTCATGAAGCTCTTATAGAAGCTTTCAAAAAAGGGTATCAAAGTACTTTTATAGATTCAGAGGATGTGCTCAAGCGCGTTGAAGAAATAAAAAAGAGGGCTCGCTATGCATAAGATTGTTTTTGTTACTGGAAATAAGGGCAAGTTTGCTGAAGTAAGGGACATTCTCACAGCTTTCGGAATAGAAGTTATTCAGGATAAAGACGGCTACCCCGAACTTCAGGAAGATGAACTTGAACCTATTGCAGCTTATGGAGCGCAATATGTTGCAAATAAACTCAACATGCCTGTAATGGTTGATGACTCAGGTATATTCATAAATGCCTTAAATGGCTTTCCAGGCCCTTACTCACGTTTTATAGAGGACAAACTCGGAAACCCTAAAGTGCTCAAACTGATGGAAGGAGAAGAAGACAGGAGCGCTTATTTCAAGACCGTAATCGGGTACTGCGAACCCGGAAAAGAGCCTCTGGTTTTTCCAGGCGTTGTCGAAGGAAAAATAGCATACGAAGAGAGAGGCACAGGCGGTTTTGGGTATGATCCAATTTTTGAGTATAACGGCATAACCTTCGGAGAACTCGGAGATGCCGAGAAGAATAAGGTTTCCCACCGGCGCAGGGCCATTGATAAGTTCCTTGAATGGTTTAACAGTAAGGCATAAAAAATAAGATATAAAATCAAATAGCAAGACCTAAAAAACGGTAAAATCTGAAAGATCCGAAGTTCCTCATTCAAAAACCGTACCTGCAAAAAATTGCTTACAAAGGGACTTTAGATCTTTATCTTTAATTTCTCCTTTTTTGCTTCAGTCATTCTTTCAGTTTATGCTTGAGCATGTCAAGAGCCACACTGAGCTGATTTAAACCCAGCTTCAGGGCAACAGTAATTATTTTGTTATTTGAAGTATCACAGAACTCTCGTTTGATTGCAAATAAATCCATTATGCACTGCTGATCCAGAATTAGCGGCCCATCGAGCAGATCTTTTGAAGTTGGCTTACCTTTCATTTCAATTTTCTTTTGCTCACTTACTTCAATTTTCCTTGGCTCGGTTTTTGATCCGCTTTCCGGTTTTGCAGGCCCTCCTCCACATTCGGGAGGTACTTCTCCTCTCTGCCCATATATATATTCCATTTGCTGGAGGCAGTGAGTTAGGCAAACATTCCTTATAAACTCTTCAACCTCCATCTTGTTCAGAGCCGCATATTTTTTTACCTCTTCGAGCTGCTCCTCTGAAAAGGGTATGCAAAGCAGGTTTTCTTCAGATTCTTCGTTTATCCCAAACCCTCCCAGGTTTTTTGTTTTATTTTGTCTTCTAGCTCATTTTTTTAGCTCATTTTTTTAGCTCATTTTTTTAGCTCATTCTTTTCTAGCTTATTTTATCTCTTAATCTGGACTTTGTTCAAATCCAGGCTTAGATCCTATTAAGCCCTAATATTAGCCTCAACTATTAAGCCTTAGTTTTTTTCTTATCCGCTTTTTGTTTGAGTTCTTCTTTAATTTTTAATCTAATTTTTAATCTAATTTGCTTTAGTTTCTCTCATTTATCTTTAGTCTGTTCCTTATCCTTCAAGTTTTCCTTTTTAATTTTTAATTCTCAAAAGTCGTTTGTTTTCACTGGAAACAAATTCTTTGGAGCTCATTAAAAGTAAAATTTTTTATTCTGTATGTCTCTTAGTTAGTATATGAAACAGTTCTTTTCTGATACTGTAGCAGCTGATACGATCCCGCTCAAGCTCGTCGTATATCTGGGGTTACTTTCAGCAATCTTAATTTTATTGGCTCAGGGCTGGAGTACAGCAATTCCTCTTCTGGAGGATGCGGAAATTAAAGATCAGGTCGAAACTGCTGCTCTCTCAATCCGCTCAATCCAGGCAGGATATGCCCGAAATCCTGCTGAAGAATTCAGTCCTGAAGGGAGTACGTGTATTCTCAAATTTTCTCTACCTGCTTCAGTCAGGTACCTAAGTTTCGGAGTTGACCCGGACCCCGAATGCAACGGAAACCTGAGTGATTCCGATTGGTTACTGGAAAATAATACAATAATTTACCAGTATAAGAATGGAGTTAAAGAAAGGGTATTTCTTGAAGGGCAGCCTGTCTATTTCGTAAAGGGAGAAAGCAACTCAGAAGGATTATGGATTCCTGCTGGAAATCAGGAAAACACTGAAGAGGTTTTGCCTCTTGAAGAAAGGGGAGTGGTAATAAAATCCCCTATTTCGGGAGAATTCCTGTTTGAAATGGTCACTCAGGACGGGATAAGATATACTATGTCTCAATTTTGAAAAATAATTGTTAGAGATAATGCGGGGGATAAATTTCGAAGTTAAAGGGCAAGAAATGTAAAATTGAAGTACTATTAAGGGTAAAAGTCACAAAAGGGTAAAAGTCACAAATATAAATAAAGATAGTAGAAAAAGTAAAAGTCAACGATATAATAAAGATAAGAAAAGTCAAGGATAAGAGATCAATAAAGCTCTTGCTGGCGCGCCGTCACAACCTTCTATTTTCAGAGGCAAGCACAGGAAGAAATAAATTCCCGCTTCTACCGAACTGAGTTCAAGGCATTCCACTATATTCACGTTGTTTGAAAGCAGCAAATGGTGAACCGGCAGGCTTTCGGAATGTAAATTATCTATGGAAAAACTGTCTATTCCTACGGTTTTAAACCCTTTCTTAAGAATCCATGATGCTGCACTTTCATCAAGGTATGCAGGGCAAGTCTCTCCTTCCTCGTATTCTTCATTCTGGAATTCTGATTTCATGCTCTGAAAATCAATATCTTCTATGCCTTTCAGCTCTCTGGAAGTACCTTCCGTTTTCAGAAGAAGAATTGGGATATCTTCGGAGACTCCTGTATTCTGCAGGGCTTTTTCAAGGATGTCAGCGGTCAGTGCACCTGCAATTGATGTAAAATCCAGTAAAAGTGCCATGCCCATTAGATTTTCAAGTTCAAGTTTGTCAACAGGCAGACCATTGTCTAAAACATGAGATTGGGCATCAACATGGGTGCCGGTGTGGCTTCCCAGTCTTAAATCGGATAGAGCGAAACCTTCTTTTTCAAGAGTACAGATTTTCTTTATTGAGGGTTTCGGGTCTCCGGGGAAAACTCGCATAAAAGGAGAAATAGGAATTGTAATATCTATGATTTTTCCCTTAACCGAAATTTTTTCCACTTTATGCACCTTATCCCAATAGCTTTGTTTCATTTTATTCCATATAGATAATTGATCTATTCGTACACTCATCGATGCATTTCATGCATAGAGTACATTTTTTCGGGTTGACTTTTGCAAGCTCGTTTTCCTCGTAGATTGCGCCTACAGGGCAGATATCCCTGCATTTTCCGCACCTTTTGCAGCCGAAAACCACGACGTATCCATTTTTTTCTGACATTAGCTAACCTTTGGAATTCTACGGATATATTGCTTTCTAAGCCCGGAAAATTCTCGCCGAGCAATTGCTATTTACCCTTACTTAGATCCCCCACTACTCTTATAAAAACGGTGCTTTAAAAAAGCCTTATATATAAAAACAGAATATGCAGATTCAGATATGGATAAGTTCACTCAAGATGAGACCGGCTCTTTTTGCAGCTATCTTTCTGAAGGCTGCAGGCTCTGCCAGGAAGGAGCAAAAATGGTGCTCTTTATAACCGGCCTTTGCCCAAAAAGCTGCTTTTACTGTCCACTTTCTGATGAAAGGCGAGGAAAGGATCTTGTTTTTGCAAACGAAAGAGCCGTAAACGGCGATGAGGATTTGCTGAGAGAAGCTGAGCTTATGGATGCACTCGGGACAGGGATTACAGGCGGGGAGCCTCTTCTGAAAATAGAAAAAGTTCTTCATTATATCAGAATTCTAAAATCATTTTTTGGAGAAGAACATCACATCCATCTTTACACTTCTCTGGCTCCTGAGAGACAGACTCTAGAAAAACTTGCCGATGCCGGCCTTGATGAAATTCGTTTCCATCCACCCCAGGAAAGCTGGACAGGGCTAAAGAGCAGTCCGTACAAAAGTTCCATTCAAATTGCAAAAGAGCTTGGAATTGAAGCTGGAATTGAAATTCCGTCTCTTGAAGGAGTGGAAAATGTCGCAGCTTTTGCAGCAGAAATGGGAGTTTTCCTTAACCTGAATGAACTGGAATTTTCGGATAATAATTCAAAAGCTCTTCTTAAAAACGGCTTCTTCCTCGAATCAGACACATCAAGCGCAGCTTCAGGTTCCTGTAACTACGCTAAGAACGCTTTTTCAGCAGGCAAAAAAATACACTTTTGTTCCTCAACCTATAAGGATGCAGTCCAGCTCCGCAAAAGGTTTCAGCGGATTGCAAAGAATACTGCAAGAGAGTTTGATGAAATCACTGAAGACGGGACTCTTGTCTATGGGGTCATTGAAGGTGGAAACATAGGACTTGCAGACGATATTCTGAAAAATATGGAAATTCCCTCAGAACTGTTTGAAATAAAGGATGGGAAAATTGAAATCGCCTGGTGGTTACTGGAAGAGTTAAAAGATGAGTTAAAAGAAGAGCTGCAGCATTCTGAGACCAGGATTTTCATTGTTGAAAGACATCCCTTTGAAGATGGACTGGTTGTAGAATTAATCCCTCTCTAAGGAGATTCTTTTTTAAATATCGTAATAAATATTGGATTCTCTTTCAATATTTGTGATAAGTATTATATACTTACAAAACATCTTCTCTTTTAATTCAAATAAATATATTAAAAAAGTGTCCTATTATGCCCTATCCAGTTGCGCATGTTTTATTCTTTGTGTTCTGCATCAGCGCAGTAGCTGTCTATGCGGTTATAAGATCTCTTTTTCGCGGGGAGCTCTCATTAAGGGACATGCCCTCACTCCTATTGCTTCTGTTTATAGGCAGTTTATGCACTCTATTTCCGGATATTATGGCCGTTTATAATATATTCGTAAACGGTAATTTAGGGCATTGCTGGGCTGGCCCGATCCCAACGCATTCATTATTATTTAGTTCCTCTGCAATAATATTTGGAACGCTTGTGGGTTATCTTGCATACCGGAAACTTGACAAAGCAATATATTTGGGTCTATTTGGAGAAGCGGCTTTCCTGACTCATCTCTTACTTGATGACGTTAGTGAAAACGGTATTAATTACTTATATCCGATATACGATGGAACAATAAAATTGTCCTCTTTGATGGATTCGGGTTTTCAAGAAAATGGGCTCATGCTCTATCTCTTAAAGTCTTTTGTATCGGTATTTGCTGTTTTCTTTGTGATAATGATGGCACTTTTTGCTCTGAATAAGCTTGGTTTCGAATTCAAATACAAATCCGATAAATGATCTCTTTTCTTTGTCTCATTTTTTAGACTTATTCCTGTTTTTCCAATCCTATTATTCTTCTTTTTCCTTAGTCTTTCTTTGAACAAGTGCTCAGGAATCAGGAATTAGACGCTAAGAATAGAAATATACGATCAAGATTTCCTCTCATTGAAATCAGAAAAAATTTGACTTTAAAATTGAAGGAAAAATAAAGAAGGGAAAATAAAGAAGGGAAATAAAGATTATAAATCCCCTTATAAGAGATAATAGGATTATCAAAATCAGGTTTGAAGCTCGCCTACACCCTCAAGTTTTTTAACAACTTTGGCAGGGTAGCCAAGAGCAAGACTATTTGGAGAAATATCACGGGTAACTACTGATCCTATTCCTATTATGGAATTATCTCCTATCTCGACCCCTTGAGTAATTATGCATCCAGGATTAACAGATACTCCACGTCCAATTATGATAGGTTCCATACTTCTCGGATAAGCCTGTCTTGTAGTTAAACTGCCTCTCGAATGTGCAGAGAGGATGCATCTATCCCCAATTTCTGAATAATCTCCTACCGTAATTAATTCAGGATGAATGCGATCAAAAACAACATCATAACCTACATAAACATTCTTCCCGAGATTAACTCCTCTCATTCTGTGAAATTTTACCCTCCAGGTAGGAACAGGAACGCATGAAGCCAGTCTTTCCAGAACCCAGTTCTTAAAATATTTTAGTCCAAAAAGGAGTTTGTTACTATGATAATGATCGGCTACCTCATTAAAAGTTACTTTATCTCTGTTAGATATTACTTCACTCATGGCAGTGCCCCCCTTTATATATAATTCCTAACTTTCCATTACTCTTTAAAGAATAAATAACTTCCCACAGTTTCGGATTTATTAATAAGTTTTTAGGATGTCATTTTTTTAAAATAAATCTTTTTTTAGCTTTTAATTCTAGTTACAAGTCTCAATATAAAGGATTTCCTTATTTCTACTGCATCATTGGGACAAAGTTCCCGACAACAATAGCACTGGATACATTTTTTTTGGTTAATTTTAAGTGTTTTTCCCGCTTCCTCAATAGCATGTGCTGAACAGTTTAAAACGCAGGCTTTACAAAAGGCGCAGGTTGAAGTGTTGATAAAAGGTTTTACAGTTAACTGCTTTCGGAGGACCCTCATAAGGAAATGTGGCACATGGGCAGTAATTCCACCTTCTGGCTCTTTAAACTTGACCTTTAAACTGTCCAGTGGTACTCCTACAATCTCGGGATGTTCGGTTCCAAACCCTCTTGAGAGAGCAGCTTTATTTGTAGGGACCTTCAAGGGGTCAAATCCTATGAGTTCGGAAGCCGCAATATCCAGGGATACACAGTCATAGCTTGCCATGATCACACCTGCAAAAACAGGCGCACCGTTTGAAGGGCCGTTGCCCTCCATTCCAAGCACCCCGTCCATGACTGCGAGATGAGGTTTGACGATTGAGTATATATCGACAACTGCATTTCCAAAGCGATCACGGTCTTCCAGGAAATGAGCCTGTTTTCTGTTTTTCTGAGGAATAGTACCAAAGAAATTTTTTACAGCTCCCGTGTAGAGTGTGAGCTCATGGGTCTTGAGCTTTGGAAGTGAAATTATTACATCTGCTTCGAGTACGGCTTTTGCTATGTGCAGACGCTGGAATTCCCTGGCATTGGGAACATCGACTTCAATATAACCAGAGGTCTCAAAGTTGATTAATTCTACCTCGCAACTGGACGCGACATCTTCAATTCCCGATATTTTAAACGCTTTAGAAGTGTTTGTAGATCCTGACCCTACAATTCCTGACCCATCTCCTATAACCGGAATTCCGCCAATCTCCAAAATCAGTTCACACATTGCAGAAACTACTGCCGGATGAGTTGTGACAGCATCCTCTGGAGGCCGAGCGGCAAGTACATTGGGTTTGAGCAGTACGCGGCTTCCAGGAGATATGATCTTCTCAAAGCCGCCTATCAAATTAAGCGACTCTCTAATTGCATCTTTTGCTTTTGAATAATCGCTACAGCGAACAATAGAAACCTTGGTATTCATAATCACACTTTAATATTTTGTACAGTATTGTTAATTATACAATCTTGTTAAATTAATTTTGTCTTTTCTGCATTCCAAAACAAGTATAAAAATAATCTAAAACCGTTTTTTCTCCGATTCAACTCGGAATGTTAGCTTAAAAAAGTTATTTTTTGAAGGAAAAGCTGTAAATCTCTACGATTTATTACTTCACCTTCAAGATTCGTCTTCTACAGCTTATCTGTCAAGATAATAAACCGGAGGAGTGGACCTAATATATTCTGTTGTACTCTTTATTCTTCCGAGGTGCCTTCTAGTTTTTTCTATCTTGTCTCTGGGGAGGCCTGTATTCTTTTCAATTACACTACAAGGTAATTTATGTTCAAATGAATACAGCAACTGATCCATAATATTTATAGGCATCCGCCAGTAGAATTCCTGGTCAGTTGTATAATGGCTCCAGGTATCGGCACTTGGAGGACGCTTCATAATCTCTTCGTTGACTTTTAAATGTCTACCAAGAGCGTAGATCTGTGTCTTATAACAATCAGCAAGGGGTTCGAGATCTACACCTCCGTCTCCGTATTTCACAAACTGACCCAGGACCAGCTCGGTTTTATTTGTTGTGCCGCAAACTACATAGTTCATCTGTTCGGCATACATATACTGAACCATCATTCTGGACCTCTGCTTGACACCCTGTAACCCGATAAGTTCCAGATAGTCATTTGCCTTCAACCTGTACTTCCCAACAGTTTCATCACCTTTCATCAATCGAATGTAAGGAACGTTCAAAAGGCCCTGCTCAAGGAAATCAGGAAGAACCAGCGAGGTTTTATGTATCCTGGGGTTATACTCCGGACAGACCCTTTTTATAAGGTCATCTTTCTTCTTATAAATGTTAAGTGATTTAAGAATTGGAGAGATAGGAACTTCCTCATATTCTACACCAAGACTTTCGCAAATTTCTGCACCCAGAACTTTGCTTGAAGGAGCCGACTCTTTCTCAGGCAGCAGGATCCCGTAAACATTTTCCTTCCCCAACTCCTGCACGCAAAGGGTAAGAGCTACAGCCGAATCAATTCCGCCGGATACTCCTAACACTGCTCCTTTTTTCTTAAAACCTACGATTTGGTCTTTAATAAAACTTCTTAGATTTAGAGCTACACTTCCAATGTCTCTAGTCAGCTCTTCCATTATGTTTATGTTCATTTCTTTTGCTACCTGCATAGTTTTTCCCCCATAATTATTGGAACGATTTTTATACGAATGTCTATTGTTAAATTAGTGAACTGTACTTCCAGCTCAAATTGTCGTTAGTATTTTATGAGAGTCTTTTACATTCAAGCTCTTAACATTCATTTTAAGCTTCTTTGCAGCTTCTTCTATTAATGGTCTTGATAATTCCTGATTGATTTTTTCAAACCCTTCTTCCCTGGACATTTCCCCGCTTCGCACAAGTCCTGCCGTATCAAAGGCGTATGGATGGAACCCGTATTTTTCCAGGTGGTTATAGCATGCGAAAGCGTTCAAGGTACAATTGGTTGAATTACTGTCATTAATATTAGGCTGCTCCCATCCAATCTTCAAAAGTGTATCCACTACTTTATCTTCACTGTATTCCCATAGACAGAGAGGATGCAGAATACTTAGGGCAGAGTCCCCCATATTTTCAACGATCTCTTTTTTGATGAGGAAGAGTTCATCTTTATCGTTAATACCTATTTTTTCAAGCTGTTTCTCAAACAGGCTTCTGGACCACTGTATAAAGTTGGGTGAAAGGTTAATGATTGGGTTTGGAGACTGTCCGCCTGTAAAAGCAAATACAATAAAAGGTGCTTTGTGAACAATTGCCTGTTCTATCAGTTTCTGTTTGATGATAGTAATACAGGTATTGCAGATATCACTCGCCCGGTATTTAGCAAACTTCGGAAATGCATCATAAGATTCTGCCGCCTTCCGGAAAGTCTCATAAAGAATTTCCTTTTCCATAGTCAGCTGAAAATAATCGGAGCCTGTTATCTTACACATCTTTTTTGCATTTTTTACCGCACCTTCGGAGGTGAATCCATTTTGAAACTGGACAGCCAGCACCTTCAGGAAGGGATAGTCTTTTTTGAGCTTGTAAAGTGTGTACGAAGAATCTTTCCCCCCGGAAAGGGCATAAATTACATCATAGGTACCTTTCCCCCGGTATTCCTTAAAAAGCTCCTCAATTTTTGTCAGATATTCATTTTTTTCCTGAACAGAAAGGGGAGCATATGTCTCACAGAAATGGCATAGCCCTGTTTCCTTATTAAAAGTTATACCTGGAATATCCGAATCCAGAACACACTTTTTACACACTAGCTTTGACATGATTGTATTCCTCTATTATGGATCGATTGGATATTTTCCCGTTCTCGCTCAATGGAAGATGATCGATGAACAGTATTTCTCTCGGGCACAGGTAAGCTGGCAGGCTCTTCCTGCAGAAGGCAAATAGACTCTCAAGTTCTGTCTTTTCTGCAGGTATGACCATAAGGCTGATTGCAGTTCCCATAAGTTCGTGGGATACAGGCACAACGAAAACCTTGGAAACATCATTATTCTCTTCAATGAGCCTCTCAATTTCTCTGGGATTCACCCGATGGTCCCCAATTTTTATAAGGTCATCCTTGCGCCCCAGCAGCCTTATATACCCATTTGGCAGCTTTTGTGCGAGATCTCCTGTATGAAGCCAGCCGTTTATGATCCTCTTTTTAGTAGCGATTTCATCGTCAAGGTAGCCTAACAGGATATTGTCTCCTCTGGCGACCAGTTCCCCTGTTATGTTTGACCCAACTGGCCTGCACTCAGAATCAAAAACGTCCAGAGTAACTCCAGGAATAGCTTTTCCTATTGTGTCTAAGAATTTATCAACATCTTCTGCTGGCACATAGGCAAGCCTTGCAGTAGCTTCTGTTTGCCCGTACATTGGTAGAATCTCAATTCCAGGAACCAGGCCCCGAATTTCCTTTACAATTGTCCTGTCCATGCCTCCACCTGCGGAAGCAGCGGTCCTGACACTACTAAAGGCTTTTTTGAATCTGTCCGGATACTTGAGAAGCATACGATAGGTGCTTGGCACTCCGTAGAAAATTGATACTTTTGACTCAATAAGATTGAAAACCGAGTCTATAAAATTCATGTTTCCGATTCGGATAGAGCCTCCAGCCATCAGGTGGGAATTGATTATAGAATTCCCGAAAGCATGATGTGGGGATATTATCAGGGCCCCTTTATCTTTAGAAGTGATTCCAATAACTTTTATTATTGATTCTCCATTTACTGCAAGGTTTCTGTCACTCAACATTACCCCTTTTGGGGTGCCTGTTGTACCCGACGTGTACAGGACCAGCCTCAGTTCCGGGTTATTATTTTCAACTTCGATTTTATTTCTTAGAACCTTTACTGAAGCATCTCCCGAAACAATGATCACTGTTCCAAAACGCTCAAAAAAAATCTCCCCAAACCTTGAGTATTGCGTCTCAGTCGTAATTATATTTTTGACATATGCAGAATCAAGTATTCGCTCAAGACTGAACTTAGGAAATTCTATCGGCAGAGGTATTGCGATATTTTCTGACCTATATACTGCCATAAGTAATTTTACATACTGTATGCCAGATTCTGCCAGTACTGCAAATCTGCACTGTTTAAAATTCATCAGGGGCGAAACAATGATATTTATGTCTTTATCAAGACAGCTATAGGAAATTGAATTTTTGCCCTCTTCCAGGGCAATATTTTGAGGAGTTTCTCTGGCGTATTCAGTAATATACGCATCAAGTCGCATATTTCTTCACTTCGTTTCACTTCGCCAGTTTACCTATCATATTGGTAATTCCCTGTAGTGTGTCAAAATTCTCTGGAGTTAGCATGTCTTCTGGAATTTCGATAGAATATTTTTCACAGATATAATCCATAAGTTCAAGCAGCCCAATAGAATCTACAATGCCATTCTGAGTAAGAGAGTCAACGTCACTGACGTGAGCGTCCTTATCCATAAAAGAATTAGCCTTCAAATAATCAATTATACAATCTTTTATCGGTTCCATATATCGTTATCCCCTTTGCTTTCGTTTAGCGGATCGATTGTGAATAGTGCACTCTGTCCGTTATCATCTGAAAGCCCCAAAACTAATTATGTTATTCAACTATATAAATAATTTGAAGGATTTTTTATAAGTATAAAATAAATATTCCAAAAAAACAGAAGCAAGATAGCCTAGAAAAGAGTTGCTGATAGACGTGTGAGAAGTCAATCTGTTGCTTTAGAGAGCTTTACATTATAAGGTAAGTTTGTATATTTTATTCAAATGTTAAGAATCTTCATATAATTCTATCTTCGACAGACAACTTATGTTGAGGGAATGTGAGTTTGTATCGCTAATTACAGAAAGTATATATTTGTCGTTCAAAGTAAAGCTTGAATGAAACACACCACTTAGATCCAGTTTTCTGATAAGAGTAGATAACATAGTTCTGTTCGAAAATTTACAGTATGCTTCTTTGAGAGTCCATATTCTCAATAAGTCAGGCTCGTTTCCGAAATCTTCTGCTTCTGAGGCTGTAATGCACAGATACTTTGACATATTTCCAGGGGGGATCAATCTTTTAAGCTCTATATCAATCCCGACTTCAACTTTCGATATTGCGAGGGAAGCAATGTTCCCTGTGTATGAAATGCATATGTTCAACTCTCTATGGTTCCGTATGCAAACTTTTCCGTATTCATCATTATATGTGCCTATATCAGAAAGAGACTGTCCTTTTAATATATCGCCCTGGATATACATCACAATATTTTTTAGAACCATCCTGGAGACTATATATCTTTTTTTAAAATAGTTTGTTTTTAATGTTTCCAGATGCTCTTTTTCGGTCTTGTCAAGGTGCTCAGTACTCAGAATGTTATAACTGTTAAGGTCAATCAGAAAAATTAGAATCTCATTTTGTTTCCATAAATCAGGTATATTTTCAAGAGGAAGTGGAGATGGTAATTTTAACTCTATAGGGCACATGTCTTTCCACAATAAATTCATTTAAAGATATATTTACTAGTTGTTTGTATTTTAAACGCAGTAACTAGAACTTTCTACAATCTTGAAAAGTTAAATGTTCTATCCAGCCAGAGACTCTTTAAGATTTTCTTCTAGAAAGAACCTTATTTATATCCCATTCTTCAACGACTTTTAACAAAATTTTAAAAGACACTAGCTTAAGAAAGTGAAAGATTATTATATTAAAAATATAAATTTATAATGTATTGAACTCAATAAAAAGATGAATGTATTTTAACAGTTTGTTATCTTCAGAGGTTTTAGATACACTCTCTTAGGATTATATGGAATATATAGGTTTATAATCTGTATGAGGGTCTTAAAATCTCTCAAAGAAGCAATCCTAAAATATATAAACGATAAGGATATAGGGTATTCGTTTCTTAGCGTTCCACTAAAGAGTTGCGTGTCAAGGGCTGTAGAAGCTGAAATCAAAACAGTATGGATATAATACAAAATCAATATAAGTCAATGAATACAAGAAGTATAATTCAAATTATCATTAACTGAGGTGTCCGAAACTGCAAACTGCGGAAGAAAGGGTAAGAGCGAGATTGATAAAGTATCTCGGCAGGGATGAAAACGGGATACGCAAAGTTGTGCTCAATCTCTTCCTGACCGGAGACAAGTTCACCACCGGTGAAGTTTATGACTTCCTCGACAAAGGTAACTTCGAGGTAAGCTACCGGGGAGTGTCAGCCATGGTTGGGCTTATGAACACGAGACTTGGCATCCTGAGCATAAACGTCAGCGGCGATCATAACGTTTATTCCCTGAAAGAAAGTTATAAAAACATTGTCGGTTCTGTGCTTGAGAATTACTAATTTTTATGTCTGAGCTTTATTATATGTGCTGTTTTTAGAGAATTTCAACAAACCTCGGAAATCTGAGTATGTATAATGATCTAAAATGATCTAAACCATAATTTTGGATGGAGGCTTTATGCTTCCTCTTATTTTCTGAAAACGGCAGACATTAAATTCAATTGAATTCTCGTGACGATAATTAAGTAAAATAGAGAGAATGCCTGAAAATTGAGGAAGGTTGGAATTAACTGTATGAAATATCAAAAAGCATGCGAAATTTCTGAAGACAAGAATTCCGCGTATTCTGTTTTTTATACCCAAAAAATTAAATTCTTTTGATGCATACATATTGAAAATAATTATAATGAAATAGCGCAAAAGATATATCATAAAAGCTATACGAATTACATAGTTCTCTCAGCCTTATTGAAGGGGGCACAGTGACGAAATTAAAAATTAATTTATCACGAAGAGGAGTCTTCTGGGCGGGACTCCGTTTCTTAAAAAATAGAACTTTTAGTGTATTCTATCAAAGATATGAGGGAATACTCGAAAAAGAGATTCTGAGTTCGGAAATCCCTCATCACATAGCTGTTATTATGGACGGAAACCGCAGGTATGCAGGACAGATGGGAAAGGCTAAAAGCTTCGGGCATGCGATGGGAGCAGAAGTTACCGAAAAGGTGATCGAGTGGTGTTATGAAATCGGAGTGAAACAACTTACTCTCTATGCCTTTTCTACTGAAAATTTCCAGCGTTCCGAAGAAGAAGTTGGCGGACTCTTCAGTCTAATTGACGAAAAATTCAAGAAGCTTTATTCCGATACGAGAACTCATGAGAAAGAAATGCAAGTCCGGGTTATAGGCGATAGATCAAAATTGCCCGCTTTTCTAAATGAGTCGATTGATAGGATAGAAAAAGCTACAGAACATTACAGGAAATTCTATCTCAATGTGGCTATTGCCTATGGTGGCAGGCAAGATATTATTCATGCTGTCCGGGATATTGCGGGTTGTGTATCCAGTGGGAAAATTTCCCTTGAAGAAGTGGATGAAAATCTTATTTCGAAACATCTCTATCCTGCTCCGGGAGTTTCGGTTCCGAATGTGGATCTAATCATCCGCACTGGCGGTGATGAGAGAGTTTCTAATTTCCTACCCTGGCAGGCTAACGGAAGCGAATGTGCAACATATTTCTGCGCTCCTTTCTGGCCAGAATTTAGAAAAATCGATCTTTTGCGCTCTGTAAGGGTTTATCAAGCCAGAAAAGCTGAAAGAAAACAGGAGCATTCATATAGAATTTCAACGGTTGTTGACTTCCTGAGCATAGGAAAGCATGGGGAAAAAATTTAAAGCTACAATGCCTTTGTCAGTAAACAACAGGAATTCCCTCAAATTCTCCTGCAAACCTTTATAATTATTTAAAAAATAGTTGTTATCATAACTAAATAAATGGTTATGTGAAAGGAACCTTTAGAAAACATCATACAGAAACTAATAGCTATTAAACTAAACTTTTCTGTTTTTTATTTTTAAATCTTTCTTCTTTTTATTTCTAAATTTTTTTCCTTATTTTTATACATGCAGTGAAAATAGCAATCTAAATACCGATATATTGATATTTAACGGATGACTATTTGAATTGGGGAAATTTGGCTATACCTGATTTTTCAGTTTGCAGGGTTAACCCAAATTTTTGAGAAGGGATTACTATTATATCCGGAAGGATAGTGAATCCACTACAAGACTGGTCATTTTGAGTCAAACTTTTGGCGGCATCATCGTTAGAGAGAGGATTTGGAATTGACATTAGAGTGGGAGCTAAACCGATGGGAACTAAATTCCTATTCTTTCAGGGCCTGCGTCAGAGGCCCTGGGTTGAAACCTGAAGAAGCCGGAGGGATTTTTACTGGGAAAAGAGCATAGAAAACCTAACCGCCTGATCAATGAAAAGAGTCCGTATCTCTTGCAGCATGCATATAATCCTGTAGACTGGTATCCATGGGGAGAAGAGGCTTTTGAAAAAGCAAGGAACGAAAACAAACCTATTTTTCTCTCAATTGGTTATTCAACCTGTCACTGGTGTCACGTAATGGCGCATGAGTCTTTTGAGGATGAAGAAGTGGCAGAGCTTATGAACAGAGCTTTTGTTAGCATAAAAGTAGATAGAGAAGAACGTCCAGATATCGATAACGTTTACATGACAGTCTGCCAGATAATTCTTGGAAGAGGTGGATGGCCACTTAATATTATCCTGACCCCGAATAAAAAACCTTTCTTTGCAGGAACCTATATCCCAAAAAATTCTCGTTTCAACCAGACAGGAATGCTCGAACTTGTGCCAAGAATAGGGGAAATCTGGTATCGGCAACATGAAGAGGTGCTTGATTCGGCTGAGAAAATCACCTCTACGATCCAGAATATGGTCTCACAAACTGCAGGAGAAGAGATAGGAGAAACAATAATTGAGGAGGCTTACGATGAAATACTGAACTCTTTTGACACTGCATATGGAGGGTTTGAGAATGCCCCTAAATTCCCTACTCCTCACAAAATCTCCTTTTTACTTCGCTACTGGAGGCGCAGTGGAAACCCCGAAGCTCTCCATATGGTAGAACATACTCTGCAAAATATGTATAGGGGAGGAATCCATGACCATCTTGGTTCGGGTTTCCACCGCTACTCTACGGATAGAATGTGGATTGTCCCTCATTTTGAAAAAATGTTATATGATCAGGCACTTCTTGCGATTGCATACACTGAAGCCTATCAGGTTACCGGAAAAGAGCTCTATAAAGAAACGGCAGAAGGAATTTTTAATTACGTTCTAAGAGACCTGACTTCTCCGGAAGGAGGATTTTATTGTGGGGAAGATGCAGATGTAGAGGGGGAAGAAGGAGCATATTACCTCTGGACCGTCAAAGAGATAAAAAATATTCTTGAGTCCGGGGACGCCGAACTAATTATAAAAGTTTTCAATTTAAAGGAAGGAGGTAACTTTGAAGAAGAGATAAGGGGTAAAAAGACAGGAACCAACCTGCTTTATATGTCCCAGCCTCTTGGACTTCTTGCTGCCGAACTCAAAATACCAACTGAAGAAATTGAGAGCCGAATAGATACAGCTAAAAATAAACTCCTTGAAGCCCGAAACAAGCGTATAAGACCTTCAAGAGACGATAAGATTCTTACTGACTGGAACGGCCTTATGATTGCAGCTTTTGCAAAAGGTTTTCAGGCCTTTGGAGAGGAAAAATATCTGAAAGCTGCTGAAAAAGCCGCTGATTTTATTCTCAAAATTCTTTACAATTCCAAAAAACAGTTACTTCACCGTTATAGAGATGGAAATGCCGGCATCTCTGGAACTGCAGATGATTATGCCTTCCTGATTCACGGGCTCCTTGAACTTTATGAGGCAGGATTCGAACTGCGCTATCTTAAAGCAGCTCTTTCTCTTAATCGGGAACTTCTTGAGCGCTTCTGGGATCCTATGCATGGAGGTCTTTTTTTCACTGCCTATAACAGCGAGTCCCTTATTTTCAGACAAAAAGAATTCACTGATGCAGCCATACCCTCCGGAAACTCCATAGAAATGTTGAATCTTCTTCGTCTTTCAAGAATGACTGCAAGTACTGAGCTTGAAGAGATAGCTGCCGGGCTGGAAAGAGCTTTTTCGAAACTTCTCCGAAAAATGCCTTCAGGATATACCCAGTTCCTTTCAGCCCTTGATTTCAGGTTGGGTCCTTCATATGAAGTAGTAATCTCTGGAGATATCAAAGCCGCTGACACCCAACACATGCTTGAAGAACTCTGGGCATATTTCATTCCTAATAAAGTGCTTGTTTTCAGACCTGAGGGGAGAGAACCGGAAATTACTAAAGTGGCAACATATACGAAAGTTCAGGTTCCCATAGGGGGAAAAGCTACAGCATACGTCTGCCAGAATTACGAATGCCAGCTTCCGACTGCTGAAGTCAATGAAATGCTGAAGATGTTAAATGTCTGAAGATAGCAAGAATTCATGATAATCGTTAAAATCACAGTCTTTAGAAAAAATACTGAATCGGAACAGGGGTAGGGAAATTATGGAAATGAAAGAATATACGCTACAAGAACTTGCAGAATACAACGGTAAAACTGGAAAGATCTATATTGCCTATCAGGGACAGGTATACGATGTTTCGGATAGTTACCTTTGGGAAGGTGGAGTTCACCAGGGCCTCCATGATGCAGGAAAGGATCTTACTGAAGCCATGGATGAAGCACCTCACGGGCCTGAGATATTTAAGGACTATCCGGTTGTCGGAACGTTGAAAGGATAAACAGATCTATTTTTTCCTTTCAGTTTTATCTCTTACTCATACTTTTCTAATTTTCTACCTTTAAGGCAAAATATTTATTCACACAACTCTTAAATATTTTAGTAATAGTTTATATCATGTTATTTACTGAAATTCCCTAATCTATTTCTCTGTTCTTTGGGGGTTGGATAAACGACTGGAAAGTTCTCTGAAGAATTATCGTGCTTTTTTCGGAGTACGGGTGCGTATATCCCTTTTGCTGTAATTGGAATTTTCTTTGTACTTGCCGCAACTTTTACTTCAGTTTACCTTCTGAAAATGGACAGTGAAGTAGCCGAAACGATTTATACAACAAATAAAAGTGATCCCAGGAAGACAGCTGTCAACCTTGCTGTATCCGATCTTGCTCGCTGCCTTAATTATGCAGGAATGGAAGCCCTTGAATGGCAGGGTGAACATCCTGTAATCCTGCCTGAGGGTACGCCTGTTGAAAGGCTTTCTAAAAACGGGTTTCAAGTTATCGTAAAAAATCAGAATCTTGAAAGAGGAGATACACTTCAAATTTCCATAAATCTGCCCTCAGATGTGTGGGGCAAAATCGAAAGTATCTGGAAAAAACGAGATGTTATTCTAATTGTCAAAGATTCTTCAGGCAATGAAATTAAAAATCTTAACTACGGAAGAGCTACTGGTTTTTTTCAAAAAGTTTCATTCGAGGAATATGCAAAAATTCCGGATTCTGTAGCTTCTGGATATGCATCTATTGAACTCCATTACGGAGATGAACTGAAAGCCGCAGACTGGTTTATGATTGGAGAAAGCCCTGTAAAGGATATTACGGCAGACTCTTTTAACAGGCTGCTTTCTGCAAATTACCAGAGTAATAGCCATACTTTCATGCAATATGCCGTGAACGTAGAACCTGATATAAAGCCAGAGCAGATAAGGATAAGAAAAGTAAGGGGAACTTTGCAGAGGGAAATATCACCTCCGACTAAAAATTATACTATTTACTATGTTTTCGAAATTCCTGTTCTAAATTATACCTTTGTGAACCTTCAATCAGGAGAAATATTCAACGGCAGTACGACTCTTTCAACGCTTGTGACTTCGAGGGAACCTCTGCTCGAGGAGCTTGTCAGGGAATATGAAATTGATCTTGCAAATTCTTCAGGGCCTGATTCTACATCGAATATCGTGCTTGGAGCAACAAATTTGAGGACTTTTATTTACGGCCCCTGGCAGCATTATGCAAATGGCCCTCTTAATATTCTAACAAATCCTGCCCTTTCAAGCTCTATTAACGGAGCCACGCTTTACACTCAGAAACGAGTTTTTGACTCTGTTGATCCCCTGGCTCTCACTTATACTACTTATTACAACGGAAAGGTATTTTATGAAGACGTTTCTGCCTCCAGAAATAAGAATACCGATACCGGAAATTATTCATCCCACCTCAATGCTTCAGGGTCTCTCTATGAAAAGGACAGGAGCGTAAACCTTACAACCACTTACGATTCCCTCTCAAAGAACAGGTCCTTTTCCATGGACGTTGAAAAAGATATCACGGAATCTATCGAACAGGGAAATACATCTTTTGGCCAACTCTCTGAATATTCGAAAATAAACGTCTCTGCTTCTGACTACATAGATGACGTTCTCGATGGATGGGCTTTCAATGACCATGTGTGGACAAAAGAAAATCCTGACCTTATTCATACCGTCACAGATAGCGTTTACACGGCTCCTGTACAGGGGCAGATTGTTAGAGACGGTTTTGATTCTCCCAGTGTACTGGATTCAAAGCTTACGGCGGAACTGAACAGCGATTCAGTTCATTTTGACGGGCATACTGTCAGATGGGAAGCAGTCTATTTTTCATCAGGAATGCATACAGGGTCTCTTGTACCTTCTTATCCCTGGAGTGATGTAGTTACAAATTCTTATTCTAAATCTTTAAATCCTTCAATTAATCCTCCAAAAGGGAAAATGGTCAGCTGGTCTCTTACAGGAGCTTCGGTTAGTTTGCTTTCTGCTGGTATAGGTGATGTGAGAATCGAGCCTCGTTACTTTTACAAGAGTAACGACAGAGTCACAGTTACGGACAGGAGTGAAGGTTACCTGAATAGGGAAGATCATATTTTTGACTGGGAAGTCAGTTATGGCATCTCCTACATAATAAGGACAAAGTGGAAAATTGATTACAGTTATGATTACACTTACAAGTGGAATACCAGGGAGAAATTGCCGGATGGCAATTATACGACTGTAACCCATTATGATACCTCAAGCGGCTCGAAATCCGAAACTGAAAGTTACATAGACTCTGAATCTTCTTCTCACACCGAAACCGAATCTGAGAACCTGGCAGTAATATACCACAGGCGCCCTCCTACAGGTGGTTATAGAGGCATATCGAGCTACGCCGGCTCTTCAGCGAGGGAATATAGAGAAACGAATGTTTATGTTAACGGAACAAACAGGTTTGACCCCTGCTGTTCCGATGCTGCCGACAAATATAGGGATAAGTATGTGGATTTCAGAAAGATCGAAAGCAGTTTCTGGGCTTATCCTGACCGAAAATATCTTGCCCGACATGTTGTCAGCTGTGATATTCCACCCTGGTTACACAGGTTAATGGCAGAAGAAGTACTTTCAATGCTTGATTCTGTCAAAAAGGACAATCCAGCCTTCAATTACTCTCTGGTTGCTTCTCCTGGCCAGGATCCGACAGATCTGCAGGTCAAGGCTTCCGAAAAACTTATCCGAAAACTAGAATCAGACCGGAATTCCTATGTAAATAAAAATCAGTACCTCAATCCTTCAGGAAAAATTTACACTTCAAGTGACTCAGCTCGCTACATTGCAAAAAATGAAGCCTACAACAGGCTGCTCAAAGATATCGAAGAGAAAAACAGTAAGCTGGATTCTAACCTCAATTCCTATATTTTGGGTGCACTTAAGAAAAAAGGTCTTGATACTGGCGTACTTGACAGCGTGACCTCAGGCTCGATGACTCTTTTCAATAACCCTGCAATAAAAAAGGCTTCTTCAGCACTTGGAAAAGACATGGGCATCATTTCAACAATGACCGTTACCGGCCAGCCAGAGAGCAAGTACAACTGGACCGAAAACCTGACCCTGATTATTGACCAGAAGCCGAACTATCTCTATCATGACCCGGATTTCGACCTCAGAGGAGAATATGAGTGGACCGATTCCATGACAGGAAAGACAATTTATCCCCTCGGCGTTCGGAACACCTGTATTTTCACAACCGGCATCTCCGAGGAAATTGCAGACGCCTTAGCTTCAAGCGATGAATACGTAAAAACCGAAACCGCCCATCAGATGAGCCAGAGCATTTCCAACCTGAATACCGAGTTTTTCCTTCTCAGGCAAAATCTTAGCGAACAGAACATTTCCCTGGATACAACTTCCCTTAATCGGGAATTCTACAGCATAAAGTACACATACGTTTTGGAAATGATAGCTCAAATAACTAAAGAGGTAGTCTCCGAAGTAAAATCAAATCCTGTCATTTCAGGCTGGATCAGTGAAGAAAGTCTGCGTGAAGTCATATACAGCTACTTCAGGAGTCTTTCCGCTGACGAATTGATCGAAAAAACTACAACAGACGAGTTCGCATCCGAACTTTCCGCCGCCATCAAAACAGAAATCCGAAATTCAAACCCGCCTGTCAATCCCGATGAACTGGAAGCAGCTCTCAACAGAGTCGACACTGACGTCAGAATTGGTGTTGCAAACGGCATCTGCGCAGTCACAACAACCAGAGGAAAAGCCCTTGATGCCAGTTTTGTAAGATTCGATAATGAACTGAAAAATATGGAAACCGAAATATCCAGGAAGTATTCCGGTGAAAAAGTCTCCCTGGTTTCAAAAAGACTGGATCGAACAATGGCAGCTGTTCCATGTGGTCTGCCAATATTGCCTCCGCACTGGATTTTTACTGTGAATGTGTGGACGTATGAGATTGTAGGAAAGTATCAGTCGTTTACTGTTATTGACAATGATAACGAGGTGATTCCAGAGCCTTATTTTGGACATAAAGGGCAGAGGTATGTGAGAGAAAAATCACCAATATTTCATCCTTTTAAAAAAGATAAGAGTGGAATCGCATCAAGACTAGGGACTAATGAAATGATTACTTTTTATTTTAGTGGCTATTCAACAACAATAGTGGGCCCAGGACCAAAAGGAGTTGGAGACAAAATTGGAGGCTCCAGTGAAGAATCTGAAGATTATGCAACTCTTTTGGATGAGTTAGGAGGGAAATTATGATGAGAATGAAATGTATATTTCTTTTAATTACAGTTTTTTTGCTTACACCAAATATTACTTTTGCAGAATCTCCTTACGGTTCAATAGATGTATATTACAATGGAAAAATTATACCTGGAAATGAAATGGCTAAACCATTTTTAAAAGTAGAAGAACCATTTAAAGTTAAAATTAATCTCACAGTATATCAAAAAAGTGATGTCTATGTCTCTTTATCTTGTATGGAAAGAAATTCTTTTGAAATTATAAATGGTCCAACTTCAAAAATAGAAGAATACTCAAAAGGAGATATCTTGGAAGCAAATACTTCTAGAGAGTATGAGTGGACTGTAAAACCGACTGAAAGATGGAAAGGTGGGTCGTTACCTCTAGATATCTATTATACAATTCTTGCTCATGGTGAATCTGAACCTCTTGTTAATGGTGGTTTTACAGTCGCCTACTGCACTATTTCCAACGAACGCTATGAAGGTGAAATTCCCACTTCTAAGGAACAGCCAGTTACAGAAGCCGAACCTTCGCCCACATCCTCTTCAGGATCCACTTCTTCGTCTGCATCAACATCAGCTTTCACACTTGTGGGCTCTGTTTCAGTTCTTGCATTGGCTTTTTCCCTATTACGCAGGTGAAAAACTTTGCTTAGAAACCGTTAAGAAAGCCGCTGTGGTTCTGAAAATTCGGAAATAGATAGTACTTCAACAGAGTAAAATCAAAAAAATACATACAGCAAGAAGTAAAAAATGCAAGTATTTGTTTGAATAAAATGAAAGGCGAAAGGCAATATACATCATGTCCAAAGCTGGTAAAACTATCCTTTCGCCTTTCTGGGTGGATTTATGAATTATTCTTACAATTCCGGTTACTGATGAGCTTTATAATCAGATTTGCCTGTTTAAGAAATGCGCTTATATGAATGCAGTAAATTTATCTTTTAATGCATTGCATACGGGACATCTATCGGGTGCTTCTCCTTCAAGGGTGTATCCGCATACTTCGCAAACCTGAACTGGACCGAGTTCCACATCTTTTCCTAAATTAACTGATTCTAGAGCTTTTTCAAAGAGCATTTTATGCATCTTTTCAGTGCTATATGACCATTCAAAACTTCTTTGTGCGCTTTTTTCTCCCTGGAATTTTGCTACTTCTATATACACTGGATACATTTCCTCGATTTCAAATGTTTCACCTGCAATGGCCAGTTGAAGGTTCTTCCTGGTATCACCGGGACCAAAAGCTGCCATGCTGTTTGCAACAAATCCTCCGTCGAGGTGTCTTAACTCCCGGTAATGGTCTCCTGCGTGTATATATTCAGCATGAGCTATTGCACGGAATAAGCGGGCTACATTATCAAATTTTTCTTTGTCGGCCTTGTTTGCAAAATGTAAATACCTCATATTCGCCTGACTTTCTCCACCAAATGCATTTATAAGATGTTGTTCTGTCATCTTTTTCATTTAGGCACCTCTTTTTCCATAGGTTTGTAAATTCATTTTATATCTTTAATCTAGATTAGGTGATTTGAGATTTCATTTTACTATTCCCAGTTTAACTGCGTAAATCAGACTGCGTAAATCATATTCATTTTCATTTGAATTTAGAGAATAAAAGCCTTTTTAGTTTTGGGAGGATATTAAAGCAGTTACTTCTGAAGATGCTGTCTTGAAAGAAAATATACATTAGGGAGCCTGAAGCAGGAGATCATTCTGCATATCGGGAGATGCTGCATAATTTATGTATACAGTAAGAGAAAGGGATACTTCATTTCTTTTCAGAGTCTTCCAACAATATAAGTTTATGGAAAATTTCATATTGATAAAAAAGGATAATATAAAATATGTCAGAGTGCCCATATTGTGGAAAACATTTTAACAGTGAGAAAGGTGTGTCAGTTCACTTGCATTCCTGCCCTAAATGTTCTGGTTTTGATCTGTATATGAGAGGACAGACTAAACCGCGAAAAAAAGAAAATAAAATTCTTAAAACACATTGAGTATAAAAAACGTAAAAGATGTCTATTTAAGTAGGGTATCTTAAGATGGGTATTTTAAAAGCGGTTTCTAAGAGGAACATTTTAAAAGGGCTCTGTTAAAAAAGAGTCTAAAACAATCTATTTAACAGGAACGGAAGCTATTTAACAGAGCTTGTTTGAAACCGGATCTGTATTTAAGATACTGAAAGTATCCATAAGTTTTTATAATTCCCTAGCTTGATTATATTTATGATTTTTGAGCCATTTATGTCTGAAACGACAGCTCTTTTGTGGTTATGGATACTTTTTTTCCTAATTGTCGGCGCAATTATATACAAATTCTTAAGAACTCTCTGATCTTGAACTCTCCGATTTCAAGGGATCAGAGAGTTCTGAGTTATAATGCTGTGTGTATTGTGGGATCTTTTCCAGTTGTTTTTTCTTTTTTGAATAAGGCCGGGTTTCTGTCTCTATTTCTACCTTTGAATCCAGTTTCTCATTCTGTATAAAATAAGACCTTAGTGGAGGGAATCCGTTAAAACCCACAGAACTACAGCTTTGAGTGTATGCACCTGTTGTAAAGATATATACTCGATTTCCTTCTCTCATTGTGTGAGGGAAGGAATATTTGTGATGTTCGTAAAGAATATCCATGCTGTCGCAGGTTGGACCTGCAAGGATAACTTCTTCGGCACAACCTTTTTTGTCGCAGAATATGGGATACTTGATGGCTTCGTCAAGAGTTTCTATAAGGCCTCCATACTTGCCAATGTCGAGATAAACCCATTTATACTGATTGAACCTGGCCTTTTTTGCGATCATTATAACTTCACTTACGATTATGCCGGCGTTTGCTACCATAGAGCGGCCTGGTTCAATAATAATTTCCGGCAGCTTTTCTCCAAAGTCTTCATGCAAAAAACGGCGGATTTCACAGGCATAAGTTTCAAGGTCATGAGCCTGCGACTGGTATTTTGCGGGAAAACCTCCTCCGAGGTTGATCATTTTTAAACGGATACCTTTTTCAGCCACTGCTTCAAAGAGGTATTTGCATTTGGAAATAGCATTGTCCCACTGCCCAATGTCCCTTTGCTGGGAACCAACATGAAAAGAAAGCCCATAAGGTTCAAGTCCAAGTTTATCAGCCTTCAGAATAAGTTTGTATATAAGGTCAGGGTGCGATCCGAACTTCCGTGAAAGAGGCCAGTCAGCCCCATAGCCTTCAGTAAGGATCCGGAAAAAAACTCTGGAACCCGGGGCTCTTCTAGCTAACTTATTTAAGTCACTTTCAGAATCAGTAACAAAAAGCCTTACTCCCTTTTCATATACATAAGCTATATCTTTTTCCTTTTTAATTGTGTTTCCATAACTGATTCTCTCAGGTTCCACCCCGAGCCTGAGTAACTGATCCAGTTCATAAACCGTTGCCACATCAAAATTAGAGCCTTTATTCTTCAGAGTAAGCACAACTTCATCCATAGGGTTTGCCTTTACAGCATAGTGAATTTTTGCAAAAGGCATGTGCTCTACCAGCTCTTCATAACTCCGCTCTATTTTCTGTAGATCAATGATTAAAAAAGGTGTATCTTTATCCTGAGAATATTTTTTTATTTCTTTAAAATACTCTCTGGAAACAAAATCCTCCAGTGGGAACTCATAATACCTCTCTCTCATATTTACACCCCCATATCCAAAGCTTATCCTAAGCAAACCGATTGCCAGCTATTATTAACAATTTCCGTGTTTCATTGATTTATGGTCGAGGGCGAGTTCCTCAATGCCGCAAATTAAGACCTCTATTTTCCCAAACTTGGATGATACCCCTGTTTTTTCAGACTTGGTTATAGTTTCCCCCACGATCCATAAATCGTTAAGAGGCTAATTTTGTATTAAACTTAGAGATCCCAAAACTTATCTAGATTCTTCATTTTGTTGAGATTATCAAAGTTTTGTTCAAGTCTCTTGGAATTTACAAATTAGCCCCTACATTTTGATAGAAATTTTCGTTGATAATTTTTGAAATTTTCCAATATTAAGGTAACTTTCTTTTATTCGGAATAACTCCTTACACTCCTTCTCTAAATAAGCCATGCAAAAAATAAAATTACCCAACTTGTGCAATAAAAAGTCGCAAAAAACCTACATTTTAAATAATGTTAGTATGAACTCCTCTTATTTAAAATGTTCGGAAAAAATTCTAATTTATATCTCTTTAGCTCTCGATCTTCTTGCACTTTTATTGTCTTAATTTATGGAATTATTAATTATAAGGAAATTTTATTCTACAGAATTTATCTATTTTCCAGTTGTCCGTATATATGGATATCAGCGGTCAAAATTAACATCCAATAATTTAACATTCAAAGTTGACAGTCAATACTTAGATCTATTACTCTATGACACGGCAATCTGAAAACATAGACGCACATTTTAATTGTTCAAAAATCAGTTACTATGAATTTAATTATGGAACTATGAATTTAATTATGGATTCACACAGGGATTTTTAAACATCAATCGCTTGAGTAGTGAATAACTATATCATTCACATTAAATAAGCAATAATTTGGAGGGTAAACAAATGGGGAAACAAGCAATTGTCAGCATAACAAAGGCACTGGGTATTCTCTTGTTAGTTATTTTTATAACTTCACTGGCAGCTGCACCAGTAAATGCAGCTTCTTCGGGAAAATATGGTAACGAAAATTATGACAGCTATGCTCGCGGATACAAAGACGGACATCATAAAGGATATGTTGATGGATTTAATGACGGTATAAATGGTAAAGATCCACGTGTATTCATCATGATATATTACGGACCGGATTCAGGGTACACAGGCGGACACTTCAACGGATATAGAGACGGATACGGCAAGGGATATACTGCTGGAAAAAAATTACCCGTTCGTTAAACCGTTCGTTAAACCGTTCTTAAATCTACACTAAAATGACCAAGGTCTTTGGATAGTTTGATACCTAAATATGGCTTATTTTCGGCAGGGAGGCACTTTTATGCTTTATCTTCCGGTAAATTTTTCCTGCAATTTTAATTCTTCCTTTTCTCAAACTTCTTCTTCATTCACAAATTGTATGAGGATCATCTCTTTTTTTCTTTCCCGCCTTTCGTAAACTATGTAATTATCTAACAACTTTTTATAAAAGTGAATTTAGAGAATTCTCTTATCAATGTTCCATTTTTGCAGTTATTTCACATTAAAATACCCTATCGCTTGATATAGGGCAGTAACTGCTCTGTAAATAGTAGGAAATCAATCAACTGCAGCTTGTTTTGTCTAGATCCCAAATTTCCTTATTCGGCTCAAGTGGATTTTCTGTGGAAATGAGTTAAATACTAATATAGAAATCCTTATAACGTAAAAACCAGAGACTGATGAAACCATGGACAGGGAAATAAGGATACTCCACACTGCAGACACGCATCTTGGTTACAGGCAGTACCACAGCGAGGTCCGGAGGCAGGACTTTTTTAAGGCTTTTGAACTTGTTATAAATGATGCTGTTGATATGCAGGTCGATGCTGTCGTGCATGCCGGAGACCTTTTTGATTCAAGGAACCCTGCTCTTGAAGATCTTCTGGAGACAATAAGCATCCTGTCAAGATTGAAGGCTGCAGACATACCTTTTTTTGGAATTGTCGGGAACCATGAAAGCAAGCAGAATACGCAATGGCTTGACCTTTTTGAGGAAATGGAGCTTGCGGCACGGCTTGGAAAGAAGCCGCGGATTATAGAAACGAGAGGTGGAAATGGTGATTCGGTGGCAATTTACGGAATCGACAGTGTCCCGAAGTCAAAGATCCCTGTCTTCGATTATTCCGGGTTTGGAACTCCGGAAAGTTGTACTTCTCTTCCGGAAAGCTGCAGAAAATTACTTGTAATGCATCAGATTGTGCAACCTTTCCCATATGCTGAATGGGACTGTGCTGAGGTGCTTGAAAAGCTTCCTTTTAAAATTGATGCAATCCTTCTTGGCGATTATCATAAATATGAAAAAATTAAGGTAGGGGATGCCTGGGCTACATATCCAGGAAGTACGGAACGAAACAGTGCATCCGAAAGCGAGCCCCGTTCCTACAATATTATCACTCTTTCAGGTGAAGGGATGGAGATCAGCAGGCGCACAATTCCTACGCGCCATTTTCTTACTATTCCGGTTACTCTCAGTGAGGAAGAGAAACCCTTTGAACAGATATTTTCTGCGGTAAATGAGCATCTTGAAGAGTTGTCCGGATCAGTTGTGTTTCTGGAGATTTCCGGAGATTCGGGAATGGTTCTATCCCTCAGTGAGATCGAAGAGTACCTGCTGAGTAAAGGAGTTCTTGTGCCAAGGGTCAGAGACCTGAGGACAAAAGAGTCCTTACCAGATGATGTTTTAAAAGTAGCATTTTCGGACCCTGACCATGCGGTTGCAAACGAAATCAAAAGACTGAGCTTAAATGACGGCGGGTTGATTATTGATGAAATTGTCCGAAACCCGATTATTTCAAGATCAAGAGTGGACGAAGAAACCGAAGGCCGACTTTCAAAGCTGATTGAGGCTATTGATTTTAAAGATCCGAATTTCAGGATGGAAATTTCTATCAGACCTGATGATGAAATTAAATATGTTGAAGATTCCAACCCCACAAAAGAGACCGAATTTCAAGGGGATATCGAATCTGGAACTTCCACTTTGAATCTGGAAATATCTGGATCAGTGCCTGATTCGGTTCTTGAATCCGAACATGATTCAGAGTCTAAACTTCCATCAGAGCCTTCTTCTGAACCTGTAGCTGAATCCCAACCATTGTCCGAATTTTTATCTGAACTTCCTTCCAAATCCATCTCTGAACCTGTATCTTCTGAACTTGCGTCTTTTGAACCTGTATCTTCTGAACCTGTACCTGAATCTTTATCTTCTGAACTTTCATCTTCTGAACCTACCCCTGAAAATGCCTTCAAATCGGCTTTTCCATGCGAGGCTTCCGAATCCGATAAAGAAAAGATTGGAAATGAGATTGAGCTTTCAAAAAAAGGAATAAATAAGCCTGAACAAAAGATTAGAATGCTTTCTGAATCCGGGTTAAGGTCTGGAGCTGAAATTAACTCCGAAAAGGAAGGGGCCAGAGATAAAAAAACAGGTGAAGTAAAACCAGATGAGTTAAAGGCAAATAACCTGTCTGAAGAAAAATCAATCAAAGTCCCGGAAGAAAAACCTGACAAGGTTTCGGATATAGGTGGGATAGCTAATTCAGGACAGAAAAAGGGAAAAGGGAAGCCTGCAATTCCTCGACAGCATAACCTTGGTGATTACCTGTGAAACTTAAAAGCCTGCATATCGAAAATATCCGGAGCTATAAAAAGCTGGATTTCAATTTCGAAGACGGAGTAACGGTAATTTCCGGGGTAAACGGAAGCGGGAAGTCAAGTCTTCTTGAAGCCTGTTTCATGGGACTTTTCGGAAGCAAGATCCTTTCAAAGGATTTTGTGCTTGCAGACATAATTTTCAAAGGAGCTGAAAACGCCAGAATTGGCCTTGGATTCGAGCATCTGGGAAGGGAATATCTTATTGATCAGGCTTTTCGGTATTCTCAAAAAAATGAAACGGCTTCAAGCTCAAAATGCGTACTCTATGCTGATGGAAAAAGCATTGTCGATCAGGCCACAAAGACTTACGAAGAAGTCTGTGCCCTTTTGAATATGGATGAAGATGCATACAGGAACTGTGCTTACATCCGGCAGGGAGAGATTGATGTACTTATTAATGCAAAGCCTAAAGACAGGCAACGCATGATCGATGACCTTCTGCAGCTTGGCAAGCTCGAAGAGTACAGGGAAAGAGCAAGTAGCGCGAAAACGGCTGTCCGAAGGCTTGAGAGGGATACGAAAAACAGTCTTTCGGGTGTGAAAGCCGAGATTGAGGATGTTGAAAGTGCAGAACCCGTTAGGATACTGAATGGACTCAGGCAGAAGGTAAAGGAAATCGATAGTGATTTGAAAAAGTTTAATGAAATGAAAGAGGCTGCCAGTTCCCGTAGAGAAAAGTTTGACCTTATGATTGCAGAGTACAGGGAAAGGCTGAAGGAAATCAACATCCTGAAACAGGCGATTGTAACCTCTCAAGAAAACAAAGCTGGCTGCTTCCGGGAAAAAGAAACTTTATCAGGGGAAATCCATGAGCAAAGACAAATTTTGCTTGAACTGGGAGAGGAAAATAATACAATCAGAGAAGAATGTAGCTTTGGAGCCCTTGATATTGAAGCCCTGATCTTAAGGCAGGAAAAAGAAGAGTTTCTTGCCAGGGAAAAGGTAAATGGCATTTCAAAAGAACTTGCTCTCCTCTTCAGAGAAGAGGAAACCCTCAAGAAAACCTTAAGTGACTTCGAAAAAGAAAAGGCTGAAACTGAGCGCATTTTTGCTCAGTGCAGAGTCGATATCGGAGCTGCAAACGGGGAAATTGAAGGAAACAGGAAAAATATCCGGAAAATCGAAGAGGATAATAAGGCAATTAAAGCAAAGGCAGGGTTTGGAGAAACTCAAGAAATCCCTTCAGTCATAAAAGAGCTGGAAGAAAAAGAACGTCTTCTGCGTGACAGAAAGAGTGAAATCTCGGCAAAGCTTGCCCTTGCTTTCAAAGAAAAAGAAACCGGCGATGTAAATTTACTGGCGCTTGAAAAAGAGCTTCAAAATTGCGAGTTTTCAGTCAAAAAAGGTAAAACCGAGATCGAAACTCTTGAAGAAGAACTGAGGGAGAACGAAAGAGTA
This sequence comes from uncultured Methanosarcinaceae archaeon, assembly GCA_963847185.1. GTDB lineage: Archaea > Halobacteriota > Methanosarcinia > Methanosarcinales > Methanosarcinaceae > Methanosarcina. The sequence continues at coordinate 641,102 of CAWJYV010000008.1, read as the reverse complement.
ATTCTGGAGGTTCAGGAGCAGAAATCCGAAGCTTTTACAGGGTTAAAAGGGCTTAGTTTTACCGGAGAACAGCTCGATGACCTTGAATACTTCAGCGAGCTTTTGCAGGAAAACAAAAATAGACTGCATGGGAGGGAAAAAGAGCTTGAAGCAACTATCAGAGAGCTTGAGAAGGTTCTCCGCAAAAACCTGGAGCTTCTTGCAGAAGGAAAATGCCCTACCTGCGGACAGGAGCTTAAAGGGTCTGAAATTGCCTGCACAACCGAGGAATCCGAACAGAAAAAAGAAAAGCTTTCAGCAGAACTCATGGAAATAAAACTCCAGCAGGAGGAAATCGAGAAAAAGCTCAACCGGCTCAAGGATGCAAAAAAACTGGAGAAACGGATTTCTGATTACGAGCTTGAAATCGAGAAACTCAGGATCAAGGCAAAGGATCTTGAAGAACGGATGAAGATCCATAAAGCCAGGCTCGAGGAAGATTATCTTAAGCTGGAAGGCCTTAATGCCCAGAAACAGAAACTTGAGGCTGAAGTGAACCAGCTTCTCCCCGACATTAAAGCCCTGCAGGGCCTGGAAGAAGCAGCTCAAAAAGCTCATAGTGAAAGTGAAAAAACGCTTCAGGAAGTAAAGGCCTTTGAAAAGAAGTTTGTTGAAAACACTTCGGAGATTGAAGCTCTGAACGGGAAAATCAGAACTTCCCTTGCGCTGATTGAAAATTACGGGCAAAGGCTTGGAGAACTTAATGAGAAGTTGAGAGAGCTTGCAGAAAGGGAAAAACGGGAAAAAGAAAGTCTTAAAGTCCTGGGACTTGAAATCGAGAGCCTGCGGAAAAGTGAAGAGGAAGCAAAAAAGGCCCATCAGGAGTTTGAGAAGCTTCTCCTGCAAGCAAAAAAAGTTCAGGCAAACCTGTTCAGGATGGATAACGTCAAGCACAAAATCTCTGAGCTTGAAACTTTGATCCGGAATCTGGTGGAAAAGGTCGGTTTCTTTGACCGTGAGATTCTTGAAAGAAATGAAAGGATAAAACAGCTTGAAGAAAAATTAGAAGGAAACAGGCTCGAAGAACTTCAGCTAAAACGCGCCCAGTTTGAAGAGGCTCAGGCAAACATAACAGAAAAAATCCGGCAAGCGACTGCTGAGAAAGACACGCTTTTAAAAGAAATCGGTATGGTTGAAAACAGATTAAACCGCCTCAGGGAACTTAAAGATGAACTCAGGGCTCTCGAAAACAGGAGGCTGTATCTCGAAGCTGTATACAGCAATACAGAAGAGCTTGAAAACACCTATATGCGAGTCAGGGCTGACATGAGGGCAAGGAATATAGGGGCTCTTTCAGCCCTTTTAAATGAGATGTTTGGCTTCATGTATGCAAACAACGCCTATTCCCACATAGAACTTGACCCTGAGTACAACCTTACGGTTTATAGAAAGGATGGAACCCCTCTTGAACCAAAACTCCTCAGTGGTGGAGAACGTGCTATTTTTAACCTGGTCCTGCGCTGTGCTATTTACAGGCTCCTTGCGCTTGGTTTTGGCGGAAGTCGAGGGGATGGGCTTCCCCCAATGATTCTTGACGAGCCAACGGTTTTTCTGGACCGCGGGCATATAAGGCAGCTTTTGAAACTCATAGATATGATGCGCAGTATAGGAGTAGGCCAGATTATCGTGGTTTCTCACGACGAATCCCTTATCGATTCGGCAGATCATATCTTCCAGGTAGAAAAAGACCCTCTTACCAATATGTCTTCGATCATGAGACTTTGAGATATTAATTGAAAATACTCATGAAATATGAAACAAGTTACGAGCAGTTAAAAATAAACATTAAAAATAAATAATTGAGTATTTATCCCATTTTCCTTAAGGCAGGTAGGACATCTTTTCCATATGCTTCCAAAAAGGAGACTTGATCCGGAATTGTCGAATGGAAGTATATATGCGTAAAACCTGCATCAATGTATGGTTTTACAAAATCAATATGTTTCTGCGGGTCGTCCGAAATACAGATCATTTTCTGAATAACATCTTTGCCTACTATCCGACCGTTCTGCGCAGACATTGCTGGAGTATATATTTTGTTCAGGAAAAGGGCATGTACTGTGGCTCCTGCCCAGTACTTTTTGAAGCTCTCAATAGCCTTTTCGGGATTATCGGTGTATTCTACCTTAAGTTCTATGGCTTTTGGCATCCTCTCAAAGTCTCTGCCCGCATCGATAGCTCCTCTTCTGGTCTCGGAAAGCATTTGTTCATATTCCTGCATCTCAAGACCTCCTACGGTTATAAGCCCATCTCCATAATATCCGGCAAGGTAGGCACTTTCAGGTACAAGTGAAGAGATGTATATCGGAATATCATTTTTAGGTAAGGTATACAGTTTAGCCTGCCTTGTAGGGTAATAACACCCTTCAAAATCTGTTTTTTCTCCTGTCCATAAATTACGGATAAGCTGTATAGCTTCTATCATTCTTGCCTGACGCTCTATAAAAGTCGGCCATTCGTAAGTTATCGAATATTCGTTAAGTGCCTCTCCAGTCCCAACTCCAAGATAGGTTCTCCCTTCAGCAAGAGAAGAAACAGTTGCTGCTGCCTGAGCAATGACAGCCGGATTATAACGCAGGATAGGGCATGTTACACCTGTGCCCAGTTCAATAGTCTTTGTCCTTGCAGCTGCGGCTCCAAGCCAGCTCCAGATAAAACATGCCTGTCCTTCTTCACTCCAGGGATGAAAATGGTCACTGGCATCAATACTTTCAAATCCATTTTTTTCAGCTGCAATTACCTGTTCCAGCATTTCCAAAGGCGGAAATTGTTCAGGTGCGATTTTGTAGCCTAATTTAAGCATATTACCCCCCAGTACTTTTCAGTTGAATATTGGATAATTATATTTTCACGTTAATAATTGTATGGTCACATAAATTTCTCTACTCATGGAGCGTAATAAAGTGTCATACAACTGCAAAAACAAGGTCTATCTAATGCATTACTAATAAATTAGTAATGTATTTAATAGGAATTGTCTTTAAAAAGAGATTTAAATTGCACTAGACGATTACCAGTACACCAGATAATTAAACAATTCGTTGACTTCTTCCTGATAATCGTCAAAAAAGCTGTGATTCTTTACCAGGTAGCCCTCTGCAGGAAGATCTTCAAGGCAACCATACCAGTATACAACCATGCCTTCTCCGAAAATCTCGGCGTATTCCCTGAATTGTTTTTTAGAATAATGCTCATGTTCGAAGTCATCTCCGAAAAGAGCTTTGCTTTCAATCCAGTTGACCATGAGATCATCTACGCATAGAGGGTTTGCCAGGACAAAGTCAGGGGTCTTTCCATCTCCCTTAGCCCGAATTTCTGCTTCAGTACAGTAAAGAATCCCCCTGTCATCCAGCCATTTTCGAATAACTTCTTCTCCCATTGCACCTTTCTTACACTGCATCTCGTGGGCATGAGGGGAGAAGAAATGGTCTACCTCAAGGGCTTTTTTAACCTCCTTTCTAAGGCGGCGGTTTTCAATAAGATCAATATTCTTGAAAAACCAGTTTACAGATTTCTTGGAGATATCACAATTTTTCATGATGAGAGCCGCCATGAGGGTAGGGGGAAAACCGGTATATTCCGCAAGATCAAGAATTGAACGTCCCTGCTTCCATTTTAAAAAAAGCTCCTGCTCTCTGGAATAAATTCTTCTGTGCTTGAATCTTGTCATTTTCACTACTTTCTGGTTCAGAATCGTAGCTAACGTGCCTGGAGGTTCGGCGTATTCTTCCGAGAGGCGGAAAACGTCTTTAAAGTCATGCAGTGAACTGTATATTTTCTGGTATGTCTGGCGGTCCATCCTCAATCATCATATCCATATTTTGTTTTTTCCGGAGCATGCAAAACGAAAACCAAACAGCATGAGTGACGAAAAATTCTCAATATCAAAGGCCTTTTCAAGCGTGAAATTGATTCACTCATAATTCCTTCTGTTGTTTGTTGAGTATCTCCTTCTTTTCAGGTAACGCTCTGTTAGCTCCAGAATTCCTCTTTATAACCGTCAGGAAGGTCTATCTCCATGACTTCTTCAAGCTTCTTACGTTTTTCCCTGTTTTCCAGGTTTTTTTTTGCTTTTTCTTCTCTCTCTGACAGGTAAAGGTCTTTCTTTTCGTCCGCATCACTGGATACAAAAATCGTTGTATTCCTATCTCTTGAAATTATTTTTTCCGGTACTTTCGGTTTTTCCTGAAGTTTTGGCTGAGTTTTTCCATATATTATTTGTTGTTCTTCACCAGGCTCTTTTTTTAGCCGGGCCTCAAGTCTCATAGATGCTTTCTCGGCTTCACCGAAGGCAAATCTTTCTTTCAACCTTTCATCATGATCTTTCTCAGGTTTTAGCTCAGGATTTCTTGCAACTGGTTCCTGAAAATTTGCTGCCGGAGTGAATATTTCCTCTTTTCTTTCAACAGGTCTTCCCTGGGGTTTTTCTATGGGCCTCTTAGGAGTCCAATCCCCATTTTCAGAAGAGTGTCTTTTTTTAGAGAGAGGCTGCCTGCCTAACTTCCTGAAGGTTTCTTCAGCGTAAGTATCCTTCTTACGACCCTCATTTCCGGACTTTACTTTACTTGTCGTACTGTAACCTATAAGACAAGTAGGTTCTCTAGTTCTCCATTCCAGACAGAAGAGATGGCACTCCCGCCCTTTGCATATCTGGGTTTCATCAAGTGGACAGATTTCTGGTAGGGACATAATATTAAGAATAGCAGAATATAAAAAATAGTTAACGGTTATAAAAATTAAAGCAACTCATTGAAGCCCTTTCAGGGCATTTGCTATAAGAGGGGCAACACTTATTCTGCTTTCAGCTTTTTCGAGGGTATCGGTTGAGATAATATCTTTTACTCCTGCATTGAAAAGCCTCAAAGCCGCGTTTCTTGCAAGGACAGGGTGTACACAGACAAGGTGAACATCGACTGCTCCCTGATCTCTCAGCATCCTGATAGATTCGGCCATTGTCCCTCCTGTTGCGATCATATCATCAACAAGGACAACGTGCCTGCCGGTTACATCGACACTCTTTGTCTTGATTATAACCGTATCTCCGCTGAGCCTGGTTTTCTGCAGGTGATCATGGTCTAAACCCGGACCAGAAGACACATTCTTAACAAGGCCTTCAGCTCCCTCATCAGGAGCAACAAGAATAGGATTTTCCAGCCCGAAGCCTGCAATATATTCCCCAAGCAGTTTTGCCGCATCAAGGTTTTTGGCGGGGGCCAGGAAATGTTCAAGAACACTTTTCTCATGTATATTCACTGTGAAAATCCGGTCAGCGTTGAGGGAGCGGGCAACTGCACGAGCACTTATTGGCTCTCCGGACTTGAACTTCTTGTCCTGCCTGGCGTATCCCATATAAGGGATTACGACATTGAGCTCTTTTGCCCCCTCACAGGCATCGATAAGCTGGAGCAAAGAAACAAGGTCGGAATCAGTGGGTGTGCTCTGGATAATCGTTACTTTCTCGTTTTCTATCTCATCTGCTATTCGAAGGTAAAGTTCCCCATCAGGGAACCGGTTAAACTCGCAAAGCACTGGCTCTGTCCCTAAAGCCCGGGCAGTACGGCTGGCAAGTAACTGTGATGCTGGTCCACCTAAGATCTTCAAGATATATACCTCAGTCTCCCGTCTTGATATAACCCATCCTTTAAAAAGCTTATTTTTCACAAGTCTTACTGTCTGGGCTCTCGCAGGCTACCTGGCAAGTATACTAACAGAGCTCTTGAAATACAGATAAACAAGATTGTAAACAGATAGCTTTGATATTATTAACTCTTATTAGTAGTCACATTTATCTGTTACTTCAAAATTAATATCAACAGGATTTTCTGTAGATTGAATGGTTACAAAATGTTTACCTTTAAGTTTTTCCAGTACTCTGATATTTCTTATCGAGGTATGGGGATAATTCCCGCTCTCGTCTTTTTCAGCCGACTTTACCATATCCCATATCGTCAGTAACGCTGCCGAAACTCCTGTGAGAGCTTCCATCTCAACCCCTGTTTTCCCCACAGTTTGAACTTCTACTATGGCTGAGATTACCTCATCCCTTATTTCGAAATCCACATCTGCGGCGGTGATCATAATGGGATGGCACATGGGAATTATTTCAGGAGTTTTTTTAACTGCAAGTATAGCTGCAACTCGCGCAGTTGCAAGTACGTTTCCTTTCTCCACATTTCCGGTCTTTATTTTTTGTATGGTTTCTCTGGAAAGTACTATTTCCCCTGCAGCCCGAGCCAGTCTCGGAACATCACTCTTTTCACTGACGTTAACCATATGCGCTCTGCCGGATTCTATATGAGTAAATACCTTTTCCACAAAATCACCGCGTTTTTCCTTTCTGCTCAGTCAATCCTGATCTGTTTTCTCTTTGAATAGTCTTCAAATGCCTGCTTAAGTTCTTCCGAAAGCTTTTCGGCTTCCTCAAGCTTAAGTTTTATAATCTCCTCATCTTCCCCGTGAAAAACCGTAATTCTTATTCTGTTCCTCTCGATCTCCACTTCAATTTTCCTGTCAATTCCCTCTACCATCTGTTATCTCCCCTTTTATGTCCAATCTTTTTACCCATACCTTTTGTTTTATACCTTATTATGCTATATAGATCATGGAAATTCGCCTTATATAAATATTAATTCTGATATTAATTTTAATGTTTTGATGCCTACTTTTCGATGCCATAACGCGCTTCTATGCTTCTAAACTTCTACACTTCATTTCTGTCACCCTATATCTGCCTCTTTAATTATTTCAGGAATTTTTTCTACCACGTCCGTGGCAAGAAGTCCGTTTCCGGATTTCTCAAAAACCAGATCTCCGGCTGATCCGTTAATGTATGCAGCACAGGCTGCAGCAAGAAATGCAGGGTTTCTGGAAAAAAGAGCTCCTGTAAGGCCTGCAAGGACATCTCCCGTACCTCCTACTGTCATACCTGCATTTCCTGTCCTGTTCTGGAGGATCTGTTTCCCGTCCGAAATAATGTCTATTTTTCCTTTTAGGAGTGTTACTACTCCTTTTTCTTCTGAAAACTCTCTTACTGCTTTCATGCGAGCCTCATGGTTTTCAGGAGTTTCCATGCCCCTCAAACGGGCAAATTCTCCTGCGTGAGGAGTTACTATCAGTTCACAGTTCCCGGCAAGGGTCTCAAAAATAGAGCCTGAGAGAGCTGAGAGGGCATCTGCATCAAGGACGGCTCTCCTGCAGAAGGGCAGGATTTTTCGGACGGTTTCAAAAGTTTCCTGCGCTCTTCCTAGTCCCATCCCCATAACAACAACATCATGAGAATTAATAAGGTCAGAAAGGACTGGAAGATCTTCCGGACAGAGAATATTTGAAGAGAGTTTTCTAACTATAAGATCCGGAGAATAAGATGCAACGATTTCGGCTACCGGCGCAGGAACTGCTACAGTTACCAGGTCAGTGCCTGCTTTCAGAGCCGCGAGGGCTGCAAGGGCTGGAGCACCTGAATATGGGCCTCCTCCTATTACAAGGATCTTTCCTGAATCTCCTTTATGCCCTTCCGACTTTCGCCTGTGCAACATAGTCAGGTCTCCTGGGCCCACGTACTGCTCGGCATCCGCACAGACTCCTATCTCTGCCACCTTTATCGTGCCGGTATATTCTTTTGCCTTTTCGCTTAAAAGTCCGATTTTCATGCGGTGAAAAGTAACCGTAAGTTCCGCATTTACTGCTTTTCCAAAGTCCCCTCCATCAGGGTCAAGCCCGGAGGGAATATCGACAGAAATTACGGTTTTCCCTGATTTTCCTGCTCTGTTTATGAGATTAATGGCTGTTGATTCGGGTTCTTTTATATTGCCTTTTACTCCTGTCCCGAACACGGCATCTACTATTACGTCCGCTTCTAAGAACCAGTTTGAAGCCTCGGCTGTAAGTTGACTTGAATCTCTTATTTCCAGAATCTGCACATTGCTAAATCTTAACAGGGAAAAGTTGTGGACAGCCTCCCTGGTTTTTATGTCCTGGGCTTTCCCGAGCAGAATTACCTTCACAGTGTATCCTGAAGAGCCTGCAAGGTGTCTTGAGGCAACAAAAGCATCTCCTCCATTGTTTCCACGGCCTGCGACAAATAGTATTTTGCCGCTTTCAAGTCTCTCTCCTATATTCTGTGCAATAACAGCTCCCGCATTTTCCATTAGCTGGATAGGAAGCAGGCCAAGGTGTTCGCAATTTCTGTCGATTGCTTTCATCCGCGAAGAATTGATTAACTTCATGTTAATCACCCGTATATTTATTCTCATCAGAGTTATTATTCCGGGGCAGTTGGGAAGGCATCTCACGCTCTTCTTTCACGCTTCTCTGCAAAGCTAAAGCCTCCAGACTTCGATCAAATCAAAGTGCAATCCGCGCATCGGGAAATCAAGTATTAAAATGTCAAATTGAAGTGCGGAAGATTTGATTCGCATAAACTTTATATTATATTTTTACCTTAAGGAAAACTTATTTGGTTTATTATATATACGTTACAATTTGATATAACATATATATCTGAAGGACTAAGTTATTTGGAAAAGCCATATAATCTGGTAAAACATAGAATGTATCCCAGAAGGAAATTAAGCCTGTATAGAGAAAGTCAATTTTAGCCTGAATAACGAAGATCAACAAAATTAATAATTAATAAGAGTAATTATCATTAAATAAAAACGCCACTATCGCAGTTAACTAACAGTCAACTGATAATTATTGACTTCAGTAAAACTGTAAATGGGCAGGACTCTGATCAAATGTTTGCTTTCCTTTGCATGTGTCCGGACTTACATGATATAGGGAGGATTATTTTTGTCTAGTTTTTCAAAAGATGCGGATAGCAACCTTAAGAGCACAGTCAAACCCAGATACCTGGTTCTTGGCAGTGGAAGTATTGGTTTTGCGCTTGCAAAAGAGCTCAGAGAAAGTAATAAACTTGTAATTATTGTAGATAAAGACGAAGCCAAAGTAGAGACTCTCAGAGAGGAAGGTTTCGAAACGATTGTAGGTGACATTTCGGATCCTGAGCTCGTTACTAAAATTGATATTAAGAATGTTGTTGTTATACTTTTTCTTACTTCCAATAACGAGGCAAACAGGAAGGGTATTGAAAATTTCAAGAAGGCTATCAACCCCGATGTCCAGCTCTTTTCCCGGGCTTCAGATATTATCAACAAGGAAAAGATGGAAGATCTTGGGGCAGATTATGTCTTTATGCCTTCTAAGCTTGTTGCAAGCTCTCTTTCCCGTTCGCTTGAGAGGGCTGAGTCAGTCCACAGGGGTAACAGGCTTGCCAGGTGGCTGAAGGGAATACGAGATAAGAAACTTGCTATTGTAATTCATGATAACCCTGATCCAGATGCCATCTCCAGCGGTCTTGCCTTAAAGGAGATTGCAAAAAATCTTGGTGTAGAGGCGAACATTCTCTACCACGGCAGGATAGGTCATCAGGAAAACAAAGCTTTTGTAAATCTGCTTGGGATTGATCTTGGCAAGATGGAAGAATACGATCTTAAAAAATTCGATGAAATTGCCCTGATAGACTGCGCAGTTCCCGGGGTTAACAATATGGTACCTCCAAATTCATATGTAGGTATTGTTATTGATCACCATCCTCCGGGAGAAATTGAGATAAAGGCTGATTATATAGACATTCGGCCTAACTTCGGGGCAACTGCCACTATAATGACAAAGTACTTGCAGCAGCTTAATATCAATATTACCAAGACCATGGCAACAGCTTTACTTTATGGGATTCGGACCGATACCCAGGACTTTAAGAGGAAAACCGACCCTGCAGATCTCTCAGCTGCTTCGTACCTCTATCCACTTTCGAACCACGGCATTCTTGATCAGCTTGAACAACCTTCAATGGCTATTGAAACCCTTGAGGTACTTGGAGAGGCAATTCGAAATCGACAGGTAATAGGAAGTTATCTCCTTTCGAATGTAGGTAATATAAGGGATCGAGATACCCTACCGCAGGCCGCAGATTATCTTTTGGGCCTTGAGGGGATTTCCACAACAGTAGTTTTTGGAGTTACCGAAGATCGTATTTATATCTCCGGACGCAGCAATGACATTAGAGTTAATCTGGGTGAAATTATGCGTCAGGCTTTTGGGGAAGATGCCGGAGGGCACGCAAATGCGGCAGGAGCCCAGATTCCTTTAGGGGTTTTCAGCGCTACAAAAGATAGACAGACACTCTTGAGGCTAGTTAACGAAGCAGTAGTCAAAAGATTCTTGAGTGCAGTCGGGGTAGAAAGCGGAGGAGAATAATTTTTTATTAAAATAAGGATAATGGTCTTCACTGAAAGTTTTAGAAAAAAGTTAGGAAATTATTTATAAATTATAAGGATTAAAAGAAGAAAAAGATTTTTCTCTTTTTCTTGCTTCTCCTCTTTTTTTATTCTACTCAGAAGTTGGCTACTTCTCAGGAATTGTTTACTTCTATTGTGTTCCCGTTCAGAACATCACTTTCTTTTACCTGGATTCCTGTTGCTGTAACGTTTTCTTCTGAGCTAATGGAATAGGTTGACGTAGCAGTGGTTTCGGTTCCAGTATTTTCTGTCGAATAAGGCACGGTTATTTCAAATAAACCTTTTTCATCTGCCGCCGCTTTGTTCTGATATGTGAATCCTCTACCTGTATTTGAGCGCAATTCAAGTGTCGCAGTAACAGTCTCTTTTGGATTTACAGTACCTGAAAGCCTAGCTCCTGAAACATATTCGAATACCTTTACAGTATTATCTTTGTTATTTTTATTCTCCGTGCTATTTGCTACACTTTCGTGAATGAGCCGCAAGTTTCCGAGATTTGAGCCGTCAAGTTCTTGAAGCTTATATACTTCAGTATTCATAAAGGCATTTTTCGGAGTTGCAACCGTCTGAAGACCCGTTTTTCCTTTGACTGTTTGAACATCAAAATAATCCGTGACGTTTTTTCCTGCAAGTTCAGAAATAGCCGAAAATTTGCCACCTGCCATCAGTGTATCGGTTATCACATATTTTACCTTGAGTTTTTCGATGATAGCTTTTGCTTCCTGTTCTGAGTCAGTTATGAAAAAATGTGCAGAATCTTCAACGCCTGTCTGGAAATTATTCGAGACTGCAGGCCTTTTTGAGAGATATACGATCCAGTTTCCATAGTCCCACCAGCTCAGAACTCCATACTCTGGAGTTTGAGAAGGCTGAAGGTAATAAGAAGTCTCGGGGCTGGAAGTTTCTAACCATTGCAGAGAGTCCTGCCAGGCTCCATCAATCGAACTCGTACTTTTTGCAAAAGCAACTCCTGCCCATATACAGGGTACAAAGACAAGCCCTAAAAGAACCAGTGATGAAACAATTTTGAAGTAATCAGGGTTCTGATTACTTTTCGATCCTGATCTGTTCTTTAGTAACCTATCCTTTGTTAATTCATTCTTTGCTGATTCATTCTTTGCTTTTACTTTTGACTTTGTCTTTAATTTTGTTTCTTTTGAAACCTGATGAGTAGTTTTATTATTTTGATTCTTTTTTCCGAGTTTTAACAGGTTCCTTACTTCAGTTTCAAAATTGAGCGATTCAAACAAAATCCAGAGTAAATAGGAGGTAAGAATTGCAACATTTACTGAAAAAAGATACGAGAAACGCCTCTGCGAAAGAACGAGATATGCGGAAAAGGCTGTCCATAAAAGGAGATATATTCCTTCTGGCTTTGAGTTCTCACCTTTCCACTCAAGTCCGAGCAGGAAGAAAGCTATCAAAGCTGCAATAAAGCAGAGTCCAAAACTTCCCAGTACCGGTCCGAAAGTAAGATTTCCCTGTCCTGTCAAAAATAAAGGCACAGCTTCGGAAATGGTTCCTATATATTCCCCTTTTCCTGTGAAGAATCTCAGACCTTCCATCACAAAAGAGTAGGATTCTGCGGAAAAAATTCGCAGAGAGAGAATACCTGCACCTAAAACCAGAATTAAGATTCCAGGATAAAACTTCCAGTCCAGAGCCTTTTTTGAGACAGATCCAGAAAGCCCCCAGAGGAGGAAAGCTCCAACTAGCATGCTGAGCACATAAAATACCTGAAACCAGGAAATGTATACTGCACTCATTTCCAGACCTGGTCGCACTGATCCGGCTGACAGGGGAATAGTAAACAGAAGTGTTGAAACAATGCATGTAATTGAGCAGATAAATAGGTAATCGGATTCTTTTCCAGCTTTGAGATCGATTGTGGTCTGTATGAATGCATACAATACGATAAAACTTACAAAAACAGGAGCTCCTACCCATGTGTAAATTAGGAGTGCAAGAAACAGCCCTGAAACCGCTGCAAGAACCAGAGAAGTTATAAGGTCTCTTTTTTCTGATATGTTCTTAAGCGAATTTAAGGAAAGATTTTTTTTATTTGCAATTTTCAAGGCAAGTATAAAACATGCATAAGCTGCCGTAGATAGGAGTGCCTCTGCTACGTGATGGTCAGCCGCTCCAAAACGGGATACGTATAAATGGGCTGGAATGACTGCGAAAATGAAAGCCCCGAGAAGTCCGGTTTTTTTGTCAAAAACCGAGCTGGCTGCTATATACAGTGGGATTATTGTCAGAGTTCCGAGAAGTACCGGCAGTAATGCTCCTGCAAATTCGATAGTATGCGGATCAGGCTGCCCTCCTCCGAGAATTTTTGCAAGCAGAGCACCTAACAGGTCAAAAAAAGGAGGCCATCCGATTTCATAGCCATAAGGATAGTTGAGGTAAGAATCGAAATTAAGTGAATTGGGAAAACTTGAAACTGCATAAAGAATGCGCCGCATATGATAATAATCATCATATCCAGGGAAGGTTATGCTCCCGTTTGCAGTAACTGCGGCATACGAGAGCATGCGCATGATGAAGCCAGCTAAGAGAGCAGCTCCAAGCACGAGGATCTCTTTCGGATCTTTTTTTCGTGCATCTTTATTCTGACTGATTTTTTCTGACTTCTCCATTTTACTCACATTTATTTTTTTACTCACATTTATTTCTAAATGTTTCTATATTTTATTTCCAATTTAAAAAATTTTTCACAAAAATATCTCTACCCCCTTCCACCGGATTTATTTCATATCACTTTTTACCATCATTCTGATCAGTTCTTCAAAACTTACCTTTGGCTTCCATCCAAGTTTTTCCCTGGCCTTTGAAGAGTCTCCTATCAACAGATCTACTTCTGTAGGTCTGTAAAACATCGGATCAACCTCGACGAGTACTTTTCCGCTGTTTATATCCTTTCCAATCTCGTTAACTCCTTCGCCTTCCCATTCGAGGTCAATACCTGCTTCTTTAAAAGCCAGTTCGGTAAATTCTCTAACTGAATGAGTTTCCCCTGTAGCTACGACATAATCATCGGGCCTATCCTGTTGTAACATAAGCCACATGGCTTCTACATAATCTCCTGCAAATCCCCAGTCGCGCTGAGCATTGAGATTCCCAAGGTACAGTTTCTCCTGAAGCCCTTTCTTTATCTTTGATGCGGCTATTGTAATCTTTCTGGTAACGAAAGTTTCTCCTCTCAAAGGAGACTCATGATTAAACAGGATACCGTTGCAGGTAAACATATTATAGGCTTCACGATAGTTTATCGCAATCCAGTAAGCATACAGTTTAGCTACTGAATAGGGACTCCGGGGGTAGAAAGGAGTAGTTTCTTTTTGGGGGACTTCACGTACTTTCCCGAATAATTCACTGGTTGATGCCTGATAAAACTTCGATTTGTCCTCAAGTTCAAGAATTCTTATTGCTTCCAGAATACGAAGGGCTCCAATCCCGTCCGAGTTTGCAGTGTACTCCGGAGTCTCAAAAGAAACCTGGACATGGCTCTGAGCTCCAAGGTTGTAAATTTCATCAGGCTCTATATTCTTGATAAGTCTGATAACATTTGCTGAATCTGTCAGGTCTCCGTAATGCAAAAAAAATTTACAATCTTTTTGATGAGGGTCTTTCAGGAGACAATCTATTCGTCCTGTGTTGCTCAGAGACGATCTTCTGTGCATCCCGTGCACAGTATACCCTTTGTTTAGTAAGAATTCGGCAAGGTATGCTCCATCCTGACCGGTTACACCTGTAAGTAATGCGACTTTAGACATTTTTACCACACAATTAAGCAAATAAATTTTTTAACATTTCACTAATTCCAGATCATTTTTGACCATCAATTTGACAAGTTCTTCAAAATTTACCCTGGGTACCCATCCGAGTTTTTTCCTGGCTTTTGAAGGATCTCCTACCAATAAATTTGACTCAAGAGGCCTGTAAAACTGAGGGTCCACCTCAATCAGGATCTTACCTGTTGCAGCATTTCTCCCTTTTTTCTCAATCCCTTCTCCTTCCCATTCTATCTCGATCCCGACTTCTTTGAATGCAAACTCCACCATTTCCTGTACTGAATGTGTTTCACCTGTTGCAATTACATAGTCATCCGGTTTATCCTGTTGTAACATAAGCCACATGGCTTCAACATAATCTCCTGCAAATCCCCAATCTCTTTTTGCATTCAGATTCCCAAGGTAGAGTTTCTCCTGGAGCCCTTTTTTTATTCTGACTGCAGATCTGGTAATTTTTCTCGTAACGAAACTATCTGGTCTTATTGGAGATTCATGATTAAACAGGATACCATTGCAGATAAACATTTTATAAGCTTCACGGTAGTTTTTTGCAATACAGTAAGCATATAGTTTGGACACCGCATAAGGATTTAAAGGGTTAAAGGGAGTATTTTCATTTTGCGGAATTTCAGGTGAGTTCCCAAATAAGTCTCCGGTAGAAGCCTGAAAAAACCTCGTTTTCTTTTCAAGACCAAGGGTGCGTATAGCTTCAAGAAGACGGAGAGTACCAAAGGCGTTAATTTCTGCTGTGTATTCCGGTCTGTCAAAAGAAACCTGTACATTGCTTTGGGCTGCCAGATTATAGATTTCGTCCGGACAGACTTCTTGAATAATTCTGATGAGCTTTGAATAATCGGCCATATCACAGAAGTGAATATGAAGATTCGGATTTTTCTGTTCTTTCTCCTTATCTTCTATTCTGGTAGAAGATTCTCTTTTTATTCCATGGACTACATACCCCTTATCTAATAAAAGTTTTGAAATATATGTGCCGTCCTGGCCTGTTATGCCTGTGATCAGTGCGACCTTTGTCAAGGAATCACCTTATTGCTCCCAATTCTTATGTTGCAGGAGATAGGACTTTATTTATCTTAAAAACGTAGCTCCCTTTGCAAAAAGCATATCTTCTTAATCTATATAAACTAATTGATATGCCAAATTTTTGTTAATTTTATGTTAAGTTATTATTACTCTGTAAGATCAGAATGGTTGTCTCAGGATTTTTCTTGTTAAGTGCCTTAATGGGGATGAGACCGGGTGACCTCATAAGCGAAAAAATTTGCTTACTGAAATCTGGATATTAAACTTAACTCCATTAAGCAGGCAGATAGCCGGGTTTTTATTTGAATCAATAAAACATATTAGCAGTAAATTTAACAGTAAATTTAGCATAAATATCTGAGTTTCTGTTCAAATTAAAAATCGCTTCGAAACACATATAAATCCCAATTTAAATTTAAAGTGAAATAATTTAAAAAATGAGAACAAACATGAAAACAGCTATCTTTCATGATTACTTTGGAGCTATTGGCGGCGGAGAGAGAGTCGTCCTCACTCTAGCGAAGTTACTAAACGCTGATATTATCACTACGGATCTGGACGCAGTTGACAAACTGAATGATAAAGTAAACGTGATATCTCTCGGGCACACAAAGAAGGTCCCCCCGCTAAAACAGATTTCTGCTACAGGAAAATTTTATTCCTGCAATTTTTCAAATGATTATGACTTTTTCATCTTCACAGGAAACTGGAGCCATTATGCAGCCTATAAACATCATCCTAATATGTGGTACTGCTACACACCTGTAAGGGCTTTTTATGATCTCTACGATACTTTCTTACAGAGGCAGGATCTTATTACCCGGCAGGCTTTTCGTGCCTGGGTACACGGCCACAGATTGCTGGATCAAAAATCAGTAAATTATATTGATCAAATTGTTACTATTTCGAAAAACTCTCAGAACAGAATTGAGAAATATCATAAAAGGACTTCTGACATAATTTATCCTCCGGTTGATATTTCAAAGTTCAGGTTTAAGGAATACGGGGATTTCTGGCTCTCGGTAAACAGGCTTTATCCTGAAAAAAGAATTGAATTACAAATAGAAGCTTTCAGAAAAATGCCTGATGAAAAACTAATTATTGTAGGTGGCTATGCAAAAGGTGATCATGCTGAAAAATATGCAAAAAATATAAATAATAAACTACCCTCCAACGTGAAGATACTTGGAGAGGTTTCTGAACAGGAATTAATTGATCTTTATGCCAGGTGCAGGGGTCTTATCTGCACAGCACTTGACGAAGATTTTGGGCTAACTCCTGTGGAAGCAATGGCAAGTGGAAAGCCTGTTGTCGCAGTGAACGAAGGTGGGTTTAAAGAGACAGTAACTGAAAAGACGGGCCTCCTTATAAAAGCAGATAATTACAGTATTATGGAAGCTGTTAAATTAATATCTCTTGAACCTGAAAGTTACAGGGAATCTTGTTTTGAGCAGGCAAAGCGCTTTGATCTTTCGATTTTCAATGAAAAGATAAAAAATGTGGTAAGTAAATGACCTTTAAACACTTAAAAGAGCTCTATGGCTATAGGAATCTTATCTGGCAACTGGCATGGAGCGAATTTAAATTAAGATATAAAAACTCTATACTGGGCTATTTCTGGTCTCTTCTAGAACCCATGCTTATGCTCCTGGTTCTATATGTTGTTTTTTCTAACTTGATGAGGGTCCAGGTAGAATACTACCAGCTGTTTTTGCTTCTTGGAATCATTTTGTGGAGTTTTTTTAGCAGAGCAACTACAATCGGAATGTTTTCCATAGTGGGAAAACCAAGTATGGTTAAGAAAATTTACTTCCCCAGAGATATCTTTGTTATTTCCTCATGCATTACAGCTTTGCTCATGAGCATTTTCGAGTCTCTGATATTCATAATGTTTATGGCATTTTTCAGGGTACCAATTTCAATCAACCTGGTCTATGTACCGCTTATCCTATTGTTCCTGTTTATTCTCTCGCTTGGTGTCTCTCTGGCGCTTTCCTCCTTGAACGTATTTTACAGAGACGTGCAGTTTATCTGGCAGGTCTTTTTGCAGGCTGGATATTTTTTAACCCCTATACTTTATACCCTCGACATATTTCCTCAAAATCTACAGAAATTTGTCCTATTGAATCCAATCGCACGGATTCTTATTTCTGCAAGGGATACTATTATTTACTCTTCTCCAGCTAAAACAGAAGACCTTTTATTCATGTTTTTTTCATCAATAGTCTTCCTCCTTGTAGGATACATTATCTTTTCCAAATTAGAACCACGTTTTGCGGAGGAAATCTGATGGTTGCAATTGAGGTTAAGCACCTGCACAAAACATTTCGCATACCCCATGAAAAAAGAACAACTCTATTTGAGACTTTGACCGGAGCCTTTAAACCTCCGACCTATGAAACTTTCCAAGCACTCAACGATATCAATTTTACAGTTGAAGAAGGTGAAGCTCTTGGAATTATTGGGGAGAACGGAAGTGGGAAGAGTACTTTATTGAAAATTATTGCAAATATCATGCGTCCCTCATCAGGTAAAGTCACTTCTCTAAAGAAACTCACTCCCTTCCTCGAACTTGGAGTTGGCTTTCAGTCTGACCTCACGGCTGCAGAGAATATAAAAATTTATGCAACTATCATGGGGATGCAAAAAAGAGAAATTAATGATAAGCTGGACGATATCCTTGAGTTCGCAGGACTTGAGAACTTCAGGGACGCTAAACTCAAAAACTTTTCCTCGGGTATGCAGGTAAGACTTGCTTTTTCAACAGCAATTCAAACAGATCCGGAAATTCTTTTGATGGATGAAGTTTTGGCAGTTGGAGACATGGAGTTTCAGCAGAAATGTCTGGATGTCCTTAGCCAGTATCGAAAAGATGGAGTTACTATTGTTTTTGTTTCACATGATCTTGGGGCAGTGAGAAGATTTTGTGATAGGACTTTACTTTTGAATAAAGGGGAGCAGATAGTCATAGGAGATACAGGAGATGTAATTGACCGTTATGTGTATGGTGGCGGAGAAGAAGCGCCTGTATCAGGAAGTCAGAGCGAGTCAGAAGTTCACGAACCGGAAGTAAAATCTGAGGATAAAACTTCTCGGTGGGGAGATAAGACCATTGAGGTCACAAATGTAGAGTTCTATGATAAGTTTGGCAACAAAGGTTCCAGATTCAACTCCTTTGATCCTATGACAATCAGAATCTTTTACAATGCACATAATAAAGTTTCTGACCCAATATTCGGCATTGCTCTATACTCCGAAAACGGAGAAAATCTTTTTGGAACAAATACGGAAATAAAAAATATCGAAATTGATATTCTTGAAGGCAAAGGGCATGTTGACCTGATAATAGAAAGAATTCCTATGATTACAGGAAGATTTCTACTGACAGTAGCTGTGCATACTCACGATCAAAAACCGTATGATTGGCACGATAAACAATATTCTTTTGATGTAATTCCAACGTGTAGAGATATTGGACTTTTTGATGTACCTTGCAACTGGAAGATCTGAGTTTGGGATGTGATATTTTATGGATATATTCGAAATCAACAAAGAAGGAACCAGTGAAAACGAAATCAGCGTTGAAGAAATAATGAGAGTAATAAGGGAGAACATCCGTAAGCGAAAAGAATCAACAGTTTTTCCAGGGAGAAAAGGCGAAGTAATTCAAAGGGGTCTTTCCGAGCTACACATTGGTGATAGTAATATCGAGAGAGACTTTGAATATATTAACTCAAACTGGGACCTTGGGAATAACAGTTATTACATAAGCTCTCATCGTCCTGTCGTCGGAAAAGTCCTGGTTAAAAGCAGAGAGCTGGTGAATGGAGAAATAAAACGGTATGTGGATCCTATTATCGGAAAGCAAACTGTGTTTAATGGGAGTACGGTCCGCCTTCTTAATGATACTGCTGCTAAGTTCAACCATTATAATAATGAGACCGAGCAGTTGAGATCCGAAATAGATTCTAAAATCGAGAAGTTAAGGCCTGAATTTGAGGATAAGATCGAGCAGTTGAGACCTGAATTCGAAAAAGAAATAGAGAACCTCAAGTCTGAAATAAATGACAGCATAAGGTCAGAGATTAACTCTATAATTACCTCAATGAAATTAGATATTGAAAATAAAGCCTGGTTGGCCAGTATACTTGAAAGTAAAGCAAAAGAAGGGTCCAAAAAATCAGAAGCAGGAACTTCTGATAAGGGGAATTTAGATATTAATTACTTTAGATTTGAAGAACAGTTCAGGGGTTCAAGGGAAGACATAAAACAACGTCAGTCTAATTTTATAACTTATTTCACTGGCTGTTCAAATGTTCTGGATATCGGATGTGGGAGAGGCGAATTTCTTGAATTATTAAAAGATCTCGGTATTGGTGCAAAAGGTATTGACCTCGACGATACAATGGTGGATTACTGCCTTTCAAGGGGATTAAATGTAGTGAAAGATGAAGCTATTTCGTATCTCGAAAAGCTTGATGATAAAAGTCTCGATGGAATTTTCATCGACCAGGTAGTTGAACATCTTGAACCTAACTACTTGATAAATCTGCTTCAGCTATGTTTTCAGAAACTCAAGTATGGATACTATATTTTTATAGAAACTGTAAATCCACTTTCCCTAGTATCTTTTGCTAATTTTTACATAGATATGACTCATAAAAAGCCGATACATCCGGAAACCCTTAAGTTCCTGCTAAGTTCAGCCGGATTTAGGGACTTAGATACTAAGTTTTTCTCTCCCGTATCAGAGGAAGCAAGACTGGAAAAAGCTCCGCTGAATGATAGAATGGAAGAATGGACAAAAAAATATCTTGAGACTTATAATCATAATATCGAGAAACTGAATGATATCCTGTACGGAGCACAGGATTATGCAGTAATCGGTAAAAAATGACGGTGAAGATAATGAGAATCGCAATTGTTGCACCGAGTCCTGTACCTTTTACCCTTGGGGGTGCAGAAATGCTTTTTCTTGGAATGCAAAATTCGATAAATAAATATACTTCTCATCAATGTGAATTGTTAAAAATTCCAATTAAAGAAAATAGTTTCTGGGAACTCATTGATACCTATTATAAGTTCTATCAGCTTGATCTTTCTTATTTTGATATGGTTATTTCTACCAAGTATCCTTCCTGGATGCTCAAGCACAGTAACCATACTGTTTATATGGTGCACCATTTACGAGGATTGTTTGATACTTATAAATTCTGTAATGAGGCTTATTCGGTTGCACCCAAACTCAGAACAGGACTCGTTGAGGAGATTATTAATCTCATTCAGAATGGTAGGAAAAACGAAAATACTGTCAATAAAGTATTTGAAAAGCTTTTTGAGTTGAAAAAAGAGCAAAAAAAATATAACAAAGAAACTTTCAAATTCCCAGGACCTTTTATCAGGGAAATTATCCATTTTTTTGATGAATATGCACTTGCTCCTGAAAGAGTCAACAGATACCTCGCTATGTCGAATAACGTAAAAAAAAGAGCAGATTACTTTCCTGATGTACAGGTAGATGTAAATTATCCTCCTTCAAAAATAGAGAATTTTGAATGCAATAACTATAGTTATCTTTTTACTGCAAGCCGTCTTGACGGGCCAAAACGTATTGACCTTCTGGTAAAGGCAATGAGTTATGTTCCGCACAATGTGAAACTGAAAATTGTAGGGACAGGTCCAGAAGAGGAAAAACTAAAAAAAATGGCCGAAAATGATCACAGAATTGAATTTCTTGGTTTTGTGGGTGAGGATGAACTTGTAGAATTATATTCAGATTCCCTTGCAGTCCTCTTTGTTCCGTTTGATGAGGATTACGGTTTAATTACTATTGAAGGAATGATGAGCAAAAAACCGATTATTACTGCAAAAGATAGTGGGGGTTCTCTGGAATTCGTTAAAGATTCGGAAACAGGTTATATTGTTGAACCTGAACCTCAAAAAATTGCTGAAAAAATAAATTATCTTATTGAAAATCCGGATATTGCCAGAAAAATGGGAAACACTGCATATCAGAGCATAAAAGGTATAACATGGAAGAATTTTGCATCCCATCTTGTAGCTAATAAGAAAGCTTCTGCTCCTGATAGAAAAGACATTTCCACTCATGTTAAAAAGAAAATTTTAGTGTTGTCCACTTATTCATGTTATCCTCCAAGAGGGGGAGGACAGCACAGACTGTATAATATTTATTCTCTACTAGCAAAAGATTTTGATGTGACAATTTGCTCGATAATTGAAGCCAATAAGCAATATCAGAATCTTACTCTGGATAATGGTTTAAAGCAGGTCTGCATACCCCAGAGTATAGAACATGCGAAGCTTCAGTGGGAGGTTGAGAAAAAAATAGGTGTAAACCTCTATGACGTAGCTATGATAGATTTCATTGATCTGTCAAAAGAATATGTAGAGAATGTAAAAGAATTAGCAGTAGATTCAGATATTGTCGTTTTTTCCCATCCTTATTTGTGGCCTTTAAACAGGTATATAGGTAACAATAAAACAGTTATCTACGAAGCTCATAACCTTGAATATTTACTTAAAAAAGATTATCTTAAAGATTCTAAGTATACAACCAAAATATATAATGCTGAAAAAGAAGCAACTTTAAGGTCAGATCTAGTACTTTGCACATCAAAGGAAGACAAAGAAAATCTTGTTGAAATTTATGGGGCAAACCCTGAAAAAGTCCTGGTAACTCCAAATGGAGTTGATACCTCCAGAATACACTTCATAAATAAGGAGGATAAAGAAAAGCAAAAGGAGCTTACAGGCCTTTCAGATTCCATAACTGTTATTTTTATTGGGAGCTGGCACCCTCCAAATCTTGAAGCTTTAAAATTTATAACTGATGAGCTGTCTCAAAAGCATAAGGAATATAAGTTTTTAGTAGTTGGCAGCGTCAAAGATTATTATTTACATGAATATGGGAAACTTCCTAAAAATGTTCTGGCTTTTGGAACTGTTGATGAGGACGAAAAGTATGAAATTTATATGCTGGCAGATGTTGCTATCAACCCTATGTTCAGCGGATCAGGTACAAACCTCAAAATGCTGGACTATATGAGTGCTGGAATCCCTGTTATCAGTACCCATATAGGGGCAAGAGGTTTAGACCTCGAAAATGAGGCACATGCTCTCATATGTTCGTCTGAAGAGTTCCGCCTAAATATTTCCAGGTTACTTGAGAGCGAAGAATTGCAACAAAAATTGAGAATGAATGCAAGAAATCTGGTTGAACAAAAATATTCCTGGGAAATAATAGCACAATCAATTATTGAAAAATTAAAGGAGGAAGTTAATTAATGAAGGTCGCATTTGTCGTTCAGAGATACGGCGAAGATATAATTGGGGGTGCAGAATATCTTACCAGACTTATTGCTGAACATATGATAAAATTTCATGAAATCGAGGTTCTCTCCACCTGTGCGAAAGATTATCATACATGGAAAAATGAGTACAAAAAAGGAACTGAAACAATTAATGGCATTCTTGTAAGAAGATTCGAAAATTCAAAAAAGCGTGATCTCAATAAACATATAAAGATTCAGGAAAAGGCTTTTTTTGCTACTCATAGCAGGAAAGATGAAATTCTATGGATCGACGAACAAGGGCCTTATTGTCCTGAGCTGGTGGAATATATCTCCAAAAACAAAGAGAATTATGATGCTTTTGTCTTTTTCACATTCAGATATTACCCCAGCTATTACGGAATCCAAGAAGTAGGAAGTAAAGCGCTAATTGCCCCTTTCGCAGAAGATGATCCTGCTCTTGACCTCTCTACTACAAAAGAAATATTCCAAAATGTCAAAGGTATCCTATACAGCACTCCTGAAGAAAAAAATTTAATTAAAGCAAAAACGGACCTAAAAGAAGAAGAAAAAATCTTTGATATTGTTGGATGTGGCATTGAAATCCCTGAGCTTATTCAGGAATATAAGAGTCTGAAAGATCAGAACTATATTCTTTACCTCGGCAGGATTGAAGGTTCCAAAGGATGTTACCAGTTGTTTGAGTATTACCAAAAATTGTTGAAGGAATCTAGAGAAATTCCCTCTCTGGTTCTGGCAGGATATGATGCAATAGGCGTTCCAAAACATGACAAAATAAAATATCTTGGTTTTGTTTCCGAGGCTGAAAAATACTCTCTTCTTAAAGGTGCGCAATTTTTGATTATGCCTTCTCCCTATGAAAGTTTATCCTTAGTTACTCTTGAGTCTATGGGATGTGGGACTCCTGTACTTGTAAATGGAGATTGTGATGTTTTAAAAGGCCACTGTATAAGAGGTAATGCAGGCCTATGGTATCGAAGTTACGATGAATTTGCAGAATGTATTAATTTTTTGTGTTCAAATCCCATAATCTTGAAGAAACTGGGGGATAATGGAAGGGAATATATTACAAAGAATTATACCTGGGAAAAAGTGGAAATGAAGTATTTAAAGTTGCTAGATGAACTGACAAGTAAGTGAATCATTCTCTGTTTTTCACTCCCCATATAAAAAGTTGAATTTGAGTCAAAAGGGACGTTTTGGAAGCTTACTCCAAGCGTCCTGCGTATGGGGGACTCCTGCCAAGCTGACCTCAGAAAAGCAATTTTGAGTTTTGAATCAACTCATAATTAAAAATATGAGTTGTTTAATATGGGTACTTATTCGAGGTTGGTTTTGTTGTAGAATAAACTTTAATGAGTTTAACTGAAAGGTATTTTTAATGATAATAGATACTCATTTATTTTGTTATCTATCAGCATCAACATATAAGAAGAGAATAGAAGTTCTATTATAAACAAAGGTATACTTAGCTTATAAAAAGGTATGATTGCAAATTGTAAAAGATATATATAAAATGATAAGTTAGAGAGTTCTTTGATAACAAAACTTTTTGATTCAAATTTTGGATATAAATTTACTGACATAATAAATATACCAAGACAATATGCCCACAAATTCGGGATTACTCCAAAATAAAATAAGCTAGTATAGCCAAAAAATTCGGGATTATTATATAAATAGATATGAGTTGTCATTGAAATTAGAAAAATGGTGATAAAACCATTATACCTGTATTTTCTTATTATATAGTATAGCAATGGGTATAATATATATAAGATGGCGATAAGTCCAATAAACCATAACGACGAATTGATTGTAGGAATGTCTTTATTAAAATAATAGTAAAATCCTGTCATCTCTTCAAATAATTTCCGGTAATCTATATTTTCGAAAAATGAGGGTAGTAACAAAAATGTGAACAGTATCGCTAGCCACATAGCCGGATAAACCCTAATTAGACGTTTATAATAAAACATTAAAATATTTTTGGTACAGCTAAAATTGTACTGGTTGTAAGTTAAAGCTGCGCCGCTTGCAATTAAAAATAAAATAACACCTATACCCCCTAGATGTATCATTCCATAAAACGGCAAAAACCATATGAGATTTTTTGTATCATAAAAAAGGTGCCAAAATAATACGCATCCAACACCTATTATTTTTAAAATATCTATAAATAACAATCGTTTCTTCATATGCATGTTTTACTTTCTCCAAAAAATACAAAAAACACTAGTCATTTAAGCACTTATATTTTTTCTTTGCTGAGATCAGCAGGTTGATTCTGTACTTCATTATCGCAGCAAGTTCTTTAAACGAGTAGTCTTCCATGATAAATGAAGAAGAGAGAAATGCTCAAATTATTTAAGAAATACCTTATGGAGACTTCTGACTCTTAAGGATTAAGTGATGTTTTCTTATTTTGAGCCCATTAAAAATTTCCGAATAGCTTCTTCTTTAGTTTCCGCTTCACACTTCCAGCCATCTGTTTCAGGATTATCGGGGTAGGAGTATTCTTTCCCGCAGGAGCAACTTTTCCTTCTCTGATTGCCCTGAGCACAGCTTCCAGAGTATTTTCAGAAGCGTCAATTTCAGTATATGCCTGCCCTACCATTTCGGGAATATGGGAATCGCTTCCTGCGACGGCTGGGATTCCAAGCCTCTTTGCTTCGGTTACGGCTTTCTTGTTAGCTCCGTTAAAAAGGCAGCGAGAGTTGAAGACTTCTACAGCATCTATGTCAAGCCCTTCAAAACTTCCTATTCCATGAGAACTGCGCTTGAAAGGATGAGGGATGATAACCGTACCTCCAAGTTTTCGGGCCCTGCGGATAGTTTCTTCCGGGCTTATCAAAGGCTCTATATTCTCTTTGACTCCCAGAACCAGAATATGCCCCTTTGAGGAGCTCACCTCCACTCCGGGAATAACGGTTATTTCAAGGCCAAGTTCCAGGGCTTTTTCCGCACAGGAAAGCCCGCCTTCAATTATATCATGATCACAGATAGCAAATCCGTCCAATCCTCTTTTAAGGGCAACCCCCAAGATATCTTCATGGCTTGACCTGCTATCTTTTGAATGCTCGGAATGTACGTGAAGATCAAATTTCATGTTAGTTTCAAATGAAAGCCAAATTTTATATAAATTTTGAAGCGAAACGAAAAAAGACAGATACTGTACAATAATAAATACTAGTATAAATTTGTTGTACAGAAAAAGGGGAGGATGATAAATCTTATTCGTATAATTACAAACTGATTATACATTCAAAGATCAAAAAAAAATTGAGATCAAAAAATTGAGTAATAAAGGATTCAAAAACCAACGATGAATTAAGAGAACAAAATATAGAAGGAGGAATTGCGAACGGGCAGCATAGTAAAAAATCTGGTTTAGGGGTATAGTTTAGGATATTAGGAGGGTCTGATGTCTTCAGTAGACTCCCGTTCGCAAATAAACAAACTACTTTTCGATATAAATAACTTTCGTAATAATACGAACAATACTCAAACCATGCTAAAAACTTTCTGAAGGACAGATATAGAATAATGTTCTCTTAATATTCTTGTAGGTTTTATAAAATTAAAAAAGCTTTTAACTTTTCAGAAGAAACTGAGGCTGCTCTGATATCCTCAGTTCTCCTCAGAACTTATTAAAGCCTGAGCTCTGTTAATTATTTCCTCCCTGGCTTCATAATCTACTAGAATTCTATCTCCGTACTCGACCCTGTGCACAATTCCTTCCTCGTAAAGCCAGGAAAGAGTTGACATTCCTCTCTCTGAATTCGGAAGGGAAAGGGAGCAGAAAGTCCAGGCAGGCAGATGCTTAATGATTTCTGCTTTTAACGCCGTTATCCCATCCCTTTTTTCCGCTGAGATAAATACAGGATTAGGAGCCATATAACCTATCTTTTCCATAACAGTATCAAGTTCGGATTCGTCAAGAAGATCGGTTTTGTTAAGTACTGTAATGACAGGAACTCCCTGGATTCGGTCCCAGAGAGTATCGTGTGCCGTAGATAATTTCTGCAGGATCATCTCAGGTCTTTCACTTATATCCACAACAAGGAGGATCAGATCCGAGAGAAAAATCTCGTCAAGTGTGGACTTAAATGCGTCAACAAGCCAGTGGGGAAGGTTCTCAATAAACCCCACGGTGTCGGTCAAAAGAGCTTTTCTTCCCCCCAGATCCAGGGCACGGGTAGTGGGCACAAGGGTTGTAAAGAGCATATCCTTTGCCTCTACGCTTTCATTCACAATAGCATTGAAGAGAGTGCTTTTTCCTGCATTCGTATATCCGGCAAGAGAAATTAATGAAAAACCTTTCCTGTGCCTGAAAGCCCTTAGAGACTCATCATCCTTTTCTGCAGACTCAAGTTCATTTTCAATTCTCGCAATTCTTTTCTTCAGATCCTGCTCATAAGCGTCTTCATAATCCCCAAGCCCCATGAACCCTGCCCTTTCCTCCTTTCTCACGAGAGAAACAATAGCTCTTGCTCTGGGTACCTCGTATCTTAACCTTGCCAGTTCTACCTGGAGTTTAGAGCGGTGGGTAGTTGCTCTTTTTGCAAAGATCTCAAGAATAAGCTGGAATTTGTCAATAACATGGCACCCGCAGATTTCCGATATATTGAAAAGCTGCATTGTGGAAAGTCTGTTATAGAAAACTACTTTTTCTGCGTCAGTGCTTCTGACAAGTTCGGCAAGTTCCTCTATTTTCCCCCTCCCTAGCTGGTACCTTGAGTCAGGAAATCTTGTTTGCGCAAGTTCCCCTGCTGGAACGTAACCTGCAGCTCTTGCAAGCTCCCTGAGTTCCTGGAAAAGATATTCCTCATGTTCAAAGTCTGAATTGGGAGCTGTTCTTTTAACGAGGATTACTCTGCTCGCATTTCCGGATTTTTTTTCTGCTGGAATTTTTATGCCTCAATTTCAAGTTCGTTAATTAGTAGGTTGCGGGCGCTCAAAGAAATGTGATGCACGAGTTCTATTGCCCTTCTCTCGGCTATCGATTCCTGATATTTGAAAGCCCTGGAAAACATGCTTTCAGGCACCCATCTCGGTTTATTGTACATATCCCCTTTTTCTGCCACGATCGTGCCTTCAAAAGAGAGTTGGTCAGCCGTGTCCTCAATCAGCTGTACTATATCCAGCAGACTGGGAGCTCTTTTGAGCCAGAGGGGCAGGATCTTGATCTGCTTTACCTTCTCGATATGGTTAGCCGAAACTGTAAGGGCTGCAGCCGCACAGACCATATAATAACCTCCTTTAATCCTGTGCCTGCCAGAAATATCCACTGAAATAATATCCCACACTATACATCACCTTCAGCCCTAGGTCCTATTCTCATGAAATATTTTCTTGGGAACGATCAGAAGCTGGAAATATACTCTCAAATTAATCACATTTTCATTCTGCCAATATCCAGGTACTGAACATCATCCCCTTTCTCGATTGCAAATAGCATTATCTTCCGCACGCTGTTTGCAAGTCGGACAGCCCCTGACATGACAGGAAGCCTGAATTCGAAATCCTCAGGAATGGCATTTATAAGAGATTCAGAGTGGGGAAGCCTTTCTATTGTCTCTACTTTTCTGTATACTCTGAAATGCGTCCCGAATTTAAAACCGGTTTTGACCACATTCCCGGAATTCCTCAGGTTTCTATATATCCTGTATTTTCTGAGAAAAGAGCTTTCAATTTCAGAGGCTTTTTCCACGAACTTCTCGAATGATAGAACCTTTCCTTTCCTGTCTTGAATCATTATTACACCTTCGGAAAGAAGGTAAAGGGACTCTACAAGGGAAAGTTGTAGCCTTTCGGAGTCCAGCATTTTTCCGTAAAATCCTCTGGAATAAAGAGTTTCGGAAGCCTGAGAGTCCCAGACTATTACCCTGTCTTCCAGAAGGGTTGCATCGGTTTTGACTGCAGGATAAGGTTCAGGCATTTCTCCTTCAGGAACCGCAGTTTTAACCTCGTAAAAGGTAAGATCACTTTCTTCGTCCACTACAGCAAGAATAAACTGTTTATGCACGTTCTCTGCCGAACTAACCGATTCCTGCAGGAGCTTTACAGGAAGAAGCTGCCTTTCTGACTGAACATGAACAAAAATTCTTGCTGCACTTTTGCCTGGATGGCTGCCTCTGGGGTATACTCTGAAATCCGCAGCTGAAGGCTGGACATAATACCCTCTTTCCTTAAGATCTTTATACACTATATACTTCAACTCAAAATTCTGCTGCCTGAGAGAAGCCTGCTCGAAGAAGCCCCTGAAGTCGAGCAGTTCACCACCAAGTTCTATCTCGAGCTTTCCTCTGGACAGGAGGAAGGCGGCTTCTACAAGTGAGAGTTCAAGTCCATTGCCTTTAGGGCGTCCGAAATATCCAGTATTATAAAGTTCGGCTAATGCTTCTTTCCCGGCAAGGACCCGGTCTCCTTTAAGTTGTGTTTTCAATAAGTTCACCTGAAAGAAATAAAATGAAAATAAGCTGTTACAATGGTCTGGCTTGATGCAATATGGCCTTTAATAGTCTGACTTAATATAATATTGTTTTTCTTATATTCAAAGGCTTCAGCCCTTCAGCTTGTGATCTTTTGAATGAGCTAATTGCATGCCAGCACATTCCCTGATAAATCAGAATTTACAGAAAAGTCCTGAAATCCCGAAACTTCCTGGCAGCCTCTACAAGCGAGCCTGCGAGTTCTCTATATGCAACCCCATGCAGGTGAGCATAAGAGCCAAGTGTATTTCCTGAAACAAGCCCATCTTTGTCGTCTTTTATCCCTGTCCCTCTGGAAATGCTTATTGCAAATTTTGCATCCTCAGGGATTTCCCGGATTTCAGAGTGATGAAACTCATGCCCTTTGAAGCTGCTGCCTTTTTTCCCTATTATGCAGTCTTCTTCAAGGGTCCCTATATTATAGCTAACAACTCGGGTCTGTCCCATAATCGTATGCCCTGGGAGCGCTCCTACCATTGAGTACGTGGATTCGGGCATTGAAGCATCGTGGTATGTGCCTTTTCCCGGGACGCCTGTGCTAATTTTTTCCGTAAGGTACATGAGCCCTCCGCACTCGGCATAGATGGGCATGCCTGCAGAGGAAGCTTTTTTGATATCAGAGCGCATGGACTCGTTAGCTTCAAGTTCGGCTGCAAAGAGCTCGGGATAGCCGCCCCCTATATAGAGCCCATCCATCTCAGGGAGTCTGGAATCTTTAACCGGGCTAAAATAAACAATTTCTGCACCTCCAAGTTCAAACAAGTCAATGTTATCGCGATAGTAGAAGTTAAAAGCCTCGTCCAGGGCTACACCTATCTTAGGTTTGCGTATTCCGGAACCTGCCGTAGAAGAAAAATCAACAATTGAAGAAAAAATGCTGTTTTCGGGATTTTTCAGGGGTTTCGCGCTGTCCGCAATCCTCAGGAACTTATCTACATCGATTCCTTTACTGATTATCTCTTCAATGCCTTTGAGTCTCTCTTCAAAACCTCCGTCTCCAAGTCGTCTCCTGCCTTCAAGAGCAGGCATGAGTCCGAGGTGGCGCATGGAAATTTGCATTGAGGGATCTCTGGGGATAATCCCTATAACAGGGATGCCGGTGTAATATTCTATCGCCTCTTTTGCTTTTTCAGCATGGCGACGTCCTCCGATATTATTAAGGATAACACCTGCAATTTCCACATCAGGGTCGAAGTTTTTGTAGCCATTAACAAGGGCAGCACTCGAGCGGGTAATACTCCGGGCATTGATTACAAAAATTACCGGGCATTTCAGGATCTTTGCAATCTGGGCTGTGCTCCCGAGGTCGCTTAAGCTTTCAAAACCCTCATAAAGCCCGCGAACTCCTTCAATGATTGCAACATCGGCCTGGTCGCCTGTTTCGCAGGCATGGGTATAAACATCCAGTATTCCGTTCTCATTCATGAGATAACCGTCAAGGTTTCGGCAAAACCTGCCCGTGATTTCGGTATGATAACTTGGATCTATGTAGTCCAGTGCGACCTTAAAAGGCTGTACCTTATACCCTCTTGAAACGAGGACAGCCATCAGACCCATGGAAATCGTTGTCTTGCCTGAGGAAGAGCGGTCTGCGGAAATAAGAACTCTGGGAATATTCCCTGCCCCTGTTCCGGCTTTTTTTATATGGGACATGCTTTTAATACCCCTTAACTTATTTTACCTGATAATTTCTCTTGCCTGGATGTTATTGCACCCGATAATTTATCTTGCATGAAAATTATTGCAACTTTTTCATTATTGCAATTCATTTATTATTGTAGCTTATATTGCAGTTTATTTTACGCTGAAGGATATTTGTCACTGAAGGTTACTTGCTTGAGAGATATGCCACTGAAGGATTATTTGTTAATTAAGATTATTTTGTCAGCTCTCTCAGCCGCTCGTCGCTCAGGGAATCAGCTGTTACTCTCTTTTCGTTTTCAAGGATCGCTTTTCCAAGTTTGCGGTAGATTTCAGCAATATCAGAATCGGATGCTTTTTCCATTACTGAATAGCCCTCTCTTTCGCAATCCTGGACTATCTGTCTTTTTGGAATAAAAGCCATAAGCTGGCTGCCAATCTCTTCAGCAAACTTTGTTACTATTTCTTCTTCTCTGCTGGCGTTTCTGGAATTGCAGATTATTCCACTAAGGGGCATTCCTATCTTGGAAAGGCCCTTGCAGATATTATTTGCCGCATAAAGGGGCATGTATTCCCCTGAGGTCAGGACATAAGCCTCGTTTACAAAGCCTTTTCTTACAGGAGCTACAAATCCGCCGCAAACGATGTCTCCGGGAACGTCGTAAATAATCAGGTCCTGCTCTTTTAAGAGGTCCCCTGAGATTGCCTTCAATTTCTGGATGGCAACAATAATTCCGCGTCCTGCACAGCCAATGCCTGGCTCCGGGCCTCCTGCTTCTACGCATTTGACTCCTGCATACCCTTCAAAAACCACATCTTCTTCCTTTACATCCACACCTTCACGCAGGAGGTCAAGAATGGTTGGAATCCTTCTGCCTCCAAGCAGAGTGATGGACGAGTCACTTTTTGGGTCGCAGCCTATGATCATGACTTTCTTTCCGGATTCTGCACAGGCGGCTGCAACATTTGAAGCCGTACTTGATTTGCCTATACCGCCTTTCCCGTAGATTGCTATAATCTTTTGTTTTTTCAAAGGGTCTTCCTCCTGATCTATCCTGACTTTTCCAGTTCAGGCTTCCTTTGCAACTTCCCTTAATGTGGCTCCAAATTCGGATTCCACGATTTCGCTGACTCCCAGGGTTTTCGGGTGGAGATCAATTTCAACAAGAACATACTCATGCCCCATTTCCTTTAAGGGGAGAACCTGTCTTGGGCCGTTAGTAACCGAAATCAACTCCATATGCTTTATAATCTCCATGGGGATAGCATGTGGGACGCCTGTAATGACTGCAAAATCGTAATCGCTGTATTTTTCCTTTATTAGTTCACTGACCTTCTCCCCAGCTACAGGGTACTCGTCCATGCCTCCGATGATTTCATGTATTTCAATCCCATGGGCTTTCAGGTCTCTCATGATATATTCGGCATGCTGTCTAACTCTCGGAAGTCCAAGGTTGGGGTCAATATTTGCCATATTAATGATGTTTTCTTTCTTCCCGAAGGTGTCTGCAATCTCATTGATCGCAAGGGTAATGTCTGCAAACATGTAGCCGGTTTCCTTTTTGGCGTTCATGATTACCAGGCCCTTCTTTCCCTCTTTAAGGAGTTCAATGACCCTCTTTGCAACTTTATACTTGACATCTCCGCGGGAGGGAGCCAGATATTCCTTACTTGCTGCCCCGAACTTCTTTTCAACTTCAGTTGCTTTTGCGAGAAGGTATTCCTGGCGCGTAAATTCCTTGTGGTCTATAATTCCTGCGTCGAGTGCGGATTCAAGGGCAAAGAGAACTCCTTTTGTATTGTTATGATAGCCTGCGTGTACCTCTACCTCAATGACAGGTACGTCGGGGTTTGCTTCAAGCACGGCTTCGTGCATTTCCTCCCCTATGATCATGCTGGCACACGTTCCGACAACTCCAATAACTTTGGGATTGAAGAGCTCAACAGATTTATTTATCAGCTGTACAAGCTTGTCGTGCCCTCCGAATACGAAACCATTCTCGTCAAGGCCTGTGGTAACAACATGTATTCCGTCTTCTTCGAGCAGCCTTGCATGTTTGAAAGAACAGCCTGGGGGCCCATGAAGGATAGCTACATCGACATTTAAGTCTCTGAGAGTATAAAGAGCCGCAACAATGGAACTTGGACGGGGGTGAATGATTGAAATCTCTTTTCCAGTCATGATAAATCCTCT
The DNA here is from genome assembly GCA_963847185.1 of uncultured Methanosarcinaceae archaeon. Taxonomy (GTDB): domain Archaea; phylum Halobacteriota; class Methanosarcinia; order Methanosarcinales; family Methanosarcinaceae; genus Methanosarcina. The sequence goes on along the minus strand of CAWJYV010000008.1, from coordinate 608,267 downwards.
AATTTTGATAAGGGATACGATTAAGAGTCAGATAAGATAATGATACACGTTTTCTTAAGAACGTTTCTGCCTCCCGCAGGCCGGAATGCCGCCTGTGCCCCAAGTTGGGTCAGGAATGATGTTCAGTTGAAATATAAATAAGGAATGGAAACGGATACAGATTGGAAGAGGCTGTATAAAATTGTATCATAATGATTCCGGTAAAATGCTTGCGGTCTGATATAAAGTCATATTCTGACGCTTTTTTCTTTTTTAAGTTCTTGAGATACTTGATTTACAGGAGTATTTAACGGAAGCACTTTACTGAGGAAAGTATTATGTCGTCTGTACCTGCAAGCTCACATGCTTTTGAGAGCCCTTCCGGAAGGCTGCCTGCATAAGAAGCATTTTTGGCACCAATCGCCCTCATTCGCTCCCCTACCAGGAAAATCTGCCTGCATTTTGCGCCGAATTTTTCCACGAAATTTTGCACTGAGGCAGGGGGAAGTCCCTCACAGACCTGAGAGGCTTCTTCTCCGAGGACAAGAATAATACCTCCTTTTTTTTCGTCTTTTTTCTTCAGGAGGGCATACTCAAGGGCTTTTTCGGCGGAGAGAATATCCATACCAGAATTGGAATTATCTATGAGGAAAATCCCGTTTACCTCCCTTTCCTGCATCCTGCCTGAAAGACCTCTGAATTCTTCAAGAACCGCAATAACATCTTCACGCTCAACCCCAAGTTCAAGAGCAGCTGCCGATGCTGCCACAAAAGCAGTCCTGTAAGCTGAAGTGTTATATCCTGAAAGGAGGGAAGCTGAGAATACTTCATCTCCTCTGTGTATAAAGCGCAGAATGGATTCTGAAGATGCCGGAGAAATCGGTAATTCTGATAACTTTGCTGGTAGTGATGAAACTGATAATTCTGAGGATAATAATACTGAATCTTTTTCTTGCCCTGTTTTCAGTGAGAAGTCCGCTTCTTCTCCAGTTTCTAAAAGCCCTGAATTAAAGGGATCTTTGAAAGTCAGGACTTTTGCCTGGCTCGTTTTTGCAGCTTCAAGGGCTTTTTTAGCGCTGGAATTTATGAGAAGAATACTGCCAGGTTTTGCTTTTTTGACAAGCTGGAGTTTTGCCTCGCTTGCAAGGAAAGTATTATTTGCAATCCCATAATCCGGGGAAAGAGTCGTAAGAATCCCGAAATCTGCATTTCCGGTGCCGCCGATAGAAATTTCAAAAATAAAATAATCCGGCCTGAGCCCGGCTTCAACAACCTTCTCAACTGCAACCAGGATACTTCCAGGAGTTATGCTTAAACCCTTGCTGATCTGGAAAGAAGCACCTCCTTTCCAGGTTTCAAGCCCCCTTGAGGTGTGCAGCATTACTTCAAACTTTCTAGAGAGCATATCCGCAAGAAGAGATGCAGTGCTCGTTTTTGCTTTTACGCCTGTAACCTCGATAGTTTTCATTCCTGAAAATCTTGAATCTTTTTTCAGAATTTCCCCGACGATTTGATGATGAGAAATGATTTTTTTTTCTTCTGCTCTGGCTTCCGCTAACATTGAGTATGCAGGGTCCAGGTGTACGGGAGCTATAAGAAGATCAAATTCAGAAGCAGGAAAAGGAGTTTTTGAGGAGTATATCCCATACTTTTCCTCAAGCTCCAGCAGCACTCCTGGGTCTACGGTCCCGTAGACGTCTATAGCATACACTTTGCTTCCAAGAGCTGCAAGTTTTTTTGCGATGGGAATGCCGCCGTGGGTCAGGTCGAGCACGGCAAGCTTCTTCTGGTAAAGGTCCATAAAAACCGGACCCTTATAATGAGTTTAGAGGGCTTCCTGAACCCTCTTGAATACGAGTTCAGCTATCAGTTCATCGGCTCCGAGGGGTTTTGCGTAGCACAGAGGAACCTCCTTTCCATCAATTTCCAGGGTGCCACAGCCCTTCTCATCCAGACTTAAGATTTCAGGTATATCTTTTGTGATATGAACTCCCGAAGCCAGGAAAACCGGTACTGCTGCCACCTTAGTTACGCCAGTCCCTGAGAAGCCTTTAATTGCTTCTTTCAGAGTTGGTTTACTGTTTTCCATGAAACCGGCCATGACAACAACGTCAGTGTGATTTTTGGCGATATAGTCTGCGATCTGAGTGACGACTTCCTTATTGTAAGGCAGCTTGCTCCCGTGGCCTATGGCCAGAATTCCGAGTTTTTCTGTCATTTTTAAGACCTCAATTATATTTTAAACTTAACACAATTATTCGGATTTGTAACATTGAAGAGTTTAACCTAGTTGGGATTTATAAGATATAACCTCTTCGTTATTCACAGGTTATTCTCTTTAATTTATTTAGACCGTTAGCGTTTTTTTGGGATAAATGAGAAGAATCAGATCTTTCCTATAAATGCTAAAGTTGTGGTCATGAGAATTTCACTCCTTTGAGAGCCATTATAGCTTCATCAAGCTCTGTTATTTCTTCGTCTCCCCCATCAAGAACGACTACTCCAAAACAGTATTCATGGCCGAAATAAACATGGTTCTTCGCTATTTCGAGTGGGTAATTTATAATTGCTTCCCAAATATGGGTAATGTTTGAACATAATTTATCTGGAAAAAACATGTTCAAGATCGATGTTTATCATTTGAAGTAGTCATTTTTCAACCAGGCAATTATTTTCAATCCATACAAAACAGCGAAGAGCCAAAATGATTCCATAAAAAAGACATCGCTTCATAGCTATTTTTCTTACCCAAAGTTATTTATTAATACAGTCTAATGACAGATAGGGACTAACAGTGCAAAGGATACAATCAAAAGAATATTTCGATGCAGTGCAAGCTTATTTTGTCAGCCATAAGGACCCTGCCATGGTATATGCTTTCCTTTTGAACACCCTATGGGCAGATAAGTATAAACTGTCTGAGATGATGTATTACCAGCGTGTCAATATGCTTGAAATAACGGACAATTGCGTTAGCTTCTACACAGGTACAGAGTGCACTCTTATGTTATGTTCAAATCTGGAAAACCAGATCTCTAATTGAAACTATTTCCTTTCTGAGATTGAAACTATTTCCTTTCTGAGATTGAAACTATTTCCTTTCTGAGATTGAAACTATTTCCTTTCTGAGATTGAAACTATTTCCTTTCTGAAGATAAGTAAAACCATTAATATCCCTATCCCTTCCATGCACATACACCTTAAAGCTAATCTTAAAGGCCAGAGCTATCGGGGATAAAGTATGTATTTGGACGTTAGGATCTGTCTGTCGAAGGATCAGCTGCACATTATTTCTTATATCGATCTCGCATTTTCTGGCTGGCTACGTGTACAGTCCCATTCTGGGCTTCCGGGAACCACACATCTCATGCCTGCAACTTCTCCGATGATCACTGGCAGGCCATAGACTTCTTCAATCACCTCAGATGTGATTACCTCCATTCCTCCATGGGCATGAACTCTTCCTCCTTTAAGAAGAATAAATTTATCTGCATACCTGAGGGCCTGGTTGAGGTCATGCATTGTCATTATGGCTGCAATCCTGTACTCGAGGACAATGTGCCTGATTACGGCAAGAATCTCAATCTGATTTTTCAGGTCGAGACTGCTTGTTGGTTCGTCAAGGAGAAGAATTTTCGGTTCCTGCACGAGTGAACGTGCGATTGCAACTTTCTGGAGTTCCCCTCCACTCATTTCATCAATATAAGACATACGTAGTTTTTCCATCGAAAGTAACCTGAAAACCGAATCAACGATCTTGAGATCCTTTTCGGTAATATCCCATTTTATATGGGGCCGCCGACCTAGCAGAACTGCATCAAAAGCTGTCAGCCTTCCGGTTTCTACACGCTGAGGGACATATCCTATCAGGCGAGCGATCTCCACAGTCCCGAGGTCGAGGAGATTTTCTCCATCAATATGAACTGCTCCCCCTTTCGGGTGGAGGATCCGGTTAAGGCATTTTAACAGAGTAGTCTTTCCAACTCCATTGGGCCCAAGGATTGCTACAACTTCTCCTTCATCGATCGAAAATGCGATTTCGTGGAGAATTTCACGGTTACGATATAGAAACTTGAGTTCTTCTACAGAAAGAATCATCTTTTATACCCCCTAAGAAGCAGGTAAATGAAAGTAGGTGCTCCCATGAAAGCGGTAAGCACTGAAACTGGTAGCACATAAGGTGCTATTATAAGCCTGGCCACGGTGTCCGATACCAGAAGGAGAATTCCTCCAAGCACAGTGGAGCCAGGTATCAGGTACCTCTGGTCGTCTCCGATGAGCCGTCTGACCATATGCGGACAGATCAGCCCTACAAACCCGATTACTCCAAGGAACGAAACGATAACAGCAGAGACAAGCGCTGCGATAACCATGCCGACCATCCTGACTCTTTCTACATTGACACCGAGCCCTTTTGCTGTCTCATCTCCTGCATCTATGGCATTGTAGTCCCAGCGGTTGACTACGAAGAACATAGTTGCAAACAGGACAACACCTGTCATAATTTTAAGTTCCAGCCAGTTTGCTCTTCCGACATCACCAAAGGTCCAGAAAACAACCGCTGCAAGCTGAGTATCGTCAGCAAAGTACTGCAGGAATATCGTCCCTGCGGTAAAGAGAGAAGAAAGAGCAACGCCTGCAAGTACCATCACTTCGGGTGAAGATGCCCTGATTCGGGAAATAAACAGGATTATCCCGGTAGCCAGAAGACAAAAAAAGAAGGCTACCGTCGTGGTCAGGTAAGGGTTGTTGATTATGACGGCGTCCGCAACGGTTGATTGCATATTTCCTGTCCCGAGAATAATTACAGAAACCGCAGCTCCGAAAGCTCCAGCGTGAAAGATTCCCAGGGTAAGCGGAGACGCGAGTGGATTTCGCAGGACAGATTGCATTACCACTCCTGCAACTGAAAGTCCGGCACCTGCAACTATTGCAGCAAGGGCTTGGGGGAGTCGGATATTCCAGATAATTGAGTCCCATTTCACAGAAACACTCTGTCCCATCAGAGTTTGCAGTACCTCATGAGGAGGTATCATTACTGCCCCTACTGAAATTGAGTAGATAAGCATAAAAAAAAGGAGCAGAAGCCCCCCAATTATCCAGAAGTATTTTTTTCTTATATAGTTGAGGTAATCTTCCGGAACTGCTCCATCAACAAAGTGCACTTCTTTATACCCTCCATCATAGTGGAATCTGCTTGAATCCCAGGTTGTTATACTGCCCGTTCAGGTCAGAATATACGGATTTGCCAAGGAAGAAAGTGTAAATTTCGTCGGCTTTGACTTCAGGGTCAATATCTTCAAATCTGTCCGGATAAAGCACTTTACCTACAAAGTAAGCGTTTGCAAGCACTGATTCATAGTTAGTGCCGTAGTAATTGTATGGGATCACTCCATAGACCTTGTTATTCTTTACAGCTGAAAGCCCTGTAAGAGCTGTGTCGTTCTTGAGTTCTCCTATAGCCCCTTCGTTACCTAGCTGGATGGTGCCGATATCGATAAACATATACTCTGGGTCCCAGTCTATGAGAGCTTCTTTGGCAATATCAGCATGATCTGCGCCCATGCCTGCTGCAACATTATTTGCATTAACCCAGAGGAATGGAGGATAAGCCGGTTCTGTGGAAATTATTCCGTGAGCTCCCGCACTGCTAACCCCTCCGACATAGACAGTCTTTCTTTCGGATTCCGGAATGTCTGCAGTCCTGTTTTCAAGGTCCTGCATGGTAGCATCGATATAAGCAATTATTTCTTCTGCCCTTTCCTGCTTGCCTACTACCTCACCCATTATCCTGAAAGAGCTGTACATCTCAGCTTTCTGATTTTCGTTCTTCAAAGAGCCATAAGGGAACATTACAACAGGGATGCCTGTTTTATTCTGAAGCGCGTCGGCATCAGCGGCATTTGCTGCTGCAGGTTGGCCAGTTGCGCCGGTCTTAAAGATCACCTGAGGGCCAATGGCAATTATTTTCTCAGGGTCATCTTTGCCCCTGAACTCGCCAATAAGGGGATAGTCTCTGAGCTGTGGGTTTGCAAGAGCGTAGGGACGGCCTTCGATTTCGCTTTTTTCCTTCTCTATACTGTCAACCCCTACCACATAATCCTGGACCTGCAGGTATACAAGATAGCGAAGGCAGCCTGCTCCTGAGCAGACTACCTTTCCTGTATTCTCAGGTATAGTCACGTTTCTTCCGAAACCATCGGTTATTGCGATTCCGGCGGACTCTTCTAATCCGCTGCTCATTGTAACATTGGAAGACTCTGCTGGCGCTACTTCTTTTTCCTCTCCAGAAGATGCGGATTTATCCGCGCATCCTGAGCTTGTAAGGAGGGCAGCAATAAGCAGTCCTATTAGCACGATTTTATTTAGTTTAATACTGGCAAATATTTTCATGTTACTTTCCTCTAATTTGATAGTGGAAAAGTATTACATAAAATTAACTAAATTTTCTCTTTATTTCTTATATTTCAATAACTTTTTTGTAAACAGTGTTATCTATTATGAGTTATCAGTTGATTACGGATAATTTAACTTAATAACTGGAGTAAATAGATAGGTTCTTGATAAAAAGTGAAGTTCGGGTAAGTGCGGGCTTGAAGTGTTCAATGAAGTTGGCCGAAGGACTCATCCAGAGTTGTATTTACACGGAAAATAGCCTGATGTTGTATCCTACTTAGATTTTTCTTCATGCCAATTCCTGCAGGTTTGTACTATTGCCAATTGTATGGTATTTCTCATTCTCCCTTTTCATCGATGATACATTCAAAGTCAGAATTCTAAGAAGTTTCAAAGCAGAAGACCTTTACAAAAACTATATATATTACAGCTCATATGTGTAATTTGATGGTCAACAGAGTTAAGCGCAGAGTCTCATGTCTCCCGAAGGCCACCTATTACAAGCCCAGGGAAGTTTCTCTCTGCGATCTCGAAATTATCAATCTGTCCATAGAAGAGCTTGAAGCTATCCGTCTTTGCGATCTCCTTGATGTCGAGCAAAATGAAGCTGCTGATTTAATGGGGGTTTCCCGGAAAACTTTCTGGAACGATCTTCAAAAAGCCCGAAAAAAAGTGGTCGATGCCCTCGTCAATGGCAAAGCAATTGAGATCTCCGGAGGAGATTACATAAATAGCGGCGAGTGCAAGGTCGAATTCCTATGCAAAAAATGTGAGCATACTTGGGAGTTACAGTTTAACGAGAGAAGGCCTACAAACTGTCCGAAGTGTGATTCTATGATAATTTACCGCATCGGCGGCGACGGAAGAGGAAAGAGGTTTATTGAGGATGATTACTGCTGTCCCAAAAATAAGGGAAGAGCAGTGGTAAATACTAAAGAAGGAAGTGAATAAAATGACAAAAATTGCCATACCTTCGATGAGTGAAATTGGACTGGAATCTGATGTATGTGCCCATTATGGCTCATGCGAATATTTTACTATTGTAGATGTACAGGAAAAAGGTATTATGGGAATTAAAGCGATAAGAAACAGTTCTCCTGATGGGGAACACAACTGCGCTGCCCCATCGATTATTCTAAAATCGCAAAATGTCGATATCGTCTTAGTTTTGGGTATCGGTGGAAGGCCTTTAATGTCGCTTGCGGAAAATAAGATAAAAGTATTTGCGGGCGCAGCAGGTAAGGTTTCCAATGCAATCCAGGACTATAACAATGGATTGCTGCATGAATTATCAATGAATGGAACTTGCAACTGCTCGCATCATTAAACGGATATTACCGAAGATACCGGATCGTAATCCTCGATTCTTGAAAAATCAAGGATAAAGTGCCTGTGACATTTGTAGTCGAAAAATCAGTATATGCCAAAATTATGGAGGGTTATTTACAAGAAAATAGAAAATGGGGTGAAAACGTAAGCCGGACGAAAATCAATTACTTAATGGACCTTATTCTGACAATTCTATTTCTTGTCGTTGCAGGTACAGGTTTATTCATGTATTTCTTTATACCTTCAGGGATTCCAAAGGGACGATATGTAGTCTATATGGGATTAACAAAAGCTACCTGGATCTGGATACACAGCAGAGTGGGGATCTTGATAGCGATTTTTATAGTCATCCATGTTATTCTCCACTGGCAGTGGATCGTATATACTACAAGAGGTTTCATTAGAAATGAAAAAAATACTATATGTGAAGAAGAAAAAGAAGTTTAAAGAGATAATTACAGAAAACACAGAAAGACACGAAAAATATCGCAACGCTATCTTTTTTCCTTGTTACCCATGATTCATTGTTGTGGAATTCAGAGTGAAAAAGTAATGTAGGGTAGTTACAGATCTATTAGTGCTTATTTTTTCTCAATTGTGTAATTCCTACTCTGAAAACCCAAGCAGTTAATAAACTCATTTTCCAGCTTAGTATTAATATTTTATATTTTTATGTTAATATCTGCTACAGATTATTTAGCAAAATATATCTAGTATTAATATATGTAACGTTTGTGATCGATATGTCTGGAGTATGTTCAAATGAAAATGCAGTAGAGCAGCAAATAGCCCAGTTTTCTGAAGTCGCAAAGTTCCATGGGCATGTATGTCCGGGACTGACTATAGGTTATATGGCCGCCAAAACCGGAATAGAAGAACTTTGCGTTGATAGGGATATTGATGAAGAACTTGTGACTATTGTGGAAAACGACGCCTGTGGAGTCGATGCCGTACAGGTTGTAACAGGCTGCACTATTGGAAAAGGCAACCTTATCTACAGGGATTATGGGAAGCAGGCCTTTACTTTTATCTGTAGAGACAGCGGCAAAGCTGTCAGGGTTGTACTGAAGTCCAGCTTTAACATTGACGGCATTGACCCTGAGTTAAGCAAGCTTCGTCCCAAAGTAATATCAGGAACAGCCACAGAATCCGAAACACTGGAGTTCAGGAAACGGATGAATGATATCTCGGAGTACATGAGAAAAGCACCTGCTGAAGAAATGTTCGACATAAAACATGTAAACATAGAAATTCCTCATAAGGCCAGGATCTTCAATTCGGTAAAATGCTCAAAGTGCGATGAGATGTTTGCAGAATCTCGCGCCAGAATGCAAAACGGGGAGATAGTATGTATACCCTGTTATGATGAGTATTCCAGAGGATGGTAAGGATAGATTTAGTACAGATATTCTTTTTCTCTTTATCTTTTTTCTTTAGAACTTCCTGATTTCACCCTCTTTTTCTTGCCCCGGATTCGGTTATAGAAAATGCTAGTAAGGAAAACGCCAGAGTTTTCAAACAACTTAAGAAGAAAGTAGTAATAACTGGAGCTTTCTTCGTTATTGATCCTTTAATCCTTACTTAGCAACCCTTGAACGAAGTTGCAGCTGCTGCACTGCCAGCACTAACTAAAATTGAAAGAAATATTGCAGGTAGAATTACTTTACTTTTGTTACAAAAGTTGCATTAGGAGAAGTCTGTAGTCACTTAACCTTTTTAATAAACATGGTTAGTTTGTGTTTCTATATTATTAAACCGGATAATGAATTTTGTACCGTGATTCCTGATGAGTTCTATATAGCCGTCTATCTGTTCAACAAGAATATTTACGAGCTGGAATCCGAGAGAATCCGTATTTGTAAACTCTATTTCTTCAGGGATTCCTTTTCCGTTATCCTCTACGGTAAGCATGTAATGAAATCTATTTTTTCTCATAAAGGGTTTTTTGTATAAATTTATACAAATTTCGCCTGCTCTTCCAATGGGAAAGGCATGTTTCAGGGAATTTGAAACTAATTCATTGACAACGATACCAAGAGGTATTGCAATATCCATGTCAAGATTAATCTTTTCAAGGTCTAGCTTCAAACCGATATCTTCATTTCTAAGATTATATGAATTGAAAAGATCATCAGTCAACTTCTGAAGATAAGCTGCAAAATCAAGAGTATCCAGTTCGTTTCCTTTATAGAGTTCTTCATGAATTAGAGCCATTGAAGCTACGCGGTTTTGACTCTCTCTGAAAGACTCAAGCATTTTTTCATCACTGAACTTTTCGGATTCGAGGCTGAGCAGAGATGAAATTACCTGCAGGTTATTCTTGATTCTATGGTGGATTTCTTTTATGTGCATTTCCTGTATTTTTTCCATAGCTTCTTCAGTCTTCTTACGCTCACTGATGTCCTGAGCTATTCCTATCATTCGAATAGGAACATTCTTCTCATCAAAAATAACTTCGGCTTGTGAATGGAGTATGCGTTCTTCCCCATTAGCTAAGATAGCCCTAAAATTAATGCTGAACGGTTTCCCGTTAAAAGCTTCCTTAATGGCACTATCCAAATAACTTCGATCGCCGGGGTGTATAGCACTTAAAGCATCATTGTAGGATAAAGACTTTAGAGGGGTAATTCCAAAAATACGATAAAGCTCATCAGACCAGTACATTTTATCATTTACAATGTCCCAATCCCAATTTCCAATATGAGCCATTCTTTGAGCTTCAGAAAGACTTTTTTCGCTTTCCTTCAAAGAGTTGTAAGCTTTTTCAAGCTCTGATGTTCGCTCTTCAACTAGTTTTTCTAAATTATCATGTGCTTTTTTTAGAGCTTTTTCTGCCTTTTCAAGTTCTGTAATATCACGGGCTGCAGCAAAGATCCCAAGAACCTTTCCAGACTCATCCTTATAAATTGAGGCATTATACAAAACAGGAGTTATATGTCCATCTTTATTCTGAATTTCAAGGGGATAGTCCCTTACCAATCCTTCTTGAAATACGCGTTGGTAGCCTTCTTTAGCTTTCTCAGGCTCAGTAAAATAGTCTGAGAAATCGGTACCTATGAGTTTGTCTCGAGAATAACCTGTCACTGTTTCGGTGGAGTTATTGACATCGGTTATTTTTCCATCTGGCCCGATAGTCACAAGTGGGTCCAAACTGGCTTCAATCAAACTGCGATTATATATATTTGATAGCTTCACAGCTTCTTCTGCTCTTTTACGCTCGTTTATATCCTGAGTTATGCCGAAACCACCGATCACAGCTCCATCTTTGCCAAATTCAAGATATGCCTTTTCACGTACCCATTTGATCTTACTGTTTACGATAATGCGGTGCTCGAGATCGTATGGTTCACCCCTTAACCCTGCCTTCCATTCTTTGTCAACGTATTCCCGATCATCAGGATGAACTGTTGAAAGGAAAGTCTCATAGGTCAAAGGAATACCCTTTGGGATACCAAAAATACAGTGATTCTCATCGGACCACTCTAATTCATTTTTGCATACATCAAGACGCCAGCTTCCGATGTTTCCCACAGCCTGGGCACGGTTGAAATCTTTCCTGTTATTCTCTAGCTTATCCACCAGGGTATCGCGTTCCGCCAGTGACTGGGCAAGTTTGATATTGCTGTAACTTAGCTGAGAGAGCATGTTGGCAAATGTCATAAAGAAGCCCATACCTGTGTTCACAGCTTCCCTGCTCAACCGTGGAACTTTTTCAAGCGCTACTATATATTCCTCCTCATTAAAGCCATATTTTCTGGCCTGGAATCGGAAAAGCTCATAGTCCAGAGTTTCGTCTTCAAAGAAGAACTGTCCTGCGAAGACATAGCCAACATGCTGGTCACCCACCATGATTGGGGTCACTATGTCCCACATGTTGTTCTTGCACTTATACATCTTAAGCTCTCCAGGGGTAACGCCCAAGGATAGCTTTATGTTGCTCTCTACACAATGCTTGCAGGTTTCGGGATGAATTCTGTGGAATTTGGTGCATATATCCTGCCATCCGGCGCCTACCAGAACATTTCCTTTGAGATCGTTTAAGCCTATAGGGATGTGGGTAAGTTTATAGAAATCGTCCATCAAGGGTTGTATAGCCTGGACATCAATAATCTCGGAAAGCTCCAAATCAGTTATCTTTCGAGGAGATAAGATCCCGTTTTCCAATTTTCGCCTTAAACATTGTTCACTCTGATCCGATGCCTCCTCTAATTGCTTTCTTTCGGTGCTATATTTCCTCAGTTTATCTTCCATTTAGAACATTCTCCGATAATAAGAGCTCACTTTGTTTGTCGCGTCAGGCATGCTAAGGTGCAATTATCTGTTTTCTGTTATCCCCTAAGCAAATTCTGTCTTTTTAGTACTTTTATCATGATCTAGTCATATTTATAAAACTAACTTCATATCCCTCTTTAAAAAATGATATTAGGTGAGTCATTTAAAATAAGTGGTATATATTCTTGAGGAATTTATACCAAACATACTTTCCCGGCCCTGTTTAAAATATTAGCAAAAGCCATTGTTGTCCGATTATCTTTGATTTTTAATATAGGGACAGGTACTGTGGAGTACTTTAAGAACATTGAAAAAATAAGGTGGGAAATTTTGATTTCCCTCATCTTTTCATTATCAAGATTTAATTACTATCTGGTTTATTTTACTGTAAAAATCAATTATTTTTTTTATTTGTTGCTTCATTCCATATTGAGCTGGAAAGTTCAGATTTGTGTTCCCAGTGGTTTTTCCTGAACAACGCCTGACAAGACATTTCTACACAAAGCTTTTAATGCATATTTTTCCACTTCGATCTCCTGTCTTGTGCGTATACCCATTCTTCGAAATATGGCCATAGGAGGGCACCAACCTTGTGTTGCATGTTGAAGCAAAAAAATCGCAACTAAAATAGGTAGAATAAACCAGTTTTTACTCCGTTTAAAACCTAACACAGCTCCTATAAAAGAAAATATAGCTGCATTAGCTTCAAGATAACGTTCGATGTCCCACTCCATATCAAGCTCTTTGATTCTTTTCCCAATTTCGTAGTTGGTTTTACTTGCATAATACCGGACAGTTGCAGCTATTTCCATATCAATTGCCTGGTTAATTTCTGGAGGCGTATTTGCCCTTACCCTATCGCCTCTAACAAGCTCTCCAAAATCAGTCATCAATATAAAATTCCCCCTTCTTGTAAAAAATTGTCAGGTTTTTCTTACAAGATTGCCTGTTAAAGAGGGTAGGGGTATGACAATATAAAGTTAATCGTAATCATTTAGTTAAAAATGTGTCTCTGTAAGGTGATTTATATGAATTAAAGTAAGTGAACTTCTTATATACTCCTCGAATTTTTAGTCACGGGTCTACAGGTTAACTCTTAACATCCACATGTACCTGTACTCAAAAAAAACATTCAAAAATTAACTTAGCAATTGCAGTAGGCTAAATCTACTTCTTTTTCACTCTCTGAGTCATTGCAAGAAGGTATTGCCTTTTATGCAGGAATAAATGATTTGGGAAACTCCGGTTTCATCTGCTTCAGAACTCAATCAACCCATTTGGATAGTATATAGCTTCAACAGCTTCGAAATATTCTCCTCCAGGGTGTCTGTAGCCATTTGATCCGCTCCAATCAAAATTCAGCCAGTATTGAGTTTCTCCTTCTTCGAGTTTTTTATTTGAATACCAGATATTTTCGGAATACGAGTATCTTTCCTTTACATAGCTCAGAATCTCGTATGCAGTTTCCTGGTCACTTCCTATATAAAGTTCGGGATATGCGTGCCCGTAATCCCCACTTTTTCCAGTAACAATTCTCGTATTGAATCCCATACTTCTCAAAAGCGAGGATATAACTATGGAGTAGTCGTCACAGTCACCATTATACCCTTCTTTGATGGTCTGGGAAGCTCCGAAGAAAAACTCGGCATTTTTTTCATTGCGGTACTGCCAGCGTCTGTTTACAAAATCAAAAACATCACATGCATCTTTTATATTGTATCCTGAGGTTTTTCCGGTGATATTAAAAACTTCGGCTGCAATCTCCTCATTTCCTGATTTTATTGCCCGCTGAAAATTAATAGATAACAGTCTGTATTCCTTTTGATAAACAATATTTGATTCTTCTTCGGGATAAGCCGGAACATCAGGTATACCTGGAGAGACAAAATTTGTATTATCTGTAGGACTCTCATTCCCCATCACTTCCTTTTCTGCTCCTGATCCCGTCTCGTCTTGCAGAGGATTATTCCTCTCTTCCTTTACATCCTTGACAACTAGCCCTTCAGGATTTGAATCTGAAACAGAATCGTTTTTCTTGATGTCACTATCTATGCATCCGGTACTAATTAATATAAAAAGAAATAGAATCAGCAGTTTTAAAAATCTCACCCGGATCAAGATGCCGGCTCCCAAATATAGTATAAACTAAAGGTAATAAACTTTGTAAGTTTAATAATTTTGGGTTCATTAGACAATAACTGAGTCAGACCTATTTACATTTAAGATGATATAAAGAGATTTATAGTCTTCTTTTCTTTTTCAAAAATAATCCACACTTTGGATAATCTAGTCCCTCACAATACTTTCCTCTTTGCTGAAACTGAGAGCACGATGTTTTATATTTGCAACCGCCCCTTATTAACATTGATAAAAGATTCATACTCTTACCACCCACTTAAATATATAATCTAAAAGACCTAAACATATAAAACTTTGTGTTACAGTTTACTTTTTGTCCACATCTGCCCATTCAACACTTGAAGCTTCTATTTGGTTTTTAAAAACATTGAGTATCTTTTAAGGAATATGTCGTTTTAATGTGAACACGTTTAAACTAAAAATCTTTGAAAGGAAGTCAAAATAAAAAGTTCAGATAAATACAGAAAAAATACAGAAAAATACAGAAAAATAAAAAATAAGAAATTAGTAAATTAACCTGTGAGGACATAAAATTTGTGCTCATTTGGATTCGGTTAACGAATTTTATGCACAACTTCGAATACCACATGTAGTGATTTTCCAAAAGAATTCTCTTAGATGTTGCATAAAAATAGCATTTTTTGACCTTTTTGTTCCTTAACCGAATCCAAATGAATTTGTGCTCAATTCTTTTTTACCCAATTACCTTTAGAATCCTTCTCATAAACTTTTTTAACTGCACTCCAGGCAACTTTATGTGCAGCTTCTTCCCTTGATTCATCTCCCCTTCTTTCTGAGGGTTCTTTGTATTCCTCCCATGCATTATTAAAAGCTTTTCTGTAAATATCCTGTCCGTGCTCTGGAAGATTATTTATGACCATTTCTGGTAGTTCGGAGTTATTTCGATATGGCATTCAGTTCCCCTATTAATCATAGGAAGATTATTTAAAAAAGCTTTTGTGACCAATAAAGTCCTTTCTAGAATTGCATTTCTGGAACCTGCTGTCCATTTCGCTTCGCTCAAGCAGATTAACTTATAGTTAGAGTAATACTTTCCCCAAGAGAGTTAAATTATCAAGGTGTAGATTTTCCGTTCCGAATTGCGTATCTGGAGTAATGTCCTTTTTTACTTCGCTCAGAAGGACCAGTTTGCAGAGTCGGCACTAAACTCACTCAAAATAATCTTTATACAGGCAAATCAGGCAAATGACACTATTTCTTAATATGGAATATTTGCCAATGGTATTTGGTTCCTGTATTATACGAGTGCGTTTTCCTGCTCTCAAGAGAATTGATTTATAAACCGGAGTACAGATCTTCTATATTCCCCAGGTTTAGAGGATCTGAAGTAATATTGGAATAATATAAGTGTGAATACTTCTTGGATTATAATGACTAATCAATGTGGTTTTAAAAGTCTTATCTAGCCCTGCATCCAATGTTCTTTTTTATATTGGATTTGCTTTGCAACTGGCGTTTTTAACATATTGATTTCGGGAATTTTTTTTCCCCTGCGGTTCTGAGCTAATATCGGCTATTTTAAAGTATGGCAGTCCTCTGATAGCCAGACGAGCCATAGAATACGTAATGTCCTTGGTAGGCTCTTTGATCTTTTCCGGACCCGCTATGGCATTGAGCAGTTCCTCCAGGGTCGGGCTGTTCGACTTCCATGTGCCGTCGCTCCGTGCTTCTGCTGTGTAGATTTCCCATTGAATTTTAACTGTCATCCATCTTCCCCCCAATAAATACACGTTCTTTAAATCGGGTACTCAAAAAAACAAAAATTGAAACAAAATTGATTATATCTTTGCTTTTATTATTTTTATTATCTTTTGTTTATACGTTTATATTATGTATATAATCATGCTTTTGTTCTATATTTTAGTGTGGTCATAGAAGCAGTCATAAATACAATCATGCTTATAAGTTTATATAAAAAAAATAAGTAATTAACTACTTATCATATCTGGTTATTTTACTTGATCTATCTAATTACTTTGATATGTCTGAGCACATTTTTGACATATCTATAAAATATTTATCTCAACCTATCCGCTTGATTTGATCTGAAATAGCTTTCTTGTCTTACAGGTTTTGAAAGCTGCTATATAAAAAATAAGAAAGGTGATCTTAATATGCACAAAATACTGAATCTGGAAGAATTAATTGCTGCAAAGCAGGTTGAAAAAGAGAATATGGAGACAGGTGAAGCCCTGGTAACAGAGAAGCTGTACGATTTAATAATCCCCCCTGGCACCGTTGTATCAATTATCTACGATATCGTGGAAGAATTTGGTCTCGAACCTGTAACCAGGAAGATGTTTGTAGGTGTTGCAAACAGTGAAGAAAGAGAACTCCTTGCTCTGCGTGGCCCTCTTGAAAAGGTTCAGGCTGCTGAACAATTTCTCTATGAGGAAATGAAGGCCTGGATTGAAACCCAGTAATCATGTTAATTTGAGAATCAGGACTAACCCGGAAATATCGGTTTAAATAACTGTTTTATGGCACAATAATCATTTTTCAACAAAAGCACCCACACGCAACAGAGCAAGCAGGAAGATTCCGATTATTTGGAATCAATGCCTGTAATATTTTCTTTTGAAAAGTCAAAAACGGTTACTCTATGTAGTTTATCGTAGATATCCAGTTTCGAGCCTTCTTCTACTGTTCCTATAACTGCGGCTGTAAGTCCGAAGTCTTCGAAGACTTTTACACATTCTTCCGCCTTTTCAGGAGCTGCAGTAAAAACATAACCTGTGCCTGGGTGGATTTTCAGCCACTGTTCAAAGTCCACATTCTCAGGTCTCGGGACTTTTTCCAGATCTACTGACGCTCCAACACCGCTCGTCTCACATAGCATTCCAAGAGTTCCTATTAGTCCAGGATTGCTTATGTCTTTGCCTGCAGTTGCAAGTTTTCTATTTGCTATTTCCTGGGTTACAAGGTAGGTTTCTCTGATTTTTGCGGCTTCTTTGAAGGACGTCGTATCCCAGCTGTAAGGAGAATTTGGCCCTATTTTTCCATCCATATCGTAGGCTGCAATTACCATATCTCCGGGATTTGCTGTGTCACTTCGGATTACACAATCCCTTTTTACAATCCCAATAATAGCAACCGAGAGAGAATTATACTCTGTGTCAGGATGGACATGCCCGCCTACAACCGGGACTCCAAATTTTCTGATTCCTTCAGCAAGCCCTTCCATCATTTCCCTGCATGCTTCTGGAGAACTTGAGGAGGCTATATCTACCATAGCAAGGGGTCTTCCACCCATTGCTGCGATATCGTTCACATTAACAACTACAGCTCCGTACCCTGCCCACCATGGACTGGCATCCAGCAACCTGCCCCACATTCCATCTGCTGCAAAGAGGATAACGTCATCTCCTCCTATATCGATAACTGCTGCGTCATCTCCAAAATCGACAATTGCATTCTGATATTCAGGGCGGACGGCTTCGAATATTGAAACAATATCTTCAATCTGTTTTTTTCGGGTAACCCCTTCAAAGTTTTTTATCCCTTCTGCGAGCTCTTCAAGGTTCAATGTCAGGCTTCCTATTGTTTTTAATTGATATGAAAGTATATAATTACATTATCAAGTAGCAATCCAGCGATATTCATGATCAAGTACTATAGCGAACTTACTGAATTGACAACTCATGAAAGGTTGTATACGAATTTCATATTAGTAGTAGAAATTCATATTAATAGTGATCATTTACGAGCTAATGATAATAAACACCAGAATTATAAACCTGATCTTTAAACCTCAGGTGTCTTCT
Source organism: uncultured Methanosarcinaceae archaeon (assembly GCA_963847185.1). Taxonomy (GTDB): domain Archaea; phylum Halobacteriota; class Methanosarcinia; order Methanosarcinales; family Methanosarcinaceae; genus Methanosarcina. Next base: position 590,367 of record CAWJYV010000008.1, on the reverse strand, counting down.
TATCATCTACAATAAATATCCTTAGATACTTTAATCAGTACCTGTTCAGATTACCCTTTATCCCTTTTTTCTTTATTCTTTGAAAAAGAAGCGACAACTTTTTATTAAATTATCCTCTCCTAATATGCCTACTTAATATGATTTCAAATCGAAAGACGATTTTCAAATCGAAAGACGATTTTCAAATCGAAAGACGATTTTCAAATCGAAAGACGATTTTCAAATCGATAAAAGTCTCTTACTGATAAATAAGGAGTGAAAAAAATGGTAGCAAAAATAGATGCAGACTCCTGCACAGGCTGCGGAAGCTGTGTAGACGAATGCCCTGCAGCTGCGATCTCCCTCAGCGATGACGATATTGCAGTTGTAGATGAAGATGAATGCCTTGACTGCGGTGCATGTGAAGATGCCTGCCCTAACGGGGCAATCACCATCGAGTAAAGTCTTAAAAATCAGTCTGAGAAGCGGAGTACTTTACTCCGCCTATCAGGTCTCTGATTTTAGAGCTTTTTTCAATTCCCACGGCTCTTCCTTTCTATTACACTGAAACTATTATTCTTTTCAGGCTTTTCCTTTTCCGTTCTTGCCAAGAATCTCTTTTGCTCTTTCCATATCTTCTCTTGACTGAATTTTTATGAGCTTTCTTCTCTCTTCGCTCATCTGGGACATATCCTGGGAAAGGAGACCATAAGCATCAGCCCTGCACTGCCTGCAGTGGCGCATTTGCATAACATAAGGTTCGCAAGCTTCCTGGATAGCTTTTCTTTCTTCTGCCGTAGGAGGTTCAATGTTTGCAAAAACTCCCTGGTTGATCAGAGGCATTACGTTCATTATGTAAACGCCAAGTTCGCTGATCTTTCTGGCAATCTCAACTACGTGCTTGTCATTGATACCCGGGATGAGCACAGTATTAACCTTTACAACCATACCCGCATCAACAGCTGCTTTGATGCCATCAAGCTGGTTTTTTATCTGAATTTCTGCAGCTTCGATTCCCCTGTAGACCTTCCCGTGATAGACTATATGGTTCACTATTTTTGCCTGAATCTCGGGGTCTATTGCATTTAATGTCACAGTTAGTGTGGAAACTCCCACGCGGATGAGATCCTGCAGCTTTTCAGGGAGCAAGAGCCCGTTTGTACTCATGCAAAGGGTGAGGTCCGGAAATTCCTTTTTTATAAGTTCAAAGGTTTCAAAGGTTGCATCATTAGCCAGAGGATCTCCGGGGCCTGCAATCCCAACAACCTTAATAAACGGGTAGTCTGCCACGATCTGTCTTGTCTTCTCAAGGGCTTCCTGTGGACTCAAAACCTTACTTGTAACCCCTGGACGACTCTCGTTTACGCAATCAAATTCCCGGACGCAGAAGTTGCACTGGATATTGCATTTCGGAGCTACGGCCAGATGAATTCTCCCGTATTTATGCTGGGCTTTCTTATCATAACAGGGATGCCCGGCAATCTTTCTCAGGAGTTCTTCGTCAAACATAGGGCCGTTATAGGTCTCATTTATAGGATTGTCTTCTTCTGGCAAAGTTTTCTCCTCCGTTCGGAGTTTTAATATACAGCAGGACCTCAGTACAGGAGCTTTAGAATGTCTATCGCAACCTATGATGTAGCCCCTGATATAGATTGTGGAATCTTTCAGTATCTCAAATATGTATCAAGATTTTTTACTGGAATTCCTGTGAATTTCAAGTCTTAAACACCAGATATTAAAATTTCTCTAATTATATAATATTCAACACGATACATCATATTCTTTCATGTGTTCTTTCTTATATTCTTTCCTGTAATATTTCTCACAGGAAATCATAAATAGCCACGATTTTAAATTTTTACTATGAGAAATTGTCCATTTCGCACCATTTTCCTTCCCCTTCCCAGACTCTTACCTTTAGAGGAAAACCAAACATTTCCAGAAGTTTTGAGTGGATGTGCTGGCAGAGGTGTTCGGAACTGGGGAACTCTATTAATTCGTTCAATAAAGTATGGTCATACTCCTGAAGGGTTTTTTTAATTCCCTTTTTCAGATCGTAAAAATCGATTACCATCCCGTTTTCCTGTACTTCCCCTTCTATTACAACCTCGATCTTATATGTATGGCCGTGCATTCTTCCACATTTGCCGTGCCCTGGAAGATAATGGGCACTATCAATGTGATCAATAACTCCAAGTCTCATTTTTACCATTTTTCATACCTCATTTCAGTTAAAATCTTTTTTTCGTTTAAACCTTCATCCCTTTTTTCATCACTCTGTATTTTGTTGTGATTATAAATCGTGATTATAAACATCCCCACATTCTATGGGTCTGGGGAATGATTCTTGTGTCTGTCAATTCAAGCAGACTTTTCTGCAGTCTCAGGATTTTCTGTATGGATGCCTGCGTAAATCTCGGAGTTTTTATCACAGTGCCAACTGGTGTTTCGGGCTGGAGTATAACACAGGATACGTAAGGAACTATAGTCTCTGCTGCCTGAATAACGGTTTCGAATTTTGTATCCCTGCCTACAACTATTTTGCAAAAGCAATCTCTTGAATCGTTTTTTCTCAAGATTCTGAAACACTCTATTGTATTTTCCACATGGACCTCTTGCATATCAGGGCTGATCTTCCTCATAGCTTCTGGAAGTTTGAAATCTCCGGACACATAAGTGAGTTTTCCACTCAGTTTTTTCGCCTGTTCAGGCAGGGTCATATTGGATTCCAGGTAAAGTTGAGAGGACAAATTCAGCTTTTCGATAAACTCTGCATGCAGGAGAGGTTCTCCTCCTGTCAGGGATACTGAGTGGAGTTTTTTAAAGGGTTGTAGCATCTCTTCCAGCTTCTCGACGTTTACAGGATTTGGAATCTTTTCGAAAATGCCGCTTCCTTCTATCTTTTCATAATCGCAGGTTCCGGGATCTGCATAATTGGTATCACAGTAGTTGCAGTTGAGATTGCAGCCTGAAAAACGGACAAAAGCCTGCCTTGTACCAACATAAGGGCCCTCTCCCTGCACCGAGCAGAAGATCTCTTTTATAGGAGCGAATGTGTGGTTTGAAGCTGACATTTATACCACTCCTAAAGGTCTGGATTTTCTCAAATCCTTTTCTATGTCCTCGAACTCGCGGACGTAAGTTTCCCCTATCACCTGCATGAAGTCTGCAACCTGTTCGTCTTCTCCTATGCCAGCCTCTTTCATATTCCCATATATATCATGAGAGACATTAATTCCGAAGTGAATCTTCTGAGAAACTGCCGAGGTGCTGGCAATCGATACTGTCAGTTTTTTTCCTTTAAGGAAGAGGTCATCTCCTTCCCTTAAAGTCTGCACCCCAATTCCTGCAAGATACTCTCTTACAACTGCCGTAAAAAGACGCTGTCGTGCATAGATTAGTTTCAGGTCGGTAGAATCGAAATGTTCAATGATGAAACTTACCATATCTTCGGACCATATTGACTCGTTTGCTCGTCGGTCTTCAAGGTCTATCATATGCTCTATTTTTACGTCGCAGACCCCTCTGAAAACTACTATGGAATCTTCCTGCACTCCAAAGCTGTTGTACGCCCAAAGAGAAGAAATCTGGCTGCCATCATAATCAAATTTGTCAGGTAGGATAATGCATTTCATGGAATCCATCCACAACTCTTTTTTCAAAGCCTTCATTTTCGAATTCTGTTCGGCTTTTATTTCTCATTTTTTTCAGATTTTTTAGCTCAAATTCCAAGCCTTTCCAGAAGAGGATCTTTTACGCCTACATTTTTGAAAGCACGCGCTCTGCGTCTGCAGCTTTCACACTCCCCGCAAGGGATCTCTTCTCCATGGTAACAGCTCCAGCTGTATTCCAGAGGAGCTTTTACTTCCATGGCCTTTCTGACGATTTCGGTTTTTCCGAATTCGATCAGAGGTGCCAGTACCTTGACTTTGTTCTGAGTAGAGTAGGAAAAGGCCCTGTCCATTGCCTGCACGTATTCCAGGGAATTGTCAGGGAAAGTTCCGGCTTCTTCTCCGTTAAAACCCACTATGAGATAATCACATTCTCTGCTTTCGGCAAAACTTCCTGCGATATTGAGCATTACTCCATTTCTGTTTGGGACCCAGACAGCCTTTGCCGATTCAGCTGTAATTTCTGCAGGAGCTGTTTCATCAATATCTTCAAAAGAGAGGGAAGGGACATCGGCATCCCTGTTAACCAGAGAGGTGGAAGTTATTTCCGAAAGCCAGTCCAGTTTAATGATCCTGTGTTCTATCCAGAAGTATTCGCACACCTTTTGGGAATATTCTATTTCCCTCTTCACGGCCCTCTGTCCGTAATCAAAGGTGATTGCCATCTCAATCTCAAGCTCTTTGGCTGCAATTGCAAGTGCTGCAACCGAATCAAGCCCGCTGCTCAGAAGGGTTATAGCTTTCATTTTTGATTCCCTGTTTAAAGTTGCTATTTTAATCTTGTTTGAAAATGCGGTTTAAACTCACTATTACTTTACTGTTTCAATCTGTTACTCAATTTTTACAGGAAATTCTTCTGTGGGTATGCTTCTGGTATTCCTGCAATATTCTTCAGAGATTATTCCAATAATATAGTAACCTCTATTTAAAAGTAGCTCTTTTCAGCCAATTTACAAAAATTTTCATTTGAAAGAAGTCGCAGAGAACCTTTTTAGCGAATTCCTTTTCAAGAAAACCTGAGTATATATTAGCAGGAAATTTTAGCGGGAAATCTAATCTTCAGAAGAGGTGGTATTACTTGATTGGGATTCTTTCGGACTCACATGACAACATGAACGCTATCCGGAAAGCTGTAGAATTCTTTAACGAGAAAGAGGTAAAAGCTGTACTGCACGCAGGAGATCTTATCTCTCCTTTCACTGCAAGGGCTTTTAAGGAATTAAAACCAAAATTTTACTTTGTATTCGGAAACAACGACGGAGACAAACTAACGCTTACAAAGAGGTTTGAGGAAATCGGGGCTACTGTTTGCGGAGATTTTGGGGACCTGATAATTGACGGGCTACATATCGCTCTGCTGCATGGAACAGATGAAGCTCTGGTCAAAGCTCTTGCTAAGTCAGGGGAGTTTGATGTGGTAATCCGGGGACATTCTCATGATCCGGGTGTCAAAATAATCGAGGGAACGCCTGTAATAAATCCCGGAGAATGCTCAGGGGTTCTTTCCGGAAAAGCGACTGTCGCAATTCTTGAGGCTGCAAACCTTAATGTCGAAATTACGGAACTTCAAATATGCTGATTTATTTTTTCAGTTTATTCTGCTTTTTTAGCATATTCCCTGTCAGATAAGTTGTATCTCTCTAAATGGAAAATACCGAAATTTATATCAGGTCATGTGTAAATTTTGATTTCAATCTTTTTTGAAATTCTCTAATTAAGGTTGAAATATAAGCAGGATATGCGAGAATGGAAAACACAGATATTTTGCCTCAAAAGGAAAAAGAAAAAGAATCTGCCCCAGGAAAAAGGAAAAATACCCTTATTTTCGCCTGTTCAGGTCTTTCAAATACTGGAAAACTTACAATGCAGGCGGCTTCAGTTCTTGCTTTCAGGAGGCCGGATATGTACAGGATTGCAGCTGCTCACAAAGGAATTGATTCTGTAGAAGATGCAATATCAGATGGCTTTAGAATTTTAGCTCTTGACGGCTGCACGGATCAATGTGCGACAAAAAAACTTGAAGAAGCCGGTCTCAAGGCAGATATCTATATGATGGTCACGGAACTAGGGATTGAAAAAACCATGCCTTCGGATGTGAAACCTGAGTATATAGACAAAATTATACGTGCAATAAAAGAAGCCTGAATCAATCATCTATCCAGTTTCTTTTACTACTTTTTTTATTTTCTTCTCCTACTATCGCTTATCTACTTATTATTTTTTAATTCTCTCAGTATCCCCGTCTGAGAATAGCTATCAGTTCTTCTGCATGCGACATTCTTTCTTTTATCTTTGCGCAGACAGAATCAATGTCATAATCAAGGCGGAAGTGTTCTATTTTTCCTTTTTCTGTATCAAATACAGCACAGCTTGCTCTGTTATCTCCATCTCTCGGTTGTCCTACCGAACCTGGGTTTATTATTGTCAGATTTCCGAGTTTTCTGTTCATGGGGATATGGGAATGCCCAATTACGAGAAATTCTGCTTCCATGGGCTCCATTGCTTCATTTATCATATTTTGAATATCTTCATCCGGAGTTTCGGGTTTTATGTATTCGAACATGGAGCGGGGACTTGCATGAGTCAGATAAAGTCTTTTTCCATCAATTTCTTCTCTGATCAGGAAAGGGAGCTTCTGCAGATACTCCATCCTGGTTCTATCAAGAATATTCCAGGTGTATTCCCGTGTTGCAACTGATAGATGCTTATATTTATATCCGCACTGGCAGTCCGCCTTAAAAGCAACTGCATTATCGTGATTTCCCCTTATTGTAGGAATTGCCCGTTTACGCAGGAGGTCAATGCATTTATCCGGATCAGGCCCATAATCAACAATATCTCCGAGACAGATAGATCGGTCGTGAGGAACTTCAAGAACAGTTTTCAGGGCTTCATAGTTTCCGTGGATGTCGGCAATCAACAGGAGTTTCATGATTTTCTTCCCCTCTGACAGGTTATTTCTTTTCCTCTTTTCTTTTTCCCTTTCCTTTTTCTTTGTTTTCCTTTTTTCTTCTTCCCTTTCAGTTCTCAAACATGCAGTTCCCTTATCCCTACTCCCATCACCAGCAGATTTGTTTCCATTGGGGGATGGTTCCAGCCATCAGGAGAGATAGTCTTTCTCTCAACTGAGATTTCTACCTGGTCTCCGCTGAGACCGCAGTCTTTCATGTAAGCGGAAACAAGCTTTTTTCCAGTTTCCGTTGCTGTTTCCAGAGCTTCGGAATAAGTCTCAAATTTCAGTCTGCTGCCCGGTGCAAAGACAAGGAAATCTTTATCCGGAGACATGAGGCTTGCCGGCCTTATAAGGATTTCAACTCTTTTGATGCCTTTTCCTACAAGCGCCCCCACGGCATTTCCTACTTCGGCATATTCAGGGACAAGGATTTCTGCATCTATCAATTCTTCAAGTTCTTTTCTGTGAGCCCTAACAGGTCCTCCAAGCAGTACAACCGGGATTCCAAGCTTGAATTTCGCAGGATAATTTCCATCAAGAATTTTTGCAATAGCGTCTTCAGGAATGCCTGCCAGAATATACGAGAGCAGGTGAAGTGCCATATTCCTGGCAACCTTCTTTTTTACTGCAATGCAGAATTCTCCAGGCGTCATGCGCATGAGTCTTGCAAGCCTTTCAGCACCGATACGGGAAGCTTCTTCATTCCAGGCTGCGTATTCTCCGAGCACATGCAAAGCATCGGTAGGTGTAAATCCTATTGCCTGCACAAGGCGTTTTTTAATAAGAGAGTCAAGAGTCTGAGGGTGAAGGTCTTTTCTTATAAGGGATGAAATTTCAAACACAGAAACGGGTTTTTCTCCTATTACCTCCAGCACTTCAGCTTCGGCTTTACTCAGTTCGCCTGCCGGGTAGCCTGATCTTACGAAAAATTTAGTGGGCTGAATGTTTTCACAAAGGTCTTCTCTTAGAGGCATGGAATTTCTTTTGAGGTCATTCAGAAATCCCGGGTACTTCACTGCAGCTACTGCCAGAGGAATAACTCGTCTTGGCCCAAGGAAAAGCTCTCTATTCACTGTCCAGATATGGCTGTCCCCACCTGTAGCCGTTGTCTCCATACGTATTGCCCGAACGCGGGTTTTCCAGCCTCCTACTACAGCTCCTTCCTCGCTCAGGTCAGGAACGCCCATACAGATAGAGGAGATATCCGTACTTGTGCCCCCTACATCCACAACCGCACAGGTCTTTAACCCTGATAGGTAAGAGGCTCCCACGAGGCTTGCTGCAGGGCCGGAAAAGATAGTTTCTATCGGTTTTTTCAGGGCATCTTTTATCCCTACCACCGATCCGTCGCATTTGAGCATAAGGAGCCGGGCATTGATTCCACGTTTAGTGATATCCGAAATTATAGACTGCACGAACTGCCTTGTTATAGGAATCAACTGGGCATTGAGGAAAGCCGTTACTGCTCTCTCGTAAGCTCCAAGTTGTTGAGAAAGCTCATGGCCGCAAACAGCAGGAAGCCCGGTAAGTTCAAGAATTCTGTCTCTTGCTTTAATTTCATGTTCAGGATTTCTTGTGCTGAAGTATGATGATATGGCAAAGGCTGAAACCTTATTTTTTACCTGCAGGGCAAATTTCTCAATAGCCATAAGATCAAGAGGAGCAACTTCTTCCCCATTATGATTATGTCCACCTGATGCGAAAAGCACATGTCGGGTTGGCAATTCTTTTTCTAGAGGGTGGTCTCCTATAAGAATCAGGGCTACGGGAAAGCCTGTACCTTCAAGGATAGTATTGGTTGAAAGGGTCGTTGAAACCGAAATCAACCTTACATTTTCTAAATATTCTGTATTGAGACTATCTATTACTTTTTTGATGCCTTCAAGCGGATCGGGATAGGTAGTTAGTGCTTTATTTGAATCTACTATGGCGCCGTCCGAATCTCTAATGAGTACTGCATCAGTGTAGGTGCCTCCAGCATCAATTCCAAGGCTGTAATGCATAACGAAAATAACTCCTTTTTTGCTTCTGGAAAGTCTTCTGATAGATTTTCATTTCTAAATTTTATACTTAAAACTAAAAAATAATTTCGGGATATAAAGTATGATAAAACAATAATACCTGAAATTATTAAATATATATCTATTTCAAGACAATTTGAAATGGCCATTCAGAACTGATAAATATTGATTTTCTAAACGAATGGATTCACACACTGTTGTTATAACTATGGTTTACTCTGTCTGGATTAAGTTGATGATCAGAAGCTCTATTTTTTTGATAATTCACTCTTTATTAAGAAAACCTAATTTGAGATCCTTATATTTAATTCTGTAAGTGATATATGGATTTATGTATTTTATACACATAATTATTATAAAAATAGAAAGAAGGGCTACTCTTTGCTGAAAAAAGGTATTAATGCAGAGTAAGTTCTCAAGTTGTGGGTGGTTTTATTAGAGCCATTGTTTATAAGGGGCCAAAAAAAGTTGCTGTGGAAGAAGTAGCAGATCCAAAGATAGAACATCCTAGTGATGCCATAATTAGGCTTACTTCGACTGCTGTCTGCGGAAGTGACCTTCATATGTATGAAGGAAGAACAGTTGCAAAACCAGGCATAGTATTGGGACACGAACCCATGGGAATAATAGAAGAAGTTGGAGACGCCGTAACTTCTTTTAAGAAAGGAGACCGTGTGGTTGTTACTTTCAATGTTGCCTGCGGGCATTGTATGAACTGTGTTCGGGGATTTACCAGCGCTTGCCTGACGGTTAATCCTGAAATAGCAGGCGGAGCTTTTGGATATGCCAAAATGGGCCCATATAAAGGCGCACAGGCTGAGATGCTGAGGGTACCTTTTGCCGATCTTAACTGTACTAAACTTCCGGGATTGCCTGGAGATAAATGGGAAGATGATTTTGTCCTGCTAGCTGATATATTTCCCACAGGCTTCTTCGCCACGCAGCTGGCAATGGTACAGCCGGGACTACCTGTAGCTGTTTTCGGCGCGGGCCCTGTAGGTTTGCTTGCAGCTTATTCCGCACTCCTGCAAGGGGCATCCCAGGTATTTGTGGTCGACTATATCTCTGAAAGGTTAGAACTGGCAAAAAATATCGGTGCCATCCCCATTGATTTTACCATGAGTGATCCGGTAGCTATGATCGAGGCATTAAGATCTCAATATTCAGCTGTAGATACTTTATTGCCAAAAGAGAAAAAAATGCATGAAATTTTGTCCGCTGTAGAAAATATGGCCAAGAGCATAGGTACCGATATCAACGTTACCAAGAGCGACCCGGTAGCTATGATCGAAATGTTAAGGGCTTCTAACCCGGCAAATTTGGAATCGCTACTTCCAGGCGAGGATAAAATGAAAGGAGTTATGTGCGGCATAGATGCAGTCGGCTATCAGGCCAGGGACAGGAATAACCCTTCGAAAGAAAACCCCACCCAGGTGATAAATGACCTGATAAGATTAATCAATCCAACCGGGCATCTCGGTGTTATTGGAGTCTTTACGTCGGATGATCCTGGAGGAATTGATGAACATGCTAAGAAAGGAGAATATATGCTTCCTTTTGGAAATCTTTGGGAAAAGGGCATAAGCGTTGGAACGGGCCAGACACCAGTAAAGCACATCGTTTTTATGCTTAGAGATATGATAATTGCCGGAATAGCAAAGCCCAGCTTTATTATAAGCCACACAATCTCCCTGGAAGAAGCACCTGAAGCTTATAGAGAGTTTGACCAACGTGCGAATGGATATACAAAAGTGATAATCAAGCCTCAAAAATGAGTTCTTTTGATTTTAATTTTTCGGCTTTTCAGTACAATGTTTCTGAATAAGATGACTTGTTTTCAGTGGACGGTTAAACGTCAGAAAGTTAATTTCTAAGCAGAAAAAAAGCCTGAATAATTGAGAAGTTTTTAGATAGGTACCACTGTTGTATTGAAATAGTGATATCACTCCCAAGTTATCTTCTCTAACTTTTCATAAAATCGTTTATGTCTGCGGCCGGCCCAAATTGCAAACAGTTACATATTAAATGATGTATAGTTTTTATAGCCTTAAGGAGATGGGAGAAAAAATGGATGTATCTTTGAGAGAATGTAATTATAACTTTAAACTGTGGAAAAAAGAGAAATAGCTTCATCAGATAATTAGTTAAGAGGATCTTTCTTTATGACTTCTTCTAAACCTGCTCAAAATGCTACTCCTCATCTTCCTGAGGATTACGATGCCCGTATATACAGTGTTCTTCCTTACTACTTGTCTTTTCATCAGGAAACTATCAATTTTGTTAAATCGTTTCCATTCAGCCCTAAATTATGGATGGATACGGGATGCGGAACTGGTTCTCTGGTTAGTAAGGCCAGTGAAGAGTTTCCCGATACAAAGTTCCTTTTGCTTGACCCTTCGGAGGGTATGCTTGATCAGGCAACGAAAAAACTATCTTCTTACACTGCTGGAAAGCTGGAATTTCTGAAAGCTTCCCCTACACAGGACTTCTCTCAGGAGCTGGAAGAAAAACCGGATATTATCACAGCTATACAGTGCCATCACTACCTTGACCGCGAGGGAAGAGCAAGAGCTACTGCCATGTGTTACAATCTGCTGAAAGAAGGTGGAGTTTACATTACCTTCGAGAACATCAGGCCGCTAACAGAAGAAGGAACCGAAGTAGGAAAGCGGTACTGGAGCAGGTTTCAATTAACTCATGGCAGGACAGAGGAAGAAGTAAAAGAACATCTGAAGCGTTTCGATACCGAATATTTTCCAATAACTGTAGAAGAGCATCTGAAACTGCTTAGGGAAACAGGATTCAGGACAGTGGAGTTATTCTGGTACTCTTACCTGCAGGCTGGCTTTTACTGTATCAAATAACCGTATTTCCAAAATATATCTGGAGTATGTAACTTTATGAACAATATAATAATTTATTTAATAATTGGTATTGTCGCAGGTGTTTTAAGTGGATTATTTGGAATTGGAGGCGGGGTTATAATCATCCCTGCATTAGTGTTTTTAGAAGGATTTTCCCAGCTGAAAGCCCAGGGGACTTCTCTGGTTGCGCTGCTTCCACCTGTTGGCATACTTGCATTTCTTGAATACTATAAAAGAGGAAATGTCGATTTATATGCGGGCATAATTATTTGCCTTGCAATGGTTATTGGTGCTAAATTCGGGGCACAATTCGCAAATACGCTTCCGATTGATGTAATGAGAAAAACTTTTGGAATATTTGTTATTCTAATAGGACTAAAAACGTTTTTTGGGAAATAAGTAATTGAGTCTCTCATTTAGCAATATTAAGTTTATAGTCTTTATTTACTGGAATTTCTGAAACTTAAAGCCCCATAAATCCTGAAAAAAGGAATTGAAAATAAAGTAATTAAAGAAGGGAAATAAAATAAGAAATTTAAGAAGAATCTTTTCTTCTTGTACTTCTTGTATTTCTTGTGTTTTTCGTGCTACCTGAGCTGTCCGCGCGATAATCTCTGCGGTTGTCTCTACGGTTGTCACCGCGAGAATCTTCGGAACTCTTTGAGCTTCTTCCCTTGGATTTCTGGGCAAGCTCTACAAAGGGTTTCCTTCCTCTCTTTTTGTTTTTGAAGATTTCGAGCAGGGCTTCGGCCTGGGCAAAGGGGACGGTTACGAAGGAGAAGTGGGGGAAAATTTCCGCGTCCTTTATTTTCAGTTCGCTGTCTCCTGTTTCTTCCTGGATGAACTCGCCCAACTTGTCAGGGGTCATGCCGTCGACTTTTCCCATGGCAATGAATAGCCTGGTTTTGCCTGTTCTGTCGACATATGAACTGCTGGAACTGGATGAAATCTCTCCATATATGCTTTCGTCGAACATTTCCTTGAAAGCGTATTTCAGGAGAGCAGCCAGGATTTTTTCTGCGGGGAATTCTTCGAGGAGTTTTTCGCTCATCTCAAGGCAGTCCCCGTATTCTTCTGCTTTTATTGTGGATTCGAGTTCTGCTTTCACTCTTGTCCTTTTGGCTTTTATCACATCTTTTATTTCAGGCAGCTTTCCTTTCTTCATTTCTGAGTTTGAAGTCTTTTTTATGTAGGTGAGCCGCCTGTATTCCGAGGATGTAACAAAGGTAACAGCAGTTCCCTGTTTGCCTGCTCTTCCTGTCCTTCCAATCCTATGAACGTAGGATTCAGGGTCCTGAGGAAGAGTATAGTTGATAACATGGGTAAGATCCATGATATCTATACCTCTTGCCGCAACATCAGTTGCTGCCAGGATATTTATCTTCTGTTTCCTGAACTTGTTGAGGATTTTTTCCCTCTCATTCTGGGAGAGATCGCCGTGAAGGGCATCGGCTAAATACCCGCGGTCTCCAAGCTTCTGGGCAAGCTGGCTGGTGTCTATTTTTGTCCGGCAGAACACGAGCCCATAGAATTCATCCTCAATATCTATAATCCTGCAGAGGGCTTCGAATTTATCGCTTTCCCTAACTTCGAAGTAGATCTGTTCAGTTAGTTCTGCAATAAGTTCCTCTTTTTCTATGGTAACGTGCTCATAGTTTTTCATATACTTCTTGACGATTCCAAGGATTGCTTTTGGCATTGTTGCTGAAAAGAAAAGCATTCTTTTATCAGGGCCAGTTGCCTTTAAAATTTCCTTTATGTCGTCTATGAAACCCATGTTCAGCATTTCGTCGGCTTCGTCCAACACGAAATACGCAATATTTCCGAGGTTTAAGCTCTTCCTTTCAATGTGGTCGATAACCCTTCCGGGAGTTCCGACAACAATGTCCACTCCGCTTTTTAGTGCTCTAAGCTGCTGGGTCATGGACTGTCCCCCGTAGATGGGGACTATGTGCAGCTTTTTGTCTCCTTTCAAAGAGTTGAGCTCTTCTGAAACCTGAATTGCCAGTTCACGGGTAGGAGTCAGGACTATTGCCTGTACCTTTCCTGATTTTTCAGGAATCCTCTCTATTATTGGGGCTCCGAAAGCGGTCGTTTTCCCTGTTCCGGTCTGAGCCTGCCCTATAATGTCGCATTCTCCTTTCAAAAAAAGCGGAATGACCTTTTCCTGAATTGGGGTTGGTTCTTCAAACCCTTTCTTTTTGAGGGCTTTCAATGTGCTGTCTGAGAGCCCAAGTGCTTTGAATTTTGCTAATTTTTCCATGTACTCACTCTAGTGTTAACATTACTTTCTTCAGGTCGTGCGAATTGCAGACCTGCTGTTTATATACTCTCTGCCGCATACCCGGCAGTTTCCTTTATGGAAAAGGCCACTTATCAAAATCGATACATGATACCAGCTAAAACAGGTAAACACGCCGTATAAATGGTTAATATCCCCGGGGATGCGAAAAGGTGCCTAAGGACCAGGGAAATTCATAACCGACAGATGTAGAACTTATGCAGCAAAAAATGTGATTTTCTTGGATAAGTTTCGGAAGCTTTCTTGAATTCTTCCCTGTGATACAGGCAGACTAAATCAGCAGACTAAATAGTTAGTCGCTTGAATGTTCATTCTGTAAACCCATTTCCCTGTATATAACCCTTTGCTGTCTTACTAAGGATAACCTGTATTATAAATTTTGCTATATATTTAAAGAGTTTGCATGAAGGAAGTCTGCTATATGCTTGAATAAATGATTATCAGTAGTACCAACCATGGAGTTTGAGCTCTTCAGTGAACATCTCTTTGAGGAGCTTCAATCTTTCGATCGAGTTCCGAATTTGCTCCGGTTTGTCCAGGAGTTCTTCACATCCTGTTTCTTCCTGTACCGTTGTCACTCTTATAAGCTCGGCAAAATTTACGCACTCATCAAGAAAACTGTTGAATAGCTTCCGAGCTTTTGCAAAATAATTTGCTGTGCTAAAATCCGGTTGAATAGTTTTTTCGTATTCTGCCTTTTGTTTCATCCGTGCTGCAAGAAGACGGACTTCAACATAATCCCTGGAGTTCAGAAAATCACCCAGGTCTCTGAGAATTGCCCCAATATTCTTGGTAAAATAAGCCACTTCAAAAGCCCACCGCTTATCAAAATTCGTCCTTGAGCCCATATTAGAAAAAGTAATTTCGTCCATCAGTAAGGTCATCTCATGTTATTGTATTCCTTTTTGTTTCTTATTACTAATATCCTCGAGAGGAAAGAATAAAAGGTTAACTATAATTTTTGGTTCTAAATGGCGTTTTTTTCAAAGTAGATATTACAGGTTTTGAAGGATTTACAGGCTTTGAAGGCCTTCTTTGCTTTTGAGGTCTTTAGATAAGCCTGGCACAATGTGTTATTTAACTTTTATAGGGACATGTTTTTATATTGTAGTGCAGCTTTTTTTGAAAAGGGGATTGGTTCAAATGCAAATGCAATATATTGTCAGGGGAGCCGAACTTTCGGACCTGTATAAAATCATGGCCCTTTACAGGACTGTTGCATCACGTTCAGGCGGAATCGCAAGAAGGGCCGAAGAAGTAAATGAAACTTATATAAGAAATTTCATTGAAAGATGTCTTGAAACAGGTATTATCCTTACAATTGAAGATCCTGATAATCCTGAAATTCTCATTGCTGAAGTTCACACCTGCAGTCCTGGAATACAGGTTTTTTCTCATCTCTACAGTGACCTTACGATTGCAGTACATCCTGATTATCAGGGTAAAGGAATAGGAACACTGATATTTGGAACCCTTTTAAGTGAAGTAGAATCAAAACGCCCAGAAATCTTAAGGGTTGAACTTATTGCAAAGGAAAGCAATCAAAGAGCCATTAATTTTTATAAAAAATTCGGTTTTAAGGCTGAGGGCAGGCTTGAAAAAAGGATCTCAGGTAATTCTGGAGAGCTGGAAGCTGATATTCCCATGGCCTGGATTCGACCTGAAAAAGGACAGCATAATTTAAGAGAATAAAAGCTGTCTTTTCTGGTTGTCGAGGTTTAATCTGAAAAGCAAATCTCAAATCATACATATCATTTACACTGGTATAACTTGATTCTCACTCAGATCAAGCATGATTCACTCGATTAACCCTAATTTAAATCTTCTTTACTTTGGTCTTCTTTAAATGGTATATCAAATCTATGATGCGTATCAAGTTTTACTGATTTCTAGCTTGAGGTATTTTATAAATTCGGATTTCTGTATTTACTGGAGGAATTTAAATGTCATTTTTGAACGAAATATTGCCCGAAACTTCCGAAGCATTTGGAAAAATGAGAGATTCGATCTTTGAAAGCGGCACACTTGACCGCAAGAGCAAGGAACTTATTGCAGTCGCTTCCTCAGTCCTTATGCGCTGCCAGTTCTGTGTCGATATCCACTCCCAGAGGGCTATTACTTATGGAGCCAGTAAAAAGGAAATTGCAGAAGCCATTGCTGTTGCTATGTTCATAGCAGCCGGTTCTCAGCTCGGCTGGACAAATATTTACAATGAAAATGTCTATGATTCTGTCTTTGAGAGTAATAAGTCTGAAATTCCGGAAGAAAAAAAGGGATGTTGTTGTGGAAATTAATGTAAAAAAGTAAATTTTTGATCTCTTTCCTAACGGATAGCTTCCAGGGAAATCCCTTGAGGATTCCCTGTACACTAAACTTTTTAGACCGGAGAGCAGGCGGTATTTCTATTTTTCAGGGTATGACCCAAAAAATAATAAGCAGAGTCCTGTAAAAAAATAAGTTTTAAATTAAAACTATTATTTTGAAGATGCTGCTTTTGAAGGCGCTGCTTTTGCTGCTTTTGGAGAATCTGTTTTTGGAGCATCTGCTTTTGGTTTGTCTACTATCGGAACCAGTACTTTAATATACTCTTTTGCACCAGTTTTTGCTCTTTCGTTAGATATTGTTATACAATCTTTCGGGCAACCAGCAACACACTCGGTGCACATGATGCATCTAAATACATTAAGTTCCCATGTTTTGTCAGCCTTAGTAACTGTTATTGCATCAGGGGGGCATTTCTTTTGACATATCCCGCAGAGAATACAGTTTTCAGGCTTGAAAACAATTCTTCCCTTAAATTCTTCAAAAGGTGCCCTTATCTCGAAGGGGTAAAGTCTGGTAGCAGGTTTACGAGAAATATTTGTTAGAACAAGGTTTAACATACCCATTATATCACCCTTCTTTTTATCTTTCAGTGCAGCTAATGCAGGGATCTATAGTAAGTACAACTATAGGCACATCAGCGAGTTTAACGCCCGGGAGCATCAGTAATAGTGAAGGTATATTTGCAAAGGTAGGGGTTCTTATTTTAAGTCTTTCCAGGTTTTTAGTACCATTGCCTTTCACATAATATACAACTTCACCTCTGGGCTGCTCTGTTCTCATAATCGCTTCACCGGTAGGGAAGCCCTTTATGGGTGTTGCAATATCACCATTCGGCATTTTGGAAATCGCATTCCTTATCAATTTAATGGATTCATATAACTCGAAAACTCTTATTTTTGTTCTGGCGTAGCAATCTCCATCTTTTTCAACAACTGGCTTAAAACCAAGATCCCTATAAATATCCCAGTCTGCTGTTTCTCTTACATCAACGGCGTTCCCACTTCCTCTAAGTGTAGGACCAGCAGTTCCAGCCTCATAAGCAAGTTGTTTTGACATTGTAGCTAATCCCACAGTTCTTTTCTTAACTGTGTAATTATTTATGAATACTTTTTCAAGGTCTTTAACTTGAGATTCCACTGTGTCGAGCATTTTCAGAATCATATCAATGTTCTCTTTAGTCAAATCTCTGTTAACTCCTCCAACTCTGGATATTGAATGGATAACTCTGTTTCCAGTGATTCTCTCCAACACATCTAATACTGGCTCTCTGTACTTCCAGCATTCGTAAAAGAGACTTTCAAATCCAAAACCATCTGCAAACAGGCCAAGCCAGAGGAGGTGACTGTGAACTCTGTTGAGTTCACCAACTATCACTCTAATATAATCCGCTCTTTCAGGGATTTCAACATTGAACAGTTTTTCAACTGCCTTTGTATAAGTTATACCATGAAGTGCACTGCATATTCCGCATATTCTTTCGCAAATATACGTTGTTTGGTTATAGTCCTTGGTATCTATGAATTTCTCAAGCCCTCTGTGTACGTAGCCCAGTGAGGGAAGTGCTCCAACAACAACATCGTTGTCAATTTCAAGTTTTAACGATACTGGCTCGGGTAAAACGGGATGTTGAGGACCAAAAGGTATTACGGTTGTCATGTGATTCTCCTCTCAAATTGCTTTAAGCCAAGGGAGTTTTTGGACTGTTTGGCGTTAGGTAAAGGTGGCCTTTGTAGTCTATTGCTAAGCCTTCGAAAGTCAATCCGAAGAGATCCTGGTACTCATTCTCGATCAAAAGTGCGCATAGATAAATGCCTGACACACTTTTGGGTTTCTCACCTGGTTTCACAAAGTACCTTAAATTTTTTAACCTGTTATCTTTTTCAAAGATGTATATCAAATCATGACCTTCGTTGGCTTTCAGGCATATCATAGTAGAATATCGATAGCCATCACTTTTTAAACCCTCAACAGTTTTTATCAGTTCTGCGCTGCCTTTAATCTCTACCTCATTCTCAAGCATTCGATGGCACCTCGTTTCCTTTCAATTTTATTTCTTTTCCCTTAATATTCCCTTTCTTCTTATTCTCAAGTATTGAAAGTGCTGCTACTACGCCGTCAAGTATGGCTTCAGGTCTTGGGCAGCATCCGGGAACATACGCATCTACGGGTATGACCTGGTCCGCTCCACCTATCACATTGTAGCAGTTATGGAATATTCCGCCTGTGGATGCACAGGCGCCAACAGCTAAAACGACCTTTGGGTCAGGGATCTGGTTATAAATGTTCTTAAGCACGTTAACATTTTTGTAATTTATCGAGCCGGTAACTACCATTATATCTGCTTGTTTGGGAGTCCCAATATTTAAAACACCAAATCTTTCAGCATCATATAAAGGAGTAAGACAGGCTACTACCTCAATGTCACAGCCATTGCAACTGTTACAATTTACATGTATAATCCATGGGGATTTTGCCAAACTCATAAATCTCCCTCTTTCACACTATTTTGACTCCACTAAAGTACAGGAATGCTATGTTCACAATGGAAATTGCCAGTAGGAATGTCCAGCTCAATTTGAGCATCCATTGCCAATACACTCTTGCAGTAATATTGTCTATAACAATTACAAGCAAGAAAGCAGCGAATGAGATAAGCATGCCTATCAATGGGTTTACTGTCCAGAATACAAAAATAAGTCCTGTTAAAAATACGTATTCATAGAAGTGCGCAATCTCAATGCCGGCCAGTCCTGGCCCTGAATATTCGGTAAGCATACCTTTAACCAGCTCCTGATGAGCATGGTGAGAGGTTGAATAATCAAAGGGTGATTTTTTTAATTTTATATTCAAAACAAATAACATTGCTATGAATATTAGAGGGGTATACATCAGGAGAGGAGTCGGTGCATCTACTACTGCAGATAGTTTAAAGGTGCCGGTAAGCAAGTATATTGCAAGAGCGTATAAAATTAAAACTGGTTCATAGGACAGTATAGCCATAATTTCCCTTGAACTTCCTACTCTGGCGTATGGAGAACCAGTGCTCATTCCTCCTACAATGAGAGCTATTGAAGATACCGTGTATACGAATATTATCATCAAAATATCTTGTCTGAAAACTAACATCAAGAGGCTCAGAACTATAAAGACTAGGTACACGACTACGTAAAAGTTTTGAGACCCATTTACAATCATATTGTCTTTACTGAGAAGCTTCTTGACATCATAGTATGGCTGCAAAAGAGGAGGACCAACTCTACCTTGCAATCTTGCAGTTATTTTCCTGTCAATTCCTGCAGCTAAACAGCCGATAATAGGAGCACCAATTAAAACAAGAACAATTGTTAGAACATCGTTCATATTCATAATACTCCTCCTGCTAATGCAAGTACGATAAGCAATATCGAAATTACGTATCCGAGTGTTGTAAGCTTGTTTTCTCCAAAAGTGCTTTGAAGATAAATGTTAGAAGCACTGCTTTTATCGTAACTGCAAAGTCCATTTCTGAACATTAATCCGTCCTTTTCAATGTTGTTTTCCCCGCACATATAATAGTTAGCTTTACGAGGGGTGAACATATTTTTGGTAGCGAAATAGATCAGAATAGCCATAGCAAGCACTACGAATATTGCTGCGTAAGCAAATGCACCTATTTCAGAGGTAAATTGTCCAGATTGTCCTGAAATAGTAGGAGCAATATTAAGTAAAGTTTCAACCTGAGGTTTAATGAAGTAATCGTATATCGTAAATATAAGAATACTTGTACCTACAATACTTAATCCAAGGAACGATAACGGGAAATATGTTTCCGGTTTTTTATGAGTGACTGCATTTTTATCCATAGTGGACGACAATATCGTTCCAAGCCATTTAGCGTAATAAACTGTAGTGAGTGCACTTCCAAGTATAAGGAATACTATCACAATAGGGTTGCTTGAAGCAGCTTCCATTGATACCCATTTTGTAAGCAATACTCCAAAAGGAGGTAATAGCATGGATACCATTCCCAGAGCTGCGAGCGTGGCGAGAAGAGGAGCCTTTTTTATTAGTCCTGACATGTCTTCGATATCTCTGCTTCCTATGGTGTGCTCAATTTCACCTGTGCACAGGAATAGAAGAGCTTTTGATATGGCGTGGAACAGAATAAGCATAATTGCAGCAGCTACAGCCAGAGGTGTACCTATTCCAGCACTTGCGATAATTAATCCCAGGTTTGCAATAGTTGAATACGCAAGCACTCTTTTAGCATTTCTTTGAGATAAGGCTAAAGCTGAGCACATAATGAAGCTAAAGCTACCGTAGATTGCAATAGCAGTTCCGAGACCTGTGCCCGCAAAAGCTGGTACCAGTTTGACAACTAAAAACACACCGGCGTTCACCATTGTGCTTGAGTGCAGTAAGGCAGAAACCGGGGTTGGGGCTACCATTGCGCCTAAGAGCCAGCTCTGGAAAGGCATCTGAGCAGATTTTGCAAAGCCTCCGAGACAGAGTAAGGCAACAGGAAGAGCTACAGCGGCCATTGCTGCTGCATCAGTTCCAGCATAAGTTCCGATTCCAGAAAGAGTAGTTATAGGTTCTTCAAATTTAGTAGCGAGAAGAATTATGCCTATAGATAAAGCAATTCCACCAACAAGGTTTAAAGCCAGAGCTCTGAAACCATTGTTTATTCCTTCCTGATCCATGTTGTATGAGATCAACACGAACGAACAAAGAGTCGTTAGTTCCCAGAAAAGAAACAGCCATCCCAGTGTGTCAGCCATTACCAGACCATTCATGGCTGCTAGGAAGAAACTCATTGTAAAGTAAAATATCTTCTGCCGGTGAAGATGCCTGTGTTCTTCATATTCATCCATATAACCGGTTGCGAATAATATGATTGCAGTACCGACTACATTAACAATTAATATCATTACCTGAGAAAATTGATCAATATTAAAAGAAGCACTTTCAACTTCTGGAACATTGGTAAAAGTGTAAGCAAATAAAGCTGCTGAAATTAGTCCCAGTACAAGTGTAGGCCAGTTTTTATATTTTGCTGACACAGCAAGAATAAATAGTACCACCAGTACTTCAAGTACAAGAACAATATTTTCAACCATTGCAAAATCTGGTCCAGTTATTTCGTAGACTCCAACACCGTCCCGAACTAACTGAACTGAAAAAATTACCCCAAATATAAAGAAAGCCCAAGCAAGAACTTTGTACATACTCTTACCAAGACCTAGGAATAAAAACGAAAAAAGTAGGGGTACTGCGATTAATAGCATTATTGTTGTTTCCATCATACAACGTATCCTCCGACCTATTTCCTCCGATCTGTTTAACCTCTGACCTATACTATTGGAATTTACGCATTTGAAGAACAAAACCAAACTCATTAGGCTTTTAATGAGTTCGTGTTTTACAGCTAATGACCTCATGATGTTGGTTTCCCAATCCAACTGCGTAACTCCGAAACTGTAAGAATATATAAAAAAATGGATTGAACTATCCACATATTATAATATTCTTTTATTATATTCACAAGAAATAATAATATATATATATATTTTTACATAATATCGATATGTGCAAACTTTAATCTATTAAAGGCATATTTAAAGATAGTGATTTTCTCTTCACTTTTATATTACTCTCAAGAATAATGAAATACAATTTTTTCTTAAATGCATACATTCTCAGACTAAAATTATGAGGGGTAATAATAATAAACACTGCTAAATAATACTAAATACTACTAAATGATGCATGTATGCTATCGAAATGCTAACATTTAGCAATATAACAAAGGCATATTTAAACTTGATGATCTGGTTTTTCTTTTATGTTCTACCCCTATTAATTATTAATTAAATTTTGTTCTTCCTATTATTTAGATTTCTTATATATAAATCATCAAATAATATATGTAACTAGCCTCAAAACACCTCTATTATTAATTGAATGGAGGTGTATTTAAATAAAGTGATTTTAACTCTATTTTTATATTATTTATTTCATTTTTATATAAGGGTTATGTACTTCTAAATTTAATATCTTCTTATTTATTGAATTCTTTTTTGAATGTTGTATTTGTTTTCTTCTCTTCTATTTTTTTTACATGAACTTGCCTATTTATCTATAATAAACACCTGAAGCTTTGAGTGAAGCTTTTTATATAAATTTTTAACTGAACATCAAATAAAACAAAATCTCAAAATAATAGGTTTAATCCTAAAGGTAGTTACTTATAACTAACGAGGTTTGAGAACATATTTATATAAATATATAATAAAGGGTTTAAATATAGTAAAGTGTTCTATCTATGGGAAGGACGAAAATTCTCTACTTAGGGTAAAACACAGGAAAGTTGGCACAACAAAAATCTGCTTTGAATGTTTGGAAGTGGAAAATGGAAATAATATTATTCCTTCCTGTGGTGGATGCGACTGCTGCAGATAATTTTACTTTTTAGACTCTTCGCTTAAATTAAGCCACTATACATTGCCCTCGAAAGAGCCAATAGTTTAATTTAGTCAATAATGACTCAGATCAGTGTATTTATATATATTTCTGGTGAGATCTAAAGGTATGTTAAAAATAGACTCCAGCTGTATTTCCCGAAAAAGATGTTTTCTATATACCTATTCTCCTGTTTATTCTTGCAGGCATTTTTGAAATCGGGGGAGGATATCTTCTCTGGTTATGGTTGAGGGAGAATAAAGGAGCGGTATTCGGGCTCTGGGCAGGTTAATACTGGCAATCTATAGAATTATTCCAACTTTCCAGCCCGCACATTCGGCATGGTCTATGCAGCTTACGGTGGAATATTTATTGTTTCATCCTTGATATGGGGAGCTTTTGTCGATAAGAAAAATCCCGACAAATATGAGGTGATAGGTGCATTAATTGCACTCGTGGGCGTTTTGATTATGTTCTACATCCCGCGTTGACGTTCATCTATTCCATCTTTTGATTTTTAATTTATTTTGGATTTTTAATTTATGATAGATATTCCTGTCTAAAGGATGCTATCATGGGCTACAAGTTACATTATATTCTTTTTAACAATCTGTTTATATTAGCTCATGAAAATCTATATATACATCTGTGCTCTGCTTGAAGGATAATTAATCTCATTTTCACCTGGTAAGGAGTTGTAACCTATATAACCGAAAAAAGGAGAAACAGACATGCTTCAGATATACAAATCAGCAGATAACGGAATGATAACTCTCGACCATGTTGAGAATGGAGCATGGATTAACCTTATAAATCCAAATCCCCAGGAAATAATGTATGTTTCAAATAACCTGAATATTCCCGTTGATCACGTCAAAGCTGCACTCGATGAAGAGGAGCGCTCCAGAATTGAAGTAGATGAGGGATGTACTGTTGTATTAATAGACATCCCTGTTCCCGATACAAATTTGCAACAAGGGGGAATTTATTATACTATTCCTCTTGGAATTATAATTACTGAAAATAATATTGTTACTGTTTCTCTTAAAGAGAATTACGTTATAAAAGATTTTATTGAACGAAAAAATAAATCTTTTTATACATTTAAGAAAACACGTTTCCTTCTTCAGATTCTGTATAAAAACTCGAAGTTGTATCTCCAGTACCTAAGAAATATCGATAAAACCAGTGACAAAATTGAATCAAAGTTGCATAAATCCCTGAAAAATAAAGAGTTAATCCAGCTTCTCGAATTGGAAAAAAGTCTTGTATATTTTTCTACCTCGTTGAAAAGCAATGAGATAGTCCTTGAGAAAATTTTGAGATCCACTCCCGTTAAGATGTATCCGGAAGATACCGACTTGCTTGAAGACGTTATCATCGAGAATAAGCAGGCAATTGAAATGGCAAATATTTATAGTAATATTCTTACCGGAACTATGGATGCATATGCATCAGTTATCTCCAATAACCTAAATATTGTTATGAAATTCCTTACCTCAGTTACTATTATCCTGTCTATCCCAACAATGGTTGCAAGTTTTTTCGGGATGAATGTTGAAGTTCCTTTCGAGAACAATCCTCATGCCTTTGCAATTATTTTCTCAATGACTATATTCTTTTCAGTGATTTTAGCTTTTACAATGTTCAGAAAGCAGCTGTTTTGAACCCGTTAGTGGACGTTTTTCTTATTTAATGCCTTTTCTTTTTAATTTCCTGATGCTTTCTTTACCTCTTTTGCTACTTCTTTCATCATCTCGCCGACCAGGTTTGCTTTTTCGCAGTGAGAAGCCTCTTTTGGTTTACAATTTATAAGAATGCTCATCAACCTGTCAGCTGTCCCGTAAAACTTCATATCCTCAAGCCTTACCAGAAGTTGAGATAGATTGTCGCTAAATTCCCTGCATTTTTCGTGGTTACAAACTGCCTGTTCATGCAGCTGACATACAGATTGTAAATCTTTTACTATCTCGCCAGGGATATTTTTTTCAATCATAGGAACTCCGGTTCAATTCTATTTCTTCATTCAGGATAAGAACAGGTTTAAAATGTAAAAGAAAAATCTGGCAATTTAATAGAAACTTAAAGATGTATCTAACTTGTAATGCCATATATTTAAAATATGTATAATATGGACGATTACATTTTTCCCATTACAGATCCTACAAAAGTGACAAGTTTTCCGGAACTCTACGTGGGAAAAATTTACATCCCCACAGAAAATCGGCAGAGAAGATTCGACTAAAACCTACCAGTAAATGAACTTTTTCTTCAAAGAATCCTCTTTCTTCGACATATTTATCGTGAAAGATACTCAGATTTAAGCAGGTCTTGAGAGGAATTCTTCGAAATATTTACCGAATAATTGAATCGTAGGCATATTCCCCATGCAGGGAAATATCCAGGCCTATAAGCTGTTCCTGATCTGAAACTTTGACGGGAGTTATTAGATTTATGAACATCAGCATAACATAGGTAAATACAAACCCATAAATTGAAGCACCTGCAACAACCACGAGTTCTTTAATGAAGAATGAGATGCCACCATAAAGCAGTCCGTCAGCTCCTGCAGGATTTATTGCAGTTGAAGCAAAGACTCCAAGGAGAATTGTTCCTGTCACTCCTCCAATTCCATGGACGCCCCATACATCCAGAGCATCATCCCATTCCATCTTGTTTTTAATGTGCACTGCAAGATAGCAGACAATAGCTCCAAGTATGCCCATTAATGCAGCCACAGGCAGGGAAACAAGACCTGCTGAAGGAGTAATGGTTGCAAGCCCTGCTACTGCTCCTGTCATAAGTCCCACAAATTTTGGTTTTGATTCCTTGAACCATTCTATTATCATCCAGGTGATTGCTATGAAAGAAGCTGCTATGTCACTGTTAAGAAACGCGAGTGCCGTAATTCCGTCCACGTTAAGCTCGCTGCCAGCGTTAAATCCGTACCAGCCAAACCAGAGAAGCGCAGTTCCAATAGCCATTAAGGGGATGTTGTTTGGCTTTGAATCTTTATATTTCCTCGAGCCTACGAAAAAGACTGAAGCAAGTGCTGCAAATCCGGCTGTCGCATGGACTACTATCCCACCTGCAAAGTCAATAACTCCCATTTTTGCAAGCAAGCCTCCACCCCATATCATATGGACGAAAGGGTAGTAGACAAAGAGCTGCCAGATTACAAGGAAAATAATGATAAGCTTTAAAAGTAATCCGGTTTGCAAATGCTCCTGTAATGAGGACTGGAGTAATGATTGCAAACATCATCTGATAAGCTACAAAGACAAGTTCAGGGAATCCCGAGTTTCCAAACATAGTAGTCGGGGTAATTCCGTGTAAGAACATTTTGTCCAGATTTCCTATTATTGCACCTTCGCCTCCGCTGAAGCAAAGAGAATAACCAACAAAAAACCATAAAACAGTTGTCAGCCCTAGAGAGACAAAACTCTGCATCATAGTTCCTAAAATATTTTACTTAGAGGTAAGCCCTCTGTAAAAGAATGTCAGGCCAGGAGTCATAAGCATCACTAGGCTTGTCGCAAGCAGCATAAAACCTGTAGAATCAGTATTAAACATCTGGCCATCCTTCTTATTTTTATATGAGAACTAGAAAATCTCCAATCTCTAACCTCCTCCCTAGATTATCTTATTTAATGTTTTCTACCTTTTGAAATACGTAAAAAAGCAATTAATAATTATCCTCTGGATAGAAATGGCCCCCTAAAGGCTCATAAATGCTGAAAAAGTAGAAGTTTTCAGGAAAAATTATTAGTCTTATAAATTACTCATTACTTTTAGAAGTTACATTAATTTTTGTTGAATGTATTATCTTTAGGAAAAATGCATTAAGTCTTGTTGAATGTATTATCTTTAGGGAAAATACATTACTTTTGTTGAATGTATTATCTTTAGGGAAGATGCATTAGTTTCATGAAATAGATTTTTTCTACTCATGAAACTAATCTAAGTTTAAACTTAAAAATTGAAACGGTAAAGGTATTACCTTTACTCAGAGGTTGTAAGCTGCTTCACCATGCTGGGTCTTGTCAAGCCCGATAAGTTCTTCACTTTCAGTAACTTTGAGTCCTATCGTCTTGTGAAGTACAAATCCTATAAGCAGGGTGCAGGCCATTGCGTATACGATTGTGAGAACTACACCTTCAAGCTGAATCATCAACTGGGCAGAGTTTCCAAGAAGGAGACCTTCGCCTCCAACACTTGCATATACACCGGTTAATATCGCACCGACTATTCCACCTACACCGTGAACTCCAAAGGCATCAAGCGAATCATCATATCCTAACTTGTTTTTGAACATCACAGCCTGATAACATATGAAGCTTGCAATTGAACCTATTGCAATTGCTGCCATAGGAGTTACAAATCCTGCTGCAGGCGTTATTCCTACTAGGCCTGCCAGGACTCCAGTTGCAAATCCCAGAGCAGTAGGACGCCCTAAGTGTACCCATTCCAGCGACATCCAGATAAATCCTGCAGCTGCGGGAGCTATTAACGTCGTTATGAATGCAAGGGTTGCGATTTCATTTGCAGCAAGAGCTGAACCTGCGTTGAATCCGAACCATCCGAACCAGAGGAGTCCGGCTCCAAGGAGGGTCAGAGTAACGTTGTGGGGCTTTAGTGAATCAACTCCATATCCCCTCCTCTTACCAAGGTAGGCCAATATTGCAAGTGAGGACATACCTGCAGTTATGTGGACTACAGTACCACCTGCAAAGTCGAGGGCTTCTCCGGTAAGGAATCCGCCCCCCCATACCCAGTGACATACTGGTGCATAAACTACAAGTCCCCAGAGTAAGATGAATGCGATGTAAGATTTAAACTTCACACGTCCTACAATGGCACCTGATATAAGTGCTGGAGTAATTATTGCGAACATTCCCTGGAATGCAACAAATGCATAAGTTGGGATCGTACCGGTTACGGAATAAGGATCAATCCCTTTTAAGAATGCGTTTCCAATGCCACCCACAAACCAGTTGCCTTCTGAAAAGGCAAGGGAGTAACCTATTATCACCCATTCCAGAGCCAGAACGCCCATTGCAACAAATGAGTGCATCATGCTGCTCAGGACGTTTTTACGCTGGACAAGCCCTCCATAGAAAAGGGCAAGTGCAGGAACCATTAATAGTACTAATGCTGACGAAATCAATACCCATACAGTGTCTGCGCCGTTTATAGCCATCTCCATCCCCTCAAATTGCCTCATGTCCGGTTTCGTTCGTACGGATCCTTATTACATTTTCAAGTGGCAGCACGAAGATCTTTCCGCTTCCGACATAACCGTCACTGCCTTTTGCTCCAGTTTTTATTGCCTCAATTGTTGGCTCCAAGAATTCATCATTCACAGCGATTTCAATCTTGATTTTTTCAAGTAAGTTTGCATCATATTCCATCGCTCTATAGATTTCCAGATATCCTTTTTGAGCACCATAACCTGAAACGGATGATACTGTCAATCTGTTTACTTCAATTTTCTGAAGTTCTCTTTTGACTGCATCAAGCCTTTCTGGCCTTATCATCGCAATTACGTACTTCATCGTGACCACCAATAGGTATCCTCTATCCTACTCTATACTATTTAAAATTACCCATTTAGTTAATAAATATTTATACAGTTTAGGGCTATTTGGAGTATCTGGCGTTGTCGCTACTCGCCTCACAAATTTCGGGTAAGAGAGCTTTTATTCTTCTAAAGCAAATTCAGAAGCATGTTCGAAGAAATCGGAAGTATAATAAACAAGGCTGATGAAGCTTCTCTCCAAATTCTTGCTCTCTTCAGGGAGAGTATCAGTGAAATCTGCTTGATGGAACCTGAGTCTGTATCTGCGTACTTCAAGCCGGAGTACTCTCATTACATTATAGTACATACTCCTCTCAATATCCAGTATCCTGAAAAGAGGGAAGAGTGGAACCTGCGTTTTTGCGGGGATCTTGGAGTTTCTATTGTGGAACTGGTTGCGGCCGAAAACGAAAACGTTTATGTAAAAGGTCTGATGGCAGCCAATGGATCAAAAGTCTATTCCATTCTTCCTTTTACTTCAGTAGATACGGAAAAAGCGGAGAAAGCAAAGTTTCCTGAAGATCGTATGGCCAATGTTAGGGCGAAGGTTCTGCCTGTTGTGCTTCGCGGAATAAAAGGAGATACTATCCTTGATGTTGGCAGCGGTTTCGGGAGCCTTACAATGGAGCTTGCAAAAAATAATTCCGATTCACAGGTTTACGGTATTGACCTCCATGAGTCCCTTACAGGCCAGTCACAGATGAATGCAGAAGTTCTCGGGGTGCATAACATTGAGTTCAGGACCGGAAGTGCCTATGCCCTGCCTTTTGAAAAGAGCTCTGTGGACAATGTTACCTGTTTTTTCATGCTCCATCACCTTGAAGATATTAAGTTCGCGCTTTTCGAAATTAAGAGAGCGTTGAAAAAAGGTGGGGTATTAACTGCAGTTGAACCGCTGGCACATCAACATCATCATGGCCCTCAACTTTCGGAGGCTGCATGGAGAGAGCTTTTTGAAGATGTGGGTTTCAGTGTGGAAACCGAAGCTATGGACGGAGCAATTGTTCTGAAAGCTGTAAAAAGAGAATAATATTGATGAAAGTTAGATGAGAGTGACAAATCAGATTCAATGTAAAAACAAGGATATAAGAGTCGTTTACTGAGCCCATAAACCGGTTTTAAACCTACGGATTGTATAAGTACTCCGCCAGCTTGTCTGGAGGCGCCTCTCCCAAAAAGAAGAAAGAGGTAGAAGAAATAACTAAAAAAGAAGAGCGAAGTAGAATAAGAGAAAAAAAGCTTAAAAGAGCAACAAAAAACAATAAAACTCTGTTTTTCTCTTTATTGCGGAAAAGGCCGCTCTCCTTCGTCGAGCGTGACAAGAACGGTTCGGTAAAGCAAATAAGGTTTTATGTGCAAGATTCGTAATTTATCCTTATTAGTTCTCTTAAGCTCAGTTCCTCTATAACTTACAAATTTTAGGGCTCCTGTCACATCTCCTCTGCCGCTCGATATATTAGCTCAGGAATTTAATAATGAGGGCTGAAAATATACTTTTTTTTCGAAAATATCTTTCCGCGAGATATTGCAGACTCCGATTTTCGTCGTTCCCCCCTTCAAAAAAGCATCTTTTTTCAAATGTAGACGAATATCAATATTTAGCACCAATATTTATACTTTGATAGTAGACTCTTTTCATGCCTCTATCTCTACGATACATCTATACTATTCTTATTGCAGTACTGCTCGTGACACTAGCTGCCGGATGCATTTCAGAACCTGAAGCTGCATCTGCAGATCTAAGAGCCGACACGATGTCCACCGACCTGGCATCGGCCAATCTGACATACTATACCGAACAGCTGCCGCCCTATAACTACATGGAAAATGGTACGCTGAAAGGTGTCTCCGTTGATCTACTTGAAGTGATCACCAAGAAGATGGGGAAGAAAGTAACGCGGGAGGAAGTACACATCGTACCCTGGGCTGAGGGATATCAAGCTGCCCTCACCCGGAATGGTACAGTTCTCTTTAGTATGGCAAGGACTCCCGAACGGGAGCAGTCCTTCAAATGGGCCGGGCCTATCTATACAGATAAAGAGGTCCTCTTTGCCAAACGAAACCAGGGAATCACGATAGGGAGCCCCGAAGATCTGAAGGGGTACAGGATCGGGGTGATCACTGACGATGTAGCGATCCAGCAACTGCTCGACATTGGGGTGAATCAGAGTCAGATAATTCCCGAAAACAATATATCTACAATCATCACCAGACTCGAGAATGGTGAGATCGACCTCTGGGCATGTCCTGAGGATGCAGGGAGGTACTTCACCAAACAGGTAACCGGGAACTATTACACCTACACTGTTGTGTATCAATTAGAGACCCAGGATATTTACTATGCTTTCAATAAAGACGTTCCTGATTCAGTCGTCCAGTCCTTCCAGCAGGCTCTCGATACCATCAAACAGGAAAAGGACGCTGCGGGCGTCAGCGATTATGAGCGGATTATCTACCGGAATCTCGGAGTAGGATGTGCCCGACAAACATTCACTAATGACACGGTGATGGAGCTTGTGAACACAACATCCACAGCAATCGAGAAGAACGCTTCTGATACGTTCCGACGCATCAATGCAGCCGAAGCGCCATATCGAAACCCGAAGGACCGGGGCCTCTACGTCTTCGTGTACGATACAAATATGACCGTTGTTGCTAATGCAGACAACATTCGGCTTGTCGGCACTAACGTCAAGGGCAAAACAGATGTTACAGGTAAACCGTACCGTGATGAAATTTATGCAGAAGCAATGAAGAATGGGACTGGCTGGGTAGATTATGTCTATATGCATCCAGTCAAGACGAATCTGTACAATAAAACCACTTACTACCGACTAACCCAGGGAAGCGATGGTAATTCCTACATTGTGTGCAGTGGTAATTACGAGAGTTGCCAGAACCAATCGGAAGCAACGCCAATCTCCACGCCGGTGCCGACTAACAGTTCCACTAATAACTCCACTGTATCTCCAGAGGAACTCGTAGCATTTGTCGAGAAAGCCTTCGAATATGCGCACGTACACGGACAGGAAGCCGCTCTTCGTGAATTCAACAACCAGACTGGCCAATTCGTCGATGGTGAGCTTTATATCTTCGCATATGACACCAAAGGCACCACGCTGGCTCTACCCTTCCAGCCCGAGCTTCTCGGGACTAACCGGTGGAATAACACGGATGCGAACGGCACCGCATATATTCAGGATTTGATCTCCACCGCGCAGTCCGGTGGAGGCTTCGTCAGATATCTCTATGCAGACCCTGCAGACAACTTCACGGTAAAACAAAAACTCAGCTACTTGATGATGATGAACCAGAGCTGGATCATCGGAGCCGGTATCTACGAGCCACAGGAGGATTCACCGATCGTGAGGACAGGAACGGACCCCCAGGCAAGAGAGAGCCTTAAATCCTTTGTTGGAGAGGCTATTGCGTATTCCAATAAGAACGGAAAGGATGCCGCGATCGCGGAGTTCAATGATCAGAACGGAATGTTCATCCGCGGTAATCTCTATGTCTATGCCTTCGATTATAACGGAACGACCTTGGCTCTCCCCTATCAGCCCCAGTTGATCGGAACGGACCTCTCCGGGCTCCAGGATCCCTATGGAGTGAATTACACTCGCGTTGAGATCTTCCTGGCACAGCAGGGAGGAGGGTTCATTTTCTACCATTACTACAACCCTGCCCGCAATATGACCCTTGAACCAAAGATGAGCTACGTCCAGAAGGTAGACGAGAACTGGTGGCTTGGGGCGGGAACCTATATCGAGGACCTGGATCAGACCAACCAATTGGGGTAAAACAGCATAACCATGAGCTACTGACTGCGTTTGTGCAGAGTGTCTCAACATATATGGATGTGGTCGGACGGATGCGACCGGAAAACAGATCACTCGTACCGAAACTTCAAAAAAAGATAAACATTTGCACATGGCACAGGACATCTGTGCCTGGATTACAAGGGGGCCTTCTCATCAAAGTATCCGGTGGAAATTTTCGTTCCATAATAATCCGAGCTGTTTGATTCGGAGGACCACCCCACTACTCTAAACAATAAAATAGTCCTCTTGAGCAAAGCAAGTGAAAGGACCGTGTTGCGATTACATCGCACTCCCAGAAAATCTCTGATTTCCTGTGATCCAGAAAAGGAACTAGGCTCCTGACGCGGAACGCGGATTCTAAGCCATAATTTTGTCTTCTTGAGCGAAGCGAAAAGGACCGCGTACTCCCGAGGCGCAATTCGGGCGGCAATTCGGGCGGCAATTCGGGAGTTAAAAGACAATCATATCCGAGGGCCTTATTCTTACCATACATTCGTCTCCGGTATCTATTTTTAATGAGTCAAAAATATGGTTCGTAATTTCAACATTCAGGAAAACCCCACTGTCTTTCAATTTCATTGACATGATCCGGCTGCTGCCTTTGTTAACAACGTTCCTTACCACACCGTCAAGCAGGTTTTTCCTCTCTTTTCGGATTGCATGGACATTTCCGCTGTCCAGGATTTCGATATTTTCGGGCCTGATCCCCCAGCTGACTTTATCCCCTGCCATCCGCCTGATATAGGGAGCAGTAATTTCAGTTCCCAGAGACCAGAGGAAAGTACACTCGCCTCCGTTTCCATGTCCTTCAATCACGGCATCGTCAAAGAGGTTTGAAAAACCCACAAGTTCTGCTACATAGCGGGTTTTAGGGTGATAAAATACATCCTCAGGTGAGCCAAATTGCTGTACTTTTCCATTGTCAAACACTACCATCCTGTCTGCCATGGTGAAGGCTTCGACAGGGTCATGGGTTATAAAGATCACAGGAATTCCCATTTTTTTCTGGATTGTTTGCAGCTCTTTCCTCAATTTCAGACGGACGACCGTATCCAGAGCTGAAAAGGGCTCGTCAAGGAGCAGTACTTCCGGATCTGGAGCAAGAGCTCTTGCAAGGGCTACTTTTTGCTTCTGGCCACCGGAAAGTTCGTCGGGATAGGAAAACTCAAGTTCCTCGATTCCCACGAGGCCAAGCATCTCGTTCACCCTTTCGACTTTTGCAGGAGAACTCAGGCCTTTGAGTCCGAACTCTATATTTTGTCGGACATTCATGTGTGGAAAAAGGGCATTTTCCTGGAACATGTATCCTATTTTCCGTTTCTGTGGAGGCAGGTTTATTTTCTTCCTGCTGTCAAAGTACACAGTGTTGTTTATTTTTATGGTTCCTGCATCCGGTTTTTCAAGCCCTGCAATGCAGCGGAGAGCTGTGGTTTTACCTGAGCCGGAACAGCCGAACAGGACCACGAAATCGGAATCGGCATCAAAGCTACAATGCATTGAAAAGCTGGGATTTTTTCCCTTCTTTTTTATATGTTTCTTTCTGCAGAATTCCTTTTCAATGTCAACTTCAACAGGCATTCCTTACTCTCACCCTAACTCTCTTTTTATCGTTCTCCCAGTTTACTGGTAGCTGCAATAGTTATAAGCGATATGACAACCAGTACAAGCACGAGCAGATTTGCAAGTTCGTTATTTCCTGATTGGTATGCCCCGTAAATAGAAAGAGGCATGGTACTGGTTTTTCCCGGGATATTTCCTGCGACCATCAGGGTCGCTCCGAACTCTCCTACAGCCCTTGCAAAACTCAGGATGCAGCCTGCAATAATGCCTTTTTTTGCAAGGGGGAGGGTTATAAAGAGCGCAGTTTCTAACTCGCTCCTCCCGAGAATACTGGAAGCTTCCTCAACGTTTCTGTCAACTGCTCCTATAGCTGAAGTGGCAGTCTTTATCATCATTGGCAAGGATACCACAAAGGCTGCAATTGCAGCCGCCTGCCAGGTAAAGAGAATCCCGCTCCCGGTAATTTTGGAAAATATGCTCCCAAAGACCCCATTTTTTCCCAGAAGGAGAACCAGGATATATCCTGTAACGGTTGGAGGTAAAACTATCGGAAGAGTTATGAGCGCATCAGCCAGCCATCTTCCAGTAAACTCTCTTTTTGCCAGCACATAGGCAATCAGAATGCCCAGCACCGTCACAAAAACGGTTGAAATTGAGGCAATCTTGAGAGTAAGCATGAGAGGACTCATGACCGATTGAAGCGTTTCCATCAAATTCCTTCTCGAGTTTTCAGGTTCTGTCCTGGTCAAATCCTGCGTTTTTATCCTTTATAGGGCTTTTCAGTTTTAATAGTTCTTTTAATCTCTTTTTATGGTGTTTTAAATCCGTATTTTACAGGAAATCAGTTTTTTCCATTCGTTACGTTCATTCCATGCATTTCTCTTCAGTTCCCATCCCGGTATATGCTGCCGGTTCTGCCTGTACCGGTGCGGTGAAGGTATCAGTAGCTTCAAGAATAGTATTTGTGATCCTGTCCAGCAGTTCCAGGGATCCTTTGTATCCGACAGTAAGGATACGCTGTGCTCCTACCCTGTCATGAATTGGAAGACCAACCCTTACAAGAGGAATATCTCTGGCTTTGGCAATGTATCTCCCATTTGAGTTTCCGATCAAGATTTCAGGACTGCATTCGCTGACAGCATCATTGAGAGTATCAAAATCAATTCCGTTCAGAATCACAGGTTCCAGTTCCGGTCTTATCTCTTCGAATATCTGCCTGATTTTCGCTCCAAAATCCCTGCTCTTGCTTCCGGTAGCTACTAACACCGGGTTCATCCCGAGTTCGAGCATGAAGGTCGTGAGACTGAATACAGTATCCGGGTCTCCGTAGACTGCTGCTTTTACACCGTAGAGGTATTTGTGCACATCTACCATAGCATCAAGCAGCCTTCCCCTTTCTTTCTGGTATTTCTCTGGAATAGAGCATCCCAGAATTTTGACCATTTCAGTAAAGAAACTGTCAGTGTTTGAAAGCCCTATTGGGATTGGAACACTGTGTCCGGGTACGCAACGTGATTCTTCCAGATATTCCAGGGCCAGGTTTTTACTTACTACACCCAGGCCAAGGCTTGCACGGCTGTTCGGCATATCTTCAACTTCGGAGAGTTTCGTACCGCCTGGGGCGATTTTCGGAAGATCGTCTCTCAGTGGGGCGTCAAAGGTCTCGGAAATATCTGGCAGGAAGATATAATCTTTAGCCATAAGCTCAAGAATCTCTTTGAGTTCCCTTACATCGGCAGGGGAAAGGCTTTCAACGGGAATGAGATTGAGTTTTCCATTTGGGATTTTTATGAATCCTTCTTCTTCAGACTTTTCCGCAAATTTTCTGACAACTGCATCCAGGGCTTTTATGTACCCGCTTACATGGCTTTCCCCGTAGCTGGGGGTGGAAACCGGAATGATTATAATATCTTTTTCAGGATCGTCTCCGATTTCTTCCTCTTCTTTGAATTCTCTTATTATTGCAGGAACGTCATCTCCTATAGTTTCGGCAAGACAGGTAGTAGCGACACCTATCACTTTAGGTTTGTACCTGTTGATGACGTTTCTCAATCCTTTTTTCAGGCTTTCCCTGCCTCCGTAGACTGCTCCCTTTTCACTCAGGGAGCTTGATGCAATGTCTACTGGTTCTCTGAAATGGTGGGCAAGGTGCAGACGCATATAGGTACTGCATCCCTGAGAACCGTGATAGAGGACCATGGTATTTTCAATCCCCTTGAAAGCAAGGGCACTTCCCATGGGCTGGCACATGACACAGGGGTTTACGGTTGCATAATTTCTTTTCGTCATTTCAGCGCCTCCTCACACCTGACTCTCAACTGGAGTATCTGATTTGGGTTGCAAAAATTCCGGTCTCAGGATCATACCTTTAACCATGTTTTCATATTCTTTTTTACACGATTCTTCGGAGAGCTTTTCTTTTGCTGCTGCTTTTAAAGGCTTTTCTTCTGATGCCATGTTCTCTGATTCTACAGCTTCGGGTCTCAGAATTCTCTGCCTTACAGCTTTCCAGACCGGACTGTTAATAGAGGCATCCACTTCCCTAGCGAAGTTCACAAAGCCGTCAAAGCCTTCGAACTCCACCACTCTGTCGTGGTTGAAATCGCAGAAAGCAACACCAAGCTTGTATGCGATAAATCTCTCCTTTACGCCTGCAACCATCAGGTCAGCTTTCTGTTTAATCAGCAGTTCAGCAAGTTCCAGGGGATTTGCGTCGTCTACAATGACCGTTCCGTCCCTGACAGAATAACTGATCTGCTCGTAGTCTTCTTTTTTCCCGGTCTGGGTTCCTATGATAACTACTTCCATTCCGAGTTCTGCAAATCCTTTGATAAGCGTAAGAGCTTTTGCAGGGCCTCCCATATAGATGGCAGCTTTTTTCCCTTTGACTCTCTCCCGAACTCTTGAGATTTCAGGCATTATACGGTTCGTTTCGGTTTTCAGGATTTCTTCTGCTTTCTTTTTCATCTCTTCCGAGCCAAAGTATTCCGCAGTCCTCCGCAGAGCCAGGGATATATCTTCTATTCCGAAGAAACTCGCAGATATATACGGAATCCCATACTCTTTCTGCATCCATTTTGCAAGATAGGTCATGGACCCGCTGCACTGAACAAGGTTAAGTTCAGCTTCCGCTGCTCTTGATATGGATTTTGCAGTTGAGTCTCCGGTCATGGAGACTATGACCTCAATTCCCATTTGCTCAAAGAGAGGTTTTACAAGCCAGACATCGCCTGCAACATTGAAGTCCCCAAGGATATTGATTTTCGGTTTTCTGACTTCAGGGTTTAGCCCGGGTTTCTTTTCTGGAACGTCTTTTTCTCCCAAAGGTCTTTTGATCAACTTTTTTAAGGCATCACACGCTGCTTTATATCCATCGGATTTGTTGCCTTTGAAACCTTCTGACTTTACAGGAAGCACCGGGATATTGTGTTTCTGGCTTGCTGTCTTGCATACAGCTTCCAGGTCATCTCCGATAATTCCCACTATACATGTAGAATATACGAAAATGACCGGGGGGTGGTAGAGCCCCACCAGCTCGTCAATGGCATTTGAGAGCTTTTTCTCTCCCCCGAAGACCACATCGATCTCCTTCATATCCGTGCTGAAACTGCTGCGGTTCGTTTCAACACCTCTTGACTTTGCGCCCCTTATATCCCAGGTATAGCCTGCACAGCCTATTGGGCCGTGGACCAGGTGAACTGCATCAGTTACTGGGTTTAAGACGACTCTTGCTCCTGAGTAGACACAGGCTCGCTGGCTGATGGCTCCTGCCAGAGAATTGTTGTCACAGGCAAGGGGTATTATCTCCCCCTTCTCCTGCTTTCTGGCAATATATGGCTGCCTTTCTTCGAGAGTATCCACTATCCCGGTTTTCTCTTCCATTTCTTTTCACTCCCCTCTGCTTCTATTTTTCAGAATTGCAGCGGTGATTTTCCACTTTTCCCGTTTTGACTTCTCAGCTTTAATCTCTTGATTTCAGCTTTTCATTTTCCTTATGGAATTATTATCTTGATATCAGGCTCCTTACTGGATGGTTTCAAGCAGCCAGTCGGGTGCATCTCTGTCTTTCCTATCAAGCAGGGTGTTTCCTATGCGTTCCACCAGTCTTGCAGTGCCTGCGTATCCCATGATCGGGAAGTAGTGCAGGTTTGCGCGGTCCATAATCGGAAAGCCTACCCTGATAAGAGGTACGTCCTCTGCCCTTGCTATGAATTTCCCGTATGTGTTTCCGATAAGGAGGTCCACGGGTTTTCTCTTGATCATCTGGTGAAGCATGAAGAGGTCTCCTCCAGCGATCACATCGGCTTCAGGATATTCCGAACCTATGAGTTCTCCCATTTCTTTCTCAAATTCCAGGTTTTGAGTGCCGGTGAGCACCACACTTGGTTCCATGCCCATTTCCAGTATGAGACTGGTAAGGCCTCCAATGATGTCCGGATCGCCGTAAATGGCTACCTTCTTTCCATGGTAGTGTGGGTGGGCATCAGTCATCATGTCCACAAGCCTTCCCCTCTCATCTTCAAGTTCTGGAGGAATTGCCACGCTGGCAAGCTTTGCTGCATTCATGATGAAACGGTCGGTGTTCCGGATTCCTATGGGGGTAGGCCCTATTTTTGCAGGGACTTTGTAGCGGCTTTCCAGAATCTTTGCGGCAGAACCTCCTGCCATCCTGCAGAGAGCGATTGTCCCAAGGGAGTTTGCGGAATCTTCTATGTCCCCTATTGGAGTCCCGCCTTTCGGGTATATATTGTGTTCTCCGGTTAGGGGCGCATCAAAGACATCAGTCGTGTCCGGAAAGACGATGCTGGAGATTCCCATTATTGAGAGTATACGTTTGATTTCCCGGATGTCGGCAGGTTCCACAAAGCCTGGGATGATATTGAGTTTCCCGTTTGGCTTGCTTTTTTTGGCAAAGGTGGTTACAAAAGACTTCACCATATTGTCATAGCCAGTAATGTGGGTGCCTACATAACTCGGCGTGGAAGCTGCACATATCTTGATCGACGGGTCTATGAGCTCTTCAGCTCTGATATCTTCTACAATGACCCCTACGTCGTCGCCTATGGTTTCGGCTACGCAGGTGGTGTGAATTGCGATTACATCGGGCCTGTAGATTGCGGTCAGGTTTCCGAGGGCTTCCTTAAGGTTTGCTGCACCTCCGAAGACTGCAGTTCCTTCTGAGAAACTGCTGGTAGTTCCAACGGAGTTTTCTCGGTAGTGCCTGCTCAAGCACATGCGCAGGTATGAGAGGCAGCCCTGTGAACCGTGGCTGTGCGGCATGCAGTTGTGTACGCCAAGAGCTGCATAGACTGCACCTATTGGCTGGCAGATTTTTGCAGGGTTAATGGTTACTGCTTCTCTGGTTACTTCTTCACATGAGGTGTAATCTAACATCTTTTGTCCCTCCTTACTCTACTCCTTCTCCTTTCCATGGCGGGCGTATGAACTTCCAAGTGGGGCTGTGCAGGGCCATGTCCATATCCCGTGCGAAGTTCAGGACTCCGGAAAAGCCAGTGTAGCGTCCACTGTAGTCGTAGGAATGGATCTGTCTTGAGGGGATCCCAAGCTTCTGGGCCCAGTACTTATCCTTGATCCCAGAGCAGAAGATATCGGGTTTAAGGGCTTTTACAAGGGCTTCGGTTTCATGATGGTTAAGATCGTCGATAACAATGGTTCCGTCCTTTATTTCCGGGAAAAGTCCTTCATAGTCCATGAGCCCGATTTTCTTTTTAAGCTCTTCAATCCTTTCCGGGCTGACAGCAGGCTCGATATTTTCATCTCGTTCGTAGTGTACGTCCTCAAGGATGGAACTTAAAGCTCCTTCCTTTATCTGAGGGATGATCTGCCTGCCCTCGTAGTCATCTCTGTGGGCAAACTGATAGCCTGCAACAACTACTTTCATGCCGAGCTCTTCAAAGAGGTTCATATAGTGGTGGCTCCTGGAACCTCCTGAATAGATGAAGGCGGTTTTTCCCTTGAGTTTCTTTCTGTACCTCTCGATTTCAGCCTCATACTTCGCTTTTTCTTCGGCAATGATTTCTTCGGTTTTCCTGGTAATTTCGGGATCGTCAAAGAACTCTGCCATTTTCTGGAGAGATTTAGTGGTACCTTTAGTACCAACGTAGTTGACCTTCAACCAGGGAATCCCATATTTTTCTTCCATCATCCGGTTCGTGTAGTTGATGGAACGGTGGCAGAGTAGGATGCTAAGCTTTGCTTTGTGTGCCTGTGCAAGTTTATGGAATGAACCGTCTCCTGTGAAGGTTGAGACAATCCTGTACCCGATTTTTTCAAGGATCGGCTTAATTTCCCAGAGGTCTCCTCCTATGTTGTACTCTCCGAAGATATTGATGTCAAAGGGAGTGGGATTCTCAAGTTCTTCGGTTCCTATCAGATTTTCCATCAGGGCGTTGCTGGCAATGTGGTGGCCTGCCGACTGACTGACTCCTCTGTATCCTTCACACCTTGAAGGGATGATCTTGATCCCATACTCTTTTTCGGCTTCCTTGGCAACAGCTTCGATGTCGTCTCCGATCAGCCCTACAGGGCAGGTGGCAGAGATGCTGATTGCTTCCGGTTTGAAGATCTTCATAACCTCATCAATGGCTTTCTTGAGCTTCTTTTCTCCTCCAAAGACGATATCGGTTTCCTTCATGTCCGTGCATACGCAATAGTTCATGAAGTTGTCTCCGCCTTCCTCTGCTTTTGCATAGTTTCGCCTGGTTCCCCAGGTGAAGTAGGCACAGCCTATCGGGCCGTGGACAAGGTGTACCATGTCTTTGATCGGCCCGAAAACCACACCTTTCGAACCTGCAAAGGCACATCCACGGTTCGTGATAATACCAGGGATTACTTTATCATCGGCGTCGATGTGCTGTTCGGTGGAACAGTCCCTTACAACAATGTGTTTTCTCCTGTTCCTTGCAGCCTTTTCTGGGAGAACTTTCAGCATGTCATCGACAAGCTTTTGTTTGTCCGCAATTCCAGAACCTATCTCGGCTCCCATTACATCAACTCCCTGTTAACGGTCGTCTCTCCATTCTCTCCGGTTCGAATTCGGAACGCTTCGATGATGTTTGACACGAATATTTTTCCGTCTCCTACATGTCCGGTCTGGTTTACCTCAATGATTTTCTGGACCACTTCATTTACACTTGAATCGTCCACCACGATGGTAAACATGCGTTTCGGAATGAAATGGATGCAGGTCTCAGCTTCCTTTTCCGGGTCAGGAAGGGGCGGGTTAAACTCAAAGCAGAGCCCTTTTTGCTTTCCGCGGCCCATCACCCTTCTTACGGTAAATGAGGGAAAGCCGCATTCCAGCAGGGCATCCTTGGTTTTCTGGACCTTGTTCATCCTGATTATTGCCGTAATTTCTTTCATGGGGATTTTCCTCCGAAAAGTCGGTTTTAAAGTCCGGCTTTTCCAGTCCTTATGGTGTAAGCTTCTTCAATGGGGTTTACGAAGATTCTTCCATCCCCATACTTCCCGGTCCTGGCAGCTTCCATTATGGTCTGTATGACTTTGTCTTTATGTTCATCTTCGACCACCATCAGAAGCATAGTCTTCTGAAGTTCGTCGTAGTGGATGTCTGCAATATGGATTCCTTTTTGCTTCCCCCTTCCGAAGACTTCCATTTTTGTAAGGGAAATACAGCCCTCTTTTTCCAGGCTCTCGACAACTTTAGATTCCATACCTGGCCTGATGATTGCACGTATCATTTGCATTGTTTTCATCTCCTCTGGGTCTCTAATTACAACTCAACAATTCCGAACTCCACCATCATAGCTTCTAATTCTTCCATCGGAAGCGGAGTTGGGACAACGAGTTTGGTGTTGTTCTGGACGTTGTTGGCAAGAGCCAGGTACTCTTTAGCCTGGTTGCATTCGGGATCGAAGTCAATTACGGTTTTTCTGTTGATTTCTGCCCTCTGGACGATGTTATCCCTGGGCACAAAGTGGATCAGCTGGCTTCCCAGTTTCTGTGCGAAAGCTTCAAGGAGTTCACGTTCTCCATCTACATTCCTGCTGTTGCAGATAATGCCTCCAAGACGGGCCCCCCCTTTGGCAAACTTCGCAAGTCCTTTGCAGATGTTGTTTGCTGCGTAGATGGCCATCAGTTCTCCACTGGCCACGATATAGATTTCCTTGGCTTTTCCTTCGCGGATAGGCATCGCAAAACCACCGCATACGACGTCACCAAGCACGTCGTAGAATACATAGTCAAGATCGTCAGTGTAGGCTCCCAGGTTTTCGAGCAGTCCTATGGAAGTAATAATACCTCGACCTGCACATCCTACTCCAGGTTCAGGTCCTCCGGATTCCACACATTTAATGTTGCCAAAACCTGGCTGGACAACAGTCTCAAGATCTACTCCTTCATCTCCTTCACTTCTGAGAGTATCAAGTACGGTCTTCTGGTTCAAGCCGCCAAGCAGCATTCTGGTAGAGTCTGCTTTCGGGTCGCACCCTA
Organism: uncultured Methanosarcinaceae archaeon; assembly: GCA_963847185.1. Classification (GTDB taxonomy): domain Archaea; phylum Halobacteriota; class Methanosarcinia; order Methanosarcinales; family Methanosarcinaceae; genus Methanosarcina. Next base: position 548,380 of record CAWJYV010000008.1, on the reverse strand, counting down.
CAAGAAGAATATTGTTTCCCATGGTCGAAAGAGCTGCAGTAAGATTCTGCGTAGTAGTGGATTTTCCAATCCCACCCTTTCCGTAAATTGCTATTTGTCTCATATTTTTCCTTGCTCCTTTGTCTTGCTTTTATTGGCTACCGGAAGCCGGTAACCGTTGTACTATTTTATAGTATTTATAACTTTCTGTTGACATAAAACCCATATCTATGGGCTCTTTTTTGCTTTGATGCCTTGAAAAGAACTGGTTGACAATTCGTTTTTAAAATCCAACACCTAAATTTGCATCTTAGAGATCTGTACGAGCTCTTGATATTGTTTTCCTATTACCTCATTGCTAATGGAAGGAAGACGGTAACCGATGTACTAGGTAATTGTATTTAAGTTTTTCCATCAATCCGATGTATTCAAGATTACTGTATTTTAAAATAATACTCAAAAAAGCCCAAACTCTTATTTTTTAAAATACAAATCGTATGTATCGGTGCCCCCATTACATTTAGTTGAAATTATATAATGTGACTAATATATACTCATACAATGGAAAAACGAGGTGCGGGACCAAAATTCAACTAATGTTTTCTGTCCTAATGAAACTTGTAAATTCTATGGAGTCCCTGGAAAAGCATGGTTGGAAGAGCATGGTTGGAAGAGCATGGTTGGAAGAGCATGGTTAGCAAATAATTATCAGGAGTGAAATGTGCAGCAGAAAACATGCTAGAATTGATAAGAGATTCTAAAACAAGAGGGAATAAGAAATGACAGATGATAAACGCACTATTTTGATTTATTACCATGACGACAATGACGGATGCTGTTCAGCTGCTGTCGCTGGAAATTACTATGATCGGAATGAATTTGTAATAAGGTTTGTTGCTGTAAATTATGAAAAAGAGTCGTGGAATGAGGAAGAAATAGCAACAGCCGAGAAAGTATGGCTTGTTGATTTTGTAAGCGATAGAATGGATGAATTTGTAAATGCTTGTGGATCTAAACTAATATGGATAGATCATCATAAAACGGCCATGAAGAGATTTCCGAACTTATGGAGTTCGAGCAATATTCCAGGAATTAGATCCATTGAAAAAGCAGCCTGTGTACTTACATGGGAGTACACGCACCCTGAATATGTTCCACCTCCTGCAGCTGTTGCCTATATTGGTGATAAGGACATGTGGAAATTTGAATACGCTGAGACTAAGGCTTTCAATGCAGGTTTTAATCTGATGGTGAAGACCCCTGATAATACCTTATGGGATGTACTTCTTAGTTCTGGATACGAGGATACTGTAAATAAAATGAGATCTATCGGTGAATTACTCCTGGAAGCCCAAAATTACAAAATTCAGAAAGCCTTCGAACGCGGGGTAAATTGTACTTTCCATAACCAGAAAGCCAGACTTGTAAATACTACAGGAAATATCTCCGAGCTTGGAGAATTTATCTACAAGAAGCCTGAATATGATATTGCCATTATGTGGCAGGCTGTAGAGAATATGATAGTGTTCAGCCTGAGATCCGATTCAGAGAATCCTGATTCACCCGATTGTGCCGAAATTGCTCAACAATATGGTGGTGGAGGTCACAAGAATGCTGCCGGATTCCAGAAAAAGAATATAAATTTTCCACATCTGCTTTTCAGCATGTAATAAGATCTTTGTGGCTTAGGAGCTGGTACGTCCCCAGTAAGGATTAGATTTTAGGGATGTTAGAGAAAGCAATAATGGTAATGTTTGAAAAATCTCACCTAAGGCTCTTTTTACTTTGGCATGAGTACGTGAGGAAGATATTCTCACGTATTTTGATGTTAAAGAAAAGGTATAAGAAAACAGTTTCTTCCAATTATTTATTTGTTCTTTGATATGAAATTTTGATATTCAGAAAAGCAGACTCATGTTGAAATGTTAATTTCTTGTTCTCAAGGTTCTTAACGATACTAAAAACAACTTTCTGCAGACACCCTTTCAATTTTTACAATTTGTTCTGCCACCTTTTTCTGAAAAACTCCCTGGTACTCAAACATGTGTTTTTGAAAGATCCCATAACTTTCGACCTTTTGCTGTCATTGAAAACTTCTAGCCCCTATTTTCCGAAGCTTAGTTGAGATAATAACTACAGAATTTTGAATAATTCTCCAAAAACGAAACAAAGAAAATGATATTTTTTGAAGACATCTGCTAGAGATCGGTTAAAGTGCAGACATATCATAGCCCAATTAATCGATTAAAAGAACATTTTAATTAAAAATTTTTTTTTATATATGTAAAAATGTTATGATACTAATATATACAAGGATTCAATATAAAGTTGAATGTTAATTTTATAAATATGAAGTTTGCAAAATAAAATCAAGTATTCTCCAAAATAGAAAAAATTGTGACCAATAAATAAGAAACTTGATCAAAAATTAGTAAAGTTGAATTAAAATAACTCACCATATAAAAAAATACACTACAGGTCGTGTTTCTATGCAGGGAATCGAAAAAAGTGGAGTTTTATTAACTGCCATTTTAATGTTGATGGCTAGTTCTGGAATTGGTACTGCAGCTGAACTTTATGTGTATGAAGGGGAATCGATACAGGCTGCGGCAAATAATGCGACATCATATGATACAATAGTAGTGTATCCAGGAACATATTATGAGAGTATTGAAGTTAATGTACCAGATATTGAAATTGTTTCCTTGTCAGGAAATCCTGAAGATACAATAATACAGGGTTCTGGTATTACTATCAGGGTATCCAATATAACCATCAGGGGCTTTACATTAAGCGGCACAGACGAGAATTCAAACGGCATCTCACTTTTTAGTCCGGGATCTGGTTGTGTAATTAAGAGAAATAAAATATTGAATTATCAGGCTGGAATTAACCTAATAAGTGCATATTCAACGTCTATTGAAAACAATACGATTACTGAAAATAATGTAGGAATCTATGTTGATGGTGAAAATTCCAATAATACCATTCTAGCTAACAACATAATTTTTAACACAGAATGCGGGTATAAAGACCTCTCTACTGGGAATAATAAAATTTACAACAACTATTTCAATAACACAGAAAACGTGCTTTTAATGGAGGATCTTGAATTCTCGAATATCTGGGCTTTCGATAAAACAGAAAGTCAAAACATAATAGATGGCCCTTATATAGGTGGGAACTACTGGGCAACGCCTGAAGGAGACGGGTTCTCCCAGACTCATTCTGATATAAATGGAGATGGCATAGCAGAGGAACCTTTCGATCTGGACGAAGTAAACAGCGATTACTTACCTCTGGTTACTGCAGAGATAGCACCAATACTTCCTGTTGCAAAATTCAAAAGTAACGTTACAGAAGGTTATGCTCCACTTACTGTTCAATTTAAAGACCAATCCGAAAATGCAACAGAATGGAACTGGGACTTTGGAGACGGAGCTGCTTCATACCAGCAAAATCCAACGCATACCTACTCTGCAACAGGAAATTATACAGTAACACTTACGGCAATCAATGAAGATGGCCAGAATATAACTACAGGAAATGTTAGGGTAAAAAATCTGCAAAAGCCGATTGCTGCGTTTTCTGCAAACGTGACTTCAGGAAAAGCACCCTTGAAAGTATTCTTTACTGACAATAGCATTGGAGAACCGACTTCATTTATCTGGAACTTTGGAGATGGTACTAATTCAAGGCATGCAATGAATGCCACACACACATACACCAAAGCAGGAATCTACACTGTAACATTGACAGTAGCTAATCCAGCAGGTAGCAATACAGTAAGAAAATCTAATTATATAGTTGTTGAAACTTTGAGACCTCCAAAGGCTGCATTTACAGCAAATGTAACATCAGGAGGAGCACCATTATCAGTGTTCTTTACTGACAGTAGCACTGGATCGCCAGTTTCCTGGCTTTGGAACTTTGGAGATGGGACAACTTCAACAATGCAGAATGCAACACACACATACACCAGACCAGGAAAATATACTGTGACGCTAACAGTAAAGAACGAAGTAGGTAGTAATAAGGCAACAAGAACCCGTTATTTAGATATTGCAGCACCTTTAAGACCCCCGGTTGCTGCTTTCTCTGCATCTGCAACTTCTGGAAGGGCCTCTTTGAGAGTGATGTTCACTGATAGAAGTACTGGTGGTGCAGCTACTTCCTGGCTTTGGGACTTTGGGGATGGTACTACTTCAACAACACGTAACCCAACGCATATTTATAATAGAGCAGGAAGGTATACTGTTACCTTGACGGCAACAAATTCCGCAGGTACGAGTACTAAAACCACATCTGAATACATCACAGTTAGAAACAGATGAATACATTAATTTGAAAAACCAGAAGAAAATTATTAAGGTTGAAGAATACAGAGGGCCAGTAATCAAGTCTAATACATAAGTACATAACTGACCCTCTTTTACCATAGTCATTTGCATAAACTAAGCAATTTAACTTTTTCAAAGCAGAAACGCCAGATTAAGGCATTTTATTAGAAATTATTTCAGAATGTGAAAAGAGAATTTAGTAAGCTTGGTCAAGCATAATAATAATTTAGTAGCATTAAATCGATTATTTAGTAACTGATTGAAGTAAAAGTGGCCCTATTCGAACCTGGAAATCCCACCTAAAGCTTGGTATTTTACTATTTTCTATTATATATTCAGGTTTAAAGCTTACTTTCATGCTAAAGTAATCGAAATTTGACAGAATATACGTTTTGTAATACACAAATATGCTTTATTATTCTGTTTTCTCTATTTAATATAAATTTATATTATGTGTTTATGGATTATTGAAATTTAGTATTTCATCATAAGGTTATACGTCGATACAACGTGTTTTTAGTATGAAACTACTGTAGAAATTAGCATGATCTGTCAAAGTAGGGATTGATAGTATTCAAGTAAAAGATGAAATTTTTGTAATGCATTTATTTGCTAGGGCTTTGAATCCAAAAATTCTCCAGATCAAAGATTAAAACACAATATTTTTTCAGAAAGAGATATAAAAGAATTTAAATAAATATAATCATATTTAAGACAACTTTATAAAAAAATATATATGCTATAAAAATAATTAATAAGTGGCAAGTTTTATATAAACTTGGAAAAACGGAAAAACGGAAAAACGGAAAAACGGAAAAACAGAAAAATGGAAAAACAGAAAAACAGAAAAATGGAAAAACAGAAAAACAGAAAAACAGAAAAACAGAAAAACGGACACATCTCCTTTAATTTTTAATTAATTGATGCATTTAACATTCCTTAAATATACTAATTCAGTTAATGTCCATTTCTTTTCCGTGATTCCAGCTTCTTCTGCATGTGTCTTTTGTCCCGAACATCTATTTTAGTCTTTTATTAATGCTCTATGATGCCTGCAAAAGTAAAGCAGGTACAATAGAGTCTCACCTGATTATATAGGCACTTGATCTTCTTTGAAATTCCTGCTGTTTTCCTTGAGATTCTATTGTTGTCCTGCCTAAAAGTAAGATTTTGTCTTTCAAGTAAAGTCGTTGAGATTTCACTTTGATCTATATTTTGACCAAAGATAATTCGATGGTGAGAGTGAGTCTTTGAAAACTGCAAGCACAAGAAACTGCCATTGACACAGACTTTATTGAAATTGAGAAGAAAGAAAAGATCGTTTTTAACTTTGAAAGCTTACATATTATTTAGATGCTCAGCTTGAGAGCTAATTTAATTTGATTTAGTGCAAACTATAAAAGTCTATAAAAGATTAAAAAGCACTACCAGAGAAAATGAAAGAGTATCATAAATAAAAGATTAATAAAAATTTGAGAGTATTGAAAATAGAAAATGAATAAAAATTAAGAAGTGAAAAAGTAAAGAAATATCAAAGATAAAGAAGTTATAAATCAAGAAAAAACAAACAAAAATAAAAAAGAAATAAAAATAAGAAGATTTTGAAACTATAGTTTCAGAGTCTCAGGCAATAACATCCTTTCTAAGGATGTAAGCAACCATTTCAGGGTTAAGTTTACTTTCCCTTGAAACTTTTTCCTCAATAGCTTCAGTGGATTTACCTTCAATTTTCAGTTCTTTTATTTCTTCAATGATTGAAGAAGGAATGCGATAGTACTCGTTAATATCTTTCCTGTGGCCCCAGACATCTCCTTCAATGAGCTGGATACGCTGCATTTCAAGAAACATTTCTATTGACTTTGAGACCGTGCGCCTGTAAGATTTCGGAAGCTGTATAACTTCAATCTTTGGACAGTTCTCAACCAATGAAAAAATATCTTTGTTCGACGGCCTGAAAGCCAGATGCACTATTCTTTCATTTGGATTCAGTGTAAAGATTTCTTCTCGTGAACTCACAACCCTTATTTTCAAAGTTTATCCTCCAGATCTACTTATTTTTTTCATATGATAGTAAAAAATTCTTCGTTAAATATTTTTCTATAATTACCGGAATTATTTAGAAAGAAATAAAATTATACCTTTTCATTTATTTCAAGAGAAGTAGGAGATAAATAATAAAAAAACAGCAGTTAGTGCGTTATTTTTGAAAGAATATGCGGAAATAACCAGAGATACTTTCTAAAATCCATAAAGAACAAAACTAATAAAAAATCAGAATTTAGTTAGGAATTATCTTATTTTTTTCAGGTCAGGGCATTATTAAGGCTGTAAATATTAGACAGATGGGGCAATGAATCGCGAAATTGTTTAAGTAAGTGACCGACTTATCAATTTATTGAGAGTATATATAATTTACTACATATATTCCTAAAATTGTTTCAGGAATAAGTTTTTTACACAACTGTTAACTTTTTTACTCTTTTACATTTACATTAAATTAATAATATTATATATTATAAATGTGCCTATTATGAACAAAACAAAAAATATATATACATAATCCCTAGAAATCCATCGAGAATCCACCAAAAGTAATAAACCATCCTCTCCACAAGAGAAATTATATTTCAAACTTGAAAAATCTCCTGGTATTCCTGTATTTTAGTTGATAACTTTACGAATTTTTTCCATAAACCTATTTCATTAAGCTTCCTTTAATTAACTTTTTTAATACCTATTTTTCCTGAATCTCTTCATGCACATCTGTTACAGAAGTAAAAGGAAAAGAGAAAAGAAATGCGGTAAGTTACACAACTTTTATTAAATGTTATATTCATTATATTTCAGAAACTAAGACTGTCATGAGGCCCACGCATGGAAGACCCAGTTGTCACAAGAATAAAAAAACAATTTGATGAAAAAGGAAATCCAACAAAAATTCCGCTGATTAATGGGAAACAATTTTTTGAAGCCAGAAAAGAAGAGGACGGAATCTATGTTGACAACCTGAAAAATCAACCGTTTATTCCCTGGAAGATATTTTCTGAAGCTGTCAATTGTCTAAAAGAAAACAGTGGACAGGTAAGGAAAGGAAACGCAACAAACTCCAGACTGGGAGACTCTAACCTCGACCTGAATACAATGGAAGGCTACATTGCCAGTAAAGTCTACGGCTGCAAGATAGGAGATACTGTGTTTAAGAGAATAACACCAATAGCCTCTATCCTTGCATGGGCCGAAATTTGTGAAAACAAAAAAGGACAAATTTGTCTGCTTCCAAAAGAGAAATTTCAAGTCGTCGAATGTAAAAAAGAAATTCCTTTGCTATCTACTACAGAAGAAAATAAAGAAAACTCAAAGGAAAGTTCCGATTTCCTCCAGCTTGGTAATAAAGGTGGTCAGCTAGACGATATGGAAACGCAACTAATAGAATATATAGAGAAGGTAAAAGAGCTTCAAGACAAACTTGCAGCTAGAGATGAAGAAAAATACAGGTTAAAAGAAGAACTTAATATCAGAACTGAAAAAATATGTACTCTTGAAAAGCAGCTTTCTGATTCAAAGGAAATCACCAGAAATCTTGATGAAGAGCTTACAGGCAGCAAAAAAGAATTTGAAAATATTGGAAAACTTACTGCTGAAAGCGAAGAAAAACTCAGGGAATTTGAGCATGAAGTCAATCTAAAGAACAAGAAGATAGAAAGCTATGAAAATTGCCTTGTTCAAAAAGAAAAAGCGATAAAAAAGCTGGAGAATCAACTTGTCCAAAAAGGAGAAGAAATAAGTGGACTTGAAGGCCAGCTTGCTCAAAAAGAGGAGGCAATAAGAAATTTTGAGAATAAGGTTGCGCAACTGTATAAAACAATACAGAACCTAGAAATCCAGATAGATCAAAAAAATGATTCCATAGAAGGGTTAACAACTCAACTAATTGATAAAGAAGAAGTAATAAAGGTCTTTGAGAGAACAGTTGATGAAAAAGATCTTGAAATGGCCACTCTTCAGGAAAAACTTGCATTCAAGGTTGCCGAAACAAAAAAGCTTGAATCTGAGCTTAATGAAAAGGAAAAGGAGAGAAACAGCCTCATTACGGAAATCAAAGGAAAAACAGAAAATGTTAGAATTTTTGAGGAAAAGTTATCAGCAAGAGAAAAAGAGATAGGAAAACTCAAAGAAATCATCTCAACAAAGGAAAAAGATACTGAGACTCTGGCCGGAGAATTGATGGCAAAAGTTGGGGAGATGAAAAGATTTGAAGAGAAACTTACTGTCAAAGAAAAGAAGATAAACACTGTACAAACCATGCTTGCTGCAAGTGAAGAAAAAGTAAAGAAACTTGAGAAACAGCTCTCGGATTATAAGGGAGAAGAAGCTCTGGCAATTCAGCTTAAAGAAAAAGAAGAACTGATAAAACAATTAAAAGGAACACTTGCAAGTAAAGAAGAGGAATTTTCCAGGCTCACTGAAGAGAATAGAAAATATAAGATGCAGCAAAAATACGCATCTGAGGGGTTAAGACAGATAGAAGAACAGAAAGCTTCAAGAAAGTGGTGGAAACGCTTAGGAGTCTGAATCAAAAGCAAGATGTTTATATGTAAGCTTAACTCATTCGGGGGCTCTCAGGGCCAGATGTCAGAAACGGACTGTGAAGAAGGTGAATAATAAGATCAGGGCTTATTTTCCTTATGTTTGTTATCTCACCAATGATTTCTTCTTCAGTTCTCCCCTGAACTTCTAATTCCTTTATTTTTTCAAGCACATAAGCAGGTATTACAAAATAATTATTAAGATCATGCCAGTGCCCACTGACATCTCCTTTTACCAGATGAATGCCTGAAGATACAAGGTACATCTTGATAAATTTAGATAGCCCCTCGTAGGAAGATGCCGGAAGTTGAATTAATCCTATCCCGGGACAGGTCTTGACCAGACTGAAAAGGTCCCTGTCCGAGGGCCTGAAAGCGAGATGTACTGCCTTCTCCTCAGCTTGCAGACCGGTAATCTCATCTCTACTTTTTACAACTCTAATTCGTATACTACCTTGCCCCATTTATGCTCCCATTCTATCATAAGCACGTATCATTTATTTAATTTTGTATTACAGTCTTTCTGATCAAATTTCAGTGTGATTAAATATTGATAGTCAGAGTTAAAAAAATAATAGAAAAAAAGAATGACTGATGTTGAAAAGATTACTAATAATATACTTTAAGGAGTTAATATAAACTGAGTTTAAAAAAGCAAAATAATAGGGAATTCAAAAAATCCGTTCAGAATTTTGCCTCAACCCTGCCGCGAGAGCTTGCCCAAAAGAAATACATCCGTCTCCGCAGGGAACCTGGCGGTGGATTAGAAATTCGAGACCTGCCTCTTTGACAATTCCTGCAACGCAGGATGTAATGTGATCATTATATGCAACTCCTCCACTCAGACCTATCAATTCAAGGCCTCTTTGATTGGCAAGCGAAACAGCAAGTTCCGAAACTCCTTTTGCAAGATAGTCTTCAACTGCAAAAGCTAAATCAGCAGAAGAGTACTTTCCGGAAAGTTCATAAACTCCCAGAAGAAGCTCAGTCGTATCAAGCACAGGTAGTCCTGACCTACCATATTTCCTGAAAACCAGAGGTAGGTCCACCGTGTGAGTGCTTCTCTTCGCGGCAGCTTCAAGTTTCATAGCAGGTTCTCCGTCATAGGTTCTTCTTACACAGATGCCAAGCATTGCTGCCGCCGCATCCAGCACTCTTCCAGTACTGCTACTTTGAATAACATTTACCCCCCTTTCAAGCTGTTTCATAACCGCTGAAAACTCCCGCTTCCCCTGCGGGAAATTCAAAGGAAGCTTTTCGAGTTCTGTCAGCCCCAGTTTCTCGAAAAGGATACTCAGCACCATTCTAGAAGGCACCCTTGATGCAAGGTCTCCGCCTGGCATGGGTTGAGGAAGCAAGTGCCCAATCCGTTCATACCCGAAATAAGAAGATTCAAATAACTCCCCTCCCCAGACTGTACCGTCACCTCCATATCCAACTCCATCAAGGGAAATACCAAGAACTCTTGAATCCAGCGGGAGGGAGTTATCAGCCATAAGTGCCAGGATATGGGCGTAATGATGCTGAACAGGGAGTGTATTTTCCCTACCCATTTTCATTGCAAAACGAGTTGTGTTAAATGAAGGATGCAGATCACAGCCCCAGTGTAAAGGCTCTATTCCTGTAAGCCTGATAAGGTGCCGGACGACTTCGGAATGGTATTTAAAGGTCTCCAAATGGCTCGTGTTTCCTATGTACTGAGAAATATAGGCAAGCTTTCCTTTTGCCGCTGTTACCGTGGAGTTCATTTCAGCCCCTACTCCTACGGAAGCTTCAACTTCGAAAGGCAACTCTATAGGCTCAGGCACAAAACCCCTGGAACGTCGGATAAAAGCAGCTCTTCCGTTAACAATCCTGACAACTGTATCATCATTTCTGTTTGCAACAACCCTGTTATGCAGCAGATGAAAATCGACAATTCCCCTGAGTCTTTCAAGAGCTTCTTTGTTTTCAACAACCATGGGCCTTCCTGGAAGGTTTGCCGAGGTCATAACATATACAGCATCAGATAAAAGATCAAAAAGCAGATTCTGTGTGCCTGTATATGGAAGCATGACTCCTATATTGTGCAGATCCGGAGAAACGGATTCTGCCAGATTGAACTTTTCCGACTTGGGGAGAACGGTAATTGGACGGCGATATGATATAAGATATTCCTTACCTGGACCTTCAAGCTCTGCAAAGGACTCTACCATATCTGCATTTTTTGCCATAACCGCAAAAGGCTGCTCAGGACGCATCAACCGTCTTCGAAGTTCCTTTACAGGCTCTTCCTCTCTGGCATTACAGGCAATGTGAAAACCTCCGAATCCTTTGATAGAAAAAATCGAACCCTGCTGAAGTAAATCGAAAGCTTTAGCAAGTGCAGCATAGCCCTTTGCCAGTGCATTCCCATCAAGATCTAAAAGCTCGAGCTCTGGCCCGCATTTAGGACAGCAGACAGGCTGGGCATGATATCTTCTATTTAGAGGGTCAGTGTACTCTGCTTCGCACTCCGGGCAGAGAGGGAAATCAGCCATTGTTGTATTTTCCCGGTCATAAGGGAGGGTTCTGACAGTTGTATAACGGGGTCCGCAGTTTGTGCAGACAGTAAAAGGATAGTGATAATATCTGGAAGAAAAGTCAAAGATCTCTGTTCTGCACTGTTCGCAAATAGCCGTATCCGGAGGAATTATGGAATTTTCAAAAACTCCGGATTCGCTGTGTACGATAACAAATTTCAGGTGACCTGAAAAAGGAACATTTTTTGTCTTGATTTCATTAATTTTGGCAAGAGGAGGTTTTTTTTCAGGAAGATCTTGAAGAAAACTCTCGATACTTCTGTTATTCCCCTCTATAAGGATCTCCACGTAATTTCCAAGATTTTTTACGTATCCGAACAGTTCATGTGCTTTTGCAAGCTGGTATATGAAAGGACGAAAACCAACACCCTGCACTGTACCGGTCACATGGAGAAGCCTTGCTTCATTTTGCATAGAAATTAGGATTGATACTGGTCGTTAAAATAGCTTTCTAATTTAAATAAAACGAAGGAAAATATTGGGTCGTGGGTGTGAGTTATTGAAAACCGTAAGCACAAGAATCTCTCTACATTTTCCTTAAATACAGGAGATGCACTCGCTTTTTCGGAATTGATCAACAACTCATGTACACGACCAAATATTGAAAGCGTTTAAATCTAAAAATAAAAAAAGATTGAAAAGAGGCAGTTTAAGCTAAAAACAAAAATTTGTGCCGGAACAGAGGATATGGAAAGAATCCTGAAGTTCAAGTCACATAAAATTTAGAGAAACTGTTTTTAGGATAATAATGAACCCCATAACCATCATCAAGAGGGAAATCTTCCAGGCTGCCTGAAGCAGGCGGGCCTGGTTTTCGGGTTCACCCAATTTAAGTACTGCTCTTTCAACCAGGTTCGGTCGATCCTTACACGTTGCCATACGAAACTAAACTTATTTTGCTGCGTTTCTCGCCTTGATTCTCTTCAACCGGAATGTATTCTCCCTCTCCAACTCCTCAAGGACGAAACGGATATACTTCATGGTTGCAATGAGTTCGGGAATTACCTTGAATTCGAGAGCGTTCACACGCCTCTTGGTCTTCTCGATTTCATTGAGGATCCTTTTCATTGCTGTCTCAAGCTCTGCTGCGATTATGATCTTTTCTACGAGATCCTCATATGCATCTGCAGTCTCATCGATGTACGAGCTTGTCCCGATGATACCATAACCCCTTTCAGTGAGGGATTTGCGGACGCCTGTAGAGTTTATCTTTGGCACCACGACACCCATGATATTATGCCCTGAAAGCTGAATTTCAGGAGATTCCTTCGCTGTGAAGGCTGTTGACCTGACGGTAATCATTCCTTCCACGGCAGAGGCGAGATTGAATTTTTCCACAGATTTTGCGTAGGCAGCGTCCAGCTCGGTTCTGACGTTCCTTGCCTCGTTAAGGATCTTAAAGAACTCAATAATAAGACCGTCTCTCTTCATTTTAAGGAGCTTGTGCCCACTTTCAGAGAGCTTGATCTTCTTCTTGAGCTGAATCAGCTCCGACCGAGTTGGTTTTACGTCCTGAGCCATGACAATCACTGAGCCTTTTTCTTTGCAGGATGGTATTTTTCGATGTACTTGTTGTCAATCCTACCCAACTGGTTTATTGGCAGGTGTGCGAGAATCTTCCAACCGATGTCCAGGGTCTCTGCAATAGTCCTGTTTTCGCTTCTTCCCTGGGTGACAAAGTGCTTTTCGAAAAGGTCAGCAAACTCGAGGAGCTTCAAGTCTCTCTCGGACAGAGCTTCTTTACCGACGATAGCTACGAGACCTCTCAGGTCACGCCCTTCTGCATAACCTGCGAACATCTGGTCAGAAACAGCCTTGTGGTCTTCCCTTGTCTTGCCTGCTCCGATACCTGAGTTCATCAGCCTCGACAGGGACGGCAGCACATTGATTGGCGGATAGATACCTTTCCTGTGCAGTTCCCTGGCAACCAAGATCTGGCCTTCGGTAATATACCCGGACAGGTCAGGGATCGGGTGGGTAATGTCGTCACCGGGCATTGAAAGGATCGGAATCTGAGTAACGGATCCCTTGGCACCCTTGACAATACCAGCACGCTCATAGAGGGTTGCAAGGTCAGTGTACATATAACCAGGATACCCACGGCGGCCAGGCACTTCATTACGGGCGGCACCCATCTGACGGAGAGCTTCTGCATAATTAGTAATGTCAGTCAGGATGACGAGAACGTGCATGCCGTGCTCGTATGCCAGGTACTCGGCTGCTGTGAGGGCCATACGTGGAGTGATGAGACGCTCGACAGCAGGGTCATCTGCCAGGTTAAGGAACACAACTGCCCTTTCCAGAGCACCGGTCTTTTCGAAGTCACTCATAAAATACTGGGCTTCTTCATTGGTGATACCCATTGCTGCAAAGACCACTGCGAAAGCAGATTCGGACCCTGGCACAGAAGCTTGCCTTGCGATCTGCAGGGCAATTTCGTTGTGTGGGAGACCTGATGCTGAGAAGATAGGCAGTTTCTGTCCACGAACCAGGGTGTTTGTCCCGTCGATTGTGGAGATGCCTGTCTGGATGAAATCCTTTGGAGGCAGCCTGGCGTATGGGTTCATTGCGGCCCCGTTGATGTCCAGAAGCTGGTCTGGCACGATTCTGGGCCCGCCGTCCAGAGGGTCACCGGCACCTGAAAGGATTCTGCCGAGAAGGTCAATGGATGCAGGAAGTTTCAGAGTTTCCCCTGTAAAAACCACACCACAATCTTTGTTCAGGCCGCCAGTACCTTCAAAAATCTGGACAACCACGATGTCCGTTGAAGAGTCCAACACCTCGCCTCTGCGGGTGGTTCCGTCAGGCAAATTGACGTTAACGATTTCTTTATAGCCTACAGGCTCTGTTTTCTCGACAAAGACAAGAGGCCCTGCAATCTGAGTGATTGTCTTATACTCTTTTACCATGCTTACCTACCTCTCAGGGATGCAAACTCCTTATCCATCTTTGCCAGGACAGCGTTCATAGAAGCATCGAAGTTCTCCTCGAACTTAACCTTGGGAAGCTCATCCTTAGATGGCATCTTGACAATTTCCGAGATAGGGACACCTGATTTCAAAGCTTCCTGTGCAGTGTCCCCGAACTTCATGATTGCCTGCATAATCCTGTACTGCTCAGAGAACGGGCTATAGGTATCAATTGGATGGAATGCATTCTGCTGCAGGAAGATTTCCCTGATCATACGAGTAATTTCAAGCAGGAGCTGCTGCTCATCCGGAAGAGCGTCGGAACCTACGAGCTGCACGATTTCCTGCAGTTCGGATTCTACCTGGAGCATTCCCATTGCTCTTTCCCTCATAGCCACGTAATCAGAAGCCACGTTCTCAGTAAACCAGCCGTCGAGGCTTTCCTTGTACAGGCTATAGCTGGTCAGCCAGTTGATAGCCGGGAAGTGACGTCTCTGAGATAATTTGGCGTCCAGAGCCCAGAACACTTTCACAATACGCAGGGTATTCTGCGTAACAGGCTCTGAGAAGTCACCGCCAGGAGGAGATACTGCTCCAATAGCAGTGATTGAACCTATTTTACCGCAAAGGGTTTCTGCAACACCGGCACGCTCATAGAATTCGGCAAGCCTTGCAGACAGGTATGCAGGATAACCTTCTTCACCAGGCATTTCTTCCAGACGGGAGGAAATTTCTCTCATTGCCTCTGCCCACCTGGAGGTGGAGTCTGCCATCAGGGACACGTCTAACCCCATGTCACGGAAGTATTCCGCAATGGTGATCCCGGTGTACACAGATGCTTCTCTTGCAGCCACAGGCATGTTTGAAGTGTTGGCTATAAGGACAGTACGCTCCATGAGCGGCCTTCCAGTCTGCGGGTCTTCGAGTTCCGGAAAGTCATGCAGAACGTCTGCCATTTCGTTTCCTCGTTCCCCACAACCAACGTAGACCACAATTTCGGTGTCACTCCATTTTGCAAGCTGCTGCTGGGTAACCGTCTTACCCGATCCGAAAGGCCCGGGGATTGCAGCTGTTCCGCCTTTTGCTACAGGGAAAAGCCCGTCAAGGATTCTCTGTCCTGTGACCAATGGCTTTGTGGGAAGTAGTTTTTTCGCCACAGGCCGGGGTCTACGAACAGGCCATCTCTGCATCATTTGCAGCTCGGTCCCGTCAATCAGGGTACAGACAGTGTCTATAACAGTGAAGTTTCCGCTCTTAATATCAGCGACTGTACCTGAGATATCCGGGGGTACCATGATCTTGTGTTCAATATTTACGGTTTCCTGAACAACTCCGATTATTTCTCCGCCTTTTACAACATCTCCCTTCTTGACCACAGGTTTGAATTCCCAGATTTTTTTGTGGTCAAGTCCGTCTGCGCTGACACCTCTCTTGATGAAGCTGCCCATCTTTTCAAGCAGGACGTGCAGAGGCCTTTGAACCCCGTCATAAATACTGGAAAGAACACCCGGACCAAGTTCCACGGTCAGAGACCTCCCTGTAGATACACAGGGTTCCCCTGGCCTGACACCTCCCGTCTCTTCGTATACCTGGATGATGGTCTTGTCCCCAACTATCTGGATGACTTCACCCATCAACCCTTCATTACCGACTTTGACCAGGTCATACATTCTTGCCTGCAAGCCGATAGCGGTGACGACAGGTCCAGCCACACGATAAATTTCACCTTTTACTTCCACAGATCAACACCTACCGCTTGTTTTATTTTTGATCTTAAACTCATTGAGCCTGCTCCGCTGCCTCCCAGGGCTACTACTGTGGGCTGGACAGACTCATTCAAGTCTTTCCTTAAAATTTCCGGCAGATTACCAATGTCATCATTATGCATTACAATAATCCCGACGCTCTTATCCTGAAGCACAGATTTTACCGCGGACTCGATGGCCGTGGTATCAGTAGCTTCGTAAACTTTCCTGATACCAGCAAGCCTGAATCCCGTAACAAAATCGCTCTTTCCGATCACTGCCAATTCCATCAGATAACCACCAACTGGTCTTTGATTAAATCATCACTGAGGCCAGCCTCTTTACCCCTGAAAATAATCCTGAGGTTAGTGGCCTCATTATTTTTATGGATAATATAATCCAGAATAGGTACAATTGAGATCGGAGATACGTGCGAATAAGTGGTTGCTGATTCAAGATAATATCTTATGAGCCTGCCTTCAAGAGTGGTCAAAGAAGTCGTATCCGGACCGGTAACGCCTGAAATAGCATCCCAGTACTTAGTTCTTTGAAGTTCATTGACAAACTCGTCATACGGAAGAGCCGCCAGTTTCTCGGGCTTGAGCTCGAGACCGCCTTCAATCATGAGAGGCATGATTTCATCAAGCTTTTCAACTTTTGCTTTTTTCAGCCTGAAAAGATTTGTCAAGTTCTTAACATCGACTTCCAGTTTGATGACCCTGACAAAGAGCTTGCGGTCCTTGGTTCTTGGTTCTCCGATTGCTTCAAACAGGCTTGAGTAATATATTCTGTCAAGTTCGTTTTCTATATCTGCCAGGTTAGTTCCGTCAAACTTTTGCAGCAGGGGGTAATATTCGCTATATTTCAGGGCCTCAATGACTTCCTGATATGTAGCCTTGGCTGCAAGTTCTGACATGGAAGTGTAAGTAAACTCCCCGGCAGCAATCAGAGACTCCAGGATATCTCCAACAGATGCGTTGTAGATTTTACCTCGGAGAAGTGTCTTTATATTCCAGATATCATACCTTTTCAGGTATGCAACAATCAGGTAGTTCAGTTCTCCTGAGGTAATTCTTACCAACTTATCGTAGGTGAGCGCAAGATTCCTGTTCAATGAGTGTTCTGCCAGATCGCCACCACTATATTTCATTGCCAGTTCGTCAACGTCATTTTTGTATTCAGACTCTTGGATAAAGCGGGTAATTTCATCAATCCCCATATTGAGAAGCCGGGGATACGATTCTTTAGGAAGCAACTTACTCTTCATCGCGCGGACACGGGTTACGGCATAAGCATAATTAGAAGTGCCTTTTTTCTTCTTATCGGATTTTCGTGAGGGTTTTTGCCCCCAGAGTCTCTCCAAAAGCCGCATCGAAAATCACCCGTATAAAATATCAGATATCTGCTTCAATGAACGCTCATATACATTCTTCAGGATTGAATCGTATGTGAAGTCTAACCTGACTGTCCTGTCTTCATTTTCCAGAACAACGCCACCGATACAATCAGTATTACCAGCATAAGTTAATGAAGTTAATTTCTTGACGGTCTCTTCTGAAGCTTTAGAAGAATAAATTCTAGCACCGCTAGCCTCGTACTTGCCAATGATATGTTTCAGCAGTTCTTCTTTTTTGGATGCCGGCATTGACTTGATTGATTCAATTGTCTGAGTATAAACCTTATCAAGAAGTTCTTTGCGCCTGTTAAGCGTAATTCTTTTAACTTCCAGGTTTGCACTTGATATTACTTGCTGGTGCAGATTTTTGAGGTCCTCTTCCGCCTTGGCAAGGCTGTCTCCGAGCATCTTTTTCTGTACTTCTTTAGCCTCATTTATTATCTCGGAGGCCTTTGCATCGCCTTCGGCTTTTATGCGGGAAACCTCGGCTCTTGCACCCTCCTGGATGTCTTTTGTAACGATCTCTAGTCCCATGCTTACACCTCCAAATAAATTTAGAGCAAAAAAGTGCTCTAAAGCCTAGAGCAAAAACTCTAAGCTTCTTAGAGTGCAACGATACCTAAGGGGGAACTTAGAGCATTATAACCACTCCAAGCCCGCCTGGCAAGGAAAAAACGCCCACGTAAGCTTAAAGCAATGCTCTAAGAAATTTAAGAGCAAATATGCTCTTAAATTAAGCAGAGTTGATAAGCAGTGCAACGACGAGACCGAAAATGACAATGGTTTCTGGAATTACAGTAAGGATCAGGCCCTTACCGAATAACCCTTCGTTTTCTGCCATTGCACCAATTGCTGCGGTACCGATTTCTCTTTCAGCTATTGCAGATGCATATCCAGTTGTTGCAATTGCGATTGCTGCACCGAGTGCTTTCATTCCTGCTGCGTCCAAAAAGAGACCTGCTGTTGCTCCGTCTACCATGTTTTTATTCCTCCGTGTATTTTCTTATGTATCCGAATGGGTTGAATTTTCTGCCCCCGCCTTCATAGAATTTTCCGAAGAATTCTACGTACTGCAACCTGAGTGCGTGCAGTCCGGGTGCGATAATACTCAAGACAGTGTTAAGACCGTGTCCGAGTATAAACACGATTATTGCAGCTATTGCTGCAAAGCCGATCTTAGAGTGATCAGTCCAGATCATTTTGAAAACAATATCATTGATTGTACTTGCGATGTAAATCGAAGACAGACCGACTGCGATAATACGGGCATACGAAAGTGCATTACCCATAAGAGATGGCAATTCGATAGGACCTTTGATACCTTCACCCATGGTGAGCATCACGATACCAAGAACAAGAATACCAGCACCGACATAGGTGAGTACTGAATTGCCGCCAAAATAGCCGAGTGCTGCAACGAGAGCACCGAGTTCGATAATGATCCAACTGCCTTTTTCAAGAACTGCATGTTTCATTCCATGGTGTCTGGCGATGTTTGAAAAACCCATCAAGAAACCAAGGTTTAGATGAAGCAGTCCTACTAAGACACTCACTCCAATCATAGTCATTACCATGTGAGTTCTGTGAATTGGGAAAGTAAATTCCTCGCCTCCGATACTCTCAAAGAGAATGATAGTTTCCCAACCTGGAATCAAGCCTGGCACTACTCCATGCGCTGTATGCAAACTTGCGAGCGAGAATCCCAGGAACTCACCATAAATAACTCCAAAGATAAGTGATGATATCTGACAATAGATAAGAATATCCATGAGAGGCTTCACTGCATCTGACTTTACTGCTGTTCTGATAGCCAGAGCCATTGCCCCCAGTATTAATGCATATCCGATGTCTCCAAGAATCATCCCATATATCAGCGGGAAAGTAATGAAAAGCGCTGAGGATGGATCGAGTTCAGTATATTTGGGCCTGGAATACAGATCCATAATCTGCTGCATCGGTGCCACAACTTTTGAGTTATTGTATTCGACAGGGGCATGTTCTTCCTCCTCTTCTTCAATTTCGAGGCTGGTAACGTATGCCTTGCCTTTAGTGGCACTGTTAACTACACTTACAACCTTATCATAATCCTCGGCGGGAGTCCAGCCATCGATTATGAATGCGTTTGCAGATGTAGCTATCCTAAGAGGCAGTTCTGCTTTCTGACTCTCGATACTCAGAACTTCATCGCTGGCAAGGATAAAATCGGCATACTTGACTTTCAAGGATTCGATTTCAGCCTTTAAGGATTCGATCCTTTTGGTGACTTCGGCTTCTTTCTGTTCAATGAATCTTAACAGCTCGCTTGGGACACCACCTCTTTCTGGAACTCTAAGTTCTTTGAATCCAAGACTCTGAAGTAATTCATAGACTTTGTCGGCATCATTTATGGCTACAAACAGTACAACTGTTTTTGATTGAGGGTCATAGTACAGTTCGTAAGCATTGGTGATGCTCGAAATCTGACTTGTTTCCAGGCTGCCTTTTACAGTGCCTGCGAAAACCTTGAGGTTCTCATAGCCACGGTAATATTCGAAGTCAAGATTGATGGACAGATAAGGCAGAATTTCCCTTTTCTGGGAATCCAGATCTTTTAATTCATTTTCAAGCTGAGAAATTGATTCTGTTTTAGTTGAAATTGTCCTGTCCAATTCATTCAGTTTCGAATCAAGTTCGCGCAGAACAGAGTCAGTTTTCTGAACTACCGGTTTTTTGTTTTCAATCCCCAGATAATTGGCGATAGAACGGATCTTCACAAGCTTTTTAGAGGCTTCTTCTGCATTTTTAAATGGCTTGCTGATCTTAAAACCAGATTCGTCTTCGACAAAATCTTCGATATGAAAGAGATTTGAATCATGCAATGCGTCGATGGTTTCTTTTAGAATGCTTTTGTGTCCGACAATAACGGCCCTTGTCATCTCTTTAGGTCTACTCATTAAGGACCGCCCTCTCAAACTCCTGTACTAGGTAATTGACGGATTTGTCGATATTAGCTTGAGCTTTTTGGGACATGGCTAATGCGTTTTTTTCACCATCGTTGACGATCTTATCTCTTTCCTCCAGGATCTTTTTTTCACCTTCTTTAAAAGAGTCTTGTGCAGCTTTATGTGCATCGATTTCGGCCTGCTTCAGGATTTCCCTGGATTCAGCCCGAGCATCGGAGATGCGCTTGTTTTTTGCGTCAATGGCATCGTCAACCATTGCTTTAGCGCTCCCTTCAGCTTTTTTGATTTCAGATAAGATTTCATTTTTAGCCATGTGAATCTCCGTCTCTCAAAATTTAATATATAAATTAATAATTAAAAATCCCTACTCCAATGGAGGTAGTTAACAAATCCTTCGTAATAGAACTATATAACAGCTTCGGTTTTATCAAGGGAGAGGCGTGAATATATAACGATTAATCATCATATTCTGAAGATATAAGAATTTTTTAAGAAAATAAAAAATATAAATAGCAAAATATAGGGTCAAAATCCAAAAGATTAAATAAGACAGTAAAAAATAATTAAATACAAACAGTGGAATATAATTAAGAATTAGAAAATTATATAACCGGAATATATAAGAGAAAATGAGAAGCATAACCACAGTTATTTTGAATGAAGATAGGGATTATTGAAGGAAAAAGATTTCAAAGTTAACTAACAAAATTAGGGAAGATATGGATGACAAAAAAGAGTTAAAACCCCCCATTTTCAGAGAAAGTGCCCTAAAAAGCTCAGAAAGTAAAGATATAATTCAAATAAATTCGACCAAACGCTTTGAAAATTTTTTGTAAATGGGCAAGTTTTAAAAGAAAAATAACCTTCTAAAAAAAGGATATTCCTAAAATAGGATGTTATTCACTCTTCTTGAGCTTGCAGGTCTCGTATGCAAACAATGGTATGAATATCTCAGGCTGAAACCAGAGCAGATTAAAACAAGATAAAAGGGCTTTTACAGGAAAAAATCCATATAGAGGGTTTTTCAAGAAATTTAATCAAAAAATAGAATTAAAAAAAATGCATAAGAAGTGTTACTTAAGCCTATAAGGAATTTTTGCGCCCTGAGGGATCGTATGGATGTACTCCTTCCGGAAATCAGGGTTACGCATCATACAATAGGGAGTGTCTTTTTTGAAGGCATTATGCTTACCCATGCGCTTCCAGATAGTCTCCAGAGATTCATCACAGATATTTCCAAAGGATAATGGAGTGTAGGCACAGGGCATGACTTCCCCGTCTGAAGCAACGTGCATCCAGCGTCTGCCCGCAAAGCAACCGAAAAGGGAAGGCCCCATGAAGTATGGGAAAGCGGTAACTCTGGGTCCTTCAGGTTTACTATTCATGGCTTTCTGGAACTTCTCAAGCCTTGATACATCTTTTTCGCTGATTACTTCATCCTCATGATCAAGCCAGCGGCCAACTGCAATGATTTCATAAATAGAAAGTTCATGCATATTGAGATCAGCTGCGAGAGTGTAGAATTCTTCAAGATTATCGATGTTGTGAGGAGAAACTACCACAAACATGTCAGTAAGGATTCCTGCGCTACGAGCATTCCTTATTCCAGCGACTGCATCCTTGTATGCGCCATCTCGTCCCCTAACACGGTCATGTTCAACTTCAAAAGGACTGTCAATACTGATTCTTGCAGCATAGAGACCTGCAGCCTTAAGCTCTTTTGCCCTCTCCTCAGAAAGCTTGAAACCCGAAGTGAAACAGGTTGCAATTGCCCTTGATTTATCCACTCTGGCAACCATCTCAACAAGGTCATTTCGAAGCATAGTTTCCCCACCGTCAAAGGAAACAAGATAGGCTCCAAGATCCAGGCTCTGGTCCACAGCATCGCTGATTTCGTCAAGAGTCAGTTCTTTTTCCGGCTTGATATCAGCTGCTCCACAATGAATACAGCGGTTGGGACAGCGGGCAGTAATTCCTATTGAGAATTGATCAGGCACTCTTTTCTTCCTGATAGCTGAGATCTCAGCACTTATTACCCTGCTGAAGACAGGTCCAGGAATAGGCGGGATCCACGTAGAGAAAATAATCTCATCTTCGTCCATTGAAATAGGTTTTTCTTCCGCAAAAATACTATTTATACGCTTCAGGAAAGGTTTTGCAAGCTGGGAAAGGGGACCCTCAGCATCTAGCACCATTTTTTCGTTTTCTGTACTGGCATTTACTTTAAGAACCGGACTATCATATACTCGCATGAATACACCTGATAAATTTAGTGGCAAAAGTTGAATAAATTGAGAAGTTAAATAAAAACTAAGAGATATTATGAATATATATAATAGATTGAGCAAAATACCAATTCATTATTCAGGAAGAGCTGAGTGAATTAGATATTTCCTAGCATATCAACAGTCATATAATCAGTAATCTGGAAAAGTTTATCCCTCGAGGGACATTCTTTAAAAGTCACAAGGGTTTGTTTTGCGGCATTAACATGCAACTTTACTGCATCTATGGATCTCTGTACTGCTTCTTCTCTGGACATGTTCTTCATGTAAACGTGCGGCAGAGTTTCAGATATGCACTTTGACTCTTTACCTTCAACTACATCTAGAAATTCAAGGATATCGTCAACAACCTGATATGCAGTTCCAAGAGAAGTTCCAAAGAAGTTGAAACGAGCCGCTAACTCCTCATTTGCTCCTCCGGTATAAGCTCCGATAGATGCACTGATCGCAAACAAAGAAGCTGTTTTCTTATAGATGCAATCAAAATAATTGCTTTCTTCAAAACTGTCCTCATCCAGTCTCAAGTCAAGTACTTCTCCTTCAGCCAGATTCATCCCGGCAATTCCAAAATCCCTAATTACCTTCTCCCCATAGGGAGAAATGAATTCGATGGATTTTGCAATAAGGTAATCCCCACAGAGAAGTGCCCTTGAAGGACCAAACTTTTTAGGTGCAGAAGGTAGATTTCTTCTTAGAAGCCCCTGATCCACCAGATCGTCATGGACAAGGGAGGCCGAATGCATCATTTCAACAGCAAGAGCTGCACCAAGGCTCTGAGAATACGAGCCTGAGCAGATATCACTGGCAAGAAGGAGGATGACCGGCCTGATTCGTTTTCCTCCGGTATTACAGACATGTTTGACCATATCTTTAAGGGCGGAGTCACTCATTTGAGCAATGAATGAACTTATCCCGGATTCAACATATCTGTACTCTTCCCACTCTTCAATATTCATCAATACTACTCCGTATACTTGGATGGACATCGAGTAATAATTTTATTTGCCTCAAACGTAGATCCAGAAACCATAGTTCCGCCGATACTCACCTTTTTTCCTTCTACAAGGTTGGAGGGAAGGCTGCCTGTTATACTCTGCACGAACTTTGAAATTCCCATTATTTTCGTCCGTTAGTTCAAAAACCTTCATATCGGGAGTCACCTCGAGGCTTTCGTATTCTACAACTCCCACTACATTTACATTTTGCCCGAGACGGGCCTGAGGATCGGACATGAGTTCAGATACCGTAAGATAACTAACCTTCCGAAGACTTAACGCCATATAGCCCTGTAAAGAACACACCAGCGATAAAAGTAAGCGAGAGCAATATTTTCTTTTTAATTCGTTTAAACCGTATAATTTGATCCTTACATTAACTTTTTGTTAAGCTTTGAATGTGTTCTCAATAACAAAAGGAGATATGCAAAAGTAAAGAGCCTGATTCCAAATACCAGAATGAAAGGTTCCATTTCTACAAGATCTCCATACGTTTTCGTTGGGTCCCCTTTGAAGCCAGGGCGGCATAAGAGGAGAAACCTGTTTTGAGAACTTATGTCTAGCCCTATATAAGATTATATTATTCATGCCCTGGCCCAAATAAAAGTAAATCCGTAAAAGAAAGCCTATCAGTGAAAAATAGTAGTTAACAAATAAAAATAATAACTTTAGTTATGTGTTCAAGGATGAAAATTATTGCTCCAGTGAGCACTCGAGTATTCTTTGTGGATTGACGTAATAATATTTAGAGAGAGATATACAAAAAAGAATATTTTTTATTGAAAAAAGTAATAAAAAACAAAAAATTTTACGGAAAAAATTGACTTTAATTGATCGAAAAAATGATGTTGTTAAAAGCAGATTCAAAAGATTTTACTCTGAAATATATATAATGAATATATAGGTTAGATTTAACGAAGGTTGACAATATGAATGAGGCATTTCGCTATTTTCAGTGAGTAATTTTGTTCATTTCTTATAACCGTATTTCTTTAATTGGCTTGTTCGAGAAAAGCTAAAAAACAGACATTAAGCTCATCTCGAAACCAGCTTTAGAGTCTCATTAAAAAGAACTTCAGAACAATTTTTATAATTTGAAACATATTGCGTCTTGGGCATGGGTTATTAAAACTGTAAGCATATAAATCTCTCCACATTTCTCTCAAATACGGAAGATATACTCGCTTTTCGGAATTGATCAATAACTCGCGTACACGACCTAATTTTGAGTTTTGGGTTAGCTCATTGATAAAATAATATGCTTCATTCAATACTCAAATTGAACAAAGCAACAAAACTTACTACAATTAACTATCATCGTTAACAAAGTATTTACTATCTTAGAAGATTAAACTGAAACGTATTTCCAATCACTATAGGTTATATCTTCAACTTCAGAAGATTTATGATTAGGAGGAGAAACGAGAAGATGGTGTCCAATTACTCGGAAATATCCAGACTGACGGACACTAAAAGTGCCTTTGGCTTCTACTTTGCTGACTTTCGTCCCTTCTTTATATGCCACAATCTTGAAAACCTCTTTAGAGTTTTTACTTTTCTTGTACCAGAGTTTTGAGGTTGCCTGAATTAGGGGGCTTTAACAGAAGGAATGGTAGTGGTTGATGTACTAAAAGTGATTTTAGAACCGGAAACACTCATTTTAGTCTTCCCACTCATTATTATAGAAAGAGACACTGCTTTCAGTTCATGGATAGATTTACTTTCACTACCAGGATTATTGCTTCCTGAGTTGAGAGTAATGCTGATACTCTGATCACATTTTGCATAATCTCCCCACCTGCACTTGCTGCAGCTAGACCCGTTAAGGTGATTAGCACTATCAGCAAGGAAGTTATTAATCCAGAAGTTCTTGGTTTCATATTAAAATACCTCTTAATTTTGAATTAAGAGGCAAGACTTAGAAAACTTTAATATAATGTAAAAGTTATCTATTTCTTGCCTTTGGGTGCCTTACCTTAGGGTACGCAGGATTCAGTATTGGTCTCAAACTCTACTTAGTCCTGCAAAATATATGACAGAGTTACAAATTAAGCGAAAAATTTGATCTCAAATAACTATTTTTGGACGAAAAATAGACTGACTTAAATTAATACCTATATGTAAGATATTTTTGATACAATGAGTTCCCTAATAATTAAATGCGTTCTCAAATATTCCTTTTTTCCATATAATTACTCCATTATTTATAATTTTTATGAAAACTGGTTATAATAAAAAAATTTGGGACATATATAGCCTGGAAGAAGTAGTAGAAAAATAAGGGAAAGACCTCAACAGAAAATATTCTTAAGATCAAATAATTTATTTCCTTCTGGGAAGAAAGAATAAACTTATGCGTCCAAAGCAAAACCTGAAGGAAATTAGGGGAAAATAAAAACAAAAAAGATCAAGCGAAAATAATATATATAACAAATACCTCTAGATGTGTTGCAGTTTGCGTTGATGGTCTAGTGGCTATGACTTGGGCCTTCCAAGCCCAAAACCCGGGTTCGAATCCCGGTCGGCGCATTTAATGTTGAATAAAAACTAAATTTCTTCTTTTTTTGTACTAGTTTTACACAAAATCAGAACATTAGTGCGAGGGTTGCCCAGCCAGGTCAAAGGCGATGGGCTTAGGACCCATTTTCGTAGGAATTCGTGCGTTCGAATCGCACCCCTCGCATTTCTTTTTAAAAATGTTTACTTAAACTTTCCAATATACGTTTGTGGATCTCTTTTTGGGAATTTCTGTTTTAACTTCCAATATAGAATTTTACAAGCTTTATCCAATAAAATAGCGTAAATTAATAGAAGAATTTTAGGCATCAGTAGAAATGGTTCTAAAATATATAATTGAGTATTTATTTATATGATTAATATAAATGTCGGAATGGGGGTAAATCCACAAAACATGGGGAAGGTGAAAAGATATGAGGGCAAGTCCAAGCATGATGCAGGAAATGTTTAGGAACATGCAGTTTCCAGCGACAAAAAACCAGATTATGGAGCAGGTTAGAAAACAAAAAGCTTCAAGCGACATAATTGAATCCCTGCAAATGATCCCTGATAGAGAATATGACTCAGTTGACTCTCTTATGCAGGCGATGGAATCAGCCAGTAAACAAACTGGCCAGGGGGGAGGAGGAAAAAGTCAGGGTTTCGGTGGAACAGGAACTGGCGGGTCTGGAGGAGGTGGCTCATCATCTGGAGGAAGCAGCCAGGGTTTCGGAGGTAGAGGAGGAGAATAAATCTCCTGTTTACAAATGGCTAATAGCATTTGCTAATATTTGAAATACAGTTTGAGTATAAGACAAAGATCGGATTTACCCCCGATCAAAACTAAGATGGATTTTGCGGAAATCATTAAAAAATGGCTTGATTAAATCTGCAGGATTATTTATTTTTATCAATTCCAAGCTATTTGCTCTAAACTCATTTGCTCAAATCCCAATTGTCTTCAACTTTCTTTATAACTTGTCTTGAAAAGCAGAAGGTTTATGTCCTGCAATATATCTTTCGGAACTTTTGTATTCGACAAGTTTTCCGTTTTCGAGTACTGATATAGAGCCATGCCCACAACAAATCAAGCATTTTCTATTTTTTCCTATAAGTTTTACATCAATGTCAGAAATGAGAGAAAGGAGAGCATTTCTCTCTTCCCGCGCAAGCTTGCTGTCAACATTTACAGATGTCATGAGGTAATCAGCCAGAACGTTATACTCTGTCCTATCAGAGGTCAAGCTCTTGAAATTGATTAATGCATCTTCAGGGAAGATTAGCCCCTCCTCAGGACATAAATAGAAAACTTCGCCATGCATATGCCCTCCCAGACCTTCAAGAGCCTCAAAATTCAGGTTTGCGATCTGGAATCTGTCAATTACAGGAAATGCACCCCTTTTTTCAATTAATTCATTAGAGGAGTAGATTTCAGGAAAGAGTATTATGTCCGAGGGAGGAGTAAACCTGGAAAAAAGATTAATTATTTTCGTATAAACTTCTTCCAGAATACATCCCTGGTTACTGGACCCGTAAGATCTGCTGGTTTCCCGCATAACCAGAAGAGTTTCACGATTAAGATAAGAGGGGACAGGGAAAAAACCTGAAGCACCACAGTGATCGGCGTCGGCGTGAGTAATGTAAATTCTTTTAAGCCGCCTTAGATCTCCAAGCCCATAGTGCTGGAACATATTCACAATATCTTGAAAATAGATTCCATAACCTGTGTCAATCATAACCCTTTCTGAAGGAGTATCAAAGAGATAGATATTACCTCCGCAGGGAGGCTGAAAACAAAAGAGCTCGATATCGTCCTTTATTCGAATTCTCTGTACATCGGCGTAAAAATTCTCTCCCGATGTCCGGTTTAAGCAATCTCCGACCTTAAGGATATTTTCAAAAACTTCAATCGGATCTTTTTGAAGATTTGAGAGTTCCTGGGCAATATGGTTAATATCATGCAGGAATCTCATCAAGAAAACGTCTTCAGCACTCCCAATAAAAGACCTCAATTTCTGAGCCAACCGAAGATAAAACACCGTATCATCAAGTTTTTCCCCTGTTGTATCGTACTCGATAATCTCGAGCCTGTACCTGGACTTTAGCTGATTCAGTAGTGAATCAATCAGGCCGGTGTTCTCTATATTGAGACCTACTAAGAGCCGTTCTGGATGCTGCCCTCGATCATCAAAATCAAGAAAAGTGATATTTGCCTCTGAAGAAGTAATATAGTTCAAAAAATCAAACAAAGCTCCAGGACAGTTAGGAAGATAGACATGGAATTTCAGAAAAGCTACAGGCTGCAGAGAAGTCTGAAGATAACCGATTTTCCCCAGTTCCTCGCGAATCTTTTCATAAGCCTTTGAAACAGCAGTCACTTCAAAAAATACGATGTGTCGATCTATTCTGCGGTCATACTGTATCCTGTTAATGTTCCCCTCATATCGAGTGATAATCTCAGCTGCCCTGTGTAACGCTCCGGATCTGTCAGGCATAGAGGCAATAAAAGAGAACTGTTCCATAGAAGTCCCCTGATTAAACAAATATAATTTTAGTAACTTAGAAAAATCTTGTTTTTCAGATAACTTATTTTAAGATAAAATCTTGTTTCACTTTAAGCTTTCCTTTTAATTATAAGGAAAAGAAAGGAAAAGAAAAAAAGAAGAATAGGAAAAGAATAGGAAAAGAATAGGAAAAGAATAGGAAAAGAATAGGAAAAGAATAGGAAAAGGAAATAAGAGGCTCAAAGCTCAATCACAAAAGCTGAAAGTCCCAGATTTTCAAAAACTTCAGTAATCTCTGAAATCGGAATTTCTTTCCTGCAAAAAAGATGAGATCTACATGTACAATCCGTACATCCAAAGCCAGACACAAAACCCCCTCCGATCCTGCTGGCAAGTTCACACTCAAGCCTGGAAAGAGTAGGGGCACAAACCGCTGAAACCATCCTGAAAGAAGGGCTCGAATGAAGATAATCCACATGCCATCTGGGATTTCGGTCTTTATTCCTGGAGAAGTCCATATGCCTTTTTAATCTTTTCAAGCCTCCTGAACCAAGAGCAGAGCCCACATATACGTGAAAACCTGAACTAAACGAAAACTCACCTTTTTTTCCAATTTCGAGGTTACATTCTTGATTTTCGAATACTAGACAGTAAACCCCTTTTTCAGAAAAATCCATCTCAGGACCTCACTTATTATCCCAATAATCTTTAAGCTCAGGAGCGTTTTCACTGCCTGAAACCTGAAAATACTTTTCAAGCAGAGGACAAATCATTTCTTCCAGTTTCTCTTTATCTCTGAGAGCTTCAATCCAGGAGACAGGCACTGCCTCAATTCCCAGCTTCGCTCCAAGAATACCTCCTGCAACACTGCCTACTGAATCCGAATCTCCAGTTATGTTTACTGCAATTTGCACTGCTTTTTTATAGTCATCATGGTAACGCAAAGTACAGAAATAGGCAAGGGCAAAGGTTTCATCTGCATACCAGCCCTGTCCCAGCTTCTTCAATGCATCTTCATTTTCCAGTTCGGAATGAGCCGTTTCATACGATTTCTCCAGGGCATCCGTGAATTCCTGAGAAATCCCCTCAGTTACCCTGAGAAGAGGTTCAAACATTTCTTCAGGTTCAATTCCATCAAGAGCCAGTTTCACTGCATATGCCCCTGCAATGGATGCAGCATCTGAAACCTGATGGTTGTGAGTAATTCTGCCTGATAACAGGGCAGCTTTAATAAGTTTTTCAGGGTCATTCCGATAAACGAAACCAAGAATTCCAACCCGCATCAGGCTTCCGCATGTTTTTGACGTGACTGCGGATTTGCTCCAGTGAACTCCACCCTTAAGGTTTAGAGCTGCACCTCTGGAAGTTGCTCCTGCTCCCAGATCAGGTTCATCCAGCCAGAGCACAAGTTCCTCTGCTATACGGCCCATAAGTTCGGGAAGTTCAAGTTCTGCTCCACGAAGCAGACCTCTTGAAAGCACAAGCATTAATTGAGTATCGTCAGTCCAGGGAGAATCCAGGGGGTATTCAAGAATGCCTTTTTCGCCGTATTTTTCTTTAATCTGCTCAAGAGTAAGATGTTCTACAGAACGTCCGAGAGCGTCAGCACAGGCTGTGCCAAAAAGATAACCACGAAGTTTTTTTTCGATATCCTTAGTATCTTGCATATTTCTTGTTATCATTATTTCAATCCTGTACTCTTGATTTCAGTTATTACAAAATTAAATAAATATAGAGCTCATCCCAAAACTCAAAATCGGTTCCCTGAATCTCGAATTATGAACGATTAATCGAGTTTTTTATCATAGACTATAGTTCTAAAACTTTTATTAATTTGAGAAGAAACTTTGGTTTTGGGATAAACTCATCAATAAGCCCCTTCTGATAAACTGAATAGTTACAGTTAAAACTAATCAAACTTAAAGACTTGTTGCTTCTCGAATTTTGGATCGATCTTACCTGTGATATAAAAATTTGGAGTTTGCGTAGATGGCATTCGTTTACAGATTCCATCGTAAAACTGTCTGTAATTTTTATCGCAACCTTCGTGTTTCCACACGTATAATAGTTTGGAAGTAAAAAGGCCGTTCCTCATCCCATCTCTCGAAAACTGGTTATCTTGGCATCCCGATATGTGCAACAAAGTAGCCTTGATATCGTCCCCGGCATTCATAAGCTTTCGTCTTGTAATATCTTGTTATAAAAAGCCTGGTTTGCCATATAAACCGGATCAAATATCATTAGGCATGTAACGGTACGAGCTTGAGGATTTTTTTCCTCGGTTTTCCGGCTTATTTTCAATCGTTTCTAAAAACACCATTTTTTAACCGTCACTGTGACAGCTGTCCGAATATAGAACTCGAACTCCTTCACCGAACTTTGCAAATAGAGCGTTTAATTCGTCATCGATTAAATGACCATCATACAAACACATGGTCTCGTCCATTCCATCCTCTTCGTCGTCATTCAAATCCGTCAACCAGCCGCCATGACCAGAATAACTCAACATGAACATATCTCCGGCCTTCGACGAGTTTGCTGCCTTGGAGATTTCATCGATTACATTTGTCCTGGTAGCTTCTTTGGTAAGGAGGGTCTTAACCTCAAAATTTCTAGACTTCGCAATCTCTGCATAATCGACTGCATCGAATTCGCATGCAGCCAATTCTCCCGACCATCCCGCATAATGCTTCGGTCGACGGCATTCAGTCCGATTGTTAACGCCATACCTTTTCCCATAACTTCCCCTCTTGAAAATATATTATTACCATATTTATATTATTTAGCAATCGTCTAACATTAAATTTCACCGTATTTGTAAATAATTTAGCAGCGGACATTATACTAAAAGCATGAAATATGTCTTACTTTGCTTGCGGTAGAATAAGCCGTAAGTGTAGTCATATTCTGTTAATCTTTTAACTGATCAGCATAAAAATCTTTAAGCGGAGTCGCACATCTCCAAGCATAAATTCTTCTGAAACCCTGTCTTTGTGCTGCAACTCTCGTGGCAATCAGAAGACTGGCAGACTCCTACCTTGATTTTTGCCTTACTGACATTTCTCACAACAGGTTTTGCCTGCATCGGTGTTCTCATAACAATTTCCTCCTTGGTTCTTATTCTGGCTACTCTGAGGCACCCAATTTTGGGCTACTCAAAAAATGAGTATTTAGATAGCTTCCAACCGGAACGATCGAAACTATACATCAACTCTAAGAAGTCAATTTCATTATTTTTGCCAAATAATCAGTGGGGGAGATGTGTGTTAAAAAAACACGAACAAATGCCCCAGATTACATAGATATTAATCCACAAATTGTCTGTACTGCAGCAATATCAGAGAACCTTTCCAAAACCGCAGTATGCGGCCAGGCAAACAGCCTTTCCTGCAGCATTTTATTAAGTTAAACCTATTTCGCAATGCTAAACTGACTGATTCCTGCTTCGATTCTTGCTTCTGACATTCTCATAACAGGTTTTGCCTGCATTGATACTATCATAACATTTCCTTCTTATTTCTGGTTTTTAATACCTACTAGAAATTATAAGGGATAGCTTGCAACCATACTGATTGCAGCTATCCAATCGCGTTGTTTTTTGAAGGTTCTGGCAATAAGTCCCAACGCATTACATCCAAAAAGACTGCCTACACAAGCATTCGACATTAAATGCTATGTGGCATTTCTTATGGTATTGTTAATTAGGCCACACTCACTTGGAAATGTTCAATTTGACCTATTTTGGCTTCGATTCTTGTTGCACTATCTATCTCGCTATTAAAACAGGCGACTTATTATCCCGCCTACTCCCGGAATCAGACCTGTTAAACCGCCTGCCACTGGACATGCCGCTAGGCAGATATTCTTTGCAGTGGCATTTGGAATTAGATTACAACCCGTTTCGCAAAGACCAGATTGACAGATTCCAGACTCAATCTTTGCCATACGGGCATTTCTCATGACAGGTTTTGCTTGTTTTGGTACTCTCATAACATTTCCTCCTTATAACAGGCCACCCAATATCCCGCCTACCACCGGAATCTTGCTTGCTAAACTGCCTGCTACTGGACATGCTGCTAGGCAGATATTCTTTGCAGTGGCATTTGGAATTAGACTGCAACCCATTTCACAAAGACCAGATTGACAGATTCCAGACTCTATTTTCGCTGTACTGACTTTCTCACAACAGGTTTTGCTTGTTTTTAATTTCATAATAATTCCTCCTATCTCTTTTTGTTCTTTCCCGTAAGGGGAGCTGTTCTGTCACCACACAGGTGACGGTTTGAAACAAACTGTTTCTGCTTATTATCACCATCCTCATCATAGTGACAATAGTTGTAAATTCGTGAGTGCCACCAAAGGCGATGAACCCCTTTGGTGGCACGTAATTAGATTTATCCGGCTTAGTAAACCGACCAAGACCGTATCTCTCCAACTGAAACGGGCACCACGTCACTTACATCGATAGTAAAGCGATACACCTTTCTGGCGACCTGTTGTATATTGGCCGGATCGAAAAACTTCAGCTTCACATCCCAACATTCCGAATCTGGCCTACAGATCGCGCTTTTTTCCGTATAATACTATCTAGCGTCAGTCTCTCTTTAACCGCCTGCTCAAAGACGTCCACAACTTGGAATGCATTTGTTCCGGCAAAGTTCATGGCACGCTCCTGTGGAGTCCGGCCTAGGTTCATGAACTCGTAATACACCCGCATTAAGAAGTTGCGAGCACCTGCATGTACTGCTTTCAGTGTATCATCATCGGCACTTTTGAACTCCGAACCTAACACTGCACGCACTGCAGTTTTTACCACAGCCTCTTCACGCCAGCAGTACATTCCCCGCAGTTCTGGGATAATGACCGGTACCACCTGGCCTGAAAGGAGTTTTACTTTTCCTACAATTACCCCTGGAATCGAAACTTTTTCTACTTTTTTTGCCTGCTGTGCATCAAGAAATTCGCGTAGCTGCTCGTAAGTCTTCGAGGCAAAACTGCCCATAGGGCGGATTGCATAAATAGGGGTTTCCTCAATATTGAGGGTCCATATGAGTGACTCCGCGTACTCAGGATTATTTTCTAAATGGGTCAGCAATTGCACAGGGTCGTCTGGGTTCGGCCTATCATCCTTCATGCTCTGGACAAAAGCATCTCGCCGTGCTTCGCTCCCAAAATCGTAACCTAGTGTACCAAGGGCGTATACGAGGGATTGTTGTCCATTCGCAGAACATGCAGCTGGATGGACCTCCGAGGGCATGACAGATGATGTAGCAAACTCTTGGTTTGGAATCATAAATTCTGTCGCCTGTACATCAGATGCATGGATCTGGAGCTTACTTTTATCAGTTG
Source organism: uncultured Methanosarcinaceae archaeon (assembly GCA_963847185.1). Taxonomy (GTDB): domain Archaea; phylum Halobacteriota; class Methanosarcinia; order Methanosarcinales; family Methanosarcinaceae; genus Methanosarcina. The sequence continues at coordinate 514,293 of CAWJYV010000008.1, read as the reverse complement.
TTGGCTCGTGAATTTTGTCTTCAATCTTCTTTCCTTCTGGACAACCACATGTTCCTTCTATATTTTCGGTCATATTATCCTCCGGTGTCTGGTTTTTCGTTTGTTCGTTCTTCTCTATATCTATTGATTTTGACTCAATAGAATCAGGATTTTCCAGAGCTTTCATTGCGTCCAAAGTGGAACTCAGAGTAGAGGGCGCTGCTATCTCCGGATTAAGTGTTGTGAATTCCGCATTCTGCACGCCAAGAACAGGCAGTTTTTTGGAAGATTCCACCAGTCTTACGTTCACACTCTCTTGAATTTGTTGTACTGAATTAGTACTGTAAGTCACAGCTTGTTGTTTTCTTGTGACAAGATCATATGCCCCTCCAACTTTGAGACGGCCTCTTAGATAACGAGAACAATCTAAACTTTCGGAAGGGATACAAGGGTAAGCGCTCTGGAGAATGGCATCCCTCACAGCGTGGGGATCAGGTTTGTTTCCCCTTTGTCTCTGGATGCTCAACAGCAAAGCAACAATACCAGAAACAATAGGAGTGGCAAAGCTGGTGCCGCTTCTGATGGTGACATCCCCACCAGGCACAGCTCCCAATAATTTTTCACCAAGTGCAAGAATACCATTAATCTGATACGGCTTCCCCCAATTACTAAAGTCAAGTGGTATTCCCCGGGCATCCATTGCCCCTACTGCAAGGGTCGAAGAAATGGCGGCTGGCACATGGAGGCACTGGCATCCGTCATTTCCCACAGCTGCAACAATTAAAACACCGTTTTCGGCGCAAAGACGAACAGCCTTGTCAAGTAGAGGATGAGGTTCACTAGAGGAAACCAGTTCCCCACCACTGATGTTTATTACATGGGCTCCGTGTTCAACGGCTTGTGTGATGGCGTGAGCGAGATCAATCTGAGAACAGGGGGTAATCGAATCATCAGGCCCATCTGCAAAAACAGGAATTACAAGTCCACGACAGCCAGGAGCAATACCATGAATGGAACTGCTACGCTGGCCAAAGATTAAGCTAGCAACATGAGTTCCGTGGTATGCACTTGGTCCTCTCTCAGTAACGTCTGAAACTAAAGTTTCTATTTTTGTTATCTTGGTTTTGTTGAAACAAGGATGATTTAGGTCAACCGGACCGTCAAGGACTGCAATGCAAATATTTGCATCTCCTTCAATGTTCTCCATAATCTCTGTTGATTTCATGATTACATCCAATATTTCACTTTGATCTGCAAGTCTCATAGCATTTTTTTACTGTGAACAAAGCTAAAATAAAATACGCAGGTAGAAATATGCTATCCAGATAACATATGTACAGAATGCGCATATTCGTTTGATGTGCGGATGGAAAAATAATTAGTGAACTAATTCTTACTTGTGGTTGTACTCAAATCAAATACGTCCAACACCGTAGAAATATGTGTAAATAATTGCAGGTTTTAAGCATATGATCATTTGCCCGATTTCGAGAAATTGTATGAATTCAAAAAAGTCTGAAATTTGGGGTGAACGATTTTGAAAACACACCGAATTTCCACTACAATCTCGCAGAAACATTGGGAATTATTAAAAAAACAAGCCGAAAAATATGAAACACAGCAAAAAACCTTAGAATTTGCACTGGAATGTCTGGAAAACAGCTCAAAAAAGGGACCTGCATTATCCCTAGAAGAAAAATATTGGATGCGCCTTAAAAAGGCAAAATCATTAGTTATTATCGAAAAAACTACATTTAAATTGCTAATAGAAACTGCTGATATTGAGCTGCTAAGTGAGCTTTTTATCCGGAATAAAACCATAGAATATACAATAGAGTTATACTTTCAGAAGTCTCTTGAGGAATGTAGTCTAAAAGAAGTTATAGATGGGCTGATCGTCAATCTCAAGATAACTAGCTGGATCGATACTATCGATTACACAGATTGCGAAGGCCATTATAAGCTGATAATAACCCATGATTTTGGCGTTAATTTTTCCAAAATAGCTACAATATGGATTGAAAACATGTTTACAGCTTATGGGATCAAGACAGAGAGCATATTTCATAAAGACGATTTTCATTAAAATATTTAAAAATTAGCAATTAGAAACCTTAACTCTACCTGTCTTAAGTAAATTCATTCTTCGATTCATGCTTCGAATGTCGTTTTTGCCAAAATAATATATTTTTTCATTCATCTATAGATTATGCACTTCACTTATGAAGTTCAAATGAGGATCTCAAATTAGGTTTGAAAACTCCCTGATCTAATTTGACAATCATTTCTTTAAAAATATCCTCCAAATGAATTTCTGTTTTGGACTTTGTTTTGCAATTCTGTAAGCACCAATAGCTGATACTGCAACGAAGTTCAGGAGTGAGTATAATTTTCTACTCTGCTTTCTTACTTTTCTGACGTCGAATTTTACTGTATCCTTAATATGGCCATGTATCTTTTCACATTCAGCTCTCTTTTTATATAGTTCTTTGAATGAATCATCGTTGATATTCTGGTTTCTCAGATACATTCCAACCTGTAACATCCTTCCGTTTTTGTAGAGAAATTCGAGTTTGTCTTCCATTTTTGCGTTAAATATCTCCTCCTATTTTCCACATTTTATTGACCCAGTGATCTATTCGTTTCATTTTTCCTTCTTTATTGATTACGGCATTTGATGCGTAAGAAATAACTGGTTTTGCTTTAAGATGAAACCATATATACGCATGATTCAGAAATGAATCATAACCTCCGTCTGCAGAATATGATTCTATATTCGCATTCATTTTTTGCAAAGCTTCTATATGTTTGATAAGTTCTGGAGAATCAGATGCAAGACCATTTGTATAAGTCATAATAACAGGGTAGGTACCAACCATTGTAATGTGGGATTTATCCATTTTACACTCGTAATGTGGATTGTAGTCAGCGTGTTTATCGTATCTTGAAGCTTCAAGTGGGGTAGAATCAATCTTGGCTTCCTTTTCAGATGAAAGTTTAAGGATTTTTTCACCTAGCAACATCATAATCTCATTGATTCCTTCTTCTCCAAGCCTGTATTTCACAAAATGATGAAGGGTTCCACCTGAAGGAAGTTTTATTTGACCATTTTCATCAAAAAAAGATAGAATAGCTTCTTCCTCTGTTAGGGAAGAAATGGTTTTATCATATGAAAGTTTCCTGAAACATTTCACAACAAAGAGTTTTATCATAGAAGAAACACTATACTTAAAGTGCCAACTCTTGTTGGTATAAAAAGCACGTTCTACGTGCTTTGAAATATCGTCAATGCAGAGGAAGTACAGGAATTGGCAAATTGAGATACTTTCTCTGCCCAGATAGTTTTCGAGGGAGTCCTCAAAGAGGACTCCTTTATATATCATATTTTGTTACACATGAAAGCGACAATTTTTATGATATTTAAAGCTATCGCAATTGAAAAAAAGAAGTACGTTCCAGACCAGGTTAGTGAAAAAAAGGATAAATTTTTAATCAAAATTCTAATTTGAGAACCCCCAAATATAGAGCTTATCCCAAAACCAATTTTATTATCAAATAATTAAATTTTTAGAATTGTTTTTCGTGATTTGAACTCGATTTGTTATTCGGAATATAGGATTCAGAGAAGCAATTTTGAGTTCTGGGATGAGTTCATAATAAACAGTATGGTTTAAATTTAAATCTATTGACTGTTAAGGATTTAATACATGAATTTTCGAATACAATATAAGTCCTAAATATGTAACATCAAAAGAACTATAAAAGAGAAAAGTGCTCCGATGGGGATTTGAACCCCAGTCGCAGGAGTGAGAGTCCTGAATGATTGGCCGAGCTACACTATCGGAGCATCTTGTTATTACGTTTTGCCTAAGAGCATATCTTCAAGTAATTTATAAAATATAAACCTTTCGTCTGACATCTAAAAAAATCAAATTGCGTGCGGCCACCCCACCCTAAAGGATGGGGTATGCTTCGGGCCGCACGCCCGGTTTTTTGGGGTTAGAAATCTTCAATTATTCTTTGACCAAATTTCGTTGATTCAGAAGACTTAGAACTCTTCTTTCGGTTTCTTCTGTGATTCCTTAATATAATGTTTGATTGTGTCAGCTGTTACATTTCCAACTGATCGATAGAATTTTCCTCTTGACCATAGACTTCCACCCCAATATCGTTTCTTTAATTCAGGATGATAGCTTGAAAAGTCTATAAGAACTTCCTCCTTTCAAGTATTGAACTACTTCTGACAAAGAGTTACTTGGATGAAATTCCACGAACAAGTGAACGTGATCATCTACAATTTCCATAGCATGAAGTCTTGTAGCCTTGCTCCATACAAATATTGTTGAGAATCAACTCGCAATCCTTTTTAATTCGCTTATTGTAGAATATATTGTATCGATACTTTGGCACCAAAACGAGATGGTAAGTTATCTGACCATAGCCATGGCTAAAACTGTTCAATTCCAACGCATATCACATCCAGGCTATAGGCTGGCTGGCACCACCTGTGGCCATGGTGCCAAAAAAACCTCATTTTACAAAAAAAGTAATGATTTAGAGATTTAAAGAGAAAAACGAAGAGGCGAGGGTTCACTTCATCCCCAACCTAAAGGTTGGGGTATTCGTGACCCTCTGCGCTCCCTTGTAATAAAATGAGTGATGGAAGGAGATTTACCTCCCTGGCACAACTGAAAGGCAGTTTTCCTTCAGGTTGAAAAATATCTAATTTTAGTTTTCGCTTTCTTAAATCATTTATACGAACATGGCATGAGGAATTGAAGGCTCCTTGATATTTACGACTTTGTCATAGGCTTTCATGAAGTCTGCCATGGCAATCTGTTTCCCGCGCCTGCGCAGGACAAAGATTCCGGCTTCTTTGACAATTACGCTGATCTCTGCCCCGCTTCTCCCTGCCATAACCTTTGCAAGTTTCTCAAAGTCTACATCATCGGCAAGGTTCATCTTACGGGTATGGATTTTAAGGATCTCGATTCTGCCTATGTCGTCAGGAAGCGGAACTTCAATAGACCTGTCAAATCTGCCAGGCCTGAGAAGAGCTGGATCAAGAAGGTCAATCCTGTTGGTTGCAGCAACCACTTTTACATTGCCCTTGGGATCAAAACCGTCCATCTCCGCAAGAAGCTGGAGCATTGTCCTGTTTACTTCTGCCGAGCCGCTGGTTCCGTCATAAGTTCTCATGCTACCAACAGCATCGATTTCATCTATAAATAGGATACTTGGGGACTTATCCCTGGCAAGCTGGAAAATATCTTTGACAAGCCTTGAGCCTTCACCAACGAACTTCTGGACCAGGTCCGAACCTGACATGCGGATGAAAGTTGCCTTCGCCTGGGAGGCTATAGCTTTTGCAATAAGGGTTTTTCCAGTTCCAGGAGCACCGTGGAGAAGAACACCGGAAGGAGGCTCAATTCCCAGGTCTTCAAAGAGTTCAGGTTCCGTGAGCGGCAATTCAACGCTTTCTCGGACTTCCTGAAGCACCTCATCCAGCCCTCCAATCATGCTATAATCCACACCAGGAGAGTTAATAAGTTCCATAACCTGAGCACGAACATCAGCTGCCCTGCTAACTATGGAGATTATTGAGTAAGCCCCGTTTACAGCAACCCTCATTCCGGGTTCGATCTTTCCAAGGCACTCATCAGGAATTTGGGTAAGTACTTCCTGATTGTTTCCGTGCTGCCTGATAAGGGCAATTTCTCCGTTCACCTCAAGAATGGTTGCAATAAAAAGAGGAGGCTGAGTAAGCTGTTCCAGGTGAGCTTTTAATTTGTTGATTTCCTGAAGGTGCCTGCCTGTTGCCACACTTGCCTCAAGGAGCCGAGCCTTCATATTTTCATTCTGAACCTTCATTATCTCTATTTCGGTTAAGAGAGATTTCACATCTTCAGCATTAATCTCCCCACACTCAAGCTCTACTTCTACCCTGGTTTTGATATCTTCCAGGGAAGATCTCATTGTACCGTCGTCTGACATTTGAAAACACCTGTTTTGTCGTATAAAATTAATTTGATAACATGTTTTAAAAGTTAATTCACTCTGGAATTGTTGATTTCTGGATCAGTCGATTGAAGGTCAACTGAATTGTTAGTTTATTAAGATTCAGATTATTACCCATTGCACTAATCAAACTTTAAGTAGTTATTTGTAGACCTGTAAATATTCCTGTATATTTATCAGTAAATTACAGGATATTAGTATTCAGACTTTTACAAGAAGTAAAGCCCAAAACGGGAAAAATCAGGAAAAGAACAATCTTTTCATAAGATAACCCGTCATATGACAACTCACACATATCAAATGCAGGAATGACATTTAAAGAGTTCTCTTCTCACAGGATATATTAAGATACCGGGAATTAATATGAACTTATAAATATAAAAAGGGTATATATAAGTTCCTGCAAAACCTGAAACCCACTTTTTATCCAATAAGACTACTTACTGATACAAAGCATTTCTGATACCTGCATAATATATATCGATGTTGGGATTTATTTCAGGACCCATACCTTTCTTTTCCATTTATACCTTATTACCTGAGCATCAGGTATAAAGATACCTTCCAGAAAACAGACACAGGAACAAACAAAGATACATTTAATAATAAAAGAAATATATCATTTCATATGCAAAAATCTGAAGATTTTCTAAGAGTAGGGGCAGCACTCATCTTAGCAGGTTTTCTGATATTATTTTTAGGAGCACTCTTTACAGCGTCACAAAATCCAGGAACCAGTCAGATTGGCGGGTTAATTATGATTGGCCCAATTCCCATAGCCTTTGGCTCTTCGCCTGAGATAACAACAGGTATGCTCGGGATCGGACTATTAATAATGATCCTTTATCTATTCATTTGGAGAATAAAACGTTGATAGGAACTACCCTTTTTTTGGTTGGAATCTTCATAATACTCATCGGATTTATACTAATCATAATTGGTATATCCCTGGGAACGCCCCGGGACTCTGAATCGAAACAGGATCACTCAAAAAGAGAAAGCTCATTCGGAAAAAAAACTGACGTTCAGAACATTCCAGATTCTAAGGGACCCTTCCACGAGAAACCTCCTGTGAGAAAAATCGAGCCAGAAATCAAGACAGGAGGAGTAATAATGATCGGTCCGATCCCCATCATCTTCGGAAGCGACAAAGAAAGTGCAAAGACCGTAACAATCCTTGCAATTATTCTCATGCTCCTTAGCCTCCTGATATTTAGAGGCTCATTCTTCTAAACTTTTTGTTTCGCCCACCCGAAAGTAGTACTTATTCTAAATCATAAATTAGTCTTCCTAAGAGAGCAGAACAAGAAAAAAGAGTAACAGACCCCCAATCTCAATTTGGAAAGCTAACCAAGATTCTAAACCAGAACTAGTCCTCTTGAGCGAGCGAAGCGAGGGAAAAGGACCTCGTGCTCCCGAAGCGAAACTCGGGAAACAAAACATTATTAATGTTTGAGCCCGAATGGGGGCTTTATGTTTACGATAATCACAGGCGCGCAGTTCGGTGACGAGGGAAAAGGCAAGATTGTCGACCTTCTTGCAAAGAATTATGACATTGTTGCCCGTTTCCAGGGAGGAAACAACGCGGGCCATACGGTCAAGGTCGGAAACGACGTCTACAAATTGCACCTGATCCCTTCAGGTATCCTGCTTAACGCCAGGGTTCTGATCGGGCCTGGGGTTGTCCTGAATCCGGAAGTTTTAGCCGAAGAAATTGAAATGTTTGAGAAACACGGCATAAAAGTAGATGCCGGAAAGCTCGGCCTGGATGCAAAAACCAGCATAATTATGCCATACCATATAGAACTGGACGGATTAAGGGAAGAATCCAGGGAAACAAAAATAGGAACTACAAAGCGTGGAATTGGCTATGCTTACATAGACAAGGTAGCAAGAGACGAAGTTCGCATTGCTGAACTTGTTGATAAGGAACGTTTTCTTGCAAGACTTGAGGAACTTGCCCCCCAGAAGGAAAAAGAAATCACTGCAATGGGAGGAAATCCGAAAATAGTCAGAGACCCTGTCCTGATAGAGAGATATCTTGAACTTGGCAGGCAGTTTGCACCTTATGTAACAGATGTATCAAGAGAAATCAATAAAGCTCTTGATGAAGGGAAAAATGTAATGGCAGAAGCTGCCCAGGGTACCCACCTCGATGTGATACACGGAACCCAAAAATTCGTAACTTCTTCTTCTACAATTGCAGGCTCTGCCTGTGCCAATCTAGGAGTAGGTCCCACAAGAGTGGACAGTGTGATAGCTATTGTAAAAGCATACATCACAAGAGTGGGAGAGGGACCGCTGCCAACCGAACTAACAGGAGAACTTGGGAGAAAGAATACAGAGAGCAGGCGGCGAATTCGGAACCACCACCGGCAGAAGCAGAAGATGCGGATGGTTTGATCTGCCTCTCCTGAAAAAAGCAATTGCTCTTAACGGGTACACAGAAATTTCTCTCACCAAACTTGATGTTCTGACAGGACTTGAACCTCTAAGAATCTGTGTTTCTTACGACCATAAAGGAGAAATTATTGATTATCCTCCAGAACTCACAGAAGACCTCTCGGAGTGCAAGCCTGTTTATGAAGACCTTCCTGGCTGGGAAAATGATCTGACTGAAGTAAAGTCCTTTGAGGATCTTCCGGAAAATGCAAAGAATTACGTTAGAAGGCTGGAAGAATTAATGAGAGTACCTATCAATTACATTTCTGTTGGTCCGGGCAGGGCGCAAACCTTTAGAAAAGAATAATTCTCTTAAAAAAGAATATTTACTCTGGTATATACTAATACTTATCATGCCAGTTACTTAAAAATATGTATATTAACTGCTGTGTGCAGTTAATCATACATATATCCATTTTTTAAAGCTTCGATCCATTGGATCAAAGGTGCAAAAATATTCATTGAAATCTCGCAAACTGTAGAAATACAGATTATTTTTTCGGTCAGTTACTTTCTACTGCTTCAACTTAAAAATGGAGATTTCAGGTTCTTACATGGATATTTTCCCTGCTAGTTACCCTAACTGATGACATCTGGATGATTCAAAGCTTATCAACAGGTTCTTCAAAAAAAGAAAGATTAATTGTTTGAATTATTTTCTATTTCTCTTATTATTCTCTTTGTCGTTTCAATAATTGATCTAGAATCTCTGATAAAATTCGTGTTCTATTGAAACTGAATGATGAAAAATTTGATTTGAAAATAAAGGAAAGAACATAAAAGAAAAAGCAGAAGATATATCTGTAAAGATGTTATGATATTTTTAGGCCTTGAAGAATTTTCCATAAAGGAGTAGAAAATAATGGATTTTATAGATCAAATAAAAGTATTGTCTGCAAAAATTCCAAAGTTATCTGAAAGTATCAAAACTGAAGAAGCCACAAAAAATGCTCTTGTAATGCCTCTTTTAAACATATTGGGATACAATGTTTTTGATCCTACTGAAGTTGTTCCTGAATTTACAACTGATTACGGCACAAAGAAAGGGGAAAAAGTTGATTACGCTATTCTTCAGGATGGTAAACCAATAATATTAATAGAATGTAAAAATATTGGTGCTGATCTGGATAAAGAATATGCCTCTCAACTTTTCAGGTATTTTACTGTAAGTGAAGCAAAGATTGGAATTTTAACAAACGGAATTATATATCGTTTTTATACAGATATTGATGCTCCAAATAAAATGGATGACAAAGCATTTTTGGAGATAAACTTATTAGACATCAAAGAACCTCTGATAAATGAATTAAAGAGATTTAAGAAAGAATCCTTCAATATTGACGATTTGGCAAATGTAGCATGTGAATTAAAATATACAAAAGAAATTAAGCAGATACTTGCTAATGAAATCAATTCTCCTTCTGAAGAGTTTGTTAAATATTTTACTAAGAAAGTAACTAATTCTCCTTTTACTCAAAATGTCCGTGAAAAATTTACTGTTCTTACAAAAAATGCTCTCAATCAGTTCATTAATGATAGGATAAATGAAAGGCTAAAATTTGCTATGACTGAGGATTCACTTTCTTCCAATTCTACGGAATATTTGCAACCCTCAGGTTTGAACGAAGGCAAAGAGACATCTTCATCTGATGTTTCAGATAATAATCCAGAAGGAATTATGACAACTGAAGAAGAGCTACAGGGATACTATATTATCAAGGCTATTCTTCGTGAAAGCTTAAATCTAAAAAGGATTGCTATTAGGGATAAGAAATCTTACTGCGGTGTGCTATTAGATGATAATAACAGAAAACCTATTTGCCGCATGTACTTCAATTCTAAGCAAAAATATCTAGGCTTGTTTACTGGAGATAAAGATGAAGAGAAAGTTCCCATAGATGATTTGAACTCCATATATGACTATGCAGACAAATTAAAAAGCACAGTTAACAATTATGATAATGGAAAACAAGATGTAGAAGGTACAAAATAAATTCCCAAATACCTTCACTTTTTAATAAAGAATTGAAAATCGAAAAAGAGAAGTTCAAGAAAGCTGTTCATTTACTCATACAACACCACTAAAATTTTAATAACCTTATTACTTATCTTCAATCAATGTCAGCATCTTTATACTTCTCTGAAATCCGTTTGTACTGTTTTTCAATGCCTCTCTTACTCATCTGATAGTCTTTGCTTTAGAGAATATCCTTTTAATGAACTTTTCAATATTCTGAGCATCCAACTTAATTTTATTCCTCTCGCAGACGAGCATCATTACAGCTATGGTCCATGTTCTCTATATCACATTGAAGTACTTGTTACTTCTAAATGCGTTGTATTCATTTAGGACGATTGATTCAACTTCAGTAATGACTAACCCTTGAAAAACACATTCTGATTCTCTTTATAAATAGTGTATTTATAGAGGAAAAATAAGATATAATTAAATAAAAACGCGGATATAAAAGTCCAAACGGTAAATTGGGGGTAAAAGAAATGCCACTTGTTGATATCAAAATCATTGAAGGGGTATTCTCTGAGGAAGAGATCAAGAATCTTATCGAGGACGTGACAGACGTTATAGTCTCGTTTATGGGAGAAAATCTCCGTAACTATACATTGGTAGTAGTCCAGGAAGTAAAGAGTGGAAGCTGGGGAGTGGGTGGACAGGCAATTGGATTGGAAGAAGTAAGGGCCATGCAAGCGAGGACTTTAGAGAAGCCCTAAGCCATACCCGGAAAAAACCGGAGAGCAGCGCGAAAGGGTAAAACAATTTCTAAACTGCACTCACTAACAAAAATTCTAATTTATAGTTCTAACAAACTTTTCACTTTTTTCAATGGGGCACAAACTTTTAAGACTTTTTAAGACTTCTTGTAAATATTCCTTATTGGGATGTCTTTATTTTTTTCAAGCGCTTTACTTTAATTTACTCTACTTTACTTTAATTTACTCTATTACTACCTGACCCTGGTACTTCAATATCATTGCTATGGTAAAAACTTCGGGTAGCATTGAAATATCCCTTAGAGGCTGTCTTAAAATTCAAACCATTTCTATAACTGGATAATGGGCAACGTTAACTTTAAATTTCTAAAAACCACCAAATCAAATAAAAGTTTTTCATACTTCATATGTTTGACAGAAGACCAGTAGCAGCTAAAAGTGAATAACGTATAGTCTTCCAAAGGCTCTGGATATTCTTCTTATAAATTAAAACTAAAGGAGGGATTCTTTGATGATTGTCAATGAGACTTTAAAAATCATTAAACAGCGCAGGAGTATCAGAAGCTTCAAAGATGAACAGATCAAGGAGGAAGAATTGCAGGCAGTGCTGGAAGCAGGGTTGTATGCTCCTAACGCCGGGGGTCAGGCGTGGCATTTTACAGTAATTCAAAACAAGGAACTGCTGGACAGACTGAATATTGCGGCTAAAGAAGCAGCTAAGCAACACGGTTTTGAACATTTAAAGGGACTAGGAAATAATGAGAAGTTCAATTGTTTGTACGGTGCACCAACACTAGTCATAATCTCTGGCAATGAGCAGGCACCCATACCTCTTGACGCGGATTGCGCCGCCGCTACTCAGAACTTGCTACTAGCCGCAGAGTCAATCGGGCTGGGGTCGTGTTGGATTTTCTTCGTTCTGTTAGCGTTTTATTCACCACAAGGTCCCGAATTGCGAAAGGAACTGAAAATACCTGAGGGCTACAAGCCTTACGATTCGGCTGTGCTTGGGTATAAGAAAGAAGAAGTTGTCGATATACCTGACAGGAAGTCTAACCTCATTACATACGTCAGATAATTTTAACTGTAAAAAGTGATTCTCGTTTCTCTTGAAGGTATAGTGGCTGTTCTTCATTTGTATCTAAGGATTTTATAATGTATCTCGAATTATATAATTTTAAGACACGCTCTTAACGGTCACAGGGAGCTAAACCTTGTTCTTCAAGATGCTTCTTGAAATTGAGTAGATACCTTTTAGTTTTTCGTTGTCTCGGCAAGACACCGGATTCAATTTCCTCCTCGGCTTCCAGAATGTGCTCACCTGGCATTTTTTATGTAAATTCACAAAATGCTTTTATAGCTTGAGGGTAATTACGCTCAGTGTTGGCAGTCGTATTAATCGACAAAAGCCAGTTTGATACATTATGGGTTGTTTTTCGGTTCTGAACTTTTCATACTGCAAAATCGCCTGTGGGATATAGCTGTGTAATATATATATGATTACCTAGACACAGTATCTAATAAAATGTATCAACGTCTTTCCAATTCAAACTAAATCACATTTACCGGCATTATCGGGCCATATGGTCCAAATCCTCAGAGTCCAGTCCAGCTACGAAGATCAGCAAAGGACTTCTCGAAAAGAGAAAGAGTTACCTCGTTTCGGGAGAAAACCATACTTCTGACAGGTCAGGGGAGAGAATCGGCTCTATCGCCTGCGGCCTGCAAAAGTAAAAACTTGACAGGAGCTAATCTACATGACTACAGTATTCGATGTCCCTGCAACAGAATTTATCGGAAAGGTTGCAGACATTCTAAAGGAAAATGAAAATGTTGTTCCCCCTGAATGGGCAGAGAACGTAAAGACCGGAGTTCACAAAGAACTTCCACCAACCGCAGACAACTGGTGGTACATAAGATGTGCTGCAATTCTCAGGAAGATCTACACCGATGGACCTGTAGGAATTGAAAGGCTTCGATCCGTATACGGCGGAAAGAAGGACAAAGGATCACAGCCAAGCCACAAAGCAAAAGGCAGTGGTTCGATTGCCAGAAAGGCAGTACAGCAGCTTGAAGCAGCAGGTTTTCTGCAGAAGATAAAGAACGGAAGGACTGTTTCTCCAAAAGGGCGTTCCATGCTTGACAACGCAGCCAATGAACTGAAGCATGAACTTCTTGAGAAGATGCCTGAGCTTGCAAAATACTGAAGAAAAATCCTTTGGAGAGGGGCATGAAATGTTCAGGGCTCCCTTTCAAACAGATTAAATCGAATATCAAATCTTATCCAGAATACTCCGAAAAACCGGTCTTTTGGTGATTTCCATGCCTACGATGGATGATGAACTCGAAGAAATCCGAAAGAGACGGCTTGCCGACATCCAGAAACAGCAAGCGCAGAACCAGCCGTCTGACATACAGGCAGCTTACCAGCAGGAACAGGCCAGAGCCGAGATGGATGCTCAGAAGCAGGCTATCCTGAGGCAAATCCTGACTCCTGAGGCCAGAGAACGCATGACAACCCTGAAGATGTCAAGACCTTCTCTTGGAGAACAGCTCGAAATGCAGCTAATTTCGCTTGCTCAGAGTGGAAGGCTTCAGTCTCAAATCACCGACGAACAGCTTAAAACGCTTCTTGCGAAGATGCAGCCAAAAAAACGTAAGACATCCATAACCAGGGTTTAAGTACAATGAGAATCTCTGTCCTCTTTAGTGGAGGCAAGGACAGCTCGCTTTCTGCCCTCTTGATGGAGCCGTTTTTTGAGATAGAACTTGTAACCTGCAGTTTCGGTTTGCTTCCCAACTGGGAGTTAGCGGCAAAAACTGCAAAAGAACTGGGTTTTCCACACAGGATTCTCTCTCTGGAAAAAGAAATCCTTGAAACGGCTTATGGGAAAATAATAAAAGAGGGTTTCCCAAAAAGTGCTATCAATTATATCCACGAAAAAGCTGTAGAAACCCTTGCTTCGGATCCGGAAGTAAAAATAATTGCTGACGGGACAAGAAGGGATGACAGAGTTCCTGTGCTTTCAATTTCACAGATACGGAGTATTGAGGACCGATTAGGAATTCAATACACCTGTCCTCTGAAAGGATATAATAAAAAAACCATCGGTATTCTTGTCGAACGCTATCTGAAAATTGAAGAAGGGCCAAGTGAGAGTACTCAAAAGGCAGACTACGAAGCCGAACTAAGGGAATTAATAAGACAGAGACACGGGATAGAGGAAATTAAAAAATTATTTCCTGCCCACATCCAGTCTCATGTGCTTTCGAGGAAAAAACTATCCTGAAAAGGAAATATTTGAAAATAAGGAAGTCTGCCCGAAAGGGAAATTCTGGAATAAAGATTTATACGATAATCGAGTTATATTCAACCCTTATACTGCTGCAGATTAACTAAAACCCTTATCAGATTTGCCGGATATGGATTCAAAAATTACCGTTTAATTCGGCGGGGTAAAACTGCAATTATAGAAGGGTTGAGATCACAATCAGCTAATTATCAGATATAAGCAGAAATTAACAGATTAAAATCACTTACAAATCAAGGTGTGATCCACTTGAGTCATAACATGAAAGGTCAGAAGAAGCGCCTGGCAAAGGCGCACAAACAGAACACACGTGTTCCGGTGTGGGCTATTGTAAAAACTAACCGGAAGGTAGTAAGTCATCCCAGGCGCAGGCACTGGAGAAGAAGAAGCCTGGATGTGAAATAAGCGAGGTAGGTGGGAAAAAATGGCAGACGACATGGTAAAAGAACAGATATATACTATCCCTCTAAGGGAAGCAAGGAAAGTACCTTCATGGAAAAGGGCCAACAGGGCAGTTATTGAGGTACGGAATTTTCTCGTCAGGCATATGAAGGTTGAGGCTATAAAGATAAAGTTAGACAAATCCATTAATGAATGCCTATGGGAAAAAGGCTGTGAAAAGCCCCCTCTCTCCATCCGGGTCAGAGCTGTAAAATTCGCAGATGGCGAGTTACAGGCAGAACTCGCTAAATAAAAAATAAAAGAAAAATGCGAAGCTTCAAGAATATGATTCGAACAGTGGATATCTACGATACCCCAATGATTGGGGTTTTTGCAACCTGCACAGAAGACGTTGCTCTCGTCCCTACCCGGACAAACCCCGAGGTCTGTGCCATAATTGGGGATTCGCTTGATGTAAGAGTCATTGAGACTCTTGTGAACGGGAGCGTAGTTGTGGGAGCTCTTTCCAGAGGAAACTCAAACGGCTTCCTTTTTTCACACGGAACCGATGCCAGGGAAATGCAAGAACTAACTGGAGTTCATGTTGAGATTTTTCCCGATAAGATTAATGCAGTAGGAAATATCGTTCTTGCAAACGATTCTGCAGCTATCGTGCATCCCGAACTTTCAGACAGGGCCATTGAGAATATTGCCAGAACCCTTAAGGTCGAAGTATATAGAGGTACAATTGCCGGAATAAAGAATGTTGGGATGGCAGGAGTTGTCACCAACAAAGGGCTTCTGGTGCATCCTAAAGTGACATCTTCAGAAAGGGAAATGCTGGAAAATATCTTTGGGCTTCCGGTAAATATAGGGACTACTAATTTCGGGACACAGATGCTCGGTTCAGGCCTGCTCGCAAATTCAAAGAACTATTTAGCAGGTTCAGACACTACAGGACCCGAACTAGGGAGAATCGAAGAAGCACTCGGATTCATAGAGTGAACATCAATTATCCATCTGTTCCGGAATAAAGCTACAGCAAGAGTGGTGACCAAGATGAAGAATTTCGTTGTCAAAGGTAAGTTTAAAGCAGGAAGTAACTGGGAAAAATTCACAAAGAATGTCGAAAGTCAGAATGAAAAGAACGCAAAAGATAAAGTTTATTCTGTCTTTGGAAGCAGGCACAGTATTAAAAGAAGCCAGATCCAGATCGAAAGTATCGTTGAGGAGTGAAGGATATGGCAGAAGTCAGTGAAGATGTCAGGAATCTGGCAGCAAGGTATCAGGAATTCCAGAGACAGGCCGAAGGTCTGAAGCAGGAAATGAATATGGTCCAGGCTTCCGTTTCAAGCTGTGACCAGGCAATCGTAACCATCAATGAACTTAAAGCAGCCTCAGCGGAAGGCAAGATCGCCGAAACGATGGTTCCGGTAGGTTTTGGCTCATATGTTCATGCCGAAATAAAAAATGCAGACAGGGTCCTTGTAAATCTCGGAGCAGGCTTCAGCGCAGAGAGAACAGCAGATGAAGCCATTGAAACCCTGAACCGCCGCAAAGAACAGCTTACGAAAATTTTTGAACAGATGAACGCTTCACTGACTAAATACGTACAGGGTATGCAGGTCCTGGAAGCTGAAGCTGAAAAACTTCAGCAACCTGGCCAGGCCTGAGAAGAGATCCGGCTCAGGTAAAAAACCTGTTAAAGAGCTCAATAGCTCAAAATCTTTTTGAGAGCAAAACTCTTTCACTTAGAATAATTAATTATATAAGTCTAATTATCAATTACTTATTTTTTACTGAACTTTTTTGGGATGGATCCTGTGTTCAACAAAATTAAAGAGAAACTTGGGATTTTTAAAAAGACGCTCAGCAAAACCATTGATGACAAAGCCGTAGCTGTCGAGCCTGTAGAAGAACCCGAACCTCAGACAGAAGAAAGCCTTGGAGATGAGGTCTTTGAAGAAGATGCTGAGCCCATTTTAGAAGAGGAAGCTATTGAAACGCCTCTGGAAGAGGAACGTCCCGAAGTCAAACATGCAGAACCTGTAATGGCTACACCTGTACCTGTAGAGAAAGAAGAAGACAGAAAAAAAGCAGAGTACAGGAAAAAACTTGAAGAAAGAAAGAAGGATATACAGAATAAGCGAGAAGAGAAACAGGAAGAAGAAAAAGTACCTGAAGAGAAAAAATCTTTTTTCAAAAAAGTCTCAAAAGTTGGGTTTGCACAGAAGGCAAAAGCTCTTGTCTTTAGCAGAGAGGTTTATCTGGATGAGAAAGACCTTGAAGAACCCCTCTGGGAACTTGAAATGGGACTTCTGGAAAGCGACCTTGCCCTCTCAGTCTCCGAAGCCATTACAAAATCCGTAAAAGATCAGCTTACAGGCACCACAAAACATCTTGGAAGCAATACCGGAGAAATTGTAGAAGAAGCCCTGAAAAAAGCTATTATGGACGTAGTATCTGCCAATTTCTATGATTTTGATGAATGCATAAAAAGCAAAGAAAAACCTGTCCATATTGTTTTTGTTGGAATTAACGGGACAGGAAAAACAACATCAATCTCAAAAATGACTCACAGGCTGCTCAAGTCAGGGTATTCCGTAGTTCTGGCGGCAGGAGATACTTTCAGAGCAGGTGCAATTGACCAGCTGGGGATTCATGCAGACAGGTTGGGAGTGAAAATGATCAAACATCAATCTGGGGCTGACCCTGCAGCAGTAATTTACGATGCAATACAGTATGCAAAAGCCCATAAAATCGATTTCGTGCTCTCAGACACAGCCGGCCGCATGCATACAAACCTTAATCTTATGGCACAGATGGAGAAGATTTGCAGAGTAAGCACTCCAGACCTTATACTATTCGTAGATGAAGCAGTTGCAGGAAATGATGCAGTCGAAAGGGCTGCTCAGTTCAACGAAGCCGTGCCAATCGATGGGTCCATTCTGACAAAAATCGATGCTGATGCCAAAGGTGGAGCAGCTATATCCATTGCTTACATCACAGGTAAGCCTATTCTCTTTTTTGGAGTAGGACAGGGTTATGAGGATTTGAAAAAGTTTGATCCTGAGTGGTTTGTGGATCAACTTTTTAATCAGTAAAAGGAATCCAGGCTTTAAATGATCAACAAACAGTAAACTTCCAGAAACTTTTCTGGAAGACTATTTTTTAAAACTCATCTAAACATTAATTGCAAAGATGCAACATAGGAAACAAAAAGCATTGCTTTTTTATACTGAAGGTTCTTCAGGGATTATAGCCCAGGCAATAATATAAGCAACCAATCCTGCCCCACCGGATAGAGTGAGAAGGACCCATAGCAGCCTTATAAGTGTTGGGTCAACTTTAAAATAGTCTCCTAAACCACCACATATCCCTGCAATAATCCTGTTAGTTTTAGATCTGTATAGTCTATCCATTTAACCACCCCAAAATATTGTAGAGTTATTGAATAATCGATTTACCTTACCATTATAATTCGTGGATATATGATTTATAAGTAACTCACAGGATTTGGCAAAAAGGGATTTTTCAAACTTTAACCCACTCGCTGGTTATGTTCTCAGAAAGCAGGTTTTCTCCCTGTGTCTGTACGTACACCCTGAAGGTTTTTCCTGCAGGAACAGTGAGTCCGGTTGCAGTATAATTATAAATTCCTTCAGGCTCGAGAGTTATGGAAGAACTATTAACATCGTCCCACACACTCACCTCGTCTGCAGCCTGAAGAGCAACATAAACAGTTGTATTTTTCGCTGTTTCCGAGCCCACATTTCTCAGAGTGACGTTAACATCTACAACTCCATCTTTTTTTGAGTATTCACATTGAGCTCGGAAATCAAGATTCATCAGGGGTCTTCTGTACACAGGAATTATTTTTACAGGCTGGTCTGCATATTTCTCAGGAATTTCCCCTATCCTCCAGCTGCTGCCTGTAGTTTCCAGATAGTAATAATCTTTGCCTTCGTATTCGAAACTCTCCCCTTCATTTTCATTGTCGCACTTTATCCCGATAGCCATATGCTCTGGAAGTTCCAGAAGAACAACATCATAGCCCATCTCCTGAAGAATTGCCGCAGAAAGAATAGAGGTATCTTCACAATCTCCACCATTCTCATAAAGGGTTTCATAGGGAAAACGGGGGTACTGGTCAAAGCCCGAACTTGTAATATCGGACGTGTAGTTTAAGGACTGAACAAAGGATACACAAAGTTCCGGAACTTTGCATTCTTCAAGCCCGTATTCTCTGGAGAGAGAATAAAGAGTATCTGCAATATTTTCAATTAACCAGTCATCGTAAGGGTCCGAAGCAAACAGATCATAATCTCTGTTTCTTGTTCTTGAGCTATACAGATCATAAAGATTATCGTCAAGAGCTAGAGAAAGATGCCAGCGGTATTCGTCATAATCCCAGGAATAAGTTCGGGACAGTCTTTCGGAGTTTACCTGATCTTCTGAGATCAGGGTAGCGGGGGATTCAAGCTTTACAGTATATGTTTCAAGAAAACTTTCCCCTATCTCTCTATCAAACTCCTTTGAAATCTCAGAATTGGGCCAGAATAGAAAAACCCAGAGCAGAGAGAAGAGTAAAAATAAGAACAACAATTTTACTTCGATTTTCATCAAATATCCCCTCATCCAGAAGCGTATGGTTTAATGGTTGTCTAATAGGACTTATTTCCAGAGATCTTGCCTCAGGTGGGAGTTTATCGGGTCTATTTCCATCAACCCTTCCGGGTACGGCTCAAAAAAGGTCTGATGCATAAGGTATTGGTCTTCAAAGCGTACTATCCATGACCTGATTGTATTTATTGCCGGGCAAAGAGATGTTTTTCCTTCCCTGTATTTCTGAATCCAGTCAAAAAACAGGGCTTTTTCTCCGCTTGAAAGCTTGTCTGAAAAATGCCCGAGAGCATGCATGAGCACGTTAATGTTTGAAGTGTATTTTGGAGGTCTTGTTAAAGCAACGTAAAGATGTGCTTCGTAATCGGAAATCAATTCTTTAAAGGGTTTGTTTTCTTTATTTGCAACAATCACTCCCAGTTTCCGGAGTTCTGCCTGGCTGTAAGCCATGAGAAGATACTTGTTTTCGGTATGAAACCTTATGAGATCCTTCATACTACCCTCGAGTTTTATTTTCTGAAAAGAAGCAAATAAAAAAAGCTTTGTCAGGAAATGCTCTTTTATACGGGCATTTCTGAGCCTTCCTTCATCTTCAATAGGCAAAAAAGGATATCTTTTCAGGACTTCTCCCCCAAAATATCCGGATTTTTTCTCAATTGCCCCTGACTTACCTGCGGAGGGGTAAACTTTTACATCTTTAAGCCCGCAGGAAGGAGACCTGAATTTTAGAATAAAGCCGTCAACCTCTCCTACCGAATCAAGAAAATCAGTACAAAAAGCCTTCATATCTTCGGTTACATCCTTACCAGTTGCAGGCTGAACAAGCCGGTATTCTCCCTTATCAAGAACTATTCT
Organism: uncultured Methanosarcinaceae archaeon; assembly: GCA_963847185.1. Taxonomy (GTDB): domain Archaea; phylum Halobacteriota; class Methanosarcinia; order Methanosarcinales; family Methanosarcinaceae; genus Methanosarcina. Next base: position 493,954 of record CAWJYV010000008.1, on the reverse strand, counting down.
CACTGGATTTCTTGGGACACCTAGCCCTATCTCCACTTCCGCGCAAACAGGCAGGAAAGATACATATTCCTTAAGTTTTGACACTATTGGACTGCTGATCATATCCCCATTATATCGGCAGCGGTCAAACTCAAGGCATTTACTAACTACAACTTTTGGCCTGGAAAACTCTCTCATTTGAACCCCATATAAGAAAAGAACTACTAACATAAATTACTTTCGAGAAAGAAGTATTAAGAGAACTCCATTTTTAAAAATATTAAGTTAGAATGTTCTAATGTGTCCAAACCCCGATTAAAACACATATTTTAAAAAATAATTAACTTAGAAAATATAGGGGTTGAAAAATAGATTCATAACCTTTCTCATTCACATAAAAAATAAGCAGACGATGGCGTTTAAGGAACAGAATTTCCAGCGAGAGAGTATTTTTGTCCGTTTTTCGGAAGAGATATATAAGAATGGAAATAACCATAGATAGTTGTGGAGACAAAGAAGAAGGGAAATACTTTCAAAGCTTTACCCAAAAAACCTGAATTCAGTCTCCAAACCCTAAAAAGCTGTGTTTTCTTTCAGTACGCACTCAATGGAATGAATATAGGTGAGAATATGGTAGAAATGGAGTATGAACAGATACGTATGCCTCTTATTGGAGACGATGCGCCCTCTTTTACGGCAGTGACAACTCAGGGACAAATCAACTTTCCGGAAGATTACAAAGGTAAATGGGTAATCCTTTTCAGCCATCCTGCAGATTTTACACCAGTATGTACTACCGAATTCATGACTTTTGCCAGTATGCAGGAAGAGTTCAGAAATATGAATACTGAACTTATAGGACTTTCCATAGACAGCGTTTTCTCACATATTGCCTGGCTTAAGAGGATTGAGGAGAAAATAGAGTACAAAGGAATGAAAAATGTAGAAGTCAAGTTCCCGCTAATTGCTGACCTGAAGATGGATGTTGCGAAAAAATACGGTATGGTGCAGCCAAATGCATCAACCACACAGGCTGTGAGAGCTGTATTTATTATAGATCCCGAGGCAAAAGTTAGAGCAGTTCTCTATTATCCGCTGTCAGCAGGAAGAAATATGCAGGAAATCAAGCGGCTCCTGATTGCCCTGCAGAAAAATGAAAATGAAAAAGTTGCAACCCCGGCAAACTGGCAGCCAGGTGAAGACGTAATAATTCCAGCGCCGAACTCAATGGAGGGAGTCAAAGAAAGGCTTGAAAACCCAGGAGAAGGAGTCAATTGTCTTGACTGGTTTTTGGCCCTGAAGAAAGATAGCAAAAAATAATCTGAAAATTCAACTTTTTTTATTTTTTAGACATAAGAATTCTGTGAAAGCTTAATCAAAGGTTTAGTTTTGAGGTCATCAGTTTATTTTATTGAAGAAATAAACCAGTTTAACATATTAGAAATCAGGGAGTGTCAAACACAGGGTATTTCAATAAAACTTACAATAAAAAAGAAGTAAATTATAAATGTAAAAAAGAAGAACCCATATAAGAAGGAAGGGATCTCTTGCCCCATGTGAGATCCCTTCGGGTGGCCGAAGAAGGTCTAAAACTTCGTTCACCAAAGATCATCTTAAGCGAAGTATAAAAATAAAAAATAAAATATGATCCCTCAATACCCAACCCTGAATTCTTAAATGCCAATTTTATGTATAATGAAATAAGGAAACACTCGTATATAAAACTATTTATCATTTATAATAAATAATCATTAAAGAATAGAGCAGTATCCAAGATAAACCAGAACCTTGCAGTTTGCAGGCAGGGAAAGTTGATGTTCTTTTATAAAAATTCTCTCATTTTTTCGATCGTGCTTTCTTAAAAGATAAAACTCTATTTCAACTTCTGTATGCAGACAGAAAAGAAAAATACGCTTCTTCTTCTTAAATTTGGCATAATTGAGCTTAATAATATCTTCTTACTGAACTGTGGGGTTTAAAACAAGTGTTTTCAAAAAGGGAGTTTAATAAAGAATTCAAGAATGAAATTTTCTACAAGAAAAGCTGTTCTTCCGTGCATCATAAGAGATATATAAGAACAAAAATATAAAATTTGCATAGGGGATAGTAAGGGGACTGGCAGCGCTTCTAGCGTTTTGCTTCTATAACTGTGGAGCAGTTTCCATACACAAGAAGCATTGGGGCATTGAAAACACAAGGTGAAAATATGGTAGAAACGGAGTATGAGCAGATACATATACCCTTGATTGGGGAAGATGCACCATCTTTTAAAGCTGTGACAACTCAGGGATCAATCAATTTTCCTGAAGACTATAGAGGGAAATGGGTGATCCTTTTCAGCCATCCTGCAGATTTCACACCAGTATGTACTACCGAATTCATGACCTTTGCAAGTATGCAGGAAGAATTTAAAGAAATGAATACCGAACTGCTGGGGCTTTCCGTAGACAGTATTTTTTCCCACATTGCATGGCTTAAGAGAATTGAGGAAAAAATAGAGTACAAAGGGATGAAAAAGATAGAAATCAAGTTCCCTGTGATTGCTGACCTGAGAATGGAAGTAGTGAAGAAGTACGGAATGGTTCAGCGAAAAGAATCAAAAATCCAGACTGTAAGGGCAGCATTTATCATAGATCCGGAGTCAAAAATCAGGGCAATAATTTACTATCCTATCAAAAATGGAAGGAATACGCAGGAAATCAAAAGACTTGTTAGCGCCATGCAGAAAAGTGACGCTGAAGAAGTATCAACTCCGGCAAACTGGCAGCCAGGAGATGATGTAATAATTTCACCTCCTCGTTCAATGCTAGAAGTAAAAGAAAGACTTGAAGAAACAGAAGAGAGTATTTACTGTCTTGATTGGTTTATGTGCCTGAAAAAGGAAAGCAAGAAATAATCTAAAACTTTTTTCGCTTTTAGCTGCCAGATTCAAAAAGAAAAATAAGAAAACCGGAAAAATAAAAGAGATTTACTTTTTCCCGAGTTCTTTTGAGCGTTCACTTGCCCTTATAACTGCATTCATAAAAGCAGCCCTGATTCCGGCTTCCTCAAGAGCATGAATACCTTGAATTGTAGTCCCGGCAGGAGAAGTGACCATATCTTTTAGTTCTCCCGGGTGCATGCCTGTTTCAAGCGCCATTTTTGCAGCTCCAAGTACAGTCTGGGCTGCCAGGGTAAGAGCACTCTTCCTGTCCATACCTTCAAGGACAGCCCCATCAGCCATTGCTTCAATTACAGGGAAGATAAAAGCAGGCCCGCTTCCTGAAAGCCCTGTAACGGCATCCATAAGAGACTCTGGCACCTGAACTGCTGTGCCAACTGCAGAAAAGATCTCAAGAGCTGTTTTTAAGTCTTCAGCAGTGACATTCCTGCCAGGAGAAATTCCGGAGGCAGCTTCTGAGACCGTGGCTGCTATATTAGGCATTACACGTATGACCCTGGTGCCTTCTGGAAGGGCATTTTCATAGGTAGAGAGAGGTACGCCTGCGGCAATTGAAATTACAAGTTTTTCAGGACCTATGTAAGCCCTTAGATTTGCAAGTACGGAATCAAGAGTCTGAGGTTTCACTGCAAGGATAAGAATGTCCGATCCCTGGACAATGACAGCATTGTCAGTTGAGACCCGGATTCCCAGATTTGTCTTCAATTCATTTAAAAATGGCTCGTATACATCGCTTGCGCCAATATTTTCAGGTTTAACAATTCCGGCCTTAATGATTCCCTGCATGAGAGCAGAGCCCATTTTACCTGCTCCGATAAATCCGATATTTCGATTTTCCATGTATAACATCTCCTAATTTCCAAAGATAAGAGTAAATATCAAGGAATATTTGCTTCAGAGTTAGCTATTATAGAATGATTTTTAAGGAATTTAAGATTGATAATTAAGAATGGGTTCTAAGAATGGATTCCAAATATTCCAAATAATAGGAACTCATCTAAACTCTTAGAAATCCCGATATTTAGTTTACTTCTTCCAGTATGCCTACATTTTCTTTTTTTATTACATTATCGTAGTTTTTGTAGCCCAGAATACCTTCAATTTCGTTCGTATGAGCTCCTTTTATTTGCATAAGCTCTTCAGAGGTATAGTCTGTAATTCCCTTTGCAAAGATTCTGCCTTCACACTCGAGCTTTATAACATCCCCTCTGTCAAAAATTCCCTCAACCCCTACAATACCTGCAGGAAGGAGGCTGTTTTTTTTAAGGACCGCGGCTTTTGCCCCTGCGTCTACATGAACAGTACCTGAAGCCCTTGAGAGAATAATCCACCTGGAGCGATTCTTCTGAATATGCCTTTCAGCCAGGAAAAGCGTTCCTATTTCTTCCCCGGAAAGAATCTTCAGCACCACGTTCTTGATTTCGCTATTTGCAATCAACACATAGCAACCTGCCATACTGCAGATCTTTGCAGCTTTTATTTTCGTCCTCATTCCTCCTACACCCTTGAAACTTGTAGGGTCACCCCCATAACTCTCTATTTCAGGAGTGATCCTCTCCACAAGGGAAAGCAGTCTGGCGTCACTATGCGTTTTTGGATTTTTATCAAAAAGACCATCAATATCCGAAAGAATAATAAGGAGATCAGCATCGATTTTGCTTGCAACCATTGCAGAAAGTTTATCATTATCTCCGAAGATCGCTTCAATCTCGTTTGTGCAGGTACAGTCGTTTTCGTTTATAATCGGAACGACTCCATATTCCAGAAGAGTAGAAATGCTGTTCCTGAGATTCAGGTAGGATACACGGTCTGAATAGAATTCATAGGTAAGAAGGATTTGAGCAACTTTCATCCCATACTTTGCAAATGCTTCGCTCCAGTACTGCATGAGAATGCTCTGCCCCACAGCTGCCGCTGCCTGTCTGATAGGAATTTCACGAGGTTTTGGGGCAATGCCCAGTTCATTCAATCCTACGCCTATTGCTCCCGAACTCACCAGAATTACTTCTTTCCCATGCTTTCGGAGCTCGGATACCTGGGCTGCAATGCTTTCCATATAGGAAGGGTCAATGCTGCAGTTTTCTTTCGTATCGTCACAATTCTTTTTTGTAATAGAGGAAGTACCGATTTTGACAACGATTTTATTAACGTCACTAAGAAATTCTTTTCTATCTGTCAATCACAAGGCCTCGTAAGGTATTTTGGAAGTGCGGCCTAAAAAGCTAATAGCCGCAATGCGGATTTCCACAACTTACATTCAATGTGCTGGTATTTCAATCCAGATATATAAAGATATTATAAAATTAAAGAGGTTTAGTTCATATCTTTGAATTCAAGGTCAAGTTTCCTGTGAGTATAGGGTTTTGCATTATCTCCCACATAGTCCGCAACAACCTGCCCTTTGCCCATAAGGATATACTTGTAAATCAGCAAGCCTTCCATCCCTACAGGTCCCCGGGAATGGATCTTGTTAGTGCTGATTCCTACTTCAGCCCCTTTTCCGTAACGATAACCGTCCGCAAAACGAGTTGAGGCATTTACCATGACACTCGATGAGTCAACAAGCCCTATGAATTCTTTTCTCCGGGATGCATTTTCTGAAATAATCCCATCAGTGTGGTGGGAACCGAAAGTGTTTATATGATCAATAGCTCCCTTCATCGCATTGACGAGCTTTATGGAAAGGATAAGATCATTGTACTCAAGACTCCAATCCTCTTCAGTAGCTTTTGAAAGAGGAGAGAAACCTCTTTTTGAAAGCAGATCATAGCTGTCCTTGTCACAGCGCAGTTCAACCCCTGCCCCGAGATACATTTCCGCCATTTTAGGCAGGAAGGAATCTGCAATTTCGCGGTTTACAAGTAGAGTTTCGATGGCATTGCATACGGCAGGATACTGCACTTTGGCATCAAAACAGACTTTCCATGCAGTATCAAGATCAGCATATTCATCCACATAAATATGGCAGATTCCGCTGGTATGTCCCAGTACAGGGATCTTCGTATTTTCCTGAATAAATTTGACAAATTCGTTTGAGCCTCTGGGAATAAGAAGGTCAACATAGGCATCAAGGCTCAAAAGATCCATTATCTCTTCTCTGGTTTCCATAAGCTGGAAAGCGCCTTCCGGCATGCCGTCTATGGATTCTATGGCTTTAACTAAAATCTCGAAAATAGTGCGATTGGACTCTCTGGCCTCACTTCCACCTTTGAAGATAGTCGCATTTCCGCTCTTCAGGCAAAGGGACATTACCTGAGGTACTACATCAGGCCTGGACTCGAAAATGACCCCTATTAAGCCTATGGGGCAGCTTATCTGATAAAGAATAAGATCTTTGTCAAGCTCAAGAGTAGACAGAGTGTCTCCAACAGGATCCCTGAGTTTTATCACATCTCTTATGCCCGCAATCATCCCGTTAATCTTCGAGTCATTTACTTTAAGTCTATCCACAAGGGCCTGGGTAAGCTTCCCTTTTTTCTTCAGTTCTACTGCAGCTTCAAGATCTTTTGAATTTGCGTCCAGAATGGCCTGCCTTTCTTTATCAAGAGCACTGGCCATAGCCTCAAGAGCTCTGTTTTTTATTTCCTCGCTCACACTGGAAAGTTCAATTGACGCTTTTTTTGCCTTTATAACTTTAGTCTTAATATCTTCAGCCATACAATCACCATCTTTTTTGATAACCCTTAAAAACTTTAATCTGGGGGCTGAGCAACTAACTTCTTAATCGCTTCATTAATTCAACATATTGAACGTTAATCAGGCATCGGGAAATAAGCGATGAGTCTTATTATAAATTGCCTTATTGAATCAAATTGAAAAATTAATTGTATTTATTAGAGCTATATTCATAATCTAAAGGTGTATTAATTCTTCCCGTTACATTCACAAAGTAAGTATTAAACGAAAAGAGAGTACAGACAATCTTATGATGTGTCTTTCTGCACATTGTTCATGTATATAAAATATAAAGGTTCTAATAAAAGATATATTTATTTCAAATGATGCTGAATTGTAATAACTGGAGAAAGAAACATAACCCACGGTAATAGATATCAAGTTTTTGGCATATGTATCAGGTTCTTTATTTATATATCAAGTTCTTGACTTTTAAAGTCAAGAGTCGTAGATACCCTTCTGGATATGAGTAAAATTAATGTCATTTGAGAGTTAAACTAGCAGTAAATAACTCAATTTAGAGATTAATATCTGAACGTTTCGCCTCAAAGGAAAACATAATTCAACTTATTTTAAAAAATAGAGTTTTAAAAAAAGCTTTTAATAATGAAATATTATTTCAAAGAATATATATACCATGCATATAACTATAGAATACGCTATTCCATTACCTGGAAACGAATACTAAATCTTGAAAAAAGAAATTTTGATAAACCCTTATAATTTTTGAAAACGCCTTGCGTAAGAGAAACAGGTGAATAAGGATTATTCAGACCTAAAGCTCCTATATAACATCTTAAAAGTGATTAAGATGCCGCATCTGTCCGAAAATTTCGGTCTTTAATTGCCGTTCTTTACACAAAGATTATTATAGGGGTAAATCCATATCGAAATGGGGATAACTTCAGTATTGGTGGTGTGTAAAAAATGAAATCATTCGCATTAGTCCGGGCAGACGACTCGGATAAAGTAAAAATAGCATTACATGACCTTGAACGATACGGACATATCCAATTTTCAGCCACTCCTAAATGCATAGAACCAAACTATGCTGATGAGCTTCTTGTGAATGTGATGGGTGTATCTCTCAAGTCAAAATGTAATTCAGCAGCACTGGTAGAATTGAATAATCATGCTGGAGCTGCGATAAGCAGGTTGAAGAAAATTCATCCCCCTGCTCATATAATAATTATCAGTCCAAGACACAAAATGTTTGAAGAACTGGCTGACAGATTCTCAAAGTATCCGGAATTTGACCGGACATTTAATCATCAAAAAAGCCCACAAAGTATGGAAATGCTGCAGGAGAAAGGAGAAGTTCCCAATCCCATGCATAAAGAATAAGAACACTCCTACGACTATCGAGAATAATCCATAATTTTTGTTTTTTAGATAAAGAAAAAGAAATTACCTATTTAAATGCATTTTTCTTTATCTTCTTTATCTTCTTTATCTTCTTGAAGTCTTCAGTTCTTAGATCTATTCAAGATATTTTATATATGTTTTCGCACTACTCTTAAAATATTTTCATACATGGTTTAGAACTATTATTACAAAAGAAGCCTCGCATAGCTTCATAATTTCATTTTTCACTTAATATCTTCGTCAAAACTTGAGCCGGCCTTCAATCTTAGATTCGAAACATAGGTATACAGGCTCTCCACATCTTTAATTTCTTTTTGAGAAATAAGCCTCAGTTTATTTCGGATCTGAAGCTCAGGTTTCAAACCAAAACTTTTGAGGTATTCTGAAAGCTTTGCAGCAAGTATGTCACCTCGCCTGTCCCAATCCGTAAGTATGATTACTTCACTGCCACGTCTTGCAATTTCCTCAGAAAAATTAAAAAGAGAATGTCTTGTTGCAAGTTCAAAGTTACCTTCGATTCCAAGCCCTTTCAATGAAAAAATATCTCTTTTTCCCTCCACAATAATGATTGCTCCTTTTTCTGAATACTCTAAAAGTTCGGCGAGTAGCTCTTCAATCCTTTCAAGCCTTTTTCTGTAAATTTCAGGATCAACCACGTTATTCTGCAACCTTTTTTGTAGCTAAAATATTGAGAAATTGGACTTAACTTTTCAAAGTATTTTTTAAAAGCTAAAAATTACTGTTAATAACTCTATCGATTCTTAAAAGAGATTTTATTTTTATATTTAGTTATTTGTTGAATTATAGATATATTTATCTATCTATATACTACTTAATTCCTTAAGTAGACTGCCTACTTTAACTCCTTAAGTAGACTGCAAAAATAGAAACCGCCTGCTGGTAAGAGATTCCTTTTATCAATAAAGATTTCTTACTGCTTGTCGCTCCACTGCTGATAACAATATCCGAACTGCTGATTCCGAAGAGTTTGGCAAGGCACTCGACCAGCTGTTCATTAGCTTTTCCTTTTTGAGCATTTTTTGTTAATTTTACTTCAATTCTTTTACGCCATTCATTATAACCACTAGGAACCGAGACTGACTTGGAGCCGGGTGTAACCTCGATATCAACAAGAACAGCTGAATTAAGGTCTTTTATTGCCTCTTCAAAGGACATATGTGTTATATCTTTCTAAGTATTCTATAAAACAATAACGAATCAGCGCGGAGAGGGGGAAGAATATCCATAAGTAGCAAAAATATAATCAGATATTGGTAAAACCACTATGAAATTGATACCAAAATGATTAGTAAAGTAACTGACAAATATGATTGACAGATATGATTTTTGAAAGCAGGAGAGAATAGTGTTGTAGCCCGGACGCACTAACTCCGAAAGTTCATCCTCTGGTTTTCCGCAGTCCCTTTCAGTTACCCTCGTGCCAGGCAATGTCACACTACCGATGTACCGCATTGGGGTTGTCTGTACACTCACAGTCAGGTTATCCCATTATCTCGTGCAAGGACCTATACAATGCGATGAAGGACATATAAATCCTTAATGATATATAAAAGTAACTGAAAAAAATCTTTGATTTCAAATAAACATGTTTAAACTATAGCCATATGAAAGTCATTAAAGAGCAATATTTTGTAATAAGAAAGAAAAAGTATACCTGAGAAATAACAGAGAAAGGATACAGATGTATGAGACCAGTAAAAGGACAAAACTCATTGCATCGTCAAAAAGAGATTTAAAATACGGAAAGAAAATTTCCAGTAGTTTAATTCCAAAATCAATGTATTATAGATAATCTGAAGGAAAAGTTATATATTATGCATATGTTTGGTCATCCACCAACTGAGCACAGGCGTTTGATAATTAGCAGAGGTGCGTATATATGTACGGCACTGAACAGATGATTCCCGGAACAATAATTGCAGGCCCAGAACTGGAACCTATTGAAGGATATATCTGCGTAAAAAACGGAATAGTTACGGAAATTGGAGAGGAGCATACATATTCTTCCAATATAATAGCTCCCTGTTTTGTCAATGCCCATACTCATCTTGGAGACTCGGTATTGAAAGATCCTCCTCTGGGAAAAGTTTCTAACTTTCAGATCCAGAGAGATCTTGACTCACTTGTAAAACCTCCTGACGGGTTAAAACACAGGATTCTTGGAGAAACGCCATATAAAACCCTGATCGAATGCATAAGAAGGTCCTTATTTGATATGATAGAAACCGGTACCTGTGCTTTTGCAGATTTTAGAGAAGGAGGGGTTGTAGGAGTTGCAGCCCTAAATAAAGCTCTTGAAGGACTCGAACTGAAATCTATGGTACTGGGTAGACCTGCAGAACCCGAGCTACCTCTTCAGGTAGTTCTGGCCGAAGTAAAAAGAGTTCTTCTACATTCCAGAGGGCTTGGAATGAGCGGAACAAATGATCTGGACATTGAATTACTTGAGGAAATCGTTACATATACGCGAGACCTGAAGAAATTCTTTGCAATTCATGCAGGAGAAAAAGACAGGAGCGATATAGAAAAAGCACTATCTTTGGAGCCTGATCTGCTTATTCACATGACAAACGCCACAAGAAAAGATCTTGATAACGTGGCTGAAGCAGGAATTCCCGTTGTTGTGTGTCCCAGGTCTAACTTAATTACAGGAGCTGGAATGGCACCTATTGCAGAAATGCTTGATGCTGGAATCAGGGTAGCTGCAGGAACAGATAATGTAATGTTAAATTCTGTAAATATGTTTGCTGAAATGGAATTCATGTCCAAAATATTTTCAATTGATGATAGGCAAGTATTTAAAATTTGCACACTTAATGGTTCTTTTGTAATGGGGCCAAACTCCACATGTTCTATTGAAAAGGGGAATAAAGCTAATCTGATGATCCTGAATGGAAGTTCCAATAATCTATCAGGAATAAAGGACCCTATAAGTGGAATCACAAGGCGGGCAAGACCCGATGATATAATATCGGTATTTCATTCGTAAAGCAAATGGAGAACGAAATATGACGAGCGAGCTTTACCGGAATATAGTAATTGCAACAGACGGATCCGAGAACACACAGAGGGCCATCTCTCACGGCATCGAAATTGCAAAGCTTAGCGGAGCTACAATTCATGCTCTTTACGTAGTAGATACATCTTCTTTTTCCTCAATACCAATGGATGCCGGCTGGGAAGCAATGTATGAAATCCTGAGAAAAGAGGGGGAAAGAGCAGTATATGAAGTTAAGGAACGTGGAGAAGCTGCAGGAGTAGAGGTAAGGGAGGTACTCTGGGAAGGACACCCAAGTAACGAGATAATCGATTTTGCGGAAAACAACAACGCTGACCTGATAGTGATGGGCACCCTTGGAAAAACCGGACTGGACAGGTTTTTAATGGGCAGCGTTGCAGAAAAAGTGATAAGAGGCTCAAAAGTTCCGGTAATGGTAGTTAGGGGTAACGAAGAAATCTAATATATTCTGTCAACTGGAAGCCTTTTGGGAAAAGAAATAAAAGAAACTCAGGATTCAGAGGATAAAGGTAGATAAGATGCCAAAAAACATCTTTATTGAGGATATTATGGTAAGGGATGTAGCAAGTGCAACCCTTCCCGGTTCAAGGGACGAAGTTCTTAAAATCCTTAAGAACAAACACATCTCGGGGGTTCCGGTACTTAAAGATTCCAAAATTGTAGGGATTGTAACCAGGACTAACCTTCTTCAGAAACCTGAAGAAGAACAGCTGGCCCTTCTTATGACACGGGATCCGATAACTATATCCCCTGGGTCGGACCTGCAAACTGCTGCACGTCTTCTTTTAGAAAATGAGATAAGAAGGCTCCCCGTAGTAGACAACGGGAAACTCGTAGGACTTGTTACTGTAGCAGATGTGGTAGGCACAATCGCAGATATGAATATCGATATTCCTATCAAAGACTATGTAGAAGAAGAAGTAGTTGCAATTTATAGTGAAACGCCTTTACCTGTAGTCGCAAGGATTATGGAGCTCGCAGGCGTCAAGGCTGTCCCTGTGCTTGATGGGAATCTGGAACTTGTAGGAATAATCTCGGATCGGGACGTTATTGCTGCGAGCGTAATAGAGGACAGTGTAGAGATGTCAGATATGTCTGCCGGTCTTGACGACGATGCCTGGACCTGGGAATCAATGCGGGACACCATGAGTATATATTATAGTGTGTCAAGAATAAAAGTCCCAAACATGATCGGAAGTGATATTATGATTAAGGAACCGATCACAGCCACTTACATCGCATCTGTCAGCGATTGTGCAAGGAAGATGAAGCGGAACAGGATTGACCAGATCCCAATCATTAACTCAAACCGCAAGCTTCAGGGCCTTTTGAGAGACTATGATCTCCTGAAGCCTCTAATAGATTCCCAATAATCGGGTTAAAACCTGCTTTTAAATCTTCAGGCCTTTAAGATAAACTAACAACAGATAAAAACAAATTTAAATTATTAAAGAATCTGCTCAAAGGGAGATAAAACTTATATCAAGTCTCCCAAATACTTTTTTTCAGGAGCCCGAAAATGGATAGGCCTTTTGTTTTTATCAATTCTGCAATGTCAGCTGACGGCAAACTTTCAACAAAAGAAAGAAAACAGGTCAAAATCTCCGGAAAAACCGATTTTGAAAGAGTAGATGAGCTAAGAGCTCAAACCGATGCGATTATGGTAGGAATTGGAACAGTCCTTTCAGACGACCCCAGCCTTACTGTAAAATCTCCAGAAAGAAAAAATGCCAGGAAAACTGCCGGAAAAAGTGAAAATCCGGTAAGGATTATTGTAGATAGTTCAGCAAGAACCCCTCTGGATGCTGATATTTTTAAAAAAGGGGAAGGAATAAGGATAATTGCAGTCTCAAACTCAGCACCTGCTGAAAATGTAGAAAAACTGGAAAAAAAAGCTCTTGTTATCAAGACAGGAACTGATAAAGTCAACCTTCCAGAGCTTGCAAGAAAACTGAAGGAAATGGGGATAAACACTCTTATGGTGGAAGGAGGGGCAACCCTTAACTGGGGCATGCTTTCCTCAGGCCTTGTTGATGAAGTATATACTTTCGTAGGAAATTTAATTATAGGAGGGGGCGCAGCTCCAACCTTTGCTGACGGAAAAGGATTTTCAGAGGCTGAACTCCTTGAACTTGAACTCCTCGCAGCAGAGAAAATAGAGAGTGGAGTACTCCTGAAATGGAAGGTAAAAGGTAAAAGAAATAAAGCTTTATGAACAGATATCAGATTTGAGATTATACTTTTCAAACCCGTTCTCTGAATATACAAAAACTTCGAGTTCACTTTCACCTTTAAGAAATTCCCTCATTCTGCGATCATATATCCTCTGAACATGTTTCAGACCGTTTTTTTGAAAATGAGCCTGGATAGCCTCAAGAAAATGGATTATCTGCACCAGGTAAGCTTCTTCGTAAGCCCTGGTATCTCCGGCAATTGCTTTACATTCGCAGTCTTCGAGTTCCGAATGGTAACTTCCATGTTCATTTAAGCCGCTTATCTGGCGCCATTCAACCTTACCTGATTCATCAGCTTCCCTGTGGAGCATGTGAGGGTAAACCCTGCAGATTGAAGGACGCTTTTCATAGATCTTACAGCGTTTGTTGTCAAGGAAAATGCAAGAGCCGTCAGGCTTTGTTTTCAAAGAATAGCCTGAGACATAAAACTTGCCATTCTGGTCGCAAAACTCATAATAAGGAGCAGGCACCAGAGCATCAGGGTTTATTTTTCTTATTGCAGCGATATCTGCATCTAGCAAAAAAACATGGTCATTAAACTCTTTAGTACAGCAGCGTGCACATAGTTCACACTTAAACCCCAGCTCCTTGATAACGCTGACAAACTCAGAATCAGGAAAATTTTTTAAACCAATAAGTTCCTCTCGTGCTTCAACAAGCCTGGTTTCGAGGAGATCATTTTTTACGTTAACTGCCTTTTTCATAAAAGAATCCTGCAATATTCAGGTTGCATTATTTTAATATTTAGGTCTTAAATCTACATTTATGAGTATTTTTCAGAGGTTTATGCCCTATTTTATACCCCTGTTTTTAGCTCATGTCCGTAACATTTAATTACTAGCATTTCTCTTTATGATAAAACCAAGGCTTGATAACATTTATATTTTCGCACTTTCAGGCTTCAAGGAATATTAAATATTCCGCAAGGTATTGAAAATCATCTGTTTAATGGTATGGTAGAAATACCCTATTCGTTGAGACACTGCCGAGGAGAAACAGAAATCCGCGGCAACCGGCAGTGTCCACAATAAGTGTATATGGCACGTAAGTGTTCTACGTGAAAAAGTACTAATAAAGCCAGAGAAAAATAAAAATTAGAAATAAAATTGAAATTATAGTAAAATTTAATGAGGAATGATTATGGGCAAAACCGGCAGTATTGATTGGGTAAAGATAAAAGGCAGAAAAGGCAGAGTAATCAAGGTCCAGAAGTCAAAAGCCCAAAAGGCACATCCAGGACCTGCACAGCGCTTCACTTCGTCAGGTCACAAGAGACGTTTCATCAGAAGATCTGCAAAAGCCCTTGTAAAGTGATTTTAAGGGCTTTTATTTAACTTTTTTTATTTTAATTGAATCTTTTTTGAGATTGTTTTTAAATTTTCTGTAGTTTTTCAGGTAATTCTTTTGTTTCAGGTAATCTTTTTCTGCTTATTTCAGGTGCTCTGGAAATCAAGCAGATTTAGGAGTACATAAGGGCCATATATGCAAAACTTACGCCTGAGATGCAAAGTATGACATTCAGGAAGATATTTAGGAAAAAAGAAAGATTTTGTCCTTCTTCAAGCAACTTAAAAGTCTCATAAGCGAAGGTAGAAAAAGTAGTAAAGGAACCTAAAATCCCTATATTTACGAAGTAGACCATAGATTCGGGCTCGGAAGAGAAAGTAAGAAGTGCAAGCACAATACTCCCCAGAAGATTTACTGTAAGAGTCCCTGCAGGGATATTTTTGATTTTAGGAACTCGGCTTGAAACGATATATCTCAGAGGTGACCCTATGAAACCACCGAGACCTATTAACAGGAGTTTTTCAGAGCCCGGAACTGGAAACATTTTTATCCCTGCCTCCTTGAAAGGGCTTTTATGACTCCTCTACCCATGAATACACCCGTAAGAGTAAGAAAAAGGTTGGCGCTGATGTTTCCTATGGCAGGAAAAAAAGGCATTGTGAAAGACTGCACTGCAAATGTAGAAAATGTTGTAAATGCCCCCATAAATCCGGTACCTAAAGCAAGCTTACCTTCAGGACTTATAAATCCTATATACTCCGTGTCGTACATTATCAGGCCGAGCAGGAAACTTCCCAGCACATTTACCGACAGGGTACCAAGCTGTGCTTCTACAAGTTCACAGAACAAAAACCTGCAGATAGCCCCTAAAAAACCGCCTGCACCTATAAGGAGAATTTTATTAAGGTCACTGTTTACGGAGGGCATAATATCACTTTCAAACCAATTAAAAACTAAGGTTTGATTCGATTTTTCCGTTTGATTAGCCTTTTGAGTATAAAATTTTATTCATTATTTTATTTAATAATGAGTCATTCTAAATAAAAATATGAAGGATTTCGTCTAATCAAGATTTAATTTCTGATTATAAGTGCAAGATGGTCGTCCTCATTATATGGTTGATGTTTTCATTATTAATTTTCCAATGGTAGAAATATGCTTACGTTTTGTACATCAAAGCATCTCTACTATAACCTCACTGACTCACCTTACCGAATTGCAAAAAAGGCAAGGTAAGACATTAAGAGTGTTCTGGAAAATAAAATCAACCAACTAATAGTGCAAGACCAAGCGATACAACACATACTAATTTCTTACACCTTATTTGGGATTGATTACTCCAAAATAGAATATATTAAAAGTATCGGCAAAATCCCATCTTTTTTAAACAGTTCTAGATAAAATTAAGAAGATTTTCCTTAAAAATTTATCAATGCCCTACAATTTCAGAGTTTATAGTTAATTCATAAGTATAATTATATATAGTCAAAATTTTCTATTTAAATTATATAATGATAATTTATTAGACACCTGTTAAATAAATAAACGTATTGATTTTTTTGAGGATTGCTTGATCAGAGAAAAATAATTAGGATGTGAAAAGTCCTGAAATGGAGCGGGTAAAAATGGAAAAAAAGGTCGTAAGCTCTTTAAAAAAAACAAATACTCAATTGTTAAGCATTAGCTGTATATTACTCTTGTTAATATCATTGCTGCCTTTTACAGCAACAGCTGATGATATAAACATATCTGACAATATAAATATGTCAAATAGCACAAATGTATCTGAGAATATAATAAATGTAGATAATAACACAAATTTATCTAATTACACAAGTGAATCCAATAACATCAGCATAGATAATAAAATATCAGGAGCATTATCTTTAAAGATTGCTGAAGCTTCAGCTACTGAAAAGATTCCAGTAATTATTGTGTTAGCAAATCAACAAATTGCATTCAATAACGTTAATGGGGAATTCCAAATTGAAAGCGATCAAAAAAATATCATACAGCTTCTAGGAGATGCAAACTCTACCAATAAAGCACAGGAAATAAAGCCTATTAAACTTGTTAATGCTGTCGCGGCTGAAGTAACGCCGGAAATTTTGGTTTCTCTGTCTAAGAAACCCGAAGTCTCAAAAATTGAGCTTGATGAAGTTGTTTATCTAGTAGATAATCCTGAATCCTCTTTGAAAGAAATAAAAGAGTCTTCTAGCATGCAGAATACGAATATAATCTCTGCAAACGCATGGGGAGTTGATAAAGTTGGAGCGCAGACAGTATGGCAGCAAGGCATAACTGGAAAAGGAGTAACTGTTGCTGTTGTGGATACCGGCATCGATGTTAATCACCCAGATCTTGACGACCTTGACGAAAATCCCATTACAAATGATCCAAAAGTTGTAAGTTGGATTGATTATGTAAACTCGTATCCTTCTCCATATGATGATCACGGGCATGGGACCCACGTTGCCGGAACCATTTCAGGAACCGGGGCTAACGGTATACGTACAGGAGTCGCTCCTGGTACAAAGCTAATTGCAGCAAAAGTATTTAGTGAAGAGGGTTATGGATATACATCTGATGTTATTCTTGCTTTTGAGTGGGCAGTCAATAACAATGCTGATATTATAAGTTACAGTGGTGGGTCATCACATCAGGAAATATATACAACTGCAATAAATAATGTTGTGGCAGCAGGTGTAGTTCCTGTAATAGCAGCTGGAAACTCCGGACCTGGATCTAATACAATCTCCTGTCCGGGTGATGAAATTAACTCAATCGCTATTGGTGCAACTGATTCATCTGATACTATAGCATATTTTAGCAGTCGTGGTCCAGTTACTCTTGGAGGACAAACATACATTAAACCTGATGTTTCTGCCCCCGGATTAAATATCATCTCAACATTTCCGGGAGGTGGATATGACTACATGTCCGGAACCTCCATGGCAACACCACACGTTTCCGGCACTGTTGCGTTAATGCTAGAGAATAACCCGTCTCTGACGCCTTCTAGGGTAAAACAAATTTTAGAAGGTACATCTGTAGATCGCGGATCAACGGGAAAGGATAACAGCTATGGCTCAGGCCGTATAAATGCATATCAAGCAGTATTTGGTACGCAAAAACTGGTTGCAAACTTCTCTGCGACCCCAATCTCAGGAAATGCCCCATTAAAAGTATTATTCACTGATACCAGCACTGGAGGCACACCAGCTTCCTGGTATTGGGACTTTGGAGATGGCATAAATTCAAAAAATGCCAGAACAGCTACACATACATATACTAAATCGGGAACATACACAGTGACCCTGACGGTGAAAAATAAGGATAGCAGTAGCACAGTGAGGAAGACAAATTATATATCTGTTACAAATTTAAAGCCTCCAGTATCTGCTTTCTCTGCGAACGTGACATCCGGAAGAGCGCCACTTACGGTGTTATTTAAAGATACGGGTACCGGAGGTACACCAACGTCCTGGTATTGGGATTTTGGAGATGGCATAAATTCGAAACATTCTCTTAATGCTACACACACCTTTACCAAAGCGGGAAGATATACTATCAGCTTAACAGTTAAAAACACCAAGGGAAGTAGTACATCAAAAAAGACAAGCTACATCGTAGTAAGAAGTAAGTAAAAACCTTAATTAAAAATAGAGAACAGCTGAGGCGAAAGAGTAAAGTCAATAATACATCTGACAAGTGGCTCTTTCGCCTTTTTTATACATTCTAACTCTCTGGGTTACAATTCTTTTGGAGATCAAAAAGAAGGTGACCAGAGAGGATGATCATTCTATTAAGAAGACGTCTACTTCCTCTCCTTCTTCATACCCTTCAACGTTTTCGGGTATAAGGATAAAACCGTCAGCTTTTGCAACAGAACTCAGAGCATCAGACTTATCTCCAGTTAAGGGGCGCACTTTATTTCCTTCAAAAATAACACGGATAAAATTAACATATCCTATTTTTGACCTTATTTTTGCAGCAAGCCGTCTTTTGAGAACTAATTCAGAAAAGTTTGAGATTGATGCCAGTCTTCGAATTCCTGGGCGAACAAAGAAATAGAGGGCTACAATTCCGGCAACAGGATAACCTGGAAGACAAACTACAGGCACATTATCTATGGTACCAAGAGCTGTGGGTTTTCCGGGGTTTACTGCAATACCGTGTACAAGTAACTTCCCCAGTGATGATACAACCTCAGGGACATGATCTCTTTTCCCTACCGAGGTTCCGCCCGAAAGAAGAATCATATCTGCATCCAGATTTGCTTCTATCGCTTTTTTTATACTTTCCGGATTATCAGGCACTATCCCCATGTATCTGGAAACTCCCCCCCATTTCTCTACATAGAGGGAAGTCATCAGCCCATTAGTTTCAAGAACCATTCCCGGAGGAGGGACTTCTCCAGTCTTTTCACGACTTACCAGCTCATCTCCAGTGGGAATGACTGCGACAACGGGTTTTTGGAAAACCTTTACCCTGTCAAACCCTATTGATGCAAGCACAGCTGCATCACAGGGGCGAAGAAGGTGACCCTCTTCAAAAATAAGGTCTCCGCTTTTTATGTCCTCTCCGACCTGTGTCACATTTCTGCCAGGGTAGACCTGGGCCCTGACCTCAACGATATCTCCTGTTGTGACTGTATCCTCTACAACTACAACTGCATCTGCTTCCTTCGGCATTACAGCCCCTGTATGCACCCATTTTAAGCTTCCTTCCTCCACATAATCAGAAAGCTGCAGTAAAACAGGATTTGCAGGAGAAGCTCCCAGGGTATCTGAGGCCAGCACAGCATAACCGTCCATGGCAGCACGGTGATAGTGAGGAACATTCCTGCCGGAAACTACAGTTTCTGCCAGTACTCTACCTGTGCAAACTTCGAGCGAAATTTCTTCTATTTTCCTGAGAGGAGAAATATTCTCAAGAAAAAGCCTCAAAGCTTCGTCAATGGAAGTTCGTTCCTTGAATATCCTTCCCATTCTTCTCCTCTCCTTAGAAAAATCAGCCCCCGGAAACCGGAGGCAGAACCGCGATTTCGTCTGCATCCGAAAGCAGGGTATCCAGCCCTTCAAGGTGTCTGACATTATTTCCATTTATAAGGACATTAATAGAACCGCACATAACAGGAACTTCACCTTTTCCTTCAGATTTTTCAAAAATAAGGTCTTTTAACCCGGAATATTTGTCGGTGAGGGACAAGAGGACATCAAGAACCTTTTCTCCGGATAACTCCAGTTCCGATGTGCCTGCTACTTCACGCAGATTTGCAAATAACTTTACTTTTACTTCAGCCATGAGAGAAACTATTTCATCCTACCCCTTAAATATACCTATGCCTTATAAGGGAACAGCCAATGCAGAAGGTTTAAGGAAAAATGCAGCAAAGTGAAAAAAATAATTTCGGAAACTCCCAGCGTATTTCGGATAAAAAATATAAAGCTTTGGGACTTTTGATCATTTTTTCTGCTCTATTGATCAGATTGTTTGATCTTGGGAATAGAGTTTTTCACCATGACGAAAGTGTACATGCAAGTTTCACCCTTAGACTTCTAGAAAACGGGCATTACAGCTATGACCCTGCTTATCACGGCCCTTTCCTTTTCCACTCTACTGCACTTATCTTTCACTTTCTGGGAATAAATGATAGCACAGCACGCCTGATTCCTGTCTTTTTCGGAGTAGGGACAATTGCTCTGCTGTTTTTGCTAAAAAAAGAGCTTGGAAAAAAAGGTGTACTATGGACAACTTTTTTACTTTCTTTCTCTCCTAGCATGGTATATTTTTCAAGATTTTTCAGGAACGATATGATCATTGTTTTCTGTACTCTGGCTACTGTTGCAGGAGCAGCTCGCTATCTTGAAAATCTTCACAGCCAAAAGAGACTTCCCTATCTTATCCTTGTCGCATCTTCTCTCGCAATTGCCGTATCCTCAAAGGAAAATGCCTATCTGATCATCCTGATGTTCGGAGCTTATTCCGGGATTTATATTTTGTACAGGTTTTATTCAGATTGGAAAAAAGAAAACTTAAGTCTGAAAGAAGCTCTCCGTCTCAAGCTCTCAGCTTTTCTGCCTTTTCTTCCTGAACTTATCCTCTCAGGTATTCTTTTCATTTTCATTGCAATGTTCTTTTACACAAGTCTTTTCAGAAATGACGTTTCTCCTTTTTCAGTAGTGGAAAGGGCTTTTTCCCACTGGATGGAAATGCACAAAATTGAACGCATAGGTGGACCCTTTTATTATTATATTCCAATTCTCCTTACATATGAAAGCCCAATAATCTTGTTTGGAACACTGGGTATTTTCCATTTCCTGAAGAAAAAAGATAAAAATGCTCCTTTTTTCCTGTTTCTTTCTTACTGGGCAATTTCAAGTTTTCTGCTATATTCCTATCTTCAGGAAAAAGTTCCCTGGCTTGTAGTGCATATTGTTCTTCCTTTTGGAATTTTAGCAGGAGCTTACCTGGGAGACTTTTTAATCATGAGCCCTGAAAATAGACAGATGGAGCAGATATCCAGATCCCAGGATAGAACTTACGCAATAGAAGAAACTCCCGCCCCCAGAAGGAATCATTCAAGAGCCCATATCCTTTTAGCAGGAGTTCTGGCGCTCACCCTGGTAATATCTCTGTTCCAGTGTATTTCGGTAAACTTCTACAGAAGTATGGAAGATGACGAACTGATGACGCATACCCAGGCATCTCTGGATATCAGGGAACTTATGCAGAAGATCGAGGGATTCAACCTTGAGACTCAAACTCTCAGTATAGATGTCGTAGACCCAAACAACCTTTACTGGCCCCTACCCTGGTATTTGAGGGACTACGAAAAAGCAAATTATTCCAGAAAACTCCCTGCAACCGTATCGTATGATGCAATAATTGTACCCGCTTCATACCAGATGTACAGGGAAATACCAGAAAAAGAGTATGCTTCCTATAACTTCAGCCTGCGTCCCGGAAAGGAGTTCACCCTTTATTACAACAAAAAGCTTGAAAAATGAAGGTAAAATCCGGAGGAAGAAATTCTGTCAGAGGAAATTTTATTTTACCTGCTACTATCCAGGTCAGGATTCATTTTCCGACAATTTTTTCCCAGAAAAGTATTTTACAAGTTCCATGGAAATCAGCGTGGTAGAGGCAAGAGTCAGTATTACCCCCCACTCGAAAAGGGAAAGAGGAACTGTCCTGAAAGCCTTTTGAAAGAAAGGGATATAGATTACCATCAACTGAAGAATCACTGTGGAAAGGACTGCGTAAACCAGAGCTTTATTTGAAAAAAGTCCCAGAGAAAAGATTGAATATCGGTCAGAACGCCAGTTAAAGGCATTGAACATCTCTGAAAAGACTACAAGCGCAAAGATCATAGTCTGAAGTTTTTCAAGAGGAAGTCCTCTGTTAAGAGCCCAAATTAAGACGATAAGAGCTTGTAGAGCAATCAACCCTCCAATTCCAAGTCCGGCTGCAATTTCACGGCGGGTAATCAGTCCTTCTTTGACACTTCTTGGCTTCTGCTTCATGAGACCTCCGTCAGGAGGCTCAACTGACAGAGCCATTGGAGGGAGCCCATCGGTAATCAAGTTAATCCAGAGAATCTGTACTGCAAGAAGGGGCAGGATCTGCCATCCCAGGATAGAGATAAGAACTATTAGAACTTCGCCAATGTGAGCTGAGAGCCCATACGTTATAAAATTTCTAATGTTTTTGAATATATTCCTTCCTTCCTCAACCGCCGCGACTATAGACGCAAAATTGTCGTCGGTGAGAATCATGCTTGAGGCTTCCTTGCTGACATCAGTGCCCGTAATTCCCATGGCTATGCCCATATCCGCAGCTTTGAGGGCAGGAGCATCATTTACCCCGTCTCCGGTCATTGCCACAACATAACCTTTTTTCTTAAAAGCTTCCACGACCCTCAGCTTATGAGTGGGGTAAACTCTGGCGTAAACTGAAACTCTTTCAACTTTGTCTTCAAATTCGCTGTCCTCAAGGTTATCAAGCTCTGATCCGGTGAGAGTGAGGTCGTTCTCCTTCAAAATATTAAGTTCCTTTGCAATTGCAGCTGCTGTAACCTTGTGATCTCCTGTTATCATTACTGTTTTGATACCGGCATCTGCACAGATCTGGATTGCCACTTTTACTTCCTCTCTTGGAGGGTCCCTCATACCCGTCAGCCCTGAAAAGGTCATATCTCTCTCGATTCTATCAGCAGTGAGTTCTCCGGAAAAAATTTTCTCAGGAGAGTTACTCTCGTCTAGCTGGCGGAAGGAGAAAGCCATAATTCTAAGAGCCTGATCAGCCATTTTCCGTACTTGTTCTAAAATCTCCTGCCTTAACTCGGGAGTTAAGGGTCTTATTTCACCTTTAAGGAGAATTTTAGTGCACGAATCCAAGATAACCTCAGGAGCTCCTTTTGAGAAGGCAATAAAACTGTCATCAGGAAAGAGATAAGAACCTGACTCAAGTTTATTAAAAGTAGTCATTCTTTTTCGTTCGGAGGAAAACGGAATTTCCCCAAGACGAGGGTATTTTTGATCAAGAATATCTTTTTTGAAACCTGCCTTTGCGGCAGCAACTACAAGAGAAGCTTCTGTTGGATCCCCTGTGATTTCCCATCCCCCGTCTACTCCAAAAAGGCCAGCATCATTACACAGAGTGCACCCAAGTAAAAGAGTCCTGAGATGCACATCATCTGCAGAAATTTTCGTATCCCCTTTAAAAAAATCGCCCTCAGGATTATATCCATTTCCTGTAACCTTTAAAATCTGTCCATTAATATATATTCTCTCAACCGTCATTTTGTTCTGTGTAAGTGTGCCTGTTTTGTCAGAACAGATAACGTTTGTAACTCCAAGGGTTTCAACAGATGGTAGTTTCCTCACAAGAGCATGCCTTTTGACCATACGTCTCACTCCAAGCCCAAGACCTACTGTAACGACTGCAGGAAGAGCTTCAGGAATGGCAGCAACCGCAAGGGCAACTCCCCATAGGAACATATCCAGAAGGGGAAAACCGTAAAAAACACCAAGCATCGCGACAAAAGCCACGATTATCAGAGTGGCAGCTCCAATCCATTTGCCAAATTTGTCGAGGTTTTCCTGTAAAGGAGTCCTGGATCTCTCTATTGTCCCCAGAAGCCCCGCAAGTTCCCCAAATGAGGTTTCCATTCCAGTTGCTGTAATAACAGCCATGCCCCTTCCATAAGCGACTGCAGTACCTGCATATACCATATTTCTCCTATCGGTCTCAGGGGTCTCAGACGGTAGGGATTCGATACTCTTCTGAACAGGCACAGATTCTCCTGTAAGGGAAGACTCATCAATTTTGAGATTAATCTCTTTGATTAACCTGGCATCTGCAGGAATGCGGTCCCCAGTCTGAAGCAGGATAAGATCTCCAGGAACAAGTTTTTGTGAAGGGACTTTTTTCTCAACTCCATCTCTTATTACAGTAGCTTCAGGAGATGTAAGAGATTTAAGCAGCTCAATTGCTTTTTCGGCTCTGTACTCCTGCACGAAACTGAGAACACCTGCAAGAAAAACAGTAAAAATAATCACCACTGCGTCGACCGATTCACCGAGTAGAGCCGATACAATAGAGGCTGCTATTAGAATAAATATTAAAATACTTTTAAACTGTGAGAGAAAGAGTCGTAGTACAGAAGTTTTTTCTTTGTCTTCAAGTTTATTTTCCCCATATTTCTCGAGTCTCTTTTCGACTTCTTCGGGACTCAAACCTTTTTCCGATGTTTCCAACCTCTCAAAAACTAAGTTAACTTCCTGGTCGTAGTACACTTTTTCCCCCTCATGCCTGCAGATCAGGATAAATATTCAAAATCATCTATCCATTTCTTTAATATAATTGAATTAAAAGTATATATAGCGGTGAGGCATATCGATAAGTGGCAGTGTTTTTAAAGGGAGACATAGTTATACAATTCTCATTCTAAGAAAATAATATAAAAGTACAAAATATTGTTAGGAAGTTGTCACTTTCAAGGATCAAAGGATTTTACAAAAAGAAGAATTAGAATAAAGTTGTAAAGTAAATTAGAATAAAGTTGTAAAGTAAATTAGAATAAAGGGAATTAAAACCTCGACCAGAAATAAAGGGAAAAATTATACATGAAAATTGTAATAATAGGAAGTGGGCTTGCAGGCCTGTCGGCAGGATATAAACTCTGCAAATCGAATGAAATTGTTATTTTTGAGAAAGATGCAGAAATCGGAGGGATGGCTGCAAGTTATTGTCAGAGTTATGCCGGGAAAAAATATTTCATAGAAAAATATTACCATCATATATTCAGGAGCGATTCGGAACTTCTTGCCTTGATAAGAGAATTGGGACTTGAAAATCAGATGCTCTGGCTTAAAGGTGGAAACGCTTATTTTGTGGACGGGAAAAACTACCCTATGAATACTCCTTTTGAAATTTTGCACTTTAATCCTCTTTCTTTCACTGATCTGATTAAACTTGGTCTGATGGTTTTCAGAATTAAGCTAATAAACGATACAACTTCTTATGACAAAATAAAGGCAAAAGACTGGATCCTTGACACTGCAGGAAAATCGGTATACGAAAACTTTTTTGCTCCTCTCATGAAAAGCAAATTTGGAAACAATGCTGAAAATGTTTCTGCGGCCTGGCTTATCGGACGTGTAAAAATAAGATCTGACAGGGGAGCAGATGGAGAAAAATTGGGATACATGAAAGGCGGGTTTAATTCTCTAATAGAAGCTATTGCAGGGGAAATAATTGCAAAAGGGGGCAAAATTTTGAAAAGTAAGGAGGTTACCGAAATTATAATTGATGACAATAAGGTGCAGGGAGTTATTGTTGATGGTAACTTCATAGCCTGTGATGCAGTGATTTCAACGGTTGAGCCCAGAGTACTGGGTACACTCACTAAAGGAAAACTTGGAACCATCCACGAAATTCTTCAAGAAATCCATTATCAAGGAACGGCATGCGCCCTTATCGGGCTTGATAAGAAGCTTATGAAGGACGGAAATTATTGGCTGAACATAAAAGCTGATGTGCCATTTGGAGCCGTAATTGAGCATACTAATTTCATGCCTTTTGAGGACTACGGGGAACATCTCATTTATTTAACTTCTTACTTTCAGGACGAAAAGGATATTCTCTGGACTCAAACGGAAGAAGAAGTCCTTGATTCATACCTACAGGGTCTGGAAAAGATGTTTCCTGATTTTTCAAGGAAAGATATTCACTGGGCAAAGTTATTCCGCAGAATGGATACTGCACCCGTTTATGAACAGGGGTATCTCGAAAAGGTTCTTCCGTTTGAAGCTGGCCCGTCAGGACTTTACCTTGCAGGGATGTTCTCTTCAACGAACTATCCTGAAAGAAGTATGAATGGTTCTATAAAAGCAGGGTTCGAAACCGCAAATTTCTTCATAAAAAAAGACGGAGATTGTGAAACCTGCTGGCTTGATTGAGAGGACTGATCCTGAAAATTTATTGAAGTTTTTGTATGTAGAGAAGAGACCCTTGACTTAAGAAATCTCCTAGGACGAACCATTATATAGTCAAAGGGAAAATAATATACTGTTTTATATATGCAGAACTTCTTTCTGCATGATTACCTGTCTTTCCTATTTATTATTGATGGGGATTTTGACAATGATAAATAAGAGGAAGACAGAGAGAACTAAAAATCTGGACTTCTGCCGTTAATCGGCTTTTGGGGGTTTACATATCAGTCCGCAAATACCGGAGTGACATACGGAAAAAACGTGTTTTCATTGAGTCTGAACTCTCAAAAATCCCGGATGCTGTAAAAAAGCTGCCTGGGTTTCCGGGAAGGGGTATTGGCAGCGTACAAGTAACAGGAGTGGTAAAAGATGTTATTCATGGACGTTAGTACCTGGGACCCTTCGAACCGCGATAAGATCCTTGAACATTTTAAGAAGCTGGAGATTCCAGAAGGAATCGATGTCATAAATCAATGGATTGACCTTTCCGGAAACCGCTTTTATATCCTGTATGAAGCGGAAAGTGCTGAAGCTTACGGAGCTTTTAACCTGCCATGGTCAGATGTGTGTATAATTGACAGCGTGCCCGTTATGGAAGCCTCCGAATTCATGCAGCTTCTGCCCAAATATAAAAAGTAACTTTTTGGTTTACGACTATTTTACAGAAAAATAGCTCGATGAGCTGTACTTTACTCGCTCATCGAAAGCCTTTATTTATTGTTCTTTCAGGATTTATTGATTCTATTTTCACGCAGTATATTCAGGTTTTTAACATAATTGTTTTTAGATCAAGGTATTCGGAAAGGGAATCCGGCCCATTTTCTCTTCCGAATCCGCTCTCTTTTGTCCCTCCAAAAGGAACTTCAGGGGCTACTTTGAGGTGCTGGTTTACCCATATAATCCCTGCATTCAACTGCTCACACCCAAGCCGAGCCCGGTCCAAATTCTTTGTCCATATGGATGCCCCAAGCCCATAAATGCTGTTATTTGCTTCCGAAATTGCCTCATCAAGATCTTTCACCCTGATTACAGGCAAAACCGGGCCGAATACTTCTTCTTTCAAAAGTCTGGATTCTCCAGAGACGTCTGCAACAAGAGTGGGTTCAAAGAAATATCCTTTGCTGGAGCTGTTGTTTGCAGGAACTCTGCCTCCGGTAACTACCCTCCCTTCGTCTTTTTCTTCCGCTTCGGCTACAAGTTCTCTTACGTATTCCCATTGTCTACGGTTGTTAAGCGGGCCCATATCGATATTCTCATGCATCCCATTTCCGACCCTTAATTTCCTGATGGCAGCTTCAAGCTTTTTTATGAATTCTTCGGCAATAGATTCAAAAACGTATAATCTTTTGACAGCAGTACAGGCCTGGCCACAATTGTAAAATCTTCCTCTGAGAGCGCCTGCAACTGCACTTTCAAGATCTGCGTCATCACAGACAAGCATTGGATCACTTCCTCCCAGTTCCAGAGTTACTCTTTTCATGCCTTCTGCTGCAAGCTTAGCTACGCGTTTTCCTGTCCCAGACTCTCCAGTAAAAGATATTTTTTTGATATTCGAGTTATCAACCAGAGCTTCCCCCACAAGCTCTCCGGGCCCTGTAACTACATTGAGCACACCTGCCGGAAGGCCTGCTTCGTTCAGGATGGAAGCAAGAGTAAGATTTGTAAGAGGAGTGTTGCTTGCCGGTTTCAGTACAAGCGTATTTCCTGAAATCAGAGCAGGGCCTATCTTCCAGGCCATTATGAGAGCAGGCATATTCCATGGAATTATGGCTGCACAGGCTCCAAGAGGTTTTTTTACAGTAAATGCATATCCATTCTGCGGAATCTGAACGAAATCTCCCCGAAAACTGCCTGAAATCCCGCAGTAATATTCAAGGACATTTGCAAAACCCTCTATTTCGTTTTTAGCCTCGAAAAAGGGCTTTCCTTGCTCCTGCGTAAGCAGGGCAGCAAGTCCATCCTTTCTCTGTCTTACAATCTCTGAAGCCCTGTAGAGAAACCTGGCTCTTTGCTGCGGAGCCAGGGAAGCCCAGCCTTCAAAAGCTGATGATGCAGCTTCAACCGCAATTGCCGCATCATCTCCTACACCCCTGGGAACCCGATCAATAATCTCTCCTGTTGCCGGATTTATAATATCAAAAAACTCGCCGCTGCATGCATCCACAGCTTTTCCGTTAATCTGCATTTTCATATCTACCAGTATTTGCAAAGATGTATTTTAAGATAACAAGGGCTAATGGCTTGGCAATAATGATTCAAAAGTCAGTAAAAAAAGAAAACGTCCTAAAGAAAACGCTTTCGAATACGATAGAAATATAAACCCATTTACAAAATATCTATCATCGGTATTTCTATCAGGAAAAGGCAGAATTAGGGAAGTGGGGTAACAGGAATGCCGATTATTGAAAGCCTTCAATGGGCTTGAAAATATTCTAAAGACTCTGATGATTACTCGGAGTGATTGGAGAAGCAGGGTTCCATATGGAAACATGCATAGAGAGTTCACCTTAAGAGAGTGGGCTTTAGAGAGTACACATTGGACAATCCATTTTGCAGGAAAGAGAACAGTGTCAGATTATCTTCATGTAATTTTGTGGTTCATTCTCATCGAATTTTTGGGTCTGGTTTCCATACCATTCGCCTGGACAGCTGGAAACAAACTGACTGACAGGGGGTATTCTGCAACCCGGACTCTAGGGATAGTGCTTGTTACATATATTTCCTGGATTTTGTCGTACCTGTGGAACTTTAGCAGAAGCACGATCTTGACTTCGGTAATTGTTCTTAGCCTTGCATCCGTGAGCTTGTATAAGAAACAGAGAAATTTCCCAACAAAAAAGATTCTTCTTGTGAATGAGCTTGTATTTACCGGAAGCTTCTTCTTTTTCCTGCTTGTGCGTATATATCTCCCCGAGATTTACAGACATGAAAAATTTATGGATTTTGCTTTTTTGAACGCGGTAATGAGAACTTCTTCATTCCCGCCGGCAGATCCCTGGTTTTCAGGAGGTGTTCTGGATTTCTATTACTATTTTGGATACCTTTCAGTGGGAGTTTTAGGAAAACTCTGTTCAGTCGAGCCTTCAATACTCTTTAATCTGGCAGTTGCACTTACCTTTGCTCTGTCCCTCAGTCTCCTTTTCGGTATTGGGTACAACCTTACAAACGGAAAAATAAAATATGGAATAATAACTGCAGTATCAGGGGCTCTACTCGGGAATATTCAGGGACTTAAAGAACTTGTTTCCCTCTATATACTCAGGGTACCTGTTCAAATGGGATACTACTGGAGCAGTTCAAGAGTCATTCCCTATACAATAAATGAATTCCCTTATTTCAGTTTTATACATGGGGATCTGCATTCTCACATGCTTGCAATCCCCTTCCAGCTTCTGGTGCTTACTTTCCTTCTGAATATTTATTTAAAGAAAAGCGAGAACAGATTATTTGAAAATCTTCCGGGATTAATTATCTTTTCAGTATCTCTTGGTTTTTTATTCCCTTCCAATTCCTGGGATTTCCCAGTATATTTAGGCCTGACATTTTTGATTATCCTTGTTTTTTATTACGGACACTACATCAGTGATAATAAGTTATCAGGTTTCATTGCCGGATTTTCCAGATCGATTACTCTGGTTTCTATTTTCAGTCTTCTTCTATACCTGCCCTTTTACCTATCCTTCAACCCGCAGGCAGCAGGAGGATTTGCTTTTGTTGAGTCCGGAAGTCGAACGACAATTGAACAATTCCTGATTTTGTTCGGTCTTTTTCTGTTTGTGATTTTCTCTTTTCTTACTACCCATCTGAAATCCGAAAGAAAAGCAGTATACTTCGCTCTCTGGGCCGGAATTTCAGTGCTAATCTCCTCTGAATGGACTATTCCCCTGCTTGCAGTTCTTTTTCCTCTGCTTGTTCTCTCCTTTTTTTCATTCCTGAAAGACCTGCCTGAAAGAAGTCCTGCAGGATTTATATCCCTTCTTATAGCTATAGCTACTTTTATAGCTCTCCTATGTGAAATTATTCATCTCGACGATCCAATTGAGGGGAATTTTGCCCGTATGAATACGGTTTTTAAATTTTATATGCATTTATGGATCTTTCTGGCGATTGCAGCCTCTTATTCATGCTATTACCTGAATTCACGCAATAAGGACGGGAATGTAAATCATCTGTTTTTGAAAGAGGCTTATGGAAAAAAGATCTGGACATTTTCGCTTATGTTACTGGTTATTTCCTGTGCCGTTTTTCCAGTAGCTTCAACTTATACGAGAATAGAAGATATGAAAGCCGAACCTGCTCTTGACGGTATGGAATATATGAAAAAACTGGATAGAGGAGATTATAACGCCATAAAATGGATACAGGAAAATATTGAGGGTACTCCAGTAATTCTTGAAGCTACTGAAGAGGACAACAGTTATACATATATATCAAGAGTTTCTGCAAATACCGGCCTTCCTACAGTTGTTGGCTGGACAAGACATGAATGGTTTTGGGGAAGAGATCAGGCGGAAGTAAGAACAAGGATAGAAGATGTGCGTTCTATTTATACAACCAGCAGTGAAAAAAAAGCTATGGAGCTCATGAATAAATATAAAGTAAGCTATGTTTATATAGGGAATCTTGAGCGGCAGATGTATCCTGAAAACCTTGATAAATTCGAAAACAAAAAATATTTTAAACTAGTCTACCAGAGTTCAGTCCAGATTTATAAAAGAAAAGATTTATGAGTTTTTGTTTCGGGGGGAATTAAAAACTCTAATTCGTATAGAAATACATTTATTCAATCGCAAAATTAGCTCCAATACTAAATCAAAATAAAGAGGTTTTACCAATTACCAGCGTCTCTGTGGTTCTACCCGCTTATAACGAAGCAGCGAATATTGAAAAAGCTGTTTTTACTACAGCGGAGACACTCTCAAAAATAACTAATTCATTTGAGATCATTATAGCAGAAGATGGGAGTACGGATGGTACTGACCGGATAGCTACAAGGCTCTCTAAGCAGTGCACTTATGTGATTTATCTGCATTCGAATGAACGGCAGGGAAGGGGAAGAGCCCTTAACAGGGCTTTTAAGGCAAGCTCAGGAGAAGTTCTCTGCTATATTGATGTAGATCTTGCAACAGATATGAAATATCTGGAAAAACTGGTCAGGGCTGTGATCTCGGATGGCTACGACTTTGCCACTGGTTCGAGGATGATGAGTGAAAGTGATGCAAAAAGACCTTTTAAGCGGGAGTTTGCAAGCAGAGGATATAATTTTCTTGTGAGGCTTTTTCTGCGCTCAAAACTCTATGATCACCAGTGCGGCTTTAAAGCCTTCAGGAGAGGGCCTCTTTTTGAACTTTTAGGTGAGATAGAAAACCAGCACTGGTTCTGGGATACGGAACTGCTCGTAAGAGCACAGCATAAGGGTTACAGAGTTATGGAATTTCCTGTTTACTGGAGGCATGGAGGATCGAGCAAGGTAAATCTGGTGAAAGATGTAGAGGGAATGGGGTCAGAGATTTTCCGGCTCTGGAGAGAGCTCTATCTACCTGGATTTCTACCTGGATTTATTTCAGGAAAAGGGAAAATCTTTCTGACAGCTATTCTCGCAGTTTTGATCCTTGCGTTTGCTGCAACCTTTCTTGGCATCTCTGACATTCTGGAAAACGTAAAGCACGCGTCCTTTCGAACTCTGTCTCTTGCTTGCCTTGTATACTGTGTTTCCTGGCCTCTCAGGGGGATCCGTTTTCAGCAAATTCTTAAAAGGCTGGGAAATAAATACGAGCTCGGATTCCTTACAGGCAGTATTTTTATAAGCCAATCTGCAAATGTAATTCTTCCGGCTCGTATAGGGGATCTGAGCAGGATGTATATCCTGAAAAAGCGCAAAGATCTTGCGTTAACGACAAGCCTTTCCTCGCTAACTGTAGAAAGGGTTTTTGATATAGTTGCCATTACTTCTATTGCAATCCTTGCATCTTCAGGTGCAGCTTCTCGTTTTGAACTCGCTTCCTGGATGGATTCTCTGATAAAATTGTCCGGAATAGCGGTAGTTATCTTTTTTGCAATTCTTTTTGCGGTCTCTTTCAGAGAAGGCCAAACTAAAAAAAGAAACCGAAAAGAGAACTTTCAAAAAAATAACTCTTCCAATGGGCTTTCCGAAAGGATAAAGGACTTTGCATCTGTTTTTCTCCACCAGATGAGTATTGTTGCTGTAAAACCAAGCTCTTTTCTGACAGTTACAGCATCTTCCCTTCTTATATGGGGAATGGACATCCTGACATGTTTTCTGGTCCTGAAAGCTTTTCCGACAGCAGGAGTGAACCTATCCTCCACCTACATGATCTCCCTTATTTTCCTGGCCGTAGCTATTGGAAATATAGCAAAGACTTTTCCTATAACTCCAGGCGCCATAGGAACCTATGAAGTTGCCCTTACTGCAGTCTTCGGGCTTGGAGGAATCAAACCGGAAATTGGGTTTACAGTTGCCGTGCTTGATCACATTATAAAAAATTCAATTACTCTGATTGGAGGCGGTCTTGCGCTCTCGGAACTCGGGCTCAGGTGGAAAGAAGTGCTTTGTACAAATAAGGATTCTTTAAAAGGATAAAAACTTTAATCGAAAGATATACTAAGAGAAATCCACTATTTAAACGCAAGAAATTAAAACAATAAAGTATGCTTTACCCTGATTAATCTCCAAGTGGAAAAAATGTCAGAGAAAAAGATAATTGAAATAAGGGATGCTTACACCCTGCCGGAAGATGTGCTTGAAGCGGTTCATACGGCAATAAATGAAGATGTTGAGGAAATCGTTGGCCTTTTCAGGGTGCTTGCAGATCCTACTCGTCTGAGAATTCTAAGAGCTCTCGAAGTACAGAGTCTCTGTGTCTGTGTCCTTGTAGAGGCTACGGATCAGAAGCATTCAGCCCTTTCCTATCACCTTAAGCTTTTAAAGGAAGGAGGCCTGGTGGACTCCCGAAGAGAAAAAAGCTTCCAGATCTACGAACTCACTGAATTCGGGAGTCTTCTTCTGAAGCACATTGAAAAACATTTTGAAAAAAGTTAAATTGGATAATTTGAGAGACGTCTCTTCACCATATTAAGTTTGACTTCTCCAATACGCCGAAGTTAGTTCTCATCCTTATATACGGAATTTTACATCTTTTCGTTTGATGCTACAGTTGTAAGCTTTGAGAATTTTACTCCTTTGAGAGCCATTATGGCTTCTGCAAGTTCTTTAATTTCTTCGCCATCTCCATCCAGAACGATTACCTCAAAACAGTTGTCATGATCAAGGTGTATATGAACGGAGGATTTTATAAGGTGAGAGTAATGGTGCTGGATATCAGCAAGCGCATTTGAAAGACCCCTTTTTGTGTGGTCGTAAATAACTGCAACGGTTCCGACACGATGGCCTTTAATATCGCCCATCCATTCGTAATAAGAAATATAACTCCTGATGGCGTCCCTTATTCCTTCCGAACGGGAAGAATAACCTCTTTTTTCAATAATTTCATCAAATTTACCCAGAAGGGTATCGGGAAGGGAAACCCCTATCCTCATCAATTCTGTTTCCATCGTATCACCAGGTAATCTAAGATTTATCTATAAGATAATACTTTAGGATATTGTAAGTATTACTATATATGTTTTTTTCACTTGACCACGAATATAAAAGAGTTGGTTAACAGATAATTTGTTTTTCAGTAATATTAATGTTTGGGGACAATAAAACTTACCATAGAAAAAGAAAGAGGTCTTTCAAAAAAGAATGGAAAAAAAGCACAATAAAAAAAGAAGAAGAGAAAGAGGAAGAAGAATCGTTCAATCTCTGTTATAGATAAATATTGAAAAAGTTGGATAACAGAAAGAGAGATTACAAAACTTTCGGACTTTTCCCGCATTATCTTCGATCTACGAGCCTTTTAGGCCTGCCTTTGATCATGTTTAACTCGAGTTCCATAGGGCCTGTGAAATTGAAGATGATTTTAAAGGTACCTTCTCCATAAGCCCGGGAAAGGATAGGCTTATACCTTAAGAATGCCCTGAGAAAATTTTCTTTTATAAGGTCTCTATCGCAGGTTTCAGGATTTTTGCATTCCATACTGACTCTCAGTAAAGTTTCTCCCTCGTCTTCCCCTCCGTAAAGGAAAGCTTCATACTCTCCGGTTAAATAATCCATGTTTTCGCGCTGAAAAACACCCCTTTCCACATCAACACGGTTAAAGGGAGTGTTTTCAACCCATACTGTTTCTGCCTCTCGCTGGGGAGTCATTATTTTCATGTGGGTTCTTCCACAGGGACATGGTTTGCGCGTAAGCACGACAGTGGTGTCTTCGGTATCATAATTCAAAAGGAGAGTCCCTGCTTTTGCCCCAACAGGCAAGAGAGTGCTGAGAATAACTCTTCCGCATTCTCCTTCAGGCACGAAATTATCCAGATGCGGATCGTAAACATCAAGATGAACAAAATCCTCCGGCACATGCAGACCTGAAATCTCATCACATTCTCCGCACATAGTTCCTTCTGTACTCCCATAGGTATTGTACACGGGACAGCCCCATACTTCAGAAAGGTAATCTCTGGACTCGTCAGCAAAAGCTTCTCCTCCAACGACCAGCTTATTTACCCCTGATTCCTGGGGATTAATCCCTTCTGATTCCATCCTTCTTGCAAGGTTCAGAAGTTTGAATACACTTCCAACTACGCCCGTTGGCCTGTATGCCTCAATAACGCGCAGGGGAAAAGTGCATTTGCCCTCAGGGATAATGCTCATGCCAATCTGTCTGGCTGCAAGAGTCATGGTGTTTGCCCCAATATTCATTCCGTAAGAGGCACAGACAACGACTCTGTCTCCTGGACCAAAACCCTGAGACCTGAAAATTCGGGCGTATTTTTCTGCGTAACGTTCCCAATCTTCCCACGTAAGGAAAAAGCTTTTGGGAGTTCCGCTGGTTCCACTTGTCTCATGAATGGTAAAAACATCCTCCCAACCTACACTCCTGAACATAAATTCGTTTACTTCAGGAGGTTGGTTTTCCCGAATTGTTTTTCCTGAGACAATAGGAAGGTCCAGAAGATCCTCGTGAGTCTTTATTTCGGAGGGGCCTATTTTGTGCTTTTCAAACCATTTTCTATAGAAAAGGGAGTTTTCCGCCGCATATTTTACTGTGTACCTCACCCTCTCCTCTATGAGAGCGTCAAGTTCCCCTCTGTCCATGGTTTCGATTTCCGGATTGAAATAAGGTTCTGAGCTACCCATCATAAACACCACAACTGAGATACTGAGAAAAAGAAGTATTATGTTATTTATTGGCTTCAAATATGAAACCATTTTGGGCATCAGCCATCAAGAAAATACAGCTGGAAGTATTTTGGCTCAAAAAATTTTTAGAATCACTTGCCAGAGGGTACAAAGATATTCCATTTAAATATTCAGCTCATCCAGAATTTTAACAGCAATTCCCCCGTAAGCTGCTCCGGGCCCACCAGCCATAAGTATGGCTGTGCTGACAGCTTCCATAATCTCTTCACGGGTCGCTCCCAATCTAACAGCTTCAGAAACATGTTTCGAAATGCAGTTTTCACAGCGCAGAGCTACTGATATTCCCACCATTATGAGTTCTTTTGTTCTGGCACTTAAAGCACCATCCTTAACAACTTCAGAATTAAGCTCAGCGAGTGCAGCCATCACTCCTGGAAGTTGTGCAGCCATACTTCCTAACCTTTTATCCATATCGATTTTATCTGTCAACCTTTCACTTCCTTTCCTTTAATAAATTCAGTTTTAGAAGCGATGTAAGAATCAAAGTCAACATGTAAATTCAACCCTATATCTTACATCATTTTACAAACTCGAAGTGCCTCCATATTGCAAGCTTGTTATTTTGGCAGACAGAGAAAATTCCGCGATTCATAGAAAATAGAGTATAGAGTAACTAACGCTACAAACTTACATTAAAAATTAATATTCTAAGATGAGATCAGAGTTCTGAACCGTTGAAAGTACTGAATCTTCGGTTTTCCCTTTCTGCTACGAAGCAAATTTAGAATTACA
Organism: uncultured Methanosarcinaceae archaeon; assembly: GCA_963847185.1. Lineage (GTDB taxonomy): Archaea > Halobacteriota > Methanosarcinia > Methanosarcinales > Methanosarcinaceae > Methanosarcina. The sequence goes on along the minus strand of CAWJYV010000008.1, from coordinate 457,878 downwards.
TCACTTTTGATGATTGTATTTCTTTAATTAGAGGCTTATACATAAAATTACCGATATTTACAGGTAGAGAATCCATGTTTTAGGTAGATAAGATCTCAAAAAAGCATATCTGAACAAACAAGGGGGATATCGAAAGGATAGTTATTTTTATTTCATCAGGATTTTTGAAGATTAAAAATAAGAAAACAGAGAAAACTGATACAGAAAACTGGAAGTGAAATAATTCTGAAGGCAAAGCTCTCAATGACAGCAGGCTCTATGGCATTGATCCCGTATTTTGTACTTTAATGATTGAGAAGATATTGTCAGCTGAGGACAAAGAATCGCTTTACAGGAAAGCTGAATCAGAATTTCCCTGAAAAAGTCCAATTCAAACCTTGCACCCGCATCCTCTTTCTTTCAGGATTCGAACCTGCTCTTCGTAGGAAGTCACAAGCTTATCCTGAATAGCTTCTCCTGTCGCAAGAGCAGGATCGAGAGGAGTATGATGCTTATACCCGCGCTCTGTCATTTCGTGGACAAGAGCTTCATGCCTCAGGTAAAGAGCTTTCAGCTTTCCCTTCCAGCGAAGGGTTTCGGGATGGTGGGCGTATGCCTTTTTGTCATTGATGATTATAGACCAGAGAGCGTGCAGTTCGCGATGTTCCCCCAGAAGATGCTGTCTGCACATATTCTCAGGAAATATATCCCAGATTCTCATAAGGGTTATCTGAGCCTATTTCACAAAGGGCTTTCGGGAAGAGAATGAGTTTCTAAATATGGAATTAAGTTCAAAATTCTATCGTTGTTTTTTTGTTCTGATACTTATTTACCCACTGCCCGAGAAAATATAGTCATGAGAAGGTGGGGATTTAGATGTTCGGTATTTTTCTGATTCTACTTATAGCCATAAACTTTCTGCTCACTCCTGTATTTGCCCATGTACCGGTTTTTGGAGGGGATGGCAAAAGCCTTGACACAGCAATTCAAGTTGAAGATCCTGAGAAATCCACGGTTTTTTACGGGCAGCTCACTTCCGAAAATCTTCGATACTACAGCTTTGAAGTGAAGAAGGGAGAAAGGATTGCACTGGGGTTGATTGTTCCTGTTGAAGATGGTAACGCAGGTTTTACTCCTGATATGATACTTATGGGACCTGGCCTTACAGAAGAAGGGAAAATCCCGAAGGCGGTGAAAGTGCCCGAAGGGTATGGAGCGAAAGTTTATTCCAGTAAATTGCCTGAGAAACCTGTGTATGAAGGATTTACCCCAAGTGCCTTTTATTCTCTTGCTACATCCGATCTAAAAGCCCCTGAAAGTGGAAAATATTACCTTGTAGTCGGTTATGGACAGGAAAAAGGGAACTACGGGATAATTATAGGGTATGAAGAAACATTTACTCTGACAGAATGGATATCCATACCTCTGAACCAGATAAAGATTTACCAATGGGAGGGACAGAGCCTGCTTTTGATCTTCAGTCCATTAGGATTAACTCTTTTAGTCGGGCTTCTGGCAATATTTTTCAAGAAGGAGATAATAGCGAGTTTCAATCCTGCACATATCTCCGGAATTCTTGCGGGTCTCTTTTTTCTGGGTACAGGGATATCATTGATTCTCCAGATGCTTATTTCATTGAATAAAACTTCATATTCTCCAGAAGTTTTTATTACTCTCTTTCTGGTTCTGGCAAATCTAGGACTTGGAATCACTGCACTGGTTCTAAGTCTGGAAAAGGATTATAATGCCAGATCAACAAGAAAACGCTTTTACTTCTTCGGCCTTGGAATAGCAGGTCTTTTTTTCTGGGCAGGATGGTTTGTGGGACCTCTTCTTGCATTTGAAGCTGCAGTACTGCCCTGGAAACGTAAATAATGAGTTTAAGGAACTGAAAAAATAGAAAATAAACTTAAAAAATAAACTTGAAAAATATAATTAAAATGATAAGATGATGTTATATACTTTTTAATATAATTATTTAGTAACTTTATTGATACGATATGAATTGTAAGGGGAAAAACCATGACAAAAACTTCACTGGAAATGGGACAGTATGCTCCTGATTTCTGTCTTTTCGACCAGGATAGGAATCAGACATGCCTTAAAGACCTGAGAGGAAAATGGGTAGTCCTTTATTTTTATCCAAGAGATAACACACCTGGATGCAGCCTTGAAGCAAAAAACTTCAGTTGTTTGAGAAAAGATTTTGAGGCTGAAAATGCAGTGATTATCGGAGTTAGCAGGGATAGTGTAGAGTCTCACCAGCGATTTATCAATAAGAAAGAACTTAAAATCAAATTGCTATCCGATGATCAGGCAGATGTTCACAGAAGATACGATGTCCTGCACCCAAAGCATTTCAGAGGTAAAGAAGTTATAAGTGCTGCCAGAACAACATTTCTCATAAACCCTGAAGGAAAAATAACCAGAATATGGGATAATGTAAGAGCTGCCGGACATGCTGAGAAAATACTTTCGGAACTAAGGTCATTGAAGGAATAAAAAGCCCATAGAGACTATTAAGTAAGATATTAAAATAAAAAAGAACGGATATAAATATCCGGAATTTTAAATCAGTGTGTGAAATAGATTTAACTGGTTGATATTACTGGCTTCAATAGCCCTTAAACCAGGAAACTCTTCAGACAATCTATTATTTAATATTGCTCTGCAGTTTATTTTTGTCACTTTTCACTTTAAACGTGCCTTTCACCACTCGTAACAGGATGCCTTTCACCACTCCGAACAGTATAATATAGCGCGTAAACTGCTGCAAGTCCAACGAGTATATATACTATTCTCGAAAGGGTGCTCATGGCCCCAAATATAGCAGCTACAAGATCAAAGTTAAAGAGACCGATAAGTCCCCAATTTAACCCGCCTACTATAACAAGTAGAAGTGCAATCAAGTCTACAGGATTTCTTTCACCACTCCGAGAAATATAATATACCATATAAAGTGCCGCAAGTCCAACTAGTATATATATTATTCTCGAAAGGGTGCTCATGGCTCCAAATATAGCTGCTACAAGGTCATAGTTAAAGAACCCGACAAGCCCCCAATTTAATCCACCTACTATTACAAGTATAAATACAATTAAATCTACAGGATTTCTTACTGCCATAACTGTCACTCCCCTTAGGTTTTATGCCTATATATTTATATGATTGAGAAATATAAAAACAATAATATTAAATTAGAGATACTTATATTTATAGATGACTAATAGAAAAAATAAGAGTAATTAAAGAAAGAAAACAGAAAATAAGCCAACAAATAGCTGTTTTAGCACAGGAACTTTTCATTTTTCAGAACAACTCTCTAAATCGGATATTTTAAGATAATTGGAGTAATTTTTTGGAGACATTACATAACGAATGACATTCACTAAAGCAGCTGAATCTGAATATAAGTACTCTAATTATTGAGTAGTTAGACACATTAACGAAGGACTGAACACTGTAAAGAGTTATATTTTGGCATTACATACCTTTACGGAATGGAAACCATCCGTAAAAGTTGACCAATTAAAAGCAGGTTTTTCCGCCTGCGTATTAATTTTCTTATTAAAAAAATAAAATTGTTACTTTTTGAAAGATTAACTTATTCTTTATGTTTGTTCTTATAAGTATGATAACTATTTTTTATAAAATGTAACTTTTGAGTCTACACTCTACCCTAGCAAAAATAATCTTTGTCCATCCGAGTAAATTAAGTTCAATTATTGTTTATCTTAGTAAACGTACATCTAGTCTTTGTCTGAGTATCTGCCTCATCATCTTGATCCATATGCAAGCTTATTAGAATTTAAATTTATGTTTTTCCTGAATGATAGAAGTGCTTACACCTTCCTATAGAAGCGGAGCTTAAATAGGATTTATTTCTTTAGATAGACTAGCATTCAAACCTACCAATCAGCAGGAAAACAAAATTAGTATTAGAGCATTAAGTTAATATTCATCTTAATTTTTAATATTGAGCTGACCCCCAAGATTAAAATTTAATCCCATGATTCTCAAATTCCAAATGACCAATTGAGTTTCTGATAATGAAAAGATTATCAAAATCTTACGGATGTAAAACCAGGATTGGTTTTTGGATGAATCATTGTTAAAGGATATCATACGGTGTGAAATCATGAATCTACGCTGTTTTTCATTAGATGAATATTATAAATATTTTATAGGTATGAATGGCTTTATACTTACTTACTTAATAATAAAGAGTTATCCAGTTGTTTTTAATTTAGCAACAAAAGCTAGCTTCTCTATCATGCTAGTAGGAGCATGTTGTATGTTTATTGATAGTTGGAATCGAAAATCAATAGCCTATAGATTATACGTTGAGCTATATGAAAACGAATATCAAGCTCTTTCTGATTATAAAGCTGGCAAAATTTTTATAAACTTAATTTTTTATGTACTTTCTATATATTTAGTACATGGCGCATTTGGTAATATTTAAACACTCGTCAGCAGGAGAGATAATCCCCTAGTTTGATAATGGACAGGCAGAATCTATAAGACCTGCCTAGCTTTTTTCAAAACAAATCCTATATCAGGGTTAAGGTGTTAGAAATTTATTACAATGTAGAGTCCTAAAATTAATTAAAACGAAAATAATAGCAGACAAATTATGCTAAGTATTTTACAATATATGCATTAACGTCGAATTTTCTTTTGCAACCCTCATAACTCATATATCTGAGCTTTCCGGTAATCTCTCTTTCCTTCCAGGCTCTATCATGAACTCCTCCGATACTCCAGGCAATTCCTGCGTACCCATTAGGATCTCTCCCATCAAACTCATATTTGTCATTCAGGTAAATTGCAATCTCAAGCGCTTTTTCTGGAGATTCGCTCCATTCGAGAATTTTCTTGGCCCAGTACATCCGCATATATCCATGCATTTTCCCTTTTCTAAGAAGCTCCATCTGGCTCGCATTCCAGAGAGGGTCATGTGTTTTTCCGGATTCGAATTCTTCGAGAGTGTACAGGAATTCTCTCCGATCCTGTCTGTGAGCATTCAAAGATTGCTTTGCCCATGCAGGGAAACTTTCAAAACTATCATAGAAAGGATTATAATAACAGAAATTATCAGAAAGCTCTTTCCAAACAAGAATTTCGTCCAGAAAAGCTTTCTTTGATTCAGGATCAGCTTTTGCCTTTTCCACTTCAAGTATGACCCTCTGGGCTGAAATTTGCCCGAAATGAAGATAAGGGGAAAGGTTGGATACTCCATCTTTTGTAGGGTCGTTTCGAAGAGAGAAGTAGGAGTCAAGCTTCTCAGCAAGAAAGTTATTCATTATTTTTAAAGCAGCTTTTTCTCCAGGCTCAAAATGTTCCTGCCCGTAGAAAAAATCTGGATTTTCCTCAGGGAGATCGGCAGGAAAAAGTTTTTCGATTTCGATTTCCTGTATTTTTGTACAATTCTCCAGCTTGCCTGAACTGGAAGAAATCTCAGGAAATTCGAGCCCTGCTTCAAGTTCCGGATACTCATCAAGAAACTCCGGAAGGAGCCTGTAGAGTTTAGGGCGGAATGTATGGGCAGCATATTCTTCCTTTTGAGAGACTTCCCAGCAGGGAACGACATTATGAGCGTCCACCTCAAAAAAGGGAATTTCAATACCTGACACAACTTTTTCTGTCCACGCCTTTTTAACCCTGAGCGGGCTAAAATCAGTAACTAGAGTACCAATCCCATACTCCCTCACAAACTCAGGAATTTTCATTCCGGGATCTCCTTGCAGGAAAAAGAAAGGAATTTTTTTCAGGGCAAGGGATCTGGCAACTTCCTGTAGTCCCTTGAGCATGAACTCGTAATGTCTTCTTATTGCTCCTAAAAACCCGTCAGACAGACAAAAAACCACAGCTAAAGGCACACCAGCCTCCATCGCCAATCCCCGGGCGAAAAGCAAAGCCCAGTTATCTTCCGCCCGCTGGTCGCGACTCATCCAATAAGCAATAGGCCCGTCACCCGGTTTCCCCGATTTATGAGTCCTGAATGCGTTTAGGGTTCATAAATGGTATTGATTCCCTTCGATATATAGAACTAACAAAATAGTAAAATTTTGGACTTTCTCCGAAAAATCGAGGGCAATAACCAAGCATTTGAGGCAACCAATTTTAATGAATTTTGAGAATATGCGTCTCTTTATCGCCCGATGGAATAAAAAATATAAAGTAGTTAAGATGATAAAACAGTAGAAAAATATTATTTATTATTTGCTTGATTGGAAATAAAGAAATCTACTTTATAGCTTAATCAGGCTCGAAATAATTCCGAAAATTACTTCAAAAATTGATAGTCTGACAAATAGTCTGACAAATAATCAGATAGAAGCTAAAAAAAGTTACATTTGAATAATGAATTATACTTCGAAACTGAGACATATTTTATTTGGACGGTTGTAGTGTGGAAAGCAGAAGATATGTAATAATACTGTTTACATTAATTTTTTTAATTAGTATAGCTATTGCAGGCAATGGGGCAGCTGCAACCGAGTTTATTGTGCATAAAGGGGAGTCAATACAGACTACGCTGGACAATTCAAAATCAGGGGATACGATCATTGTAGAACCTGGAGCCTATGCAGAGCAGATTTCTACGTATACCAATGACCTTAGAATTATATCCCTCTCAGGGAATCCTGATGATACGATAATAGAGGGATCAGGGCTTACAATCTGGGCATCAAATGTCACTTTTAAGGGTTTACTATAAAAGGCACTGACGAATCAACCGGAGTCGCAGTTATCAACAGAATAGGCAAGTGTAAGATTGAAAATAATAAAATATTGAATTATATATCTGGCATTGAGATACCGACTGGTAATAAATTAAATTCAGTAAATAACAATGAGATTTCAAACTGTGAAAATGGAATTACCATATCTGAAGGCTTAACAAATACGGTAAATAACAATAAAATTCAAAACTGTCAGAATGGAATTACCTTCAGAGAAGGTAGTGGAAATATCGTCAGTAACAATGAAATTTCAGATTGTCAGGATGGAATTACCTATCTGGAAGGCTTTGAAAACGTAATAACTGGAAACGAAATCTCGAACTGTGCAAACGGAATTAGTACGGGGAATGGGGATGCGACCTTAATTGAGAACAGAGCCAGGATAGAAAAAAATACGATTACAAAAAACGATGTAGGTATTAGTGTAAATGGTGGCGGTGGCTATACCATTGAAGGCAATACAATAAGTTTGAACAAAAAAACAGGTTATGAAGACTATTCTACCGGTACAAACATTATTTACAACAATTACTTCAACAATATTGTTAACGCGAAATTAGGAAGCTCCTCAAGATATGGATCCCCATGTATCTGGAATACTACCAGAACCGCAGGAACTAATATCATAGGCGGCCCCCATATTGGGGGGAACTATTGGGCAACGCCTTCAGCAAGTGGTTTTTCCCAGACTCATACAGATACCAATGGAGATGGAATATCCGAAACGTATTATTCTCTCAACGGAGTGAATATTGACTATCTGCCTCTTGTTACTGCTCAAGTGCTGGAGCCTTTGCTTCCTGCCGCAAATTTCAGCACCAATATAAGTATAGGCCAGGCCCCTCTTTCTGTTCGATTTACTGATGTTTCTCAAAACGCAAACATAAGAAGTTGGGACTTTGGAGACGGAAATAGTTCAACCGAGAAAAATCCGGTGCATACCTACTATGCAACACGAGATTATACGGCTAACCTGACTGTAACAAATCAAAATGGCACGGATTCAAAACTTGTCACGATAACTGTTTTCGAAAAAGTAATTCCCATAGCTAATTTTAGTACTAATATCACTGAGGGCCCTGCACCTCTTTCGGTCCAGTTTACCGACCTTTCCCAAAATGAAACTTCAAGGACCTGGGATTTTAACAATGACGGAGTCAGCGATTCTTTTGAAGAATCAATTGTTTATGTTTACACGGCCCCTGGAAATTATACAGTTAACCTCACTGCAATCAATGAGAACGACACGGTTTCAAAATACGGTACAATAAATGTCACAGGAGGAAGTGGAAATAATTCTGAAGATAACGAAAGCTCCGGTGAAGAGACAGACGGAGGAACTCACAGTAGCAGTGGTGGAAGTTTAGGGATATCTCGTGAACCTGCAAAGAATATTGAAGTAAAAGAAGTAGCAGAAGCGTTTGTGACAAAGGGAAAAAACATAAAATTCAACTTTGTAAAGAATACAACCTGTGTCGTATATGTGAGCTTCGACGCAAAAAAAACCGCTGGTGAAACTATAGCGATTGTTGAGATGCTAAAAGGAAAATCAGCTCTGGTTCCAAGTCTGCCTTCTGATAATGTTTACAAGTTTTTCAATGTATGGATTGGAGACGGTAGATTTGAAAGCTCAAAGAATATCGAAGATCCAGTAATCTGCTTTAAGGTGGGAAAATCCTGGCTGCAAAATAATAGCATAGATCAGGCTTCAATTGCTCTGAACAGGTATAGCGACAAAGAATGGAAACAGCTTCCAATCAATCTGCTCAAAGAAGATAACAAGTATCTGTATTTTACTGCCAGCGTCCCGGGATTCTCTTCTTTTGCTATAACATGGAAAGGAAAAGAGATTCAAACAGAAAATAAGACTGGAATTGGACTCGAACATGACAGTAGAACAAATAACCAGTATAATACAGAAAATAGTGGGCTAGAAGCTGAGCAAGAAGGAATTAAGAGTACATCGGGCTTTGAGATAGGATATGGAGTGGCCTGCCTGCTTGGAGTATTAATGTACAAAAATGGGAAATTCTTTCGTTAGTGAGAGGGGACAAGCTGGAGAGGACAAAAACAATTACAAAAATAAATGACAGATGAAGGATAAATCGAGAGATAAAACTTGATTTCTCTTGAATATCACAAGATACTGGCTCTTCAAAGTTGTTTATGCATCCCAAATTTTCCCTGGTGAATACTCCAATGAATCGTATTTAACAGATTTTGAAGTTCAGCATATTAAAGGAATGACCTGGGAAAAATAAGATTACATGAGAGAATTATCAGATACTAAATACCGTACTGAAAAATTATATTTAGAAAGATAATCAAAAGACATTGAGAAATCTCACAGGTGATAGTTCATTGAATCGAAAATTAAAAATTTTTTTCTTTGTAAGTTTCCTTATTCTTGCTAATGCTCCTTTAGCTTTTTGTATGGCTTCCGAGACAATTATATACCTTTCTGCGAACGAAAGCGGGAATTTCACCTGTGATGGAATAGATGATCATATACAGATTAATGAAGCTCTTCAATTAGTAGCTGAAAACCCGAATTACACAACTGTCTACCTCAAAGGCCCGTTTACATACTCAATAAATGATACTCTTCTTATCGGCAGCAATACAACGCTTGAGGGAGATTCTAATGCAACAATCAAGCTTGTTAAAAACGCAAACTGGGAAGTCTCAAAACCCCTGATAATGGAAAGAAGCTTAAATAGCCGTAATATTACCATCCGGGGTTTTTCAATTGATGGAAATAGAGAAGGAAATACCAATGTCATTAGCGGGAAAGGTTACTACAATCTGATTCATCTGGGCTATTGCAAGAACATAAGTGTGTATGATATGACTCTGGCTAACAATCATGGAGACGGACTGAAAACAGATAGCTGCTCCGATATAGAGTATTACGACAACACAATATATGGGCTTGGACATGATTGCCTCTATGCCAGCAGCTGTTCAAATATAGAGGCTTATAATAATACGATAAGCTGCAGGACAAACAGCGGCCTGAGACTATACAATTCAAACCATGCAAAGTTCTACAACAACACAATTACTTCCGAAGGCTCTGGAGGCTCAGGAATCGAGATCCAGAAGTACGGAACACCTGCAATGAATGATATTGAAGTATACAACAATAAGATATACAGGACTGCACTTGCAGGAATCTGGATTTTCGGATCAGGACCTTCTTATTCTCTTTCTTCAGCTAATGTCAGTATTCACCATAACCAGATTTACAATACAGGGACAAAAACAAGTAGCCCTATAACAGGAGGAATAGTTTCCAGCGGATTTAATGTCCTTGCTGAAAATAACGTATTTGATGGCTGTTATGGCTCGGCTATCTCCCAGAAAGAAACTTATTCAACAGTACCTGGTTCAGGATATATAATTACGGCAAGAAATAACATTATAACAAATACCAGGTTCTCTTCAGCAGGAGGAGGGGCATACGGAGTTTATAATTTACTTACAGGCACACACTCTTTTGTCCTGCAGAATAACTGTCTCTATAATAACACTGGCAGCAACTATGAAGGCACTCAGGCCTCACCTTCAAATATAGAAGTTTATCCCGAATATGCAGATCGAAGCAAGAACGATTACCATTTAAAGTCAAAAGCAGGACGCTGGAACGGAAGCAGCTGGATAAAAGACAGCATAAGTTCCTCCTGTATTGACACAGGGTATAAGTTCTCAGATTACTCTTCAGAACCGGAAAACAACGGAGACAGAATTAACATAGGAGCATATGGAAACACAATTTATGCTTCCAAATCCGGAAATCGGACAAATAATAACGTTCAGGCTCCTAATTTCACGGAAATCCAGATAACAAACGATGAATCCGATCAGTGCGATTCCGCGATCTACGGAGATAGGATCGTCTGGAGTGACAACCGTAATGGAAATACAGACGTTTACATGTACAACTTCTTAACTTCCAAAGAAGCCCTAATCACCACAAACGAATCATGGGCATCCAGTCCTGCTATTTTCGGCGATAAGATAGTGTGGCAGGACGGACGTAATGGGCACTCCGACATCTATGTGTATAATCTCGCAACTTCGAGCGAGACTCAGATTACCACAAATGAATCATGGGCATCCAGTCCTGCCATCTACGGGGACAGAATAATCTGGGATGATAACCGAAATGGAAACTCTGACATATATATGTACGATCTCTTAACTTCAAATGAAACAGAAATAACAACAGATGAATCGGACCAGGTGGAACCTGCTATCTACAGGGACAGGGTTGTGTGGCAGGACGAACGAAATGGAAACTGGGACATTTATATTTACGATCTCATAACTTCAAATGAAACGCGGATAACCTCAATTAAATCGGATCAGATCCTTCCTGCCATTTACAAGGATAGAATTGTGTGGCAGGACTCCCGAAATGGAAATTTCGACATCTACATGTACAATCTATCTACATCCCTAGAAACCCGCATTACCACAAATGACTCCGATCAGTACTATCCTGCCATCTACGAAGACAGGATAGTATGGAAAGATAACCGTAATGGAAATGCCGATATCTGCATTTACAATATTTCCACTAATGAAACTCAGTCAACAACAAATGAATCATGGCAGGGAGATCCTGCAATCTATGAAGACAGAGTAGTGTGGAATGATGGGCGGAATGGAAACTCCGACATATACGTTTGCAATGTCTCAGCAAAAGAACAGAAACCACAATTACCTGTTGCAAATTTTAGCAGTAATGTTACCTCAGGAACATCGCCACTGAATGTAGCATTTATTGATAGCAGTACAGGTTCCCCTACTTCTTGGAATTGGAGATTTGGAGACGGAACGACAAATTCGACAGTAAAGAATGCAACGCATAATTACTCAATTCCGGGAAACTATACAGTAGCACTTACAGTAAGCAATGCTGCAGGTAATAATACAACAGCAAAAAACAATTACATTAAAGTAACAGCAGTGAAACCTGTTGCAAACTTCGCCAGTAATGTGAGTTCAGGGACTGTACCACTAATTGTCGCATTTAATGATACAAGTACAGGTTCTCCAACAGCATGGAAATGGAGCTTTGGAGACGGAACAGTAAATTCAACAGTTAAGAATCCAACGCACACTTACTCAAAAGTAGGAAGTTACACAATAATACTTACAGTAAGTAACTCTGCAGGTAGCAATACAACGTCAAAATCCAGTTATATAAGGGTTGCAGCAGTTCAAAGACCTGTTGCAAGCTTCACCAGTAACGTAACTTCAGGAACAGTGCCGTTAAACGTTGTTTTCAATGACACAAGTACAAATTCTCCTACCTCATGGAAATGGAGTTTTGGAGACGGAACTGCAAACTCAACAATAAAAAATCCAACCCATACCTATTCAAAAGTGGGGAGTTACACAGTAACACTCACAGCAAGTAACTCTGCAGGAAGTAGTGCAGTCAGAAAGTCCAGTTATATTAGGGTGGCTGCACAAAAACCTGTTGCAAACTTCAGCAGTAATGTGATCTCGGGAACTGTGCCTTTGAGTGTAACATTTACTGATACAAGTACAGGCACGCCAACTACCTGGAACTGGAATTTTGGAGATAGAACTTCAAATTCAACAGTAAAGAATCCAACACATCAATATTCGTCAGCAGGAAATTACACGGTAACACTTACAGCAAGTAATACTGCAGGTAGAAGTACAGCGACAAAATCCAATTATATAAAAGTGGCACCTGTGCAAAGACCGGTTGCAAACTTTAGTAGTAATACCACTTCAGGAACGGTGCCATTAAACGTCGCTTTCAGCGACACAAGTACAGGTTCTCCTACCTCATGGAGATGGAGTTTCGGAGACGGCACAGCAAATTCGACAGTGAAGAATCCAACACATAGATATTCATCAGCAGGGACTTATACGGTAACACTCACAGCAAGTAACTCTGCGGGAAGTGGTGCAGTCAGAAAGTCCAGTTATGTTAGAGTAGATGCACAAAAACCTGTTGCAAATTTCAACAGTAATGTTGCATCAGGAACCGCACCTTTTAGTGTAACATTTACTGACGCAAGTACAGGTACACCGACTGCCTGGAACTGGAATTTCGGAGACGGCACAGCAAATTCAACAGTAAAGAATCCAACACATAGATATTCTTCAGCAGGAGCCTATGCGGTTACACTTACAGCAACTAATGCCGCAGGTAGCAGTACGGCGACAAAATCCGGTTATATAAAAGTGGCAGCAACGACTGCTTCACAAAGGCCGATTGCTGCTTTCTCAGGATTTCCAACATCAGGAAAAGCGCCATTAAAGGTGGCATTTACTGAAAATAGTAGGGGATCACCAACTTCCTGGGTCTGGAATTTTGGAGATGGAGTTACTTTATCAACCAAAAATGCTTCACACACATATACTAAAAAAGGAAGATTTACAGTTACCTTAACTGTAAGAAACGCAAATGGAAGCAGCACTAAAACCGCCTCTAGATATATAACAGTCACGTGAAAAACAAAAGTCTGAAAAAAATAAATAAGTCAAGAACTAAAATAGTGAGACAAACTGCTATCAAATTTGAGCAGATTGACATGTTAACTTATTCAAAGTTGAAGCCGATCTATTAGTGCCATATGACCTTCTCATACTCACTGTCATGAGAAGGTATTATAGGTATTATAATTCAAAGACCTGCCCGTCATATCCGAGAGGCAAAAATATAGACTCAATATGATGAGGACGGAACAGATGGCTGAGATGGATTAAAACTGTTTCTTTTGCATTGAGTTTCTTTGCAAGTTCAATAGCCTCTTTTGAATTCATGTGCTTTTTTATATGGATATGAGGCGGGACTATGGCATCGGCAATGAGAAGGTCGGGATCTTTCATCAGCTCCAGGCTAGCTTTCGGAATTTCCGGACTTGTGTCTCCGGTAACCACCACTTTTGTATTCCCTTCCCGAATAATGACTCCTGTAGGAACTTCCACAGGAGGATGGTCGACCTTAAATAAAGTAAACTGCAACCCGACGAGCTCGAATGGCTCATAGAGTTTTACATAATGATACCTGGGTTTAAGGAAAGAAACATACTGGTTAATATAGTCAAGGTTTTCGGGAATGCCATAGACGTCAACTTTATTTTGAACCCTGTAGAACTCCCCGAATCCGGAGTAATGGTCGTAATGCCCATGGGTCCAGATAACTCCATCTATGCAGGAAAGGTTTTGCCTGAGGAACTGCTGTCTGAGATCCGGGCTAGTGTCAATAAGGATTTTACCTTTATCGGATTCCACGAGGATAGAGAAGCGAAGACGCTGGCTTTTTCCACCCATCCGGGCGTCCTCACAGGTCGGGCAGGTGCATCCTATTTTAGGGGTTCCGACAGCATCACCTGTCCCGAGCAGTGTCAACTTCATGCTTATTACTTCCTCTCGTACTCTTCGGATTTGAGATCAGATCTTTCATCAAAAGATTTTACAGCCTCAAGAAGGTCCTGCTGGGTAAGTACTTTGCGTTCTTCCAGAAGAGCGCTCAGGACAGCTTCTCTGATAACTATGCGAAGGTCCGAACCCGAATAACCGTCGGTTAGTTCCGCAATTTCCGCGGTATCAAAATCTCCTTCTATGTGTTTAGTTACAATATCAAGGATACTTTTACGCATTTCAATGTCAGGAAGAGGGAAGTGGACGATTTCATCAAAACGCCTCCATGCTGCGCTGTCGAGCATACGGGGATGATTTGTTGCTGCAATCAGGAGAACCCCATGCTCCACAAGGCTGATTTCATCTATTGCTTTAAGGAGGGTATTGACTGCCCTCTTGATAGCAGCATTTTCGTCAGATGTCCTTGCCTTTGCAACGAAATCCAGTTCATCTATGAAAAGTATGCAGGGGTTCAATTTCTTTGCAAGCAGGAATACTCTATCAATGTTTTTTGCAGTCTCACCAAGATATTGATCTGTTATCATGGAGAGCTTGACTTCAACAAAGGGGATGGAGAGCTGCTCTGAAAGTGCGCGGGCAACAGAGGTTTTTCCAGTACCAGGCGGCCCGACGAAAAGAAGTTTTCCTATATCATGCAGGCCAATCTCCCGGAGGTATTCCCTGTGCTTGATTGCCTTCATAATTTTTTCAACTTCACTTTCCTGCTCCTTGGTTAGCACAAGATCCTTTACTTTCTGTTTTACGTCTTCAGGAGCGATAATGATAACGAGCTTGAGCATTTCTTCGCTTTTGTCTTCCTTCTTGATCTCAGCTATAAGGGACTCTATCCACTCTCTATCAACTTCTTTAGGCCTTATTTTCGCTTTTGCAAGCGCATAATTGGCATCCTGAGCTTTTTTTATTTCTCCAAAGTAATAGGCCAGGACAGGATTATTTTCGATCCTTTCCTCAGATCCTTCCTGCTTTTCAAACCATTCTGCGGCAAGTTCGAAAGCGCTCAGGCGAAGTTCGAAATGGGACTTGTCAATAACTATGAATGGGACATTCCTTACGACTTTTTCGATGTCCGTCATACCATACAGTTTTTCAATCCTGATAAATGTAGCTGTAATGGGTTTGGGAACTGTTTTTTCTGTGCTGCTCCAGTAGTTTTTCCGAATGTTTTTAGGGAGGTCGTTTACATCCAGTACAGGATAGCGGTTATAGATCTCTGCGGTAAGCAGAAGTTCTACGATGTCTAGTATAGTGCCTGACATGTTTTTTACCCGTTGCGTGCTTAATTAGTCCATTATCAAGTGTAGGGCACTCAAATGCGGCAAGTTCTTAAATCTTTTTTTAAGTTGCTGAACCTAATAATTCACTTTCTTCAATGATAAAATTTGCGAAACAGTCGACAGTGAAAATAGGAAGCCAAACAGAGATGATAACTTTATCTAGCAGAAGGCGTTATCATCTAATCTATCTCTCCGGGATTAAGAGGACGTTTTCGGAAAAAGCTTCAGCCAATGCCGAGAAAGATCTCAATTTTCCAGAGAGCGGTCATGGGTTTTAGAGATGATCGAAAAGTCTCCGTAAAGTGAATGCTCTTTTCGGAAAAACATTGACCCATTCGATCTATTCTGAAATACAATGGCGTCACCAAAACTTCTGCATTATCGTAACTCCTATATTAAAACTATCATTCCAAAGATACCTACATCTGAGGAATTCCAAATTATCCCTAAAGAGGACCATTGCATGACAAGAGAACAGCTCTATTCAGGGAAAGCAAAAACTATCTATAAGACAGATGATCCTGACACCCTTATTGCCGAATTCCGAAACAGTCTCACTGCATTTAACGGAGAGAAAAAAGGGGAAATGGAAAGGAAAGGGTATTACAACGCCCATATCTCAAAAAAGCTGTTTGAGATGCTTGAGGCCGAGGGAATAAAGACCCACTTCATCAAAATGCTTTCTGACATCGAGATGCTTGTGAAAAAAGTCGATATTATAAAAATTGAAGTCATTGTCAGGAACATTGCCGCAGGCTCAATTACAAAAAGATATCCATTGAAAGAGGGTACTATTTTCGAAACTCCTGTACTTGTTTTTGATTTTAAAAGCGACGAGTACGGAGACCCCATGCTCAATGACGATATTGCTCTTGCACTTGGGATAGCAACAAAGGAAGAACTCGCCATACTCCGGAAATTTGCCCTGAGAATTAACGAACTGCTCATACCTTACCTGGATGAAAAGGGGATCGTACTTCCTGATTTTAAGCTGGAATTCGGGAGGATAAACGGAGAAATTGTCCTTGCGGACGAGATTTCCTGTGATACCTGCAGGTTCTGGGACAAGAAAACCGGGCAATCAATGGATAAAGATGTATTCAGGTTTGACAAAGGCGACATTTCTAAAGCTTATGAAGAAGTCGCCCGGCGCATTGTGCCCGAGTTATTTGAATAAACGCGGTAAGTTTTTTTACTTACTCTTTTTTAATTTTAACTTTATTACGTTTTAAAAAAGAAATCCAGAGTGGTTTGAAAGCGGAATTCGGAAAGCATCTTTGCCTGTTGAATCCATTCTGTTTTAGGAGTGCTTATCCTGCCTGCAAGATCTGAAACTGCTGATTCGAGAGAATCAAATTTTCGCGGAGGATTTCGGAGAGCATTTCTCATGCCCTCTCGAACAACCCAGACTCCAAGAGGAGCCCAGTAGTCAGGAGATATTTCCCTGAGCACGAAAACGGAAGCCTGTTTTTTTATTTCTGCAAGGTACTCAAGTAAGGGAAGTCTTGCTGCATAATAACCTCCTGCAAGAGGCGAATAACCCTTTTTCCCATCCAAACCTTCACTATCTTCTCCAATCCAGCTTGATTCTCCAGACCAGACTGTTTTGGGGAGCCAGATTTCAATCAGTTCGAAAGAATAAGCTCTGGGAAGGATGAGAACTTCAAAATGGTTCCCGAAATGAGTCCCGCTGAAAAGCTGAATTTCAGAAACCCAGGAAAAGTCTTTTATTCGATTTGCAAGTTCCTTTCCGGCCAGATCGTCCACAGCAGTTATTGACCAGCGGGTAGGCACAATTTTCCGTTCTTTCCCTAGCAGACCTATGGAAAATAAACGTGTAATATGTTCATTTGAGACATCACTTTTTATTAGTTCATTAATAGCATCCTTTGCCAGAGCATCAGTGTCATAGACCAGGTAATCCACTTTTTTCGGGACACTCGGATTTTCAGCTAGCTCAAAGTTTTTTACCAGGCCTGAGGGGCCCATAGGTGTGAGAACGGCATCAAACTTGAGTTCCTGTTTTGGAGCTTTAAAAAACCAGGCTTCAGTATCTACCGGTTTTTTGGAGAGGGCAAGTTCCTGAGCCTTAACAAGAAGGGGATTATCTTTGCTGCGCGCATCTTTTATATGCAGATTCGTATTTGCCCTGACCATGCGGGAACGCATTGAGATTATATCCTCAATCTGCATATTTGCCCAGGCTGAAGGCTCTTCAAAACTGGCGGCTTCATTTTCCTGTACTAATGGAGGGATAAGGGGACCTGCAGAAACCCTGGGATAACCATAACTTCCAACAAAAAGAGCCGGGGGAGAAGCCCCAAAAATAGAATCACCTGATATTGCAGGAGAAATTGACTGCAACGATTTAAATTTCTCAAGGATTGGGCAGCGAGGGCGCCCACAAAGTCCTTTCCCTTTGCATTTGATACATAGTGTCTCTTTCACTTTTAATTCATATCCTTGCAAATGACGCAGGTTTTGACTTCAGGAGCATTTCTGTACAGCCAGCCTGATTTCTGGACAAAACAGCATATACTGCACATGTGTTTTACCTTTTCCTGAGAAGATAAGTCTTTATCTAGAAGCACTAATGCGAATTTTCGGATTTCTTTTTGGGTCTCTTCAGAGAAATCGACTTCAGCCCCACGTTTTTCGCTCACGTACTGGGATACGGCAGCTCTTGACAATTCAAGTATCTCCGCTACGTCCTGCTGGGTACATCCATGATCACAAATCATTGTCCGGGCAAGCTCAGCCCTGATAGCAGGCAAGACTTTCTGTACCATAACTTCACATGTTGTTTTCATTAGAGACCAACTTGGATAAATAAATTAATGATTATAAATTAAACCATTTACGAAATCTGTTTATCGACCTATGAAATATATAAATTGACAACGGTTTTTGTGAAGAAAATTTTTAGTAAGAACTATGTCTCAAGGACCAGTTCTCTCTTAATGTACCGCATAGAAAACGCATGCTATCAGAAAACTGACAGGAGAATGAGTCCGAACCTGAAAATGCTACTTTAAATTTCCAGGCCCGGTTTATCTCTGGAGAAGCTGGTTAGAATTTAGTTTTTAATTTGTTCAGCAGAGAAACCCTTTTCCATGAGGACTTCTTTCATGCGGCTCAGGTGATTGCCCTGAAGTTCTACAGTATTTCCTTTTACTGTACCTCCGCATGCAAATTTTGATTTAAGATAAGTTGAAAGTTCGTGAAGATCAATTTCACTAGCATCAAAGCCTTCTACAACAGTAACTTCTTTTCCGTATCTTCTTCTGTTGACTTTTACAGTAATTCTCTGTTGCTCTTTTGCTACCTCTTCGCATATGCAAAGTTCTTTTGGAAGCCCGCATACCGGGCACATTCCGCTGCTCATTTGTTGGTATGTCCTCCGAATTTGTAATCATTGTATATGTAATTTACATCCAAAAATAACTGAATAGATATAAAGTACTAATCAATGAAGGTATTAAAGCCTAATGGTATTTTTCAGGCACTTTATGCTGAATTTCGGATCACAGATAAAGAGTCTGAAAAGAATAATAAGCCATCCAAAGCTTTATATTTTTCCAATTTTTTTCGATTTTATTAGATTTTTATGTTTAAAGAGGTATAGTGAATAGAATGTAATGAATATCCATACGGAAATTGCGTAAAAGACACAGATCTCATAGAAAAAACTGAGTCATGATGCTATGTTATTCCAGACTAAAAGTCTCAAAATGTCAGACTCAACCTGAAAAACCTTGAAAATCTCCGCTTTTGCCGGACAAAGCATTTCTTAGCCAGCAAAAAGTTAGATATATTTTGAATTCCATCTTTCTCTATAACCTACAGAAGCATATTATATGCACTTCAAATATATAAATATACCAGTATAAAATTGATCGCTAAATGAAACACATACCGGGGGTACCTGATGAACGAGTTAATAGGTTTTGTGAATGGAAATAACGTAAGGCAAAAAGTGCTCTCCCTACTTTCTTCAAAAGGGGAGATGGATGGAAAAAGAATTGCAAAAACTCTAAGAATCGTATACCCAACCATTGCAAAAACCCTCGAAGAACTCGGGGAAAAAGAATTAATCACAAAAAAAGAAGAAATGTACTCCCTCAGCGAAACCGGAGTAAAAGTGGAAAAAATGATCCAGCAAATCTGATTTTTTATCCACTTATTTTAACAATATAAACTTTTTACCTCATTCACTTCTTTTTCTTTTTATCCAGTTATTAGTCCTCACGAGCGCAGTTCAGGATGAAAAAGATATAACTTAATAAATGAGTTCTCTTTGAGAAATAACACCTAACCCATAAGTTAATCTGCTTGAACGAGCGAAGTGAGCGAAACAGGCAGTGGGCTATTGCATTTGCAGTGCAACTCCCAGGAAATCTTCGATTCCCTGTGACCCAGAATCGCAATTCGGGACTCTGAAACCAGAAATTAGTCTGCTTGAGCATAGCGAAACAGACCCCGTGCTCCTGAAGAGAAACTTGGAGTTCTAAGCCAAATTAGTTCTCTTGAGCGAAGCGAAAAGGACAGCGTACTCCCGAGGCGCAACTCGGGTGAGAAATATTTATTTAACCCCTACCCCTTTATCCGCATATTCTATTAACACTATACTAAAAATCCTGAAATTAAGGAAGAAGTAATAATATCAAAAAACCGGAGCTTCGGTATTCAAAAGAGGCTTGAAGAATCAGAGGCAAGGCAATGTTACCTGAAGAAGATCTGAAAATAGTTAGGAAAGAGCTCGGGAGAGAGCCTACCCTGGTAGAGCAGGGCTGTTTTTTAAATTTGTGGAGCGAACACTGTTCTTATCGTTCAAGTGCTCCTCTTCTGAAAACCTTTACTACTACGGGTGAAAATGTAATTATCGGACCCGGAGACGATGCTGCAGTAATTAAATTCGAAGACGGATACGTGCTTGCAATAGGCATGGAAAGCCACAACCACCCTTCATATGTAGATCCTTACAACGGAGCTGCTACCGGAGTAGGAGGTATAATAAGAGATATAATCTCCATGGGAGCCCGTCCTATAGCCCTGATGGACCCTCTTTACTTCGGACCTCTTGACACTCCGAAAAATCTCTTCCTTTTCGAACAGATCATTAAAGGAATTGCAGGGTATGGAAACTGCATAGGAGTGCCTGTAGTCAATGGTGAGACATTCTTTGACAGAAAATATAGTGGGAACCCACTGGTAAACGTGGTCGCAGTAGGGCTCTGTCGGGAAGAAAATATAATGACTGCCCGCTCTCAGAAAGCAGGGAACAAGCTAATACTTGCTGGCTCAAGCACCGGGAAAGACGGGCTTGGAGGGGCTTCTTTTGCATCAAGGGACCTGTCCGAATCAGCCGAAGCCGAAGACCGACCAAGCGTCCAGGTGGGAGATCCTTATACCGAAAAGCTCGTAATAGAAATGACTCTGGAAGCCATAGAAAAAGGCTATATCAAATCCTGTAAAGATCTTGGAGCCGCAGGGCTGGCAGGAGCAAGCTCTGAACTTGCCGCAAAGGGAGAGCTCGGAGCCCGTATTATTACAGATGTCGTTCCTCAGCGCGAACCCAACATGAATGCTTATGAAATTCTGCTTGCTGAATCTCAGGAACGCATGCTTTTCGAAGTGGCCCCAGAAAATGTTGATGCCGTACTTGCTCTGGTAGAAAAATATGATCTTAATGGGGCTGTAGTTGGCTATTTGACAGACGAGCCAAATTATACCGTTGAGTTCGGAGGAGAAATTGTTGCGGATATTCCAATAGGTTTCCTGACAGGAGGAGCCCCTACCTGTGAAAAGCCGTCGGTAGCCCCTGCTCCACGTGAAGGGGAAGAAGGTAAAAAACCTGAAACGCCTGAAGACCTGAAAGAAAGCTTCCTGAAAGTCCTGTCTTCATACAATATTGCCTCGAAAGAATGGATTTACAGACAATACGACCATGAAGTTCAGCTAAGGACTGTCGTCAAGCCCGGAGAAGACTCAGGTGTACTCAGAATTACCGACAAGAAAGGAATTGCACTTTCCTGCGGCTGCCAGCCAAGAATAACCCTTCTTGACCCTTACTCTGGAGGAAAGACTGCAATTATTGAGAACGCTATGAATCTTGCTGTAAAAGGTGCAGAAGCTCTGGCTATTGTGAACTGCCTGAACTTTGGAAACCCTGATAAGCCGGAGATTTACTGGCAGTTTAAAAATGCCGTACTTGGCCTTGGAGATGCAGCCAGAGAGCTTTCCATCCCGGTAGTAGGAGGAAATGTCTCTCTGTATAACGAAAGTGACGAATTCAAAACTGCAATTCTCCCAACTCCCTCAATAGGAATGATAGGGAAAGTAGACCTTGAGACTCTTCTTCCTTCAGGCTTCTTTGCAAAATCCGGAGATACCATTCTCCTGATAGGGGAAACAACTGAGGAGATGGGAGGTTCCGAATATTATGCCTGTTCAGGAGCTCAAAATGCCGGAAAAGTGCCTCAGGTTCCGAAAAATGCTCCAGCAATTATAAAAGCCATAATCGAAGCTGTAACGAGTGGAAAACTCAGTTCGGCTCATGATCTTTCCCTTGGAGGAATTGGCGCGGGACTTGCAAGAATGTGCAGGAACTCAGGTGCAAAAATAGACCTGAGTGAAATTACAGAAATGCAAGCTGAAGAGCTTTTATTCTCAGAAGCTCCCGCAAGGGCCCTGCTTGCTACAGCCGAACCCGAGTCTGTAAAAGAAATCCTCAAAGATGTCCCGCACAAAGTTATCGGTAAGGTAAAAGGCAATACCCTGGAGATCAAAGGAAAAGATTTCGAGATTTCCCTTTCCCTGAAGGAAATTTCGGAAGCATACGGCAGCCTTACAAGATTTATGATGGGATAATCCCATCTAATTTTAACTTTCTCTTTTTTAGTAAATCAATTCCTAACCTGAGTTTTTAAAGAATAAATCCTATTTAACTCTGCATTTAACAATCTTCCTGTGTTTTAAGACTTCAACTCGAATACTAGAAAAGGAGCCAAACAATAGTTTTTAGTATATTTCCGCACTAGATTACTTTGTTATGAAAGCTGTATGCATCTGTATGGGAGTGCATCTGCCTTACAGTCCAAAGTGGTACTGGCCTGTAGAGGGTTTTTCCGGGGTGCCTGAGATGGACCGGTATTTTGACTGGAACAATATTTTTCTAAAGTTTTTAAATGCAAGCAGACAGATTCTGCGCCTTAACGAAATATTTATGGAATCTATAGAAAGAGGGGGAAAATATTCCTTTGATTTATCCGGACCTTTCCTTGAACAATGCAGATGGGATCCGGAACTTCTCGAATCTTTCCACGAACTCGGGGAGAGCGGCAGCGTAGAGTTTACAGGCAGCTGCAGTCACCATTCCCTGAGTTCCCTGTATCCAGACCTTTCCCAGTTTAAGGAAGAAGTACTCGTTCACAGGGAGATGATCAGGGAATTATTAGGAGTTGTTCCCAGAACCTTCGTAAATACCGAACTTCTCTACATTGAAAGAGTGGAGAGTGTTATTTCCGACCTGGGTTTCAGCTGTCTTATTGCGGAAGGATCCAGAAATCTTCTGGATGGGCGTGACCCTCTAAATCTCTTTGAAAATCGAATTCCTACTTTACTAAGGCATATAAATCTTAGCGAGGATCTTGAGCTGCGTTTTTCAGAGAAAAAATGGGAAGGCTATCCTCTTATTCCGGAAAAGTTTGCAGACTGGATAACCAGTATGGAAGGAGATGTCCTGACCCTTTATTTAAACTATACAAATCTCTGCCTTCACTACAAAAATAAGAGTATGATAGCCGATTTTATAAGAGATTTTCCAGAAGCTCTTAAAATCCGAGGCATTGAAATGCTCACTCCTTACGAAGCTGTAGAGAAATTTAAACCTTTAAGGCTTCCTACTCTTGGGACCGAGAAGACAATTCGTTACGGAATGCACAATGCACTTGGGAATCACGCTCAACAACTCTATCTGCGCGAATTGATAAGAGTCGGAGAGGAACTTTCAGAAATTAAGAAAAGTGAAAATTACTTGAAATTAAAAAATGTGTACGGTTACCTTCAGCAGAGTGAGATATTCTTTTCTATGAACCCTGGGAATACTAGGGA
Organism: uncultured Methanosarcinaceae archaeon; assembly: GCA_963847185.1. GTDB lineage: Archaea > Halobacteriota > Methanosarcinia > Methanosarcinales > Methanosarcinaceae > Methanosarcina. The sequence goes on along the minus strand of CAWJYV010000008.1, from coordinate 434,330 downwards.
AGGGTATGAAAGAGCTGTAAACTATTTTTCTATCCTCTCTGATCTCAGGAGAGCAGTCCTGGAGGAGAAAGCATGACATCAGTCTGCATGTATTTCCAGGTGCATCAGCCCTTTAGACTGCGCAGATTCTGGCCTGACGACAAATCAGGTTTTTTCCGCTATTTTGATAAGAGAAGCAACAGGGAAATCTTTGAAAGAGTAGCTAAGAAGTGCTATATTCCTGCCAATAATTCTCTCCTTGATTCTATTGACGAGCATCGAGGAGAATTCAGGTTTGCTCTTTCTCTTACAGGAACCCTGCTCGAACAATGTGAACTCTGGGGGAAAGAAGTGCTTGAAGGCTTTCAACAGATGGCGGAAACAGGAGCTGTGGAATTTCTAGACGAGACTTTCTATCATTCCCTTTCAAGCCTTTTTGAAGACAAAACGGAGTTTGTGGAAGAGATAAAAGAACATACAGAAGCCATGAATGACCTTCTCGGGGTTAAACCTCAGGTATTCCGAAATACCGAACTGCTTTACAATAACACAATAGCAAAGATTGCATCTGATCTCGGATATAAGGCAATCCTCGCTGAAGGTGCGGACCACATACTTGATGGGAGGTCCCCTAACACCCTTTACAGGGCAACGGGTTCAGGACTTCCTATTATCTTCAGGAACTACAAGCTTAGTGATGACATTGGATATCGTTTTTCATCAAGGTGGTGGGAAGAATACCCTCTGACTGCGGAAAAATGGGCATCCTGGGCTTCTGGGGTAAAAGGGGAGTGTATTAATATTTTTATGGATTATGAGACCTTTGGAGAGCACCAGTGGAAAGAAACAGGAATTTTTGACTTCCTGCAAAAGCTCCCTGGAGAAGTCCTCAAGACTAACCTGAGTTTCAGTACACCCCTTGAAATTATAGAGAAACTTTCACCTGTAGCTGAGATAGATATAGGAGATTTTTCCACCATTTCCTGGGCTGATATGGAACGTGACACAAGTGCATGGCTTGGAAATGACATGCAAAGACGCTGTTTTGAAGAAATAAAATTACTTGAACCTTTTGTGAAAAAAACTAAAGACCCTGAAATTCTACGCATATGGAAACACCTGCTTACCTCGGATCACTATTACTATATGTGCACAAAGTGGCTCGGGGACGGAGATGTGCATTCTTATTTCAGTGTCCACTCCACACCCTTCGAAGCAGCAGTCAATTTCATGGCTGTGCTTATGGATTTCAAAGCTCAGGTATTCAGAAAACTTAGCGCAATAGCTTAATGAAATGTATACATATTAATTAAGGGAGTTTGAGTCACATGGTTAAAGATTTATTCACGTTTGCAGGCTTCAATGAAGATTCGCAGATTGTATGGTTCAAGATTATCTATTCGAAAGAGCGTGGATCTTTATCCTTAATATCTGATTTTCTTGAAAAAGAAAATGTATCCGTTCTATTTGGGCACCTGGATAACCTTACACAAAATACAGGAGAATATTCAATATTCACCGAACTTAAAAAAGATACTGATCCTGAGACCCTAGCTCAAAAAATAAAGGACTTGGAAATAGTAAGCGAAGTAGAGTGGGGGACTTCAGAATATGGGATGATTCATTCTGTGGATTTTCCCCTTAATGTCATAGGGGTCAGGGGGGTCATAGCAAGAGCGCTCACAATTGTTGACATTATGAAAACTCTTAACGAAAGTGTGCCGCATGCAGAGGGACTTCTGACCCTTTCGGGACTTAAAGGAGGGATTCATGCAGCAAAATATTTTAAGAGTATTATGCCTCTAAATGACAGCAATTTCGCAAATATGATTGCGGAATTATACAGGGGCGTAGGCTGGGGAATACTGGAAATCGAATGTGATCTCAAGACTTATGAAGGAAAAATCATTGTTAAAGATTCTTTTATAGCCGATGTTTACGGAGCTTCGGACCAGCCGGTTTGCGCCTTCATGAGTGGCTATTTTGCAGGTTACCTGACCGAATATTTCGGGAAGAACATAAGTGTGAGGGAAGTCAGTTGTAAGGCTACTGGAAAGAAGTTCTGCGAGCATATAATCTCACCAGCTCCTTCAGGCGGTACAAGTCAGGAATATCAGACCAGAGGGGAGCCCCAGTGATTAGACAACCAAACGTCATTCTTGGAAATGACGAACTGCTTGTAACAATGGGAAGGAAAGGAGAGATACTAGGCTATTTTTATCCCCGAAGAGACCATGCACAGCATGTTGAAGAATCCCTTGCCTGCATTCACACAGGAGAAAAACTTCACTGGACAAATGAAAATGACTGGCATTCCATTCAAAATTATATAGAGGACACCAACATAGTATCCACGAAGCTCTATCACGATTCTGGGATTCGAATTTCGATTCTTGACCTTGTGCATCCCGACGTGCCAGTCCTTATCCGCAGATTTAAGATACAGTCCCAGAAAAAGATTTCAGGGAAGTTCTTCTACTACTCGAACTTCAACGTAGGGGAAACTTCTAAGAAAAATTCAGGATTTTGCGATGTGAGTGCTCGCCTGCTTGTTCAATACTGGCAAAACTATTACATAGGACTTCATTCTCTACCGGAATTTACAGAGTGGCAGATTGGAAAGGCTATGGACACCATATGGTGGACAAACTCCAAATATGATATGGAAGATGGGAAATTACAGAAGAATAAGGAAGATATTGGAAATATTAACAACGTTGCCGGCTGGGATCTTGAACTGGAAGCTGACGGAGCAAATGAGTTTGTAATCCTGATAGGGGCTGCTTCTTCCCGGAGTCTTCTTTATAAAAGAATGCACGAACTCTCCAAACTGTCTCTGGAACATATTTTCGAAAAAACACGAGAACACTGGGTTATGTGGCTTGCTAAAAAGCAGGTGCTCAAAATGCCAGCGATAGAAGGACAAAATAACCTGCGACAGGAGCTTTTGGGTGCCTACAATCGAGCTCTTCTCATGCTTTACCTTCTTAATGACCGGGAATACGGATCCTTTGTAGCTGCTCCGGAGTTTGACTCCAATTTTGAGAAATGCGGAGGGTACGGATTTTGCTGGAACAGAGATACATCGGAGATTGTACTCGCACTCAAACACTCTGGATATCCGGAGTATTGCGATAGATTTTTCAAATGGTGCATAAGAACTCAGCTTCCTGACGGCTCCTGGTTTCAGCGTTACTGGCTCAATGGGGATATAGCTCCTTCATGGGGTAATTTTGATTACTCGACTCAGATAGACGAAACTGGATCCACTCTTTATGCCATGGACGTCTACTACAGGATTCTTGAAGGCCTGAACAAAGTTGAGTTTCTGGAAGAGGTATGGGTTTCCGTACTCAGGGGTGCCGAATATCTAATGAAACGGACTAAATCCGGGCTTCACGAAAGCTGTATGGACCTGTGGGAAACTTATTATGGAATTTTCACATATACAAATGCCTCAATCTATGCCGGGCTCATGGGCGCCTCCCATTTAGCTGAAGAAAATGAAGAAGCTGGAATGGCAAGGCGCTGGAAAAAAAGAGCTGAATTTATCAAACAGGCTACAATTGATCGTTTCTGGCTTCCGGAAGGTTATTTTGCAAAAGGAATAATTAACGAGAAACTGGACAAAGTCATGGATATAAGCATTCTGGGTACTTATATTCCCTTTGGAATGCTGTCCCCGAAAGATCCTGTAGAAAAGGATATAATCCTATTTATGATAGAAAATATCCAGAAGAAGCTCTCAATGCCTGTTAATCAGGGTTACGGAATCAAAAGGTACGAAAACGATAGTTACATTGATGGAAACCCATGGATAGTAGCTACTCTCTGGCTTTCGGAAGCAATGTTTGCCCTTGCCCTTGATCTTCCCCCCGAGAAAGAGGGAAAGTATGAAGAAAATGTAAAAAGATTGACAAGTGAAGGAATTAACTGCCTTAAATGGGCCCTTGCCGGGGCAACCAGTACAGGACTCCTCCCTGAACAGGTGGATAAATCCACAGGCAAACCTGCCTGGGCAATTCCATTAGGATGGAGCGCATCCCTGATGCTTGACAATATTCTGCTTCTGGACAAACTCTGCAGGAGAAAGGTAGGGAATTCAACTGAAGAAAGCTGAGAGGAAAAGAAAATTAAAAAATAAAATAAAATAAAATTAAAAGAAGATATTAGAGATATCGAAGTAATCTACAAACTCAATTTTTGCTAATTTCCTCGGCTCCTCCCAGATATGGCCTGAGAATTTCAGGTATCTCTACACTTCCGTCCTCACGCTGGTAATTTTCCAGTATTGCAACAACGGTCCTGCCTACAGCAAGGCCTGAGCCGTTGAGAGTATGAACGAATTGCGGGCCCTCAGGAGTCCTGAAGCGAATATTAGCCCTTCTGGCCTGGAAGTTCTCAAAATTTGAGCACGAAGATATTTCTCGATATTTTTCCTGTGTAGGCACCCATACTTCGATATCGTAAGTTTTGGCTGCCGAGAATCCAAGGTCTCCGGTACAGAGGCTTATTACGCGGTATGGTATTTTTAAGAGCTTCAGAATCTCTTCCGCATCAATAGTGAGCTTTTCAAGTTCTTCATAGGATGTTTCCGGCATTACGAACTTAACAAGCTCTACTTTGTTAAACTGATGTTGACGGATGATACCCCTGGTATCCTGACCATGTTTTCCTGCCTCACGCCTGAAACAGGCAGTGTATGCTGTAAGAAATACCGGCAGCTCTTCCATATATTCATCCATGAAAAGGTTGGTTACAGGTACTTCTGCAGTAGGTGCGAGATAGAAACCATCAGTGCATCCGTACATATCATCTTTAAACTTGGGCAACTGGCCTGTGCCGGTCATGGCTTTCTCGTTAATAAGCACGGGAGGGAAAACTTCGAGATAACCCTGCCTGGTGTGCACATCAAGCATGAAGTTTATGAGCGCTCTCTCGAGCTTTGCGCCCATGCCTTTGTAGACTGCAAAACCCTGACCTGCGATCTTGGCTGCTCTCTCAAAGTCCAGTATATCCAGTGCCTCTCCTATATCCCAATGAGGTTTTGGGGTGAATGTAAACTGCCTCGGTTCACCAACTACTCTTACAACCGGATTGTCATTCTCATCCTTGCCTATAGGAGTAGTCTCAGAGGGGATATTGGGAATGCTAAGCATTATTTCATTTATTTTTGACTTATAATCGCGTATTTGATCATCTATTTCTTTAATACGATTATTAATTCCCTGCATCTCTTCTATTTTAGAGCTGGCATCCTTCTTTTCTTTCTTAAGCTGCGCGACTTCACGGGTGACTATGTTACGCTTATTTTTTAGCTTATCGCCTTCTCCAAGGCATTCTCTCCATGCGATATCGTACTCAAGGAGGCTGTCTATAAGCTCAGTGCCCATGTTTCTGTTAATCAGGGCACGTCTGACAATTTCAGGGTTATTACGCACAAATTTGAGTTCAAGCATATTAGCCCGAGATGTCATACGTATTGTATATATTTTGTGATTATTCTGTGATTTCTAAACTGCAAATTTATGCAGATCCCCAACAAAACTGATTGAGATCCAATTTAAGGGGATAAAAATAGAAAGTAAAAATATGAAGTTAAAAAGAGTTGAAAAAAGAGTTGAAAAAAGGAGTTTCTCAATTGGTTACAATTGGAAAAGAATATTATCGTTTTTATTGACATTTGCCTAAGTGTTTTAAACGAGGAGTTTTCCATATTGGCTTTCTTCGAAATAACTGACAAATTGCCTGACCGTCTCGTTAGATCCCCCGGAATCTGAGCCTAGAAGCAGCTTTGAGATACTTACCCTATTCATGTAAATGACTTTAGGCTCTCCTGCAATTCCCCCAAGCTCTGCAGCCTTGTCAATTGAATCATAAAGATTCCCAATATCGTCTACAAGACCAAGCTCCTTTGCTGTGATTCCAGTATATATACGACCGTCTGCAATGGCTTTTACATCGCTTCTGCTCAGATTCCTTCCTTCGGAAACCGTGGTTACAAAGTTTTCATAAACTTCCATAACTAAAGAGTCAGCATATTCTTTTTCATCATCCGTGAGCCCTCTTGAGGTACTTCCCATATCTTTAAATTCCCCGGATTTTGAAACATAATAATCTATACCTTGTTGCTTGTTGTAAGCAGACGCATTCTGAAAAGTCCAGATAACTCCTATAGATCCGGTATTTGTAGAGGGATTTGCAATAATATAATCTGCAGGAGCAGAAATATAATACCCTGCACTGGTCGCAAGATCTCCCATGGATATAACAATAGGAACCCCATGCTTCTGGGCTCTTTTAATTTCTTCCACAATTTCCTGAGCTCCAGCAGGAGACCCGCCCGGACTATTGACCCGAAGAACAATCGCTTTAACGTTTTTATCCGCTACAGCACTGCGGAGGTTTTCTGAAATTTCTTCTGAAGTTGCATAGCCAAGCCCTTCAGGAACATTTCCTGTAAGGATAGTTCCCTGGACATAGATGATAGCTACCTTATCATGACTCCCGATATCCCTTCCAAAACCAAAACCGTAGAAAATTGCAGCGGTACTGGCAAGTATAACAGCAAGTAAACCTAATATAACCAGCACGTAAGGCAAGCTGTTCTTTTTCTTGTGTGGAGAAGAGGCCGGATTAATGCTCGGATTTCCACTCTCATTTCTCTGTATAAGAGCTTCGTTATTTCTTTCGGGAACTCCTGAGGGAGATTCCTGGGAAACCATTTCCCCGGAACTTGGGGCACTCGAGGAAGGACCATAATCATAAGATTTTTCTCCAGTGTTGGAAATACCCATACTAGAGATCGGACTCTCTTTCTCATCATATGCACTATTTTTTACGATCTCATCTCCAGATATCTCTTCTGGACTCGTGCCTTCTGAATTAATAATTTTATCGTTCATATCTTACAGGACCGCATATGTGGATTTTTCGTTTTAAACTCCGATCATGCCCCGTTAATAACTTTAATGAAAACTCCAGACATTTTAATACTGAGCAGGTAACTGCAAGACAGATAACCTACAGATTAGTTATTTGCAGATAACTGCGCACACATTTGCAGGTTGATTACCTGCAGATTAATAAAATCTACGTGACAGTTTGAAATGTAGGAGCTATTATAAATATTTCTCTACATTCTACCCTTCTATATATAAGATTATTAACAATCCCTCAGATAGATTACCTTGTAAAAAACACAATAAGCGAAACATATTTCAAAATTGCAGTCATCGAAAGAACATATATTCACAAAAAATAGATGGGGATAATAATGCCAGAATCATCCACTAAACCCGTACTTATCACCTGCGGCCTGCCTTATGCGAACGGTAAGGCCCATATAGGGCATCTCCGCACCTACGTACCCGCGGATATTTTTGCCCGCTCCCTGAAGAAAGAAGGGAGGGAAGTTACTTTTGTGTGTGGCTCAGATACTCACGGCACACCTATTGTCGTGAACGCCGAGGAACTAGGGATCACTCCTAAAGAACTTGTAGAGATCTACCATAAACATTTTGATGAGACTTTCAAGAGTCTGGGTGTTTACTTTGATGCTTTCGGGACAACAGACGATCCTGAAAATCATAACAGGACTCTTGATATTGTTAACAAGCTGATTGAAAAGGGGTACGTATATCCAAAAATCATAGAGATAGCTTACTGCCCCAGCTGTAACCGCTTCCTCCCTGACCGTTATGTTGAAGGAGCCTGCCCTCACTGTGGAGAAACAGCAAGAGGAGACGAATGTGACCAGGGATGCGGAAAACATCTGGAACCAGGAGAACTTCAGAATCCTGTCTGTACAATCTGCGGAGGCCCTGCCGAATACCGCCAGCAGGAACATTTCTTTTTCAAGCTTTCCGAGTTCAGTGATTACCTGATGGACTATCTTTCAAATGACCTTGGGGGAACTATCAATGCCAGAAATTACGCTCTGGGATGGGTAAAGCAGGGGCTCACAGACTGGTGCATTACAAGAAATCTGGAATGGGGAGTAAAATTCCCTGGACATGATGACCTTGTGGTCTATGTATGGGTTGATGCTCCCATAGGTTACATTGCTTTTACCGAAGAATGGGCTGCTCAGGCAGGAGATTCCTGGGAGAAGTACTGGAAAAATGATGGAGAGATTGTCCATTTCATAGGAGGAGACATAACTTATCATCATTGCATCTTCTGGCCCGCCATGCTTAAAGGGACAGACTACTCGGTCCCGACTGCTGTTGTAGCTTCAGGAATGGTAAAAATCGAAGACAAAAAGTTTTCCAAGACCAGAGGCTATGTAGTCTGGGTAGGAGAAGATTATCTTGACCACGGTTTCCATCCGGATCTTCTGAGGTACTACCTGGCGAGCTACACCTCCCATACAAAGGAACTGAACTTCTCCTGGCGTGTGCTTCAGGAAAAGATCAACACTGAACTGGTAGCTGTCCTTGGCAATTTCCTGTACAGGACAATGCTCTTTGCCTTCAAAAACTACGGAGAAGTTCCTGAAGGAGAACTTGAACCCGAAGTGAAAAAGGAAATAGAAAAGGCTCTGAAAGAAGTAAAAGCAGCAATGGCTGAGTACGAGTTCAAAAAAGCTGTTGATTCTGCAATGGCCCTTGCCTCTTTTGGAAACACCTATTTCCAGTCCCATGAACCCTGGAGCCTCATAAAACAGGATAAAGAAGCCTGTGGAAAAGTACTCTACAACTGTCTCCACCTGGCAAAAGCCCTCAGTCTCATCTTTGAGCCCGTGATCCCACAAACCATGGAAAATGCCTGGAAAGAACTCGGGCAGGAAGGAGACCTGCATACAATCCTGTATGATGAAGCTCTTGTACCCCTAAGCCCAGGCACAAAATTAGCAAAACCCGAGATCCTTTTCACCAAACTGGAAGACGACAGAATCGGGGAAATGGAAGAGATCGCAAACCAGAGAGTGCAAGCCGCTAATGCAAAGAAAGCTGCAGCAAAGGGAAACAATAAAGTACCCTCAAAATCCGAAGGGATGGGCTCTGGAGAAGAAGCCGCAAAACCGGAAAAAGCAAAAGCTGAAGAAGCTGGACAAAAAGAAGTAGAACAAAAGGTAACCCTTCCTCTGATCGAGTACGATGATTTTGCAAAACTCGACATCAGAGTAGGAAAAGTTCTACACGCCGAGCCCGTGAAAAAGTCCAAAAAACTCCTTAGGGTTGAAGTGGATATCGGTGAGGAAAAGCCAAGACAGCTTGTTGCAGGTATGTCTTCGTATTACACACCTGAAGAGCTTGTAGGAAAATACATAATTGTCCTTGCAAATCTGAAACCTGCCAAACTCTGTGGAGTCGAATCAAACGGCATGATGCTTGCAGCCGACAACGGTGCAGATATCGTAGCAGCCCTGATGCCGGACAAAGAGATAAAGCCGGGTTCAAGAATACGCTGAAACAACTACAACCGTCTTGACGAAAAAGACTTCTTATCCAGAAGTCTTTTTGAATCTACGCATATAGGATGCCTCCGCCAGTTTATCTGGCGGCGCCTTCCAAAAAAGTAGAAGTAAGTAAATTTTGGTTATTTTTGGAATTATTGGGAGTACTAACTACTTGAAAAAAGTTAAAATAGCAATGCATTAAATTAAGCCTTTTGCTATTGCTTTTTAGTATCTCTATATATTACTCTTCTTTTATTGCATTTCATAATACACATGCAGATAGAAACGAACTATTCCTATAGTATCTGTACTAACATTAGTTCACAAACATGCAGATTAAGCAGGCCTGAATAATTAAGTGAGTGATGACTTGACACTCAGTCAATGATTTTTTTGTACGGAATGCTTCAGAAAATCTCTGTTTTCTTTCAAATTCAAAAAATGCATCTTACGATGACAATTTGGACATAAAGCAACAGTGTTTTCAGAAACGTCCAATCCTCCCTTTGACAACCATTGAATGTGATGAACTTCTAGACACGGATATCCGCTTGGTTTAATAAAAGGAGCTAAATTGCCACATAGTTGGCATAATCCATTCGCTCGTCTTACTGCATATGCTGCGATGTAACCGTTCCTATCCTGTCTTTGTGACGTTACTTGTTTAGGTTTTTTCTTTTCTTTTCTAGCTTCTATTTGTTTTATCTTTTCTAGCAATTCTTCATCAGACAATTGTAATGCTTTTTCAAAATTTTCGCTCTCTTTTTTAAGAAAATCTTCTTCAGATGATAAAACCTGTTCACCTACCATATCAAGTTCTTCTAATGCCTGAACTAATTCATCTCTTAGTTTCCACATAAAATGACTTTTCTTCCCTTTTTTGTGTTTTTCATGCCACCCTTCAAATGGTACGATGAATTTTGATTTCCCCTCTTCAGGAGTCCCTTCAGTATAGATTACTTCAAATCGATTTAGATATTTTAGAATTCGATTCGTCAAACCAATAACATATCCATTATATGGAGACCCTTTCAAATTAGAAGGATACTTTTCCATTACTGCTTGTGTTGTAGCCTGATGGTCAATTTCGTTATACCATTTCAAAATCATATCTAAATATTTTTCACCAAAGATCTTAGGATTTTTAAGCATTGATTTCCATTCTTCCACAGTAATATCAATATCTGCTTCATATCGTCCATCAACAATCCTAACGTATCGCTGTTCCATTAGTAAACCACCTTTTTAATATTGATAAAATACCAAGTACCTATTAAGACTCAGTTCCAAAAGATAATTGAAAGAGTAATAATTGCACTTTTTATCGTGTATATTTAATGAAAAAACGATTCAGCACTTATATATTCTGTAGGATTTGAACCAGAATAAAAGAGCCTTAAGAGAGGAACAATTTTACAGAACTTTCGGCACATCACTTTATGAAAATTATTAAGCTACTGATGGTTAGAGACTTTGGTCACAAAAGTTAAATAAAAATGTAAGAGTTGTAACATTTGGAATTTGGTTTGATGTGGCAGCAGTGATTGAAAACCAAAATTAAAAAATTAGTTCAAAGTTAGTACGTTCCAAAATTTAAAATTAATACATTTTTTTGGAAACTATCTTTCTTACTAATAAACCAACAAAGAAAGACACATTCGTAACGAGCTCATCCCAAAATAAATTTTAGTCTCAAATAATTAAATAATTAGAATTGTTTTTCGTGATATAAAACTCAATTGATTACTCGGAATACAGGATTTTGAGACGCAATTTAGAGTTTTGGGATCAGCTCATATAATGATTACGTTTAGAGAACTTTTAAAAATTTCACAGTAAAAAAAAAGGTTTAAGCTTGTGTATAAAGCCTGAATATAAGTATTAAATTTGTTGATGAGAATATGGAAGGAGGAATAAAATGGGAAATAGGAAGAAATTATATTCAATAGCTTTAGCATCCACAGCCCTGATTTTATTTTTGATTCTTGTTTCATCTACGGCATCTGCAGCTTCACCCGCGATTACTGAAACTCGGATCACCACCAATCCGTTTGATTCAGATAATCCTGTTATCTACGGTAACAACATAGTGTGGCAGGATAAGCGCAATGAAAATTGGGATATCTACATATACAATCTTTCAACTCACAAGGAAACCTGCACCACCAATTTATCAGATCAGACACATCCTGATATCTACGGGAACACTGTGGTATGGGAAGATAAGCGCAATGGAAATAGCGATATCTATATGCAAGACATCTCCACTAAAAAGCAAACTCGGATCACCACCAATAATTCAAATCAGTGTTCTCCTGTAATTTATGGTACCAAAATAGTGTGGGAAGATGGACGCAATGGAGGAACACTAGATGAAAATGGTAATTATATTGAAAACTGGAATCTCTACATGTATGATCTTTCCACTAAGAAGGAGATTCGGATCATCACCAGTGGACCTGCAATCTGTCCAGACATCTTTGGTAACCGGATAGTGTGGCAAGATTCGCCTTGGGGCGGGAATATCTACATGTACGACCTATCCACTCAGAAGGAGACTCAAATAACTACCAGCGGATTTGCATACAGGCCTGCTATCTACAATAATAAGATAGTGTGGGAAGATGATCGCAATGGAAACTACGATAGCCACGATATCTACATGTACGACCTATCCACTCAGAAGGAGATTCAAATAACCACCAGCGGATATGCATGTGAGCCTGATATTTACGGTGACAGGATAGTGTATCAGGACAACCGTGATGATGCATCAGGCAACACGGATATCTTCATGTATAATCTTTCCACTCATGAGGAAACCTTAATCACCCCTTGGGAAGACTATCATGGGGATGATCCAGACTATGAGGCAAGTGATCCATATCAGGTGAATCCAGCTATCTACAATAATAGAATAGTCTGGGCAGATGGATATAAAGGAAGCTATGATATTTACATGGGCACCCTTAGTTATGGTTCAAGCCTCCCGACTGCTGATTTTTATGCTTCCACTACTTCAGGAAATGCCCCTTTGAAAGTAACATTTACTGACAAAAGTACAGGATCACCAACCGCATGGAAATGGAGCTTTGGAGATGGATCTGCTCTGGTAACTCAGTATAATCCAACATATACCTATACAAAACCTGGAACTTATACGGTGAAAGAGACCGTAAGTAATGCAGCAGGCAAGGACACAGAAATAAAAACAAATTACATAACTGTAAAAGCGGCTCCTGTAAAAGCTCCTTTAGCCGCATTCACTGCATCTCCTGTATCAGGAAAAGCTCCATTGAAAGTACAGTTCACTGACAGAAGCACTAACAGTCCAACTTCATGGAAATGGAGCTTTGGAGATGGAACTTATTCAACATCTAAGAATCCTTCTCACATTTACAGTAAAGTTGGGAAATATACTGTTACCCTGACATCAACTAATAAAGCTGGCAGCAATGCTAAAACTATGTCGGGATATATAGTAGTCAAAAAGTAACAAATTGAAAAATGAAAAAGCTCAAATCTCAAGAGGGGTGGGGATTTAATTAATTAACTTGTCAAATAATTAAAAATATTGAGGGATGGAGTTACCAGAACCACAAATGTATATGCTGTTTATTCCACTTCGAAGCCGAAATCTTCCACATTTTCAGTAATTTCCTGCCTGCCAACCTTGTCAGGATCAAAGGTCACCACCGCTATTTTATCTGAAAGCCTTATGTCAAGCTTTTCGATGCCATTAATGCCCTCCAGGGCTTTACGCACATTCGCTGCACAGTTGTTGCAGTCCACACCTAATACCTTTAAAGTTTCCATCTTTCTTACTCCTTTTTTATTCTTTAGATCGTAGATTCAGGTTTAGTCCTCGTGTTTTACTCTCAATAATCTCATTGCATTCAGAGTAACCAGAAGTGAGCTGCCCATATCTCCTATTACAGCCATCCACATAGTTAGCCATCCTGGAATGACCAGCAGAAGAATTAATCCTTTGATTATCAACGCAAAAGCAATGTTTTGTTTGATGATGCCCAGCGTTTTCCTGCTCAGTCGGATTGTGTCGGTCAGTTTTGTAAGATCGTCTGCCATCAAGGCAATATCTGCAGTTTCAAGTGCGGTGTCAGTGCCTGCAGCTCCCATTGCAATGCCGACTGTGGATATTGCCATAGCAGGTGCATCATTGACACCATCTCCCACCATAGCTACCTTGCCATGCTCAGCAAGAAGGCTCTTAATTGCATCTACCTTGTCTTCAGGTAATAGGTCTGCTCGGAAATCATCGACTCCTGATTTTGTGGCAATAGCACGAGCTGTGCTTTCATTATCTCCAGTGAGCATAATGACTTTTTTAATACCTGCCTTTTTCAGCTTATTGATAGCCTGTCCGGAATTTTCCCGCAATATATCAGCCACAGCAATGAGGCCCAGAATTCGTTTGTCATCTCCGAGTATCATTACAGTTTTCCCTTCATTCTGAAGACGTGAAACTTCATCCCCCACATGATTCAGATCTATTCCCTGCTCTGTAAAGAGCCTCGAATTTCCGATCTGATAAGTCTTACCCTGAACTATTGCTCTGGCCCCTTTGCCAGGAATCGCCTCAAATGCAGATATGATAGATATTTCGGCTCCGTGTTCTTTAGCGGATTTGACAATTGCATCAGCCAGAGGATGTTCTGACCGACTTTCAATTGCTGATGCTATTGATAAGAATTCCTTATCCGGGATGCCATCAATAGGAATGATATCAGTTACCTGTGGTTTTCCCTCTGTAAGAGTACCGGTTTTGTCAAAGGCAATAACTGACAAAGCCCCGGCTTCTTCCAGGTACACACCCCCTTTAATGAGTACACCGTTTTTTGCTGCGTTACCGATTGCGGATACGATAGATACAGGTGTGGAGATTACCAATGCGCAAGGGCACGCTACCAAAAGCATAGCCATTGCCTCGTAAAACCACTTCTCGAAAGGTTGTCCGAAAATCAATGGGGGCACCGCAGCAACCAGAACAGCCAGAACTATGACAAGAGGAGTATAATATTTCGCAAACTTATCAACAAATTGCTGAGATGGCGCCCTCTGTCCCTGAGCTTCCTCTACCATATGAATAATTCTGGATATTGTATTATCCTTGGCTAGTTTGGTAACTTTGATCTCAAGCGAACCGCGTTCGTTGATCGTTCCCGCATATATCTCATCCCCAGCTTGTTTCTCCACAGGGATAGACTCTCCTGTGATTGGGGCCTCATTTACAGTAGAATAACCAGTAGATACTTCACCATCCATAGCAATTCTTTCACCCGGGAGAACGATAATAATGTCTCCGATTACGATTTCTTTTACAGGCAACTTTATTTCAGTCGTTCCTCGCCTGACTAAAGCCTCATTTGGTGTGATTTCCATTAAAGCCCTAATGGAATTCCTCGTTTTATCGAGGGTATAGCCCTGAAGAGCGTTTCCGAAAGAGAAAAGAAATACAACCGTTGCAGCTTCTTCAAACGTGCCGAGTACTGATGCACCGAGTACTGCTATGGTCATCAGGAAATTCATGTCAAATTCTCGGGCATTAACTAGCACGGAAATGCCGTTCTTAGCTGGTAGAAAACCACCTAGGAAAATCCCGGTCAGAAAGAATCCATTGACTATCAATTCCTGTGCTTCCAGCCTCCCAGCAATAAGCCCGGAGACCAGCATAATTAAAGAAATCACTGTGGGCTTGACGTACTGATTTGATTTCCAAAAACTGGTTGGTTCATTCTTTATCCGAAGATCTTCATCCACTTTCCCTGAGTAACCCATTTTTTCAATTGTTGACAGGATTTCTGCCACTGGCCCACTATGAGTTACTGTCATTTTAGAAGCGCCAAAATTTACTTGCGCGATCTCGACTCCAGGGACTCTGGAAATACGTTTTTCCAGCTTAGCTGCACAGTCCGCACAATCCATTCCTATGATGCAAAAATCAGTGGTTTGAGAAACATCTGATATTTTTTCCCTATCTTCCTGTGCCTCGTAACCTAATTTTTTAACTTTGTCTATCACTTGAGTAGTACCAGTTTGTTGAGGATCATAATCTACGTCGAGTCTTCCAGCGGGGAAAACGATTGAAGCATTAATAACTCCAGGGATACGTTTAACGGCTTTTTCCACTTTGGCCGCGCAATCCGCACAATCCAGGCCTGTTACGAGAAATTTAGATGATACTGTTGGTTCCGTTCTTTATGCCCCCTCGGCCATAAATTATTCTTCGTTCTTTTCGGCTTTATTCGGTAACATGCTCCAGTCCCTGAGCAAACAGTTTCTCAACATGATCGTCAGCCAGTGAATAATACAGGATCTTGCCTTCTCTCCGGAACTTGACAAGACGTAAAGTCCTGAGAATTTTAAGCTGGTGAGATACTGCCGAGTCAGAAACACCTATGACAGCTGAAAGGTCACAAACACAAAGTTCTCTGGTCATTAAGGAAAACAAGATTTTCACTCTTGTCGGGTCTCCCAGGGCCTTGAAAAGTTCTGCCAGCGAAATAGCTATATCTTCACTAAATAGAGCCTCACGTACTGCTTTTACCGCCTCATCGTGTATACAATTGATCTCACACCTATCCAGTTCAACCACAGCTAATTCTCCAATATAAGTAAATTTTAAACATATTGATATATGAACATCTGCTCATATGTACTTATGAATAAGTACTCAAATACAATTAAAGCTTTTGCTTTGATTGCATAAGACACTAAACGTACAAGCTAAAATTTTCGGTACCTAACTGGAAAATAATCAGAAAAAGCAAAAGCTGAAGAGACCGAATAAAAAGAAATCCTTCCCTTGATGAAGTAGGCGGACTTTGTAAAACTCGACAACTCTGCGGAGTCGAATCAAACGGCATGATGCGCCAATGATTGTGCAGAGATTGTAGCAGCCCTGATGCCAGACAAAGAGATAAAATAAGGGATAAAGCAGGTTCCGGAATACGCTGAAAACCTGCGAGATTAGGAATATTTCTATTGACTCAGAACTGTTTTTAATTTACACATTATAGAGTACCCCCGCCAGTATATCTGGCGGAGCCTCCCAAAAAGTAGAATTAAGTAAATGTCGACCAAATTACTTTCATTTCTACATATTTTGTAATGAATGAATAAACAAACAATTTTTATGAAAATACATATGAATAAAAACAGTACTATTAACAGAATTTTATAAATATTGTCAGGAACGTCACGCGATGAATTTAGAGTGAATTATCCTGGACCACACTCAATGAAAAAAATTTTTGACATTCTCTTGACATTCTCTTGACATTCTCTTTGATATTCTTTTGATATTCTTTTGATATTCTTTAGAGGGAACTAGCAAGTGTTGTTAACCTTAATCCCTTCATAGTATCCCATAGAAAAAAGAGAGAGAAATTAAAAACCAAAAAAAAGATCAATAGCTCATAATTAAAGAGAACCAGCCCACTGAAATTTGCTGATTGCATCTTAATTTAGATTGCTATTGATCTCGTTTTTCTCAGGTTGAATACTTACGTTTTGTATTTAGTTCTGCTCATTATACGGTTGTGTTATAATTATTGGTTATGGTATTTCCTGAATTATCCCCATTATATGTTCTGCTTCCTGAATTCTCACCTTCATTTTCGGTTTTTCCTGCATTCTCACCATTATTGTTGGTGCTTCCTGCATTCTCCCCGTTATTTTCGGTGTTTCCTCCATTCTCCTCATAATTTCTGGAGCCTGCATCTTCCGCATTATTGTTGGTGCTTCCTGCATTATCACCATTATTGATGGTGCTTCCAGAATTCTCACCAATATTTACGGTGTTTCCTCCATTCTCCTCATAATTTCTGGAGCCTGCATCCTCAGCATTATTTACGGTGCTTCCTGCTACAATACCATTATTTACAGTGCTTCCTGCTACAACTCCATTATTATAGGTGTTTCCTGATTCTCACCATAATTTCTGGAACCTGCTATCGCTCCATTGTTTACAGTGCTTCCTGCAGCTCCCCCATTATTAATGGTGCTTCCTGCTCCATCACCATTATTTACGGTGCTTCCTGCTCCTGATCCAGCATAATTTCTGGAACCTGATCCATCTCCGTTATTAAGGTTACCGCCTGCTACACCACCACTGTTATAGGTGCTTCCTGCAGCTCCCCCATTATTAATGGTGTTTCCTGAATCCTCAGCATAATTTCTGGAGCCTGATTCCTCACCGTTATTGAGGTAGCCACCTGCTGTACCACCCTCATTATAGCTGCTTCCTGCATTTTCACCGTTATTTTCGAAGTTTCCTGCTTCATCCCCAACATAATTTTTGGCACCTGATTCATCCCCGTAATTGACGTAGGCGTATGATTCATCCCCAATATTGTGGTAGGCGCCTGCATCATCACCGTTATTTATGGTGCTTCCTGCTCCTGACCCCTCGTAAGCTCTGGAGCCTGCATTCTCACCATCATTATAGGTGCTTCCTGACCCATCTGCATCATTATAGGTGCTTGCTGCAGATTCCCCACTGTTTTCAGTGTTTCCTGCCTCATCACCATAAAATCTGGAGCCTGCGTATACTCCATAGTTGAAGATTGCTCCTGCGTAAGTACCATTATTAAAGGTTGCTGCTGCGTAAGTACCATTATTTACGGTATTTCCTGCATCAGTTCCATTATATGATCTGCTCCCTGCATAATCTCCACTATTTATGGTACTGCTTGGTGTAGTACTCGCTGCTGCGGTACTTGCTGCTGTAGCACTCGCTGCTGCGGTACTTGCTGCTGTGGCCGCATTACTGTGACTAGAGTGCTTGGAACCCGATAATTTACGGACAACTTTGGTATCGGTGCAATTTTCGGCGCTATTTTCGGCACTTCCTGCATCCTGCCCATTTGCATCCAGTCCATTGCTAACTGTTGTGAGATTGTTAATTGTGAGAGTGTTAATTGAAACATTGATAAATGTAACATTGATAAATGTCACATTGTTAAATTCGACATTTTCCAATGAGACATCTTCAAATGAGTTCCCTGAACTCGTCCCATTGTTATATGTAATGCTTTTGCTTCCTGCGTTGCTCTCTGCAGCTGCAGGTGTTAATAACATTAAGGTTACCATGAAAAGATAACCTGCCTTTTTTATGACGTCAAAGACTTGTTTTGGCATTTGTCTTGATTCCCCACTATTCTCCAGATTTAACACAATTCTTAAACTGGTGTACTTTCAATTTGATTCCCTTAGTTAGATTGATTATTTAAGTTCTAGTTTTACTATGAATATTCTTTTTTACTATTGAAAGAACATTCATTAGATAATATCATATTAAGTTAAAGATATATAGCTACTGAAAGCTAAAATAAATATTAATAGTGTGTTGATAATCGAAATAGGAAAAATGCAGATAAATGTTCATAAAGATGCAATAATAGGTTTCTTTAAAAAGAGAGTATAAAATAAATGATTTAAATTGTTTATTTTGACAATAAGCTAATAAAGCAATCTCTTATATCAAAATAGATAATAATAGACAGATATGCGGAAAAATAAATTTTATTAATCGTTAAAAGGAGTAATAAAGTTGAATAAAACCTTAATATATTGACAAATTATAATTATTTTCAATTACGGCATCCAGCTTTTTTATTTAGTATACTAAATAAAAAATCCAAAATAAGGATTAAAGATATTTGAAACCAAAAATTAAAATTTTTTATCCCTTTGAATAGCAAATAATCCTATTACAATATATTTTTTTTTAGAAATATCTGAAGTTACACTTAATTTATTAAATGAGACTCAATAACCCTTAATGATATGGGGAAAATAGAAATAAAATGGAATCAGGTTCTGAGTAATTGCTCCTTCTTTTAAAGAATGTATTCTTGGAGTAATATATCCTTTTTATATTTCATAAGAAAAGCCGCTCGCAAGCGAGCGTGACAAAAACAGCGTAAGAAGGCTGATTACGAGGGAAGGATCAGAAAAAGAACTTGTAGATAATCATTGTTTTGTTTTACCAAATATCAACATAACTACCTAATAAAATGGGAAGGAACTTTTTTACTTGTAAAAACTTAAAAAAGATCCCAAATAAACAAAAACGAAAGGTTTAATTGGGAAATAATTCCTCGAAACATGAGACTAAAATTCCAAGGGTACACCATGAAACCTACTGCTGAAGATTTAATAAGTGGAGGGATAAGCAGCGTAGGGGTCTACCTATATAATAAAGTAAAAAGCTATATTTTTGAAAGGGAGCCGATTGAGAAAACAGCAATTAGAGAAGCTGATTTTGAAAAAATAATTATAGCGAAAACAGAATTAGAAGAGTTTCCTCTGATATATCAAGAGGATATAAAGGCTATTTGTGAGATTTTATACGAATCTGAGGATATCGAATCAATAATCAAGCAATTGTATGTGTTTCAAAGTGGTATGAATAAAAACCTTGACGATATCAAGAAAAATTTTGTATCATTGTTTCCCAAGACAATAAGGATAGAGAATGGAAGAAGAGATCTGGAAACCGAGGAAAGAAATTCTTTTTTATTTAAGGTATTTGAGGTACTGGACGAAGGAATTCAAGTTTCTCTAAACAGAGCAGCAAATGAGGGATCTTCAGGTGCTTCTAATGCCCTCGCCAACCGTCGGCACTTCGATATAAAAAAAGAAGTAGCAAACGGATTTAACGATATTAAAAAGCTTATAAGCGATAGCTCCATAGGAATTGAAGAAAAAGAAAGTCCAGTTGAAAAACTACCATCCTTATTTATTTCATATGCCCGAGAAGATGACGAACCATTTGTAGAAAAACTCTATAAAGATCTTAAAGAGAAAAGTTTTAAGATCTGGTGGGACAGAGCCGCTATGAAAAATCGCGGCAGAACTTTTCTACAGGAAATACGAGATGCAATTGAGGACTCAGACCTGTTAATTGCCGTTATCGGACCTAAAGCATTAGAATCCGATTCTGTTAGGTATGAATGGGAACACGCCCTTCTTTTTAGTAAAGGTGTAATTCCAATTTTGCGTATGGGGGATTATAAATTACTTCTCCCTGAAATGTCGAAACTACATTGCCCGGATTTCCGAGAAACGCGTCCTTATGACGAAGCGCTCGAAGAACTGATCCGGCTTATAAAAGAGCCTATCCCTCCACTTGGTCCTTTAATTGGAGTTCCCTCACTACCCCCTAACTACTTACCTAGAAAAGATGACCTCAATATAATTAAAGAAATAATATTAGCTGACACTGTTAAACCTGTGGTAATCACATCCTCAAAGAAGATTACCGCCCTTCAAGGTATGGGGGGAATGGGAAAATCTGTACTATCAACAGCTTTTGCCCGCGCTGTGGAAACTCGTAGAGCTTTTTGTGATGGGATATTCTGGGTAACTGTTGGATTGGATACATCGGATTCTGATCTTATTGAGTACATGAGATTGATTGGGACAAAATTTGGAGATGACCCTGCAAATTATAGAAGCAAAAGAGAAGCTGAAGCAAGTCTTTCAAATGTACTTTCTGAAAAGATATGCCTCATTGTACTTGATGACATATGGAAAGTTCCACAAGCTACACCTTTCGTCAATGCTTTAGGTTCACGCTGCAGGCTACTTATTACCACACGAAATAATGATGTGGTCACTTCTCTTGGAGCTCAAGAACATAAAATCGAAGTACTAAGCGAACCTGACGCTTTGAAACTTCTGGCAAACTGGTGCGAAGAGGAAGTTAATTCATTGCCATCTCACGCTGCAGAGATTGCCAGAGAATGCGGATACCTACCACTTGCTCTATCCATATGTGGTGCTATGGCCAAAAGTGGAATATCATGGATGTATATCCTTGAAGCTTTACAAGAAGCTGATCTTGAATTCATTGAAGCTCATTTACCAAATTATCCAGATCCCAATGTAGGAAGAGCATTGAAAGTTAGTGTTGATTTTCTCTCACACGAAGACCCTAATGCTGTACTGCGTTATCAGGAATTAGTGATCTTCCCTGAAGATGAATTAGTGCCTGAAGCTACGATTACAACTCTATGGGGACATACTGGAAATCTGAAAAGACGTAACGTTGAAAAGCTGCTTACTAAATTAAAAGACAGATCTCTTTTGCGGCTTGATGGTGAAGCCCCTAATCGTCTTATATCTTTACATGACCTTCAGTTCGACTACCTGAGAGCAAAAGCAGGCGATTTTCCCAACCTCCATAACAATATACTGGAAGCATATGGGAAGGAATGTGACAATAAATGGAGTTCAGGTCCTGAAGATGGCTATTTTTACAGACATCTTGCATATCATATGAAAGAAGCAGGAAAAAGAGAAGAGCTTCGCAAGCTTCTTTTGAATTTTGAATGGATGTGCAAAAAGATCAAATGTGTTCGTTTAATGCAGGAAAAAGACGGAAAAGGAATACCTGATTTAAATTCCCTACTTCATGATTACGAATCTATCTCTAATGAACCAGAAATTGAACTTGTGAAAGGAGCAATCCAGCTTTCTTTTGACGTTATAGTTAAAGGTGAAGCTCAATTTTCTGGACAACTTATTGGACGACTGCACGTTTTCAATCAAAATGAAGGGATACGACTACTGTTGGATCAAGCTACTGAATGGAAAGAAAACGGTGTCAAAATAATACCTCTTCAACCTTGCCTAAAACCACCCGGTGGCTCGCTGAAAAGAACTTTTGAAGCACACACATATCCGATAAACGATGTTGTTATCACATCCAATGGAAAATATGCAATTTCTGCTTCAACGGACAAAACTATTAAAATTTGGGGCATTGTTAACTAAATATAGTTAACTCATTATTTCTGTATTTCATTAAGAGAAGAACTGAATACTTTAGCATTTCAAGACTCTTAGTATAACATTTTGTCTTTCTTCTCAATCTTGCCAGAAAGTGTCTAAATATGCTGTTATATCCTTCAACAGTATACGTTTCTGCTTTTGATTGAGTATGAATTTTATCTGGAACGAACTCTGCATATGCCCTCCAGTGATCAGTCATCACTTTTTCAATCTCTTTTTCCTTTAACTTTTCCCAGAGATTTTGTCCAGTTTCTGTCCCTCTGCTGCCAAAAGAGCAGTTGATGAACTTTTTCCCAACTCTATCAACAGCAATCCAGATCCAGCAATATTTTTTTTGTTACCGATGTAAGTGTGCATCTCATCCATTTCAACAATAGAGATCTCATTTTCGCTTTTTAGTTCTTCTAACTCCTGACC
The DNA here is from genome assembly GCA_963847185.1 of uncultured Methanosarcinaceae archaeon. Classification (GTDB taxonomy): domain Archaea; phylum Halobacteriota; class Methanosarcinia; order Methanosarcinales; family Methanosarcinaceae; genus Methanosarcina. The sequence goes on along the minus strand of CAWJYV010000008.1, from coordinate 411,712 downwards.
AAATTTCTTTATCCATTTTTGGATAGAAACATGACTTACTCCCAAAAAACGCCCTATTGACCGAAATCCTAATCCTTCAAGATAGAGTTGTAAAGCCTGTCTCTTAACAGAAGGGGAGCTAGCAGTTGATTTTAGCTCTACTGAATAATTATACCCACAATCAGAGCATTTGTAGCGTTGACGGCCATTAACTTTACCATTCTTATTATGATCGAGACTCTTACATCTTGGACAGTTCATCAAGAGGTATAAGTTCTCATAATATATATCAGTATTTAGATACCAATGCCAAATTTGGGATTTGAATGAATGGGTAGAAAAAGGGACGTTGCAGGGACATTCCACTCCTGTAACTGCAATTGCGGTATCATTGGACGGAAAATATGCCGCTTCTTGTTCTTACCACATAATGTGCTTGTTTGGAGATAAGAATATCAAGATTTGGGATTTGGAAAAAATAGAAGAAAAAACGACTCTTAAAGGACACACACATTGGGTTCAAACAGTTGCTATCACTCCAGACGGAAAATATGTCGTTTCGGGCTCACTTGATAAAACTATTAAAATTTGGGATTTGGGAACAGGAAGAGAGAAAACAACATTAGTAGGACATGAAGGGCCGATAAATAAAGTTGTAATAACTCCCAATGGAAAATACGTAATTTCTACTTCTTCTTCCGCTTTTGACCATTTAGAGAATTCACTACATGAAATTCCAGGAGATAATATCATTAAAGTCTGGGATTTGGAAAAAGGGGAAGAAATAGCAACTTTGAGAGGGCACGAGAAGGTATTTTCAATTGCAATCACTTCTAATGGAAGACATGTTGTTTCAGGTTCACACGATGGAACCCTAAAGGTTTGGGACTTGGAAACAGGAGAAGAAAAAACAACTTTAAAAGGGCATTCAGAGCCAGTAACTGATTTTGCGATACCTTCTGATGGGAAACTTGTTGTTTCGGGTTCATCTGATGGAACCCTAAAGGTTTGGGACTTAGAGACCGGAGAAGAAAAAGCAACTTTAAAAGGGCATTCAGAGCCAGTAACTGAAATTATAATCACACCTGATGGAAAGCATGTCGTTTCAGGGTCATACGATGGAACCCTAAAGGTTTGGGACTTGGGAAAAAGGGAAGAAATTTCGACTTTGATAGGACACTCAGACTCAGTAAATAAAATCGCGATTACTCCTAATGGAAGATATGCTGTTTCAGGTTCAAGTGATAAAACTCTAAAAGTTTGGGATTTGAGAAAACGAGATGACAAAGCAATATCTAAAGGACATTCAAAACCAGTAAATAAAATAGTGATCACTCCTGACGGAAAATATGCTGTTTCAGGTTCATACGATGGAACCCTAAAGGTTTGGGACTTGAGAAAAAGGGAAGAGAAAACAACTTTAAAAGGGCATTTTGAATCAGTAACTGATTTTGCGATAACCCCTAATGGGAATTATGTTGTTTCAGGTTCAAGTGATAAAACCTTAAGGGTTTGGGACTTGGAAAAAGAAAACGAACAAATGACTTTAAGAGGGCATAAGGATGGAGTGACTTCAGTAGCAATTACCTCAGATGGAAAGTATGCTATTTCAGGTTCAGACGATAAAACACTTAAAGTTTGGGATTTGGAAAAAGGGAGAGAAAAAACAACATTGAAAGGGCACAAAGACTATGTGTCCACTATTTCTATCATACCCAATACAAAGTATGTCGTATCATGTTCACATGATGAAATTCTTAAAGTGTGGGATTTAGAGAAAGGAATAGAGATAGTAAATCTTGTGGGTCATTCAGGATCCATAGGTTCAGTAGCGATAACTTCAGATGGTAAGTATGCTGTTTCAGCTTCAGGAGATGGTACCCACAAGATTTGGAGTTTGGGAAGAGGAGACGAAATTGTGACATTGGAAGGACATAACTCTTTACCAGTAAAAATTGTGATTACACCTGATGGAAAATATGCAGTTTCGACTTCATACGATAGAACAATTAAAGTTCTGGACATGGAAAAAAAAGTAGCTAAAAAGTCACTTAAAGGACACACAGATTCTGCCGGTTTAGTCGCAGTCACCTCTAATCCAAGGTACGTTGTTTCAGGTTCGACGGATAAAACCCTAAAAGTTTGGGATTTAGAAATCAGTACTGAAGTCTCTTGTTTTACAGGAGATGTCCCGTTTACAGCTATTGATATTTTAAAGGACGAAAATATTATTGTTGCTGGAGATTCTTTAGGAAGAGTTTATTTTTTTCATTTGTATATACCCTAATTTAGAAATACATTACTTCTTGAAAGAGTAAATAATTAAACATAAGTTATCAGGATCTTCTTTTTATATTACCACTCAAAATATTGATTAAAGAAGCAAATTCCAAATATAGGGTAGATTAATGACTTTTTTTCTCTAGTACCATTTCAAGGTAAGAAGTTCTGATAGAGTCCTTTTCTCCGGCGCCAAATTGTTTTAAGAATTCAAACAGCTTTTCCCTTGTAGTATCGAGTTCTTTTTCGTTTTCAGCAACAATTTCGACTTCAAGAAATTCTCCGAGACCTTCAACTGCATCAAGGCAGACAGTTATCTCTCCTGCGCTGAATACTTCCCTTTTTTTTCGAACTATTCCCGCATCCGAGAAGCCAAGAGCATGGAGTATTTTTGTGGTAGCGGCTTCATCTACAGGAGTTTCAAGTTCTTCCCTGGTTTTAGAGACTTTATCAATCTTAGGACCTTTATAAGTCAGGACAGCCTGACCTTCCAGAGAACGAATTCTGAGAGCTTCGTCGGTTTTTGCAAAATCTCGGTGTGGGGCTGCAAAATAAGAATCTGACTGATTTTCAACCCCAACTTTCGTTGCCCCTATATTCTTAAGGACGGAGCGAACTTTTGAATGATCAGCTCTGACCTTGACTTCTATTTCAATCATATTTACAAACATCTCCAATTCTACCCGGAAAAATTCCGGAAAGTCTTCAAAATAGTTCTGAACTTGAATAATACAGCAAATGCACTTAAAACTTTAGTCCAAAATCAGGAACAAAAAATCGACAGCTAGGAAATTGGCAGTTAGGAGAAATTTCCCAAAAATTACGATAATCAAAAATGAGAAAATATAGAAGAAAGGAAACACGGGTGCAATATTTACTTGCATTCCCGCTTTCCGTACTTATTTTTGAAGATTGGTGAAGAAATGTGGTGTTTTGGTGTGTGTTTAATGGTGGTGTGTTTAATGGTGGTGTGTTTAGTGGTGGTGTGTTTAAACTTAATTTAAATATAGAATCCGGAAAGCCCGGATCCTGTTATGCGTCTGCAGGGGTGAATTTGGTACCGTAGTAAATCATACCGCGTTCACCATCTTCCCCGAGCTTACGGAAAATGGATCTTACCCTCATTCCGATATGCATCTTTTCAGGGTCACCAACTACCTGAGAAGTAAGACGGGGACCCTCATCAAGCTGAATTATTGCAAGTGTATAGGGAGCCTGGTTTTCAAAACCCTCTGCAGCTGTATGAATTAATGTGTAGCTTACTATTTCGCCTGTACCTTTAAACTTGTAGGTCTCAATCTGACCTGTACGCCTGCAGTTTACGCAGAAATTACGTGGTGGATAGAAAAAATTTCCACATTCTTTGCAGCGGGTACCTACAAGATTATACCGGCTGTCGAGATTTCTCCAGAATCTTGGAACGGAAGACATCTATATCACCTCTCCCTCGAGAAGATGTGTACTACTGCTGTTGCTCCTGACCCTCCTACATTGTGGGTCATTCCATACTTTGCACCTGCTACCTGGCGTTTGCCTGCCTCTCCGCGCAGCTGGGTCACAACTTCTACTGCTTGCTTTATGCCCGTTGCTCCTACAGGATGTCCGCAGGCTTTAAGGCCGCCAGATGTGTTGACAGGAATTCTTCCTCCTATTGAAGTTTCTCCGTTTGCGGTGACAATTCCGCCTTTACCTTTTTCTGCAAAGCCGAGATCTTCAATAGCACATATTTCCGCAATAGTAAAGCAGTCGTGAACTTCCACAAGGTCAATATTTTCAGGCTTCAACTTTGCCATATCATAGGCTCGCTTTGCAGCCATTACAGTTGCATCCAGAGTCGTTATATCCCTTCTATCATGAAGCGCAATCGTATCACTTGCCTGGGCTGTTGCCTTGATATAAATGGGGGTATCGGTATATTTGTGGGCGATATCAGCAGGAGCAAGCACAAGGGCTGAAGCTCCATCCGTTATTGGAGAGCAGTCGAAAATATGCAGAGGATCTGCTACCATTATGGATTTCAAGACATCTTCCACAGTAATTGTGTTTTTATATTGAGCTATAGGGTTGAAAGAACCGTTTTTATGGTTTTTTACGGCAACTTCTGCAAGCTGTTCGCTTGTGGTTCCATATTTGTGCATATGCAATTTCGCAATCATTGCATAAAGGCCAGGGAAAGTTGCCCCTGCCATGCCTTCCCATTCCCTGTCGGCTGCTGCCGCAAGAGCTGCAGATGCTTCTTCAGACCCGACATCGGTCATCTTCTCTGCCCCGGCCGCAACCACGATGTCAGTATAACCAGATGCTACAGACATAATGGCCTGGCGAAGAGCAAGCCCGCCAGATGCACAGGCAGCCTCTACTCTGGTAGCCGGAATGTGAAGATTTCTGGAAAGCCCGGAATAATCTGCGATAAGAGCTCCTATATGTTCCTGCTCAACAAAGCGGCCTCCACTCATGTTCCCTACATAGAGAGCATTTATTTCTTTTCCGCTAACACCTGCATCTTCGATTGCACCTATTCCGGCTTCTACGACTATGTCCCTCAGGGATTTTTCCCAGAGTTCTCCGAACTTGGTATTCTTTACTCCGATAATTGCTACGTCTCTCATTATATTCACCCCGTTTTCAGGCCAGACGGATTTTGCCTTTATGCCTGGCATACTTTGCGTAGTCGATAAATACAGGATCTTTGATTAATTCGGAAACCGTCGGAGCCTTGTTTCGGATTTCCTCGATCCTGTCTGTAACTGTTATGCTGAAAGCATCAGCCCCTGCTCCTGACCCGAAGGCAGTTGCGAAGATCCTGTCTCCTGGCTTTGCCTGATCCAGGGTTGCAGCAATCCCCATAAGGCAGGACCCTGAATAGGTATTCCCTATCTTAGGAACCACAAGCCCGGGAGTAATCTGCGCTTTGGTGAAACCTAGCATTTTTGCAACTTTGCTTGGGAATTTTCCGTTTGGCTGGTGGAAAACCGCATAATCATAATCTTCAGGCTTTGTCCCGAGTTTCTTCAGAAGACCTTTTGCACCATGGGTTACGTGTTTGAAGTAGCCTGGCTCTCCAGTAAAGCGGCCTCCATGCTCAGGATAGGGCATTCCCTCCCTTCTCCAGAAATCAGGGGTATCAGTCGTAAAAGAATAAGTGTCCTCAATGATTGCGGCAAGCTCGGATTCTTTTCTTCCGATAAGGCAAGCAACTCCGCCTGCAGCCGCAGTATACTCAAGAGCGTCACTTGGAGCTCCCTGGGAAACATCTGCTCCTATGGCCAGACCTAGATCGACCATCCCTGAACCCACCAATCCCATGCAGGCCTGAACTGCAGCTGTTCCGGCCTTGCAGGCAAACTCAAAGTCCGCTGCAGTCATTTCGGGGGTTGCTCCAATTGCCTGAGCGACAATCGTACTTGTTGGCTTTACAGCATAAGGATGACTCTCCGAACCAGTATATACTGCCCCGATTCTTCGGGGGTCTACCCCGCTTCTTACCATTGCAGATCTTGCTGCCTCCACAGCTATGGTTGCTGCGTCTTCATCGACGTCAGGAACGGATTTCTCATACACCATAAGGCCATTCTTAAGAGCTTCTGCGTCGTCACCCCAGAGCTTGGCGATTTCCTCAATTTTTATACGGTACTTCGGAACATAAGCACCGTAAGATACTATTCCAATAGTCATATTTTCACCTGTTTTTAATAGTTTCAGGGCATCAGTTTCCAGAAGATTATTCCCTTGCATAGTATTGACTGTATTTTCTCAGTAGCTGGACAATCTGGTCGAGGTCCATTGTAGTCGCGACCAGGGGTATACGGTCAACTTCCGCCATCTTGACTGCAACAGGTTCGACCTCTTCTTTTCGAAGCCCGTGCAACACCACGGCCCCGGGTTTAAGATTGGTAACCCTGATGGCTACCAGGGGGGATTTTCCGGTACTTACCTTCGTAAAGATCATGGCCCTGTCTGTGCTCCAGCCGTAGAGTTTCTGAAACTCGTGGGAGGAAAGTTCCAGAATCGCTCTCTGGCTATCCACTATAGAGAAGCCATAAAGAGGCTTTTCAACTCCTTTGTAAACAATTTCTCCATCGATAAGATTGACCAATTTTGCAATCTGTATGGGGAGTGTATACTCGTATGTTGAGTAGATGGACTTTGTACTACTTTCGGCGTTAAGTATTGACTCGTAAGCGTGAATTTTCTTGCTTCCCCGCTCTATATCAATTTCAAGAAGAGATTCCACAATCTTCTTGATAATCAAAGTTCCTGGAGACTTTCGTCTCCCACTTTCATAATCACTGATAACGGAAGGGGAAACTTTCAGGTAATTTGCAATATCTGTCTGGGATATCTCGAAGTTTAACCTCCACTTTTTAAGTGACTCTCCCGGTTTTTCCGAAAGGGTGATATCTCCAGCCATTTTTTCCGCCAGGCGGTTGCGCAGATTTTCTGATGATTCATCGGATGTCATGACCTGTACTCTAAGATGAAATATTCACATATATATTTAACGAATGCGAGTTCGGCAATTGTCGCAGAATAGTAATATCGAGTTACATCGAAATCATCTGGAAAAAATTTATAAACTTTGCAAAAGAAATTAGTATCAAATGTCTGCTGAGTCACAGAATCCCGAAGTAAATGTTTCAGATCTCCTTCTCTATATCAAGTGCCCGAGAAAGGTATATTTTGTTAGCAGAGGATTTGAACTGTTTCCAGAAATAAATGAACAAAGACTCGAAAGCATAGTCCTGAAAGAACTCTCCCTGACATACCCTGAAATCGTGAAAGTGTGTTCGTTAAATGCCGATAACCTCTTTAAAGAGCTTGAAGCTTCCCTTGTCCAGAGGTGTATAGACCTTCCGATTCTGTTTCCTGCAGTATTTGCCAGTATTGGAAAGGAAATATATGATGAAGCTGAGGCGCGGGCAAGAGCTAAAATTCCCGAAATAACATCTAACCTTCTCAAAGCAGTTGAAGAATATGGGAAAGAACCTATACTTGCCGCACTCACCCCTATCAAAACCGAGCCTTTTCTTTCTTCAAAAAGACTTAACCTGAAAGGTGTTCCATCCAAACTTGTTTGTTTCGAAGGTGTACAAGTTCCCTCAATTTTGAAACCCGGAAAGTGTCCTGAACAGGGGGTCTGGGCTTCGGATAGGTTGCATGCCGCGGCCCTTGTTCTTCTTCTTGAAGCCGAAAGTGGAAAAGAAGTCCCATTTGCCTTTGTGGAGTATGTAAGTTTCGGCCTGCTCAGGAGAGTAATTATTCGAAGTTCAGATAGACGAGAAGTCCTCCAGATCTGCAGACGCGTGGAAAAAATAAAATCTGGACTCATGCCCGAAAAAAAAGAAGAGAAATTCTGTAAAGAATGTAACTTTTCAGAACAGTGTATTTCAGAACCATCTCTTTTGTCAAAGTTTCTGTGAATCGGCAAACTGAAATCAGCGCAAAGTCTCTACTCTGAGACCTTTTTTTGAGCCCACTGCTACATTATACAGGCTAGCTGCGATACGTCCTATGATGTAACCCGAAACTCCATAAAATACAGGAAGGCTCAATACAGCCCATTTTCCGAAAATCAAGGAAAAGATCCCGAACCTATTTGGTATCGAGATCCCCATAAGAGCAGCGATTGTTGTAAAAAATCCGAAAACGAAACCCATTGTCCCGTAAAGGATTGTAAGGATTTTTCCAAATCCAGCGGAGTCGATTTCTTTTATGACTACCATGAAATTCCCCCAACTGATATTTTGAATTTTAGCTTATATAATTATGTTATTATTGATTTCAAGAGGTGTCTTGAAGATCGGGAGGTGCTTTAAAGAGAAGCGGTTATAGGGCACGTGTACTCAGATACTTATTTAGGGGAGTCAGAAAAAGCTGAGGAAAAGCCAAACCCTTTTAAAGGTGAACATCTCTCAATCTGCGTGACATGTCCAGACCAGCATACCTTGGCAAAATGCACCTGCACTGGTGCGAGGCCTGTAATGTGCCTGTGCTTGGAAAACAGTGCGGATGCGGAAAAAATACAAGAAAAGTAGAGGTTACTCCTCCAGGGGATATTCGCCCTGCTTTTGACTATGACATAAAGCGCATAAATTCTGTTTCTCAAAAACAGTTTAATGCTTCCCTCATACCCGATGGGCACCTTGTAGTACTGAATAAAGCCCCATATGAAGACAGGATGGATGAGATTATAGTTGATGGGGAAGTCCTTGCATCTCTCAGATTCGAAATAGAGAGTTGTGAATGGGTCCTGCTCCCAAGGCTCGAAGGGGCAAGAAGAATTTTCCAGGGCAGAGACAGAAAGGACCTGAAGAAATGGGTTGTTATTGAGGAGGCAGTCGTACCTTTCATAATTAAAAAAGGAGCAAGTGTTCTGGCCCCAGGCATTCTTGAAGCAGACCCAGCCATCCAGAAAGAAGACGAAGTTGTTGTCCTGAATCCTGTCGGAGAAGTAATCTGCTGCGGCCGTGCCCGCATGACAGGAAAGGAAATGTGTGAAGAACAGCGAGGGAATGCAGTAAAACCCCGCTGGAGTGGAGAGCCGAAGCCTCAAAAACCCAGAGTGGAGGACAGAGCTGGGATGATGCCGTAAAAGCCAACGAGCAAATCCTGAATAGAATGATAGAAAACTCCCATATGTTCATTAAAAATGTCGCAGACAGCATGGACATGAAGGTAAGCGTATCATATTCAGGGGGAAAAGACAGCCTTGCAGTGCTCCAGCTGGTTGATGAAACTCTGGAGGATTACGAGATAATGTTTGCCGATACCGGGCTTGAATTCCCTGAGACTCTTGAAAATGTCAAAAATGTTGCCGAATATTATGGGAAAAAAGTAAAAATTTCAAGTTCAGGAGATTCTTTCTGGGAATCCATAGGCGTTTTTGGCCCTCCGACCATGGATACCCGCTGGTGTTGCAAGATCTGCAAACTCGGACCAATTACCCGTTTAATTGATGAAAACTACGAAGGGGGCTGTCTGAGTTTCATAGGACAGCGTCAGTACGAATCCCATGCCCGCTCAATCAGCAAAAAGGTATGGAAAAACCCCTGGGTAGGAAATCAGGTAGGGGCTTCCCCTATACAGGAATGGACCGCACTTCATATCTGGCTCTACCTTTTCAGGACAAAAACTCCTTACAATCCGGCTTATGAGAAAGGATATGATCGGATGGGATGCTGGCTCTGCCCTTCTTCCTCCCTTGCCGACTTTTTCCAGCTTGAGGAAAGTCATCCTGAACTTGCGAAAAAGCTCAATAATCATTTACTTGCCTACGCAGAAAAAATGGGGCTTTCTCCTGAGTGGGTAAAGTACGGCTTATGGCGATATAAACGATATCCAAAAGTACTTCAGGAACTTGCGGAGAAAAAAGGAATTTCCCTGCTTCCGAATCAAGAAGCTCCAAAGGAGCTTCATTTTGAAGTCGCAACTGGATACAGGCCCTGTAAAGCAGGAGGGATATCTGCAGACGGAAGTTTCGGCCAGGCAATAGATATAGAAACTTTGGAAGAAAGCGGAATGCTTTACTCGATAGGAAAGGTCTCTTTTATAGAAGGAGCTGCATCTGTTTCCTTCGGAGAGTCCAGAGCTCAGATTTTTGCATCAGGAAATGTGAATGGAAGAAGTGAAAACGAAAAGGTGCTGAAAAAGCTCATGAGAATGGTTGAATTCTCAGTTAGAAGGGCTCTGCTCTGCCAGGGATGCGGGATTTGTGTAGGTCACTGTGAGCATAGTGCTATTGAAATGAAAGAAAAGAAGGTAAGGATCAAAGAAAACTGCATTCACTGCGGAGCATGTATAGAAGTATGTCCGCTTGTTAAATTTATTTAACCATTTTCTTTTCTAAAAGTATTACAGTCTATCTATAATATGATTAGAAGTAGGTCAGATTCAATAATCAAAAAGGCTTTTCTGACCTTTTCTTATCTGAAGCTCTCCTACCCTAACTCCTATCCGCCGGAAATTCATCTTGGCCTCGGAGAGGAATTCGTTCATAATTTCATGAGCGACATCCAGGAGAATTTCCTTTGAATAAACGGGATGGTTTAATTTACGGCTTTTAGTATACATCCTGAAGTTTGAATTTATGGCCGTGATAGTTACGTTTTTGAAGGAAAGCTCTCTCGAATTCAGTTTTGAGATTACGTCTTCGGCCAGCCTTTCAAGTAACGGAGAAATAAGCTCAATGTCAAGGGTATCCTCAGGCAATGTTGCGATCCTTCCTATCTGTTCGGAACCTTCTCTTTCTTTTATGGGGGATTCGTCGACTCCTGCTGCCGCATTCTTGAGCCAGATGCCTCGAGCTTTTCCGAATGTGGAAACAAGGTCAATTACATCATGTTCGGCAAGATCTTTTACTGTAACTATGCCCATTTCCTGTAGTTTTCCTGCAGTTACGTCCCCTATTCCCCAGAGTTTGGACACTTTAAGTGGCCAGAGAAAGTTTTCAAGCTCACTCGGGCTTATGATTGTAATCCCATCTGGTTTCTTGACAGAGGAAGCCATCTTGGAAATAAGTTTGTTAGGCCCTATTCCAACAGAGCACGTCAATTTTTCTTTTTCCTTTATTTCCTCCTTGATCTGCATCCCAAGTTCAAAAGCCAGATTAAAGTCTCCATCTGCCTTCTCGGTAATTTCCACAAATGCTTCATCAATGCTGACCTGCTCAAAAGCGTCCCCGTTTTCCCCAACATCCGAATAACTCCGAAGAATTTCCATGATCCTGTTCGAGATTGGAGTGTAAAAACCCTTCCTGACAGGCAAGAAGACAGCCTCACGATTCAGCTTTTTTGCCCTCGTACAGGGCATACCCGACCTTATACCAAATTCTCGCGCTACATAGTTGCAGCTGCTTACAGCGCCGCTGAGCTCACTTCTTCCAGAGAGCATGCAGACAACGACTGCTTTTCCCTTAAGGTCCGGATTTTCCCTCTCTTCGATAGCTGCAAAAAAATAATCCATATCTACATGGAGGACAACACGCTGCATCAAAAAAAATAGGTCGGGAAGATTTGTATAATTATCTCTCAAACATTATTTCTCAAACTCTGGAACAATAAAAGTGAAAGCATAGAGAATAAACGAACCGAAAATTTGAATCACTTAGATAGAATGTAAAAAATATAAAACAAAAACCATAACACATAAAACAGATAACTTCATTAGGTGTAACACTGTTTTTGAAAAAAATAGTATTCAGTGTTTAAACACGGACCTTCATGCAGGACGTTTTCAAGTATGAGTATATCAAATCCCCCACATAACTCTAAAGAATCAACAAATATCCAGAAAGAAATAACGGGCAAGAATAGCCTTAAGACAGAGCTTAGCTTTGAAGAAGCAGACAGAGCCTCTGAAAGAAATAGCATCCCTATCGTTGAAGTCAAAGACCTTTGCTATAGATATCCTCACCTTGATTCAAACGCTCTGGACAAAATCAATCTGAAAGTGTTCAAAGGAGAAAGAGTTGCGGTTCTTGGAGCTAATGGGGCTGGAAAATCTACTTTATTTAAGCATCTTAATGGAATCCTGCGGCCTCATTCAGGGGAAGTTGTAGTAAAGGGAGAAACCATCACTAAAAAAAACATCAGGACCTGCAGGGAAACGGTTGGAATTGTCTTTCAAGATCCTGATGATCAAGTACTTGCCCCCAGCGTAGAAGAAGATATCGCTTTTGGGCCTATAAACATGGGCTTATCCAGAAAAGAAGTCGAAACAAGAGTTAAAGAAGCTCTTGAAATGGTAGGACTCACTGGTTTTGAAGAAAGAGCCCCTCACCACCTGAGTGGAGGACAGAAGAAACTTGTGGCAATTGCAGGTATCCTTGCCATGCGTCCTGAAGTTATCGTGCTTGACGAGCCAACAGCAGGCCTCGATCCTCTGAGTTCTGTCCGTATCCTGGAGCTTATTATGAAAATGAACAGAGAACTTGGAATCACTCTGCTTCTTTCAACACATGATGTTGATGTTGTTCCTTATTTTGCGGAAAGAGTTTTTGTGCTCCACCACGGAAGACTTGAAGCTGATGGAAGTCCAGATGAAATTTTCAATGACCCCGAGCTTCTCAGGAAAGCTCACCTTAGACTTCCAAGAGTGGCAGAAGTATTCGAAATGCTCCAGCAGGAAGGGCTTGATGTAAACATACAGATAACAGCGGAAACAGCCAGAGATGAAATCCTGAGGCTTATAAGCTCCAGACAGCAAAAAGCAGGGACTGAGTAAGCCGGAAAGAAGGCTCCTGACAGGAGAACATTAAATGGTAACCCTCACAGACATTGAACGCGAGTCATACAAAAACAGCCCCATACACCGGCTTGATCCCAGAGTAAAATTGCTCTTTTCGCTTGCAATAATCATTTATGTAGTGAGCCTTCCCAGAATTCACGAAAAAAACATGATTCGCCTTTTTTCCATAGAAGCTTATTTACTGTTTCTTGTGCTCGCTGCCGGACTGGATTTAAGATATTTTTTCCTTAGAATTCTTGCAATTTTGCCTTTCGGGCTTGGAATTGCCCTTATTCAGCCTTTCCTGAGGCCTTCCTTTATTGAAAATTTTACTCCTTACCCCCTGGATCTGCCTTTAGGGCTCAGTATAACATATGAAGGACTTGCCTTCGGGAGCACACTGCTTGCGAAATTCCTTGTATGTATAACAACCGTTATTCTCCTCTCTTCCACTACTCGCCTTAGAGATATGGTTGCAGCAGCAGGCAGGATAGGTATCCCCAGGGAATTCACTCTTCTACTCAGCATGATGGTACGCTATCTTTTCCTTTTCTGGGCCGTCCTCAAAAGGATAAGAATTGCGCAGCAGACCAGGCTCTTCAATATATGGAATAAAAATGTCCCCCGCCGATGGGTCATTGAGCAGGTAGGCAATAGCATGAGCGCAATTTTCATACGTTCATACGAGCAGGGAGAGAGGACATATATCAGCATGCTTTGCAGAGGCTATGGGAGTGGGCACGAGAAAACATATTATAGGACAAAAATAAGGATTCCAGATGTTTTTTTCTTGCTCATTAGTTTGGGCTGTATATTATATATCCATCTTTATATCTGAAATATCCGATGCCTGAACCCTCAAGAACTGAGAGATATAGTTTTTGAAACTATTTTATTATTTAAGCGTATTTTGTGAAAAATCTCCCTATTTGAAAATAAAAAGAAAAATTTTGGGAACGCGGAGCAGGCTTTGAAAATCAAATGATTATTTCTGTGAGTTAATACCAATTAATCTGATGTGAAGAGATATTCGACTTAGAGAGAAATATGAGAATATTTCTTTTGATTGAAAAATAGAATTCTGGATAGCGAATTAAATACAAATAAAAAAAATACTCGAAAAAAGTAATACCAAAATGTATATATGTAATACTGAAATATCTAAGATTATACAGAGAATCTTTCAGAAATATGTTCAAAAATGCACATTAGGGACAGTGTTAATTGCTTAATAAACTGAATTTTAAGCAAATTAATACCACTCAATAATTTTTGGGTTTAGGTTATTTTATCCATTCACGAATGCTCTAAAATATAGTAAATTAAATGTTCAAAGTAAAAACGTGAAGACTAAAGATAGGGTGTAAAAAGGGAAAGAGGAAGACAAAAAATGCATATACCTGATTCATTTATACCGATAACACAGGCGATTATCTATTGGGCAATTGCTCTTCCATTTATAATAATGTCAATGAGATGGGCAAAAAATGAGCTTGATGAGATGAAAGTGCCTGTTCTTGCAGCCCTTGCAGCTGGCATTTTTGCAATACAGGCAATGAATATTCCTATAGGGATGGGAACAAGCGGGCATATGGTAGGAGCTACTCTTGTAGCTATCGTTTTCGGAAGCCCGTGGGCTGGAGTTCTTGTACTGACTCTGGTGCTGCTTGTGCAGGGGTTTGCCTTTGGAGATGGTGGAATCACTACCATGGGAGCAAATATCCTGAATATGGGGATTGTTTCCGGATTTATAGGATATTATACCTATGCATCCCTTCGAAAGATGGTAGGCACAAGTATTGCAGCTTTCGGAGGCGCCTGGCTCGGGCTCTCAACCTCAGCTATAGTCTGCGCGATTCAGATGTGGGTTGCAGGAACCTTTCCCCTTGTTCCCGGCCTTGTTGCCATGGGCACCTATCACCTGATAATTGGTTTTATCGGAGAAGGACTGATCACGACAGTTGTAATCACAGCTATTGCAAAATCCCGTCCTGACCTCCTTGAAGATGATTTCAGTGCGAGACCGGAGAAATCCAAAAAAGAGGTGCGGGCATGAGCAAGAATTCAAACGTGAAATTCTTTTATGTTGGAATTGCAATTGCGCTTTTGCTCGCAGTTCTAGCTCCATTTCTCGCCTCACCAGATCCTGATGGGCTTGAAAGTGCTGCTGGAGGAGTAGTTGAAGAATCAAAAATGTCCCAGATTGAAGAGATGGAACCTGTAGTAGGTTCTCCAATGCCTGACTATTCAATTGAAGGTATGGGGAAGAGCGGAGAAGTCCTAGCAATTGGAGTAGGAGCACTTGCAGTACTGGTAATCAGCTTAGGCTTTGGAAAAGTATTCAAGAAAAAAGCCTGAGATTCTCGAATTAAAGTTTCTATTTTCCTCCAGAAAAAACAGAGATTAAGGATTCATAAATATAATACTCGAAGGACAGAGATGACGCACAACACATGAGGGACAGCGGGGTTGCCTCGCCCTGCAAACCCTCCTCCCGTGGTATATTAGTGTCATGGAAAGTACATCCAGATCTTCTTTTCGGGCAAGTGCCATAAGATCCTGTTCTATCCTCTCAGGATCGACATTTTTTGTTAAGCCCATTCTTCTTGAAACTCTTTTCACATGGGTATCTACGGCAATACCCTCTATTACTCCAAATCCTCTGGAAAGCACTATGTTTGCAGTCTTTCTTCCTACTCCTGGTAAAGTAATCAGTTCTTCCATAGTATGTGGAACTTTTCCATTATAGCGCTCAAGAATCAATTGAGCAGCAGCCTGAATATTCTTTGCTTTATTTTTGTAAAAGCCTGTTGAATAAACATCATTCTCAAGTTCCCTGAGGTCTGCTTTCGCGTAATCTTCTGCAGTTCTATATTTTTTAAATAATTTTTCGGTTACTCTGTTAATCTGGACATCTGTAGACTGGGCAGAAAGCACGGTTGCTACAAGAAGTTCCAGGGGATTACTGTAATTAAGAGAAGGTTTTGCATCAGGATACTCTTCCTTAAGGAGAGCCCAGATTCTGCCAAAATTATGTCTGTTGTCAGGAAGGTCATATTCCTGTAGAAAGTCCTGAAAATTTAATTTCTTTGGTTTCTTTTCAGGCATAAGTAACTCCAAGCATTCGGGTTTATTCTCAGTTTTTGACGAGAAATGTAATTTTTACACGAATTTCTATTTACATTTTCTGGAACAGGATTATTAAGGAATAAAGGGACCTCATTTGAGCACTGCGGGAAGATTTACAACATATATGGAATATCCGAACATACGGTAGGGTAGGAAAATATCAACTTTTTTATATCAGATGCCTTAAGTCCCAATCGCATTACCGTGGCGAAGATATTGATAGCTTCTTCTGCATTCGGACCTAAGATATGAGCGCCTAGTATCCTGTCGTTTGCTTCATCAATAACTACCTTTGAAGCTGCAAACTCGATTCCTGCCCTCAAGGTAGTATTCCAGCCACTTCGATCCCGGAAAATTACTTTATACTTACTGCTATCTTTTGGAGCACTTACCCCAACAGAAGCAAGGACAGGAATGGTAAAAACTGCACTCGGAATACCTGTATAGTCCACCTCAGCACTATCTTCATTAAGAATGTTAGATGCGGCAACCTGTCCCTGGAGGGTTGCCACGGGAGTTAGCTGCACACCCTCTGCCGTGCAGTCCCCGCCTGCATAAATGCGAGGGTTTGAAGTCTGCATACGCGTATTAATTACAATACCACCCTTTTCAGTATCAACCCCAGCCCTTTCAAGATGCAGATCTTCTATATCCGGAACGCGGCCTGCTCCATGCACCACCATATCTGCACGGAAACTCTGAGCTTCGGTTCTGTTCCCGGATTTAAATTCAGTCCTCACCAGAAAGCCTTTGCCTTCTTTTTCTACTGCAACCACTGGTTTATTTGTAAGGATTTTGATTCCTGCGGATTCGGACGCTTTTAAAAGTAAATCCACAAGATCAGAATCAAAGGGTTCCAGGGGTTTTTCACTTCTGTGCAAAATTGTAACCTCTGATCCGGCTCTTCTTGCTACATGAGCGAACTCAAAGGAGATATAACCACCTCCTATGAAAACAATTCTTTCGGGAAGTTTTTCGGTTTCCATGAACTTCTCACTTGTAGCTACATACTCTTCTCCTGGAACATTGAGTTTTCTCGGCTTTGAACCCGTAGCAAGGAAAATATATTCCCCTTTAATTTTGTCTTCCCCAACAACAACTGTGTTTTGATTCTCAAAATAAGCTCTTCCGTGATATGTATCAATTCCTATTTCAATGAAATACTTCTCAGTTTTTCGGGAATATTCTTCCGTAAACGTTCTCTTGAATTTGATAAGCGGGGGCCAGTCAATAATTAAAGGATTTTGTGCCCCCACGCCTTTCCCTATCAACCGATTATTCCAGTCCGTGATCTCGGCGGTACCTGTAAGCACCTTTTTCGGATCGCAACCTCTCAGAGGGCAGGTACCCCCATATTCCCTTGAGTCAACAATAGCAATTTTTAATCCTGAATGCGAGATTTTGCCAGCAAGAGTCCTGCCTGCGGTACCGGTTCCGACAATTATGACATTATAGTCCCTCTCCATAACTTTCCTCCCTTTTGATACGCTACCTCTTGAAAAAAGATTGTAAAAGGCTACTCACGTACACTTTTACTTAATCTATCTAGAAAGGATAAGTAACTCGCCCAAACTTTATTCCTGAGAGAATTTCCTGATATAAAAATAGAAAATGAGATTAAAATCAAAGACCTGAAGAATTAAACCCTTACAAAATTGAAAGTAGATATTAAAGGAGATCAAATGTTGGGATATGAAGAGATCAGATGTTAAGATCAAAAGTTAACAGATATTAGCTAGAAAGTATCAAAATCCTATTTTCCAGAAAAAGATATTTCTTTCTAAAATAATAGTATGTAAACCATAAGTTTTATAGCTAATAATTTTTAAACCAAGTATATTGGTGATTTTTTGGTAAAAAGGGCATTGCTCAGCGTCTCAGATAAGACAGGAATTGCAGAATTCGCACGCGGGCTTGAATCACTTGGCGTGAAGATAATCTCGACAGGCGGGACAGCGAAAATTCTTCGTGATGCCGGTATTGAAGTTACCGATGTTTCGGAAGTTACAGGCTTTCCTGAGATGATGGGAGGAAGGGTCAAAACTCTCCATCCAAGAATTCATGGTGGGCTCTTATGCCTGCGGGACAGTAAAGAACAGATGGAAGAAGCTGCAAAAGAAGATATTTCCCTCATTGATCTGGTGGCTGTGAACCTTTATCCCTTTGAGATAACGGTTTCGAAAAAAGGCGTGGAACTCGAAGAAGCTATCGAGAATATAGATATAGGAGGCCCAACTCTCCTCCGTTCGGCAGCCAAAAACTACCGTTCGGTGGTAGTGCTCTCTGACCCGGCGGATTACGGGCATGTTCTGAAAGAACTGCGTTCAAGTGGGACAATTGCTGAATCAACTCGGGCTGCCCTTGCAGTCAAGGCTTTCAGGCACACATCTGATTATGACGCAGCTATCGATACCTACCTGAGCAGGACTCTTCTAGGGGAAGAAATACTCCATATGAAATTTACTGACGGAGTGAAACTTCGCTATGGAGAAAACTGGCACCAGGAAGCCAATTTCTATAAAGATCCCAAAATCAAAGGACCTAGCCTGGCAAAAGCAATCCAGCTTCATGGGAAGGAACTTTCATATAATAATTATATAGACGCTGATAATGCCCTCCAGACGGTCAAAGAACTTGGAAACTCATCCCCTGCAGTGGCAATTGTAAAACATAATAACCCATGCGGACTTGCTACTGGAAATACACTTTTGCAGGCTCTCCAAGCTGCCTGGGATGGGGACCCTATTTCGGCTTACGGAAGCATAATTTGCACGAATGAAATCTTTGATCTTGAAGCGGCAACTTTTCTGAACGGAAAATTTGTAGAAATTATTCTTGCTCCTGACTTCAAGCACGATGCCCTTGAATACCTGAAAAACAAAAGTGAGAATCTGAGACTTCTGAAACTCCCTGAGCTCAGAGAAATTTTCGGGACAGAGTACACATATAAATACGTAATCGGAGGCATGCTCAAGCAAAGCCGTGATACAGGAGTGTATGAAAAGTGGGAATCAGTTACAGATATTCCCTATCCTGAAGAGAAGCGCTCTCTTTCGGAATTCTGTATAAAAGCCTGTAAAGCAACTAAATCCAACGCAGTGATTCTTGCTCATGAGTACGAACCAGGATTCTTCATGGTGCTCGCTATGGGGGCAGGACAGCCAAACAGAGTGGACTCGATTCGCAAACTTGCGGCTACAAAAGCTGTCGAAAATCTCAGGATCATCTATGCAAGAGAACAGCCTGACATCCCCTTCGAAGAATACTGTCAGAAGGTCATGTCGGAATGTGTAATGGCCTCGGATGCTTTCTTCCCCTTTGATGATAGTATTGTCTACGCTGCAGAGAACAACATCCGCTATGTAGTTTCTCCAGGAGGATCAATCCGAGACAGTGAGGTTATTGCTACTGCAAACCGGCTTGCCGTTGCCATGATTTTTACAGGTATGCGTCATTTTCTCCATTGAGAGAATAAACAAGAAATAAATAAGTAATGAAGAATAGACGCGCATGAAGAATAAACAAAACTTAAATTCTAATAATCCTGCCATCTCACGGCAGGGCAAATTAATTTACAAAATCTTTTTTTAAAAAGAATTACATAGAGCTCGCTCTATTTTTACATATTTATTCAAATGTTTTGTAACTGAGCATAAAACGGAGTTCAACGTATAGAGTTTAAGTATGTTTAGAAAGAATGTACCAATTTACTAACAACTTACTCCAATATATTTAGCACCCACATCAGACGGATTTTTCGTCTATGTATTTTTACATTTGATAATTATTTGCTAAAATACAAATCCTAAATGTCAATTTTTTGTTTATGATTTTCTTTCTATTATCTAAATATCCGGCTCAAAGCTATATATCAGTAAAATAATCAGATACCATTAACATACAGGCTTTTTTTAAATTCAAGGAAACTTTATTTGGACACTCATTCCAACTTTTCGGAAGACAGATACATAGAAACTTGAATGATGGAAAGAAGTATTAATAAAATTGTTTACTCTTAAAAAAGATAATATATCTTGAATTCGTATACCATTCTAGCAATATTATATCACTCAGATATGAGCTTCACCTTCATTCAATATAAAAAATGAGAAGAATCAAAAAATTAAATCTCATTTACTGTGAATCAGAAACGGAGAAACTACTTATGAACTTAAAAATGAAGTTAGAAAATTTTAATTGTCTCCAGAACAATCATAAAAAATAACAGGTTGATAAAAGTGAAATCCACAGGACTTTTAAGTATTCTCACCTTTTCTGAAAAACGAAAAGATATTTTATTCCAGCTTCAAGAGGGTCCCAAAACTCTTTCAGACATCAAAGATTATTTCGATGTAAGATCACCTGAGATCCTGCCTCGCCTGAAAGAAATGGAAACTGCAAATATGATTGTCAGGCAGGATGGAATGTATCATCTAACCCCTCTTGGGAGAGTTTCAGCCATATATTACAAGCCCTTCCTGGATACCCTCACAGCCATAGAAGCAAACGAAGATTTCTGGAGAGACCATGATCTTGTTGCAATTCCTGAGACTTTATTGACCAGGATTCAGGAACTTAAAGAGTGCAGGATTGTACGAGATGAACATGAACATATTTATGATTCCCATAAGACATTTATAGACAACGTACAAACCTCTAACCGCTTCATGGGATTTACATCTATTTTCCTTCCAAGCCACCCCACCATGTTCCTGGAAATGGCCCGTAAGAATATTCCTGTTTCCATTATCGTTACTCCAAATGTTTTCTTTAAAATAAAAAGTGAGCATAACGCTGAAATCGAAGAATTCCTTAAATTAAAGAATACAAGTTTTCATGTGTATGACAATGCTAAAATAGCCTTTGTGGTAACAGACCGCTTCATATCCCTTTCGCTCTTTTTCAAAAATGGAACCTTTGACCCCAGAAATGATCTAATAGGTTTTGATTCATTATCAGTCAAGTGGGGAGAAGATCTTTTTAAGCATTATAAAGAAAACTCGATTGAGATAAAAAATTTGTAAATTATACTGAGATTAAAGAAAAAATTGAAGATGAAATAGGAAAGTACGGATTGAGGGTTCTGTATCTTCAGTCCTATAAAGTTAAGATGAATTTGATAGTTTTCCGATATCTATCAGACTATACTATTTTTTATTTAAACTGAAAAGATATCTTTCATGCAAGTAAAGAGCCTGCAATCATTCGGAGTCCAAGAATTGAAGTTGACTCTCCGTCCACAAGAAAAGTCCTTTCTAAATTCCGGGAGGGAAGATCTTCATCATCAGATTTTGTATGACCCTGAATGCAGATCAGACCGCATATGAAGCTGTAGAAAATAACAAGAGGCTCGAAAGCAATAATTCCATAAATTGAAGCAATTCCGAGAATCATGTGAGAGAAAAGGTGCATTCCAGCAAGAAGATTACGAGTATTCCTTGCTCCAAGACTTACTGGAAGAGTTTTGATACCTGCAAGAGTGTCTCCTTTGATGTCTTTGAAATCATAAATAGCAGAATTGACAAAGAGTTTAACTCCAAAGAAAGTAAAAACCATAATAACAGGAATAAGGTTCCCACATTTACAACCTGCAAGCCCTGCAATGAAGATCCCCCATGTAAGACCCACAATAAAATTTTTAACTCCAAGTCCACCTTTGAGTTTTAAAGAAAATTTCCCAATTTTAAGGCCTTTGCTGTAGAGATAACCTGTTATAAATGGTATGAATGCAAGTACAAGCATTCCCTCTTTTGCCAGTATAAAACCCCCAATGAGAAAAGCTATCAGAGAGACAGCAAGACCAATTTCTTTTTTTGAACCATTTAGTTCTTTACGATTTACAGAATCTTCTTCAGAGCCAAGAGCTCTGTCAAGTGTGTATACAGTATAGATAACAAGCCCACCCGCAATGCAGGTAAACAAATCGGACTGGACTTGAAGTAATAGAAAAGCTAGATGAATCCTGAGTGCACCTGAAAATGCAACCAAAACAGAACTTTTTAATAGTTCAAGAGTAGCGTTTTTTTCCCGGTATTCGTAGGTGTTCGTTCGTCTGTGCCTGAAAAATTGACCTATACTTCCGAAAAATACACTGGAGCTCATGAAGCTAAAACTATTTGACTTCCTAATATTATTAATTTAATAGAATCTTCAAAGAGTGGTATAAGATATAAAGAATAAACTAAGAAAAGAAGATTGGACAAGTGATTAGCAGAATGAACTACTGTTATATTATGAAAATAACGAATTTTTAGATATTCACAAGGAAAAAGAATCAGTAGCCATAAATGTAGAAAAAATAAGGGTAAATTAGAGAAAAAGTAGTACTTGAATAATTTACACAGATACAGAATAAATTTTGCCAAAAGTTATAGAAATATCTCAGGAAAGATCTGAGATATTAATTGTATATCTAAATTGGACACCAGAAAAAGAGATAAAAACAATATGCACAGGAATTTAATATATAAAGATAACTATAGATTTTTGTCTATAACCGTCATGTCAACGAATAAGAAATCTTATCCAGATATTTCCATGATCAGAAAAGAAGATATAAAGACTGCGAGAAACAGATAATACTACACAGGCAATTGTAGGATAAACTATTCAGAGAAAAAGAACTGTATGTAAGCCATATTCTCTCAAAAGGCAGAAACGTTCCACCACAACTTCACTCTTCTACTCCAACCATTTTCTATAATCACTCCATTTTTCCTCAAGCATGTACTTGAGATAGGACCTTAGAATCTCCTCCTTTTCAGGGGAAAAAGCAGAATACTGAGGCTTAGAGTGCTCAACAGCCTTATCGAGATTTTAAAGTGGTTTTGATCCAATGTCGAGAACACTGGACTGCAGATTAAGAGACACACGAAAACTGTTTTCTCAACCCCGTACCTATTTTCCAGAGGTATATTCCAGGGAAAATAAAAAACAATTGATCAAAAGAGACAATACAAAAAAAATAATAATTAGCGATACTTAATGAAGCTGGAAAAAACTGAAATCCTTCACCTGCATTAAAAGAATGTTGAGAATAAATAAGAAATCCAAACTAAGAGCTGTCTTAAAATTACATTTTCTCATTTTTATGATTTTATCTGAGCCAGTCTTTTCACCATAATATAATCATAGCAGCATAAATGAATGCTTGACTTGATTCTGTCAATCCTTCGTAATCTTTACTCAAACGTCGATATCTTCCCAACCATCCAAATGTACGCTCTACTACCCATCTTCTTGGAAGAACTTGAAAACCCTTGATATCATCACTGCGCTTTACTATTTGCAATATCCAACCACAAACTGAATTAACCCAATCAATCAGTTTACCTGAATATCCAGCATCAGCCCAAATAAGCTCCAATCTAGAAAATTTACCCTTAACTTGCTCCAGAACAAGTTTAGCTCCATCTCTGTCCTGAATATTAGCCGCATGAACTACAACAATTAACAATAGCCCTATTGTATCCACTAGAATGTGACGCTTTCTCCCTTTAACTTTCTTGGCGGCATCATAGCCGCGTACTCCTGGTGTTTCTGTTGTTTTCACTGACTGGCTATCTAAAATAGCGGCACTAGGTTCTGATTTCCTGCCACATGCAACTCTCAGATCAGTTCTCAATGCAGCATTTATACATTCCCAAACTCCGTCATTCCTCCAAACACGGAAATAATGGTAGACAGTTTTCCATGGAGGAAAATCATGGGTAACATACGCCATGCACAACCAGAACGCAGCAAATAAAAGATGGCATTCAAGATCTCTCGATAAGGATGAATCCGCTTTTTACCTCTATTAGTTTGAGTAGTAGGGAGATGGGGCTTAATTATTTTCCATTGTTCATTTGATAAGTCACTTTGATAAACGTACTTTACATAACAACAAACTGTCTACCAAGCATATAAATTAGAACCCTAAGAAAAGGCCAATGAAAAAGAGTTTACTCTATTAAATAGAATAGATGACATAAAAAAATAATAAAAATTTCGGGCATCTGGCCCGAGAAAAGAATAATAAAGACTGAAATATCCTTTAGAGAGGGATCATTTTCTTTCCATACATTTCGTTCAATACCTGACCCATGGCAGCATAAATTGCTGAAAGCCCTGTAAGAATCCCTTCATATCCAGCAATTTTAAGAATTTCCTCACTGCCCAGATAGTTTCCAGCTGCAAGCAGGAAGAATAGGATCGTAAGGGTCAGGAAAACGACTTGAAGAGCTCTTGTTGCTTTTAGTGTACCTATGAACATATAAAGGGTGAAAAGTCCCCACATGAAAAGGTAAGCAGCAAAAGGAAATGATGCAGTAGCAAACCCTGCATATTCTTCAGACTTAGGGAGTAAGACAAGTCCTACAAGGGTCAGCCAGAAAAGTCCATATGAGGTAAAAGCGGTAGTCCCAAAAGTATTACCTTTTTTCCATTCCATTATTCCGGCAATAACCTGCGCTAATCCGCCATAGAAAAAACCCATCGCAAGAATCATCGAGTTCATCGGATAGAAGCCTGCGTTGTGTATATTCAAAAGCACAGTCGTCATTCCGAAACCCATCAAACCCAGAGGGGCAGGGTTCGCGGTTAAATCTGTTATTTTTACATTACTAATGTTTGTAATATCTTTGATGCTTTGACTCATTAAATCCAATCCTCCTTCCAGTTAAACCGGAAATTTAGCCTGAACTTCCAATAAGAATTATATTTGAGACTCTCAGTCGTTTTTGAGCCGTCTTTTTTACGTTTTGCAGGAATATGTAATTATTAATACTTATACTTGAGGACTGTTTATATATTTTTGAGATATATATTAATAATAATTCTGAATTCCATAACAAGCTATTTATTGGCAAGTGAGGAATTTCCTTCATATGACTCAGGCAAGAAAACCTCTTATGCTCATGATCCTTGATGGCTGGGGCTACAGAGAGGCAAAAGAAGGAAATGCTATCCTGGCGGCCAGAACCCCAAATCTCAGCCGACTGCAGAAAGAATACCCTTCCTGTTTTTTGGAGGCTTCCGGCGAGGCTGTAGGACTTCCCGAAGGCCAGATGGGAAATTCAGAAGTCGGGCACCTTAATATCGGGGCCGGCAGAATAGTGTATCAGGATCTTACCAGGATCAATCTCTCCGTAAGAAACGGAGACTTCTTCGAAAATCCTGCTTTTTTAGATGCCATTTCAAACGCGAAAGCCCATAATTCAAGCTTGCATTTAATGGGGCTTGTTTCTTATGGAGGCGTTCACAGCCATATGACTCATCTTTACGCCCTGACCAAACTTGCACAAGAGAGGGGACTGGAGAAAGTGTACATACACGCTTTTCTTGATGGTAGGGATGTTCCACCTAAAGCAGCCCTTGAAGATATCAGGGAACTTGCAGCCTTCTGCAGGGAAGAAGGTAACTCTAAGATTGCGACGGTATCAGGGCGCTATTATGCTATGGACAGAGATAAGCGCTGGGAGAGAACAAAGCTTGCTTATGATGCCTTAACTCTGGGAGTTGCCCCATTTACAGTTGGGGATCCCGTGGACGCAGTTTCTGAAGCGTATAGCAGGGGAGAAACTGACGAATTTGTAAAACCAACCATTGTAACTGACTCCAAAGGACAGCCGATAACCAGCATAAAAGACAACGATTCCGTGATATTTTTTAACTTTAGACCGGATAGAGCACGTCAGCTTACCTGGGCTTTTATGAATAAAGACTTTGAAGGTTTTCAGAGAGAAGCACACCCACAGGTTCACTATGTTTGTATGGCACAGTACGACGAAACTCTGGATCTGCCCATTGCCTACCCCCCAGAAAAACTGGAAAATGTACTTGGAGAAATACTGAGCAAGCATGGGCTTATCCAGCTCCGAATTGCCGAGACAGAAAAATATGCTCACGTAACCTTTTTCCTGAACGGCGGAGTAGAGAAATGTTATGAAGGAGAAGATCGCTGCCTTATTCCCTCTCCAAAAATAGCAACTTATGATCTGAAACCTGAGATGAGCGCCTATGAGGTTACGGATGAAGTAATAAAAAGAATTGGATCCGGGAAATATGACATAATAATTCTTAATTTTGCAAATATGGATATGGTTGGGCATACCGGCATTTTAGAGGCTGCAGTTGCTGCAGTAGAAGCTGTTGACACCTGCGTGGGCAGAATTGTGGAAACTTTGACAAAAGTAGGAGGTGTGGCACTTATAACTGCAGACCACGGAAACGCCGAACAAATGGAAGACCCGAATACAGGTCAGCCACATACTGCACATACTTCAAATCCGGTAAAATGTATTTATGTAGGAGATGGCGAGGTGAAAGCTCTTAAAAACGGAAAGCTGTGCGATCTTTCACCAACTCTTCTGGAACTTTTAGGCATAAAAAAACCTGAAGAAATGAAAGGAGAATCACTGATTGTAAAAGAGTAATTGAAACGGAAAAATTAAGAAGAAAAATTACTTGAAGCTTCAATACTTAGTTAACTAGTTTCATGACAATTTAATTATTGACATAATTTTCGTATTTCTATGTTACAGTATACTGATTCTTAACTTATAAATGACCAGTAATTAAATGGTTAAGACTAGTTCTGTTTTATCATGAAAATTCTGCCAACCGCAGGCAATTTCATGTATTGTGCATGGTATTCAAGGAATATCATGCTCCTTTTTGGAAATATATTCTTTTTGTATTTTCATTGAAATTATTTTGATTCTGTTTTCATCTTTCGATATTTTCATAAAATTTAAAGCTTAATAAGCAAATATTTTGCAAGATTAAGTATCGGCAGCAAAATTAAAATATGGAATAAGTAAAAAAGTCAAAAATAATTGAATCCTTCTCCGAGGTTGACAGAAATGATAAAAATAATTACTCCTTGCCGGCTTCATATAACCCTTATTGACATGAATGCCGAGATCGGAAGAGTGGACGGGGGAGCAGGGCTAACTCTTACTTCTCCAAATGTGAAAATCACGGCAGAAAAAGCTGAAGAAACCAGAATCTCTGGTCTGCAGGGATTTGCCGATCGGATGAAAAGAGCTGTAGAGGCCTTACTTCCTGAAGGAGAAGGTGTAAGGATCAATGTTGAAGAACTTATTCCTTCACATACAGGTTTCGGGTCAGGAACTCAGTCGTCTCTGGCTGCTGCAGCAGCAGTTAACGAACTGTACGGACTTGGAAAAAGTGTTAGAGAACTTGCATTCGCAGTAAAAAGAGGAGGGACCTCCGGGATAGGTGTGACTGCCTTCGAGAAGGGTGGATTCATAGTTGATGGGGGGCACAGGTTTAAAGACAAGGGAGCTTTCATGCCCTCTGCCGCCAGCAAGGTTCCACCTGGACCGGTGCTCTTCAGAGAAGATTTTCCAGAATGGGATATAGTTGTAGCAGTTCCTGATGAGAAGGGAGTTCATGACCAGGAAGAGATTAATCTTTTCAAGGAATTCTGTCCCCTCCCGATAGAAGAAGTCAGGGAAGTTGCCCATGTTGTGCTCATGCAGATGATGCCTGCAATAATAGAACAAGATATCGAAAGCTTTGGGGCTGCTGTAAATCATGTCCAGAAAGTAGGATTTAACAAAAGAGAGAGCCTTATCTGGCCCAATTTTGTGAAAGATATCGCATCCTTTATGCGCAGTAGGAGTTACGGAGCCGGAGTAAGTTCTTTTGGACCCGTAGTGTACTCTTTTGTAGACAATAAAGCAGAAGGCAGACAACTTCAGGCGGAAATCCAGAAAATGCTTGATGAGTCGGTAGGCGGAACTGTCATGCTGACCAGAGCAGAGAATAATGGTGCAGAGATTTCAAGAGTATGAACTTGAAAATTTATATTGAAATTTAGTGGGAGTGAGAATGTAGACTATCATGTTCAGATTCCAAAAGTCGATGAAAAACTTCTCCAGATGAACCTAAAGGGTCAACATGCACAACTGCATTTGAGAGATAACCTAGCCCATGCAGCATCCTGTGCCGCACTTCTACTGCAATTTCATGACCTTCTTTTACAGAAAGCTCGGGGTTTACTGCAATGTTCACTTCCGCATAAAGCCTGTGCCCTAACCAGCGAACCCTTACTTCAGTCACGTCATTCACCTTTTCTACCCTTTTGACGACCTGCCGCACTTCATCAACAACTCCAGGCTCTACTCCGTCAAGAATTCGGGAAAATACGGATTTTCCTGCTTTCCAGACAGTTCGCAAGATTGCAATTGTAATAAAAAGTCCTATGAGAGGATCCGCAATTGGGTATCCGGACCAGACACCAAGTGCTCCGAAAAGTACTGCAAGACTTGTAAAGCCATCAGCCCTTGCATGGTAACCGTCAGCGACAAGAGCAGCACTACCTATCTCTGCTCCTATTTTAATTCTAAACCTTGCAACCAGTTCATTTCCCAGAAAGCCGACAATAGAAGCTGAGATTACAGATCCAAGAAACTTTACGGGTTGCGGATTAAGAAGCCTGGAAATTGATTCATAGGTAGCAACAATCGCACTGAGAAATATTAAAAAGACAATTAACAAACCTGCAAGGTCTTCAGCTCTGCCGTAACCGTAGGTAAAGCGATCGTTAGGTTTTTTTCTGGAGAGAAGAAAGGCAAAACCCAGAGGAATTGAGGTTGCTGCATCCCCTAAATTATGTATTGTATCAGCAAGAAGGGCTACACTTCCTGAAACCAAGACAATATAAATTTGAAAAAAAGCTGTAATTATCAATCCGATGAAAGACCACTTGACCGCATAGAGTCCTCTGGACGTTGAGAAAAATTCAGGATCCACGATTCCGTGAAAACGAGCATGAGGGAATTCTTTTTGAGAAAAGTTTGGACCTGCTTTTTTCAGTCTCAAACCTCCTTGCCTGTATACTTAAAGGGGGAATTTGTATAAGAAAAATGTGAAAGGAAAAGGAAAATTTGATTAAAAATACTGTTATAAAAGAAAACTCGATTATAGAAGGTTCCGTTAAAACCACTGATCAAGAGTCTTCTGTCTGGCACCTGAAGCGGCTTTAAGGCGTTCTGCAGCTTTTTCCACCCTGTCAACAGAGAAATCATGCTTCTCGGAAAGGAATTCGATAAGCTTTTCTGAATCAGGTTTTCCCCATTTGATTTCATAGTCGTCTGTTACATCAGGACGGATAAAAAATTCTCTTATCTGTTCCACTGCTTCGATTATTACACCTTTTTCCCGGAGCAAGCTATAGATATCCCCATGCTTTTTGATAAGTTTAAGAGCTGTTTTAGGGCCAACTTTCTCCAGGCCTTTATTATAATCCGTGCCCACGCATATTGCAATATCGATAAGTTGTTCCCTGTTGATGCCGAGAGAATTCAAGGATTCTTCCAGTTCAATGATTTCAGGTTCAACGTCGACATACGCACTCTTTCCCGGAAGCTTTCGTTTTCCTGTGACAGCTAGATTCCGGACAACTGTTCTGGCTCCGAAAAGAAAAGAATCATAGTCCTGAGTAGCAACACAGTCGGCATCTTTTTTAAGAACCATATGTGCAGCCTGCGCTTCTCCCTCGCATGGAGCCTGAATAAAAGGGATTCCCATAATACTTAGAAGGTATTTGGAGTCTTCAACAATCTCCGGATTTACCTTAGAAGAAGCCTGAGCATACTTATAAGCAGCCTCAAGATTTCCCTCAACCTTTGCATTTTCCCATTTTTCAAGTGCAGATTCCCTTATTTCTCTCCTTTTGTCCAGAGTCTGAGATTTCAATTCAGGAGGCGTGCCGTCAAAAACAAAAATAGGCTTGATTCCTACTTCAACAAGGCTCGCGGTTCTATAGAGCAGGCCTGAGAGATGGGAAGTAACTCTTCCTCCGGAATCGACCAGAGGACTCCCGTCCCGCTGGCGGATAATGCTCAAAAACTGGTGAAGTGTATTAAAAGCATCAATAGCAATCACCTGGTTTGCAAGATCCGGTAGCTCAACTTTTCTCTTCTGGAGGAGAATACCTATGTCTGTACCCATGTTTACCCTCAAATATCTGAAACTTTGTCCTAGAAACTTTGTCCTAAATCCTTACCTTTAGTTTATTTTCACTATTAGCCCATTTAATTGTTCCGGGCATGAATGTTTAAGAGGTACTTTACCCCAACCTGTATTATAAATATAGGTGTTATAAGTACCAAATTCATACTTACCGAAGCTTCACCTCATTAATTAGTTGATATTTTTCTATTCCTATAATTTAACAAATCTGTTAATGTCCATTTATTTTTAGTAATCCCATATTTTTCTGCTGGTGTTTTCTTTCCCAAAACTCCATTTTCTTTCTTTTTTTAATCCTCTATGGTCTCTACAAAAGTTAAAATGAGTGCAATAAAGTCTCATTTGGTTGTACAATCCCTCAATTTTCTTTGAAAACCCTATTGTCTTCCTTGAAACTCTATTGTTATCCTGTCTAAATGTTAGATTTTGTCTTTCAAGCAAACTTGTTGAAATTTCACTTTGATCTATATTTTGACCAAAGATTACTCTTTTTTCAATTTTCTGAAGCTTCTTTCCCAGTTTGTTTTTGATAACCTGAGCATATTTCAGATTTTCATTAGGTACTATTGCTGGTTTTCTGGGTCTTCCCCTCTTTCCAGTTTTAGAAAACTCTACCAAATCACCATATTTTTTCAAAAGAGCTTCAGCATAGAATTTTAATCCATCTGTAACAAAAAGAGGTTTTAAAGTTGAAAGATGTTTATCTGTAATATTTACAAATTCGTCTGCCACATACTGTTTTCTTGGTCCCAGTACAAAATCAATTATTAATCTGGACTCAGGTGCAAAGCTCACCCACATCCATGCTCCATCATCTTCAACTTCTATTCTTGGAGCAACTTTTTTTCAATTATTACCCATAGTTCATCCATCTCAACTTTGGAAATATTAAGATCCTTCATCAAGTCTTCATTTACCTTCTCACATTGTTTCGCTGCGCGAAACAACCAGTTACTTACTGTGGCAGGTTGAACTTCCAATACATCAGAAATAGCTTGTATTGACATTCCTTTAATAGCCATTTTAAGGGCTAGTTTAATGTCAGATTCATCTTTGCGAACATTCTCAAAAAAAGTACCTGTTCGATCATTGAATACTCTGCCGCATTCGCGGCAGATATATTTTCGAACTCGCTTATTCTTGATTTGATAGGTACCATTGCCTATGATGTTTTCTTTTCCAGTAGCACCATAAAGTTTACAATCCGGATTAGGACAAGAAACGTCAGTGAACTTTGGCTTTGCTCCTCTTTTTCCCATTAGGGGAATATGATATCTTTCCTACTATATAATATCAACTAAATACAAATGAGGTACCAAGCTTCACTGTAATTCATAAAAAGTCATAAAAAGCTCGAAGATTATTACAAATATAGAATAACAACTTGCCGGAAAAACAGGAATGAAACTATTCGGTTTCGTAATGAATATCCAATTTGCCCCTCCCGAAGACCAGATCAAGTATCAGTGGGGGAAAGAAAAGAAACGGACCAAACAAACCTTTATCTGTTTTTGCAGAACTAGGAGAATCAGGCAGTAGTATCAAGACGGACATCAATTACTGAATCTTCATTTGCCTCAATTTTAGATATTGTCAGCAAATTGCCTTTTCTTTCCAATAGTGTCGCTTTTGTGACCTGAACCTGATGACCATCCACTTGTTTCTTACTGTTGTTTTTGTGAACAACCAGGAGTTTTTGGCCCATTTCAGCCCCTTCTCCTATTTTGGAAACAATATTTCGTATGACCTGTTCAAAATCAGAATAAATCAAAATTTCCGACCTATTTGCAACCTTTTTAATAATGCCAATCGGTTCTAGATTAAGGTGCATATCAGCTTTCCTTCTTTACCTGCTTACACAAGTAATCAAATTAACTCCGGGTAATAATAATTTACGATAGGAAATATCTGATCCATTATATTTACATTGAATTTGATTTCAGATATTCCTTTGTACTACATAATAGCCAATATATATACTTTTCGAGGCTGTAGATCCTGTTCTTGAAATGCTTTAATTGAGTAAGAATCAAATAGAAAAAATTAACATATATTGCTATCAAACCTAAGATAGTAGGGAATAAACAGCCATTCAAAATCTTGTGAGATTAGAGTTTCTTTATAAAAAATAAGTAACAGTCTTTTTCTTTTAATTAAATCTGTGTATAGAAGATATTCATATATAATAGAAGGTATGCTTCTAGCTTAATATATACTTAAAAATCAAATATTATACTGAATTGTTAGAAAAATTTGGATTTTCAAAAAGTACCTCATTTATAAATAGAATATTAAAATTCTGCTTGTCATAGAAAAATAAGATTAAAAAATGAACAAAAAGCAGACTAAAAAGGCAAATTGAAAAGCAGATCGAAAAAATGGGATTATGAGTAAAATTTAATGGTACTTTCTGCGGTTGAATTCATAGACAGCATTATCAACTTTAGTTGAGAGCTCATTCATCCTTTCTTCGATTTTTGTCCCCATACTCTCAATGTTGACCTTGAGAGTACGATCCTTTGCTTCCATTTTATCTTCAAACTCCTGAAGTTTGTTATTAATAGAAATGAGCATGACAGACAAGGTTCCGACCAGGATCATAACCGAAAGAATAATTAAGGGGTCAATGAAAGGATTTGCAGGCCTGTATGTAAACCTTTTAAGCCATTCGAAGGATAAAAGGAAGGATGATAGAACCATCACAACAAGAAATACTGTATCTTTAGTCTCCATTGTATACCTCTAATATATTGTGAATTCTCTGCAGATACCACAATTTTTATGATATAGCTTGTTTCAAAATTATTAAGTGGAGATACTTTCATGAAAGTATTTACTGCTTTTCTATTTCTACTATATTTTCCATTTTTGTTTATTTTTTTACACAAAGATACTATATAACATTTTGCACAAACTATTTATGTATCCTTTATGCATCACTCATTTCTTACTTCAGTTTTCTGTAAGCACAAGTAACCCATAAAGAATATGGTAATAAAGTAAGATTTCAGTGAAAGATCCCCTTGAGAAGAAGGGTATGGAGAATTGAAAAATATTAATCAATAGATGGAATTATAAATAAACAGAGCGATATACGGATAAGTCGAGGAATACCGAAGACAAACAAGGCAGTAAATATAAAAGGAATATAAAGGAATAAAAAAGGCATACTGTTAAGAATTAAGGAGTTTAGCACTTGAGTTCCAGCGAACAATCAATTAAAGATTATTTACCAATTCTTTGCATGGGAGGATTGATCCTCATAGTGCAAATTCTTGCATTATTTCTATCGGCCCCCATGGAAGTCAATGACATGCAAGCTTTTGAGGATCCTACCCAGGTATACAACTCTATATATTATATAATAATGATCCTTGCTTTCACTGTATTTGTTCTGATAGCAATAAAAAAGAATATTAAATGGGTTATCAGTCTCTCCATATATTTGGCCATAATAAGTACTTTATATTACGTATTCTATGCCCTGTTCACCCTTATTCCATCTCTTTCAGGATTTGAAAATATTTTATCAGTTTTGATATCAACGGGTATAACGGTCCTGCTTTACAAATACCCAGAATGGTACGTGATTGACATTGTTGGGATTTGTATTGCAGGAGGAGTCAGTGCCCTGATAGGGATTTCCCTTGCAGTTATCCCTGTGATAATTCTTCTGTTACTCCTTGCAATCTATGACGCTATATCGGTATACAAAACAAAGCATATGATAGACATGGCCGAAGGAATAATGGATTTGAAACTTCCCATTCTCTTTGTTATTCCAAAGCACTCCGATTATTCATTTATAAAGGAAAGTTTCAAAGAAGGAGAAAAAAGGGAAGCTTTTTTTATGGGCCTTGGAGATGCCGTTATGCCTACCCTGCTCGTAGTTTCGGCAAATGTCTTCATGCAAAGTAATGGAGGGATCTCACTTCCCGTGCTCGGGGCAATGCTCGGTACCCTTGCAGGACACGCAGTACTTTCTATCCTTGTAATGAGAGGAAAACCACAAGCAGGGCTCCCCTTTCTGAACTCCGGAGTAATCCTTGGATTTTTTATTGGTGTCCTGCTTTCAGGGGCATCAATACTGTAAATCAATAATGTAGAGTGAAATTTGAATTCTCCCTGATTATTTATTTTTATAAAATTGAATTTAAGTGTTGTTTTTGATTTTTGCAAAGATTTTTTATTTTACAGATTAATCATTTTACATGTCCAAAAGAATCGCAGTGGTCTTTGACAGTGCAGGAACTCTTCTCCGCATGTACAGGGTTGCAAAAGAAGCCAGTACAGGAAACATCCTCGAAAATATAGAGAGCACTGCAATTGTCTCAAAAAAGGAAGGTTGCGGGCTTGTTGCTCTGAATACCGAAAAAGAGATAATTCTTCACTCAAGAAGGGATATGTCTCTATTGGAGTTTATAGATGAGTATAGAGTTTCAATAGGAATAAGCTGTTCAAAAGGATATTTCACCCCTGATATTGCATGTGAGATCATAAGGGGGACTTACATACAGATGGGGGACGTGCATGATGTGCTCGGAGCAGTTACATCTCGTTGTCCTGATAGCATTTATCTTGCGGCAGGTCTGATAGTAGACTCAAAAGCAAGAAGAATACCCTATGTCCTCAGCACTGGAGGACATGTATTCGGTAAGACCCTACAAACCATCCAGTTGCTCCATGCGATGGAAGTGGATATCTACATAGCATCAGGAGATAGAATGTCAGCCCTCCTGCAGCTTGCAGAGTTAATAAATATCCCTCAAGAAAGAGTCTTCGCCTTTGCAGATCCCTTTATGAAAGAGAAGGTTGTGCTTGAACTAAAAAGCAGATATGAAAAAGTAGTTATGGTAGGGGATGGAATTAACGATATCCTAGCTTTCAGGGCAGCAGATGTGGGAATAATGACAACGCAGCAGGGAGATAAAAGGCCAGAAGAACTCCGAAAAGCAGCAAATGTGGTGCTTGATGACATAATAAAAGTTGTGGATGTGATAAAAGGGTTGTAATAAGCAAGAATCCGGCAGAAATAACCCTTTGATCTTGATTTTAGATGTTAACAGTGAAAAAATAATGCGTTATATTTATGTAATGTTTACTCTTATGTAGTTGTTGCCCAAATGTGTGAAATTAATTGATTATGTTAAGATCATTTGATAAATTGCTTTTCACTTTAAACAATATACCCAGGCAGGCAAGGAAGAGTCATCAGAAAGAGTTATTTGCAACTCATAAGTGCGGAGGAAAATTCATGCCAGTATTTATTGAAGTCAAGAATCTAACCGTAGATTTCGACGGTTTTAAGGCGCTGAAAAACGTAAGCTTAAGTATCAACGAAGGGGAAATAGTCGGAATTCTGGGAAAAAGCGGATCGGGAAAAACAATCCTGATGCATGTGTTGCGTGGGACTGAATCTTTTGAAAACATCTCAGGGGAAGTAATTTACCATCTTGCCCGCTGTGAGAAATGCGGATATGTAGAACGCCCCAGCAAGGTAGGCCAGAAATGCCCGGTCTGTGGAGAAACACTCGAAGCATTTGAAGCAGATTTTGTAAAACTTTCCCTGTATGATCCCATAAGAAAAGATATCACCAAAAAAATTGCAATCATGCTCCAGCGTACCTTTGCCCTCTATGGAGACGAAAGGGTTCTTGTGAATGTAATAAACTCCCTGAACGAAATAGGATACAAGGGAGAAGACTCCATGAGAAAAGCGGTTGAACTGTTGGAAGAAGTAAATCTGAGCCACCGCATGATGCATGTTGCAAGAGAGCTATCAGGCGGAGAAAAGCAGAGAGTTGTTCTTGCCAGACAGCTTGTAAGAAATCCCTTACTCCTATTAGCTGACGAACCTACAGGTACACTTGATCCTCTAACTGCAAAGCTCGTTCATGATGCTATGCTTAACGCGGTGAGGAACTACAACATGAGTATGATCCTTACCTCTCACTGGCCTGAAGTCATTGAGAATATGGCAGACAAGGCGATCCTGCTTGAAAACGGAGAAGTAGTTCAGGAAGGGGATCCACTTGAAGTTTCTGCAATCTTTATGCAGAATGTATGCATGACAAAGCAAGAAAAGTGCTCTATGGTCGGAGAACCCATAATCCGAGTAAAGGATCTTTCAAAACGTTATATCTCAGTAGATCGCGGTGTGGTAAGAGCTGTGGATAATATTTCTTTTGAAGTAAGAGAAGGAGAGATCTTCGGACTTGTTGGAGTTAGCGGAGCAGGCAAGACTACAACCTCAAAGATTCTTATAGGAATTTTACCCCCAACTTCCGGAGAAGTTGAAGTTCGAGTGGGAGATGACTGGGTTGATATGACAAAGCTGGGTGTGGAAAACAAAGGAAGAGCAACAAAATACATGGGATTTCTGCATCAGGAATATGGACTCTATACCCAAAGTTCTGTAATAGATAACCTCACCGAATCTATCAGCCTTGATTTGCCTTTCGAACTTGGTGTACGGAAAGCTGTAATAACTCTCAAAGCTGCAGGTTTTGAAGAAAATAAGGCAAAAGCTATTTTACCCAAAAAGACCGATGAAATGAGTGAAGGGGAACGGCATAGAATTGCACTTGCACAGGTCCTCATTAAGGAACCCAGAATTGTCATAATGGATGAACCTACAGGGACAATGGACCCGATAACCAAAGCATCCGTGGCAAATTCTATCCTCAAAGCCAGAGAAGAGATAGGGGAAACTTTTGTAATAGTCTCTCATGACATGGATTTTGTACACCAGATCTGCGACCGTGTAGCACTTATGCGTGATGGGAAGATTGTAGCAATAGGGATACCGGAGAACGTGCTCTCCCAGCTAACTGAAGAAGAAAAGCTCCAAGCTGCAGAAGAAATATAAATATGCTGCCACCTCTTAGTATAGAAAATACTAAAATGAGGTGCCGATTACGAGTAATGAGATCAGCGTAGAGGTGAACGGGCAGAAATACACTTTACCTGCAGGCTCTACCCTAGGGGATGCCCTTAAAGTTTCCAGAACCCCCTATATAGCAGGTACAGCGATCGGGATTCTGAAAGAGACCGCTGATGAGAAGAGAACGGAAATAATCACCGAATACGCTATCAATACTCCTAAAGGGGAACTCAGGATAGAAATTAAAAATCCTGAATCACCCTCAGGAAAATTATGGGCTGAGCAGTTTAAAGAGTATGAAGGAAAACCTGTTCACTGGACAGGCTCAGAAGCTCTTGCTTTCGGGCCTTTTGAAGCCGAATTTAAGCCCTCGCGTGAGATCAGCAGCTTTGAAGCTTTAGATGTCCTCTTTGGAGCTGGAGGTTTTGATTCCCGTAATACTCATCTGATCTTTTCAAGAAAAAGACATTCTGCAGAGTATGGGACTCCTGAAGATGGTGTTTTTGCAACAGTTGTGACCGGAAGAAAAATCCTTTATAAACTTTCGAAAGAGGATACAATTCTGAACATTGAGCCTATAATAGAATGGGAACAAATATCAGAAAAAACCTGCACATCTGACCTTTCTACTCTTCTTGAAGACGGAAATAGCATATTTACTTATTTTGAAGTGGAACTTTCCAGAAATGCCCCAAAAGGAGCAGAACAATTCTATGCTCTGACCCGTGAAGGTACACTTACTGTAGATATGATTACTAGCTCATATATCTCGGATGACAATCTGAAAGGAGAAACTGTTCCTTACGAAAATTTCGAGCCGAGAAGTGAAGGAGCTATTTCAATTAGGACAGTCGGGTACGGGACAGGCAGGACCTATATTTCCAAAGAAGAACGACCTTCAAGTCTTGTGCATTCTGTTGTAGGAAAGGTAACAAAGGGTCTTGAACTTGTCAAACTCGCAGAAAAGGGGCAGAAGCTCTCAGTCGAAAGTCTTCCTCCACAGCTAATTCTTCTTGGACACAGCTTTGAAGAAGTAGAACCTGTACTTTCTACCATAGGAATAGAACTTGTAAGAGGCGGGTACACTGGAGAAGATTCAGTAATTGTCAAACAGGATCCCCCAACAACAATGGAAATCCTTGGGGAAGCAAAAGTGACTGCGTATGCAGTATCCAGAGCAAAACTTATCGAAATTGAACTTTATCCTGAAAGGGCCCCTAAATCTGTGGACTTTTTCCGCCACGCTCTTGAACTTAAGACAAAAAATGTTGGAAAATTGCCTGTCAGTATGACCTATGAAGATACTTATCTCTTCAAAACTGAAAAGGATGTAGTGAAGTATAAAGAAATCCTTCCCGAAAACACCCCTACTGAAAAAGTACATGGCGGGGAAATAGGAATTACAAATCAAGCGGCAAAAAGGATGGGGACCATAGGAGTCAAACTTGAAGATGACGACATGTTCGGCCCAACTGGAGAAAAATTCTCATCAACCAATATTATCGGCAGGATAATCAATCCTGAGAAACTCAAAGGCATCAAGAAAGGAGATGCAATATACGTGAGTGAACTCAGGGAAACCGAAAAGTAAAACTTCAAGATCACAGACAACTAACTTTAGTATCATATAATTCATGAGACATATACACTGAGTACTCTAGAATAATAATAATAATAATAATAATAATAATAATAATAATAATAATAAAAATAACTGGGAAGTAGCAGCAATAAGTATTGGCTACAGGTAAATTAAAAACTGGTAAATTATAGCATTAATACCAGATAAAAAACAGACTAAAGAAAATCAACTAATTTGTAAATGCAATTGCCCTATATGTGATCCAGATCCTTGAAGGATTCACATATAAGGGTTTAGCAGGACAAGTCTCCCATGACCAAGGAGAGACAAAAGATGACTGAAACGAAAAAAGAAGAGATTACAAAATACATTGTGATCAGTTCGGATAAAGTGCTACCTTCAGATGCAGCCATGAAAATTTATGAATCAGAGTTTCCGATCACAGTAAAGGAAACCTGCTTTGGACTCATTGTTACAGGACCAAAGGAGGATATTCTGACAGTGACCGAAAAAATCCGACAGATGGATAAAAACCACATTTTTGTGAAAGATAGAGGATTTCCTGCAGGAGATAGTAGACGGTGCCGGGCAAGCAGAGGGGGTGGCCCAAGGCCTGGATTCCATTTCTTGAGGGAAGAAGTAGAGATGCTCCCTGCCATAGGAGCTGCACTTGATGAACTGGAAGCAAAGGAATCTGTAAAAGAAAAGAGCAAAGAGAAATGCAGGCTTAAGACTTCCGATTTGGAAAAGATTATTGAAGAGGAGCTTGCGAGGTGAGTTTTTTGGCAAAGGTTTTCATTTACCCTATAAACAGTCTTATTCTTTCTGACCTGGTTGAGCGTTTTGGACATAAACCCCTTACTATGATGAACCAGGTACGAGAAAAAGTTACAAATATCAGCCTGGATTCTCCTCCCATAAACATCACTCACGAGGACCCGAAATTGGGTCTTAAATACGCTGCAATTGAAGTGCCGGCTGGAGTAAGGGGTAGAATGGCACTTATAGGTCCCCTTATAGAAGAGACAGAGGCTGCAATTATAGTTGAGAACCCCCCCACAAACTTTGGCTGTGTGGGCTGTAACCGCACAAACGAACTAATGAAATATCTGGTTCGCTCTAAAGGTATCCCTGTACTCGAGGTAAAATACCCGGAGTCAGATGAGGAAGCCCGTGATTTTGTAAATAAAATTGCAGCATTTCTGGAATCGTTGCCCAAAGAAAAGCCTGGAGAGGATGAAAACCCGAAAGAAAATGAACAGGCAGAAAAGGAGGACAAGAAATGAGTGCTGAAGAATCGGGACTTGTCAAGATTGCCCTGGTATCCTGCGGCTCTGAATATGCCGGAGTTCAGCCAGAATTTGAGGAAGTTGCGGCCAAAGTGAATGCAAAATTCGTTTTTCCTGAGATTGACATCGCATCCATAGATACCATAGGCAGAGATTTCGGGCTTGAGGTTGCAAGTGGAGACCTGAGGCTTATGATGGCAAGGGCGAAAGCTGTCGTTGAGGGCACAACCAGTGTAGATGGAGTTTTTATTACCACCTGTTTCCGCTGTGCTGAAGGAGCTATCGTACGAAATGAGGTTAGAAGGTACATCCATAAGCACTCCACTATTCCAGTAATTAGCTATTCATTTACCGAGAGCACCACTGCGGGTACCCTTCTTACCCGTCTGGAAGCTCTGACCACAATTGTCAGACGCAGGCACCTTCTCACGAGGGAGGTCCAAAAAGGACTGACTGCAGGAATAGACTCGGGGTCAACGACTACAAAAGCAGTGATAATGAAGGATAACAAAATAATAGGCAAGGGATGGGTACCCACAACGAAAGTCCTCGAAAGTGCCGAAGAAGCATACTCTCTTGCTCTTAAAGAGGCTGGAGTTTCCAGGGAAGAGATTCAAGCTCTGGGCACAACCGGATATGGGAGATTCCTCGTAGGTAACCATTTAAAAGCCCAGCTTATCCAGGAAGAAATTACCGTCAACTCGAAAGGAGCTGTCTACCTTGCAGACAGACAGAAAGGCCCTGCAACAGTTATTGATATAGGTGGTATGGACAACAAGGCAATCTCGGTTCAAGACGGAATTCCCGGAATGTTTACAATGGGCGGAATCTGCGCCGGAGCCTCAGGACGTTTTTTTGAGATGATCTCAAAGCGACTTGGCGTAGACATTACCGAGCTCGGAGCTCTGGCAGTCAAAGGCATGCACGAAAACGTCTCCATGAATAGTTACTGTATAGTTTTCGGGATCCAGTCCCTGGTGAATTCTCTTGCCAAAGGAGCTACACCTGAAGATGTGGCAGCTGCAGCTTGTTATAGTGTGGTAGAACAGATATACGAGCAGCAGTTGCAGGAAGTGGACGTAAAAGAACCGCTGATTCTTGTGGGCGGATCTTCCCTGATTGAAGGGGTTCCAAAAGCTCTGGGAAAACTCCTTAAAATCGATGTCCTTGTGCCTGAAAACTCCCATCTCATAGGGGCGGTAGGAGCAGCTCTGCTTGCTTCAGGTTTCATAGAGGAGTGAGGAAGAAATGGATTCGCTTGAGACCTTTGTTGTCGAGTCCGCAATTGCTTCGGAGCAGGAATTTTATAGGAAAATTATCGAGGACAACCTTTCAAATCTCAAGCTTGCTCCGGCAATAGGAAGAATCAAGGTAAAGCTGAGGCCTGAAGATTCTCTCTTTCAAATGGCAATTGTTCTCAGGGATGTAGGCACCAGGGTTACGACAATTGACATTGCGGATGTGGAAGCAAAGCCGGTTGCAGGTGAAATAATAATTGTGATCAAAAAGGAACAATATATCCCTGAGCTGTTAGGGAAGCTCTGGGAACGTTATGGTAAAGCTAATATCAGCCAGCCTGACCGCTGGACTGTAGCCGTAACTGTAGATAAACCAGAGGAAGAAGCGGTTTTTATTAAAGAAATGATGATTGCAGATCCCAGACACAGACTTCATGAAAACCTTGTAGATTTTGCAATCAGGGTTACTCCAGAAGGTTTCAGGGTCCGTTACCACCTGTACAAATCCAACAATTTTGTTTTTGTAGCATCTGAGGAAGCATTAAAACCTGAATGGATTCAAGAGGCAGGGGCAATGCTCGAAGATCTGATAGAAGGAGGGAAAAAATAAAATGGCTATACTCCGACCCTATCTTTACACAGGCGGTGTCCACAAACACGGGCTTTTAATCGAACTGCTGGAAGACCTGGGGGGCTACTTAATTCAAAAAGTAGTTACCGGCACGGAAGTTAATCTAATAATGCTTGTCCCTGAAAAGGACATCGAAATAGTAAAAAAACAATCTGACGAACTGCTTGGAATCATGATAGAAGCTCCTCTTACGGGAGTAGAGATTGCAGTCGTTTCACCGACCCTTGCCTCTCATCATCTTCCACATTCAGCCTGCGATGTAGCAGAATACCTTCGCCACCCGGGAGCCAACACAAATATGATAGGGCTTGCCAGAGGAATGGGACGCAGAGTGTCTCTATCCATGGACTACGAAAGGAAACTTATTAATGAACACGATATTGCAGTTTTCACATTCGGGTCTTTCAGTGACTGTATTATCAATAAGAAGCCGAAGCTCTTTGAGGGTATCGAAATCCCAATTGTGGTGACAGGTGGACCTGACCTGAAAACTGAGGAAGTCTCCGGAGCAGATCTTTACGTTGGAAATATCGGAAGAACCTCTCATAGATTAAGGAAAACAGAAGAAGTTAGTGCCCTTGACAAACTCAATGAAGAGATTGGAAAGATTGCTGACAACATTCGCAGGCAGCAAGCAAAAGATCCTCTTGCCGTACTTCCCGCAAGAGTTATGAAGGAGATAGAAAATCAGGTCCCTGAAATCCGTACTGTACTCTCTCCTGCCCCTCTTACCCTCCAGCTTGACGGGCTCAGGGTCAAACTTCCATATGATGAATTCCACGAAAAAATTGAGAAGCTCGAATTTGATGAGGGAGTTGTCCTCTCAGAACTTGCTAATATTTCCAAGTCAAAAATGAAAAATTATATATTGATAAAAATCAAATCTAAGTCTGACGTTGGTTTTGCAATTTGACCCGGATTCTGTTGTGTTAAGAATTATTACTTTACATTTTTACTGGGTTTGTGTTTCTCACTTATCCTTAAAACTGTAAAGCCTGACCCGGAAAAAATGGCGTCATATTCCAGTTTCCACGTAGAGATATGATGGTGGTTTCGTATGGAACTTGAAGATATTGTGGAAATTTTGAAAAAGGACCCTGAAAGAGCGGTTCCTGAACTTCTGGAGGATGTTCGGAAGCAATATGGCGAAGTCCCTTACATTATGAATTTCATGAAAGATCTCCCGGAGATTTTTATCCCGAAAACCCTTTATGACAACTCTATAATGAGGGAATTTAAAAACCTCGATCCTGAGACAGTAGAACTTATTTCAATAGGAGTAGCTTCTGCCCTTCGCTGCGACCACTGCCTGAAAATGCATATTAGAATCGCAAAAAGGAGAGGAATCAAGAAAGAGAGCATATTTAATGCCATTATGATAGGAGCATCCATTTCTAACGCTGCAGTACTTGCAGAAAGTACAAGAGCTCTTGCTTCCGAGTTTCCTGGTGACGAGAAAAGTGAAGATGAAGAGATAGAAAAAGAAGAAAACGGCTATGATCAGAACTGTGAAGTATGCAATATTTCCAAAGCCACTCTTAAGTAAATAGGTGAATTCAAAAATAAGTTAATTCTGTTTTTCTGAGTTTTGTAAATTCAGTTTATGAAACTTAATTTTATTTTTTGATGTTTCTGTCCTGCTTGAAAAATATTATTTAAAGTTAAAGTGCATAAATTAGAGCATTCCTGCAACAGATTTTATTTAATAAGAATAATAAAAATAATCCAGTGTACAGATTCCATTACATCTGTTTTTAGAATTAAACAATTAGTGATAAGGAAGGCTGGTTTACATTAATCGGAATGGAACGAACGGAATAAAACTGTTCTTTGTGCTGTTATTGATGGTACTAATTTTACCTTTAGGTTCTACAGCTTCTGAAGAAAACGAACTGATCTTAATGGCACAGTTACCATTTCAACAGATTTTTACATCTTCCGAAGAAAGCCAAGGAAGAATTTTAGATTATCCATGGGATCATTCTCCTATTACAGTATATATAGATAACAAAAGCGTACCTGAGCACTACAGTCCTACCTATTATGGACAGATCGAAAAGGCTCTTGAATACTGGGAAGAAGGGGGTAACGGGAACCTGAAGTACAAGCCTGTTTTTAAGCTTGTGGATTCTGAAGAAGCTGACATAAAGATAATATGGGTAGAAAATTTAGAAACTGTCCAGGGTGCGCCTTCAGGAGTTGCAGGCTATGCACTTCCTACTACAATCCATGGAAAATTTGGAAGGGTAGATATAGTTCTTGAAGTAGGAAATTATAAGGGCAAAGCCTGGCGACAATATGGGGACGCAACTATGCTTGTAATTGCAAAACATGAGCTTGGACACGCCCTTGGGCTGGATCACAGCAACGATAAGGGAGATATCATGTATCCTGAATACGAGATGAGGGACAACATAGATCCTATCCTGTTGACTAAGTATAGCCCTCTGCTGCGCACAGCACTTTACGGGGCTGTTGCGATTATTGTCTTCCTCTCTGTAAGCTGGCGACTTAGCAGGAAAAAAAGGAAAGAACTTGAGGATGAATACCTTAAGTAAAAATTCAAAGGAAAGAAATGAAACGAAGAATTTTCAGGATAATGTCAGCCTAAAATCATGAATTGAATCGAATCGAATCGAATCGAATCGAATTCTTCATTTGAATTAAATGGTTGACCCTGAAGATTTTTTGTTCTCTACGTCAAATATTTTAAAGAAATCTTTGAAATAAGCAGGCAGAGTATTCATTTCCAAAATGCTTTCAAGGGAAATCCATGCATACTCTATATGCTCATAGCTTAATTTTATATCAGCAATGATATAACCACCATCATAAACTATGGCGACTACTTTTTTTTCGGGAAGTTCAAAGGCTACATATCCTGCAATGTCCCCGGGAACGATTGAAATCCCGGTTTCCTCCCATACTTCTCTTACAACGGCTTCTTTAAGAGGTTCCATACGACCCAGTTTTCCCCCTGGCAAATCCCATTTGCCCGGATTAGTTTTTGAATTTTCCGAGCGCCTGAGAAGCAAAAATTCGCCTTTCTCGTTCCGGAGAAGGGCATATACAGAAATAATATAAGGTTTCTCCAGATTCATACATAATATGTGAGATTTCCCTGTCTTAAAGGCTGGCTCTTTTAAGATCTTGAGAAAAAGGCACATTTTAAAACATCTTTTAACGCTTACTTCTTAACATACAGAAAAGAATATTTAAAATTAAACCTGGAACTCAAGGGATAAAAAATAGGCTACAAAAGGAATAACAATAGAAAAATACAAAAGAAATTAAAAAGAAGTAGAGAAAGTAGAGTTATAAAAAAATATAGAAATCAAAGTGAAAAAATAAAGGATTCAATATGGCAGGCTCGATAGGAAAAACA
The DNA here is from genome assembly GCA_963847185.1 of uncultured Methanosarcinaceae archaeon. Taxonomy (GTDB): domain Archaea; phylum Halobacteriota; class Methanosarcinia; order Methanosarcinales; family Methanosarcinaceae; genus Methanosarcina. The sequence continues at coordinate 367,109 of CAWJYV010000008.1, read as the reverse complement.
ATATATGTAGATCTTGGCGCCGAATCAGTCAGTGTCACCAAAACTGACGAAAAGTTAATTCTAAGCTACCTTGGAGGCAGAGGACTTGGAGTAAAACTACTTTCCGAGCTTACAGATTCCTATATTGATACACTTAGCCCCGTCAATCCCCTGATTTTCACATCAGGTCCACTTTCAGGCTTTGCACCTATGGCTTCAGGGGCAGTGCTTACATCGAAATCACCCCTAACAGGCACAGTGTTTAGCTGGAATATAGAAGGAGGCTTTGGGAGAGAGCTGAAAAAAGCCGGGATTGATGCCCTGGTTATTACCGGAAAGGCAAAGAGGCCTGTTTATGTGGAAGTCAGGGATGAAAATACTGAAATTGTACCTGCAGAAGGACTCTGGGGGAAGAATGTTAAAGCCTGTACTGAAGCTCTCAAAAGAAAGGGAAGCGTGGCCTGTATAGGCAGGGCTGGAGAGAAACAGGTTCTTATATCCTCTTTTGTAACTGACTCCGTTTACAGCGGGAGAGGAGGGCTCGGAGCTGTTGCAGGCTCAAAAATGCTGAAAGCCGTAGTTGTAAAAGGAGAAAAAGAACTGTTACCTTCTAATCCTCAGGGGCTAAAAGTGCTTAATACAAAAATTTTGAAGCTTTTCGATGCAAGTCCCATACTTTCCAAAGGGCTTGCAAACTACGGTACGCCTGTGCTTGTGAAGCTTTTGAATTATATGAATCTCATACCCAGCAGAAATTTTACCGGAAAAGGAACGCCTTTTGCAGATCTTCTCTCAGGAGAATATATAAAAGCCTGTTTTGAGCTTGAAAAAGAAAGCTGCTCGGGCTGTCCTCTGGGCTGCAAAAAGAGAATAAAAGAGACAGGACAAATTGTACCTGATTATGATTCTCTCTGGGCATTCGGGTTTAACCTTGAAAATCCAGACTTTACTTCCATACTCAACGCCGACGGGATATGTAAGGATTACGGGCTTGATCCGGTTTCGACAGGTTCGGTTCTCGGCGCATTCTCAGAACTTAAATCAGGAATAGAACAAAAGTGGGGATCAATAGAACCTGATGAACTGGAATCTTTGCTCCTGGAAATAGGAGAAGGGAGTGAAATGGGAGGAGGAGCCAGAAAATATCTTTCGGCCAGAGGAAAAGAAGATTTGAGTATGGATGTAAAAGGTCTGGAACTGGCAGGCTTTGATCCAGGAGGAATAAAGGGGCAGGCCCTTGCCTATGCTACATCTTCACACGGAGGGGATTACCTGACCGCCTTTATGATTGGACCCGAGATACTTGGAAAACCTTTGAGCCTTGATCGCCTGAGCCTAAAAGGAAAAGCAGGAATTCTTCAGGTTTTTGAAAACCTGACCTCTGTACTTGACTCTCTTGTGCTCTGTCCGTTCTCAATTTTTGCTTTTAATGAAGAAATATGCTCAGCTCTTTTGCTTTCGGCTGCAGGGATGGAAATCTCGCCTGCTGAACTCCTGAGAATAGGAGAGAGGATCTGGAATCTGGAGAGAATTTATAACCTTGGGGCAGGTTTTGCACGGAAAGATGACATTATTCCAGAAAGATTTTTTGAAAGAGATGGAGAAAACGAAGGAGACACAGTTTCCAGGACAGAGTTTGAGACTGCCCTTCAGGAATACTATCATTACCGCGGATGGGACAGAGAAGGAGTACCTTTATCTGGAAAACTGAAAGAACTTGGGCTCAGTTGCTGAAAAAAGGGAATTAATGGAGCCAAAAAGTTTTCCCAGCCAGTAAGATATGCCAGATAGAAAAATAAATATTTAAGTAGCGTATAATGTTTTATCTTCTAAACCCGGATGTTTTCCATAGATAAACGATATTTTTTGTGCGTTTCGGGCCTTTTCCCCTGAAATCTCGCCAGAAAGAGTGGAATCTCGCATAAGCGTTATATACTGTAGGATAATTAATCGTATTAATTCTCGACCTTTATAGGTCTGCAGGCATCCAGGCCAGAAATTACTTTCCGATTTTACTGTACTGAGCGATAGAAGCGATGTATGGATAAAAGAAGAGACAGGCAAAAATTAGAAAAGCCTTCTAATACTGCTCCGCCGGACTTGAACCAGGAAAAAGGAATCAGGGATTTCGGTATGGCGTTTACAGCTTATTGATACTACATGTCTTAAAGACATATGGGAGAATTGTTATGAAACAGCAAGTAGAAGTAAAAGACTTAAAAGAAGGGAAATACTTAATCATCGATGACGAAGCATGCGTCATAAAGAGCATTACCAAGTCCAAGCCAGGAAAACACGGAGCTGCAAAAGCAAGAGTAGAGGCTATCGGCCTCTTTGACGGACAGAAGCGCTCCTACATAGGTTCCGTTGCAAACAAAGTCTACGTCCCGATTGTGGAAAGAAAGAGTGCACAGATAATCTCTATTACCGGGAACATTGCCCAGCTTATGGACATGGGAGACTTCTCAACCTTTGAAATCATGATTCCTGAGGAGTACAAAGAGAAAGTCAAAGAGGGAGAAGAAGTTTCTTACATTACAGCCCTCGGCAAGATCAAACTCGACATAAGGATGTAAGTTTCCTCAAAGCAGTGAAAACTCAGGTCAACAACCTGAGCTCTTTTTTTACTAAAAATATATTACGTGCAGGTTGGATTATGTTTTTACCTAATTCTTTTATAGATGCCCTCTCAGATTATGAATCCGCACGCTATGTAATTTTTGGTGTGCCTTTTGACAATACCTCATCATATCGGGCAGGAAGTCGCTGGGCTCCAGACGCTATGAGGCAGGTCTCTGCAAATTTTGAGAGTTACAACCCTACTTTCGACATTGACATTGTAGACATTCCCATTTACGATGCAGGAAATATGGAAACCTCAGCTTCGGTTGACGAAACCTTGCAGAGCCTCTACGAAGCCGCAAAAGATCTCCTTAATGATGGAAAACTCCCTATCATGCTTGGAGGGGAACATTCCCTGACGTTTGCTATGGTAAAAGCCTGTGCAGAATTTGCAGGGGATGATTTTGGAGTTCTTGTACTGGATGCCCATTTTGATCTTAGGGAGGAATATAGAGGATTCAAGAATAATCATGCCTGTGTATCCCGAAATATTCTCAATCAGATTACGAAGAATTTGGTATCTATAGGAATTAGAAGCGGCCCTGAAGAGGAATGGGTTTTTGCCAGGGAAAATAAACTGAAATATTATACAGCCGATGATGTGGAGTCCATAGGCATGGTTGAAGTCCTAAAGGAAGCTGTTGAGTGGCTGGGCTGCAGTCAGCTGTATCTTTCTCTTGATATGGATGCCATAGACCCTTCTTATGCCCCTGGTCTCGGAACACCGGAGCCTTTCGGTCTGAGTGCCAGAGATGTAAGAACTGCAGTAAGGACTCTTGCTCCTTTCTCAATGGCTTTTGATATTGTAGAAATCGCTCCTGAGTATGATTCAGGACAGGCAGCCATGCTGGGAGCAAAATTAATGCGAGAGTTTATTGCATCTAATGCAAAAAGCCGTAAAATAGCATAATAAGTATATTTATCTTGAATTGATGGAAAAAGCTGAAAGTCAAGAAGCTTCTTTTCCACCAGCTTTTCCACGTATTCCCAGAGTTTTATCTGTGCTAACAGAGCCTTTTATTCAATAAATTTTTCCAAGCTCTTGAACTTTTTTATTTTAAGCACGCCAGAGCGCTATAATTTTATCAATTGCTATATGTGTGTACTTTCCGTCCTGTCCAAGAGTAAGCACGTTGTCTGCGCAGGCTTCTACCTTTCCATTAAAAACATCAGGCCCTCCACAGTAAACATCTATGACTTCACCCAGGTGGTGTTCCACAATAAAAGATTGCATTTTATCATACCTCTAATGTGACGATCTTGAAATATAAAGTCCTTAGATTATTGAGCCCAGAGTGCTATTATTTTATCAATAGCTATGTGGGTAAGCTTCCCTTCATTATTCAGCGTAAGGACATTATCAGCACAGGCTTCTACTGTTCCCTTAAAAACATCTGGCCCGCCACAGTAAACATCTATAGCTTTGCTGAGATAATGTTCCACTATAAAAGATTGCATCATATTTCTTCCCTCTTGTTTCTTGTTATCTGGATATTTACATGTTAATTTTTGTTGACACACGCAGGTTTTACATAGCAAACGTATGCTGATTATTACTATCTTCTCATTTCTTATAAACATATTTAAAAACAAAAGTTGTTTTTCATGATGCGTCGGCGCATTTGCTTCAAAGAAAGTTAGCTTACTCACCCAGAAGTCTTGATAGCTCTCAGATTATTGTTTTTTCAGAAAATAAGAAAGAAATATATGACTTTTGTCTTACAGTTTATTTGCATTAGGGAAATTAGGAAAGCTAAGTTTATCTCGACAAAATATAATAAAGGAAATTTTTTTAAAGAAATTTTGGGTTAAAAATAGTTTCGAGATTCTAAGGTAAACCCTTTAGAAACTAAATAGTTCAATCTTTTTACTCAGAGTATCTCAATTTTCACCGTCCTTATAGAGGAAGATATCCTCAATTCGGGCACCAAAAAGCCTGGAAAGTTTGAATGCAAGCTCAAGAGAGGGATCGTATTTACCTTTTTCAATAGCATGTATGGTTTGCCTTGTTACCCCTACCTTTTCAGCAAGGTTTTCCTGCGTAAGATCATGGATTGCCCTGTAAACTTTAATATTGTTCTTCATCTCAGACTCCGTACTTTTTGCTAAATCAGCTTTATCATCCCCCATACTCCCTGTTGCAATAAATGTAAGAAAGGGAGTAAAGAACAAGAACTGCACAACTTGCATATGCCATGAAAAAACCAAGATTTATATAGCCTGGATAAGTGTTTTTCATTGCTATAAGGGCTGTTCCTCCAAGGGCAAAGCTGACAGCAATAAATTGAAGAGTAATCCAGAAGCTTTCTGACTAATCTGACGAATACGCTCGTCTTCCACAATATCATTTAGCCTGTGTTTAGAAAGGTACATGACAATCATGCCTGCAAAAACGGAACCCACAGCAAGTATCGGATTTCCGATTGATATTGAATGAACAACGATAACTCCCATAATCATTGGAATAAGGAAAGAAATAATTCTGAATTCTTTCTTTTTCATTTGCGAATCCTCCGTAAGTATGGTATTTCAATAAAAATCAAATTAATAATTAAAGTCATTAAGTATGGTAGTGCAAACAAATTGACTATTTTCGATTACAATATGTAATATAAACTTTACATATAGTAAATAGAAAGATACATTATTTAAAGTTATTGTGAATTATTTAAGAGAATAGAGTGGAAGAAAAAAAGAGATAAAGGAGATAGTTCATTATTTAAGTAAGTAATAAGAGCAGAAAAATAAAAAAGAGAAAAAAAGAGAAAATATTCCAGAAGAATATCCACTCTCAGCTCGTTTTTGAAAAAATCTCCCTAATTTCCTCAAGTTGTTCTGGAGGGCTGATTACAAGCAAAATATCATCTTGCTTAAGTTCTGTTTTAGCTCCCAAGTCGTATATGAGTCTGTGATCTCTGGAAATAGCAAGGATGGTAATTCCATACCTTTTTCTGATATCAAGATCTCCCAGAGTTTTTCCTGAAGCTTCCGAACCTTTTTCAACTCTTATACTTTTAATTTCCACATCAGAGAAGTCAAGGGCAAGTTCACATATGCCTGTCCGATGCAATTCAGGATTACGAAGTACCTGGTAATGGTCGGCCCTGAGCTGTGTATTCATAGTTTCAATTTCATTCTCAGGGACCATGTAAGTATTAAGTACCCTGGAAAAGAGTTCTATGGAAGACTCAAATTCATCCGAGACAACCTCATTGGCCCCTATAGAATATAAGTTATCAAGTTGATTCAGGAAGTGAGTTCTTGCAATAATATGAGTATCAGGATTTAGTCTCCTGGCTGCTTCAATGATTCGTATGGAACTTGCAGGATCTCCTGCGGTAATTACAACTGATTTTGCTGCCCTGATCCCTGCATGCTCAAGCACAGCTTTCTGGGCTGCATCTCCATAGATAATCGGCTCTCCTTTTAGTTTTTCATGTTTGACAGTTTCGGGATTAATTTCAATGATCAAATAGGGAATCAAAGCTTTTTGGGCAGCAATTCCAACATTCCTTCCATTGACTCCAAAACCTATTATGATCAGGTGATTTTCAAGTTTTTCTCCCTGTTTCTCTCCCTGGAAAATCCTGTACCGGTCATATACGAGTACTCCGGGAAGGTGAAGTCTCTGGCTGGAAGCTGCATAGTAATGCCCCAGATCCATGAAAAAAGGAGTCAGTACCATAGAAAGCACGGTAACAGCCAGGAACTCCTGATAGATTTCCTCTGAAAGAATCCCATTCTCGAAACCTACACTCGCCGTAATAAGAGAAAATTCGCCTATTTGGGCCAGGGAAAAACCTACAAGGAGCATAGTATGCAGAGGAAACCCTATTAGGAAAGTAGTTTGGGCATTTACAATAGTTTTAAGGAAGAGGACCAGAGCAGTGGCTGCAAGAATAAGGAAAAAATGCGTCCTTATAAGATCAAGATCCAGCAGCATACCTGTGGAGATAAAAAAGATACTCATGAACATATCCCTGAAAGGAATAACATTTCCAAGTGCCTGTGTAGAGTATTCAGAATCAGAAATAATCAATCCTGCAAGAAAAGCTCCAAGAGCAAGGGAAAGACCTGCCAAAGAGGTAATCCAGGCAACTGAAAGACCTATTACCACGACGCTTAGTAAGAAAAGTTCGTTATTGCGCGTCTTCGCCACCTGGAACAGAAGAAAAGGAACTACATAACGGGAACTTATAAGGGTGAGAAGGACAAGCCCGATTCCTCTAAAAGCAAGCTCAAAGATAGCATCTCCAGTTACTGTTTGCCCAGCAAGAAGAGGAGCAAGAATAATTATCAAAACTGCAGCTATATCCTGAAAAATAAGGATTCCGAGTGCAATTCTTCCATGCGCACTATATATCTCCCCCTTTTCCTGAAGCAATTTCAGGACAATAGCGGTGCTGCTCAATGATACAATAAGCCCCATGTAAATCGCAGCTTTAGGGGGATATCCAAGCCCCGAGAAGATAAAAGCAACAATAACCGTAGTAAGAAAAACCTGCAGTCCCCCTCCTAAAAGAACAATTCGCCTGAGCTTGAGAAGTTCACGCAGAGAGAACTCTATCCCGATAGTAAAGAGCAATAAGACGACTCCGATCTCAGCCAGGACTTCGATATTTTCTATATCCCTAATCAATCCGAAACCGAAAGGTCCTGCTAGGATACCTGCAAGCAAAAAACCCACAAGCGGAGCTATTTTTAACCTTGAAAAAATAAAAACTACAGGAATGGAAAGCCCGAAAATGATAAGAAGGTCGGTTAGAAGCAGGTCTGCCATTAATAGATATTAATTTTTAAATAATATAAATTTCATTGACTTGAACTCTATTAAGAAAAGGGGGGGCAATATATGAAAATTAATAGTCTTGAACAACGGCAGGATAGGAAAATTTGAGGCTACGAACATCTTGCATAAATACTGAATGAATAAAAAAGTTTATGAAAAAATGAAACGACGAGAGGGGGACTCGAACCCCCGGGATGCGGGGCATCACGGGATTAGCAATCCCGCGCCATACCGGGCTTGGCTATCTCGTCACAACGGACTTTAAGAAGCGCGTCCCCTTAAACGCATTTCATGTATTTAATCTTTTCCGGAGAGCATTTTACAATTGTGTTACCCAAAGAGTTTCAAAGAATTAAATTATACTATAGAAGTAAGCTCTCGAAAAGTTTGAAGTGATGAGCACACCTCAGGTTGGTGCATCTTGGAGATTCCAGGAGACTGGATTCTCTTCTCCACCCCGCGACCCCGCAAGCGACAGTTGCCCACAGTAAGTCTGCTCCCTTCCGGGCCTCGACCGGTTTCCGCAGTTATGGTATGAAGATCTGTTTTCCAGCAAACCCGCATACCTGCACCATCCAAGTAGGACGGGGCTTCTCAGTTGAGATTCCAGGCTGGAGTTTCTTTGACGCATCTTCCTTTGGCTTCGTCCCCCGCATATCGGCGATTTCGGGTTACAGGTAACGCCGAGCTACCCAGACTAGCTCATCGACTATACAAAGACACTTGTACTATATAAAGATATCTTCACCATATTTCTCCCGATATCTATTTTTAGCAAAGGATTTTAAAAGGCTCAGGCTGCCTGACAAAAGGAAAGAAATAGGCCTAGCAAACATCTTTTTTAATAAAATTTACCATATAAGGTATAACAAAAATTTCGAGAGTAATTTTTAAAAAGCAATTAACGCGTAATTTATTTCGAATTAAATATAAATATAAACGAATAAATTGCTCTATTTATTTATATGTTATTTTCAAAATATTGAATACATAAAACCTCAACGGCTAAATTAAAAAACATCCGACGAAATAAGAAAAGTTAGGGGAGTATATATGAGATACGGAGTTGCAATTGACCTGGGTACAAGTGGATATCGAGCTCAGAAAATTGACCTTGACAATGGAGAGATCAAAAGAACTGTAATAACTTTAAGGAACCCACTTCCCGGCGCGAATGTGATGGACCACATGGACTTCGCAATCCACTATGGGCAAAACCTTGCACACGAGCTTTCAGTAAACGCTGTAAAAAATATATTCAAAACTCTGGGTGTGGAGAGAAAAGAACTGGAAAGGCTTTCGATTTGTGGAAACCCCATCCAGCTGTCAATCTTTCAGGGAATTTCCATAGAAGACCTTGCTTACGCAGGCGAGCGGAAGAAACAGAAATACAATATAAAAGAACAGAATAGAAATGCCAGAATTGCTTCCAGCAAAGAAATTCCAGGATTTGAAGAATTTGACTTCGAACTGAGAGTTCCCCCTGCAATAAAACACGAAGTCGGAGCTGATGCCCTTGCCCTGATTGTCAAATCAGGAATGCTTGAAAGTGATGAGATATCAATTGCAACGGACTATGGGACAAATGCCGAAATGGCCCTTAAAGTGAAAGATATTATTTATACAGGATCCGCAGCTGCTGGACCGGCTCTCGAAGGACAGCAAATAAAGCAAGGGAAACTTGCTTCTCCATTCACGATATCTGATTTTGAATTCGAGAACGGATTTCTGAGAAACTATGTGCTCAACGAAGAGATGAAACAAGTCCCAGGAGACCTTGTAGATCCAGCTACGGGAAATATAATTAAAGAAGGGCAAATAAAAGCAAGAGGTATAACAGGGACAGGAGTTATAGCCCTGATAGAAAAAGCCCTGGGGCGTGGACTCGCTGAACTTCCGAAGATTAAAACCCCTGATGGCACAATTCACCTGCAGAATAAGATCAAATTTTCAGAAAAAGATATGCATGAAGCTGGAAAAGCTATAGGAGCCATACGAGCAGGACATATTACCCTCTGTTCATCTGCAGGAATTCAAATGGAAGATATAAATACAGCTTATATGGCAGGAGCTGCTGGCACCTATATGGATGCGGCAAAAGCCCAGAAAATAGGGTTGATCCCCTATTCCACGAAAAGAATCTGTCAGATAGGAAATACTTCCCTAATAGTAGCAAAAGAAGTCCTTCTTTCAGAAGAGAGGCTCTGGGAACTTCAGGACATTGCAAACCAGATTATAGGTACTCACATTATGTTTGCAACATCCCCTGAATTCAGGGATGCGTATATTCTTGAACTTGCGTATTGGGAAGAGGGTATGCCTTTTAAAATGTTTAAAAAATATCTCAAAAAGAAAGGACTTCCAGGGCTTGATGATCCTATAGACAATCCCATCGTCGAGAAACGTGTAGAAAGGGACATTCCTGTGCTTGGGGAAGAAGGACTCTATGTGCTGGAGAGGGTCGGGACATATATGACCATGGTTGTGGATTGCCCCGAATGCAAAAAGTGCATAAAAGTCTGCCCTAATGATGCTATAACAATTGATGAGGAAAACAGAGTTATGATAAGCACTGACCTCTGTGAAGGAGCTCACTGTCAGAAATGCATAAGAGCCTGTCCTCCAGATAAATTCAACTGGGAAAATCTGGAAGTATTCAAACCTTCCCAGCAGGAATAATGAAGTGTCTCAAACACTAGCGACTTCAAGCTTAAGGAAAAATAACTTGTAAATAATTCTGGACCATAGTTTACATATACAGCACTATCCGTTTCGGGACAGAAGAACTTAACAAAATAAATCAGGAGAAAACACAAGCAGAAGGAAGAAATCACTATAAAAAAATACTACATAGATACTGAAAACAATCAAGGAAACATAAACAATCTACTGTAAAATGTCAGTTTTGGGCGGTTGTGCATACAGTAAACACAAATTATATAAATAACCTTATCATTAGAAATTATTGAGGCATCTAATCCACTTTCACACCATGAAATAATCTACCCAAACTAGCCCAGATAGATATTTTAAGTTTCGCAACACCTATTTCAGATGCCTCAATACTTGGATAAAGCAACGCTCAAAGGGATAGAAAATCATCATATATAAGCGTTTATAGTTATACCACAAAATAAAAATTAACTTGAAAATTAATTTAAGTCACAGAAGCATTTTTTACACATGACCGGACAGAATAGCCCTGAAATAGCACAAAAGTCCACATCCTATCTGGAAGGAACCACTATTTTTTTATAATTATGGAAGGTTAGGGCACAAACACCGATCAAATTCAAAAAATCTAATATTTACATTAAAAACTAAAATTCTCTGTACCCACCCACTAGAAGCATCAAAAAGCCATAAATTAGTCCTCTTGAGCGCATCAAAAAGGACTGATGGCTTCTACAATGGGATTTTTTTCGGATTTTAAACCATAATAGTCTGCTTGAGCGAGCGAAGCAAGTGAACAGACCCCGTGCTGTTGCGATTACATCGCAACTCCCAGAAAATCTCCAATTTCCTGTGATCCCGACGCGGAACTCGGGAAGCGAAGCTCGGGAGACGGAACTCGGGGCGAAAAGCACCTCACACTGTTGTAATTACATCATAACTTCCACAAGATCTCCGATTTCCATGCTTCAGGATCGTAAATTAGATATCTAAAAAGACGGTTTACCCTATGAGTAATTGGATAAGAGGAAACAAAGAAAATAGCTTCGAAAATTGAGAACAATAGAGGGAAAAGATAAGAGGTAAAAAATGGAAGAATAGAGAAGGGAAGGATTATTTTTTTGAGAAGATAGAATCAGGAAATTAGCACAAATTTTATAAATAACCTCTACATAGGAGTTAATGAGGCATCTAATCCACTTTCACACCTAAAACATCTACATATCTAGCCCAACTAGACATTTTAAGTTACGCAACACCTAATTTTTAGATGCCTCAATCACCCAAGTTGGATGAAACTTTTGACAAAGTTGTTTTAATATAATAAAGCTCATAGGATATAAACATTTATATTTAATCTTTCACATAAATGAAGAAGTTCGGAGCTTTACAATTCTTGCGCAAAACTGTTTTTTTGGACAAAACGTTATTAAGCTCTATACTTGAACTGAGAAACAAGTAATTTATATTTTTCCATCAGTTAATCGCCCTTATTGATTAGCTTAAAAGAAAGAAAAAGGTTAGAGGGAATAACCCTCACGAAGTTTTACAACGAGTGCTTCAACCTGTTCAACTGCAGTTCCTATATATTTATCAGGATTTACGAGATTTTCAATATCGAGAGCAGACAGATACCTTGCAACAGCAGGAGTTTCCAGAAGGACGTTTTTGAAATATTGCCCTGTATCATGAGCCCTCATTGCTGCATCCCGGACAAGCTCATGAGCTTCCTGCCTGCCCACACCTCTCTTTGCAAGTTCGATCATGACAGCTTCTCCCATGTTTAGGCCCCTAAGCAATTCCAAATTCTTCCGAATATTTTCAGGATAGAACCTCAGGTTCTCAAGCACAGAAATCCCGAGCTTAAGTATATGGTCGGTCAGAACACAGGCTTCAGGAAAAACCACCCTCTCGCAGGAAGAGTTGGTAAGGTCTCTTTCATCCCATAGGGTGTTGTTAAGAAGCTCAGGTTCGACCATAGCCCTTACAATCCTTGCAAGCCCGCAGATCTGTTCTGATTTTATTGGGTTGCGCTTATGAGGCATGGTAGATGATCCTACCTGCTTTTTTCCAAAGCTTTCTTCAATCTCGGCGATCTCGCTTCGCTGAAGAGTTCTGATTTCGACTCCTATTTTATCCAGAGTAGTGACGGCATTTGCCATCCACATTACGAATTCAGCATGCCTATCCCTTTGGATGATCTGATTGGAAACATCGACAGCTCCAATTCCAAGGTGTTGCATGGTAAGTTTCTGTATTAAAATTCCGGATTTTCCAAATGCAGCCTGTGTCCCAACTGCTCCAGTCATTTGTCCTACAGTTGCTCTCGGAGTAAGCTGGTACAATCTCTCGAGATGTCTTGAGATCTCTGAAGCCCATATAGCAAAACGGAGCCCGTAAGTTGTTGGAACTCCAATCTGCCCGTGGGTCCTGCCACAGCAGACAGTTTGCTTATGATCTTCTGCCTGATTAAGCAGGGTTTTTAATAAAGTCTTAAGTTTGTCTTCAAAGATCTCAATTGCATCCTTAATCTGGAGAGCTGTTGCTGTGTCCAGAATATCATTTGAAGTGGCTCCAAAATGTACCCATTTTCCAGCATCATCTCTGCACTGTTCAGAGATCGCAAGAACCACGGCCATCATATCATGATGGATTTCAGCTTCGATCTCATCTACTCTCTCAGGCTTTACAGAAGTAATGCTTTCAGAAATAATTTCAGCCGCTTCTGCAGGAATTATCCCCATATCCGCCTCGGCCCTTGCAAGAGCAACTTCTGTCCGGAGAATTTTGGCAAGTCTGTTTTCTTGACTCCACACATATTTCATTTCCGCTGTACCATACCGATAATCTATAGGATGAATAGTCACGTCGATCACCATTAAAGAGATAGGGAACTCAAAATCCCGAGTTGATTAAACATAAAATGGATTATAACATTAAATATGATTTTTAGCTTTATGTAATTTCCACATTAACGTATGCAAAATTCGACGTTAACTTAATTATCATTTAGTCCTCGATTAGTATAGAAGTCAGGGAATAAACAACATAACCAATAAATAAGCTTTGAGTCAAAAGCACAGTAAAAACTTCATGCACGCGAAAAAAGAAGAAAAAAAGAAGATCAAACTCCGTAAACAACGGATTTTTTGATGAAAAACATTATATGCCTTAACATCCATTAAGCGGGCTATATACCTTATCGATAATAAAAATAATAGCAGGTGACAAAAAATGGGTCGTTTTCCAGAAGCAGAAGAAAGATTATTAAATAAAAAGATCTGCATGAAATGCAATGCAAGAAATGCAGTAAGAGCAACACGCTGCAGAAAATGCGGTTCCAGCGCCCTTCGTGTAAAATCCAAGGAATCCAAGGGAGCATGATCTTTTTTGCAGGTGGAAGCACACCTTCAGAAAATTATTGATCAGGAAGGAAAAGTACATCTTACCCTTATCGACCCGGCGTCTCAAACGCCGGAAAGAGCCGCTGAAATTGCCCTTGCGGCAGTTGAAGGAGGTACCGATGCTATCATGATCGGGGGCTCAACGGGAGCATCAGGGACTCTACTTGATGAGACTGTCATAAAGATAAAAGAGAAGGTAGATGTCCCAACAATCCTCTTTCCAGGGAATTCAGCCGGGCTTAGCAAGTATGCAGATGCAGTATTTTTCATGAGTCTTCTGAACTCCAGAGACATAGGATACGTAATTACAAACCAAGTACTTGGAGCTCCGCTTGTATACAGAAGTCAGATAGAACCTATCTCTATGGCATACCTTATAGTCGAGCCTGGGGGAACTGTCGGATGGGTAGGAGACGCGAAACTGATTCCAAGAAGGAAACCTGAACTTGCAGTCGCTTACGCCCTTGCAGGCAAGTACCTGGGCATGCATTATACGTATCTTGAAGCCGGATCAGGAGCAGATACACCTGTTAACCCTGAGATGATAGGGGCAGTCAAGCACGCACTTGGAGAAAACAAACTTATCATCGGCGGCGGGATCAGAGATGCAAAAACCGCAAAGCTCTGTGCTTCTGCAGGTGCGGATATGATAGTAACAGGTACGATTGTTGAAGAAGTAAAAGATGTTACTGCGAAAGTAGCTGAACTTGTATCAGCTATAAAGAAGTAATTCCTGAAAATGATAGTTTTGGAATGTGCTGCCTGCTTTTGAGATTAAAAGCTTACTCAATCCACTTATTTTTTAAAGATTCATTTTTTAACGTTCTCTCTCAAAGCGTAAGTTGTCTTTTCTCATAGAGCCTTTTTCCCCTAAAGAATGTAACGAATGATAACTTAAGGGGAGAGTAGATGAAATATAATAAGTAGCTGTTAACAGGAAATCAAAGAACAATGGTTTTAAGAATATATAGCTGCAAAAAAAAGAATAGGAGAAGAAAATGAACGTAAGGGAAGAGGTCTATGAACAGATCATTGAAGCACTTAAAAATTCCAAGTTTCCAATCAACACGGAGGGAGAGTTGATTGCTGCTTTACCTGAGGGACTGGATACCACTTGCATAATAGGAGATGTTGTAGTTACTGCAGCAGAAGCGAGAAGTCTGATTACAGAGAAAGACTTCCCTTTCAAAGACGCAAAACAAATAGCAGAATTGTTGGTTGAAAGAGCAGGACTTTAAATTTCGGTCCTTTTCTTTACCTGCTGTTTCTTCTTTACCTAATGCTTTCTTCATCCAATGTTTTCTTTACCTAATGCTTTCTTTATCCAATGTTTTCTTTACCCAATCTTTTTATTTTAGAAACTATCTCTATACTTACTTTTCGAAACTGTCCAGATGGTAATTAACAGGCAGCCGATTATAATAAATAGTTTTAAAGAAAAGTACCTGATTCCTATTTTAGTTTCATATTCTACTAACGCTAACAGATCTGGAAAATGCAATGATTCAAAACATACAAATTTTCTAAAAGGAAAGAAGGTTAAACCTTCAGTATCCATAAGAGATCCAGTGTCAATTTGAGTTGAACACTAAGAGGTATGATTATGCTCAAGATTTCCAACCTGGTAAAAGATTATGAGGTGCGCTCCGAAAAAATAAGAGTATTGGACCATATCGACCTCACAGTGGAAGATGGAGAAATTCTCGGGATTACAGGTCGAAGCGGAAGCGGGAAGTCAACGCTTCTTCGCATCATCCGGGGAGTAGAACCCTTCCAGGAAGGAACTGTAGAGGTAGACGGGGAAATTGTAACCTTTGATTCAGGAATTGAAGGGGAAAAATTTCTGAAAAGCGTAACCGCAATACACCTCCAGCGGAACTTCGGGCTCTGGAACGGGCCTGCAATTGAAAACATAATAAGGAAACTAAATTACCTTAGAATAGGGCACGAAGCCCTTCCGCACAATGATAATCACGAATATGATGAACTCTTTGAAGAGGCAATGGAGTATCTGAAACTTGTGGGGCTTGAACATAAAGCTCTTCACTCCACCAACCTCCTGAGCGGAGGGGAAAAACAGAGAGTTGTAATGGCAAGGCAGTTAGCTGCAAAGCCAAAAGTTCTTCTTCTCGACGAACCCGTTACAATGACCGGGCCAGATACAAAACAAGAAGTGCTTGATGTAATAAAGAGTCTAAAAGAGAAACTGAATATTCCTATTGTAGTAATTTCCCATCTCCCGGAAATTCATGCATATCTTGCCGATAGGCTGATATTCCTTGAAGAAGGGAAAATCGCAGCTGAAGGGGAACCAATCTGGGTACTTAAAAATTTCCTTAGAGATATGAAGCCCAGAGAAGAGCTCTCAGAGCCTGAAAATAAAGAAGTTTGTATTAAGGTAAGAGATATTTCAAAACGTTATTCTCTTATCCGAATGGGAGAAGTCCTCAACATCAAAAACTTTTCCCTGGACGTTTATAAAGGAGAGACTGTGGCCTTTATAGGCCCTTCAGGAGCCGGAAAAACAACAATAATGAAGCTTATGGAAGGACTTGTCAAGCCGAAAAGCGGGACTGTCGAATACCTATGCAATGGAGACTGGGTAAATGTTACCGAGTACAGCGAGAAACGAATGGAGCTTCGAAGGATTATGAGTATAATGAACCAGGAATTCTCCATGTCCGTTAACTCAACTGTAAGAGACCAGATTCGATTCAGGCTAAGTATAAAAAAGAAAGGTGCAATCGAATACGCAAGGAATAAAGCCAGAGAATTGGGGCTTTCGGATGAGACTCTCGATACCATATACAGACTACCGGATATGCCTGAAGAGGAAAAGACGACTGCTCTGCGAGAGTTAAACCTTAGTGAAACTATTTATTTTGAACTATTCCCAACAATTCCTGTGACTGATGTCGATACCTATGCAGAACCAGTCTTTGAAGCTCTTGACCTTCCAATGGAAGTTCTTGATAAAACTCCCTATCAGATAAGTGGAGGCGAGCATGTAAGGGCATTTATTGCGTTGAGCCTTGCAACCTCCCCACAATATCTCATGCTCGACGAACCTTTTGGGGATCTTGATCCGGTAACCCTCAGAGATGTAACAAATTCTTTAAAGAGGATCAATGAGCGCTTTGGAACTACCATAGTGCTTGTAAGCCATCATATGGATTTTGTCCGGGAAGTTGCTCATAGAGCTGTACTAATAGAAAACGGAGCACTTGTAATGGATGAAAACCCGGCTGATGTCTGTCAGGAGCTTATTAACAGGAGTAACGCTCCTTACATGGAGCACAGCCTTGAGGACCTGGTGGAAAGTAGCCCGGGCACTGATTGAAAAATAAAAAACATAGGAGGGATAAAACCCTCCCTCTTATCCCTTTTTATCACCTATTAAATCTATCGAGATTTCCAGGTGTATAAGGTCAGGATTACTTTACATTTATATTAAGATTGATAATCCACATTTCATGAAGTTTTTTCATTTTGAGACCTTATTCAATCAATTCTGCCTTCTTCTAACAGTCTATCCCATTCTTCATTTCCAAATTTAATGTAAAGGCCTGGAGGTACGATCGGTTTTTCGAGCTCTTTTATTGTTTTTTCAGAGAGAACTTGATTTTCAACAATTTCTTTACCAACACACCTGAGCAGTTTTTTGTATTTTCCAAGTAAAGGTTTTAACATAATGTTACTTTTACCCCTGAAAATTTCCCCTTCTCCTCTATAGATTTCGGCAATAAGTTCTGTATGGAAAGTCCTTGCTAATCGCCTGAAAAAAAGACTTTCAACCTCAAAATTCGTTTGACCCGGCAGTCCGGCGTTAGAAACCACAACAATTTTCGGGTATTTCTTATAGCGCTTTGAATGCCTGTACTCACCTTTTTCATCCTCTTCGAAATGAGGCAAAAGGAGAGGGGTAAGTCTATCTATGAAGTTTTTCAATATAGCCGGAACATTGTCAAAGTACACAGGACATGCAAAAACTACCACATCCGAATCCATGAACATGGGAAGCAGGTCATCCATGTCATCGCGGATAGTGCATCTTCCGGGAGTTTTGAGCCAGCATTCAAATTTTCCCTTGCAGTACATAATATTCTTTTCAGCAAGGATAATATTTTCGATCTCTGCCCCGGCTTCTTCTGCTCCTTTAAGGAATTCATCAACCATAATGAGGGTGTTTCCTTCCCTGCCTTTATGGCTCCCGCTGAACACTGTTATTTTCATATAATAATCCCCTGTTGACCCCACACTAAAAACTGGATAATTCGAACAAACTAAGTGATGTTCAAGTTTGTAACAATGAGTTGACTAATCTATGATTCCCATGAATATAAATGCCCTGCAGGAACTTGAAATGAAGCCATAATAGTCAAAGAAAAAAGCTATTGAAAAAGAAAAAGGGATGAAAGAGAAAAAAGATAAAAGGAAAGATAGAACCAAAAAAGGGCCAAGGTATGATAAGCAGATATTGATAGAAGTTTACTCATACCTCAAAGCATCCACAGGAGCCATTTTTGCAGCCTTGCTTGCGGGATAAACTCCTGCTGTAACTCCCACAAATATCGCAACCAAGAGTCCTACCTCAAAGGTGAAATGCGAAAAAACAAAGGGAAGCTTCAGGATGGTTGTGGCTACATAAGCTCCTCCTATTCCTACCCCCACCCCCAGGAGGCCGCCAAAAAGGCTGATGATAATTGATTCTGCCAGAAAGAGCAGGAGGATATCCATACTGGAAAAACCAAGGGCTTTCATGATTCCTATTTCCCGGGTACGTTCAGTAACTGTCACAAGCATAATATTCATTATCCCTATAGATCCTACCAGCAAGGAGATCAGAGCAACAGCAACAAGGAAATTTCGGAGAGTATCGGCAAGCTGGGTAGTTTGCTTAAGGATATCAGCCTGGTTAAAAATCCGGAAGGGTTTTGTGTCTTCGTCATCGATATTCCTTGAAGAGACCCCAAAGTTCCGAGCAAGCCTTTTATTTACCTTGTCTGAGACAGTTTCCACGTCTTCGACACTATTAGTCATGGCAAAGAATGCCGAGAAATCATTTTCTTCAAGCATCTGATTAAGAGTTGAAACAGGGACGAAGACGCTTACGTCCCGATCAATTCCCCCCCCTGCGAAAGAGATATTCGGACTTTCAATTATTCCTTTGACTTTGAATTTTTTAGTAACTGATCTGTTTTCTTCAAGCCGGAAAGTAATATCTATTGAACTGCGGGTGGAAATGTTCCTTTTGAATTTATCACCAGCTACCTTGGACCCTATGGCTGCAGAAAAAGCATCCTGATCTGATATGAAGCTGCCGGATCTCATAACTATATTGGCTGTATCCTTATAATCTCCGGTCACTCCAGCAATATCAAGATTTTTGTTTTGAGAAAAGTAGCCTACTGACCCACGTTGTTGTTTTACTGGAGAAACTGCAGCAATACCTGGAGTTTTATCGATAATTTGCAGTTCGTTGGTATAGAAAATATTTGGCTCCTGGCTATATATAATAATAAAATTGGATCCCTGGGCATTGATCTCATCTTCAAAATAAACGTTAAAGCTTTCCCCTAAAGAGAGGTTTGCAACTACTGCAGCAATTCCTATGATAATGCCAAGAGTGGTCAGACCTGAACGGAGCTTTGAGCTCCATATGCTTCCAAGAGAGATCCTGATAGCTTGTCTTAAGTTTAGCATAAAATCATCTGTTATACATATGAATGCTCTAAAACTGCTTGAGCTCCTGTGTAAATTGGACTTCAGGCTTTAGCGCGTAAACTGCGTAAAACTAAGATAGACACAGAAAGTTCCCAAAAACCCCAATAAATATTAATCTCAAAGATATAATAAATAACGGTAAAAAATAATCATAGAACTTTTGTGATAGCCTGATATTATAGCCACTTTTAATGGATTTCTAAACCTTTAGAGAAAAATAATGATTAAGCAGATCTAATAATAGAATTTTATTAGATACTCACCATTTGATAGTTTGTATGACTAATTTGTTAAAATCCTGAAGAACTGTACAAACAGTATAAATTGGTATATTTCTTATATATGCTAGTGATATATCATAGAAAAAGTGCAAGCCTATGTATGAAACCCGGTTGTGAGCTATTGAAAACGCATTATTGCAAACACATGGAGGGGGAAATATGAAAAAAAATAATGACAAAGACCCCGAGCTTTTTTCAAGAATGTCGCAAAGTTTCCAGATCTCTGCCGCATATAATGATGTAGAAGAGTTGACAGAATTACTTAGTATTTATTTTAAGCAAGGAATTGAAAAAGGGGAATATTGCTTATGGGTTTCTCCTGAGGAGCTAATCACTGAAAAAGTGAAAGATGAGCTTAAACAGATAGGACTTGACATAGGGCACAGTTCTGTTTCTTCTCAGTTGGAAATTCTGTCAGCTGAACCTCTCCCGGAGAATACTATCCTCCTTACTTCAGCAGTAAAAGAACTTATAAGTAAAGGATATGAAAAAACCCTTTCTGGAGGATTTACAGGACTAAGAACAAATTTTGACCTCAGAAAATCAGGACTTTCTCTTAATATCTATCTTGAAACATGCAGAAAAGTTATTGAAACGACTTCTTTTGAGAACAATAAAAATCTCACATTTCTCTGCACCCTCCCTCTTGAAGAACTCTCAGGTAGAATGTTGTCTGATCTAACGGAGGAAAACAGTGTTTTTGTCAAAGGAAAAGGAGGCTGGAAACAATTTGGACAGCTGGAAGGACAGAAAGAACTGGAAAATATCCTATTTAAAGCTAAAAAGGACGCAGAAACTGCAAACAGAGCCAAAAATAACTTCATAATGAACATGAGCCATGAACTCAGAACTCCCCTCAATTCAGTGATAGGTTTTTCGGATTTACTGCTAGAAGGAGCTTTCGGACCTCTGAATACCAGGCAATCAAAATATGTCAATAATATCCTCATTAGCGGGAAAAATCTTATGGAAATAATTGACAATCTGCTCGACATTTCAAGGCTCGAAACTGGAGAAAAAAATCTAAATTATGAAGAGATAGATATTGCTAGCCTTATCGGAGAGGTAAGAATGAGCCTTTTCTCTTCGGCTTCAAATAAGAAAATTACTGTAGAATTAAAAGTTGATCCTTCTCTTGGAAATGTCAGGGCTGACAGAACAAAACTGAGGCAGATTCTGCATAATCTAATGAGCAATGCTATAAAATTTACCCCTGAAAAAGGGAAGGTTACTGTTACTGCCTCTAAAAAGGAAGAAAGGCTTGAGATAAAAGTGTCGGATAACGGGATAGGACTATCAAACAAAGATTACGAAAAGATATTTATGCCTTTTACCCAGGCAGATTCTTCCACAGCAAGAGGATACGGAGGCACGGGACTTGGACTGTATATTGCTAAAAACTTTGTGGATCTTCACCGGGGAAAAATCTGGGTGGACTCCGAGATAGGAAAAGGCAGCACGTTTACCTTTAATATTCCGATTAATTAAAAAGAAAGACCTCCTCAGAAAGAAAATAAAGAGTAAAAAACTAAAGCGTCATTCATTAGAAATCAACTATATAAAGTAATAGTTAAATCTGGGGAGGACAGCCCTTTCATTGAGAAATCTATGTTAAAAGCACAATAGTGATGACCTGTATAACCCTGTAAAAAATGAGCGTAGTGGAAGGCACAATCTGAAATTATCGGGATACTTCAGGAGAAACATTCCCGAAATACATATCCACTAAGCTCTTAACAAATTTAATCATTGAGTAATATATTTTGAGTTATTTATTTTTTGTTTTTAATTCTCTTTTTGTAAATCAATATACCTGCAGCAACAAAGACAGCAGTTAGCAGGCCTGCAATAATTATACCAGAACTTCCTCCCTGATTTTCCTCAATATCTTGAATATACATATTGCTTACAGTATTTTCATGTTTATTGATTCCATTACTGTAACTTGCAGAAAGCGTCAGGTTTATAGGCTTAGAGGAATCCAAATCTGCATCTGAGGAGTTATCTGCCACAGCATCAAATTCAATTGTAAAAAGCTCATCCGGATCCATTGGCCCTATGAAATATTCTGCAGGATAAAATTTCACTCCATCTGCTTCAGGTTTTATGCTTACTGAGCTAAGCTCGTTAGGATGGGTATTTGCCACATCAAATTCGATTGTAGATTTCCCATTGACAAGTTGAAGTGTCTTTGAGGGTATCACCTTTACATTTGAAGAATCGACCTTGAGAGGAATATTCTTTTTGCTATTGTAATCGAAAGAGTTTCCCTCTATTAAAAGTTCAAGATTGTGAGTTCCATCCATGGAATCATCTGCAACTCTAACGTTGAAAGTTAATTTGATACTATCTCCAGGCCCCAGTAGACCCATCTCTTCATAAGGGGAATCTAGAACAGTTATCCCATCAGATAGAGGCTTTAAAACAGCTGATTGAATTCTGGCATTGGTATCATAGTCGCTCCCATCAATGGTGACAGTCGGATTAGCTGCGGTATTCTTGAGAGTTACTGTAACAGTCCCCCGGTCTCCGGGCATGAAAACATCGGGATTGGAAACAACTTCTTGAAGTTCAGCTGTACCTTTGCTGTCAAACGTTTCAGTACCAATCCTTATATCAAAGCTTTTTTCGCTCCATGGACTGCTTTTATCAGCTCTTGTTCGGATATCAAGGGAGCGGATTCCTTTCTGAGTGTTTTTGTCCACGAAAAGGTAGAATTCTTTTGTTGCAGTCCTGCCTGGATTGAGAGCTCCGATGTTCTGGACAGGGTCTATCCCTGAGTCAAGAGAGAAAGGATATTTAGGAACGATTTCTATGTCAACATTGTCAGCCCTGTCCCCTCCAATATTTTCTACCTGAAGCGTAAGGTTCAGGTATTCTCCGATCTTTGCAGGATAGGGATTTGTTTCGACTATTGTGACTTTAAGGCTTGAACTTCCAACAGCTGCAGAAGTAGGAACTGCAAAAATGGAGGAAACTAAAAGCAAAGACAGCACAAAAGGAATAATTCGGTTTTTCATTTTTGTCATTCTGGGTTCACCCTGATTAGCTTAAAATTTTGAAACTTAACTATTGGGATTATTCTGAATGATTCCATCTTTTACGAGCACTATTCTGTCTGCATATTTTGCAATTTCTGGATCGTGGGTAATCATTACAATGGTTCTGCCATCTTCGTTGAGTTTTGTGAACATGTTCAGGATTTCACATCCTGTTTTTGAGTCAAGATTTCCTGTGGGTTCGTCCGCAAGAAGAATTGCAGGATCATTAATTAGAGCTCGGGCGATTGCAACCCTTTGAGATTGTCCACCTGAAAGCTCACCTGGCTTATGATGCATACGGTCATCCAGGCCAACCTGTTCTAGAAGCTCCTTTGCCCTTTTGCGAACATCAACCCCATTTCTCACATTTGCATAAGTAGGCAACTCAACATTTTCAAGAGCGGTAAGCCGTGGGATTAGGTTGAAAATCTGGAACACGAAACCTATTTCCAATCCCCTGAGTCTAGCAACTTCCTTATCAGACAGCTTATTGACATCGAGGCCTTTAATCATAATTTTACCTTCTGTAGGCCTGTCAAGAAAACCAATGAGATTCATTAATGTACTCTTTCCAGAGCCAGAAGGACCCATGATAGCAAGAAATTCCCCTTCAAACACTTCTAAGTTAATATCTCGAAGAATCGGAACTTCCGTATCTCCAAGGAAATAACTTTTTTTGACATTGATAACTTCAATAACCGAAGCTCTTGTTTTATCCCTTCCCTCCATCCTTCTATGCAGATTTTTTGTGCGGTATAATTCATATTTAAAGGGCTCATCACTTGAATCTTCGTTTGAGACAAATTGGCTTTCATTATGAGCCATTTTCCCCTCAGGTATCGAATCGGTTTCTGTTTTGGGAGCAGAATTGCCGGGAGCAGATGCTTTGTCAGTGGCCATTTTAATTTCCATGTCTACCCCTCTATTGTTTTTCATATTAGAACTAAGTTATCTGTATCTGAATTATCCGTACATTATGGAACGTCTGATTCTTATGTTTTTTAGTTCCCGTCTTTGAATCCTCCTTTGTTGCGTTCTGATCACCATACTTCCAAGGTTTTGATTTCTTCTAACTTCAGTCTCTTTAACAAGCTCCATAAAAACCCTTTTCGGCTAAAGTCAGAGGAATAGTAAAAGTGGCCAAATTGTCAATCAGATCGTCAGTGATATTTTTCAACATGCTGAAAAATGTAAATATTAACTTTCTGTCAAACTATCATAAATATTCATCTATAGACATAAATAAATATTCATCTATAGACATAAGAATAATATGAAAATCAATAACTGAGAAATTACTTAAAGTTATTTTACTGATACCAATTTAGCCAGATAGACTAAAAAGAAAGAATAAAAATAAGGGGTGTACCCTTCAGCAGAATAAATCTATTGAAATAATAGATTCACTCGTACCTTAAAGCATCTACAGGATTCATATGAGCTGCCTTTTTTGCAGGATACAAACCAGCAGTTACCCCCACAAGAATCGAAACTATCACCCCTATTTCAATCAATTTAAAAGGAAATACTGGAGGAAGTTTAAGAGCACTTTCAAGGATATAGGCCCCTAAACCCCCAATAGTTGTACCTACAACTCCTCCAAGGAAACTGACCATTATAGACTCCAGCAGGAAAAGAGAGAGGATATTAGAGTTGCTGTATCCCACAGATTTCATTATACCAATTTCTCTTGTACGTTCCGTAACTGTTACAAGCATAATGTTCATAATCCCTATGGAGCCAACAAAAAGTGAAATTGAGGCAAGGACCAGAAGGAAAGAGCTTAATGAATCGCCCAATTTCCCAGTTTCCTCAAGCACATCTGCCTGATTAAAAACAGTATAAGGTTTTGAATCTTCATCATCAACCCTTTCTGAGATCCCAAAATTCCGTGCTAATCTATCATCCACTTTTTCTGCGACATTACGGACTTTATCAGGACTATCCGTCATTGCAAGAAAAGTTCCATAATCCTCTTCTCCTATCATTTCATTCATAGTAGAAATTGGGATAAAGACGGTCAAATCATAATCGCTATCTTCACTAATAACAGTTGGCTTGGAATTTTGCAGAATCCCTTTTACCTTAAATGTCTTCGTTACAACGGTACCGTTTTCTTGTCGAAAAGCAATTTCCACGGTGCTTCTGTGAGATATATCCCTGCTAAACTCATCATTTGCCAGGTTGTACCCTAAAACTGCAGAGTTAATATCCTTATTTGTCAGGAAACTGCCTCTTTCCATCTTTAAGCCCTGAATTTCCTGAAAATCCTCATTAACCCCTGCAATGTTTACGGTATTAGTTTCCGAAAGATAGGTTAGCTCTCCAGTCATCGATTTTCTGGGAGACACACCGGTAATCCCCTGGGTACTTTTCATTAAATTGTACTCGTTGTCGAAGAAAATATTGGGTTGATTGCTGTACGTGATAATAAAGTTTGAGCCAACAGAAGAAATTTCATTAGTAAAAAACTGATTGAAACTGGCACCAAGAGATGCATTAACAACTACTGCAGCTATGCCAATCACTATTCCAAGTGTAGTAAGTGATGACCTAAGCTTAGCACTTCCTATACTCCCCAAAGCAATTCGAGTTGCCTGCGCAAATCTGATCATATTTTACCCCACAAATATGATATCAGTTAATTTATCTCGCTGCTTTTTTTCTTCTGTAATACAGAAAGGCCGCAGGAACAGAAATAATAACAAGTCCACCTGCTATTACGGATGTTGAATTTGATTCGGAGGATTCGGAATCGTCTGCAAGATTAAGATTCCCGATGACATTTGCGTGCCTGTTAATTCCATTGTTATAATTTGCAGTAAGGCTCATGTTTATTTTACCTGAATCTTCCGTGAAACCCGAAGAATTATCTTTTACAGCATCAAATTCGACAGTAAAAAGCTCATCCGGATCCATTGGCCCTATGAAATATTCTGCAGGATAAAATTTCACACCCTCAGCTTCAGGTTTTATGCTTACTGAGTTAAGCTCGTTAGGATGGGTATTTGCCACATCAAATTCGATTGTAGATTGTCCATTGACAAGCTGAAGTGCTTTTGAAGGGATCACCTTTATATTTGAAGAGTCGACCTTAAGAGGAATATTCTTTTTGCTATTGTAATCGAAAGAATTGCCCTCTATTGCTAATTCAAGGTTGTGATTCCCATCCATGGCATTCTCTGCAACCCTAACGTTGAAAGTTAATTTGATACTATCTCCAGGCCCTATAATACCCATTTCTTCATATGGAGAATCAAGTACGATTATCTCATCAGATAATGGCTCTAAAACGGCTGACTGAATTCTGGCATTGGTATCATAACTACTCTCATCAATGGTGACAGTCGGAGTGGTTGCGGTATTCTTGAGAGTTACTGTAACAGTGCCCCGATCTCCAGGCATGAAAATATCTGGGTTCGAAACAACATTCTCAAGTTCAACTGTACCTTTACTATTATATGTTTGAGTACCGACCCTTATATCAAAGCTTTTCTCGCTCCATGGACTGCCTTTATCGGCTCTTGCCCGGATGTCAAGGGAGCGGATTCCTTTCTGAGCGTTTTTGTCCACAAAAAGATAGAATTCTTTCGTTGCAGTCCTGCCTGGGTTGAGTGCCCCAACGTTTTGAATGGGATTCATCCCAGGATCAAGAGAGAAAGGATACTTAGGAATAACTTCTATGTCAACATTACCAGCTTTATCCTGCCCAACATTTTCCACCTGTAATGTAAGGTTTAAGTATTCCCCTATCTTTGCAGGATAGGGATTTGTTTCGATTATTGTAATTTTAAGGCTTGCACTTCCAACATCTGCAGAAGCAGGAATTGCAAGTGAAGAGAAAACCAAAAGTAAAGAAAAAAAAGCAACAACATTCTTTTTAACTATTTCCATATGATCCCACCTTTAATTAAACTGGATTATTCCATCCTTCACCAGAACGACTCGATCAGCATACTTAGCAATTTCAGAGTCGTGTGTAACTATTATTATCGTTCTTCCTTCGGTATTCAGATTCATAAGTATTCTAAGAATCTCAGCTCCGGTCCTGGAGTCAAGATTTCCGGTCGGTTCATCCGCAAGAAGAATAGCAGGGTCATTAATAAGCGCCCTTGCTATTGAGACTCTTTGAGCCTGGCCTCCTGAAAGTTCCCCTGGCCTATGGTGCATACGATCCTGCAGCCCCATAGTTTCAAGGAGCTCTTTTGCACGCTTTACTGGATCAGTACTAATTCTCGAATTTGCAAAAGTAGGGAGCAAGACGTTCTCAAGAGCCGTCAGGCGCGGAACCAGATTAAAATTCTGAAAAACAAAACCTATTTCAAGCCCCCTTAAGCGGGCAAGTTCTTTGTCTGACATTCTCTGGAGATCGCTTCCTCTTATAAGCACCTGACCTTCAGTAGGTCGGTCAAGGCAACCTATAAGGTTCATAAGTGTACTTTTCCCTGAGCCCGATGGACCCATAATAGCGAGAAACTCTCCCACACCTATTTTAAGGTTAATATCCGAGAGAACCGGAACTTCCAGATTTCCAAGTAAATAACTCTTCCTGACGTTGGAAAGTTCGACAATAGGAAATCCACCCTCAGGTAAACTGTCGTTGATTATATCCATATTCCCCCCCAAAGTAACTGAGATATAATGAGAAAAAAATTATAAGGATAATCTCAATTCTCTTTACTTCTTCTTATTGTAAGAAAATCCATTTTAACCTATTCTCTCTAAATTTTTTTAAAGAGTTATCCGAAATATGAGTATAAACTAAAGAATTTAGATGTTTATTTACTCGATAAATGCATAATTGAAGCTCATTTAATCAAAAAACACATAAAAATTACATTATATAAAAAAAAGGATCATGATAACGCTAAAAAAGATTAATAGAACGAAATAAAGCTTAATTTTTAAGAATTATATTAGTAACAATTCATCAAATGAGAGAACCAACTTAAACTGTTATCTTTCTTAATATCTAATGAATAAACGTCTATGAATTAATTTTCATTAATTTTCGATTACTGATTATATTTTTTTCTTTTTTGCTGGTTAGTAATGTAGACACATTCGTGTTAGGAAAATGATATATATTGACTTATATTTTATAGGATGAATAAATTTAAGAACACACTATTATATGACCTGAAATATCAAAAGCAGTGTCGCAAATTTGCTGTAAATATGAAGTCAATTTTTTCTCACAATATGAAATTAGATTCTTCTGAAACGGTATTTTCGTCCAAGGAACTTCTTGAGATTTGTGATTTTACAGAACTTTCGCTACACTGCCTTTTTGGAGAAATTCCCCACCAAATAAATTCCTTTTTGTAAGAAAAAAGAAAATAAATTAGAGATCTGTAATGGCAACTACTTTCGATCTGTAAAATAAGTATTATGCTTTTACCCAAGTGTTTAGAAAGAGGAGAAGAGTTCCCTTTTTTACTGTTTTTAAGTCAAAGTTTTTGAGTTACTGAACTCCCTGCAAGATTCTTTTTTAAAATCCATCTGAAGAAAGGGCACCTATGAAAGTATTCCTGACAAAAAACATATGGTTTTTCAACAGCAAAAATAAAAGATAAAGAGATTAAAGAGAAGAAAAGTAACTTGGATAAAAATACTACTGAGTACCGAGAATCAAAAATAAGAGACACTTTTCATGACATAAGGCAATATATTTTATCAAAATAGTTTGGTAGAACAAAACAGGGATTTATTCATAACCTACCCATAGAAAGTAAACTGATATTTTAGCGATATATTCACTATCTAAAATTATCACTCTAAGATATTTAATTGGAAAGAAAATAGTAAAGAAAAAACCAAAATTCGCAAAATATTGGCAAAAAATTTAGAAATCTGTTGGACAAAGAAGTAACTCGAGATAAGTAAATATCCTGTAAAAAGTATTTGATATGGACAAAAAAAGATAATAAAAGAAAAAATAGAATCTAAGTATGATATTTAATATTAAACTTTAATATTGATTAATTAATAGGATAATTTATCTTTATCCTTGTATAATGGAAGTCAACGACGTATTCAAATTATGAATAGTAGAAATAAATGAAAATTTTATATAAATATATATTATTTATCTTAGATAAATATTCTAAAAAGTTCAAAGACTATTATTTATAAGAATTATTAGTTCTATAGGGCTTATATAATTTAGTATAGATAGTTAGATACACTCACTGGCGAGCAAAAGTTAGGCTTTTTGAGGCCAAAACGAAAGATTAACGCCTAATAATAAAAAGATATTTGCCAGAGTGGTATTAACGACCGAGGGGATTAAGAAAAAGCCTCGTACAAATATTCCTGATAAGTGTATTTTCTATTGAAAATATACAAAAAGGATAGAAAAAGAGAATGTATAAGCATGGAAAAATGCAAAATGGGGAGGGAGAAAATGCTATTCGTTAATATTAAAAACTTCTTTAATGCATTTGCAGGCCTTGGTGTACAAATCTACTTCAAATAACTAAAAATGGTTTAGATTAGAATCCAGTCTAAATTGACGGCAAAATTAAGCAAAGAGAAAGTAAAAGAGTGGAGGGAATTGAAATGTCCATACTGTTCGAATATCTCTGTGTTAGCAAGACCTTTAACATGACATGGTTCAGATACATTCAGTGCTGCTAAGATCTAAAAATTGAGTTAGTTGAATTAGCAAGTAAAATAAAGAGTGGAGGGAATTGAAATGTCCATACTGTTCGAATATCTCTGTGTTAGCAAGACCTTTAACATGACATGGTTCAGATACATTCAGTGCTAAGATCTAAAAATTGAGTTAGTTGAATTAGCAAGTAAAATAAAGAGTGGAGGGAATTGAAATGTCCATACTGTTCGAATATCTCTGTGTTAGCAAGACCTTTAACATGACATGGTTCAGATACATTCAGTGCTAAGATCTAAAAATTGAGTTAGTTGAATTAGCAAGTAAAATAAAGAGTGGAGGGAATTGAAATGTCCATACTGTTCGAATATCTCTGTGTTAGCAAGACCTTTAACATGACATGGTTCAGATACATTCAGTGCTGCTAAACTGCGGGAAATGAATGAAGCCTATCCGAAAAGTCATTAATGCATCTCGAGAAGTTACGAGTCATATTATCGAGTGCTAGTGAAGTTGTGTATATTGTCACTTTCAAAAGTTACAGTAGCTCACAACATTTTTCGGATAGGCTCTTAGTTGAACTCGTAAGCGACATAAAGAGAGGAGGGAATTGAAATGTCCATACTATTTGAATATCTCTGTGTTAGCAAGACCTTTGACATGACATGGTTCAGATACATTCAGTGTTAAGATACTCAAATTAAATGACAAAAAACCAAAGGGGAGTGGAGATAAAATGATATTTGTATTTAACCTTAACAACTTCTTTAAAGCTGTTGCAGGCCTTGGTATAGAGTTCTGCTTCGAATTTTAACCAAATTAGTTGGTTAAAATTTAATTGAGACTTAATGAATAAAAACTTACTGAAATAAACATAAAAAGAGTAGGAGAGATTTAAATGTCCATACTGTTTGAATACCTGTGCATTAGCAAGACCTACAACCTCGAGTGGTTCAGATACATTCAGTGTTAAGAGATCGAGATTAAATCAGTTGAGTTCACAAGCGACATAAAGAGTAAAGGGAATCGAAATGTCCATACTGTTCGAATATCTCTGTGTTAGTAAGACCTTTAACATGACATGGTTCAGATACATTCAGTGTTAAAACACAAATTAAATGACAGAAAACCAAAAGGGAGTGGAGATAAAATGATATTTGTATTTAACCTTTCCAACTTATTTAAAGCTGTTGCAGGCCTTGGTATAGAGTTCTGCTTCGAATTTTAACCAAATTAGCTGGTTAAAATTTAATTGAAACTTAATTAATAAAAACTGACTAAAATACACATAAAAAGAATGGGGGAGATTTAAATGTCCATACTGTTTGAATACCTGTGCATTAGCAAGACCTACAACCTCGAGTGGTTCAGATACATTCAGTGTTAAGATATAAAAACTGAGTTGTTAAATTCGCAAGTAAAATAAAGAGTAGAGGGAGTTCCAATGTCCATCCTGTTTGAATATCTCTGTGTTAGTAAGACTTACAACCTTGAGTGGTTCAGATACATTCAGTGTTAAGATACACAAATTCAGCGCCAGAAAACCAAAAGGAGTGGGGATAAAATGATATTTGTATTTAACCTTTCCAACTTATTTAAAGCTGTTGCAGGCCTTGGTATAGAGTTCTGCTTCGAATTTTAACCAAATTAGCTGGTTAAAATTTAATTGAAACTTAATGAATAAAACTGACTAACAGATAAAAAGATAATGGAGGAAGTTTCAATGTCCATCCTGTTTGAATATCTTTGTGTAAGTAAGACCTTTGATAAGACATGGTTCAGATACATTCAGTGCGATTAAAGCCTCAAGATGAGAGAGATTTATGAGAGAATAAAATAAGTCATAAGCTTGTGGCATAACTCATAATCATAGACAATGCGCAACAATAGAAATTAAGAAGTCGCCCGCAAAACAGGCGACTTTAAATTTCTACATATATTAATATGTAGATATATAAATAAAAACATATTAAATGAATTACTTATTTTAAAAACTAAAAAGTTTGCTTCTCAACACACTGATTTTGGGCTATGAAATAAACCTCAAGAATATACAAACTATCAACATTTAGACAGGGATGCGAACTATATAAAAAGACGAGACTAAAATATCTTCGAAAAGAGTGAACATATCTTGGTTAGCCTATAAAATATTAATTTTACTTAGAGAAATATAAATTAAAGTAATTTTTATAACTCCATAAAATATAGAGGGAGCTATCCCTTGCACCTATATATTTCGAATTTATATTCTTATTTAACTTTAGATTATAGATAAAGATTCTCTTCATTAATTCTTTACTTTTCATCCCGAATATTTTCGCATAATTAACATTATTGCAGAACAAAAAAGACATATAAATTCTATGTATTTATTAATTTTTTAAAAAATAAATTTTAAAATTTTTTTCTCTGCAGGAATTCTGTATTCAAATATTTAAACACTATAAATTGTAAGGAGTAATTGTTCTCTACAGTACATATAAATTAATGATATAACTGTATATAGAAACTCTTCGATTAGACAATTAGAATTATCAGACTCAAATGAAAAAGATGCCCATGATTTGATTCAAAATAAATTTAGCAGTTTGAACTTACCATAGTTTCAAGAAACATGTCGAAGAGTAGTAATCTAATAAGGAGTTGATTAAAAAGATTAACACATCACTAAAAAGATCTAATAGAGATGCAATAGCGATTGTGAAAAAAAGAAAAATAATGTGGGGATCTTAAATCCAATTTATCAATTAGAAGAAAGCACTAAAACAAATGAAAAGAGATATATTAAACAAGGGGAGAAGATTATATGTTCCTTTACTTCAGTTACACAAAGATTAATATTATGATCCAGATTATACGCATAAAATTCATACAAATCGGAGGAAACTCTCTGAGGAATTTCAGACATTTATAAGAATAGAATAAATTGTTGAGAAGTTAATTATATCACCAAAATTGGATTAAAATGCCAAAACGCCTAAATATACACAAGTAACTTTTGACAACTACTCAGGTATCCAAATAACTCGATTAATAGATATTTCGAATATAAAAATTAAACACACAATAATTAAAAGATTTGAAATTAAGCTATTAATACTAACTTTGGATACTTTGAGAAGTACTTTTCTGACTCATACTGAATTTCTATTTTTGAATTTATTTCAATTTAGATATTCACCTTTAAGTAGAAGACTATTCAAGTGTAAAATTATATTTTTTCATTACTTTACGTTTTGGTTATCTGCTATGACATGATTAATTTTGCAAATATGTATATATAAATAGTAGGATTAAATAGAGAAATTTCGACCAGCAAATAGGCAAAGAAAAAAACGAATTAACTAACTGCATTTTAATGTCAGTTTCTTATTTGTATTTCATTAGACATTATATTTAACGAGTACAATATTATATTGATACAATCTTGAAACACGCCAGAGGACAAAATAACAGCCTTAAAATTGTATCTAATTGAATAAAAGTCTAGTGAACGCAGAGAAAGATAAAAAACTAAGCCATGAAAGTAAATAGAGAATCTATAGCCATCAACTCTAGATAAATGAATCCAGGGAATTTGTCCATTATACTAGAAGATATGGCTATTGAGATTACTACGACCTAAAAAGTTGCATGCAAAACATGCAACTTTCATTAAATTTAGATGCTTTGATTTATGAAAACGCCGATATTCCTTGAAAGAATTACGAATACCCATGCCATGTTTATATTTATTGATGGTAAGACTATCATTATTTCTCCCTCCATTTCTTTCTAAACGTATGGATTAATTGGTCATCAGTTAAAGACAAATGAATCCAGAGATTTGTCCATATCTAGAATATCTATTAGATTACTACGGCCTAAGAATTGCATGCAAAACATGCAACTTTTTAATTTAAATTAGATATTCTGATTTATGAAAACGCCGATATTCTTGGAAAGAATTACGAATACCCACGCCATGTTTATATTTATTGATGGTAAAACTATCATTACTTTTCCCCCATTTATTTATAACTCTATAGATTAATTGGTCGCCAATTAAAGACAAACGAATCCAGGAGATTGTCCATTATATCTTTAAGAGGCAACCACTGAAACTGTTTTATAGACCCAAAAAGTTGCATGTAAAACAGGCAACTCTCAATTCAATTTTTTGTATTTTTTAATTTATCCGATGATTACCTGGGTAATTCCTGCGTAAACTTGTGCCTTGCATGCTTTAACCAGGGCTATATTGACAAAGAAATCATATGCAAACATTTGATTTTCCTCCTTTAAGTTTATTTACGTGAATCTTATAATTCGACGATTACCTGTGTAATTCCTGCGTAAACTTTTGCTTTGTATGCGTCAACTAGGGCCAGATTAACAAAAAAGTCCTGTGAAAACCAATACATTTAATTTTCCTCCTTTCAGTATATTCTCTATTTTAATATGGTAAAATCTTCTAGAATGAATCCTTATTATTTGTCTCAATTTACCCGATAATTACTTGGGTAATCTCTGCACAAACTTTTGCTTTGTATGCTTTAATCAGAGCCACATTAACAAAAAAATCGTATGCAAACATTTGATTTTCCCCCTTTCAATATAGTTCTCACTACAATACAATGGAAATCCTTCGAGAGTGAATTCCTTATTATCCATCTAATTTACCCGACAATTACTTGGGTAATCTGTGCACAGACTGTTGCTTTGTATGCTGAAATCAAAGCAAAGTTCACAAAGAAATCATATGCAAACATTATATCCCTCCCTAAAGTTTTATCTCTGATTATTCCTTTTTCGCAACCTTTGAGAAAACATATACATATGTTTTCTATACCAATGTATTATATTCCCACAAATATGCGATACTCACTACAATTCAGATCCAAAAATATATTACAATGAGGTATTACTTTTTTGGATTAACATATCTAAATATTTCCTTGCAGATGAGTATATATAAACATATATCTTTAATTTATATAAAGCATATAGAATAATTTTTACTTATCACTAAATAGTTCCGAAAATCAGGAACTATTTATCGGGAAAAAGAGGAAGCACTTCCAAAATAAAGAAATATTTCAGAAATTATTTTAAATTGTATATAAAAGAAAGTCTTTAACCTTTTTTTTGGCAAAATAGGAAAAATTAAATGATAAAAGGAAAAAATAAACTCAATCTATCAGCTTAATTAATTTATAGGTACTAAAATGAATGATTTTACTAAAAAAAGCAGAAAATAGTCCTAGAATTATAGATAAAGAAGATCATATATTTATTTTGCAAGTATCTTTTTTTTTACGAAATATCAGACCTCGAATCATCCAACAAATGCAGATCCTGGGATTTCTCCATCATGTGCAATCCAACTATCATGGAGAAGAGTTTTTTTCCTTCAAATTTAACATTCCAATTAATTCTTATCTTTATTTAAATTTATTTTTCTTAATCATGTTTACGCTTGAAACTTTAAAATCGAAATCTAAAAGTCTTGTACTTTTGGCTCCATATTTCGTCACCATAAAAACGCACCGAGAGCCATTAGTAAACCCTATAATATTATGTACTTTAGGAATAAACTTTACTTTATTAGATATAATTAGATATTAAAAACGAGAAAGAGAGAACACTGAAATCAGATGCTTTTGAGAATATATAAGGTTATATATTAAGAAAATTATATGTTAGAAAATTGACGTAGAGTGTCAGTAAAAATATAGAAGGTAATAATTTTCATAAGTAATTTCAGTCCTTAAATTACTATTTTAATGGCGAAGTAGAATAAGTCTGGATATAAGCGCTTTGCACTTTATTTCGAGTTATAATTGACTTTGATCGTGCACTATTAGTTGGTTGATGTTATATCCCAAAACACTCCTAGTGTCGCATCATATCTTTTTTGCAGTTTGGTAAGATGATTCAGTGTGTTATAGTAGACGTGCTTTAATGCACAAAATATAAGCATTTCTACATCGGAAAATTAACCATGAAAACATCAACCGTATAATGAGAGATGACCTTGACTTATATCATATCTAAAAAAGGTGCTTACAGCTAGGTTAATAAAAGTTACATATAAACACCTTTCATAGTCAAAACCAGTTTGCATTCCAGATATGGCAAAGTTCTGTGATAATATTCTTTTAAGAAATTTGACTTTGAGACAAGATAATAATGGATCTCAGAAAAGGGAGAAAAAGACATGCGAAAGAGATGGGATTACTTAAATAAACAGACATTAGGTCTGCGCAAGGATATAGGTCCCTTAAAGTATCAACTGATCACAATGGAGTGTCTTTAAAGCTTGTAATAATTAGATTCATAGCATAAACAGTACAATTGAGCTTGTCTCAGGCAAAAGGTCTATTCTTCAAACTATCCTTCAGAATTGCCTTCAGATTCAGCGCAGATGACCTCAGAAGCGGCCTATATCCATTTAAAACAGGGTAGTCCTGTTATTTTAATCACTACAAAGTGGAGATGCATTTCCAAAAGATCGCTCCTGAGATATGTGCTTCTTTATATTTATGATAGACTTTAGGAGTTGAGGCTTTAAGTTCAATGACACTGGCATTGTCTTTTTCAGTCAGCATGCAGAAAAGTAATAAAAGTTACTTTTTCAAAATATACAATTGCAGCCAAAGTTTTTAAAAAGTTCGTTTTTATTAAGCCATGCAGCAAATCCACCTTCTAGAAACACTTAGAAGAATATATTCTGAAAAATCAAAGTTGCGCTGGCGCATCCCACAGCAAGCTAGCGGGGCAACCGACTGAATAAATTTATTTAAAAATTAAATATCAAAATATCATCACTAGTAATGAGCAAACTGAAAACAAATCGAACCTAAAGAGAAATAAAATATTAAATAAAAAGCTACCTGTAAAGCAGGTAATCTTCAGAAATAAGACATATAAAAGCAGGAGTTAAGAAAAAAGGTTGTGTACGCGGGTTATTGATCAATTCCGAAAAGCGAGTATGTCTTCCGTATTTGAGAGAAATATGGAGAGATTCTTATGCTTACAGTTTTCAATAACTCATGTCCACGACCGAAGAAAATAAAGTGAAAATTAAGAAATATTCACTTTATTTAATCTCCAGAGTACGGCGGATAACATTGTGAGAGCAAAGACTATTAGTCCTACAAATGAAAAGGCAATATCCGCTGTCGTATAAATGTAATGGGTACCCATTACAGAGAAGTTAGTTCCTAACGCGAAATAGCGAACTCCGTTTGCCAGGAGAGATAATGGATTAAACACCGACAGGATCCTGATAAATTCAGGAAATCCATCGACAGGATAAAGTGCATTGCTCACAAAAAATAATGGCATACTAATAAAGGTAAGTATGGACTGCATTCCTTCGGGTTGATCAACCGTAATAGCAATTGATCCTGAAAGGAAGAGGAATCCCAATGTAAAAATTCCAACCAGTACAAATATACCCACGACTGATATAAGGGTTTGAACAGGAGTGTATCCCTTAAAGAAATTCATACCAATCAGTCCTCCAAATCCGATAATGATAGCCGTCTGGATGAAAGATTTCGTCACAGCGGAAAGCCCAACCCCTAGGATGATATTAACTCGTGAGATAGGACTTGCAATAGTCTCTTTTAATAGACTATATTTCTTATCAAATAAGAGATTAGTACCCCCAAAAAGGCTGGCAAAGAGCACGTCCATTGCAATTATTCCAGCACCCATATAGGAAAGATAATCCACGTTTGGAACACCGGGAATGCTTGGTATCATGGAAGTTAATTTATCAAAACTATCTGACATTGCAAGCCCAAAAAATGCCAGCCACATCACAGGCTGAATCAATGAACTGAGGAGCACGGATTTGAATCTAAAAAACTTTACCATTTCTCTCCAGTATATCGCTTGGAACGCAAAGCTCATTTCAATGCCTCCATAATTTCGTCTCCTTCATGCTTTTCCTGTGTTCCGCCTTCTCTTAAATCATGCCCTGTATAATGAACGAAAACATCATCCATAGAAGGTTTTTTGATATTTACTGTTATGATCTCTATCCCTTTTTGCCTGATACTGTCTATAATTTTCGGTAGTACATGTGTGACATCTATCCCAAGCATTATCCTTAGGGATTTAGAGTCATCAGTTACTCCAGTTACCGATTCGATAGTCTTCAAAACTTCTGCAGCAGCTTTATTATCACTAGTTTCCAGATAAAGAAGGTCTTTTCCAAGCTGATTTTTTAACTCCAATGCACTCCCGGTTACAATGATTTTCCCATGATCAATAATACTGATCCTGTCACTGAGCTGATCGGCTTCCTCCATATAATGAGTGGTCATGAATATGGTTGTGCCTTCTCTCTTAATCTCCCTCAAATATTCCCACATTCTTAATCTGGTCTGGATATCAAAACCTATCGTCGGCTCATCAAGAAAAAGAACTGCAGGTTTTGTCATTAATCCTCTTGCAAGTTCAAGCCTTCGTTTCATGCCCCCACTTAAGTCTTTAGCAAGAGTATTCCTTTTACTTTCCAGTTCAGTTAATTTAAGAAGTTCGTTTATTCTTTTTCTTCTTTCTTCTTTTGGCATTGAGTATATCTTTCCATGATACTCAAGATTTTCACATACAGTCATTTCATAATCAAGGCACATCATCTGAAAAACAATACCTATTGATTTTCTTACATGCTTTGATTCCTTTGCCACATCATAACCATTAACTTTAGCCTCACCTTTCTGGATTTTCCGAAGTGTAGTGAGAATATTTATTACAGTACTCTTACCCGCTCCATTCGGACCTAGAAATGAAAATATTTCCCCTTCCTTTACGGTGAAACTGATATTATCTACAGCTTTTAAATCGCCATAACTGTGCTCAAGATTATTTACTTCTATGACATTCGCCGTCATGAATGAATCACTCCCCCCACTGCCGTGCAATACACAGCTTTATCAAACGTATTAGATCCCAATTTCAATGATGCCCGATAGTTTTATTTGTTGAGATTATTGAGTTTGAACAAATATCTTAATAGTTTTACACAAATAGTTGTGTTTAGGAAGGTTTATATAAATAGGAAATTAAGATTCTAAACTAATATCTGGAAGATCCTTTATTTTCTGTTTTGAATATTTCAAAGATACCTCATGAATTGTTTAATTGTATTTTGTTCTATGAAACAGTTTCCTGAGAACTTTATTTTTAATTTTTTGTTGGAAACGATTCACATTGAGAGATAAGAAGTATAATAACATGAGAGGAAACGTTTATATGAAAGGGAATTACTCAAATCAGAATCAAACGGAAAATGTCAATTGACATCCTAAGATTACTAACTGCTTTTTTGAGCATTAAAAGAGAAGATGTTTAAGCTGTATAAAAAATTAGTATATATATGAACTATTTCTGGTATAGTTGTTGCTATAAGTGGACTTATATTCTACATTCGTACAGGAGTCTCGCTCGTGAAACCTGAACTTACTAAAAGGGCTTATGAGAAGTAAAAACAAGGCAAACATTGTAATGAAAAACTTATTTCTTTTCCTACTTTTGGAGCTTTTGATACAGCTTCTAGTTTATTTAGAAAAATTCCAGCCTTTTGGAAATAATCTATTGATT
Organism: uncultured Methanosarcinaceae archaeon; assembly: GCA_963847185.1. GTDB lineage: Archaea > Halobacteriota > Methanosarcinia > Methanosarcinales > Methanosarcinaceae > Methanosarcina. Next base: position 328,383 of record CAWJYV010000008.1, on the reverse strand, counting down.
ATTCTTGATTGAATATAAAAATAAGAATTATTTTTCCTTAAAAATGCACCAATTGTTGAAGAAGATACGTATAAATACGTTAATTGGTGATTCATTTAGGGGGTAAATATGGAGATTATCTTCTGTTATCTGCGCACATCCTGATGATGAATACAAAAATCTGCAGATTGAAATAATTCTTCAATAATAGAAAAGAAAAAAATTTCAGTAAAGATTACTAAAATCGAATTTATTTAAGGGCTAGCAAAAAGGGAGTCGAATACGCGGACAGCTACGCGATATGCTGCCCGATAGATCCGAAAAACATGTTGCTAGCTACTCACACGGTTCACTTAGGGTCACAGCACTTACCAACAACAATTTGAAAAGATAGAGTATGAAAAAATAAGTTAATGAGACAATTGGGCAGACATTTTAAAGGGGAGAGAGTATAAATGGACAATCCTGTACCCAAGATATTGAAAACTCCGATAATAGCAATGTATCACGATGATAAACACGAAAACCTTACCCTGGAAGTTGAACTTCCCGATGTAGAGAATGAGCACATAACCCTTATTATGCACGAAAACAGCTTCTACCTGAAAGCTTTCAGTAATAACGTGGAATATATGGGGTCCTTTTTTCTTGATGGACCTGTAGACCCCGAAAAAACTATTGCAGTAAATAACAAAGGAATGCTCACAATTAAAGTTCCATATAAAGAATGTTTTATTTGCGCAAGAAATATTTCTATAGAATAAGAAGAGAACTCCATAAAGAAGCCCTTAAAGACTTAATTTATATTCTATTAATTTTTATTATAGTTAATTGAAACCGATTTTTTAGGCAATTTTTATGAAATTTATTCGTATAGAGGAGATCTTATGAAGATAGTAAAATGCGGCGATCTGGGGTTCAAGTGCAATTTCATGGCTGCTGGAAACGAACTGGAAGAGGTTGAAAAAGCTATGTTCGACCATATAGAAAAAGAGCATAAGAAAGAGCTTGAGAATATGGCCGAGGATGATATTCATCACTTAAAACACCGCGTATCAACCCTTCTGGGAAGAAGTTGCGGCTGCGGAGCCCTATAAAGTAAGTACTCAAAACCCTTAAACTCGAAAGTTTACCTCTCAACTCGAGGAAAACTTTCCTTATAATTTTTATCGATAAGCATTAAAAATCATCATTGAAGTAAAGAATCACGACTCTTATATTGGTTAGACAGTTAATTTCGAGCAGCTTAGATATTCAATCATAGCCTATTCTCAGTTATGAGTTTAGAATCCAGATATAGTAATTAAGTAACCCTGCAAAACTGATCCAGATAATATAAGGGAGCAATAAATAAGAGGCTTTTTTTGAAATAGTTCTAAACTGAAGTATTGTCAGGAAGACTGCAAGCCATAGAAGAATAATTTCTACAAGGGCATAATAAGGAGATTTTAGCCCAAAAAACAGAAAGGACCAGAGAGAGTTAAGCCCTAACTGAATACTGAAAATTAATACTCCCTTTTTGACCTCTGAATTTTGCAGTCCCTTTTCTAAAACAAGATAGAGAGAGATCCCCATTAGTGTATAAAGAGCAGTCCAGGCTGGGAAAAAGACCCATGAAGGAGGATTGAAAGGTGGTTTTTCTAGTAGAAAATACCAGTTCTCAAGAGACGAACTCGTAAATACTGAACCTATTAACCCTGCAAGCTGACAGAGCAGTACCGAAGCAAAAAGTTTAGGAAGATTCACACTCTTAAACATATAAGACTCCGAGAATATTTTATACTTCAATAAATATTAATTTTGGGATTAAATAATAGTTTTAATTCCGTATTTCAGCTTCTAAGGTTTTTTTAGGAAGGGGAAAGAGCAGAAAGGCAAAATTCAAATCGGATTAAGAAATTAATCCATTTCGGAATGAGCTTTATATAGAGGTTATTAGAAATTATATAAGTAAGTGGGGATGATGCATATAAAGATTTTTAGGGATTATACAATGTACTTGGAACTTTTAGAATGCTTCATCAAAGAGAAAATGTAGAAAACTATATATATTATTAGATAGGTAAATGATTACCTAATGCCTAGTGAGGATGAAATCAAATGGTGCAGATGAAAAAGTGTACAACCAAAGAAGACGTGTTAGAGGCTGTAAAAGAGCGAGACGTGAAGTTTATCCGGACTCAGTTTACGGATACACTCGGCATCATCAAAAGCTGGGCAATTCCTGCAGAACTACTGGAAGAAGCTTTTGAAAACGGTGTGATGTTTGACGGATCTTCGATCCAGGGCTTTACAAGGATTGAAGAGTCTGACATGAAACTTGTGCTTGATCCATCTACTTTTAGAATTCTCCCTTGGAGACCTTCAACAGGCGCAGTAGCCAGAATTCTCGGAGACGTCTATCTTCCTGATGGAAGGCCTTTCGAAGGAGACCCCAGGTATGTCCTTAAGAGTGCAATCAAAGAAGCCGAGAAAATGGGCTTCTCAATGAATGTAGGACCTGAACTGGAATTTTTCCTATTCAAACTTGACGCAAACGGAAACCCAACCACAGAGCTCACAGATCAGGGCGGATACTTCGACTTCGCACCTCTTGACAGGGCTCAAGATGTAAGAAGAGACATTGACTACGCCCTCGAACATATGGGATTCCAGATAGAAGCTTCCCATCATGAGGTAGCCCCTTCACAGCATGAAATTGACTTTAGATTCGGCGATGTACTTAGTACGGCAGACAATGTTATAACTTTCAAATACGTGGTAAAGTCAATAGCCTATCACAAAGGATACTATGCTACCTTTATGCCAAAGCCACTCTTCGGTGTAAACGGCTCGGGCATGCACAGCAACCAGTCCCTCTTCAAGGATGGAAAGAACGTATTCTATGACCCGGACACTCCAACTCAGCTTTCCCAGAGCGCAATGTACTATATCGGCGGGCTGTTAAAGCACATAAGGGAATTTGCAGCTGTTACAAACCCAATTGTTAACTCGTATAAGAGGATAGTACCCGGATATGAGGCGCCAGTTTACATCACATGGTCTGCACAAAACAGAAGCTCCTTGATCCGCATTCCCGCAACCCGTGGAAACGGTACAAGAATTGAACTAAGATGTCCAGACCCATCATGCAACCCTTATCTAGCCTTTGCCCTGATGCTCAGAGCTGGTCTTGATGGAATAAAAAACAAGATCGAACCAGGAGCTCCTACCAACGTGAACATTTTCCACCTTACGGAAAAAGAACGTAAGGAAAGAGGCATCCTCTCCCTTCCTGCAGACCTTAAGGAAGCAATCGATGAGATGAAAAGCAGCACATTCGTAAAAGAAGTACTTGGAGAGCATGTATTCAGTCATTACCTCTGTGAGAAAGAGATTGAATGGAACGAATACAAAGCAGTTGTTCACTCCTGGGAACTTGATAAATACCTCCCTACTCTGTAAACGTAAAAGAGTGCTAAACCTTCTTCATATGCCAGAAAAGTTCTCTGTGCAAATGAAGAAACATTTTATTCTCACAGACACATCTGCCAGAAAAGGTGTGTCTCTACTTTTAAAGAATATATTTTAAAATATAGTTAGGATTTTTAAAGTAAGGCTTCGATGTAAATAGTAAACATCGGACTAATTTTTACCACTGACTAATTTTTATCACTGATTAATTTCTACCATAATAATAAATGTAATAGTACTTACGCAGCTGAATTGAATAATCAAAGGCGTTGAACCTTCAACTGTCCAAATAATAAATTTGACAGTAATGTCTATTGATCTTGATTTTGAACCTCAACTGCGCAAGTTAGATATAATTTCAAGAAGTTGAATGTGAATAAGATATTGATATAAAAATGCTTTCCTGAAAAAAACTCTATTTCTCCCATAATTTCGTTTTTTAAAAAAGGGAAAAGTTTGAGTATGTTCCACCTAGAAGTGATATTGGACTCCTAGGAGAAAAAGAAGTAATGTGCTGAGAAGTTTCTATAAAAGAAAAATTACAAAAGGAAAAAAGGAAGATTGAAGGTCAAAACGCTTCGCTTCGCAGCATTATATTGGAACTTCTAATTTGGAAAAAAGAAACATATATATATTGCCAAATAGGTACTAAATTACTTACTTCCCTTAGCGGCAACTCTCTCAACCCATTCAGAGAGAAAAATCAGAGCTGAAAGCGTCACTACTTACTCATATTAATAAAATAATTCATATTGACAATTAAATTAAGACCACCTAACTGATAAAAACTCATAACAGATTTTCCCTGAGGTCCAGTTTATCCCCAGCTGGCAAATTTTTTGAACTATTTCTTAAAAATGAGCCACGGAAATCATCCAGAAAGTTATTAACGAATATACTTTACATTACATTCATTCCTATTCATTTATAGAGTGATCAAAATGTGTGGAATAATAGGCTTTATAGACAGAACGAAGTCCAGAATGGACGGGTCGAGCATAAAGGCCGCCCTTAGTCTCATGAATGAAAGAGGCAGTGGAGACGGAGCAGGCTATGCAGCATATGGGATTTATCCCGAGTATGCGGACTATTATGCTCTTCATGTTTTCTTTGACAACCTCGCTGAGCCAAAAAAGAAGGTTGATGAACTTCTCCTACAATGTGGAGAAATTGTTCACGAAGAAGAGATCCCGACATACCCGCAACCCGGTATAAAAAAGGTACATACCCCCTGGAGATATTTTTTCAAACCCTCAAAAGACCTTATGAAAGGAAGAATGACTTCTGAAAATGACGTCGTTAAGTATATAGTTATGGAAGTAAACGCCAATGTAAGAGGAGCCACAATCTTTTCTTCCGGAAAAAATATGGGAGTCTTCAAAGCTTCGGGATGGCCTGAGGATGTGGCAAACTTCTACAGGATTGAGGATTACAAGGGATATATATGGCTTGCACATAATCGCTATCCTACAAACTCTCCTGGCTGGTGGGGGGGAGCTCACCCCTTCAACCTTCTTAACTGGTCAGTAGTGCATAACGGAGAAATCACATCATATGGTACAAACCAGCGCTATGTAGAAGGCTACGGATACAAATGTACCCTCTTTACCGATACTGAGGTTGTAGCCTATCTGTTCGACCTGCTTGGAAGGCAGCATGAGCTTTCTCATGAAATGGTCGTCCGAGCTCTTGCCCCTCCTTTTTGGGACGACATAGACCGGATGCCTGCAAAAGAAGCCGGGCTAAATAAAGCAGTCCGCCTTACTTATGGGTCTGCTCTTATGAATGGACCCTTTGCAATTGTAGTCGGAACAGACGATGGCATTGTTGGCTTTACTGACAGAATCAAACTGCGCCCACTGGTTGTTGGTGAAAACGGAAGCCGGTTATATATTTCCAGTGAAGAAGCCGCAATAAGAACCCTTGACCCAGACGTTAAGAGTATCTACACTCCCAGGGCAGGAGAACCCATTATCGGGAGGTTTATTGAATGACGCTCGGAAGTGTACCCCCAAAGTTTAAGGTCAGCATTGACCGCGACCAGTGTATGGACTGCGGACGCTGCATTGAGAATTGTTCATACGGTGTTTACCGCAGAGAAGACGACAAAATTCTGATAGAATCAAGGAAATGTACAGCCTGTCTGCGCTGTGTTGCCATGTGTCCGAGGGACGCAATAAACATTACAGAAAAACCAGTAGACTACCGCAGCCATCCACTCTGGACAAGGGAAGCCAGAGAAGATATAATTAACCAGGCCCGCAGTGGAAAAATCATCCTTTCCGGGATGGGAAACGCCAGGGATCTGCCAATTATCTATGACCGACTCCTTCTTGATGCTTGTCAGGTTACTAACCCGAGTATTGATCCCCTGAGAGAACCAATGGAGCTCAGGACCTATATAGGGAAGAAACCATCCAAACTCAAATTCAGAAAGACCGAGAGTGGAGATGTAGAGCTGGAAACAAAACTTGCTCCAAACCTCAAACTTGATACGCCTATCATGATCGGACACATGAGTTTCGGAGCTATCAGCCTGAATTCCCAGCTCAGCATGGCAAAAGCAGTAAAAGAAACCGGGACCTTCATGGGAACAGGAGAAGGAGGATTACATAAGGAACTCTATCCCTATCAGGACCACATGATTGTTCAGGTAGCATCTGGTCGTTTTGGTGTAAATATTGATTACCTTGAGAGGGGAGCAGCCATTGAGATAAAAATTGGGCAGGGAGCAAAACCGGGAATCGGAGGACATCTCCCAGGAGAAAAAGTAAACGAGGAAGTCTCCAAGACTCGTATGATCCCCCTCGGCAGCGATGCAATCAGCCCGGCTCCTCATCATGACATCTACAGTATTGAAGACTTGGTTCAGCTTATCAGGAGCCTGAAAGAAGCAACCGAATGGAAGAAACCGGTCTTTGTAAAGATTGCAGCCGTGCACAACGTAGCACCTATCGCCGCAGGAATTGCACGCTCCTCTGCAGACGCTGTGGTCATTGACGGTTTCCGCGGAGGGACAGGAGCAGCCCCGAAAGTCTTCAGAGATCATGTAGGAATTCCTATTGAAGCTGCAATTGCAAGTGTTGATCAGAAACTCAGAGAACAGGGTGTAAGAAACGAGATTTCGATTATTGCAAGTGGTGGAATAAGAAGCAGCGCTGATCTTGCCAAGTCAATTGCGCTTGGAGCAGATGCTGTATACGTAGGAACTGCTGCACTTGTTGCTCTGGGCTGCAGGGTCTGCGGCAACTGTTACAGAAACCTCTGTCCCTGGGGCATTGCTACCCAGCGTCCAGACCTTGTGAGCAGGCTTGACCCAGAGGCAGGAGCAATGCAGGTCTCAAACCTGATACACGGCTGGACTCTTGAACTGAGCGAGCTTATGGGAGCTGCAGGAATCAACAGTATAGAAAGCCTGCGCGGCAACAGGGACCGTCTGCGTGGATATATGCTGGATGAAGGAATGCTTAAAATCCTTGATGTACTGCCAGCGGGGGCCTGATGGAGATGAAGACGGTAAGAATCGATGCCAGATATATGCACTACACCCCCCTTAACCAGAAAATTAGGGCTGCAGTTGCAGACGGAGTAGAGGAAATAATTCTTGATAACGTGCTCGGACAGCGCTTTATTGGAGATGGATTAAGAGGCAATGTCCGAATTATAATTAACGGAGTCCCGGGCGGAGACTTAGGGATGTTTATGAGCGGGCCAACCTGCATAATAAATGGAAACGCAGAACACGCCCCTGGCAATACAATGGATAGCGGTATGCTTGTAATCCATGGAAGTGCAGGAGACGCAGTTGCGCATAGCATGCGGGGAGGAAAAGTCCTCATAAAGAATAATATTGGTTACCGTGGTGGTATCCATATGAAACAGTATGAGGTTGAAGCTAGGCCCATACTTGTAGTCGGCGGAACAGCCCACTCTTTCCTTGGAGAATATATGGCAGGTGGCCTCGTGCTTGTGCTGGGTATAGGAAAGGAAAAAGCCATGACAGACAGAGGCATAGGAAGTGGAATCCATGGCGGAGAGATAATTATCCGAGGAGAAGTGGATGATTACCTTCTTGGAGTCGGAGCCAAGAAATTCAAATTTACGGAAGCTGACTTAGAACGCATAACTCCGGTAATAAAGAGCTTCTGCGAGCAGTTCGGGTATGACCCAAAAGAGTTCCTTGACACAAACTATACGAGGATCGCACCTGCAAGCAGCCGACCTTTTGCAAGTAAATATGTCTGGGAGTGACAGAAATGGCAGAAAAGAAAGAAATCAGTAAAAATTACCTTGACCTCAAATCAAAAGTCTGGGACGAAGGCCTCTGCTCAGGTTGTGGAGCCTGCATTGCAGTCTGCCCTGCTGATGCCCTTTACTTCGAAACAGGCGGCGATTCAACACACCCAAAAAGCAACAACTACTGTAAAGCCGCTGTTGATGATGTACCCTGTGGCGCCTGCTATGAGGTGTGCCCCAGACTCGAGGAACAGCCTTCCAGTCTTTTAGGAGACTATCTGGAGATAACTACTGGGAAAGCCGAATTTGACGTCCCAAGAAAACAAAGCGGAGGAGCAGTTACTGCGATCCTTACAAATGCCCTGGACACAGGCCTTGTAGATGCCATAGTTACAGTTACTGAAGACCCCTGGACTCTAAAACCGCACTCAATGGTAATCACCAAAAGTGAAGCCCTCGTCGCCCAGGCAGGAAGCCGTTATAACTGGTGGCTCCCTCTCGTCTCTTCCCTTAAGGAAGCCGTCGTGAGAAGGAAGTACAGGAATATTGCAGTTGTTGGAGTTCCCTGTGTAGTCCAGGCAATCCGCAAAATGCTTGAAACCGACCACCAGCTGGTTAGCCCCTACAAGAGATCAATTCGTTTCGTGCTCGGACTCTTCTGCACAGAAAGCTTTGATTACGAAAAGCTGATTGCAGGAAAACTGAAAAGCGACTACGCACTCGAACCCATGAAAGTTTGCCGTATTGATGTTAAAGGCAAACTCGAAATTACCCTCAATGATGGAGTTCAGTACGTAATTCCGCTTGCCGAACTAAAAGATACCATCCGCCCGGGCTGTGATGTCTGCACTGACTTTACCGCCCTCAAAGCTGATATCTCAGCCGGCTCTGTTGGAAGCCCTGATGGTCATACTACCCTTATCGTTCGTACGCTGGTAGGACAGCACCTTCTGGAAAGTGCAGTTGCCAACAAGAAACTGAGCGTTGGTGGAGAAGCTGACACTAAAATAATCGAAAAGCTTGCAAAGAAAAAGCTTGAGAGAAAACCGAAATAAAGCTGAATTAAAAGAGAAATTGATGGAGCTAGCAAACTCCATTTCTTACTCTTTAACCCCACTTTTTTCGTATTTGTTTCTAGTTTTGGATTCCAATCAATATACGGGAATCAAGCCCGGATTATCTCCTGTAATACATTCTCCGCCTTTAGAAGTTACTATAAATGTATTTTCAATTCCTACCATTCCGATATTCTCAATTCCCTTTTTAGGTTCGAGGGCGAATACCATTCTTTCCTGTAGAGGCTCATCAAAACCTTCGGCAATTACTGGAGTTTCATCAATCAACAGGCCAACTCCATGCCCGAGGAATTTTACCTTACGGCTGCCAAAACCCATGAAATTTTGCAGGAAATCCTTATCGAGCCCATTCACTATGGTATTATAGATTTCAGAGGGAAGGATACCAGGCTTTAGCATTGATGCAGCTTTGTTCTGTATATCCACACATTTATTATGGGCATCTATGGCATATTGCGGAAGGGAAGAGCCAAACATGTATGTCGTGGTTTTATCCGTATGGTAACCATCAACCCCGCATCCGACATCAACAAAGACAAGATCGCCTTTCCTCAATTTCCGGTCCCGACTTCCGAGCACAGGTGCTGCAGGACATAACCCATACTTTCCGCCTGGCCCGTTAAAATAAGTAGGATAAATGGAGCTTTCTCCAAAACAGACATTTCCCAGAATCATCTCCGTATCGAACATACCAAAACGACATGCCCCGTGGTGCCCTTCTTCAACCAGAACCGAAAATAATTCAGTTGACAGGTCAGCTTCACTCATTCCTTCCCGCAGCATCTCAGGTACAAGGTCTTCGAGCACATGCTGATGAATCCTGCCAGCTTCCCTTGTCAGTGACAGCTCATATTCGCTTTTTACTGCCCTGACAGCACAAACTTGAGCATCAGAAGACTTAACATTTTTAAAAGGGAAGTATTTTTGAAATCTCTGATATAAAGCCAGAGGGACCACTTCGGTTTCCAGATATACCGTGTCCGTAAGCTTGCTTACACTTTTTGCAGCATCACGGAAACTATCCATGGGTTCTATATTGGGGAACAAAGATTCATCTAAAGCTCTCTCATAACTACGTCTCACCCAAAATGTTGCTTCTCCGCTTCTCGGGATAATCAGCATTCCATCCTGCATCGTGCCAGTAAAGTAATAAAGGTTTATTTTGCTGAAGATTACGGCTGTTTCCCATTCTGAGTTTGAGACATCCATCTTTTTTCTGAAGCAGTTCATGCGGTTTTTCAGTTCAGTCAAAGGTACTTTTTTAATCATACGGAATCCCTTACCAGGTTTACCTACGATAAATTATAGAAGTATAACCCACAATTACTGAATTAAGTAGAAACTTATGAGCAGATGTACAAAATTGTTGCTGTTTTTTTAAAATAACCGCATTAAAAGGTAAATAAATTACTAATATGATGTATATCCCAATTATGTTTTCAAAACATAAAAAATAATTAGAGATAGATAAATTAAAGGAAGCAAAAAGTGAAATAAACAGGAACAATATAAAAAATGGGTTTTTAAAAAGGGGTTATCATGCTTGGAAAATTCGAAGATCTTATTGAAAAGGCTTCAGAGATGGGCCTTAAAGCTTATCTCCTTGATGCGAAGGACATTCCGATTGAAAACAGAATTGCCCTTAAGTGCGCATATGGATGCAAAAGCTATGGAAAAAGGCTGAGCTGCCCTCCTCATGTTATGTCAGTTGATGAATTCAGAAAGGTAATAGGAGAGTACAGCAGTGCGCTTCTTATTGTAGATGAATGCAATACAGCAGAAATAAATGATGTCCTTGAAGCCTGGGGAGAACTGAGGAAGGACTCTTTTCATAAGATGTTCGAGCTTGAACAGGAAGCTTTCAGAGAAGGATTTACCTTCGCACATCTTCTCAGGCCTGGCTCCTGCAATGAATGTGAAATCTGTAACCTTGAAAAATGTGTAAAACCTGAAATGAGGCGTTTTGCACCCGAAGCTGTGGGAATAAATCTTCAGAAGGCAATGGAAAACGCAGGACTTGTGCTTGAATTCTGCAAGCCGAAAAAGACTGTATGTGTAGGAATTTTACTTATTGAATAAAAACTCTATTCTAGTTGTTGCTTAATTGGAGAATAAAATACAAACAGTTGTAGATTCTAGTAGACGCGGTACAAGTGTATAATAAAATTCATCCTGAATTTAGAGGATAACATGAAAAACTTGTTTTGAAACAATATGGACATACTATAGAACAAAATTAAGATGTGATTTTAAATAATTTACAAATATAAAGGAGAAAAACGAGTCCATCCAGAATTAGATTTCCCATATTTGTTACATTTTTTTCAGACGACTTAATAAAATATTGAATATTTCACATTGAACATTCAAATTGATTGAGTAAGGACAGAAGTTATATTAACTCCTCGATATATGTTAGGGAAGATATAGCAAACTGGAGGTTGTTTAAATTGAATCCTGAAAAGCTAAAAATAGCTGTCCTTGGAGGGACCGGAAATATAGGAGAGGGCCTTGTGCTAAGGTTAGCACTTCAAAACCTTATGACTGAAGGCATAAAAAATGAGATAATTATAGGTTCCAGGTCAAGGGATCATGCAGATGAAGCCGCCAAAGCTGCCTTATCAGAGCTTGAAAATTGCGGTTTTGATACATCCAAAATAATCATAGTAGGAAAAACAAATCTTGAAGCTGCACAGGAAGCAGAATTAATAGTTCTTACAGTTCATTTTGACCATGTTTTGCCCTTGATGGATGAAATCAAGGAATTTATTGAAAATAAGATAATTGTCACGCCTGTAGTCCCGATGGTAAGAGAGGAAGGCCTTTTCGTATATAAACCTCCGGCTGAAGGTTCAGCAGCCCTTGCAATCCAGAAAAAAGTCCCATCCTCCACAAAAATTGTTGCAGCTTTCCACAATATCCCGGCAGGAAAATTGAAGGATATCGTAAAATGCAAGGCTGTACACCATGCACTTGTATGCAGTGATGATGGTGAAGCGAAGGAAATGGTTATGGAACTAACAAGACATATGGGCTGCCTCAAACCTCTGGATGGAGGACCTCTTAAACAAGCAAGCACAATGGAGTCTTTGACCCCTCTTTTGATTAATCTTGCAAAACTTAACGGACTTAAGGATCTTGGAATAAACTTTTCCTGATGATGTCAAAAACCAGAGATCCTAAAAATAATATTCTAAGAAGAATCTGGAAAGTAGAAGTTGATCTTTACATGGGGAATGGGATTTTTTCCAATAATTTGTTTTCTACGTGACAGGGAAAAAATAGAAAACTAATAAAAATGAAATAGAAAAAGACAAAATTCATATATCACGAGAAAAATAATAAACTTTTTATATAAAGGAGAAATCAAATCCTGTAAGCTGGGATCAAAAACAAGTTTAACTCCCTGAACATAAGAAGATTCAATCTGTTTTAAATATTAAATATTCAAAATTTCCATATCCTAGACTTAGTACCGGCTCTGAGCAGATTAAGTCTATGTTAAATATTATGAGAGTAATACGAACATTAAGCTAAAAAATTGGAAAAAAATATTTAAGAAAAATTTCTTAAAAGCTACATTAATCCTGAAAATTTGAAATACTGCTATAAATGTAGTATTTCGACCTGACCTGTCTTCTTTCGGCCTATGTTTACTTTTTTAAAACGGAAGAATCGATAATAAAACCAGACAGTGAACCTGTATGAGTGAAGATATACAAAAAGTGTTAAAGACTGCGGGACTTGATCTGCTTACCTGCATGCAGTGTGGCACATGCACAGGGAGCTGTCCTTCTGGACGGCATACCGGACTAAATACTCGAAGAATTATCAGGGATGCACGCAAGAACAGGACATCGGTTCTTTCAGACGATGCCCTCTGGCTATGCACTACCTGTTATGCCTGCCAGGAACGCTGTCCACGTGGGATCCCGATCACAGATGCCCTCCTCGAGCTCAGAAGACTTGCAGTAAGAGAAGGCTTCATGCTTCCAGAACACCGGTGGGTTTCGGAAATGGTACTGGAGTGCGGACATGCAGTCCCTCTGGATGAAGAAACAAAGAAAAAGAGGGAAGAACTCGGACTGGACCCCATACCTGAGACTATACAAAAGTATCCTGAAGCTCTGGAAAAACTGAAAAATCTTTTGAAAACCTGCAAATTTGATAAACTCGTGTCTGAAAAATAAGGAGGCAGAAATAATGAAAAAGTTATCGCTATTTCTTGGATGCATCGTACCTAACAGGTACCCAGGAATTGAGAAAGCAACAAAACTCTGCCTGCAGAGACTTGAGATAGATATATCTGATCTGCCAGAAGCTTCCTGTTGCCCTGCTCCCGGAGTTTTCAAATCCTTTGATAAAGCAACATGGCTTGCCCTTGCCAGTCGGAATATCGTTCTCTCGGAAAGGATGGAAAGGGATATTCTAACCGTATGTAATGGCTGCTACGGTTCCCTTGCAGATGCAAACATGGAGCTGAAAAAGGATCCTGAGATTAAAGCTTGCACAAACAGCTGCCTGAAAGGAATAGGGATGGAATTTAAGGGAACTATAGAAGTCAGACACATAATAGAATTTCTGTACAAAGAGTTTGGGCCTGAAAAACTCAGGAAATATATCATAAATCCCCTTGACCTAAGAGTAGCCCTGCATTACGGATGTCATCTTATTAGGCCTTCAAAAGAGCGGGGGCTTGGAGAAACGGAGGCTCCTGTTTTCTTTGACGAACTTGTTGAAGCTACAGGTGCAAAGAGCGTAGACTACACAGATAAGATGATGTGTTGCGGGGCAGGAGGGGGAGTCCGCTCAGGTCACGCTGCCGAATCTCTGGAAATGCTCGAGCATAAACTTGAATGTATCCGAAAAGCAGGCGTTGATTGTATTGTGAATGCGTGCCCATTTTGTCACCTTCAGTTTGACAGAGGACAGCTTGCAGTCAATGAGAAGTTCGGAACTGATTACTCAATCCCGGTTCTTCATTATTCCCAGCTCCTTGGACTTGCCCTTGGCTTTTCGCCGGATGAACTTGGAATAGAACAGAATGCTGTTCAAAACATTGAGTTTCTTGCAAAAATTTATGAAATCAGTGCAGGTTTGAGGTAGTTCCAAGTAAAAGCTTGAAGAGAAAAAAGGATATTTTTTAAGTTTTTCCTGACTTCAAAATAGTTTTTCAAGAAATATAAGAGTTTCATCTTTCAACCTGCATATACCAGAGACACTTCTGTCTCCATTTGCAGGCCCCACAGACATCTTCAATATCAGAGGCATTATTTAATGAACGGATCAATCTGAAGGCTTCATCTGCACTCATAACAGTTCCTTCTTTTATTTTCAACTTCTCCATAACAACAAGGTCCATGTTCCTGATCCTGTGAGTAAGGACTGATTGCTGAGCCGAGCATTCTTTTTTTCCGGGGCAGGAAATACAGATGGCATCACATTCAGACACAAGCTTGATGGGCCTGGAAGGAAAAGCATCAATATCAGAGATCACAGCCATCATATTAGCCACAAAAGCAGGACTGTATCCATAGCCCTGAAAGCCCTGAATACAACAAAGGTGATGAGCTCTAATTTTCAGGCATTTAAATCCATTTTGTGAATCAGATCCAGATATGTGCGTGGATTTTTCTAGCATGAATTTCTCCGGGAGATTTAATCACAAAACAAAAGAATTAGTTCTATAAAATTTATTCTATAATGCAGATTTTTATTCTATAATATCGATTTCTGAATCTCCAATCTGAGGTAGTTCCTCAACAGGAAGGGCTATTGCAGGAGCATCAGAATATTTTACAAATAGAATATCATAGCCTGTTTTAAGCCCAAGCATAATGTTCAGGTTAGTAAAATCATCATTTAGAAGAAGTGCCTGTCCTATAGGATTACAGGAGGCTTCGAACTCCGAATCTTCCGTGCCCCTTACCTCAAAGCTGGACTTTTCCAGGCTGCAAACCTTACAGCAAACAGAAAATATTTCAAAATACCTTGAAAGAATATCGTAGAGCAATCTGGCTTCTCTTTCATACTCGATACAGAAAGCGATCCCAATTTTTTTGTATCCCATTCTTTTTGCGTAAATAGTAATTTCTTCTAGCTTTGTCCTTTTCAAATAATCAGACTCAAGCCAGGCCGAAATCTGAACTGATCTAAGATTGTCACCGCTATAGTCAAGTCCTGATTTAATGACAGAGCAATTTTTACCTTTCAAGCATTCTTTATTCCTGCATAACGCGCACTGCACACTTTTTCTCCCGGATTTTTGACATAAATAGGGATACTATAATCATAGATAAACTGTAAAGGTATAAATAGTTCCGTAAAAGACAAGATTGGCTCTTAATTGTTTTTTATGGGTGGAAATAATTGCTCAGTTGAAAAAATGATTACATCAAATAGATAAACATCGATCTTGAACATGGTTTTTCCAAGTAAATTGTGTTCAAATATTAACCGTATTTGATAATCAATTATAAATTACCCGCCCGAGATATCGAAGAACCAGAAAATTATCAGAATTTGCAGGGAGAAGAGAAGTGAAAAAAGAAATAATGCCGGATTTATGAAATGCAATCTGATCTCACTGGCTTCTGAAGAAATACAGATAATAAGAACATAAGAAGGAGTTATTTTCGCTCATCTGTATATAAATGCGCCAATTTCACGCATTAATACATAAATATTTAAACTTTTCTATTCGAAAAGAGAAATTATTATATATTCATTCTGCGATGTGAATAAGTAGCCTATGAAGAAATGCAGAGGAAGACCAAAATGTCCGAGGCGTGTTGAACATACGCCAGATGTCACATACTTCAAACCCAGAGGAGTACCCCTATCAGACCTGGAAGTTGTGTCCATCACAGTGGAAGAGCTTGAGGCCCTGAGACTTGTAGATGTTGAAGGCTTGAAACAGGAAGATGCAGCCATCAGAGTAGGGATATCTAGAAGGGCCTTCTGGGAGGATCTGAAATCTGCCAGAATGAAGATAGCTCTGGCCCTCAATACAGGAAAAGCGATAGAGATAAAAGGTGGCACCTATATCAGGGCTGAGGATGCTGACATTACTGAAGATGCTGACGCGTAAAAGCATCTGAAAAAGGAAAACTGAAAAATTCGGAATGTTACACAGGCGATAATAATGACAGAAAAATTTCAACCACTGGAGAGTTTGTCGAAAAAGCCAGAGGAACCAAAAATAATAGTTAACCTTCGGCGCATCAAACGCAAAATAATGGTAATGAGCGGGAAAGGAGGAGTAGGAAAAAGCACGGTTGCTGCGAATCTCGCTACCGGACTGGCCCTGCGTGGATACAGAGTGGGGCTTCTGGACTGTGACATCCATGGACCAACTATCCCCACAATCTTTGGGTTAGAATCTCAAAGGCCAGATGTTAATGAAGAAGGAATTCTCCCAATCCAGGTTCTTCCCAACCTCTCAGTGATGTCTGTCGGTTTTCTGCTTGAGAATAAAGATTCTCCGATTATCTGGAGAGGACCTGCCAAGATGGGAGCAATCAAACAGTTTCTGGAGGAAGTCAGCTGGGGAACACTCGATTTCCTGATTATAGATCTCCCTCCGGGAACAGGAGATGAACCTCTAAGCGTAGCTCAGCTTATTCCCGAATGTGACGGCTCTGTACTTGTTACGACTCCCCAGGACGTAGCTCTGATTAGCGTCCGAAAATCAATCAGATTTTCCGAAAAACTTAAGGTGCCCATTATAGGTATTGTAGATAATATGCATGGGCTTATCTGCCCTCACTGCGACAAGCCAATAGAAGTGTTTGGAACAGGAGGAGTGGAAAAAGCTTCAAAAGATTTCAATATTCCTATACTTGCAAAGCTTCCTATAGAACCGAAAATTGCAGAGATGGAAGATAAGGGCACAGTTGTACAGGGGATGCTTGAACACAGCACCGAATGGCAGAGAAACTTTGACGGTATTGTGAATGCGGTAGAAAAAATACTGGGAGAAAAGTAAGACAGAGAAACAAATATATATCTTACGCTTTATTTTTTACCAAATATTTTATATTAAAAGGACAGTTTTGGCTTTTTCAGTTTATTGCAGGACATCTATGTACGTCACTCAAAACTTTTTTAAACAATTAGAACTTATTTAGTAAAAGGTCTCATGTTTTAGATAATGTAATTAAAGAATGTAAAATCGTCTCCTGCTTTAAAGTTGATCATTTATGGCTTATCCTAATTCTGCCTTACAGTAACCAATTTCATAATAAGTAGAAATAGGATCAGTCAGAGGAGAAGAAATTACTATACAGAAAAAACAAAAAATCACAAACAAAAAGTAACGTTGAGAACATGAACAAATTAATTATACTATTGATCCTTCTTGCAACTGTGCTCTTTACAGCTGGTTGTACTGATCCCGATGCCAAGGAGAACATCAGTCCCCAGGAAATCAAGGAGAACATCACAGATCCTCAGGATATTAAAGGAAACTCCACAGGTTCTCAGGAAATACAGAAAGAAGGTGCTGTTGTTGAAGCAACCCAGCTGGAACAGATAAACACATCCCTCCAGGAAGGCCCTGTCTTAGTAAAAATAGGAGCTGAATGGTGTAGCCCATGTCAGGCTTTGAAGCCTATCCTTAAAGACCTGGCGGCAGAATACAGCGGAAAAATTACTATTATGTCCATAGACATGGACCAGAGCCCAGACCTTGCAACCTATTTCGAAATAGGATATATCCCTGACGTTTCTTTGATTATGGGCATCGATAACGGAGAATACGTGTACATGAAGCAGGATGGAAGCACTAGCAAGGACAGACTCCAAGCCAGACTTCTTGGACAAATGGAGAAAGAAGAATATCAGAAGCTTATTGATGTTGCCCTTATCCAGGAAGGAAAAGGGGAATCCTGATTAAATCGCACAAGCCTGCAACTAATAGACTAACTTCTAAATAAATAACAATGGAAGTTCAAAAACTATGTCTTCTGAAGCTATTACACCTGTAGTTGCATTTGGAGCAGGAATTCTCAGTGTCCTGTCTCCTTGCATCCTTCCCCTTTTGCCTGCAGTCCTGGCAACGTCAGCAGGAAAAAGTAAATTCAGACCTCTCGCGATAGTGCTTGGAGTATCAATATCCTTCACTATAATGGGAGTGATAACCTCTGCCTTTGGGGCAGTTTTCCATGAATATATCAGTTATCTGAAGATCCTATCAGAAATTTTGATTCTTATAATGGGTTTTGCATTACTCATGGAAATAAGCCTTTTTAATTCCTTTTCAAAATTTCCCCTTCTGGGAGGAATGAATGGAGAAGGCGCAGTATCGGGTTTCTTGCTTGGCCTTTCCCTTGGAGTGCTCTGGATTCCCTGCGTAGGACCAGTTCTGGCTTCTATCCTGACGATAGTTGTGAAAGAAGGAAATCTTGCTACCGGAGCATATACTCTCTCAATTTATTCACTAGGGTTTGCAATACCAATGCTAGTTCTGGCATACTCAACTCATTTTTCATCCTCAAAAATCAGGACGATATCAAAGTATGATTCAATCCTTAAAAAAGGAGCAGGAATAATACTGGTTCTAGTAGGGCTCTGGATGATATATCAGAACCACTTGAGGGCATTAATTTGAGAAAAATAAAAAAGTAGAATTAAACCAGCAAAATAAGCAGTTAAAATACGGATGTAAAAATTCCCGATCTTAAAAGAAAAATTGGAATTTAAAGGGATCAAAACTTTAATCCTAATGTGGTAGAAGAGAGTTCCCGACTCTACCACAATCCGAATAACTTGAGCGAACCCAAAAACATAATCCCTGACAGGATATTAAGTGCCACAAGCTGGCCTTTTCTTCTTTTCCATTTTTTGCCCATTTCATGATTCACCCAGTACGCCGTCGAAGTCGCCAGCATTCCGAGCACAAAAGCCATAACAACTTCAGGAAACCCAAGAAACCGACAGAGTACATACCCTATTCCCCCAGCCACACACACAGGACAGACCATATTATCCCTCTCTGTCTCCTGCTTTTATACTGAGCTTACTGAACTCGATACCGAACTTTATTTCTCCAGACATAAATGACCTCCTCCAACTACAGAAAAACTTAAAAAATGAAACCCCAATTTTTATTTTTTAATCGGAGGACTATATATGACAGATTGTATAAAATAGTTTCAATTATCGTTTTTGGTAGAAGATTAGTTCGATATTTGGCCTGAGTCTTCTTAGAGCACTATGTGAAAAATGAGAACCATACCAAATAAAAAATTCTAAAGGTCAATCAATCAAAAGAAAAAATAAAGCTAAAAATATAAAGTGAAGTAAGAAGCAAAAAGGAAAGGAATTGGGAAAAGTGTTATTCTTCACTTTCCCTTGCGATTGCTACAAGCTCGTTTACGCATGCAACAGCCATCGGAGTTCCACCTCTTGTCCCGACACAGCTTATGGAGGGAACAGGAATTTTCAGATTTCTGACCAGTTCTCTGGACTCGGCTGCATTTACGAAACCTACCGGAAGACCGATAATAAGGGCTGGCCTCACACCTTTTTCAATAAGTTTGCAGACCATTATAAGGGCAGAAGGCGCATTCCCGATCGCAATAATGCTTCCATCAAGTCGGTCCCTAGCAGCCAGGAAACCCGCAGAAGTACGGGTTATCCCGTACTTATTGGCAATTTCAGCACCAGGATCTTCATCGAGTACACAGATAATCTCGGACTTATGCCCTGCCTTTGTAATCCCGGCTTTTACCATATTAATATCTACGAAAATCGGGGCACCTTTTTTAATTGCTTCTACACCTGCAGAGATTGGATCATGCATAAAACGCATGATGTCTGCAACCGAAAGATCTCCGGTGGCAATAACGCAGCGCTGGCGGAAACGGTCTTCAGGCGTCTTATTCCCGATAAGTTCCTGGATCATTGTCCGACTTTTCATGTAGATAGCCTTGGCTTCTTCGGTCCTCGCCCCGGAATCCTTGCAGATTTTTACAAGTTCGGAATCAACATCAACTGTAAGCTCGGTAAGCTCATCAAGGTTTTCGAGGTTTCCGGCTTTACAACTAAAACTCTTTTCAGTAGTCATACTTTTTATGATACCCCCTGGGAGTGATTATGAAATCTTTCTTTTGAGAATTCCAGATCCTGGAGTCTCCATTTCCAACGAGAATCGTAGTGCTCATATCTACCCAATCTTCATATTCCATGACCTTACCCAGGGTTGTTACAACCCTGTCCTCGCCTTCCCCTCTCAGAGCGTTCTTAACAAGCCCCACAGGCACAGAGTCGGCTTTATACTGGCGGATTATTTCGATTGCTCTTGAAAAGTTGGACTGTCTTTTGCGGCTTTTGGGGTTGTAGAGAGCCATTACAAAATCGGCTTCTGCAGCAAGGTTAAGCCTCTTTTCAATTACATCCCAGGGAGTCAGAAGGTCACTCAGGCTGACAACTGCAAAATCCGTTACAACAGGAGCTCCGAGCATACTTGCCCCTGCCAGAATTGCAGTAACTCCGGGAAGAATTTCGATATCAACTTCAAGGCCTTCGTGTTCAGCGACCTCAAGCACAATACCTGCCATTCCATAGACATTGGTATCGCCGCCACTAACCATTACAACATTTGCAATTTTTGCAAGCTCCACAGCCTTTCTGGCTCTCTCAACCTCTTTACCCATATAGCTGCGGATTACTTCCTGAGTTCCAAGGAGACTCCCTATCTGGTCTAGGTAAGTACTGTTCCCGAGCACATAATCGGCGTTAAGGATTACATCTCTAGCTTTGACCGTCATCTGTTCCACAGACCCCGGCCCAATCCCTACGATGTAGAGTTTTCCTCCGGTTTCCTTACTTTGCGATTGCGATTGTGACTCTGCCATATACTTTCTTCCTGCAAATCAATTGTTTTTCTTCAGAGAGGGCAAGAGCTGCAGGTTCTGCAACTCCTTTTAATCCAAAGCGAGAAGCCTGAGATAATGAAGGGGGGTTATAGCTATTGAGCTGTTCATCCGGCAAAAAATCCACCGGAATACCAAGCATCTCTCCCGCTTCCAGAAGCCCTTGTTCATTTTCCTTAAGTTTCGCAGAGGCAAGAGATGTGATCTCTTCAAGGTTCAGGCCGCATTCATCAAGTGCCTGATGCACGGCTTCGATAACTTCTTCTTTTGTAATTCCCCTGCGAGTTCCGATTCCAATGATCATTTGTGATCTTTTTTCCACTAATTATTAACTCAGTTGCCGACCAGTTGACTGTTAACTCGTTAGCTATTACCTCTCCTGTCCTTTACTTTTGCTGTCTCCTGCCGATTTCTTACCAGTACGGATACATTCTCATCCACAACAACAATCTTGGGTCCTTTAACCTCAAGAACTTCTACATCCTGGTCAAGAAGTGCACAGTTTACAGCTACAGTTGATTCTTTATTGAAAATCTGGCAACTTAATCTGTCTGCAATGCCTTCTACTGAGGGCTTACCATGAACTTCCGTAGCCGTTGTAAGCACAGGGATTGCTCCCAGTTCCGAGATTTTTCGAGCAACCTCATTTGCCCCGTGATGCCCTCCAAGAAGAGGAATTGCAAAGCTCAGATTTGAATCTACTACAACTACAGCGGGATCCGACCATTTGCTATCGAGAAGAGGAGCAATATCTCTAACCACAATGCCTGTGGCAAAGACTGCAACTATTGCCCCATAGTTTTTGAAAACTTCTTCAAATATACCCTTTTCATAGAGAAGCAGATCAGCTTTCAAATGTTCGGCTATCCTTGCTGCAACTTCTCTATTCCTTTCAAAGGTAATTACAACGGTTCCTGGGCTACTCCGTATAAATAGGACCTCCTGTAATTTTTAGGGTCAACAACCCCGCCGATTATTATCATTGCTGATCGTTTAATCCCCGCATCCTTCACCTTGTCCGCAATATCTTCCACAGTCCCGATAATAACTTCCTCATCTTCCCACGATGCATGGAAAACAACTGCTACAGGAGTGTCTTTCGGACAGCGGACTTTCTCCATAATTTCCCTGATCTTCTGTGTGCCCAGGAAAATTGCCATTGTTGTATTAAAGGCAGAAAGCTCCGGGATAAGATCTTTTTCCAGGGTTTTTCCGGCAGGACGGGTGATAATAAGAGTATCTGAAACACCATTAAGAGTAAGCTGAGTGCCAAGAGCGGCTGCGCTTGCAAAAACTGATGAGACCCCTGCAACTCTTTCGACTTCGATATCGTACGTTCTGAGCTCTTCCATCTGCTCTATGACAGACCCATAGAGGGAGGGATCTCCACTGTGGAGACGAACAACGAATTTTCCTGCGTCCACAGCGTCTGCAGTTATTTTAGTTGTCTCTTCAAGAGTTAAACCATAGCTATCAACGGTTTCCCCCTTCGTGTAATTAAGAACCTCGGGATTTACCAGAGAACCTGCATAAATTACAAGGTCAGCTTTTTCAAGCATTTCACGCCCGAGTACGGTAATGAGTTTTGGGTTCCCGGGACCTGCACCTACAAAATATACTTTTCTTTCCATCTGACCATTCCCTCTACTTTCCTGTATCACTTTTTTCCATAGATGATGCTAAAATAGTTCCCTTTTTCGGGGATCTCTTCTTTCTTGCAGATTATAAGTTCGTTGTCCGAAAAGAGCCTTTCCGCAAAGATGAATTCGTTATATCCTTCAGCTTCGAGCTGTTTAACTATTGCCTGCGGCTGTGTAGCTTTCAGGTGGATTTTATACCCGATAGCTGAACCGTCACTGACCTCAAAAGAACTCTCAACTGCGACATCAGTTCTGGCAGCAAAGGAGGTGATTGAACTTATTCCTGGTACTGTTGTAACCTCAACATCAGGATAATGTTTGCGCATAACCTTCTTCAGGTGAGTAAAGGTAGAGAAAAAGTTAGGATCGCCTATAAGCCCGAAAACTACAGTTCCTCTCCTTGCTTCCTCTGCCACCCTATCAGCATTCTCTTTCCAGAGTGCATTGAGAACTTCAATATCCCTGATCATGGGGAAATCAAGAATTTCCGCATCTGCATAAGGGGCAACAAGATTTTTTGCCATGCGCCCTGGCACATATACTTTATCGCTGTTTTTCAAAATATTTACTGCTTTCAGGGTCAAAAGTTCAGGGTCTCCGGGACCAAGTCCTACTCCTATTAACATATTATCGCTCCATAAGTTTATGAAAAATAAATATTAAAGCAAAATTTAGCTAAAGGACAACGTTTATGTTTAGTTCTGTGTTTTTCCAACGACGATGTAGACTGGGTTTTCAGGTTTAAACATAGTTTCTCCGGCAATAGGAGCACTTCTCGAGACAGAGACGTGGACCACTTCATCGAAAATTCCAAGTTTTTTCATTGCTTCAATAGTCCTGACAACTGTCTCAATCCGGACGGCGTTTACGACAATGCTCCGGACTTTTTTCTCCACAAGTATCTCAAGTATTGAGGCAATATTTTTTGTCCCACCTACAAAAGCACAGTCAATTGAATCAATAAACTCACCAGAACCAAGGATATCTGAAGCTTCACCGGCAAGGAGCCTGGCATTCGTAATATTGAAATTCCTAAAATTCGTTTCAGTGACTCTCAGAGCTTCATCGCGGGCATCTATTGCATAAATAGTCAGGTTTCGGGCGATCTTAGCTGCCTCAATGGACACTGATCCCGTTCCACAGCCTACGTCTGCAAACCGATCCCCGTCTCTCAACCCGAGTTTGGAAAGAGACACAGCAATGATTTCAGGTTTTGTTGGACCACCGCTAACACTTACTATTTCGGACATGTTCTACCTCGGGATTAAGTAAAGCAAATACATGAAATGAAAATTAAATATACGTCGATAGTTTTCATTTTTACTAGATAAGATTTACAGGAAGTAGATCACAAGAACTCTCCTATAAATACCAATTTTGTAAAGCAGATATAAAGACCATAATAGATTAGAAGTTTTTAGATCAACCCTTAGAGGTTTTTAGATCAACCCGAATATAAATATAATTTGTTATAGATATACCTTATTATCAATAAGAAGGGCATGGTAGGAAAGTAAACTTTCATGAAACAGTAAAAATAAGTAAAAAATATTCGTAAGAAAATTTTATATTTGCAGGGAAAATGGATATTTAGCAGAGATTTTGTAGAAGAATAATAAATTCTATTGAGAGAAAAATAAGAGTAGTACCTTTGCTTAAAAGAGTAGCTTCCATTAATTATTATAGTAGAGAGGATTTACGCACTTGTGGCTCAAAATCAAGATCAATAAACATCATTACTAAATCTGCACTTTAGACAGTTGAAGATTTAACGCCGTTGATTATTCGGCTCAACCGCGTAAGTTCTAGTGATTAAAATTCAGGTAACAGGCATGAGCTGTTGAAAAAAGTAAGCATAAGAATCTCTCTATTTCTCTCAAATATAGGAATGCACTTGCTTTTTCTTACTTGTTCAATAACTCACGAAAACTGGCTAAAATTCAATAAAATAAAAAGAGAAAAAATACATTAAAGATTTTAAAAGAAAGAGATTTTAACCAGAACAACATATCATATGATCACTGGCATCTGAATAATGATCGTTGGCGAATAAGAATCATTGGCATCTAAATTTAGAGATCATAGGAAAAGTGAGGAATATTTCCAAAATTAATGATATTCCTCAACTCAAATAACAGTGTTTTTTAAACAAGAAGCTGAAGTTCTTCGGTTAAATAAACTTATTTTTCTAACCAGTACACCTGAAAATATTTTTTAAAAGAAATCGCCAGCAGTGAAGCCCACTCGCTCGATGAAGGGCCCTGCCACCAAAGGAAGGAGGAAAAGCGATGAAGATTTATGAATCGTATGAAGACCTGCCCAAACTAAAGCTGCCTTATGGAAATGAGGTATTCATAAGCGACAGCACTATTCGCGACGGCTCTCAGATGCCGGGGATAGTCCTGAGCAGAGAACACAAGCTTCAGATCTATGAGTACCTGCACGAGATAGGAATCGAAAAACTCGAGGCATTTGTTTTCAATAAAAGGGACAGAGATGCTGTAGACCTTATGTTTGACATAGGGTATGAATTTCCTGAGATTACTGGGTGGGCAAGGGCCTCAAGAGCTGATATCGACAAAGTACTGGATGTAGATGGGATTAAAGAAACCGGAATTCTGATGTCTGTCTCAGATACACATATTTTTTCCAAGATGAGACTCTCAGGCAGGGAAGAAGCCGAAGAAAAATATCTTGATGCCCTGCAGTATGCAGTTGACCACGGACTTCGCACAAGGGCGCACCTGGAAGATATGACAAGAGCAGATAATTACGGCTTTGTTTTCCCGCTTGTTGAAAAAATTATGGAAATCGACCCGGACTGCATAATAAGAGTTTGCGATACAGTAGGATATGGGATGCCCTTCATGAATATCGAAGAACCTTATGGAATCCCGAAAATAGTTGAGCATCTTAAAGAAGAAATAAAAGTCAAAAACATTGAAACTCATATTCACGACGATTACGGGTTTGGGTCAGCTAGTTCCATTGCAGGATTCTGGCATGGCGCCAACTGGACAAGTGTAACTTTCCTGGGCATAGGAGAACGTGCAGGAAACAGTGAGATGGAAAAAATTTTGCTTTTCCTGATAGATAGAGTTGAAGGTTTTGAGAGGTACAACCTTGAACCAGTTACCCGTTTTGCAAGATTCATGGAAAAAGAGCTTGGACTTAGAGTCCCGAGAAATAAAGCTGTAGTTGGCAAAAATATTTTCGCGCATGAATCCGGAATTCATGCGGCAGGTGTCCTCAAAAATCCTTTCAATTACGAGCCATATCCACCAGAACTGGTAGGCGGAAAGAGACTCCTGATGATAGGGGATTCTTCAGGTCTGGAGGTTATTCGCTATAAAGTTCAGGAGACCCTAAATGACCTTCTTGATATTGAGACTATAATCGAAAAGGATGATAGAAGGCTTCTGAGAATCCAGAAAGAAATTCAGAAACTTTATGACAATGAAGAAAGGGTTTCCTGTATCTCAGACGAAGAGCTCCTTGCCTATGTAGAAAAACACTTTTTGTATCAGCCGATTTGCAATCCGGCACATGCAGGCAGAGGAAAACTGAAGAATAGAGGAAAAATAGTTGAGCCTGAGGAAGAAAAAGCAGAAAAAGTGAAGGAATAAGAGAGTTCCTTCAGTTATTTTTATTTGAGAATTTCTGCAGTGTACTTTGCAATCTCGTCAGTCATCTGACTGAGCTTTGCGTTGCCACCAAGGTCATAAGTTACATACTTGCCTTCGGAAATTACGCGTTCTGTGGCTTTGAATATAGCTTCTGACTTATCTTTTTCTCCAAGGTAATCAAGCATCCATGCTCCTGCAAGTACGGTTGCCACAGGATTTACTTTATCCTGGCCTGCATATTTAGGAGCTGAACCGTGAGCGGGTTCAAACATTGCAAAAGAATCCCCAATATTTGCAGAATAGATAAGTCCTATACTGCCCACAAGGGCTGAACACTCTTCACTTATTACATCCATAAAGAGATTTGTGGAAAGGAGAATCTTCTTGTTGAAGATCTGGGGGTTTTTGATCAGCTGCTGAGCAATGTTGTCTATGTGATAAAGCCAGATCTCGATGTCTGGATAATTCTTTCCCGTTTTTTCTACTTCCTCTAAGAATGAGCCACAGGTAAGCTTTAAGATATTACTTTTATGAATTGGCACAACTGCATCATAACCTCTTCTTTTAGCTTCCTCAAAGGCATACCTGGCAATTTTGCTGGATGCAGTACGCGTAATCTTTCGGATTGCTATTGAGACATCATCTGTGAGCTGAATTTCCTCTCCAATATAAAGTCCTTCAGTACCTTCTCTTACACAGACCATTTCGAC
This sequence comes from uncultured Methanosarcinaceae archaeon, assembly GCA_963847185.1. Lineage (GTDB taxonomy): Archaea > Halobacteriota > Methanosarcinia > Methanosarcinales > Methanosarcinaceae > Methanosarcina. The sequence goes on along the minus strand of CAWJYV010000008.1, from coordinate 301,787 downwards.
GTCTCCTAGAGGTGCACTTGAGTTAGGGAAAGTCTTGATTGGTCTGACATTTGCGTAGAGGTCGTATTTCCTCCTGATAGACACAGCTACACTTCTGGGGGAGCCGATTCCTCCGGGAGTGGTTGTAGGACCTTTAAAACAGGCATCTGAACTATCAAGAATTTCCCAGGTCTCATTAGGAATAAGAGAATTTCCTCCGTTCTTTTCCCACCAGCCTGCTCCTGCCTCGCACATAACGAATTCGATATCTGTGCCAGCGGCCTCTGCAACTTTAAGCATTGCATCTACAAGTTCGGGGCCTACCCCGTCTCCTTTGATTACTGCTGCGGTTTTAGTCATATCATCACCGGATCTTAAGGTTCGCGTTCAAAGAACAGTAGCGATTGAAAAGCTAAAAAGGGGAACTTTTCGAAAATATGGTAAGAATAATTGCGTCTTCCCGCGTACTCAACGTAATACTATATATTTCAAGTTTTGGGTATTAACACTAAGCTAAAAAGTACTCCGCAGGAAGTAAAATTCAGGATCCAAATTCCTATGCGCATCTAAAGATTAGATCAATATCTTTTGATTCGGAAGTATTCTACTCCAATTTATGATAAATCAAATACTAACCTTAATCAAGTTAAGAGCCTCAATGAATCATCGAGGAGTAAGAATGTTTGCAAAAGTTCCGATCACAGACAACCATATGCATATAGACCCCAGAGCCAGGGGACTTGAAGCAGTGAAGGAATTTAAAAATGCTGGGGGAACCCACATAATCCTGGTCAGCAAACCCAGCTGGTCCCTGGGAGTAATGGTAAAAAAACCTGAAGATTATCTCAAAGTTTTCGACGAAACTGTAGAACTTACGTCAAAGATCAAGGAAATAGGAGTTGGAGCTTTTCCTGTCCTCGGGGTCCATCCGGCAGAAATCTCAAAGCTTACCGAATATATGGAACTTTCAGAAGCTACGGAAATTATGAAGAAAGGTCTTGAGATTGCTTCAGAATATGTGGAAAAAGGCCTTGCTGTAGGTATTAAGTCCGGACGCCCACATTACCCCGTAACTGCAGAGGTTTGGACAGCTTCTAATGAGGTTATGGAGCATGCTTTTTCTCTGGGAAAAGAACAGGACTGTGCTGTTCAGCTCCATACGGAAAGCGTCGGGGAACCTGAACTTAAGGACATAGCAGAAAGGGCGAGAAGAACGGGAATCAAAATGTACAGAGTAGTCAAACATTACTCGCCTCCTCTGGTAAGGACCTGTGAAGAATTGGGGATATTTCCTGGGGTAATCTCAGTCAAAGGAGCAATTGAGCAGGCTCTTGAAGAAGGAACGCGCTTTATGATGGAAACTGATTATATTGACGACCCGGACAGGCCTGGGGCAGTACTTGGCCCAAAAACAATTCCCAAAAGAACCATGAAGCTAATGGAAATATATGGAGAAGAACCTTTCTGGATCATCCATAAGGAGAATCCTGAGAAAGTATATGACATCGAAATAGAGATTTAAAATGAGAATATTTTCAGTAACCATATCTGTATCCTGTGAGGAACAAAAGGAAAACTAAAAGAAAGCGTAAGCAAATGTGAGCAAAAATTAAAGAGTAAAGAAACGAAGAGGGAAAAGGAAAGGAACGGCACTCTTCGGATCTGAACCCGTAATTCCCGAACGAAAAACTGTTGGGAATTAAATATTGCTGTCAAATAAAGTCTGCAGTAAAGTCTGCAGTCAAATTTATTTCCGCTTGATTTTTACTATATCCCCCAGAGTAGTGTCTTTCTTTAAGTGAGAGACTTCCTGCCCCGAAGAATCCACACGTTCCGTAAGTTTGATATTAAGGGCGTGTTCCAGTTTTTTTCGAACGGAATCTTCTGGTATGATTTCACTGCGCTCTATCTTTTTGATCAAAGTTGCTCTTTCCTTGATATTTTCAGCAAGGTCTTCCTGAGACCAGCCTTTGACTGCTCTGGCATCCCGGATAATCTGAGGATAGTTATCCAGAAGTTCTTCTTTCAAAATATCGAAAAAATCTTTTTTTGGTTTCTTTTCAGTTCTTGGTACCGTACGAACTACCGGAGAGACCTTTCTTGAAACGGGAGTTCGCTTATCAACGGGTTTACCGTAAGGGGCACATTTCTGGCAGACCTGGAGTTCACTGTTGTCGATTGTAATGCATATAGGTTTTCCGCGGATCTCTGCACCACATATTTCGCACTGCATTTTGATCACTTCGAAAACGCTATATACGGTATGAACTTAAATATTATTCGGAGCTCCATGACGGAAAGTACCAAAAGTAAGGATGAAAGCATGCGCAGTCACCTTGTTAAGACCGGACCTGTGTATGATGGGATCGTGCCTGGAGAGCTGGGGGAACTAACTGAAAGCATCCAGGACAGAATGAGGCAACTTGAAAGCCGCAACAGTTTTCTGGAGGAGCAATGTATCCAGATAGAATCCGAAAAACGCTATTTGGAAAATCAAAAGATCAAATATGAAAGAGAAATACGAAAGCTGCAGTCTGAGCTCGACCGAATGAAGACCGCTCCGCTTATCATTGGTACGGTCATCGATATCATAAAAAATGACAGAATAATTGTCCGGAGCAGCAACGGGCCTCAGTTTCTGGTAAACGTCTCACAGTATATCGATGAGAAGAAACTGCTACCAGGAGCAAAGGTCGCATTAAATCAGCATACTCTTGCCATTGCCGAGGTCATTCCTTCCACGGAAGAGCCCTTTGTTGCTGCAATGGAAGTCCTCGAAAGTGTAGAAGTGGACTATGACCAGATAGGCGGTCTTGAAGAGCAAATCCAGGAACTTCAGGAAGCAGTCGAACTTCCTCTCATTGAACCTGAGCGTTTTGCTCGAATAGGTATCGAGCCTCCTAAAGGGGTTCTTCTCTATGGGCTTCCAGGAACTGGCAAAACTTTACTCGCAAAAGCCGTAGCTCACAGGACCAATGCAACCTTTATAAGGGTTGTAGGTTCCGAACTTGTACAAAAATATATTGGAGACGGCTCCAAACTTGTAAGAGAAATATTCGAGATGGCCAGAAAAAAAGCCCCGAGTATTATCTTCATTGATGAGCTGGACTCAATTGCTGCAAGGCGCTTAAACGAAACTACAGGCGCAGACCGTGAGGTTCAGAGGACACTCATGCAACTTCTTGCAGAAATGGATGGTTTTGACAAAAGGAAAAACATCCGGATAATTGCTGCAACAAACCGTCCTGATGTTCTTGACCCTGCAATTCTCAGGCCAGGTCGTTTTGACAGACTTGTCCATGTTCCGATGCCAGGCATAGAAGCCAGAGAAAGAATTATTGAGATTCACTGTGAGAAAATGACTCTGGCAGAAGAAATTGATTTTAATAGGCTTGCAAAAATGACAGAGGGAATGAGTGGGGCAGATCTCAAGGCAGTTGCCACGGAAGCAGGCATGTTCGCAGTAAGAAAAGATAAGGAAACAGTTGAAATGGATGATTTCCTTGAAGCAGTAACTAAAGTGTCTATGGCTGCGGATACTCAGAAAATGATGCCTGCAAGTCTTCCTGAAACAACAATGTTCGTGTAAAAGTTTATATAAACCAGAAATGTGGGGCCCTTCAGGGCCTATTTTTCTTGAAAAAATCAAATATCTGTTTTACTATGCTGGAAAAGGTTTCATGAAAAGCTTCATGAAAAACCAGCAAACTATTTTTGTAATTCACACATAAAAAGTACCTGTGAGTTCAGATTTTCATATTAAACACGAGATCCGAATTCTGGGTATAGATGACTCTGCCCTCCTCAATGAAAAGGTAATGGTAGTAGGTATTGTTTTTAGGGGAGGAGACTGGATAGATGGAGTTCTCAGGTCGGATATAACAAGGGATGGACTTGACGCTACAGACGTGATTTGCAACATGATAAGAGAAAGCAGACATTATGGCCAGATTAGAGTGATCATGCTCGACGGAATTACTTATGGAGGCTTTAATGTTGTTGACATCGAGAAGCTCTACAAAGAAACCTTGATCCCTGTAATTGTGATCATGAGATCTTATCCAGATTTTAAGAAAATCAAATCCGCGCTCAAATATTTACCTGATGGAGAAGAGCGCTGGAAAATAATAGAGAGGGCTGGAAAAATAGAAAAAATAGCTGGTGTGAAAGAGAAAAACCCCATATTTATTCAGAAAGCAGGCATAGGCCTGGAAAGTGTAGAGAAGATTATACGGCTTACTTCAATAAGAAGCAATATTCCTGAGCCTCTGAGAGTTGCTCATCTGGTCGCAACAGGCGTTATTTTAGGCGAATCGAGAGGTAAAGCATAGCCATACCAGATTCCCAGATATAACTGAAAAAGATATGAAAAGGAGTATTTGAGACGAGAACTTAAAAAAATAAATCTGGAGAGATGGAAAGGTAAAAATACAGGAATCTGCTTCAAGAAAATCAATATAAAAAAATAAATATATTACATGAAGAAATTAAGGAAGATAACAAACAAGAAAAGAGCTGATCACAGAAGCAGTAAAAATGGAAAAAACTAAGGCTAAAAAGAAAAGAAGGAGAACATTAATAAAATAATTAAACAATATAGTATAAATTAAAAAACTGTAAAAGGAAAACTATTAAATTGGAAACTGTATATGTGATGGTTAAAATGTATATGTTCCCCCTTAATATTCTTTTAATACAATCTGTTAAAATTACCCCATGGAATGGAGGAAAACAGTAGTATGAGATCCATTGTGGAAGAAGCACTTGCTCGATCTGCCCTGGAAGGACGCGGCGGGCAAAGAGATTATTCAAACTCAGATTATTCTAATGCAGATTTAGAAGTGGATGCCGAACTCGAAGAGATCCTAAGAAGCCTCAAAACAACCATCAAGGTGGTAGGCTGCGGCGGCGGCGGCTCAAACAGCATCCAGCGCATGATGGGCGAAGGAATCGAGGGAGCTGACCTTGTTGCAATAAACACCGATGCCCAGCATCTTCTTCATATACGTTCCGGCAAAAAGATTCTAATCGGGAGAAAGAAAACTCGAGGACTCGGAGCCGGTAGCCTCCCCCAGATAGGAGAAGACGCTGCAATCGAGAGTATAGATGATATTAACAAGATTGTCGAAGGCGCAGATATGGTCTTCATAACTGCAGGCCTTGGCGGAGGAACAGGGACAGGATCAGCGCCTATAGTAGCTGAGGCAGCCAGGGACGCAGGAGCCCTTACAATTGCAGTTGTCACCCTCCCATTCAGTGTAGAAGGTCACGTTCGAAGGACAAATGCCGAAGCTGGACTTGAGCGTCTGAGAGATGTTGCAGATACTGTCATAGTAGTTCCTAATGACAAGTTGATCGAAGTTGTTCCAAGACTTCCGCTCCAGGCTGCCTTTAAAGTCTCTGACGAAGTTCTTATGAGAGCTGTAAAAGGCATAACTGAACTCATTACAAAACCAGGACTTGTGAACCTTGACTTTGCAGATATTAGAACTGTTATGCAAAACGGAGGCGTCGCAATGATAGGGCTTGGAGAGGCAGACGGCGATAACAAAGCTGTCGAGTCTGTACAGAAGGCCTTAAGAAGCCCGCTTCTGGACGTAGACATTTCAGGTGCTACTTCTGCTCTTGTTAATGTGGTTGGAGGACCTGACATGACAATTTCGGAAGCTGAGGCTGTGGTTCAGGAAGTTTACAGCCGCATAGACAGCAACGCCCGTTTGATCTGGGGCGCACAAATTGATCCTGATCTGGAACAGACAGTACGTACCATGATCGTGGTTACAGGAGTAACGTCTGCCCAGATTTATGGCCATGGAAATGACAAAAATATCACCTTTAAGTATGGAATTGATTTCGTAGAATGATCAATTAGAACAAGGGATTAAAGTTCGGTTGGAAAAAATACTGTTTTCCTCCTTTTAAAGTAAAAACAAGGAGTAAGAATATAAATCCAATCGAAAACTATTTTTATGGTAAATACAGTATGGTGCCGATACACTTCGGCATCAAAAATGAAAAAATCAACTGACACAATAGCGGATTATAAAGAAAAACATAATTCGACATCTAAATCTTCTGGTGTATACTAATCCGTGGCAGTGATATCTTCATATAATAGGAATTAATAATATAATCCGCCCGATCCTTCCTGTAAATACAAACCTTCCTGTAATACAAGTCTGAAGATTTTTATATAAAAATCGAAAGAAGGAAGCACAAGGAAGAGCTGTGAGCGAAAGACTCAAAAGAAAAGAAATAAGTAAAGAAAACCTGGATGTGATTTGATTGGTAGAATCCACGTTTGAACTGAATGTAACTAAAAAAAGCGTTGGTCAGGCTATCCGGGAACACCTGAGAATCCTGAAACTTACAAAAAAACCGTCCAGGGAAGAATTCTTGACCATTGCCAAAGTTGCAGGTGTCGGCATTCTGGCTGTGGGAGCAATAGGATTTATTATATATGTACTGCTGACGATGTTGCCCCAGTGGGTGGCCAAATGAGTGAGGATTCCCAGATATTTGTAATCAAAACAACGGCAAACCAGGAAAAATCGGTTGCAACAGCACTTGCCAGGATTGCAAAAAAGGAGAGACTGGACATCAGAGCAATTCTAGCTCCTGAAGAGCTAAAAGGATATGTTCTTGTCGAAGCCCCTAAATCCGGAATCGTAGAACTGGCAATTCAGACTATTCCCCATGCAAGAGCAATTGTAAAAGGCAGCTCATCAGTTGCTGAAATTGAGCACTTCCTTAAGCCGAAGCCAATAGTGACAGGTATAAAGGAAGGAGCGATTATTGAGGTCACTTCAGGACCCTTCAAAGGGGAGAAAGCCCGGGTTAAAAGGGTTGACGAAGGGCATGAGGAAATTACTGTGGAACTGTTCGATGCTGTGGTTCCAATTCCAATCACGATTCGTGGCGATACCGTAAGGGTGCTCAAAAAAGAAGATGAGTAAGCCATATCGGATGGGAAAAAATCCAGAGAAACTCCAGCTTAATTAAATCACCAGTACTCAGAGCAGATTGAAAGAGATCTGCAAACTTTATATGTATTAAAACCGGTGAGACTCAGATGACAAGTATTGTTGAAGCACTTGTCCCCGGAGGTAAAGCAAATCCTGGACCACCTTTAGGTCCGGCACTTGGTCCTCTCGGGGTTAACATAAAAGAAGTGGTCGAGAAGATCAATGAAAAAACAAGGGACTATAATGGAATGCAGGTCCCTGTGAAAGTCATAGTTGACGACAAGAAAAATGTCGAGATCGAAGTAGGTACTCCTCCGACCGCATCCCTGATAATGAAAGAGTTAGGGATTCAGAAGGGGTCAGGAAATGCAGGAAGCGAAGTTGTTGGAAACCTCACTATCCCGCAGGTCGTGAAAATCGCCCGTATGAAGAAGGAGGATGTACTTTCCTACGATCTTAAAGCAACAATGAAAGAGGTAATGGGCACCTGTGTCCCTATGGGCGTAACCGTAGAGGGAGTGAAAGCAAGGGACTGCCAGAAAGCACTCGATGAAGGCAAATTTGATGATTTGCTTACAGGCGAGGAATGGTAAGCCTTAACACCTTACCCTTTAGATCCGGAGTTTTTATTCACACCAATAGTTTTAAATTAGATACCACTAATAGCTCAAGTGCCTTGAATACCATTTAACTGAAGAAATAAAAAAGAGTTATTAGCGGCTTGCTGTTAGAATAACAGAGTCCGGATTGACGGGAAGCCCTAAAACTAACCGTAGTAAGCCGAAGAGGCTGCTTGGACGGTCAAGTTCAAACACTACGGGGAGGAACAAGATGGCAGAAAATACTATACTGGAAGCTGTCAAGAAAGTACTTGAAGAATCGCCAAAGCGCAATTTCTCTGAAAGCGTTGACCTGGCGATTAACTTAAAGAATCTTGACATGAATCAACCAAAGAACAGAGTCGATGAAGAAGTAATTCTTCCACACGGGCTCGGAAAAGAACTGAAGATCGGTGTTTTTGCAAAAGGTGATGTAGGCCTGAAAGCAAAGGCGGCCGGTGCTGCGTATGTTATTTCTGATGTTGAGCTCGAAGAACTGGTTGCTGACAAGAATAAAGCCAGGACTCTTGCAAATGAATGTGACCTTTTTATCGCAGAAACCCAGTTCATGCCGATAATCGGTAAGAACCTTGGTATTGTTCTTGGACCTAGAGGGAAAATGCCTATTCCTCTCTTACCTAACAAGGATGTAGGGGAATTGATCCAGAGCAAGCAAAATGCGGTCAAGCTCAGGTCAAAAGACAGGCTTACCTTCCACGTGGCTGTCGGTAGAAGGAATATGAATCCCGATGATCTTGCCGAGAACATCGAAGCTATTGTGGCTAGGCTCGAGCGTGTCCTGGATAAGGGCAAACACAACCTCAGAGCAGTCTACGTTACGACAACCATGGGGAAATCACAGAGGGTGATGTGAATGGCAGCAGAAATGCATCACACCGAGCATGTTCCACAGTGGAAAAAGGATGAGATAGAGAACATAAAGGAACTCATTCAGTCTCACAAGGTTTTCGGGATGGTAGGAATCGAAGGTATTCTTGCAACCAAGATCCAGAAGATTCGCCGTGACCTTAAAGACGTTGCTGTGCTTAAAGTCTCCAGAAACACCCTCACAGAGCGGGCTTTAAATCAACTCGGAGAAAGCATCCCCGAGATGAATAAATACCTTGACAAGCAGACCGCTCTGGTATTCACCAATGAAAATCCCTTCAAGCTTTACAAGCTGCTTGAACAGACAAAAACTCCGTCTCCTATTAGAGGAGGCGCAATAGCTCCTGTGGACATTATAGTTCAGAAGGGGCCAACCAGTTTCCCGCCTGGCCCGATTCTCGGAGACCTCCAGAGCGCAGGGATTCCCGCCTCAATAGAAGCAGGGAAAGTCGCGGTAAAGGAAACGAAGGTTGTCTGTAAAGCAGGTGAGGCAGTCCCTCAGAAGCTCGCAACCATGCTTACAAAGCTGGAAATATACCCTCTTATTGTAGGACTGAACTTAAGAGCCGCCTACGATGAAGGGACTATTTACGAGCCGGAACTCCTTGCAATCGATGAAAGCCAATACTTCTCTGATATTATCAGGGCAACTCAGAATGCTTTCAATCTCTCTGTCAACACCGCATACCCGACAAGCGCAACAATCGGCACTCTGCTGGCAAAAGCCTTTGCAGAATCAAAGAACCTTGGTGTCAATGCTGTTGTGTTTGATTCAGGAGTCATGGATGCCCTGCTGGCGAAAGCTCATATCCAGATGACATCCGTTGCATCCAAAGCCGCAGATAAGGATGCAAACGCCGTAGATGACGGTTTGAGAGAAATTCTGGGGGCTGCAGCAAGCGCAGCAGCAGCCGCAGCAACCACAACTACTGAGAAGAAAGAAGAAGTAAAGGAAGAAGAAGCAGAAGAGGAAGAAGAGGACCACGGCGAAGAAGATGGAATGGCCGGTCTCGGTGCCCTTTTCGGATAAACAAATTTACGCTAATTGAAATTTAGGTGATTAACAATGGAATACATATATGCAGCTCTCTTATTGCACAACGCTGGTAAAGCAATTACCGAAGAAGCAATCACTGCCGTTCTTCAGGCAGCTGGTATCGAAGTTAACGAAGCCAGGGCAAAGGCCCTTGTCGCAGCCCTTGAAGGCGTAGACATCGAAGAAGCAATCGCAAAGGCAGCATTTGCAGCTCCAGCAGCAGCAGCCGCACCCGCAGCAGCCGCACCCGCAGCAGCAGAAGCTCCTGCCGCAGAAGAAGAGGAAGAAGAAGACACCTCTGAAGAAGATGGAATGGCCGGTCTCGGCGCCCTCTTCGGATAAATACACATACGTAACTAATTAAAGCTCGTCTCTTATGGCGAGCATTCTTTTTTTAATCTAATTTTTAAGCATTCGATAAAGCTAATGGCTTTGCGGCTATTTTTTATTTGCATAAATTTTGCGCTCTATGTACCTAAAGAGTCAACCATTACTTTTCAAAAACCAGTCATTAAATATATTTATAATAACGTACTTCATATACTTTAGAATGTAAAAAAGATATAGCAAAAAACTCATAAATAAGATGAATTTATTTATAATGTAAAGGTTTTTTACTAAAACAGATAAGCGATTCTTATGTCCCGTTTTGATCCGATTCTTACATCAAAGGCTCTCTGGCAGATCAGAGTCCAAAAACGTCCTTTTGTCCTCTCCCATGGTGTGAACACCCACTGCAATATGAAGTGCGGTTTTTGCGATTACTGGAAAAAAGGAGGAGAAGAGCCAGCAAAAGAAGAGATATTCAAGCTGTTGGATGATGCAAAAGAATTTGGGATTGGGGTATACAATGCCTGGACTGTGGAACCCCTCCTCCGGAAAGACCTGCCTCAAATTATGGCCCATGCCAAAAAACTCGGAATGATAACTTCAATGGTTACGAATGGGAAACTACTCTATGAAAGAGCTGAAGAGCTTCAAGATGTAGATTACCTTTCGGTTTCCGTAGACGGAGTAAGAAGTTATAAAGAAATTCGAAATATGGATTTTGAAACCCTGTTAAAAGGCTTAAATAAAGCTATTGAAGTCAGAAAACTCCAGAAAAAAAAGAATCCTATTCTCATGAACTGCGTGCTAACGGGGAAGAATCTTGATGATGTTGAGACCCTCATTTTGCTTGCAAAAAAATTGGAAGTAAAAATCTCTTTTGAACCTGTCCATAGATTCCCGGGGATCAGTGAGGAAGTCTGGAATGAGATAGGAATCCATGATAAGGAAAAGTTACGTAGCACAGTTGACCGCATAATCGAACTTAAAGAAGAGGGTTATCCGATTATCAATTCCAAAACCTATCTTGGAATGGTCAGAGATGGAAAGATGGACTATATATGCAGGGCTAGCGGAATTATTATGAATGTTATCCACGATGGCACTCTTGAAACATGCCGTGTACAGAACGAACCCCTTGGAAACGTCATATGGGATGGTTTTGAGAGTGTCTGGAGGAACTCTGAAGAGCGCAGAAGAGAAATCGTCAAAGATTGCAAAGGCTGCCTCTTTTTCGGGTATACGGAGAACAGTTTGATGCAAAGCCTTAATCCCGAAGTTTTGATGAATTATGAATGGATGTAACACCCGAATTGCGATTCGGGATCACGGGGTCGTTTTCTCGCTTCGCTCGTTCAATTCTTTCCGTTCAAAGGACTGATTTATGAGAAATAAGGTAAAATCACTTATCGCTTGCTCTAGCGGATTTAGTAGGGAGTCAATTATTAAAATTCACTTTGAAAAAAACAGGATGGCTTCTAGATAAAGAAGCCAAAATCTGGGATAAAAAAACTCAAAGACTTACTTTATACCTGAAAAAAGAATTACAACTCAAAATACTCTTTTTATGTTCTTTTTCAACCTGTTTTTTGCGGGTCCAGCATCCTTAAAGCTTCGGCTGTAGCCCACCTGACTTCGGAGTCAGGATCGCTTAAATTTTTGATCAGAGGAGCTGTTGCCTTTTGATCTCCGATTTTACCGAGGGCTTCGGCAGCATACCGCCTTACCCAGGGGTTACCGTCACCCAGAATTTCAAGAAGAGCATTAAAGGACTTTCGACTGCCTATGCTGCCAAGGGCATAAACCGCAGTAATCCGGAGTTCCGGATCCTGTTCTTTTAGCATTCCTATCAAAGCGTCAACTGCTTTGTCAGTTTTGAGGATTCCAAGAGAGTATGCCGCAGCGTTTCTTACATCGGGATTTTTATCTTCGAAACATCTGAGGAGCGGATCTATTGCCTGTATATCTTCAAGCTTTCCGAGGGATTCAGCAGCACATTTTCGAATTTCAGGAAATTTATCTTCCAGTTTGTGGATAAGGATATCAACAGCTTTTTTATCTCCTATTCTTCCAAGAGATAATATCACCTGCTTCTGAAACTCTAAGGAGCCTTTATTCAACCTGGTAATGAGGGCATCTTCAGCCCTTTCATCACCCAGAATTCCCAGAGAACGGGCTGAAGCTATCTTTACTTCAGAATTTTTGTCATCCAGACTTTTGATTAAAGGTTCAATTGCCCGCATATCATTTAGATTTCCAAGAGTCTCTATAACACATGTTCTAAGTATAGGATCTTTATCTGCAGCCAATCGTCTAATTAGAGGTTCTACGGAGTTTTCAGTTCCTATCCTTCCAAGGATTCTGACTGCAGTTATTTTTACTCCAGGACTATTGTCTTCAAGAAGGCTAAGAAGTGCATCTTCAGCTCTCCGACCTCCAAATTGTCCCAGAGCTTCGGTTGCAATTTTTCGAACGTCCGGATTTTCGTCATCAATAGAATTAATACAGAAGTCTATATCTCTGCTATTTTGTTTAGTCGGATTTGATTGATTTCCGTCCTGTTCTTTAAGGAGATTTGAAATATAGGAATATTTTTCTGAAGACGTTTTTAAACCTGAAACATCGCTTAATAGAACCATGGAAGAATACACAATGGCTATAAGAGATAGGACCATTGAAACAAGAGAAAACGATAGCAAAAATTTCATTTTAGTTTCGGAAAAAGAGCCAAGACTAAAGACAATTAATATCAGGCCATTAAAATAGATAGTACCGGCTGCCGTATACGATACAATCTTAAGAGTTGGTTTTATCTGGTTGGCTATCGAATTTATGCTGTCTTTATTATTCTGCAAGGATAATATAAAGATGGCAATAAATACGCCATATAATGCAGCTACTGATTGCATTACTGCAGAGGGAAGCCAGAAAGTACTCTGACTTGTAGCAGAACTACCTGCACCCTCATTTCCGGAAAGGGTAAAGAAACTCAAAACTATGAGAGCAAAAATAAAGAAAACTTCCAGTTTGTAAGTTTTCAAATTAGTCAGTTTCATTCTTAACAGACTGCTTGTACTCAAATAATTATATAAAAATTCCGCTAACCGAATCCCGGATGGACTTCTGGGAAAGAACAGTTAAAAATTAGACTCTAATAAAAAAGAAACCAGAATTTAAAGAGGATATAACAGATGGCTTTAGATTTTCAAACCTGTTGAAACAGCTTTTCACATGATTTTTATTGCAACCTTATCTCCGCTTTTCAGGCCGAACTGAAGCGCAGCATTTCCTTTATTCACTGCAATTTCAAGAAAACCATGGCTGCCTATGAGAACAAGAGGCCTTTCCTTCCCGGCAAAGCCGTAAGTCTGAACAAAGGAAACGGTTCTGCCATTAACTTCAACATGAGAACCGAAAGTGGAGAACTTAAAAATTACATCTTCCGGAATATTGGTAATAACATTTCCGAAGCTGTCCGCAAAAACAACTTCCCCTACAAGAAAAGGCCCGTCAATTCCAAAACTTCCAAAGTCAAGATCTACAAAATCTGAGATTTGAGGTCCTGCTTCTTTGATAGAGATACCTTTTGAAAGATAAGCTCCCACGGGTGCAAAAATATCCCTACCGTGAAATGTTGCAGATACCCTTGATTTGAGCATCAGATCTTTGTTTGTGATCTCGTATACTTCCATTTCCCCCAGCAGGCGGGCAGCAGGGATTAGAAGCCCGTTGTCAGGGCCAACAAAAAATTGCTCCTGACCCGGTTCTCCGGCTTTTATGGCAAGCGCTCGACGAGAAGTCCCTACTCCTGGATCAACAACGCCAATATGCACGGCCTTTGCCGGAAAATAGGGAGCTAAAGAGTAAAGAGCAAAAGCCCCTTCACGAATTGATGCCCTCCTGATAGAATGAGTTACGTCAATAATTTGAGCATCAGGGTTAATCCCCAGGATCACGGCTTTCATGGCTGCAGGATAAAGATCTCCAAAATCTGTGGTCAGAGAAATTAAGGGCATAAGTATCACTCGGTTTTTTTCGTATTTCAGATTATGCACATTTGAAAAAGTATATTAAGATGTGAGAAAGTATATCCAAACATTGTAAATTAATGAAAGAGAAAAGACCGCTGATAGAAAATGAAATATGTTACAGTGGGATTCATATTAGTTTTGATAAGCCTGGCTGTTTTTGTATCGGGATGCGAAGAAGGACTGAGTCCAGAAACTCTAAACCCTAAAGAGGATTCCAAACTCCCTGAAAAACTTAGCCTTGAAGAAGCCAGAAAGGAAGCCGGCTTTGAAATTATAACTCCAGAGTACCTGCCTGAAGGATACGCTTTCAATTATTCGATTGTATACGATAACAACGATGTGACCCCTGAAGGCCAGGATGCTAGAATAGTTATCCTTAATTATCAAAAAGGGAACGAAAGCTTACGGATAAAGGAAACAGTTTATGAAAGTAAATGGGGATTTGGGAGAGCTGAAATAACGATCTACCCAAGCGAGCCTGAAGAGAATAATCTCATGGAATCGGCCGAAAAGATAAGTATCAATGGTAGGGATGGAAAATACCTGGATGCACAAGGAGATCTGAAGGCACTGCAGTTGGAACTTGAAGGAGTTGAAATAACTCTGAGAGGATCTCTTGAAAAAACCGAAATGCTGAAAATTGCAGAGTCTTTAGATCCCTTTACCGAATTCTATATTCTCGGACCTGAAGGTAAAGCCGACAACTACCCAACAGAATACATAATTGGACAAAACGGAACCGTAGTAGTGGGGATTGTAAATCATGAGTATAGGCCCGTAAATTACACGCTGGAAATAAAAATTGAAAATGCTTCCCTGCCAGAAAACTTAAAACAAGTAACACTTGCTCATAATGAGACCTGGGAAAAGCCAGTCACGATCACCCCTCCCTTTGAAGGAACTAATATGAATCTTGAGTTCCTGCTCTTCAAAGAAACAGATAGAGATATACCATACAGGGATCTCCGTCTCTGGATAAATGTATCTGAAAATATCTCGGAGGCGAAGTAACAAACATGAAAAACTTGTTTAATAGAATGCTAGCAGAAAAAAGATAATAAATAAGTGGCGAAAGAGAGACTTCTAGCGAAATATTCCTGTAAAAAAGGAAAAGCTTCCTCCTCTTCAGCGAGATATGAGAGCACAGGGTCCGGTAGCACATTTCCCACACGCATATTGATTATTGAGATCAGAAAAGGATTTTGCATTCTTCTGAAGCAACGTGAAGCACTTTTCCTTATCAAGCCCTTTTGCACTAAGAGCCCTAGCAGGACACCTGTCCACACAGACAAGGCATTTCTCTCCTTTTTTGTAACGGCAGAATTCCTCGCTTGGACGTAGAGTAGGCAGGATTTCGGCAGAAATAAGGAGCGTTCCAAAACGGCCTGCACACCCTGCCTTAGTAATTAACATATGGTGCACACCAAAAGTACCAAGCCCGGCAGCATAAGCCGCGCTCTTATGAGACCAGGCAACATCAAAGCCCTTATTCTTATAATCAAAAATAATTTCGGGCACAACTGCCGAAACTCCGGCTTTTGCCAGCTCAACTTTGAGTTTTTCATTGATAGTTTCTATCAAGCGATCTGTTTCACCCTTAGCCTGAATCCATTCCTTTACCGGATCAGGAGATTTCCAGTTCAGTTTAACAAGTTCTTTTTCGAAAGGCAGGAAGAAGGAAACAACGGTTTTTACTCCGAGAAAGATCTCCTTAGGGTGCATCTGATGCGGGCCAATAATTACTTTCATATCATTGAAGATAGGATCGTCAGCCGAAGCAAAACCGACAAGTGTTTCACGGAATCGTGTCTCAGTATCAGGATTTGAAGAGACAGCTCTGATAATGCTCTCAATCTTATTTTTGAGCTCCATAATGAGTTCTCCTGAGAATTTATATTTTTGAAATGTGTTAAATAGAGTTAAATCTGTAATAAGATGAAGGCTTATGATGATAGGGACTACTGAAATAATGGCTACTCTTAAGGTATATTCTATCTTATAGTTACATTGCTGTTTTTGAAAATGATTTATAAATTAAAGAAAAATTGACAATACTCAGAGGAAGAGTAGAGTTTGCCTTCATCCTTCTTACGTAGTATTTTCTTCAAGTTTTAATAAAAATTCTTTCACGTCCAACCCACAAGCATAACCTGTAAGTTTCCCATTTGATCCTATGACCCTGTGGCAGGGAACGATTATCGCAATTGGGTTCCGATTATTTGCAAGTCCAACAGCCCTGTATGCTTTAGGGTTCCCGATAGATAGAGCTATATCTTTGTAAGTCCGGGTCTCTCCGTAAGGTATTTCGCACAAAGCTTTCCAGACAGATTTCTGGAATTCTGTTCCTTCAGGAGATATCTTAATTTTAAAAGACTTGAGCTTCCCGGAAAAATAAGCTTCAAGTTGCCTGGCAATTTCTATGAAAAATTCTTTGTTTTCTACCCAATCAGCAGGAATATCTATTTTTTTCTCACCCTTTAAGAAGAGGACGTTTTTTAGCCCTTCTTCATCTCCTGCCAGAAGAATGGGGCAGATTGGGGAGTCGATTATATGGTAATACATTTTGTTTGTCTCCTTTAGCAGTTGCAAATAATTGTGTCGTTTAGCAAATAGCTGTATCGTTTATGATAGTAACTCTTATTTGGTAGAGGAGCGCAGAGTATTGATCTGACTGAAAGTTAAAAAAGAGAAAGTTAAAAAGAAATTAGGGTTGAGGTCGTTTAAGCAGCCCCATACCCTTACGAATATTTTACCCAAATATTCAATTCACTGGCTTTTGTGTACACTGTCCCAGGAACCAGCAGGGCAAATATTCAGGACTTCTGCGGTAGACTTAAGCTTTGGTCCATTTGTTTCTCTATCCAGTTCATTTAGTTCCTGAATCCTTAATTCCACGACATCCATGGCGTCTTCAAATAGCTGCCTGTTTATTTCGATTCCGAAATATTTCTTGAGTTTTTCTTCAGGCGGCATTGTTGAACCTGCCGAAAGATAGGCAATATAGTTTTTATTGAAGGTTTCCGGATCCTCCTTATACTGTTTGAAGAGAGCAAGGGTTATTGCCTTTGAAACTGCATAATTAAAAGTGTAGTAGTTGTTAGTTAAGTAAATATGATTAATATATGCCCATTCCGCTGAATCTTTAGTGGAATCTTCAATGTAATATTCAACCGAATCACTCCTGTATTCTTTAGATAAGTTTGTCCAGATTGCATTGAGATCATCTCCACTGACTGTTCCATTTTCAGCACATAGCTGGTGAGCTTTATATTCGAATTCCGTAATCATAGGCTGCCTGGTAAAGTAATTCTGATAATCTGCTATTTGGTCAGAGAGTACCATAATTGCGGTGTCTCTATCAGAATTTTCGACCACATGATCAACAAAGAGTTCTTCATTGAAAGTGGAAGGAACCTCAGCTTCATAGATTTGACCTGTGCAGTAGAGGTAATCCACAGAGTTGCCCATTAGGTAGAAATGATTTCCGTGCCCAATTTCGTGAGTGAGGGCTTTCTGATCCTTGATAAGACCATTGTAATTGATAAAGATCAGAGCTGGAGCCTTTAAGGCACAAAGTTCATAACAATAACCACCTGGTTGTTTTCCGTGCTCGGGGTCAGGATATACATCTATGAAATTACCGGTTACTGTCTTTAAAAAGATTTCATTGAAAATGGGGTCCATTCTGGAATAAGATTTCTGGATCTCCTGCAAAGATTCTAAATAAGTAAAGTTTTTACCAGGTTGATCTGTCGACTGCAACATCAGGTCGTATGGCCTGAGCGTTTCAACTCCGAGTTTGTTTCTCCTGAAATCGTTATAGTCTTCAAACACACCTTTTCTTTCTTTGAAAACCATATTCATCTCATCAATCTGAGTACGGTTAAGATAGAGACCATATAATGTGCAATCATAGAAGTCCGTATAATTTAGCTGCGTGGCAACAAGATCATCAATCTGGGCTTTTCTGGAATAGAGAGATGCCATGGAATCGGACTCGTTTTTCAGGTGGTAAAACCTTTTCTCATAACATTTTTTTCTGTTTTCCCGATTAGGATCTTTTGAAAGTAGAATAAAATAGGACTGGGAATTGACCGTGTATTCCTCTCCGTTCTCAAGCGTTATATTTCCTGCCATTGTAACATTATTAGTAATTTCTGAAAACGCTTCAGTCTCCAGCTTCATGCGCTGATTTTCGAGATCAGCAAGATATGCAGCCTGGGATTCATTTATTGCCCTGTGTTCTGCAAATCTCATATACCTGGCTTCAAGATAAGGTCTATATGCCTCAAGCTTGGGTTCTTCAGAAAAGAGTCTATCCCATTCCTCTTTACTGAGCGAGGTCAACTTTATGGTTGTAAATGAATTAGCTTTCGAATATGCGGTAAAAAGATCCTGAGAATCTGTAAGAAGAGACGCAAAGAATTGATCATTCACATTTTTACTGAGCTGAGTATAAGCATAAATATACAGAACTGTAATAGATTTTGAAAACTCCTCTTCATTTTCCAGGAAATCCAGTAAAACCGGTCCAGACAAGTTTTCAAATTTCGGACGGAAAGTTTTGTTCATTTCTTCGGATCTGTTTTCTAATTCCTCCAGTTCTTCTAAGGCATCTTCCCTACTGCTGAAGAGGTATGAATCTTTCCATTCAGTCGTAACGTTATCGGGATTAAGTTCTTCAAACGTGCATCCTTCATTTATAAATTCAGAAGGATTCGCTACTTCTGCAGAAGCATTGCATTCAGAAAAAACTGCAAGGAACAGTAATATTCCGATAGTAATGAGCCCTTTTACTATTCCGAGAGTAATTAACCCTTTAACTGATTTTCGTCTCATAAAACCTCTACCCTTCCAAGAATTTCAAGTATCCATCTAGATTTGGCATGAAACTTCCCAACGCTTCAAAAAATCATAGGAAAATAACTTTTGATATTTTTAATACAATGATGTAAAAATCTATCGATTTTAAACTGTCAAAAAAGGATAAGTGAAACCGCAGGAAAATACAAAAAGTGCCTTAGACAAAATGGAAAGAAGAAAAAGATAAAATAAAAAGTATTTGAGTTAGGACTTACGCATTTGCCTGCTTTGCAGGCAACTTTTTAATTTTTTCGATATTTAGGTTAAGGTATAGATTGGCTTTTTTAAAAATTGACTAACAGCATTTCTTGTAATGTTCCACTTTGTTTCAAACCATGTAACTCCTGTTTTTATCCTTTGAATTTCAAATCTTAGAAATGCTCTTATTGCCATCATAATATGTGCTCTCTGCACATTGTTTCTTCTTGCCTGACAGCGTTCTACTCCACAAAACTGTTTTATTCCCCTATGATACTCTTCAATTTTCCAGGCTTTTTTCCCTAACTCTTTCCTTTTTTCTTCTTTCATATCCAGTACATCTGTAGCCCAGTATTGCGCGTCTCCGTCCTTGGAAACTATCCAAAATACCTTAATAAAGCCATATTCTTTCAGATGAACTGTCATTCCTTCTGGTGGAATAGTTAACAATTCAATTGCTACATTACCAGTCTTATCAGGGTTAACTAACCGGTTTTTCTTCAACCTTGTTAACCAGTGCCATCCTTTTTTCCTGATGTCTTTGAGATTCTTTATGCTTGAATACCATGTATCAAAAAGAACAAATTCTGGTCTAAAACCACGTTCTTCTGCCTTATTTAGCATGTCAAGGAAGTGATCATTTTTTGTTTTTCCGTCAGTATCTATATCGTAAATTCTAAAGTCAACAGGAATTATAGCATCATTATATGTCCAGACAACGGTTTCAAGATTGATTCCATTTACAATCTGATGATGTTTACCACTCCATTGCCTGTAAACAAGATCGATGTGTTTGGAATAAGGTTTATCGAGAACAGTATCATCGATAATAAGAAAGCCAGTTTCAGGAATGACAAAAGTCTTGACTTCGTCCCATAAAGCCTCCGTTTCCGGAGGCTGCCTTAGAAGAAGACGAGAAAAAGAGTCATGAGATGGACTATTAGAGTCTATAAAACTGCACTTAGAAGCTTCAGTACAGCTGAAGACGCGAGAAGAAGCAATGAGAAAGTTGATATAATCAAGTTCAGTGCATTTAGCAGGATTTATTTAATTCAACTCAAAGATTTTTTTTGATTATATTGCATATATTATATTAAAAGATGTATTTTAATATGATTTACAAAAGTGCTTCAACCGCGTAAGTCCTATGAGTAAAAGAAAGTGAAAATAAACAATCCCTTAGTGAAAAAGCAATAACAAAATAAAGTAGCTAAAAAAGGGTGAAATAAGTAAAGCCCGAAGACCTTACTCTGTTAGTTTATTCACCTGCTTATTTTGCAAGGTTATAGTTCTGGTTGACAATCTTCAGAGCGCAGTAGTTACCGCACATTGTACAGGCATCGGTGTCTTCAGGTGCCCTGCTGGCCCTGACTTCTCTTGCATGCTGTGGGTCGATTGCAAGGGAGTACATCTTTTCCCAGTCAAGTTCTCTTCTTGCCCTGCCCATCGCGAGGTCCTGTTCTCTTGCTCTGTCAGGGTACTTTACCATATCACCTACGTGAGCTGCAATCCTGGAGGTCTTGACCCCAGTAATGACATCTTCGAGGTTTGGAAGGGCAAGGTGTTCTGCAGGGGTCACGTAGCAGAGGAAGTCACAGCCGTATGATGCAGATACGGATGCTCCGATTGCGGTTACAATGTGGTCATAGCCGGGTGCGATGTCAGTTACAAGCGGGCCGAGCATGTAGAAAGGTTTGTGGCCGCTCATTTCCTTCATGAGTTTCACGTTGGTTGCAATCTGGTCGAGTGGAACGTGACCTGGACCTTCGACAATAACCTGTAAGCCCTGCTTGTGTGCTTTGTCGGCCAGTTCGGCGTTGATGATGAGTTCCTGGATCTGGGCACGGTCAGTTGCGTCGTGAACTGCACCTGCACGCATTCCATTTCCTGTAGAAAGTACAACTTCGTGTTCCTTGAGAATTTCAACAAGGTAATCAAAGTTGGCATAGAGTGGATTTTCTTTTTCGTTGTGGAGCATCCAGGAAGTCATGAAGGCACCACCACGGGAACAGAGACCGCCATACCTGCCATGGGCTTTGAGTCTGTCCATGGTTATATTGTTGATTCCTGTGTGGATTGCCATGAAGTTGGTTCCGAGCTTTGCCTGGTCTTCGGTTGCCTTGAAGAGCTCTTCTTCAGTCATGTGCACAATTGAACCGTACTTCCTTGCAGCTTCAATAAAAGCCTGGTAAAGAGGCACTGAACCTACAGAGAGGGAGATACTGTCAATGACTTTTTTCCTGATTGCAAGGAAATCTCCACCGGTTCCGAGTTCCATAAGAGTGTCTGCGCCTGCTTTTTCGGCCGCAATTGCCTTTTTGACCTCCATATCTGAATCAACGATATCTGAGGATACACCGATGGATGCGTTGACTTTGGTCCTGAGTCCTTCTCCGATACCACAGAGCTTTACCTGCCTGTAAGGAGAGGTTGGGATAACGATTCTGCCGGCTGCAATACCACGGCGGACAAATTCAGGGTCGAGTCCTTCATCCTTTGCAACAATCTTCATCTCTTCAGTGATTATTCCTTTTTGGGCATCTTCCACAATTGTCATCTTTAGTACCTCAAGCTTTCATTTGTTTGTAAAATTCTCTTGTGAGAGTAGTATGTAAGTAAAGTAAATGTGAGTTAGAACATAAAGGCTTTTAATTATATATAATACTTATTAAAAAATTAACTTTAACCTAAATCAATTTTACTTTACTTAGATGTCAAAGAATGCCGAAAATTATAAGAGCCAAGATTAAAATAAATTTTTTATAAAGGAATTAACTATTGAATGGAGTTCGAAACAAGTAAAGTTGTGTTATACCAAAAATATAGAATAAAAATAAGCAAAGAGGAAAAATAGTCAAAACCTAATAAAAATCAAATAAAAAACGGAAAAGTGTAGAATGGGACTGAAAACTTGAAAAATATTAGCCTAGAAATAAGTAGAGATTTTCCAGCTTAAGGAAAACTGTATAATGTAGACTTTTCTTTGTTTTTCCGAATTATTTTTTTTCCTGAATTAATCTAATTGTTTGCTTATGCAGAGTTACTATAAGGTCGCTGAGCATCCCGAAGATAAACATCTGCAAACCGAAAATGATTAACAGGGTTGTAAGAATAGAAAGTGGAATATGTGTAATTTCCCTAAACCACTCAATGACAACATAAGTTCCGGTAATCAGACCTGACAGGACAAAAATGGAACCTATTATTCCGAAATAGAACATTGGGTTATGAACTTTTGCAAGCATGTAAATAGTAGATCCGATTCTTAATCCGTCTTTTACCGGGTTTAGCTTGGTTGCGCCTTTTTCACTCCTTGGGAGATAGGTAATAGGAACTTCTTCAACTCTCTGTTCTTTCAGGATACATTCCACAGAGATCTCAGTCTCGATTTCGAAACCTGTCTTGTTTAGTTCTAACTCTTTTATGCTCTGCAGAGTAAAAGCCCTATAACCCGAGAGAATATCTTTCAAATGTACCCCATAAGCAATGTCAAAAAGCATGTTTATTAAACGATTACCCACAAGGTTAAGCTTTGTAAAAGCTCCTTTAGAATATTTCTGAAGTCGATTACCTATAACATGATCGGCTCTGCCTTCCAGAATAGGTTCGAGAAGAGAAGGAGCATCTCTGGCAAGATATGTTCCATCCCCATCAACCATTATTACATAAGGGCTTTCTATGAGTCCGAAGGCCTGGATCATTGCCTGTCCTTTACCCCTTCCTATCTGCATAACAACTTTTGCGCCTTCGGCTTCCGCAATTTTTCCTGTGCCATCCCTGCTGTTACCATCAATCACAAGAATATTAAAAAAGCCTTCTTCCCTGAAATCTTTGATAAGCTGCCCTATTGTTGAAGCTTCGTTTAGAGTGGGAATAAGAATGCAAACTTCTGCGCTGTTCACGTTTCACACATATCCTTTATCGGAACCTCTACGCGTATCGCAGAATCCGTTTTATAACAATATTTCTTTAGTCTTCTGTTCCGTAAGAATAGAACCTTAAAAGGCATGTATTAATGTACAAATGTACACGACGAGGTCTTATAATAGCCCCATATTGTCAAGCTGCTGGCGGACGACTTCGACACCTCTCTCGCAATCTTCGGGAGATTTGCCTCCTGTAACTACCAGTTTTCCGGAACTGAAAATAAGAACCACTACTTTTGGTTCGTCTATCCTGTATACAAGGCCCGGAAACTGTTCGGGCTCATATTCGATATTTTCAAGTCCAAGTCCGATTGCAATTGCATTGAGGTTCAGGATAGTATGAAGGTCTGCTGAAGCAACAATATTCTGGACAGTAATCACAGGATCTTCTAAAGTCTTGATTCCTATACTGTTCAATTTTTTTGCCATGTTGCCTATAACTGTATGCACGTCGTTAACATTTTTTGCACCTGTACAGACAACCTTTCCGGAAGTAAAGACAAGGAATGCAGCTTTAGGGTCCGAAACCCTATAAACGAGTCCAGGAAACTTCTGCTTGTTGTATTCAGCTCCTTCGAACTCGGATTCGATGACAGTTAAGTCGAACTCTTCAGCGAGCTTGGTGGATGCGACCACGTTTTCGATCTTGATGCTAGATTCGCTCATTAGTCAACCCTCAGTATATAAAGCAAAAGTAATATCCTCTAACCGGTATATAAAGGTATAGTTAAATACTCCGCATACTATATAAATGCTTTATATAGCGAATATAAACGAGACAGAAAAACTTAAATTTAAGGCGCCAGTGGTTCAAAAAAAATTAAGGAGGATAAGGCAGCCGGTTGGGATTTCAGATGCCTCAATCTTCAAATTTTTTCAGACCTTCAAGAAGAGACTCGTATTTTTTACAGACTCTATCCAGAAGATCCCCTTCTATACTGCGGTGAGTGGGGATCAGGATTTCAGCCCCGTTCCCTATTTTAATTCCGCTCTTTAAATTTCCATAATCCGGAGCAACAAGAATACCATCTGCCGAAATCCCAAGGGAAAGATCTTGTACGATTTTTGAAACCATCTCAGTTGCAGGTTTTACCCTGGTCTTAATCAGAACAGAGGAAGAAACATACTTTTCTCTGGTCTCTCGAATCTTCTGAATAGTGTCTTCAATTATTTTAGAGTTAATATCATGGGGAAGTTCTTCGGCGAGTAAAGAGACCGCCTCTATCAAGTCCTCAAAAGTTGTTGAATGAACTTCAAGGATTTCCCCATCACAGTATTGCCTTACGGTGTCTGAATATCCTGCCGAAACCACCAGCACGTCCGCCTCAAGTAAAAGGGAGATCTCTTCCTTTGAAGGTGAGTAGGCATTAGCTACAAAGTAATCCTTAATCCCGCACATGCCCATAAGAGATTCGTACATGGGTGTTACAGCAATTGTCTTCTTTCCAATCCACAGGTTGATTTCACTTTGCCCTCCCTGAGATCTCAGAAGTTCGAGGATTTTTTCCTTTATGGCCTTAGGATCGTTTTTCTGAAGCCCGAAGTAATCCGCAAAGAGAGAAGTTGTGGAGAGCTGTCTGCTTCTTCCACACGGTATGGACTCTACAAAACCCCGCTCTATAAGTTCCTTTATATGATCATAAGCTCCACTGCCCCTCATATCAATAAGGTCTGACTGCAGGAGGGGCTGGTGATAGGCAATCATGGAAAGAGTACGGAGTTTTGGAGCAGAGAGTTCTTTTGGGGCTACCTCTCTCATGAGTTCGGAATATTCGGGCTTGACCTGCATGACATAACGCTCTCCAAGGTCAAGAATCTCCATGCCCGACTTTCGTGAAGAGTAAGCCTCCATCAGTTCCTGTACTGCCGAAAGGACGGTTTTTTTAGGTTTTCCGGTTATTTTTGCAAGCTTCTCGAGACTTACTGCCCTGCCAGCAGCAAAAAGAGCCGCTTCGATGACTTCAAGCTCACTCATTGTTTTCACATCCAAAAAAAGAACAAAAATTACTATTTAATGAGACTATTGTTAATCAGGTGAATTAAATAAGGTAAATTTGGACTGCAGGCTTCAATTAAAAGATATTGTCTCAAGTATTGTCTCTTCATACTCTTCGTCTGACCCCTCATCCAGAGAGGTTTCACAAGCAAAACATGGTTCTGGAGAACTCATAATTTGAAGCTCTGGAACTTCACTTTCTGACTCCCACTTCATCTCATGAAAGACAGGAGGATTATTTTCGGTGGAAAATCCGGAGCCCTCTCCCGGATATATATGCAGCTCTCCGAAAAGTTCATTCTGGAAGAGCCAGACCTTCCTGTTTGAAGCCAGAAACAGCAGGGAGAGATAGTCCATAATCCTGTCGTCGCTTGTTTCCAGGAAGCTGGAAAAAACAACTACATTATCTGTCATAAACAGTTCAGAAAGCCTTTCCCACATAAGTGTCAGCCGGGAGCCGATAGCTTCATCGTGCGCAATACCAAGAATATCGCCTGTAGTGAGCTGAGGGCTCTCAAAGAGATGACGCTCTTCTGCAGCCTGAAGAACCTTTTTTTCATTTTTTCTGGAGAGGATTTTTTCGGCTTTTTTAAGCTCAAGAATTAACTCATTGAGAGTGACAGGCCTTGTAGAGACACGGCGTACCGGAAGCTTAGGGATAGGAAACTCATCAGGTTCAGGAAGATTGAGTTCATCGAGAAAATCGGAATCATGAGAATCGGTTTCTTCCTCTTCTACCTCAAGGATTACCGATGATTTCATGCGAAGGAGAATAGCAGAATAAAGGAGCGTTCTAGAAGAGATTCTGAGATCCATTTTCTGGAGTTCTTCTATTCTCCCCAGGAAACTGTCAGTGAGCTGTAGAATATCGATATCCCAGGGATCGATCTTTCCACTCTGGGAAAGCTCAACCAGTATACCAAGGGGTTCATAGGTATCAAACTCAGAAATATCAAGCTGATTCCAGTCAATTCCAAGGCATGAAAGAGTTTTTGGGAGTCCGAAGGTCTCAGGATCTGAAAAAAGAGAGTTATTTTCTTCTGATTCCTGAACATTATGAACTGAGAGCCTGGGAACTTCCAGAGCCATTCCTGTGTTATCCATAAGTTCAGCCATTAAGCCTCACCCCGGTGATGCTAGTTATGTTATTTTCCTGCATTGTAACCCCTATTGTCCTGCTTGCAGCCTGAATCATGGGTTTTCTTAAGGAAACAACTATAAACTGAACTTTTGACCCTGAGAATTTTACCCTTCTTGAAACCCTTTCAACATTCCAGCCGTCCAGGAACATGTCAATCTCATCAAAGGCATAGAAGGGAGCAGGGCGGTACTGCTGGATAGCAAAAATGAAAGCTAGAGCTGTGAGACTTTTTTCCCCTCCTGACATAGCTTCTATTCTCTGGAGAGTCTTTTCTTTGGGCTGAGCCCGAAGAGTCATTCCTCCTGCAAAGGGATCTTCAGGGTTGTCAAGTAAAAGCTCACCCATGCCGTCAGAAAGCTCATGGAAAATATCCTTGAAATTAGCATTTATATGTATATAAGCTTCCATAAAGGCATCTCTCTTCAGCTGTTCATACTGGCCGATGCGTTCAAGGAGTTGTTCCCTTTCGGTAAATAGAGTATCACGCTTTCTCTGCAGGTCCGAAAACCTGAGTTCAACCTCGTTGTACTCGTCAATTGCTCTCATATTAACGGGCTCGAGCTTTCTGAGGGCTTCATCGATTGCCTGAATTCTCATATAGACCGTTTCGTAATTCGGAACCTCGTCAGTCTCCTCAATACCTCTTTTCCGGACTTCTTCCCGGAACTGTTTTTCCTGTTCAAGAAGCGCATTTTTTGTCGCTATAAGCATAAGGACCTGTTGTTTTGCTTTTTCAAGCGTAGTTGTCGCAATGCTGACCCTGCGCTTGACAGCTCCGTGTTCAGCCTGAACGCTCTCTCTTTCTTTCTGGAGACCTAGAAGCTCATCGGAGAGTTCAAGTTCCCGGCTTTTCTTTTGCTCCAGATTTTCCTCAAGTTCCCTGATTTTTGACTTAAGAGAGTTAACTTTTTCCAGCCTTGAGGCTTTCTTTTCATCCAGGTCCCTGATGAGTTCCTTTGCCTCGGCAATTTTCTGTTCTGCATACTCTTTTTCAAGCTGCAGAGCATTCAGGCTGGCTTCAGTATCCCTGATTCTGCTGTCGAGTCTCCTGATTTCTTCATCAACAAACTCTACCTTTTTATTGAACTCAGGCAGCGGAGAATCGACAAGTTTTGCTTCAAGTTCTGAAACCTGGCCCTCAAGTTCAGCCACAGCTTTTTCTTTTTCAGCTTTTACCACAAGAACTCTATCCATCTCAGCTCTGAGTTCAGTCCTTGAATCTTCAATAGCTTTGAAGTCTGCCTGCTTAGCTTCAAGAAGTTCTGCAAGTTTAGCTTCCCTGCCAGCAATCTCCTCAAGCTGATGTTCCTTCCGTGAAATTGTGGCTTCACAATCCCGAATTTTCCGGCTCAATTCGAAAACGTGGCTTTCAATGCTGTCCTGTTTAGTTATAACCGCATTCCGGCTTGCATCTAAAGACTTTATTTCGTCAGCGAGCTCGATGAGTTTATCCTTTTCCGAAGCCGTAAAAGAAATTCCGGATTTGGAAGAGACGGACCCTCCTACCATTGCCCCGCTTTTTTCCAGGAGCTCACCTTCAAGAGTTACCATCCTTGCTTTTCCCATAAGACGGCGGGCACTTGCAAGGTTTTCCATTACAAGAGTATCCTGAAAGACATACCAGAAAGCAGGCTCGAAGTCAGGATCAAATTCTATAAGATCAATTGCGTATCCTATTACTCCATTCTCATAACTTAGATTGTCAAGCCGCCTTGAGTCCTTCATTTTGTTGAGGGGAAGAAATGTTGCTCTCCCGCCTTTTCTACGCTTCAGATATTCGATAGCTTCGGCAGCATCGGCGTCAGTATCTACAACAACTGCCTGCATTCGATTTCCTGCAGCAATTTCCAGAGCCGTTGAATATTGTTGGTCCACTTTTCCAAGCTGGGCAATAGTCCCGTGAATTCCGAAGAGGTCTTCCTGCCGCGCAGCCCCGATCACCATATCCACTGCTTTGGAATAGCTTCCTCCATGCTCAGAGGCCCTGACTCTGGCTTCAGCGATTGCATACTCCTGCTGGAGCTTAAGGAGCTTGCTTTCAAGTTTCTTGACATCTTCCTTGATCCTGAAATGACTGCTTTCAATATCGTCCCGGTCCCGAATAAGGGATTCCATGTTTTCGGAAAGTTTTTCAATCTCATACTGGACGGAAAGAGTATCGCTATCAGAGCTAGCAACTGCCGCCTGTGCATCCTTTATCTGGTTTTCGATGTCCCTGAGTTCGGAAGACTTTCTCCTGAGAGTATCGAGAAGCCTATTTTCTGTTCGGATGAGCTCGTTTTTCTCGTCCTTGATATCCTCAAGTCTCTTTTTGGCAGCCATGAGCTCATCTCTTGTCGCTGCAAATTTAGCATCTACATCTGCAATCCTGCTCTGGAGCAACATTCGTTCTGTTTTGCGCTCGGAAAGCTCTGAAGATAAACTGTCCTTTCTCAGGTTCTCTGAATCTATTTTTTCCTCAAGGTCCCTTATTTTACCCTTTGTGGAATCAATTTCTAAAAAGGCTTTCCTGCGCCGCGAATCAGCCTCTTCAAGTTCGGATTCCGAAAGCTCGATACTATCCACACAGCGAGAGATCTCTCCCTTAGTCTCTTCGATTTCTCTCTTGACCTGGAGCTGTTCGTCTTCTCCTTTTTTCCGGATTTCAAGAGAAAGCTTTTCCAGCGTGTCTTCAAGGACCTGAAGCTCCTGCATCCTTTCGTCCAGAAGAACCTGAACTTTCTCAAGATGCTCTTCTTTTCCAACGAGCTCCTTATCAACATTCTGCAGCTCTGCCTTTGCGTCTTTGAGTTTAGAAAGCAGGACATAGCCTTCAAATTTGATTTTTTCAGCTTTAAGTGCCTGATATTTCAGGGCCTGGTCGCGTTCTCCTGAAAGTTTTTCAAGCTGGAGCCTTACCTCTTCAAGGATTATATCCACGCGCTCGATTTGCTGTCTGACGATCTCGAGTTCTCCGAGAGCCTTTTGCTTGCGCTCGTCAAATTCTGCAACCCCTGCGATTTCGTCAATAATCTTTCGCCTTTCCACGGGAGTCATGGAGATTATCTGAGTAACGTCTCCCTGCATTACCACATTGTAACCTTCAGGCGTCACTCCGGCTTTTGAGAGCTGGGAATGTATTTCTCCGAGATTTACGGATTTCCCGTTAAAGTAAAAATAGCTGTAGTACCCGCTTTTTGTCCGCCTGATCTTTCTTGAAACCTCGACTTCATCAAGCTCAAGAGGTAACTTGCGATCGGAATTGTCGAAACGAATAGTAACCTGGGCAAAATCGGGCTTTTTTGCCTCATCACCGTTGTAAATCAGGTCTGTAAGTTTCTCAGCCCGAAGAGTCCTGGAGCCTGTAAGCCCGAGCGCAAAGAGAATCCCGTCTATGATGTTTGACTTTCCACTCCCATTAGGGCCGGAAATAGTGGTAAAGTCGTTATAAAAGGGGATCTTCACTTTTTTTCCGAAGGATTTGAAATTAACGAACTCAATCTCTTTTATGTACACAGAATGCCTCTGTAATTTCGCGTTTTTGAGGGTTTTTCTGTTTTTTAAGCCTCTTACGCCCCGAGAATTTTCCGGCTGCAGGTAATTATTTCCGCATCATCAGTATCCCGCACAACCACGGACTCTTCAATTATATTTTTTTTATGAGTCTTTTCAGCGATTATATACTCACACTTATAATCATCTGCAGGTGGGACTCTTGTACAATCTGCCTCTACAGGAGCAGACTTTCTCAAAGGAGGAGTCTGCTTGAAAGACGGCGGTCTCAAAGGAGCAGATTGTCTTAGAGGCGGTTGTTTTACAGGCTCAGCTTTCATAGATGACTGCTGCCTCATATTGCCTTTGAACCGTCTGTGATCTCCACTCTCGGCAATAATATACTCACATTTGGTTTCAACTTTCTCTTCTTTATCAAGCTCTTTAGGCTCAATTTCTTTAATTCTCAATTGAACTTTTGCATTGGTGCCTGGGAGGGGAGCAGGAGCTTCCCTGAATTCAGTCAGTCTGTGTCCTGAAGAATTTTCGTTTCTGAGTTCAGACTTATAATTCGGCTTTCTGGAAAGAGGAGGAAGGTCCAGAGGGTCTTCAGGGAGAGTGAAATGAATGGAAGGAGAAGAGGCAGGAAGAGGGCTTTTGATATCTTCCAGTTTTTTAGTGAGATTTGTAAGCTCCGTTTCCAGTTTTTTAATAAGAGTTTTTTGATCAAGTAATTCCCGGACGAGCCCATCCTGAACCCCGGCAAGTTCCTTAAGCCGCCTATCAGCCCCTCCAGACTCATTTTCTCTGGAAGTGTTCAATTCCACTTTCAATTCGTTAAGAATTGAAGCTTTGAGTGAAGCAGGATCAGGAATTTCCGGCAGCTCAGCCTTGATTTCAGAAAGAATGGTGTCCTTTAAGGATTCATCGTCAGAAACGTTTTCCATTTCGGCCCGCAGTTCATTGAGAACCGAAACTTTAATCGATTTCTTGAGAGTCTCGAGCTCCTCGTAGCTTATTGATAGGCGCCTTTTAAGCGGCGTATTGTGCACGTCTCTCTGTCCAGTTCTCATATAATACCTCTATAAATTGGGTCCCGATTTTCTGATCTCTTACAGCTTCTCTAGCAGTAAGGCACATCAGAACAATTGTAATTAAATTGGCTTATTAAGACAATTTTAAATAATATGTACAAAGTAGATGTAATCTTACTTTATATATATATGGTAATCGATAGTATTTTTCCTTACTTCAATAACTTTTAATTAAATTATAATAAGAAGCACATTATAAACCTTCCTGAGAAAGCTATTTTTACAGCCTCAGGACAGAAAGAAGCCTATGTCGTGAAATTTATTAAAGCAAGGTTGCTAAAGAGTCGAAAAACGGAAAAAGAAATTCAACGGGCTCAAAAGATCTTGAATAAGGCAAGCTGAAATTCAGAAAAATTTACGTAGAGGATTAACCTGGTTGAAAAGAAAATATTTACTCTAAAATGACTGTATCCGCCCCCAAAATTAAAGGACAAACTGAGGAAAAAGAGAATTTTAGAGAAGAAAAAAATATCTGATATAAAAATTTTATATATTTTATGCAAAATAGGTAAAATATTTAATAGAGTAGAAGGGTCAAATAATATTTAATAGAGTAGAAGGATCAGATTCATTCTATTCGGGGATGCAGTAATACGTTTATTACAAAACAGATAAGAATAAAAACTTTGTAATTCAAAATAAGGGAATGAAACCCAATATAACTTGAAAATAGAATTAGTTAAAGAGTTGGATTTCAGCAAGGGAGCCAAATTGTCAGGGGGAAGTGTTACTTTATGGATGAGAGGGACTCATCGAAATCGACTAATACAGTCTCCCGAGATTGGATTTTGGAGGGTGTACAATCCATTTCCACAGCGGTTTCATTAACAATGGAACCATGAGTTCCAGCGTTTTCAAGGAAAAATTGAACCTCTTCAATCTCAGGCTCGCGGAAATGATCCATTTCGAAAATATCCATGATAACACTCAACACGTTTTTGTGTACGTGATTGGTAATTCGGGTCATCGGAGATAAACACGATATGCCAAGTATTAATAATTTGCGGCATCAGAAAAACAATTCAGAAAGATGTGAACAACATTGTTAATATATAAATATTGTGCTAGGCCTATATGATCTTGTCTCCCATAATGAAAAATGAAACGTCAATAAGAAAAAAGCTATTTTCCAATACTAAAAACACTTCTCAATAAATTAAAAAAAGGTTTTTTAAGATACAAAAAGAAGGTTACAGAAAAGAGGGCCCGAAAATCCTAATCAGAATACCTGCTCCAAGAGCCAGAAATATAGTGAAAAGGGCTATAGAGACCGTATCTTTTAGGCCAAGCTCATGTTTAAGTACTGCAATAGTTGCGACACACGGGATATAAATCGTCGTGATGACAGCAAACTGGTACATCTGAACGGGCGTCATTACAGCTGCAAAGTTAGCTGTACCTGCAAGTACGGCCAGGATCTGGAGAGCCATTTCTTTTCTAAGGATCCCGAATACAAGAGCTGTCGCAGCAAATGCAGGAAGCCCCAGCAGACCTACAGATATAGGTTCTACAAAGTTCTGGAAAAGTGAAAGAAGGCCGAGAGCATCAGCAACTCCAAGAAACGCGCTTCCAAGGAGCAGCAGCGGAAAAGCGATAAAGAGAAACTCCCGGCTCTTCATCCAGGTTTTTCTGAGAGTAGATTTCAGTTCCGGTTTTCGGAGAGGAGTCATTTCCATTATGAAGCCGCTTCTTTGTCCCGGCAGGGTTTTCCCTAGAATCCATCCAAGGGCAACGATGATGATAACTTCCATAACATATATTGAAACCGCAGGCCAGAAGCCTACAAAGGTTCCAACAAGCCCCAGAATAATAACTGTTCTTGCAGAACAGGGAATTAGAGAGATCAGGACAGAAGCTATCCTCTTTTCCCGCCGCGTGCCAAGAGAATGAACTGCCATGATTGCAGGGACATTACAGCCAAAACCCAGAACAAGCGGAATCACAGCTCTCCCGTGCAGCCCTAGTTTATGAGTGAAATTGTCCAGAAGAAATGCCGCCCTTGTTAGATATCCGGAATCTTCGAATATAGAAAGAATAGCGTAAAAGACTGCGATATAAGGAATTGCAATTGCAAATCCGGCTTCTATACCCCTCAGAGTGTATAGAATGAGGTTTCTCAGGATAGGCGACGCGTTAGAAAGCATACTATCCACAGGAAGAATCACATAGGGTTCAAAAATCTCATTTACGATCCAGGTCTCAAGGAAACCTCCTACCCTGAAGACAAGAAGAAAAGTAAGGAGTAGAGCAGATATAAGCACAAGAATCCCGAAATTGGGAGAGGTAAGTATTGAATCGATCTTTGTTTTTATGCTTTTTTTGGGTTCGAACCTTGAAACCACACTGTCAACTATATATCCAGCTTCTCCATACAGATCTCTTGCAACCGTATCCGGCACCGAAATTCCATGTTCCATCTCAAGGTTCTGCCTCAACCGCCTTGCAGAAGCCAGAAGAGAATTAGCTTCAGGAGGCATACAGCAGAGTTCCACAAATTCGGCATCATTAAGAAGTGCTGCAATCTTTACGCTTGGAGAAATGTGAGGGAAGGAATAATCAAGTGTAGACAGAGCCTGTCGGATCCAGTTACTGTACCCTACTCTATGATGTTTCTGAACTTTTCCCTGCTCTTCGAGAGCTACGAGCATGACTTCATCGAGTCCTATTCCCCAGGTTGCAACAGTTGGCACAACAGGCAAGCCAAGAAGTTCCGAGAGAGTATTAGAATCAACTAGAATTCCAAGATCTGCAGCCAGATCTACCTGGTTTAGGGCAATAACCATAGGAATATCAAGTTCAAGAAGCTGCAAGGTAAGATAGAGATTTCTCTCAAGCCTGCTGGCGTCCAGGACATTGACTATAATATCCGGTTTATCCTCTATGAGAAATTTCTTTGTTACCCTCTCATCTTCGTTTGTAATCCCAAGAGAATAAATTCCAGGCAGGTCAACTATCTCAATAGTTTTACCCCGGGCCTTTACAGTTCCTCTTTTAAGTGCAACTGTCGTGCCAGGGTAATTTGAAACTTCGACCCCTACTCCTGTAAGCCTACTGAAAAAAACACTTTTACCAACACTTGGGTTGCCTATGAAGGCAATTGTCAAATTATAAGGAGTTTTATCTTTACTTTCATTGTCAGAAGTACAGCATGAGCTGGAAATTCCTATCACTTCTCCAATAATCTTGCTTCACACCGGTTAATTACTTCAGTCCTGATTCTGCACTCTTTTGTTTTTGGGAATTATAAAAATTTTCTTCGCAATATCCCTTCCGAGAGCAATTTCAGACCCCATGGCCATAACCGAGATACATCCTTGCTTTTGCTTGCGTTTGATTTCAATATCTTCTCCTGTAAGAATACCAAGAGAATTCAAACGCTCTTTCGTTTCTCTGGGAAGAGTTACTCTGGCAATTTTGCCAGAAGCTCCCTCTTCCATTTCATCAAGAGGAAGAAATCCTTCCTCCCGCTTAATGTTGCTTTTATCTATGTTAATAGGGTGCCCGTCAGGGCAATATTCGGGGCATCCCAAAAATTCATAAATTTTTTCAAGTACAGCATCAGATACTGCATGTTCAAGTTCGCAAGCTTCTTTGTGAGCTTCCTTTCTATCAAAATCAAGGATATCAACCAGAAAAGTTTCAAGCACCTGGTGTTTTCTTTTGATCTTGATAGCTTGCTCAGTCCCCTTTTCTGTCAATTCAACACCCTGGTAAGGGGTATACTCCACAAGTCCAGAAGAATTTAATTTTTTTACCATTTCAGTCACACTCGGAGGAGAGACATTAAGTTCTTCTGATATCTGTTTTGTTTTTGCAGGGCCCTGGTTCTTCCTGATAAGGTAAAGAATAGTTTCAAGATACTCTTCAAATCGATCCGTATGCATTAACAACTCCCGCCAACACAGGCTCCAATTCAGACCAAAGAATTAGGACAACCTAAAAAACATAACTGCCTGAATAAATATTTTTTGGTTTTTTATCTTATGAGGATAAGGAAAAATAGAAAAGAAAAATCCTGTAGCAACTCAGGAATTAATCGATTTTACGACAGCAATTTCATTGCAGTCCGGAAACTTGGGGCATCTCACGCAGCCAGACCAGATTTTCCTGGGCAGGGTGTTTTTGTCCACGATGTTAAAGCCTAGAGTTTTGAAAAAATCAGGCACATAAGTAAGAGCAAAGACATCCTTCATGCCGAGGTCTTCAGCTTCCTCAAGACAGGCAGAGACAAGCTTTGTACCTACTCCTTTTCTTGAGCAGTCATGTTTAACAGCAAGAGCAAGTATCTCTGCAAGGTCCTCCCAGACAATATGCAAAGCACAGCAACCCACAATCTCTCCATCAATCTCGCAGACGTAGTAATCCCTGATGTTCTCATACATCTCACTCAGGGAACGGGCAAGCATGAGCTCATCCTTGGAATAATTACTTATAATCTGCTTCATTACAACAACATCATTTACCCTGGCTTTCCTGATCAATTTCTATTTCCTCTGAGGTAGTACATTTTCTAATAGACTGTATCGTTCAGGGATATATTTTATAAACTTTAATAAGTTCAGCTAAGAGATTATCCTCTTTCTTAATAAGAAATTTTCCCATGTTTAGAAATATATATCCATAATTAGAGAAAAACCTGATTCTTCTAAGACTTCTGAAGAATTTTTCAGAGATTCAAAGCGTAAAAAGAATTCGTATCCGGAAAAAATAAGTAAACCAAATAGAAAGAAATTAGCGGGCGCGAAGGGATTTGAACCCCCGATTTACAGCTTAGGAGGCTGCCGCCATATCCGGGCTAGGCCACGCGCCCATGAGATTTTCAGAGAAATGCACGATGCAACAGTCTGCTGAATCTACATTTCAGGTGAGGTATCCATAATAGCGGCATAAGATATATATTTAATTATCGCTCCACAGAAAGAAAAAGTAGGCCTGAAAAATGAGGACTATTTTTCTAGAAAGTTTTAAATCTAATGTAAACCATTGCCAATACATTGGTTAACAATAAGGGTACATCTTCATTAGTCATTTATCCCACATGGGGCAGGTTAACAATAATAGGTTTACCGCTATGAGACTGATGAATTTGCTGCGTATCAGTTTCAGTTTCTCATTACATTCTTTGCTACTATTAAAGGATCATTAGTCAGCCTATTTTTGAGTCTACAAGAGATTTAAAGGATTAAAAAGCGAAAAAAGAGAATAAAAAGGTAAAAAATAAAAAAAGAAGGGGAAAAAAGTATGAATATAAAAAACAGCCATACCTACTCATCCCATACGCCAGAAATCCGGATGATGGTTTTTGCGTCTCTTTTTGCATCATTGACTGCTGCAGGCGCTTACATACAGATTCCGATTCCATTCTCACCTGTCCCTATTACACTGCAGGTTTTCTTTGTTTTGCTTGCGGGCAGTATGTTGAAAAGCAAATGGGGAAGCTTGAGTATGATAGTTTATACCCTTCTGGGAATTGCAGGCCTTCCAGTATTTTCAGGAGGAAGCTCGGGATTGGGTGTGCTTCTTGGACCCACAGGAGGTTATATAGTCGGTTTCATTCTGGCTGCTTATATTATAGGAAAGCTTTCAGAAAGAACTGAGAATACTACCGGATCCAGACTTCTCATTAATGCGTTTAACATGAGTATAGGAGTCCTGGTTATTTATGTATGTGGAGTTTTTCAGCTTATGATGGTTGCTGATATTGGACCAGCAACAGCTCTTACCCTCGGAGCTATACCTTTTTTGCCGGGAGAAATAGTTAAAACCGCAGTTGCTGCATACATTGCTTCAACTCATGAACTCTAAACTCCTTAATCGCAGTTTTTATTTCGAAGACTGGGATATTTCGGAGAATAAAAAGCTAGAAATGAAAATTTGAGTAAGTATGATCAGGCTCGAAAAAGTTAGTTACAGTTATCCTAATGGGGCTTCTGCTCTTGAGAACATAAATTTGGCAATAAAAAAAGGAGAGTTCTTAGGGATAATTGGTAAAAACGGAAGTGGCAAGTCCACACTTGCCCTTCACCTAAACGGGATCCTGAGACCCCAGACAGGCAGGGTAGTGATAAGAGGCATGGATACCCGTGACCCTGAAAATCTTCAAAGTATAAGGAAATTTATAGGTATTGTATTCCAGAACCCTGAAACTCAGTTTGTTGGAAGAACAGTCGAAGAAGATCTGGCTTTCGGCCCCGAAAATCTCTGTTTTCCTCCGGCAGAAATCCGAAAATATGTGGATATGATTCTTGCCGAAACAGGGCTTGAAAAATATAAATATCATTCTCCAAAAACCCTGAGTGGGGGGCAGAGGCAATGTGTGGCCCTGGCTGGAGTTCTTGCTATGAAATCCGAGTGTCTCGTTTTTGATGAAGTAACTTCCATGCTTGACCCTGATTCAAGTAAAGCTGTGCTCGAACGCATAAAAAAACTGCATGAAAAAGGAAAAACCATTGTATATATAACCCATAACCTCGAAGAACTTCATGCTGCAGACAGGATCATTGTCATAGAAAAAGGAAGGATAATACTTGAAGGAGATCCTGAGAGCGTTTTTTCGGACTCTTCCCTCCAAAGCCTGAGACTTCCCCTGCCTTCCCTTTTTGAGCTGGCAGCAAATTTGAAGGCTCACGGGATCACAATTCCCTGGGAAAAAGCTTCTTCCCCTGAAAGCTTTGCGGAGGAGATATGCCAATTATTCTTGAAAACGTAAGTTTCTCATACTCCAGAAACACTCCTCTCGAAACTTGCGCTTTGAGAAACATTAACCTTCAGATAGGGAAAGGAGAATTTGTGGGAATACTGGGAGAAAAGGGTGCAGGCAAATCAACTCTTTTAAAGCTTTTTAATGGGCTACTACACCCTGAGACTGGAACTGTTCGCGTGGACGGGCTTGATCCGTCCTCAAGAGAGGTAAAACGCAGGATAGGAATGGTTTTTCAACAGGCTTCAGACCAGCTTTTTTGCAGGACTGTCTATGACGAGATAGCCTTCGGACCTTTAAATTTCGGTTACTCAAAAGAAGAGACAAAAGAAAGAGTGGTTGAGGCTATTGAAGCTGTTTCTCTTGACCACTCCATGCTTTCTCGAGACCCCTTCAGCCTGAGCGGAGGAGAGATGCAAAGGGTTGCCCTTGCAAGTGCTCTTGCCCTGAGGCCGGATTATCTGATACTGGACGAACCCATAACAGGGCTTGACCCGGGTGGGAAAAAGGAAATTCTCGATGCTTTTAAAAAAGTAAGGGATAGAGGGACTGCAGTTATAGCAGTAACTCACAACCTTAAAGGGTTTTTCCCACTACTGGAGAGAATAGTTCTCATCAGGGAAGGCAGAATAGCATTTCAGGGAAGCAGAGAAGATTATCTTAAGGCTGGGTGCACTCCTCTTCCTCCGATAGCCTCCTTGATGAAAGAACTTAAAGCAAGAGGCTTGCCTGTTAACCCTGCAGTATTTACGGTTGAAGGCGCTCTTGAAGAGATATTGAAAGTAAAAGCAGTGACTGAGAAAGAAAATATTGAAAATAAAGGGTGAGAGAAAATGCAAGAGCCGGTCTTCAGTTACGTGCCTGGAGTTTCAGTCCTCCACAAGCTTGACCCCAGGACAAAAATTGCAGCAGTAATGCTACTTGGTATTCTGGTGCTCAGGATTGAGAGCTTTGAAGAGATAGTAGCTCTCTTCGTGCTTTTCTTTGCTCTCGCCTTGCTCTCAAGACTGCCGATGAGATTACTTTTCGGAACAGTCAGGCCCATGCTACTTTTCATATTATTTATATTTCTTACACAGCTATTTTTCACAGAAGGAAGAGCTATTGATTCCCTCTGGATCCTGAAGCCGAGTTTGGAAGGGTTTGAGAAAGGACTTCAGCTTGCTGCCCGATTCGTACTTCTCCTTCTGTTTGCATCCCTCCTTACAGCCACTACCGACCCTTCTGCAATTACCTGTGGAGTAGAAAAAATGCTTCGACCTTTGCCACTCCGCTGGCTGGGAATCAGCTCCTTTGAGCTTGCTACAATGATGAATATTTCAATAGCTTTTCTTCCCCTTCTTTTTGAAAGAATTGATAGGACAAAATCCGCCCAGGTTGCAAGAGGGATGGATTTTACTAAAAATCCATTTCATTCGATTCCTGCCCTTACAATCCCGCTGTTAAGGGGAATTATCAGGGATGCAGGAGAACTGGCACTTGCAATGGAAAGCAGAGCTTATCAGGGAAAATGCCGGACCTCAATATATGAACTTTCAGTGCAGAAAAGGGATTGGATAGCTTTTTTGATCCTGACAATAATTTTTATTTTTGTCCTGAGTCTCTGAAAACCGAGCATGGACAGATTTTAGATATAACCCGGGACTGAAAGATCAGCAATTACATCAGTATTTAAAAAGAAATCAATATGAACAGCTGTTCACACGTCCATATAAGATAAATGTGAAAGAGTGGATATAAAGTAGCTAGGGGACACGTTAAAAAAGGTCCCTGATATCGAGAGAATCACAAAGATACCTGCAGTTTTTCAGGCGCTTCGGTAAGATATTCGCCTGAAAATTCTTTTTTGATAAGACAGAAAGGGATATGTGTCTGCGAACTTGAAGGCCCTGGATGTTACGCAGTCATATCTCATAGTCTTCGAACTATTCGGCAGCTTGACTTAGTACGGGTCAGACGAGAGGGAAAGTTTACGGTTTATTATATTGCTGATGAACATATCATCATACTGATTGAGATGTGCCTGGAACTACAGCCTCGACTCCTCTTGCCGCAAGTTTGGTAGCCAAGGAGATGAGTCCGGGAACAGCCTTCGTTTTTCTTCTTGCAGGTCCTGCAACCAATGCAGCAACCCTAACAATGGTTGCCCGTTTTCCGGGAAAGCGCTCCGCAGTTCTTTATGCAGGTGTGATTTATCTCTGCGCTCTGGGAGCAGGATTCCTGCTGGACTGGGTCTACCTGAAACTTGGAATAAGCGCAACTGCAAGTATAAGGACAGCAAAAAAA
Source organism: uncultured Methanosarcinaceae archaeon (assembly GCA_963847185.1). Classification (GTDB taxonomy): domain Archaea; phylum Halobacteriota; class Methanosarcinia; order Methanosarcinales; family Methanosarcinaceae; genus Methanosarcina. Next base: position 262,287 of record CAWJYV010000008.1, on the reverse strand, counting down.
TGCTTCCCAAAACCTGAGAGTGGACTGGCAGCCTTATTCCTCCCTCTGATGCTTTATGGAATCTTCTACAGGGAAAAAGAATGTAATTGCTCCGACCGCCACTAAATTGGAAGTTAAAGAAGAATGGTAAGAAATGACGCTAAGGAAGATCGAAGGAGTACCATAATAATATAAATCCCCATAAATAGAATAATCAGTATGCAGGAAAATACCGAATCTCAGGAAAAAAAGGAAACTAAAAAAGTTTTATTTGAAGTTCCGGGAGTGGCTAAAGAAAGTCTTACAGGGGAATCAGGAACAAAACCTGAGAAAAACATGAAGCAAAAAGAAACCGGGGGGGAATTTAAAACTGAGGATGCCTCCCTGGAAAGAAAGGAACCGAAAGAGAGTGATTTTAAATCTTCAGGGGCTGAAACTGGCTATACACAGGAATCATGGGCAAAGCCTGAAAGAGATATGGAAGAAAAAGAATCTATCAGAGGCATCCCATCCCAAAGAAAAGAAGTACCAGAATGCGAATTCAAGGCAACTGGAGAACTTGAGACTGGCTATACAGAGAAATCATGGACAAAACCTGAGAAAGACATAGAAGAAAAAAAGTCTAGTGGAGAGTTCAAAACAGAAACAAAAGAGGAAACCGGAAAAAAGGCAAAGGAAGAAACCAGAGAAGAAAAAAGTACTATTTACACCATGCAGAAACGTCTTACCAGGAGCAAGACTGAACGCAAGATATTTGGAGTCTGCGGCGGGTTGGCAGAGTATTTTGGAATTGACCCGACTCTTGTGAGGCTCGCTTTTATTATTCTTGCTCTCTTCAACGGGATTGGACTGGTAATATATATCATCCTGGCCGTAATTATGCCCTCAGAAGAAAGTGCTGAAATGATGTCCGTCACCCGTAGCAGTAATGTCCGGAAGTAAGCTCTTGAGTATGCATGAAAAGAAGTAAATTAGAAGACTTATCAAAGTCAGCTAAAAGCTTAACTTTGCCTTTAACTGGCTTATATCTTTTCTTAATCACTGAAAGATTAATCAGGGGATTACATTAGGATCAAAAATTTATCTCAGATGTTTTTCCTAAAAGCTATCTTTACTCTTTTTTGAAATCCTATAGAAACTACATAAGGTGAAAATTCCAGAAAAGGACGAAAAGTTTCATTCGAAGCTAATTAAAAATGCGAAAGGAATTGAGCGGGCTCGAAGGGATTTGAACCCCCGACGTCTGGGTTAGAAGCCCAGCGCTATATCCTGGCTAAGCCACGAGCCCAATTTGCCTTTCATACTGCGGAATACGAAATGAGCCTTCTAAGATAAAAGCTTTTTGCATGGATAGTAAATTGGATAGATAAATATAAAAATATTTATTTAGAAGCGGAATTGTAATATATATTCAGTATCTTCCCCCATATCAGCTTTGTACACAAAAATTTGCCAGTATAAAAACGTCCCTGAAGCTTTGAGTTCCTTTAAGAACCCTGCAAAGAGCTTACATACTGTCAATGAATGAAAAAAAGTAAATGGTCCATTAAGACTTGTACATTAAAGATGTATTAGAATTGAAAATATAAGACAGAGAATTGTACAAGATAGAAGATTTCAGAGGATTGTTCGCAAATGAGTGAGTTACTGATTTACTTAGATGGGAAATTTGTTCCCAAAGACGAAGCCAAGGTTTCGGTCTATGACCATGGTTTCCTCTACGGCGATGGTGTGTTTGAAGGTATAAGGGCATACAATGGGCGTGTCTTTAAGTTAAAAGAGCATGTTGACAGGCTCTACGACTCAGCAAAGGCAATTGCAATGGATATCCCTGTTACAAAAGAAGAGCTGACTGAGATAATCCTTGAAACCCTCAGGAAAAACAATCTTAAAGACGCTTATATTCGCCCAATTGTATCAAGAGGAGTCGGAGATCTCGGGCTTGACCCTCGCAAGTGTGAGAAGCCAAGCGTTATTGTTATAGCCCAGGGCTGGGGAGCCATGTACGGCAACCTCTATGAAGTAGGGCTCACGGGAGTCAGCGTCTGTATCCGGAGAAATGCACCTGACGCCCTATCCCCAAATATCAAATCTCTAAACTATCTTAACAATATTCTGGCAAAGATCGAAGCCAATGAAAAAGGAGGAGATGAAGCCATCTTCCTGGATCAAAACGGTTTCGTCTGTGAGGGTTCCGGAGATAATATATTCATAGTCAAGAACAATCATGTCCTGACCCCCTATACAATAAGCAACTTAAAAGGAATTACCAGAGCTACTGCCATCGAACTTCTGGATGAAATGGGGTATAAGACCATCGAGGGAAATCTCGGCCTTTTTGACCTTTACACGGCAGATGAAATCTTTGTTACAGGTACCGCAGCCGAATCTGCTCCCGTGACCAGACTTGACGGAAGAATCATAGGTACAGGCAAACCCGGGCCCCTGACAATGAAAATGGTTGAAGCCTTTGAGAGAATAACTCAGAGCACAGGCACTCCCATTTACAAGTAAAAGGGCAATCCTGAAGAATAAAAACAAATTCGAGCGGGATTTCCCGCCCTGACTCTTTTTTGATCAATCTCAAGAAAGAACCTTTCTTTAAAGAACCGCTTCAATCTTTTTACCGGGTTTATCCTGCACTCGTAAGCAAAAATATATTCTGTTTTGCTTTGTTTCTGCAGATATATCCAAACTCTTTATACAGGCCCTTCTCTGAACTGAGGCTTTTTTCACCCAAACTGTTATTATTATTTTCCCGCAAAGGAAAAGTAAGTATAAAACGGGACGGGAAATGCTATTAAAGTAAAAAATCCATCAGAAAACCGAAATTTGGACTCGATACTATGAAGCGCAAAGAATTTCGGCAACTTATCTCTGTAGAAGAGGCACGAAAAATAATAAACAGCCTGCAGGTTCTTCCCGTAAAAGAAGAGGCAGCTCTCGAGAACGCCCACGGTAAAATTCTTGCAGAGGACCTTGTTACCGAAATTAACGTCCCTCCCTTTCCAAGATCAACAATGGACGGGTATGCAGTAAGGGCAGAAGACACGTACGACTGTAATGAATCCGAACCTGTAAAGCTTAAAATAATGGGAAATATTCCGGCAGGTTCGAAGAAAAGAATTACGGTTTCCGGGGGAGAAGCCGTTGAAATAGCGACCGGGTCACCAATACCTGAAGGAGCTAATTCTGTAGTCATGGTTGAAGACAGCTCGGAAGAAGAAGGTACCGTTCTTATCTACAGACCTGTAACTATTGGGGAAAACATCATGAAAGCAGGCTCTGATATCCTTAAAGGAGAACGTGTACTCAGGAGAGGGAGGAAACTCGGAACCAGGGAAATCGGAGTCCTCGCATCGGTTGGAAAAAGAGAGGTCTCAGTCCTCAAGCTACAGGTAGGGATAATCTCAACGGGAGACGAGCTTGTACGTCCAGGAGAAAATCTGGGTTGGGGACAGGTATATGATGCAAATTCATACACATTATACGCAGGCGTAAAGGAATGCGGAGCTTTCCCTCTACTTTACGGGATCTTAAAGGATAATGAAACCGATATGAGACAGGTACTTGAAACTGCGGCTTCGGAATGTGCTCTGATCCTTACCTCAGGAAGTACTTCATCAGGAGCAGGGGATATTATGTACCGACTCATAGACGAGATCGGAGAAACCCTTGCTCATGGAATCAGCATAAAACCGGGAAAACCTGTAGTAATTGGAATAATAAAAGGTGTCCCTATTATAGGGCTGCCTGGGAATCCAACATCCGCGTTAATGATTTTTAATGAGTTCGTAGCCCCACTTGTCAGAAAAGCCCTTGGAGCCGAGATAGAGCTCAAAAAAGTAGAAACAGGTATAATGGGTACTGACCTCCGTTCAGAAGGAAGACAGCAACTCATTCCAGTCGGCCTGATACGGGGAAAAGTGTACCCTGCTGACAGAGGATCAGGTGCGATAACGTCCCTTTCCGGGGCAGATGGTTTTATCGAGGTTCCGTCAAGGGTAGAATTTATTGAGGCAGGAACAGCAGTAGAAGTGACCCTCTTCGGAGATGTTGAAAAACCAGATCTTTTAATTGCAGGTGGCTTCTGCCCTGGTATTGATGTTCTCGAAGACCTGAGCAGGCTTCGTATCAGGACGCTTTATACCGGCTCAAGTGGAGGTTTCAGTGCAGTTGCCGCAAAAACAGCAGATATTGCAGGCGTGAATATGCCCTTTAGATTTTCTAAAGAGCAAGCAGGAATCCTGTACAATATTCCTACAATTAAGACTATGGGACTTTCTGATGTTGTACTTGTCAAAGGGTACAGGAGGGATGTAGGCCTCATTGTCAGGCAGGAAAGTACTATCTCGGCCCTTTCGGACCTGCCCGGAAAACGCCTGATTAACCGGAACATGGGCTCAGGCACAAGAGCTCTCCTTGAGCTTAAGATTGCAGAGCTTGCAGACGAGAAGGGGGTCAGCAAAAAAGAGTTTACCGCCTCTATCTCCGGATACTCTTCTGGAGCAAAATCAGAGGTCGCAATCTGTGAAGCCGTCCTCTCAGGTAAGGCAGATGCAGGAGTTGGCAAAAGAAACTACGCCGAAAAGAACAAACTTAAATTCATGAAATTTGCAGAAGAGGAATATGATTTCCTGATAAGAAAAGAGTTACTTGAAAATCCTGAGATTAAGAGGTTCATGATAACTCTTAATTCAAGAGAATTTGCTTCAAAACTTCCGCAGGGAATACATGTTTATGAAAGAACAGGAGAAATAACTCCTTTTGAATAAGCTTTAAATATTATTATACTTATTAAGAAATATAAATGGACAAGAATGTTGTTACTATTTTTGGCCAGCAAGCAAATCATTCCATAGGTATATATATTTCATTCAACTATTCAGGATAAAATATCCAGATGACGGATCTGTTTTGGATCAAAAAAGGTTTGTAGAGACTGTATTGATACGGTTTCTTTATCTAAATAATATGAAAATCATTTCTTCAGTCCCGAAGTCGGCAGGTTCCAGATGAGCAGCATACAGGAGCAAATACAGGAAATCGAAGACGAAATCCAAAAGACCAAGTACAACAAGGCAACTTCCCACCACATAGGCAGGCTGAAAGCTAAAATAGCCCGCCTGCGAGATGAAGTGGAAAAGAAAGCTTCCTCAAAAGGCGGAGGGGAAGGATACTCGGTCAGAAAATCAGGAGATGGAACCATAACTCTTGTGGGTTTTCCATCAGTAGGAAAATCCACGCTTCTGAATAAAATCACAGGCGCTAAGTCTGCAGTGGCAGCATATGAGTTTACAACCCTTACAGTTGTACCAGGAGTGCTGGAGCATAAAGGAGCAACAATCCAGTTCCTTGACGTCCCTGGACTTGTGAAAGGCGCGTCTTCAGGACGTGGGCGTGGAAAAGAAGTCATATCAGTTATCCGAAACTCGGATATGGTTATACTTTTGCTTGATGTCTTTCAGCCCAAGCATTACGATGTACTCATGGACGAGCTTTACCAGGCCGGAATCCGCGTTGATGAAGAGCCTCCTGATGTAGTGATTAAGAAAAAGGATAGGGGCGGAGTAGATATCAACTCGACCGTCGAGCTTGATCTGGACGAGGAAACCATCAAGGCTGTGCTTGATGAATACAAGATCCACAATGCCAGCGTACTTATAAGGGAAAACATCACAGTTGATCAACTTATTGACGTTGTCCTGGAAAACAGGAGTTATGTCAGATCCCTTACAGTTATTAATAAGGTTGACCTTGCCTATCCGCAGCTAATTGAGGAACGCAGGGAATTGTTTCCAAACGCAATCTTCATTTCAGCTCATCAGGGCATAAATATAGAAACTCTTAAAGACGCTATCTATGACCGGCTGGGCTTCATTCGGGTCTACTTAAAACCCCAGGGCCAGCCTGCAGACATGGAAGAGCCACTCATAGTTATGAGCGGGACCAATATAGGCCAGATCTGTGACCGCCTGCACAGAGATTTCCGCAGGAAATTCCGCTATGCTCAGATATGGGGCACATCAGCTAAACATCCCGGGCAGCGAGTAGGTCTCGATCACAGAATGCAGGATGAAGATATTCTTACAGTTATTATTCAAAAGTAAAGAAAAAATAAGGATGAGAAAGAGAGTAAATTTTCACATCCCGATTTTTTAATTTATATGCCTTCAAAGATCTGGACCGTTTCAGAAGTATTTGGGAAGGAACCTCTTTTCCTGTTATTTTCGGAGTCCATTGAACTATTGGCTTCAATTTCTTCTTCGAACTCGGCAGCATATTCAGCCGGACTTTTTCTGGTAGTGGGTTCAGGCATTTTTCTGGAGGCTTCTATCTTTCCAACAGTCCCAAGCCCATACCTTTCCTTTGCAGCTTCGATAATGGCTGCAAGCATTCCGGAATAAGAAACATTAGCATAAGCTGCCATTTTTGCCAGGTGACCATCCCAGCACCATCCAGGGTTGGGATTTACTTCAAGAAGCCTGGGCCTACCTTCGGCATCAAATCTCCAATCAAAACGCGCATAATCTCTACAGCCCAACCTGCTGAAAAGAACAAGGCAGCATTTTACAACTTCCACTCTGGTTTCTTCAGGAAGATCTACAGGCACGGATTTGATGTTCCAGTAAGGAGAATCCGGAAGCCATTTAGCCTCATAGCCGCAAATTTTTGGAAGATTCTCCGGAACTGCCGAGTAGTCCTCTTCAGTGACAGGCAGTACAGTGCATGCAGGCGGATTTCCAATAATACCAACACTGATATCTTTTCCGGGAAGGAATTCTTCAAGCAGGAGTGGTTTATTTGATCCTATTTTTTCGCGAGTCTCCTTCAGAATTTCAAAAAGTTCCTCCATGCTGTGAGCAATACTCTTCTGCGTAATTCCAAAGCTCGAATCCCCAGAGTTAGGTTTTACGAGCAAGGGAAAAGAAAGAGAGAGTTTTGAGAGATCTGTATCTTCCAGCACAAGGGTCCCATTTGCAACAGGGATTGCCATTTCCCTGGCAACTCCTCTTACAATGGATTTATCATAACAGAAGGCAAGACATTGAGGGCCTGCTCCTGTATAGGGAATGTTGAGCTGTTCAAGCAAAGCAGGAACATGAAGCTCTTTAGTGGGATCATTGTAAAAACCTTCATCACAGAGGTTTAGCACAAGATCAATTTTTCCTGCCTTTTTCTTCAAATCATCAATCAAGGTTTCATGCTTATCAAAGAAGGTGAATTTCAGGCAGGAAATTTCTGCAAGCGCCTTTTTCATTCTTTCAAGAGTATCGAAATCATCATCGTCAAAAACACATGCAGGCTTAACCAGGTCTTCTTTCCTTGGGTCCCCCAGCACAACTGCAATGTTCAAAGGCTTTTTACTCGCGGCTGCCAGAAGAGAAGAAGGCCAGGCTTTTTCAACAGAAGCTGAAAGTAAGATCCTCTGTTCCATCATACCTGCATCCTGAGTACCTGCAGATACCGGGCTGAAGGTTGTATGAAAAGTGGGACTGCTAAATCCTGAAGCTGTAAGGAGTTCAAAAAGACTTTCTTTGTTGTATAATCTTTCTGCATAGAACTGATCTGCAATTATCCCCCTGTCAATGCGGTTTATAACTTCCCTGCAAATTAGTCTCTCCCCATCTGAGGAAAGAGCTCTTTCTCTACAAACAAAATATTTTCTGTCCAGCCATTCCCATGATCTCGGCTGGAAATTCTTTTTCATATAATCCCCATCTACAGCATCGATGAAAATTTTGCCCCCCGGCTTTAATACTCTAAATATTTCTTCAAGAATTTTTCGATCTTGAAGGGAAGAATCAAAATAACCAAAACTGTTGCCCATGATAGTAACCACGTCAAAGGTATCAGGAGGATAGGGAAGTTTTCTTGCATCTCCTTCTCTGAACCTGACCTGCAGGTTTTCTTTCTGTGCTCTGGTTCTGGCTTTTCTGATTAGGTACTGAGACCTGTCGTACCCCTCAATATTCAAAAACCCCCGTCTTGCAAGCTCAAGTACATGTCTACCCTGTCCGCAACAGAGATCAAGGACTTTTTCTTCCTGAGCAAGCCCCAAGATGGAGACAATTAGATCGACCTCTTTCTTGGTAACCTCCATATCATCCAGAAGATCGGCATCGGTCTTAAGATAAAGAGAGTTAAAAAGAGTCTGCCACCAGTCGGACCGAACATGAGTTTCAAGGTCCTCAACAGGCCCGAGGGTGTTCTTCTGTACGGTACCTTTAGCGCGTTTGCGCCTGGTATTTGAATCAGTATTATTCTGGGTCATGATCTTATATCTTCCAGAAAAAAATGTATGTGCTAACAGTATATCAAGTTTATCAGAGGGTAGGGGAGCCTTTATATACACTTAGACAAAAAGGATAAATGAATAGAAGAGACAAAAACGTTTAAAAACTGATTTTAGGCGATGATAGCCTTTTTTAGTTTTATCTACGACAATTTATTGCTTTTTAGAGTTAAAGAAAAACAAAATAAATAATAGCGTCTAAAAGTGTTATTAAAAATCCAATTCTGGAAAACTCAATAAATGAAAGAGTTTCACCCTCTTTTTCAGCATTCTGAATGATTATAACATTGCTTGCAGCACCCAGAATTAATAGATTCCCTGCAATTGTGCTTCCCGCAGCGAGAGCCATCAACTGCTCTTGAGAAACTGCACTTCCCATAGCCGGCAGGTAGAGCGCAACAAAAGGAACATTTGAGATAAATTGACTGAGCCCGATACTAAGAGCCAGGATCATTGGTACTGAGCCTAATTGCGGGGACAGCCTGTCAAGAAGTTCCTGACATGTTCCGGAAATCCATACGCTCTCCATCAGGACAAACATCGAAACAAAAAAAACAAGAGTTGTCCAATCGATATTTTTTAAAATTTCCATGCGCCTTCGGCTCAGGAGAAGCACAGGAGATGCAGATATCAGGGCAAGCCAGCTCAGACTGAAATTCCAGGCAGGCAGAAACTCAACAAGAAAGATCTTACAGGCTATAAGAATTAACATAAGAGAAAGAGCCATTTTTGAAAGCCTTGCAAGCTCAGGATCGGTGATGGCTTCCTCTGAGTGAATCAGGGTCGATTTCCCAAAATCTCGTCGAAAGAATAGTTTGAGCACAGCATAAGCAACGATAAGGCATATAATAGTTGGCAAAGCGAGCGAATGCAAAAAAGTTACAAACGGAGCTTCCATATTTCCATCAATTGCTATAAGAAGGTTCTGGGGGTTTCCGATAGGACTCATAACACTTCCCGTCGTTACTCCGAAAGCCAGGGCAAAAAGCATAAGCTTTGGAGAAACCCCGTATTTCCGGGAAAACTGGAGAACAAGGGGAGTACCCATGATAGCCAGAGTGTCGTTCATAAGGATAGCAGAAAGAAGCCCTGTTGAGAAAAGCACAAGCAAAACAAGTTGATCCGTATTTCTGGCCTTAGATACTATCCTGCTTCCGAGCCAGGCCAGATACCCGCTCCTGTTCAACGCCTCTCCGACGCAAAAAGCCCCAAAGAGAAAGAGAAGAACATCAATATTGATTGCCTCAAGAGCTTTTTCAGGTGAAATCTCCCCGAATAGTAGCACCAATGAAGCTCCGAAAGCCATAATCTGCCAGATCTTAAGCTTTAAAGATCCTATTTGCCGGAGAGCGGTGAATGTAAAGACTCCCAGCAGGATAAGCACTGAGAGATCAGGTAAAGATGAAAAAAAAGATGAAAAAAATTCTGCTGGCATATATCCACAAAACCTTTAGATATAAATTTAGAATGTAATATTTCTAATGTGATATATACATAAGTATAAAACATCTGCGTCTGTAAGAATAATTCCAAAAAAGGATCTCCCCGAAATAAGGAGAATACAAAAGCCTTAACCAAGCATCAGAAGGAACATAGACTTTATCAGTTCCTGAAGTATAGACAACTATTCCTTCAAGTTCATGAGTCACTCCATCCTTGAGAAGAATGTTTTTGCTCACTGACAGTTAGATTTCTCCTATTCTCAGCACAGGATTAGAGAAATTTGCCATACCAGCAAGTACTCGTTTTCATCCAGCTGCCCGTCTCCGTTATCTCTTGAGAAAATACCACCTGCTTCGACATATAGACACGAACTGGTTTTGTAAAATCAAAAACCAGTTTTTTAGCAATTTATTCCACAATTTCGGTATTATCTATATGTCCTGCAGAATGTTCAGACCATAAGCCCATAGAAGGACATCTTCTTCACAATGTCCATGAGTAGTCTACCCAATAAATATGTGGTTTCGACTGATTACCTCGCTGATACATAGTCAAGGGAAAGAGCTTTCCCGTTATAATAGAGCTCAAGAATTATACCTTTCCATATCCTTCCCTGCGTATCTCTTTAGAATAAACAAGCAAAGAAAGTAAAACTCTGCCTGAAGGTTACGTGGATTGATAATCTAAACAATATTTTACGAAATATTTAACATAAAGACTGCATTATTGCAAAAGGATGAAAGAGACGTTTACATTTTCTGCAATTGTGCATAAGGAAGGTGAACAATACGTATCCTTTTGCCTTGAACTTGATGTGTCAAGTCAGGGAGAAACAATTGAAGAAGCTGTTTCAAACCTGAAAGAAGCCGTTGAACTTTATATTGAGGAAGAAGGGATAACTTTCCCAATTAAACGCCCATTTGTGACTACTTTTAAAGTTACAGGAAAAAGGTCCAGGGCTAGAAAATTACAGTGAAGGAATAGTAAATAAGTAGTGAGAATTAATGGGAAACTGATGAAAACAGAGAGAAAAACAAAGAAGATAAGAACAAAGAAACTAAGAGAGGAAGCCTGGAGACTCTATTGTTCTGTTACTGCATCCCCCAATGCAGTCACTCCTGATTATGCTCCCCCAAGCATAATAACCAGAGTAAATTAAGAGCCCCAGGCGATTCATTTACTTATCTTGGCGAATACCCCAATCTCACTTCCCAACTACAATATAGCAATATATCAGAAAATATTTCAAATTAATTGCCCCAAAAGTTGCTTTGTAACAAATAATATTTTTATGCACAAAATTTGAAAGCCATTGAAAAATTAGATGTCAAAAAATCCTTTCCTCAAGCATATCCCAATCTGTTCAGGCATACGTTTTCAATAACTTTATCGTTTTTCAGGATCAAGTAAGTGACAGCATTTGAATCTCTAAGCACAAATACAATTCACTACAGCAAGGTAATGCATTGTAGAGAGCTTTGTATGATCTCGTTATTGTAGTACCTGATGTGAAATCTTAAAAGGATCTGAGGATACTCCTGAAAAATCAAATATATATCTTAAAAGATATGGAAAACACTTAAAAACAGGTGTTTTATCTCAACTTTGCCAGAACTCCCAGGTGATCTTCGTGATAGGGCATAAGGTCCTTTGCATTGAGGATTTCGAATTTAGGTTCAAAAGCCTTTTCCAGTTTTTTTACTTCGTCCGTAAATACCTCTTTAGGATCTGCTACAGTGTCAATGCTTCGAGCTTTGATAGAAAGTAGTAAAAACCCATTTTTTTTCAAAAAACGAGCAGCATTCCTTGAAGCTATCTCTGCCTGGTTAGGCTGGGCAACGTCCTGAAAAATAAGATCCACAGGCTCAACAATATGAGCGTAACTATCCGGTCTTCCCGCATCAGCCAGAATAGGGTAGACATTTTTCCTTCTAGATGCAAGTCCTATGAGATCTCTCATACTACGCGGGGCAAACTCAACAGCATAGACTGCACCTTCTGAGAGGATATCAGAAACATGGCTGACGGTTGTACCTGAAGCCGCCCCAAGGTAAAGAACTTTTGAGTTTTCCTTCAGAGAAATATTAAATTTCTTAAGAACCATGGCTCCAAGCTTGCTCCGGCGGGGGTCCCAGGTCCTATATTCAACCCCTTCAGCTGTAATTAGCTTTTCTCCGTAGACTACCTTGCCTATATCAAGGTTCCTTGTAGCAAGCTGTTTTTTGTCTTTTATAACCTCGAAAATTCCATCAGAGAGTGTTCTGACTTCAGGCATTTACTTCCTCCTCTTCTTCTTTACCCCACTTACCTGCTTTTTTTGAGGAGGTCTGGGGTTAGAAGTCCTTATCTGCTGGACTTTCATTTCAAGTTTTCCTGTAAGGGAAGGATCTTTCTTTCCTGAGTAAAAGTCAATCCTCGCAGCAAGAGACAGCTTTGCTGCAAGGGCTCTTGCAATCTTTCCTCTTATCCACCAAGGCGCAGTATTTATAATAGGATGACTATAAATAATTCCGTGCTTGGGAGAGGGAGCCCTGGCCCGAAGGTGTTTGAAGAGAGCCTTACTTGCCCCTATGACCTGAATGGTGCTGGAAGGAAAAGCAGCAAGCTTTTCAAGGCTTCCGGCAATGCTTATCAATCTTGCTCCAAGAGTAGGGCCTGCAATAATATTCAAGTTGGGTGCAACCGCCTCCATGCTGTTCTCGATATAAACTTCTATCTGCCTCTTCCTTTCATAAAGGCTAGAAACGTTTTCTGCAAAACCTTTAAGAAGGGCCTCATCTTCAACTTCGAGTTTTGCACCCATGGAATCCCTGGCTTTAGAATAAAGAGAGTCTTCAGAGCCAATATTCTCACGAGAACCGTATTTCGTGACGAAAATGGCAAGGGATTCTCCGCTCAGCCCGCTTTCGGGAAAATACCCTCCATACCATTCAAAAAGCCTTTCAGAAAGGGAGTTTGCAGTTTCATTAATATCATCGAGGGCTTCTACTGCCTGAATGATCCGCTGGTCAGGGGTAAGAGCTCCTGAAACCTGAATTTTTGCAGCATCCAGAGTTACTTCGTGCAAAAGAGAGTAGTATTCGGCAGAAGAATCCGCAAACCCACACTCAAGAGCTGCAGCTTTCAGGTCAAAGCCTGCAGGCGGGAGGTTCTGCCTTATTTCTCTTAAAGAAAGAGAACGGATAGCAAGTTCTCGAATATCTTTTGAAAAAAGCTCGGATTCCAGAATTTCTCCAGTCCCGCTGATCTCGAGAACTCCAAACCAGGTATTGATTTTCAATCCGGACCCCCGAAGATATCCGCACCCCGGTTTTTAGCCTTTGTAAGCAATACTCTTCCTCCAAGAGACTCATCAAGCATCTTTTGAGTTTCTTGCTGAAGTTTTTTGCCTTCTCCAATACTGCCAACTATCCCGTAAACTACCGGACCGAAAGAACTGATTCCTGAGCCGCTTGCTCCGTTATCCTGCATGTACTTCATTATATCCAGAACAGGCTTTGTCTGAAGCTCCACTTCTCGTCTCTTAAAACCAACAGTCTGGAAGTGATTAATCGCCTTTCCGAAACTTTCCAGGTCTTCTTCTACAAGTGCAGGGAGCATCTGCATAAGGATTACATGAGAGATCTCCTGAACTTCGGAAAGAGGGATGGGACAGAACTTTTTAAAGAGATCCACCTCTTTTGCATCGTAAGCTCCTTTTGCATTAGGGATTGCCAGGACAATAGGCCAATCCGGAAAGTCTCTTCTGAAAAGCACAGGACCAGGAGGTACGTGACTGGCTGCAGAAGGAGAAAAAGCACGTTTTTCCTTAAACTTGTGTCCCCCATCGAGAATGAAGCCGCCGCTTTCAAAGGCAGCAACCCCTATACCTGAAGTCCCACCTCTACCCACGGCAACTGCAAGCTCCCGAACACTCTTCCCAAGTCCGTAAATGTTATTTACGGCTGCAGCTGCCGAAAGTGCAGCCTGAGTCCCTGAACCGAGTCCTACGTGATCGGGAAGACATTCTTCAATATGGAGCTTGATTCCTTTTCCTGCAGGAAGCAGAGCTTCTGCGGCTTTTCGCATTTTGCTTGCGAGAAAAGAATCCCCGAAGACTTCGACAGAATCTGCTTCAGCTGCCGAAAGTTCCAGGCCGGGAGATTCCAGGGTGATTCCTGCTCCCCCATCGACCCTGCCAATCTCTGCATTGAGGTCTATCAGGGTAAGATGCAGTCTGGATGGAGACACTACTTTAATCATGTTTATCTGTATCCTCATTACCTATTCATAAAGCTTCGGAGTTATCTTTCCTTTTAAATTTCCATTTAGATTTCAATTTAGATTTCAATTTAAATTTCCATTCAGATTTCCATTTCCGCTGAAGTATCTCCTTAGCAATCGAATAAGTAAAAGATAAAGTTTTCCCGTTTAATATAAATTTAATGAATGGGAAAATCAAAGAATGTATCTTTACACGGACCTCTCCATTTCCCCTGAAGTCCAGCACTGGGCACATGAACACCGGATTAATAGAAAAACTGCAGTAACTGCAACGACTGTAGACCAATCCCGCAATAGAATGGATAAAACCACAGAGAATGCCCGTATCTGCTGGATTGGAAAGGCCAAAAGTAAGGTAAGATTCAAGGCGCCTGATTTTTACCCCATTTAGAAGGTCAGAAAAAAGATGGAATAAAGGTTTTTTAAGAGATTTAAATGCTTCCAGGCCCCAGTGAAGTATTTCTCTAGTGGTCATTCCTTCTTCAGACTCTATTTTACCTTCCTTTTCTTCAATTTCTCTGCTTTTTTCTACTTGCATGTCATATTCTGTTTTTTGGAGGTCTTCTGCTCTAGGTTCATTCTGCCCTGGACCCTTTTCAGGTTGCAGACTCTCTGAGCCTACGCTTCTTCTTTCTGCATCTACTCCTGATACTATTTCGTTATTTGACTTTTCAGGTTCTTCAAAAGGAATTTCTTTTTCCTTCGGCTCTTCTATTGAAAAAGTACGGGAAAAAAACAGCCATTTTACAGTTAATATGCCTCCAAATTCTTTCTTCTCCCCAAAACTTAAAATCTTAAGCTTGAAAGTGAGACCTATTGCTGTAAAAAGTATGAATAATATCAGCAGAAGAGCCAGAACGAGGAGATAAATTATGAACAGCATATCAAAGAGACTTAGAGAAAAAGGATAGTTCTGACTATCCCAAAAGCTCTAACCTTTTAGTATCAGTTCCTGGAAAATCCCTTAAGATTCGATTTTGAAAGAATTTACTGGAAACATTCCCCTTTTCCAACGGGAACCTCAGTAGACTCTACCTTTTCTTTTCCCTGAAACTCTGTTTCTGTCTTCACTTCAGGTTTCTCTTCTTTTTTATGCTTGCCTTTTATACCTTTCAGCTTATCTATTAGCTCAGGCACGAGATCCGGGATGGAACCAAGAACAGACCCGACATCGTTTCTCTCCGAGACCCGAAAGATTCTTGCTTCGTCCTCAGAAATCATAATAAAAGCTACAGGTTCAATTTTCGCACCTGCGCCCCCACCTCCTCCATATCCGGACTCGGTGTCTTTCTTGCCCTCTCCGCCTCCGGCTCCAAAACCCATTGTAATTCTTGAAATGGGAATTATTGTTTTCCCAGAAGCAGTAATAGGTTCTCCAACAACAGTCTTTGTATTCGCGATTCTTTCAAGTTCACTTGCAATCTCTTTGATAGTTGCTTCTACACCCATCGTTTCATCCCCTTGTTTTGCTATATGGTTTCATTTATAGGATAATAAAGATTTTCTATGTTTTTATATTCAATATATTTGCTTAATTTTAACTTGATTGTATTTAAGTAATCCTATAGCAATTATTCCAATGACCTATATTTTATTTTGCACAATCTCCCTAAATATTTGTTAAATGGATTGTTTACATAGTTATTATTCTTTTTTTATTTAAAGGATCAAATTTTAATTTGGACTCAGTTGTTGAGAGTGAGAAATTTTTTTGTATAAAATTAAGTAAAATAAGGCAAAAGAAAGGAAACAAAATAAAATTATCTAGATTTTTCACTGTGAAAATTATACTGAAATTACTGTAAGAGGCAAAGAGATCTCATGCTTTGATAAAAATCGTAGAAAGAGAAATTACCCCTTCATCGTCTTTGTTGTATTATGTTAGTTTAAATAAAGTAATATTACCCCTTTCGAAATAAATCACTGATTTACTAATTTTTTTATGTAGTGTTTTTTATATAAACCCATCGTTTAAAATCAGAATGTTTATATTAGGTTATGTTCATTCTCGCCCAATTAAGGAAATTTGTACAAAGAAATTTACTATATAATAAGTCATTTGAAATATAGAGCGATATTGGTTTTTGGCTGAGTGGGAGTAGAGTAGAGAATATTACATAATAAAAAATAAGCATCATTTTTTTGAAAAATTAATAACGGAGGAATCAAAATAGGCAAGTTAACAACGTTACTATTAGCTGTTCTTATTTTAATATTAATATCAGGTATTGGAACTGCGGCTGAGATTTTTGTTCAACCAGGTGGTTCAATACAAGCTGCAGTTAACAGTTCAAGTCCAGGAGACACAATAACTGTAAAGCCCGGCACTTATACAGAAAATATCAAAGTAACCAAGGCTATCACGATCAGGTCGGAATCCGGAAATCCTGATAATACGATAATAAAATACAAGATTGCAAGCTCAAATGTTTTTCTTCTGCAGGGAAGCAACATAAAAATCAGCGGATTCAAAATAAGTGGGTCAAACAAATCTCCCTACGCAGGAATCAATCTGTCTTCATGCAGTAACTGTATAGTTGAAAATAACATACTTGTGAACAACGCTCGTGGAATCTTTCTCCTGAGGACCAGTGGAACTACGGTTTCAAAGAATAATGTTGCCAGTAGTGGAGAATTCGGAATTGCACTTCAAAGTGCAACAGGCAATACTATTTCAGGAAATACGGCTTCTGGAAATCAGAGAGGAGTTTATTTTGGCACCTCTGACAATAATATACTTTCAACCAACAAAGTCCAAAGCAACAGTGTTTACGGTATCTTTATTTGCGGACTGAGCGACGGAAACAGTGTTTACAACAACTACTTCAATAACATCAATATGACTATTCGAAATGGAATAGGGAACTCCTACAGCACCACAAAAACAGCAGGTACTAACATTGTCGGAGGACCGTATATAGGAGGAAATTTCTGGGGAAAACCCGACGGAACAGGATTTTCACAAACTGCAGTTGATGCGAATGGGGATGGAATTTCAGATTCACCATATGAAAGTATAACAGGAAGTACCAATTCAGACAAGCTTCCTCTAGTAATTACTTCTGCTTCCCCTAACCCACAGCCTCCTGTTGCAAGCTTTGCCAGCAACGCTACCTCAGGAAATGTACCCCTGAACGTAGCATTTACCGACACAAGTACAGGAACACCCACGCATGGAACTGGAACTTCGGAGACGGGACAGTAAACTCAACAGCAAAGAACCCAACACATACCTATTCGACAGCAGGAAATTACACAGTAACACTTACAGTAATTAATTCAACAACAGGTAGCAGCAATACCACAACAAAAACAAATTATATAACAGTCACATCAACAGTAGCCAAAACCACGTTGCCAGTTTTACCATATGCGACTTCAGGAAATGTACCCTTGAACATAGCATTTACTGACACAAGCACAGGAAACCCAACAACATGGAACTGGAATTTTGGAGATGGGACAGGAAATTCAACAGCAAAGAACCCAACGCATACGTACTCAACAGCAGGAAATTATACGGTTACGCTTACAGTAAGTAATTCAACAGCAAGTAGCAGCAATGCAACAACAAAAACGAATTATATAAAAGCGACAACAACAGCTGTAACAAAACCGGTTGTAAGCTTCTGGGCATCGAGAACCTCAGGAAAGGCACCTATAACTATTGGTTTTACAGATGCAAGTACAAGTCACACACAACGGCTGGAAATGGAGTTTTGGAGATGGAACATATTCAACACTCAAGAACCCAAGGCATATTTACTCAAAAGCAGGAACATACTCTATTACGCTTACAGCAAGCAATGCAGCAGGAACAGGGACGAAGACAAGAGCTGGTTATATAAAAATAACATAAGTGGAATCATTAGAAACAAATTGCAGACTTCTGGGATCTCCAATCCCAGAAAAAACTTCTGAATATAATATTGTAAATGATGCAATAATTCCTAGATTAGTATTTCAAAAGAGACACTTTTAAGTTTCAAATTTTGAAAGCTCAAACATTTCAGAGCTTTTCAGCAAGGCTCCCAAACTCCAGCCGGCTTGAAGCCGGAGATTCCTGTTCCTTTTTTTCCGGACTATTTTTTATATTTGCAAAAAATTCTTCCACCAGGCTTCCCACATCTCTGGGAGCTACATCAATAAATTCTCTTCTTTCTTCCGGAGGGAAGTATTGAAAGACAGAGAATTTGCCCAGTTTGCGCATCTGGGAACCTTGATAACGAGAATCGAGGAGAATTCTGACTCCAAAATCCTTTGGAGAACGAACTACCCTTCCCATCGCCTGCCTGACTTTTCTGATTGTCGGAACCTGAACTGCATATTCCCAGCCTTCTCCGCAACCGAAAACCATATCATATGCAGACTCGACAGCCTTGGTTCTGTCGTTTAGAGCTGGATATCCAACTCCAACAACGATAACCGTCCTTCCGCGATTGTCTCTGAAATCAACGCCTTCACTCAACGTCCCCCAGAGATAGGTCACAAGAACAGCTTTTCTTCCCTCTTCACCTATTTTGAAAAACTTTTCCCTTATTTCCTGGGCTGAAACTCCCACTTCGTCAAGAAAAATTGGAATAGAGAGTTCGGGTTCAAGAAGCTTTGTATAGCGTAGGGCTTCGGCATAGCTCTGGAAATAAATTATCACATTCCCGGGAGAGGCAACGGTAGCTGCAAGGAGAGTTTCTTTTAAACTTTCCAGAGTCTCGTGGCTATCCCTATTTTTCGAAAAAAGGGGAGGAATTGAAACCGCAAGAGTTAACCTTTTTTCCTGAGGAAATGTAGTTGCATAAACAATTTCTTCAACTTCCCTCGAAATCCCAAGTGTGGATTTAACCATCTCGAAAGGGCGAAGCGTAGCCGACATGAGCACTGCGGAATAAACGGAATCAAGTAGAGGCTGAGTCACATTTTTAGGGATGCACGTGAAGAGTTCGATCCTGCCGACAACCCTGTCACTTTTAAAGTCTTTTCTAATGTTTAAGATAGGATAGTAATTTTGCCTGTCAGAAAGTACCAGATAAGAGGATAGAAAATCGGCAACGTACCTGATCTGGGAGCGTTTAGGGACGGCAAGAAGTCCCTTTTTATAATTTTCAGCGTAAATTTCTTCCAGCCTGCCTCCGAATTCTCCTATTTCCCGAAGCCGAGTAAGCACCTGCTCTTCATCTGCAAATCCTTCCTTCTTCGCATCCCGCAAAAAACGAGCTTTAAGGATATCAAGGCGTTCATAGGGATCACTGATCTGAATATCCTGCCAGTTTTTTCCAAGCCTGTTTCTTTCTCCGAACTTCAACTTAGAGTCGTACGTATCCTTGAGAACAGCCAGCAGGCAGGAAAAAAGTTTTTTTGCATAGAAACGGACCGTATAGTCCTGATCAAGAGGAATGCCGTTTCCTAGGACAGTTCTCCCCCCAAATGCAGGAGAACTATCGGAATCAGGAACTTCTCCTACTTCAGAAAGAGCTTTTTCAATGGTTAGCTCTGAAAGCATTATAGAAGAATGAGAACGAGCAGCAGATTCAATATTATGCGCTTCGTCAAAAATGAGGATAATATCTTCTGGAGTTTTTTCAAGCCATTTAAGAAGGGTCATAAAAATATCGGCACTGAGCACATGGTGGAAATTGCAGATCAGAAGCTCGGCATTTTTGAGTTCTTTTTTAAGTAGTTCATACCCGCACATTCCCCGGTCTTCTGCGTATTCCATAACTTCCTCAGGACTTCTTACGTCCGAGAAAAGCCAGGAAGAGAACTCACTTCCTTCAAACTTCAGTACCTCATAAAGCTTCGGACAGGAATGGCTCCTTAGAGACTGAGCCTTTTTTCGGGCTTCTTCAACTTCTTTTTCTAGCTCGTTCCTTAAGGCATAAAGAGAAGGGTCCTTTGTCTTTTTGTACTTTTCATAGGCGTCCTTAAGCTCTTTTTCCTTTGAAGCAACTTCCCTTTCAAACTCGAGGAGGTCATAGGTGTTTTCTCCATTTAGTTTACATTCCTCGTAGTCGAGATTTTCAGGGCACATAGAAGTCTTACCCTTAAACACAATAGTTTTTATGCTGTTATTTTGGGAGATTTCTCTTGCTTCGTTTATGAACTGAACCATTTGTTGATGAACGTTAGTAACTATAATGACCAGTTTATTGAGTTTCGTCCCCACACTCAATGCGGGGGCAAGCGCACTCAGAGTCTTGCCTGTCCCACATGCCCCTTCAAAAAGCACAATTTTTTCCTGCAGGAGAGCCGAGTTAATTTTCTCCATAGCCTCTGCCTGATTAGGGTAGCAGCTTTGTTTTGTAAAATACCGCATGTATCCGTTCTTCTGCATCATATGTTTAACCTGGTATCTCTCCATCTTTGAAAGTTTCTGTTAATTTCTAACCTATTAATAATTAGCAATAGCTAGTAATTAGACTTTAAAAATTTTTGAATTTATCTGAGAATACTGTTATTTGTATTTTACCCAGAGGATATCGTTGTTTTTATATTTTAAGAGAATATTGTTATTTGAATTATAGATTCATTCTATTTTAATAGAGTAAAGGCTGAACCCCATACCGATATCAACTTAGAGGGAGAAAACTTATTTTTATTTGTTGCGTGAATATTGAGATATAGCTTTCCTGAAATTAATCATAAACATCTCATGAATAAGGGGATAAAAGCGTTCGTCTGAAATAAACTGAAAATTCTACTATTTATCTAGTAGACACTCTCTTCCAAGGTACTCATTTCCCCATTCACAAAGGGCATCCAGAACAGGAAGAACTGTTTTTCCGAATTCTGTCAGAGAATATTCAACTTTAGGAGGAATTTCAGGATAAATTTCCCTCAGGATCAACCCGTCTTCTTCAAGCTCTCGAAGCTGTTTAGTAAGCATTTTGGGAGAGATTCCCTGCATGCTTTGCTGAAGCCCTGAAAAACGAAGCTTTTCTGCCCTCAACTGCCATAGGATAATAGGCTTCCATTTGCCTCCGATTACCTCAAGAGTCGCTTCTACTGGACAATGGTAATGCCTGTTATTTTTCCTCTCACTTACCATAAGCTCTCATAGTATCCATTTTGTTAGTTAGTACCCGGATAGTATGTATAGTATATAAGTATAGTTGCTGCAAATTAGATATCATCAAGCATAGGTTGCTTCAAAAGAAATAACAAATATAAACTCAATGAATATAAATTCAATAAATGTAAAATCAACAAATATAACTCAAAACAGATTTGAGAATATTTAGTTAAAAATAACAGATTTGAGAATATTTAGTTAAAAATAAGAGGCGTGAGTAGAATGAAAGTAATAGGTATCGTAGGAAGTCCCCGCAAAAACGGAAACACAAACGCTGTTGTCCAGCAGGTCCTTGAAGGAGCATCTGAAGCAGGAGCTGAAACAAGGAACTTTATTCTCAATGAGATGAACTACAAAGGCTGCCAGGCCTGCAACTACTGTAAAGCTCATGATAAGTGCAAACTTGAAGATGACCTTGCAGAACTGTTAGACGAATTGGCAGCTGCTGATGGAGTGGTATTCGGATCTCCCATCTATTTTGCCCAGTTTACAGGCCAGATGCGGCTCTTCCTGGACCGCTGCTATTCTCTGGTAAATCCTGATCATACCTCCCGCCTGCCAGCCGGAAAAAAAGCGGTGATTGTGGGAGCTCAGGGTGTGCCTGATCCTGCTGCATATAAAGGAGTTTATGAAGAGTTTGCAGGGGAAATTTCCAACTTCCTGGGCATGGATGTAAAAGATACCCTTGTTGCAGCCGGATATCAGGCTCCAGGAGAAGTTAAGAATAACGCAGAATTCATGAATAAAGCAAAGAATGCAGGCCTTAATCTGCTTAAATAATGAAAAAAATTAAAAACTCAGAAAAACAGGAAGCCCATACATAAGGGGCTTCCATGCTCATTTTTTCACAAAAGGGGAGGAAGTATTAGTATGGACACTCTTGAAGCAATTCACACTCGAAGAAGCATTAGAAAATACACAGACAGGCAAGTTCCAAGGGAGCTTGTCACAGAATTACTCAGGGCTGCTATGAGCGCCCCGTCGGCTGTTAATTCCCAGCCCTGGATCTTCATTGTTGTCGATGACAGAAAGCTTCTTGAAGAAATTCCTACGTTCAGCCCTTATGCTGCTATGTGCAGAGAAGCATCCCTTGCAATCCTGATCTGCGGAGATACGACTCAGGAAAAAATTCCCGGCTTCTGGGTACAGGATTGTTCTGCAGCCACCCAGAACCTCCTGCTTGCAGCTCACGATTGCGGCCTTGGAGCAGTCTGGACAGGAATCTATCCCATGAAGGACCGAATTGAGGGTTTTCGGAAAGCTTTTGGGCTGCCTGAACATGTAATTCCTCTGGCTTTTATACCTATAGGATATCCTGCTCAGGAACCCACACCTCAGGACAGGTATAGGGAAGAAAAAGCTTATTACAACAGATACGGCCAGAAGCAAAAATGATGCCGAAAACAGGCAGGATAAGGGCTCTGTGTTATTCCAGATAAAAATGACAAAACAGGGGATAGAGTATTTTAAAATATTGTCTGCAAAAAACTCTTAACAATCGTTGGGGGAAGGCGATCATGGTAGACAAAATCAAGATCAATAACAACGTATTCGTATATCCTATGCCAGTAACCCTCCTTGGGGTAAACGTTAAAGGGAAAGCCAATTTTATGGCTCTCGGCTGGGTCACTCGTGTGAATGCAAACCCTCCAATGATAGGAATAGGAGTGCGCAAATCCCATTACACGCCAGGGGGTATAAAGGAAAACAAAAACTTCAGCATCAATTTTCCAGGTGCTGAAATGATTAAAGAAACCGATTACTGTGGACTTTTCTCCGGGGAAAAGACAGATAAATCCAATATGTTTGAAGTATTTTACGGAGAATTGGAAACAGCTCCCATGATTAAAGAATGCACTCTGAACCTTGAGTGCAGGCTGGTCGAAATCCTGGAATTTCCAACACACTACTTTTTTGTTGGAGAAATTACTGATGCCTATTCTGAAGAGCAATATCTTACTCAGGGTAAACCGGACATCAAGAAAATGGACCCCCTTCTTCTTACTATGCCAGACAACAATTACTGGGTCGTAGGGGACTATGCCGGAGCCGCCTGGAAAATAGGAAAAAGTCTGAAAGGGAACGAGTAAAAGAAAAAGTTGATTAAAATATAGAAAAGTAGTTTTCTAGAGGGAATCAAGAAATGAAAGTTATTGCATTCAACGGAAGTCCGAGAAAGAATGGAAATACGGCTATCCTGATCCAATATGTCCTCGCTGAACTTGAAAAGGAAGGGGTAGGAACTGAAACTGTGCAGGTAGGAGGAAAAAGTATCCACGGCTGCACTGCATGTGGGAAATGTTTTGAAAATAAAGACAGGAATTGTGTTAGAAGTAAAGATATCGTAAACGAATGTATCGACAAGATGCTTGAAGCAGATGGCATTATCCTCGCCTCTCCTACCTATTTTGCAGACCTGACTCCTGAGCTCAAAGCCCTAATAGACAGAGCTGGCTTTGTTGCCAAAGCCAATAATGACATGTTCAAACACAAAGTAGGGGCAGCTGTTGTTGCAGTAAGAAGGGCAGGATCAATTCATGTCTTTGATTCCATCAACCATTTCTTTACCATTTCTGAGATGATAATTCCTGGATCCAGTTACTGGAATATGGGAATAGGTCTTGCAGAAGGTGAAGTTGAAAAAGATGAGGAAGGCATCAGGACAATGCAAACTCTGGGCCGGAATATGGCCTGGCTTTTGAAGAAGCTCAACGCATGATTTAGCTAAACAGCGAATTTATGTTTTTGTTTGATGCATGCTAATGCAGAAGCTCACTCAGTAAAAGTCCAATGAGCAAATTTCGTGCATATTTACCTCAAAAAAGAAAGGTGACCTTACTTTTTTATTCAGGGAAATAAATCTTATAGATAGAATTTGGGGGAATGGAATGAAAGTCCTTTACATTTACGCACACCCGGAACCGAAATCATTTAACGGCGCTTTGAAAGATGAAGCGTTATCTGCCCTGCAGGAAAAGGGGCATGAAGTGAAACTTTCTGACCTGTATGCAATGAATTTTGATCCCATCCTGAAAGCTTCGGACTTTCCCGATAGGAAAAAACCGGATATTTTTAATGCCTTCCTGGAAGCTTTAAATGCTTCAAAGACAGGGGCTTTTGTTCCCGACATTAAAGAAGAGATGGAAAAAGTAAAGTGGGCCGATCTCCTGATCTTCCAGTTCCCAATATACTTTACGTCCATGCCAGCCATAATGAAAGGCTGGATCGACCGCGTTTTAGCTCCTGGATTTGGGTTTAATCCGGCTACTAACAGTGCATACGAAACCGGACTTTTCAAAGACAAGTCTGCAATGCTCGCTACGACCACCGGAGCTCCTGAAGGAATGTATTCCGAAAGCGGGGCGCATGGAGATCTTAATAAACGCCTGGAATCTGTAACTCACTGTATTTTTGAATTTATGGGAATGAAAGTACTGCCTTCTCACATAATATACGAAGTAAGCGGTATGTCCAGAGAAAGAGGAGCAGAAGAGCTGGAAAAATATAGAAAAAGATTGTATGATATATGATTAGTGTAAAAAATCTTAAAATCCTTTTTTTCAGAAAATAAAACTCATAACGGATCCTAAACTCCTGAAAACTAATCTCCTTATCCCCAATTCTAGGTAGTGGGTGTGAGTTATTGAAAATCATAAGCATAAGAACCTCTCTTCATTTTACTAAGATGCTGAAGATGTACTCGCTTTTTCAGAATTGATCAATAACTAACGGACACGACCCAATTCTAATTTTTGGAAAAAACTTTATTAATCGTTATGTGTTTTCAAACATATCAATACGTGTATCAGTGGGTTACATACTCAAAAAGGTGGCTGAATGCCAGAAACTGGAAACTGTGCGAAAATAAAAAGATTTGAGAATGAGAATCAGGAAAAAGGGACAGAAAATGGAATATTATCTGCTCTTGTGAAAGAAATAAGAAATGATTTTGGCCCGGCCCTTGAAGAAATTGAGGTTAAAGATATCAGAATAGGGCTAGCTTATACAGGAGTCATGTTATCTGAGAATTACGGAGGCGTAGCCTGCACTCCTCTTTACGAATTTTCCGGCTGTCCGTCCCTGGGTTTTTCAGGCATATTGAAAGGAAAAACTGCGGATAAGATTCTTGAACTGGCCCTCTCGGAAAACCCCCTCGAAACAGCGATTGGAATTTCAACAGCAAATGCTCTTTCTCACATGCTATTGGATCTCGAACCTGAAAAATTTCCTACATCTGAAGTGGACATCCTTGACCTTATAGAACCTGAAGATAGCGTTGCAATGGTTGGATACTTCAGCCCCCTTGTCCCAAAAATTCTGAAAATAACCAGTAAATTCACAGTCCTCGAGAAACGTGAAATCGAAAACCCAAAAGTCAGAACCCTGCCCTCCGAAAAAGCGAGAGAAATTCTGCCTGAATCTGACGTAATTATCCTCAGTGCAAGTACCCTTGCTAATCAAACATTTGATGAACTTCTTTCTCTCCGAGGAGAAGCAAGAGAGGTAATTCTACTTGGCCCAAGCGCTCCGCTCTACCCAAAACCCTTCTTTGAGAGAGGAGTTACTGCAGTAATGGGTACCCGGATTCTTGACCCCTGGACAATGCTTACCGTCGTCAGTGAGGCTGGAGGAACGAAAAAACTCCACCAGTACTGTGGAAAAAAAGTAGCCTTTAGGAAAAACTGATGAAGCAAGGATAAATCTGCTTGAGCAAAACTTAGTTAATATAAATTGGTCCGCTTGGGCTAAGAGAAACAGACTGCTTACTGTTGTGGCTACATCGTAACTCCCAGAAAATTTCCAATTTCCCGTGATTCCGAAGCAAAGCTGGAGGAATTCAAAATACGATTTTTATTTTCTAAGAACAATCAATTATTTTTTGAGTAGATTTGAAGTATGAAACTTTAAAACAAAAATATAAAGTTTAAAAAGACTTAATGAAGCTTTAATTTAATAAAAGTTGATTAATTAACCTTAAAAAACAGAATAAATCTCTTTTTAGCTCTCATCCTGCAAGTATCTTTATCTATTTATCTGATGATTAAGGGTCACATAAAGATGATCTGGAAAAAACCACATTAAAAAGCCTGATGATATTGATTT
The DNA here is from genome assembly GCA_963847185.1 of uncultured Methanosarcinaceae archaeon. Taxonomy (GTDB): domain Archaea; phylum Halobacteriota; class Methanosarcinia; order Methanosarcinales; family Methanosarcinaceae; genus Methanosarcina. The sequence goes on along the minus strand of CAWJYV010000008.1, from coordinate 236,137 downwards.
TTCAGGTTAGTCTTAAATCCCTTATGAGTATACCTGATGAGCATAATCACTATAAAATATGAGAAGATTACACTGAGTTGAGCCACAAATATTATAGAGTAAGAGAGTTAGGAAGCGATCAATCTAGACGAGGAAGAGAAAAATGAAAAAGTACCTGATATTTAGAGGTATGTTCACGTTGGTGCTGATTGCCAGTTTGATTACTTTGGCAGGTTGTGGATGTGTAGCCAAATCGGATACCTCAAGCAAAATTGAGACCGCCGATACGGCAGATGAGACCTCAAAGGAAAGTGAAGCGTACACACAGAGCGGAGGAACCGGAACAAGTTCAAGCCAGGCATTTACTGCGACCAATACCGACGAAAGTGCTGTTAAAGTTAATAATAGCGGGACTTTTACTTTATATGATTCAACAGTGACAAAGACAGGGAACACTTCTTCAAATGAAAACAGTGATTTTTATGGCCTCAATGCTGGCGTACTTGCAGAATCAGGAAGTGTAATAGAACTCAGTAATTGTACAGTAACTACAAACGCCAATGGTGCTAATGCAGTATTTGCAACAGGCTCAGGATCTTCAGTTAATTTGACTAATGTTAAAATTGAAACCTCTGCTGATGGTTCCCGTGGTGTGGATGCAACCCAGGCAGGTACTATAACCTGTACTGATGTAGATATCACCACCGCCGGCCAGCACTGTGCAGCCATTGCAACAGACCGTGGAAGCGGAACTATTACTGTTACTGGAGGCACCATGAACACAGCAGGAGAAGGCTCTCCAGGAATTTATTCCACAGGCAACATTACAGTATTTGATTCAATAATTACAGCTACAGGATCAGAAGCAGCCGTAATAGAAGGAAAGAACCCCATATCTCTGACGAATGTCACTCTTTCAGGTGAGAAAAAATGCGGAGCTATGCTCTACCAGAGTTTCTCCGGCGATGCTGAAGTAGGTACCAGCAGATTTACGATGAACGGTGGCTCACTTAAGGCAGAAGCAGGTCCCCTCTTCTATATTACAAACACTCAATCCATAATCGAGCTAAAAGGCGCGGATTTAACTGTAAAATCCGGTACCCTTTTGACAGCCAGTGCCGATAGATGGGGTAATACCGGATCAAACGGTGGTAATGTAACCTTCAATGCAGAAAATGAGACCCTTACCGGTAATATTACCTGTGATAATATCAGCTCAATTGCAGTCATATTGAAGAATAGCACTGCCCTTACAGGAGCTATAAATTCGGACAATGCCGGAGGTTCGGTAGCTTTGACCCTGGATTCAACAAGTACATGGAATGTGACAGGAACTTCTTATCTTACAAACCTGACAGATGAAGACTCCACACTGGCCAATATCAAAGACAATGGTTATACTGTCTACTATGATTCAAATTCCAGTACAAACAGCTGGCTTGAAGGCAAAACCTATACTCTGACTGATGGAGGTCAGCTAACCCCCATCACAGATTCACAGTAACGCGGCAAAAAGACTTATTCAGGTAGCCTTACAAAGGCTACACTTTTTTTCGGAACTTATCTGATCCATGTTCTAAAATTACTTTTCTTACATTCCAAAGGAATTAATGTGTGGGATTAACATTAAATTGCGCATTTATGTTGAACGCTTGATAATTAGCAACAATAAAAACCCCAGAATGACCATTATTGAAGTAAAACCAGGTGCTTGATTAGCTTTCTCATTAGTTTTCTGTGTTGTTTCATTATCTTTAATTGCAAAATTTCCATTTTTGTCAATATATATATTTTCTTTATCTACATCTATATAATTTCCATCTTTATCTGTTATAGTAACCATTTCTTCATCCGCATCTGATTCATCAGCTGGTGCTAAATCATCAATTGGTACTCCTATCCACTCAAAAACTACTGGTACCTCACTTACACCTTTTTGCTCACAGTGGTCTTCGATTATTAGATAAATTTCATCAATTATAGTATCATTAACACTTTCTGGAGATTCTGGATCAAAGGCCACAAATATATAACCCCTGTAGTTATAACCATAACCGGTTAATGGACCACCATTTTCTAACATATAAGAATCAAGTTCATCTCTGAAACTATGAATACACTTCCCTGCCGTTTCTTCCCATTCCACTTTTTCACTGGCATTTGTAATTACAGGCATTGTTCCCCGAGTAGCTATGAAGTCGGGCTCATTTTTAACTTCCTCGAAAATCTGAGGCCCATAATCCGGTAACGGGAGATCTTCCTCTATATGTGACCACATGAAGAGAACAGGCACTTCACTTACATCCTCCTGTTCACAGTAACCATCTATTCTCTGATAAATTTCATCAATTGTTGTTTCATTTACTTTCTCGGAAGAATCAGACTCTAATTCTACGACTATGCAACCTGCGCCTGCATAACTAAAACCAATGATAGGATCATCAAGTTCTGCAATAAACTGGTCGTTTTCTGTTACATTACTCCAACACTTATATACGGGATTTGAAAAGAAATCCCCACTTCCATTATCATTTGTTGGATCCGGAAATGATCCTCTACTAGTAATGAAGTGTGGATTCTTTTTGAGTTCGTTAAAAAACTCAGGACCATATTCAGGTATCGTGTATGAAGAATCATTTGATCCAACATCCGCACTTGCAGAAATCGAAAATAAAACTGACACAAAAATAATTAGTATAAGCCATTTGCCAATATTCCTTCTTTTGAGCATTTTAATCAGACCACATTGGTTATTTTAGAATTCTAACTCCACTATTGTTTTAAGTCAATCTCAAAATGAAGCCTCTACATATTTTTGCAAAACAGCATAATAGATAGGTGGGCGTTTTTATGCTGCTGGCGCCAGAACTCAACTACACAAGTTTTTAGATGATATATTAACATAGCAGAAAATACTTTTAAATTTTTAGATTTAGATAGTTACGTGCTTAAAAAGAGAAGCTTTAAAAATACTTTTTTCTGCCTAATTTGGCTATGAGTCTGTCAAAAATTGATCAGAGAAGTTGCAAACAACATTCGTCATCCGCAACTCCTGATCATCTGTATATCTCAGCATTCAAACTACCTAGTCCAAATTTCTTACTCAATGTAGTAGGTGACCTGTACTGACATTGAAACGGTAGACTCGCCTGGCTGAATAGGAGTGGAAACTGCCCCTGAACCTTTCTCTGTTGTTGCCATATCTATTCGTAATATACTCTGGAATCGCTCGCTTTCACTTATAGATGAGGTCCGCACACCAGTTATCTCAACGCCAAGGCTCTTAGCAAGCGTATCGGCTTTTGATGATGCATCAGCTACTGCTTCATTCATCAGGTCTTCACTAAGCTGCTTTTGCTTGTCATCAGATACTGAAAAAGAAATGCTTCCAATATCATTGGCTCCGGCGGCTGTGGACCTGTCAATGATTTCACTCAGGTTGTCGAGCTTCGTGGTTGTGATCTGCACGCTGTTGGATGCAGAGTAACCTGTGATTGTTTGTGCCGTACTATAGTTGTATACCGGGGACACGGAAACATAGGATGTCTGTATTTCCTTATCCTGCAATCCCAGTGCTTTGAGTTCTGCCATTACAGCGCTCATAAGGGCTGCATTTTCATCGGATGCTTCCTTTGCAGTTTCAGACTGAACTACAACACCTATGTTCAATGTTGCTGTGTCAGGGACAACTTTCTGTTCAGCATACCCACTCATGGAAATAGTATTTTCCGTATCCTTTTCGGATCCACTCTGTGAAATGGCGTATATCGTTGCTGACATCAGCACCAAAACAACTGACAGCGCAATGATAACGTAATAAGATTTATCGTTTTTATTTTCCTGTGACATTTTTCACATACTCCTCTTTTTATCTTTGTTGACTGGCGATTCAGCCAATTCTAGCAAGTCATAGATGCACCCGCACATATTAAAGAATTGCTTAAACTTCAATTAAGGTCGCAGTTATGATAGTCTCATGATATTGAAGAAAAAATATACATAAAGTAATGAAAAGAGAAAAGAGTTGAAGGATGAAAAAAGGGCTCTATGGAAAAATTCGCCGTAATTTGGGGAGTTTATTTTCGGCGTCAACTAATAGGTCACATTCAAAGGATTGTGACCATTTCCAAAATCTAGTGATTTTCAATTTTACATTCGCCACTAAATTTTGGCATTGTGCCCACAGGAAACTGAAAAGAGAAAAGAGGTGAGAGCTTTAATCACTCTCACTTCATCTGTTTGTTTTCACTATCCTTTGGATGAGAATCCGTAAAACAGACTTAACTTACTTCCTTGCCTTAATCTTCTCAAAGAGCTGTTTTAAGGTATCTTCATTGCTCTTTGTATACTCGAAGGGCGAAGTCGTGAAAGGTTCAAAGTGAACTGCCACGTCATCGAGCCTGTAGAAGGTTCCGTCACATTCCATGGCGTCAATAACTCCAGGAAGCACGACGTCTGAGGCAGCTGTGGTCGGGCAGGGAGCAATGTCCAGGCAGACCATAGGGATTTTTCCAAGGTAAGTTGCACAGTCAGCAGGAATATGGCAGACAAGATCAGCACACATCACAAAGGCTGCATCCACGTCCTTTTCTCGGAGTACATCCACGGTTGTGAATTCTCCGGGGTTGTAACGCGGGACTCCGCGCATGAAGTCAAGTCCGAAAGGATATCCGTACATGTAAGAAGCGACCTGATTGAAACCTGCGACGTTACAGTGACCGCGAAGAGCTCCAAGGGTGAACTTGGCATAATTGTTCAGTTCCTTTACGAGGTTCATGGCAATTTCGGCGTTCCTGTGCTTTCCGATAGATGAGGAAAGGCCAAGACCCACTGAAATGGCTCCGAAGTTGCAGTTTTTCATCATATCGAGCATTTCTTCCATGACAGAGATGGGGACTCCTGTGATCTCTTCTACTGAGGGGTGCGGAGTTTTCCCGTGGAGCAGGGTAAGAAGTGCACTTATCAGTTCATAATCTGAATTGGGTTTAAGCTGCACGTGCAGGTCTGAAGCTTCGGTTGTTGGAGTTTTTCTTGGATCCACAGTGATAACTGTCCTGTCAAAACGTCCGCGTTTGGTCCAGTAACCTCTTGGGAAAACTCCATACCTGGACATTTGCCTGGGCATGGATTCAAGAGGATTTGTACCCCAGTAGACTATGAGATCTCCCCTGTTTTTCTTCTGACCTTCGGTTGCACCGACTTTACCGGATTCCTGGATTCCCATAGCTGTTGGCCCGTGGCAGATGGTAGCATTGGAGTCAACAAGCGCACCCAGATATTCCCCTATCTTGAGCCCTACTTCATGCGCTTCACAGGAAGTTTCACTTCCCATGAAAAGCAAAGGACGCTTTGCCGAAACAAGGATATCAGCAGCTTTCTCAAGAGCTTCGTCCCAGGCTGCAGGAGTCAGTTTTCCCTCAGCTTTTACAAGGGGCTGCCTGAGCCTGTGGGAACTTATGACTTCCTGAAATTTTGCATTCCCCATTTTACATGCATTTCTAGCTTCAATCTTCCCGTCCCCGAATTCAACCTGGATATCATCGCAGGCTGCCCCGCAAACAGGACAAACTATGTTTTTGTAAATCATACTTACTGCCCTCCGAGATAAACTTTCAACACTACATCTTCGGCGCTGAGAACCTCTTCATCTGTGGGCTCAATTGTTACGGGAATACCCTTATAGAGAGGGGAACCGGTTGAGAGAGTATCGGGGTCAGTGACAACATTTGACCAGATAGCTCTTGGCATGAACACCTGTCCTGGCCGGACTGAATCAGTGCACTTTGTGTAAACAGCAATCGAATGTTTTCTATTCCCACTTGTTACTTTTACTTTATCAGGAGAACAAAGTGACACGAAATCGCTAGGAGAAATCCAGCAGCACCCACACTCCATAGTGTAGTCATTCGTGAATTTATCCCCACCTTTGGCAAGTCTTCCTTCATCAATTGTACTTCCGGTAATGAGTAATACTTCCATGCCTCTCACCTCAGAGTTCCGGGTTTGCGTCTGCAGCTACGTAGAGAGCTCCTTTTGCCCGCTTGCTGATCGCATAGTCCCCTATGAACTTCTTGAATTCGCCGATTAGCTCGACTTCACCAGACTTGACGCTATTTTCCATGGACACATATTCGAAACCAGGAGAGAAGCGCTCTATTTTTCCTCCGATAACTATAGTTCCGCCTGCCATTTCAGCGCCCACACCACGAAGAGCTCTGCCTTTTACTACGATAAGCCCGCCGTTCTGGCGAATTCCACAGAAACCTTCGACATTGCCTTCTACCATAATTTCGCCGCCGTCCATGCCTCCTCCGAGCTGGTGCCGTGCCGAGCCTTCGATCACGATGCGGCCACCTTTCATTCCGTGCCATTTACCTCTATAAGCACAGCCTACATGATCTCCGGCGTTGCCTTTAATGTGCAGAAGTCCACCTGTCATTTCCATGCCAGCCCAGGAGTCAACGTTTCCGTAAACAACGATTTCGCCTCCTTTCATCCCGGTACCTACATGCATGCCTGCAGAACCTTCAATTTCAATTTTCCCTGCATTCATGCCTTCTCCGATTCTTTTGATCCGCATTGCATCGCCTTTTATACGGATCAGAGTCTGAGCTGCAGAACTCCCTCCATTGCCGATTACTTCAAAAAACTCGGAAAGAGGATAGGTCTTTGGACCCTGCCAGACAGATAGGCTTCCTATTTCTTCTGCAGTCTTGCCTGCAAAGAAGTCAGGAGTTATAACATCTGCTTCCAGTTTAATGTCAATCTCTTTTTTAGGAATAAGAACTACTTCTTCCATTTCTCCAGCACTTTCGATCTTACCTTTATTAATAAGAACTCCATCTGTCATGACCTCACCTCTCACCATTAACCTGTATGGGAGTCGGATTTTCCAGATACTTTTCTGGAGTCGGATAATTGGCAAAGCCCAGGGTATAGTACCTGAACCAATCCTTTACATCGACCAGCATTTCCTTTTCCCGCTCGTTTTCTACATGAACTTCGGAATAGTAAGTCCGCTTTTCAGGCAGGGACACAACCTCTCCTTTTACAACCACTATTTCACCGTCTTTCACGGTGTATTCTGCCTTCCTGAAAGTACGGAGTAGAGCCTCGTAGTTGTTTGCGTCAAGCTGCTGCGGGTTGATATTATAAACAGTAACGTCTCCATCAGCGCCCACACCAAGAGAACCTTTTCTGTGTACCATTCCAATGGTCTTAGCAGGATTGGCTCTTGTAAGGATCGCAAGATCATAGAGAGAAAGTTCCCTGTTTACGCCTCCGAGTGCGCTTCTGTCATTTGCCCATTTGTGACACTCACTGAAGGTCTGCTTTCTGAAAGCTTCGGACATAAGCCAGGTCATAACCTCAGGATATTTAGTAAAAGGCCCACCGTTAGGACTGTCCGTGGTCATGATTGTCTTCCAGGGGTCGTTGATAAGCAGGAGACATTCAAGCCCCATTGCCCACTGCAAGCTGTGTACGGGGTTGGATTTGAGATAGGTAAATGGAATAACACCTGAGCCACATTCCATTTCAACATCAGTGTTCGACCACTTGTTTCCTGTAAGTGTGTAAAGATCGTGAATGGCAGGGCCGTCGCCTGTCATAACTGTTGCTTCACCAAAAGGAGTGCATCCACTGTCGATTACTACGTGATCTTTGTTGTTTATGTAATCTGCAATGTCTTTTACTCCGGACTCACAGTCTGCCCAGGTGGTACCTGCGAAACTGTTGAACATCAGGTGAGTGAGGTATACGGAACGGTCCCTTGAAGGATCCATTTTGGTTTCAGCCCATTCCACATCCATGTTTTGCCTGGTCTTTACCCCATCCGGGATTTTGAGGGAATCTTTTGTAATTGCATAGCATCCCGGGTGTCCCAGGTTGTTGGCGTGAAGATGGACAGGCATTGGCATTCCAAGCCGTTCATTGATTTCGGTAAGTCCTTTAATGACTTCTCTAGGGGTAATTTCGAAATGGATGTTAGCTTCATCAAGAGAACTGACATTTTTACCCCATGCCCAGTTTTCAACTCCTGCAGGGTTGACACATTTTATCCCATATGTCTTGTGAGTCTTCATCATCCAGGCCACATAAGCAGTAGCCTTCTCCATGTCTCCTTCCCTTAAATAACGCATCAAAAAGAAGTTGTTTCCAAGCACCAGATACCCGCCCATATCAAGAAGCGGAGTTGCCCGCATCTCTTCGTGGGTGTGGCGAGCTTCAAGAGGAGGAACTGCGGCTTCAAAGACTGTTGTGTAACCCATTGCCGCATAATCGTATCCCTGTTTGTAGACAGACGGGACAGAATAGCCTGAACCTGAATGAGTGAGTGAAGTCTTCTGAAGAGTTGCTTTATAGTGGTCTTCAGGGCGCATCATTCTGCCGGCATTGACCTTTGCACCTGCAACGTGAGAGTGAGAGTCAACTCCTCCTGGCATAACCGTCATACCAGAGGCATCAATAACCTTTGAGTTTTTAAGTTCAGCCGCAGAAAGCTCTTTTACAACTTTTCCGTCCCTGATGAAGATATCCATAATTTCCCCATTAATTTCATTGAGGGGATCAAAGACGTATCCGTTCTTGACTGCAATTGTTCCTGCCATTTTATTTCACCTCTCTTTTTACGAGCCAGATCGCATTAACAGGACAGATCATGGCGCAGGCTCCATCTGCTCCGCAGCAGTCCTGGTCTACGACAGAAATTTTTCCGTTCTTAACCTCAAGGAGAGCTTTTTCGTCCATATCGTTCAGGTACCCCGCAGCAAGTTCGCGGCTATAGAGGGCATTTACAGGACAGACAATTACACAATTTCCACAGCCCAGACATGCGTCTTCATCAGTTTCCAGGCAGGTGCGAAGCAGAGCCTCAGGAACAGGGGCTTCAAGGATCTTTTTCTCAAGAATGCCTTTTTTCTCCACTTCCGGCAGAATTGCGGTTTTTCTGACATCAATAGCATTTACAGGACAGGAAACTGCACAGGCTCCGCAGTAAATGCACGCATCAGGGCGCTGAGTGATCTTTTCAACTCTTTCTCCAGGTTTAGCCTTTTTATTGAAAAGAGCATTTGCAGGACAGACGTCCACACAGGTGTGGCAGGTCTGACAAACATCTTCGGCCACGGTCCAGCGTCCTTCAAAGGGTTTTTCTACGGAAATTGCATTCACCGGACATACTGCAGCACACCAGCCGCAGTGGACACAGCATTCAGAATCAATATTTGTCTTTCCGACCAGCTTCAGACTTCCATCTTCTGAAATTTCCCTTGTTACCTCGATGCATCCTCTGGGGCATATATCCTCACAAAGCCCACAATGAACACAATTTTCGTTCACTGTAGTTGGTTTCATTGCCTTGAAAAGATAAGAATTATCATTAAGAGTTTTTCCTTCCTGCTTTAACTCAAGAGCTCCTGTGGGACAAACTTTTGCACAAATCCCACAGACAAGACAGGTTTCACTCTCTTTAATTTCCAGGAAATCAGCGTCAAGGAGGCATCTTGCTATAGCTCCCACAGCGCCCACTGCCAGGTTACCTTTAGGGCATGCCTGTACGCAGGTCCCGCAGCCAATGCATTTTTCAGGCAAATAGATCAGCTGCTTGTCTTTTTTTTCTGCAAAGACAGACAATCGCATATCATCTTGCATTTTGCTTACCTCTTTACTTTATTCTGTGCATCCGCCGCACAGCAGCTCATTATCATGTTGAATGAACATCTCACCGCAATTTTTACAGGAATGTATTCGCTTTTTTTTCCGGACCGGAACTTCTAAGTCTACAAGCTTCCAGGAATACACCTTTTCCCCTGCATCCAGGAGGATGGGTACAACTTCCTCATGTGGAAGCTTTTCAGTATTCAGATACCAGGCGTGGAGTTTGGGATAGTCCTTTGTCTTCTCAGGGTCAAGGATAATTCTGACACCTTTTACGCTGTGCACTCCTTCAGGTGCCTGTTTGTTTACAGTGACCGCCATCTTTCCAAGGTTTTTGATCTTCAACCCGCCGTTTCCGATTGTAGCGCCTGCAAGAATCTGGAATGGATCAGGCATGCAGCTTTGCGTCTCGGAGGTCACATATATGCGCTCCCCTTCCTTGACATCAAGCACCTTTTTTGCAATATTAAGCATCTGGATACCGATTAATGCTCCGGAGGTCAGAAAGCCGTGAAAGGGAACGACCTTTTCAATCTGTGAAAGCAATTCAGGATCTTTTATCTGCTTCATGATTGCTTCCATATTTTCTTTCTCTAATTGTGAGTTTTTATGCAATGTATACACCGCCACGGGTTTCAGCGTTATGTTTTTTTGAGTATAGTGGTAGAGATTAGAAAGCCCAGGTAGAACAAATGTCAGATAACCTGGTTATTTGAAGGAAGTATAGTATGTAGATTTCAACATAACGCAGAAGGATACACTGTATTTATAGGTAACTTTTTGATAGAAATTTCTCAATTTTAGCATGGTTCAGATTGATGAAACATCTCATTTGAGAGATAGGATTCCTCTTTCTTAATTGACCTCTAGGCCGACGAGCCACCGGCCAAAACTTGCAGCTTCCAGACATGCAAAACGCGACATATCTACAAAAACGGAAGACAGAACTATTGCGCCCTAAATATATAAACAGGTATTTTATAAAATTATCGATGAAGAATGAGTTTTCTCTCAAGAAACATGCTTCTCTGTAATTAATCATAATACTTGATTAATTTTTAATTCAACTATTTTGATTGTCCATTAATTATAGCAGTTCCTAATTTTTATGCAGGTGACTTTCTTCCGAGTCTTGTCCTGATTTGTCCTGATCAGAGATTATGCCATACTATTATGGTTTCTTTTCCAAAGTTGCCATAGAATTTACAATCTTGATCGGACAAAAATATTGATGAATTTTGGTTTTACTCTCGTATCTTAATATGAACCTATTATTATAAGTTCTAATATATAAAATTAATGAAAATATGAGAGGGCCAAGAAAAAGGGATAAAACAGAAGTTTATTCCGAAAAGTACAACAGGTAGAGACCCGCAGGGAAATATTTGAATTATCCCAGGGAAATCTACGGAGAAAATTAATCAAAAAAAATAAATGAGGAGAGAAGGCAATAAAAACGGAGGAGAACTTACGCGCTTGAACCGATAAAACAATAGCATAAGACATCAAATATATTATAATAGAGCTAGTGCTTTATTTTGTTATTCAAGCGCGTAAATCCATAGGGGGTACAGTTTATTTTACGGTTAGTTCCTTATTTTACGGTTAGTTCCTCAGTGTTTTCCAGTTTCAACTCTCAAGGGCTGTTTTTCCATTCATTGTATTTTGTTTCAAACTGCTTGCATTTCACATGCCAGGAGTTATATTTGGTCAGCCATGCCTGATAGTTCTTCAACCATGCCCTGTAATCGGATCCTGTTTTCTGTTTCTTATCCCATGTTTTCTTCTCCTCTTCCCATTTTTTCTTCTCTTTTTCCCACTTAGTCTTCTCTTTATCCCACTTTGCCTTTTCTTGAGTCCATTTCTTAACATCACTTGACCCTGCGCTTGCTGACGCAGCTGTCAATGACACGACAAAAAAGACCAGTGTAAACATACACAGAATCTTTTTCATTCTGTCAAATATTAGTTTACTCATAAATCCTACTCCTTATTTTTGTATAATTTAATTCAGATTTTACAGAGGTGGCTTACTTTATTCAGGCAGGACTTATGCAGATGAAACTCTAAAGCACAAACAGATATGTCGTAAATAATCTGATTTGGCTTCTTTAAGACTCATGCCATTATGCCATTGTTTTCTCAATTCAACAGCATAAGTCCTGCTGCCTTGCCAACCATCTTCGGCTGACATTTCTGAAATCAACGGGCTTAAATATAAAAATACTTACATAAATAAAGAGACAAAAGAGATTGAATTAACAAAAAAAGCTTTATTAAGCGTTAAATTATACTTAAAACCTTAAATAAACAAAACGATACTTATCGAACCTCTCTAAAAGCATTATAAAAGATAGAAAGTTAAAATTCAAAAAATAACTTTTAGACTTGAGAATGGCCCTAAAATTGAGGATTAACTGCGACAATCAAGGATAACTCAAATACATGGACATTATTTGTAAGTGCATTTATCTCACTCGAATATCCACAGCTCCGTAGAGATGGAAGATTTCTCCGAGAACCGTTTTCAATAACTGAGTCATATTTCTAATTACCCTTGTACTAAAGATAGAATCCTTGTACTAGAGATAGAATTACAGTACAAACAGATCGTGTCAGCGAGTTATTGATCAGCTCCGAATAACGGTTATGGGAAGTGAAATATGAATGATAGGGGTTACATTGGAACTATAGAAGATTAGACAACTTTGATATCAAAGACATGTTGAAAAGCACGGGAACCATGGAGAAAAAGAAGCGTACAACCAAATGAAAATAATTTACTTTAATAGTTCCTTTACAAACTGTGCGCTGACATAACATACCCCTGCCTGCAGTGAGGTATTCCAGTGCAACTTTGATTATTGTGGATTTTGAGAAGAGATACTCTGAGGGCTTAGGAAAGTTTTTAGAGATAAGTTAGTCATCAACACTGATTAATGCACACAAAAATGAAGTAGATAGTATCTACGCGCTTGAAGTAAGAAAACATGGGCAAAACACCATAAATCGAAATTACGAAACTTATGGTAGTTTTATTTCTTTTTGTCCTCAAGCACGTAAATTTCATAAGGAATTATCTGTTTTACAGACACCGTTATTCAGTTCATTTTACAGTTAGATTCAGTATTTTCCAATTACTGTAGCTGGATGTTTTGCCATTTATTATAATTTCTCTCAAATTGTTTATGTTTGACCATCCAAGCATTATATTTGGCCATCCATGCCTGATATTTCTTAAACCAGTTATTGTAATCATTTCCGGATTTCTTTTTCTTGTCCCACTTATTTTTATCATCTCCCCATTTCTTCTTCTCTTTCTCCCACGTAGTCTTCTCCTTATCCCACATAGTCTTCTTCTTATCCCACGTAGTCTTCTGTTCATTCCAATTCTTCGCATTACCTGACTCTGCACTTACTGATGCAGCTGTCAATGACATTACAAAAAAGACCAGTGTGAACATGCACAGGACCCTTTTTATTTTGTCAAATATCTGTCTCCCCATAAATATTGACACTTCCAATTTTTGTTCAACTTAGCATATTTTGATACAATGTTAAGAGTTCATATCTTTAGGACTACAACTGAGGTAAAGGCATAACTCTATTGTATTCAAATTGTCTTTCCGACTATTGCCAGTTGACATTCCTGAAATTGGCCGGGTTAAATAAAAGGATACTTATAAAAATAGAGAGATTAAGAAGAATGAATTTATAAAATAAGCTTTATAGTACACTTAATTATATAGATAGCCAAAAATAAAACGATTAATCCCCATAAAAACCTATAAAGACGTAGATTTAAATCAGAAAAATGAACGTAAATTCAAAGCAGTAAATTTTTGAGACTCAGGATAAGTTATTAAATTCGTTATTAATTAAGAACTTGAGATACAGAACCAAATCCAGCAGGCATTATAATCAAACTTGTTAATTGACAGGGGGTCATTTCAAGATATAATTTATCAACATTATCCTGTAACTTGAATTTAGGATAAAAGCTCAAATTAGATCAATAAAAACTTACTAGGGAAAAAATGCGCTTAAAAAGGCAATAACTAAGATTAATTAGGTTAAATTTGGAAAATAGCCTGTCTTGAAGTGTAAATACGGAATTTATCCCCAAGATAAAGCTGGAAACGAAATTATGCCTTTATTTTCAAATTCAGATACAGTATATCTGTACTAACAGGTAGAGTAGTATCATCCACCCGAGGCATACCAAAGGTCTTAGAATACAGGATAACGACATGAATGGATTTTCTTATGTATACGACAACTGAGATGTTAATACGACGCTGCTTTCAGAAGTTTCAGGCAAGCGTTTTAAACGATATACACAAGAACGATTTTGAGACAACATACCGCTTTCTCTTTTCAGATATCCGTATTTGGGTGTATTACAACAACTTCTTGCTCAGAGAGGACGCATCTGCCTTCCCTGTCAATAACCTTTAGAGTAATTTTTGAGCCTGTTTGAAAACCGTAGTTATCAGAGGTATTATCGGCTCCATCAACACTTACTTTCACACTGGAATCAATACTTCCCACGGAACTGTCATTTCCATAGAGTATCAGTTTTTCTCCAGCTCCCCATAAACCATCTTCAAGAACCACACCATTTCGAGCCAGATATTCGGAATTTTTTCCCCGGGAATTAAGATCTAGATAGAATATAGAAATGTTTCCTTTGAGCGATTTTCCCTCATGTCCCGGAAGACCCTGATAGGAATTTCCATACCCGAAAATAGTTATGGAAACAAAATCAATGGGCAGAGAACTCCCTCCCTCATGGAGAAGCACAATTCTGTTTTCTTCAAGCCTGGCTCTCTCAGCCTCCGGGCCAAACCCATAGAGTCCTCCTTCACAGGATTCAAGGGTGATTTTTGCCATAGAGGCCTGAAAAACAGCCTTATCATCAGAGAGATCAAAAACAGCGACAATTGTGCCCGCAAGCGCAAGCGTTATTAGCAAAAGCATAAGAGAACCTATTACCGGAGTAAAAGCTTCTGATCCGGAATTAGCTTCCGACTTTGATTCGGGTTCCAATTCTGATGTTGAGGAAAACAGAGATTTCATAGAGTATCCCCAAAAATTATCATCAAGTAGGGATATGGGCAAACGCCAATAAATAGCTATTTACTTCTAAAAAAATAAAAATAAGATGAAGAAAAAGAGATAAAAAGGATATTACTAAAAGTTATTTTTTGGCTCTTCGCTGTTTCTTATCGTACTCCTTTTCGAGTTCCAGAACTCCTTTAACAGCCTCGAGTTCTTTCCTACTTTTCGAATAACGCGCAAGCACCAGAACAACCCCAAAGAGCAGGACTACAATTGCTGCTAAGAACAGCAGGGGGGCAGACTCGGAATAATACCTCACCTGAATGGTTCCTTCCCGTTCTCCCATTTTCGAAGAGATCCACAGGAGAGTTTGCCTTCCTTTTTCATCAAAACTTTCATTAAAAGGCTCAGGGCGTGCTACCCCGAATATCTTATTTCCAGTAACATATCCCGGAGGGAGAACAACGCGAATAAATTCGGAATCAGGTTTTATGAAAGCAAAACCTTGAGTTTTCGGAGTCTCAAGGGTATACGCAATGAAACCTGTTACAGGCTCTTCAAATTCCAGATTTATAATTCTCATAGTCTGGTTGATTTCCTGAGTCAGTGTATAATTAAGATCTGAGGTTTCATTTCTGAGGGAAAGTTCTTTAAAAGTCTCCAGGCTTCCTGAAGTCTGATTTGCCGGGTCTACAAGAAGTACAAAATTTTTAATTGGCTCATCCTGTGAACCGCCGCCCAGAGATTCAGAAGGATAAATCTCAAGCTTGCTTTTATTTATTACAAGATTTACAACCTGTACACTTGCTTTGTTTTCCAGAAGATAGTAGGTGGTGGTATTTGCAAGAGTCTGGTTGTATGATTGATTCTGAAAAACTTCAAATTCATAGCTAGAGGCATTGCCGGGCTCATTCAGGACAACTTCTTTCTTTCCGTCCATACAGCCCGATACAAAGACCACCATCAGGGCAAGGAGTATAAATACAATTTTAGTTTTCAGCTTCACAAACAAATTCTCCCTTGAGCTTGAAGCAATCTTTTTTCAGCCTGCTGCAATTTCCCTTTTTCCGGGGAACCTTCGCAGGATCTAGGACAAGTTAGCCTCTATCCTATGCTCTCTCTTCATATAAACGAAACGGATAGATATCTTTCTGAAAAGGGACAAAATTCCGGCCTTTCAAACGGAAAGAGTAGAATTTTGACATACAACCGGGAAATCAGGCATTGGATTCACCGGAAAAGTTCAGTGACCTTTCCACCATAGACCAGTCAACCTTTTTGATGTACTTCGCCTGTAGCTTGGAAATATAAAGAACATTACTACCAATAAGTATTTTCATATCTGAAGGTTTTGGAGTTACACTCCCGAGCGGAAGAAGCACCGGCCCCTCAGGCGAAGTAGAGAGCCTGAAATCCTGCCCGCTCTTTCTGATATAAGCTCTTACCCTCTCATCAATTGAAAATGCAGGAATCATATTAACACCATGCAGAACTTGTACGGGAGAAGATAAATAATTACAGGTAATGGATAAGAACGAGGAAAATTTTCCCATTACAAACAGACCCGTAATGTTGTGATTACATCGCAACTCCCAGAAAATCTCCAATTTTCTGTGCTCCCGAAACGAAACCCGGATCATGAATTGCAATTCTGGATTTGAAGCTATAAATTAGTCCGCTTGAGCGAGCGAAGCAAGGGAAACGGACCCCGTGCTCCCGAAGCGGAACTCGGGATTCTAAACCATAAGTTAGTCTGCTTGAGCGAGCGAAGCGAGGGAAACGGACGGCGGGCTCCCGAATCGCAATTCGGGCGACGCAACGCGGGGCAGTTTTAAATTCCATGAAAGCAATTTAGAACGAAGATAGTATGATGATGAAAGAGAAGGGAAAACTTGTAATCTGGCCCGCATACATCGACCAGACTAAATCCAGGAGCAGTGGCAGAATAATCTCCCGAAAAAGTGCTATAAAAGAGCCGCATCTTAACGAAATAAAAGAAGCCGCCATAAAACTCGGGCTGAATCCTGAAGTGGAGCCGGAAAAAGCCTACCCAAAATTCTGGTGGGAGGTAAGCGGGAGAGTGCTTGTGGACGATAAAGGTCCGAAATCCGTGATTGCAAAACAGATAGCTTCAGCCATAAAG
This sequence comes from uncultured Methanosarcinaceae archaeon, assembly GCA_963847185.1. GTDB lineage: Archaea > Halobacteriota > Methanosarcinia > Methanosarcinales > Methanosarcinaceae > Methanosarcina. The sequence continues at coordinate 219,297 of CAWJYV010000008.1, read as the reverse complement.
AAGATGCGAGGCCAGGAAACCCCTGTAAAAACTTAAAATTATGATCGCTTTCATATGGAGATATGGTCTGGCGTAGGTGCAGGGTTATTTTCTGTAATAGCTGTCCAGAAACCTGAAGTAGAAGAATCCTGACGAAAACGTGCTTAAGCCTTTTTTAACCTTTTATAGGGATATCGCATTTCTTTTCCGCAGCACTGGCATGAGATGACGATGTATCCCTCTTTCAGTCTGTAGCGGACATTTTTCCCTGGAACCAGAAAAGCATAGCAGTGTTTACATATTCTGCTTTTGATTTCCCTTGGGATACTCATCCTGTTTCTCATTGAAATATTCCTGATAAGCTGCACATAGCGTTCGCTGCGCTCAGGATGCTCTGCGTACTCCTTTTTCGCAAGTTCAAAAAGCCTCCACATACGCTGGGCTGCTATGACCTGGATCAGGTTTTTTTGTTGTTTTCGGGCCTTTTTAGACATGGATAGATCGATCCTGCAGTTGACCTCAACTCAGAACCCATTCCTGACTCATAATATAAAGAGAACTCGGAAGTCAGGAGATCAGGAGTCAAGAATGATCACATTAATTTCAGGATTCTTGCTGTGTACAAGAGCCTTAAACTTTTCTGGGTCCCCGTTTACGTCCCCGGATTTATCATAGTGCATTGGAATTACGATCTCAGGAGAGATAACTGCGGCCGCACCTGCGGCTTCTTCCTCGTTCATAGTATATGTACCTCCTATAGGCAAAAGCGCAACATCAACCTTAATATCCTTCATCTCGGGGAAAAAATCACAATCTCCTGCGTGATAAATCCTTTTTCCTCCGAGTTCCACAATATACCCTACTCCAAGTCCCCGAGGATGATAGGGTTTATTGAGATTGTAAGCCGGAACTACCTCAATCCTGATCCCTTTAATCTCAAGCCCGTCAGCAAGAATATCTCCTTCAGAAATCCGCCTGGCGTCTCCCTTGAATTCAAATGAACAGTTTTCTGGGATAAGAGTCGTTGAGTCAGACCTTCTGACCTTCCTGATGTCCTCAGGGCTGCAGTGGTCAAAGTGTTCATGGGTAATCAGCAAAATATCTGCCTTATCTTCAAAAGCAGGCTCTTCTCTAAGCTCAAAAGGATCAATATAGATCTTTTTGCCGTCCCCTTCAAGCAGAAAACCAGAATGACCCAACCATTGAATTCCAACGCTGCCTATAGTTATACTTTTCATATTTACACCTGCTTACTCTAACCCTCATTTCTGAAAAAGCGCAATAAAAGAATTATTTCGGAATAATATTAATAGTATCCGACAAAGTTGGTTTTCGGTTAAGAAGAAAAAGAACCATAGAACTCTCAGCAGAGTAGGGTTATACAAGTTAAAGAGAAGTTCCCTAAAGTTAAAAGAAAACTGAAATTCGGATTTATAAAGAGGTTACCGGCTTTATTTAACAAAACCGGGTTCAAGCACTTTGCTGTAAATTATTTTTTGAAGATAACAGACAACAGGCAATTTGATAACTACTGCTTCTCTTTTATTTCCTGCACTATGAACACCTATTGATTCCTTCCCATCAGCAATTATGAAGAGTTCTTCACTATAACGAGTACCATCAATTACAATATTGTTTATGGAATCTTTAAACTCAGGGGTAATTTCTCTGAATTGAAAAGGCAGTGACCTGAATCTTTCAACATCATCTACAATAAAAATTAGCCTGCAAGTTTTCTCCAGTTTTTTTAACTCCGCTTCAAACTCCTTAAGGTATTCAGGGCTGGATGAGAAAATAATAAGCTCTTCTTTTGCCCTTTCCAGAATATCACGAATTCTGTTCTTTATACCCCATTCACTCTGGATGCACCAGACAGGAGAAGTCTTTGGAAGTTCATAACTCAATTCGTTGAGCTGGTTAAGCGTCTCAATTGCACAACCGATAAATTCCTCCTTTATTTTCTCGATTACCTGCTTTGGGTCAACTGCCCTGAAATAAGTTGGGGTGCCCTGTCGCACTTCCAGAAAACCTTTTTTCGCAAGTACTTTAAGGATCTCATAGATTTTGGCTCGCGGCACATTCGTAAGTTCATGTATTTCTCGGGCTGTAGCCTCTCCCAAACTGACAAGTCCCACATACGCTTTGGCTTCATTTTCAGTTAGCCCAAGTGTTTCAAGGTTGCGAATTAGCTGAGGATTTATTTGCGAAAACATTTGTTACCCCTAAAGTAACAATAAATTTAAATCTTTTCTCTTTATTAATATGTCATCAGATCTACGCCACTAAAGAGCTAAGAAAACAGTACAATAAAAATAAATGTGTTTAGAACCAAACCTTGGATGAGAAAATTCCAGCCGTAAAGAAAGATCGGCAGGTTGAAAGCATAAATCAAGGTTCTTAAACTTACATCAAATTACACTTCACACTATAAAATTACGAGAGGAATCAGCTATTAAAAAATCTTTTGAAAAACTGGGGTTTTTTATTCAAAATAACCGTTTTTCCGTACTCATGGTAGCTTTCCTGTGTATAATAATATCAATGCAGGGAGCACAGCTAATCGAGATGCAATCAGGAACGGAAACCTTTGTCGGGAAAGACTCTCCTCTCTACCAGGACTATGATCACCTTTATCAGAATATTTTTCAGACACAATCTATCGTGGTAATGGTAGAGGGCAATGATGTGAGGAATGCTGACCTGATGGAGGCTGTGGACAGATTAGAAACTCAGCTAGGGGCAACAGATGGAGTAATTGAAACTACAAGCCCTGCCTCTCTGATCAAAACGGTCAATTACAAGATTACAGGAAGGTATGAACTTCCAGAAACCGACGGAGAAATCAAAGCTATCATAGATGGAAATCCTGCTATTTTCAGCCAGATTATTCCTGACAATACCCATATGCTGATTTCTGTAGTTATGGCCGGTTCAGCCAGCGACAAAGCTCAGGAAGATATCCTTACTGCCACTGAAGAGGCAGTCTCTGTTTCAGAATTTCCACCTTCTTACAATATTATCGTTACAGGTGACCCGGCATTCAACATCTCCATGAACTATGAGATGAATTCCAGTATGGGTATACTGCTAGGACTTTCAGCTATTTTCATGGTTATTGTACTGCTCCTTGTATTCAGGCATGTACGCTGGTGTCTTCTTCCATTACCTGTGGTTCTTCTAGGTATTGTTTATACTTTCGGAGCTATGGGTTATGTCGGGATTCCCATGTCCATGGTTTCCATGTCTGCATTCCCGATTCTGATAGGCGTAGGGATCGACTATGCGATTCAGTTCCATAACAGACTGGAAGAAGAACTGGTGGATAAAGGGAATAAAACAAGAGCAGTAATAGAAACCATAAAGCACACAGGCCCTGCAGTTCTCATCGCTCTGGCAATGACAGCACTTGGCTTTTTCTCCCTTTTTACATCCACAGTGCCGATGATCCAGGATTTTGGAAAACTTCTCCTGATAGGCATTATCATGTGCTACCTTGCTTCCATATTTGTAGGGGTTGTAACGCTTTCAATATTTGATAGTTACTCAGACAGGAACCCCTTGAGAAAAATAGCAAAGAAGATAAAGCCTTCAAGTACAGAAAAAAAGAAAAAGGCTGAAGGAGAGAGTGAAAGCGACCGTCTAATAGGGAGGATTCTCCAGAAGACAACGGATCTGACAATCAAATACGATGTCATCGTACTGGGAATCGCATGCTTACTCTGTTTTGGCGGCCTTTACCTTGATCAGTCAGTACCTATTCAGACTGATGTTCAGACCTTTGTACCTCAGGATATGCCTGCACTTGTGGATCTTAGACATATGGGAGATATCATGGGTGGGAGCGATGAACTAAACCTTATTATCAAAGTTGAAGATGTATCCAACCCTGATGTCCTTAAATGGATTGACCAATTTTCCGAACATGAAGTATCATCCAATGCCCATATTTATAGTGCTTCGAGTATAGTGTCTCTTGTAAAAGAGAGGAACGGGGGCGTTATTCCCGATACCAGCCAGGAAATAAAGAATATCTATTCTGAAATTCCGGAGTTGCAGAAAGACCGTTACATGTATGGGAAAAACATGCTTCTCTTGAACTTCAATATAGGGAATGCGGTTGCTGATATCAAGTTAACAGGAATTAAAGAACTCACAAACATCGTCAAGCAGGATATGCAGTGGATGCCAGCCCCACCAGGTACCACAGTCACGATTACCGGAAACTCAGTCGTATTTATGGAAGTCATCACCGCTCTTACCAGTGGAAGAGTAGCAATGACTTTTCTCGGCCTTATCCTCGTGCTCGCAGGACTTTATGTTGTTTACAGAGATTGGGTGAAAGCCCTAGTCCCTGTGATCCCGATGATTATAGTTATCGGCTGGTCAGGAGGAGTCATGAGCTACCTCAATATTAGCTACACTCCGCTAACCGCAACTCTGGGAGCTCTGATTTTAGGAGTCGGATCCGAGTATGCAATCCTTATGATGGAACGTTACTTTGAAGAAAAGGATAAAGGGAGAAGTCCTATGGAAGCAATCCACATGACCAGTGCTAAAATAGGGAGTGCAATAGTTGCTTCAGGGGCTACGACAGTATTCGGATTTATGGCCTTGCTGGCTTCTCCTTTCCCGATGATATCTGACTTCGGGATGGTTACGGTTATCGATGTAGTGCTGGCTCTCCTGGCAACCTTTGTAGTCTTCCCGCCTCTTATTATAGTCCTTGATACCTGGAGAGATAGAAGAAAAGGGCTCAGGACTCCAGAAAAAGAGATAGAGACAAAAAAACAAATTCAGGGGGCAGATATATGACACAAATGCCCATCAAAAAATTAAGGCAAAAAATGATTAAGAAACTTACTACATTTGCGTTAATTCTATTAATTGTATCAGTGACTGCATTTCCAGCCCTCGGGGACGATGATGATGAAACGAATTTCATTGTTCTGGATCATGGGTATACTGTAGATTATTACAGGAATTACGGAGAGCCGGTTATGAAAGCGTCAATTACAGGAGATCCCGAGTTAACCAGAGGAGAAACTGTAGACCTGAAGGTAAAAATCGCGAATACCGGGGTAATAGATGGATTTCAGAGGTTGAACGCAAACCAGAAAAAAATAAACGACTCGGTTGAGGAAACGGTTGCACTGGCAGAGATGGAAGAAGAAAAAGAATCCACAACGGCAAAAGATATCGAGGCTACTCTTCAATCGGAAACTAAATACATTGAAGTTGAGTCCACAGCCAATCTCCAGAGTGTGGAAGAACTTGAAACAGGCCATACAGCAACCCTCAGTTACACCATCAAAATAGATAGCGATACACCTGCCGGGAATTATGAGCTCCTCCTGCCTGTAAATTATCAATACCAGGCAAATGTTAAAACTGTAACTGCGGATGCAATAAATCTCGGGCTTACGGATGTAGAGTATGCAAGAGAGTATAAAACAAAAAATGAAACTCTCAGAATACCCGTTTCCGTAAAAAGCGAACCTAAATTCGAAGTAACCAATGTCTCAGGAAGCCTTGTACAGGGAGAAAGCAAAGTCATTGAAGTTACCTATAAAAACACAAGGGAAAGCGTAGCAAAAGATGCTTTAGCCCGGATAATTGTGATGAGCCCTCTTAGCACTGAGAAATCTATAGTAAGGCTAGGAGATATTGGGCCAGGGGAAGAAAAGACTGCCAGTTTCGAAATAAAGGCAGATCAGGATGCTATTGTAAAAAAGTATGGAATCAACAGTGAAATAAAGTATGTTGATGACGACGGAGATACCATCTTTTCAGAAAGTATGAAAGTGAACTTACCCCTTGAATCTACAGAGAAAAAATTCAGCACAACAGGCATAGCAATTATACTGATTATCGTTATCGCCCTTTACCAGATCGTGAATATGCACCGGAAAAGAAACCAGAATAATGAGAATACATCAGGTGATGAAAATGAATAAAAATGGATTATTTATTACTGTCACAACCCTTCTGATCCTTTGCTGGGCAGTTTTCCCAGCGCAGGCAGCTGTACCAGACAATTTTGATATTAGTAAGAATTACTACTCAGTATATGGAGGGCCTGACCTTAGTGCAACACTCGTTGGAGATAACCAATACTCCAGAGGAGACACTGTAACTCTCAATATAAACATGATGAATAAGGGTGAAGTTTCCGGCTTTAAATCTGAAAAAGATGCAGAAATTGGAAATTATGTAGACCAGATGCTCCAGCAGTCAGAGATGCAGTATGAAGCTCAGGCTACAACAGCAGTAGGCATTCTTGCAACACTTAAATCTGACAATCCGAACATTAAAGTTAAATCGGGATCTCAAGAAGCTGGCACTCTCAAGCAGGGAAAAGATAGCTCAAGTCCTACAAAGTTTACAATTGAGATTAATAAAGACGCTCCTGCAGGTACATATCCTCTGACTCTTGAACTTTCATATCAGTACCAGAATAACGTTCAGGTAGGAGGAGACGAATTTGACAGTACCACAGGCCTTGTGACAAATAAGGAAGTAGGCATCTGGTACGAAAACAAGACCCAGACTCAGACTATAAACATAGAAGTCAAAAAGGAACCTTACTTTGAGGTCACAAATGTAACAGGTGACCTTTACCCTGATAAAGGCGGAATGCTTCGCGTTACATACAAGAATGCCGGAGAAGAACCTGCAACTGATGCAACCGTTAGACTCAGTGCAGCTGATCCCTTCAGTACTACTGACGACCAGGCTTATCTTGGAACTCTGAAACCCGGGGAAAATGCTGTTGCTGTATTTGATATGGATGTAGATGAAACTGCAACTCCCAAACCATATTCTCTGAGCAGTGAAATTCTCTATGAAGATGCCGACGGGCATGACCAGGTCTCAGATACAGTTAAAATTAACACAGAAGTCCTGCCTGCAAAAGAGTCTCTTCCGGGATATCAGATTGGAACAGGTATTGCAATGGCCCTTGCAGCATGTTTCGTAATGCTTAGAAAGAAGAAGCAGGATTGAAACAGCTAGCAGTAATATAAATAAAGAAATATTCGAGTAGCCTTTTAAAAAGGCTACAACCCTTTATTTTCTAAAACATACTCATCCAGCTTTACAGTATTGGATCTTTACCTCAGATTAAAGCAAATAACACTAATAATTCTGGAAATCGAAACTGTATGAGTATGATTGAATTAATCTTTCTGTCATATCGAATTAATCTTTTCTTTATATCAGCATTTTATGCGTAAATGGAGAACAATACATGAAAAAAGATTTTTACCGTAATATAGTGATTGCAACGGACGGATCCGAGAATACTAATAAAGCCATTTCCTACGGTATTGAGATTGCAAAACTTAGTGGAGCTACTGTCTACGCTCTTCACGTAATAGATACACACTCTACAATTTCTGAAAATTGGACTGCTGGCAAAGAAACAATCTACGAAATTATGAAAAATGATGGAGAAAAAGCAGTATCTAAAGTTAAAAAGATTGGAGAGACCTCAGGAGTAGAGGTAAGAGAGGTCGTTTTAGACGGACACCCGAGTAAGGAAATTCTCGATTTCGCCGAGAATAATGATATTGACCTGATAGTAATGGGCACCCTTGGAAAGACCGGACTCGAAAGATTTCTAGTAGGAAGCGTTGCAGAAAAAGCAGTGGGGAACTCAAAAGTCCCGGTTATGGTCGTCCGGGGGGAAGAATAATACTGAACTTCTGTTAACCGAAAGCTTTGAAAAAAATAAAAAATCAAGATTCTGAGTACACAAAAGTGTAAATTGCCTGCCAAAAAAATATTCATGCATCGGCACAAAACATTTTAGAAAAAAAGAAAAATGTCAAAATTCAAAAATATAAAATAAAATTTCAAGTTATATGAGGAAAAAGCACGGTGCCGAGTTATATAAAGAAAAAAAGAACAGTACCAGGTTACGAAAAAATGTATTATTTCGTTCAATTAGAGTTATAATTTTCAGTCTGAGCAATCCATCTCTTTAGGATCGGTTTCAATCTGTCTTTTTTCACTGACGATTTTTGCAACCATTACCTCAGTTGATTTGATGACAGCATAAATCCTGTCTCCGGGCTTAATGTCCAGTTTCTCTACAGCTTCTTCAGTGATTACTGAGGTAAGAACTGAAGGGTCCATTTCAATTGTAATCTTACAGACTAGCCCGTCTTTATCTATTTTAAGCACTTTACCTGGAAGCTGATTTCTGGCCGATAACTTGAAGCCTATGTTTTCCCAGGCAGTAGTTTCGTCTCCAATTGTTTGATTGATAATCTGCTTGTTTGCCTCATACTCAACCAGAAGTTTCCTTCCCCGGTCAGTCAGGAAAGTACCCTGTTCCTTTCCTCCGCGTATCGTGATTACTGCGGGTTCGTCCAGAGCCTCATTCATTTTTTTAAGCATCATCCAGGCGTGTTTGTATGAGATACTAAGAACTTTGCAGGCTTTCCGGAGGGAGCGTTCTTTGTCAATTGCTTTAAGTAATTCAGCCCTTCCAGCACCCATGACGGTTTTTCCGTCTTCCGTAAACCAGAGCTTTGTTTTCGCTTTCACAGATTATCACCTTTTAACGGAGTACGTGAACAGAACTTGACTTGAACTGGACGTAAACCGGAACCCCGGGAGAAATACCCATCTCCTCTGCTGACTGCCTGGTTATCAGGGCATTCAGGACGACTCAGCAATCAATTTATCCTCACGAGAGTGCAAAGTACCAGGGCGTCAGTAACCCTGCCCTGCAGTGAGTTTCTGATGCTGGATTGTGCGGATGTGTTACTTAAAACTATGTTTTCGAGTCTCAAAAAGGTATACTCAGACTTCCTGCATGGAAAACTGTCAGTATTTCACCTTCGCCTGCAGAAGCATCCTCAGAAATGCTTTCAGTGCCGTTTCCCATTGTTCCGGCACTTTTTATTCTCTTCCTGATTGTCAACGCAACCGGGGCCGGCAAATACAACCAGATTAAGAGAAATGTTGCTAATTTGAAGATTCTGATTCTGGAATTCATAATTATGTGATTTTGACTGGAATGATAGATATTATTGGAGGGAAAATAACTTTATTTATTGAATAGAAGAATAAAAAGTGAGAAAAGAGACTTTAAAGACATAAAAAGGCATTTTTTACCATTTTAAGGCACAAAGACAGATAATATCAAAAATATTAGGGATTATTTAAAAAAATATTAAAAATATAAGTATAAAAATAAAAATTGAATTAATTCAAGTTAACTTGTGATAAAGGAAAAAAAGGATTCATAAGACAGTAAAAAGGCAAATAAACTTTATGGAGAAAGTAAAAGTTTATTTATTTATATGTCGATACAATGAGAATATATAAACGGTAATATATTTCAGAAATAGCACTAGTATCTCGTATTTTCGATAAAAGTAAAACCCCTAAAATTAATTAATTATTTATTGGTGTACCCTTATGGATGGTTACAGTATTTTTCTTGTAATGCTTGCGGTTTATATAGCCATGCTTGTGGCTATTGGCTGGTATTTTAATAATAGACAGAAATCAGTTACGGACTTCTGGCTTGCTGGCAGACGAATAGGACCCGGCGCCCTGGGATTTTCAGCTGCAGCTTCCTGGCTGACAGCAGGTGGAATTCTTGCGGTTGTAGGATATTATATGCTTCAGGGAATGGGCTCTATATGGGCTTTTGTAGCTCCCAACATCATCGCCCTCCTTGTCATTGCGGTGCTTGTGGGAAAGATCAAAAATCTGCCTGCAATTACCCAGCCTGAACTTCTGGAACAGCGCTATGGGAGTATAGTAAGGTGGCCAATTGCCCTTATTATTACTGTTGTAATGATTCTTTTTTCAGTAGCTGACATTACAGGGCTTTCCCTGGTGCTGCAGGTCTTTTACGGCCTTGATCCTTTCTATGCTGCAGCTATTGTTGCAATTGCAGTGTCTCTTTATGTAACCCTTGGAGGGCTATATGCAGTTATCTGGACAGATACTATCCAGTATGCTTTCCTTGCTATTTTCGCAGTAGGAATGGCTTTTGCCACAGTAGCAACAGTAGCTGACGGAGGCCTTAACACTTCTGCAATAAGTGCTTCAGAGCTTTTTGCAGGTGTACCTGGAGACTGGTGGAATCCTTTATCAATCGGCCTTCCCATGGTTCTGATCTTTTGCCTTGCTATAATTCCGGGCTGGATTACGGAACAGGACCCCTGGCAGAAAGTCTGGGCTGCAAGAGATGCAAAATCTGCCAGCCTTGGAATGATAATTGGCGCTCTCATGATTACTCTGGTCTTTGCATCCTGCGCCGTGATTGCAATAGCCCTTAACTGCAATATACCCTGAGATTGCCCCAATGGGTTTCCCCGCAGGGATGGCTCTGGCAGAACCTGCACTCCTGGCTTTTGTAAGTGAACGGTTCGCCGCTGCACCAGCAGTAATAGCCTTCAGTGCAATAGGGCTTGCAGCAGCTTCAATGTCCTGTACGGACACGTTTTCAACGTCAGGAGCTTCCTGTATCTCAAGGGATATCTACCAGAGATACATAAAGCCAGATGCCACAATGAAGGAAATGATGCTGGTAAACAGGATCAGTGTGCTGTTCATTATCCTCGCTGCAACAGCAGGCTCATTTGTTATTCCTAACATTATCGGTGCCATTCATATCGCAACTTTCATTGCAAGCTCTTCTTACTTCTTCCCACTCATGGGAGGCCTGTACTGGAAAAGAGCTACCAAAGAAGGAGCCTTTGCAGGCATGATAATCGGTTTTACGGTTCAGGTAGCACTCGTAATTCTGGATCTTATAAAGACACCTCCCCTGGCTCCCAATTATCTGGAAAGCATTCATCCGATTCTGATGAGCCACGGAGTTATTGTGGGGATGTCCCTAAGTGCGATTGCTTTCTTTGGAGTTTCCCTGATGACGAAGCCTTCAAGCAGGGTAAATCTTGCACCTTTCTTCGAAGAGGAAGCAGAAGAACTTTCCCGCTATGAAGCAAAAGAAATCAGTGAGAAAGATCCTGAGTACAGTGTATTCCTTAAGAACCTTAATGAAAAGGTTGCCGGGGAACGTACCCACCTCCAGCTTAACCTCAGGACTTCCGGAAATCTCAGCTGGAATGAATTAATTGAAAAACTTAAAATGATTTCTCCTGCCTGGGTAACTCCTACAGGGCTTGATTCAGTATACAGATTGACCCATGGAGATATGCTTGCCTGCGTCGCGGTTACAAGAGGAACCGGAGAACAGGATATCTGGCTCAAAGCCGAACCCAGGCTTGAAACAGTTGGGAGACAGAAAAAAGAGCTTTTCACGGCTTATGAAGAGCTGAAAAAAGTGCTTGGCCAGAAAGGAATGAAAGTAGATTTCTCTTAAGAATAAGTAATAAAAGCTGAGGTTCTTACCAGAACCCGGCTATTCCTCTTTTTACGGATTTAAGCAAGTATTAAAGCTTGAAGGCATTTTCAAGGGTGTTTTTTCCGAAAAGAACATCATCGAGAGAAAAAACCTCCAGATTATAGATACCTTTGTAACCTGAAAGCAGTTTCAGAACCGAAAAATCCGTACAGCCTTTTCCTGGAGCCATGTGCTCGTCTCCATCGTACATTTCGGTCCATTGGCCGCTGTTGTCATGCAGATGAAGATGAATAATGTGCTTTTTCAGAGTCAGGACAAAAGTCCGGAGTTTTTCGGGATCGCCTCCACAGGTGAGGTTTGCATGCCCTATATCAAGGGTAGCTTTCAGATTTTCAGAATTTACGATTTCGATTACCCTGGAAAGCTCTTCTGCTTTACAACAAAAGTTGAAAGGGTCAGTACCTTCCTTGTTCTCAAGACCCAGCATGACTCCGTAATCTTCAGCTATTGAAGCAAGAGTGCAGAGGTTTTTGATCATAGAAGAAAAAGATTTTTCCCTGTCAGGCCCGATTCTGCCAGGATGTAAAACAACTACATTCGCCCCTATCCTGCTTGCAAGAGCAAGGGATTCTTCCATTAGAGCAAATTCTTTCTCTCCCATTAAGGCGGTATCTACCTGGAGAGCTGAAGGATATTTTGAGTCTGCTGCAAAGTAAGGAGCATGAACCGTACTTGCAAAATCATGAGTGGATAATTCATCAAGGATCCTGTCAAGTTTTTCTTTCTCAAGTGTCGAACCATTATAAATTCCCAGTTTGGGAATATACAGTTCTATTGATCCTACGTGTCCTCTTAAATCTGCAAAGGGGCCGGCAAAGGATGAAGCTCCGAAAATCACGCATTAAGCAAGGAAACTAAATATAAAAATTCTTTTCTGATCCTCTCTGAAGCCAAAAATGCAGGACTCTATAAAAAAACCAAATCTCTAGCTAGCTAGATAGAAAGAGTATCGCAACTGGCACTTAAACAGTACTCGAATGCTTTTATTTTGTCTCAAAGGGCAAAATTAGCCAACATATTTATATATAAATAAGGGTTACTCGTTTAACTGTTAAAGAAAATTAATAAATAGTTACGAAAAAAATACATAGTTTTTTAATATAGACATAGCCTTATTTTAGAGTTTCACAGAATGAAATAATTTAGATTTTTAGATGCAGTATCCATGTTCAGTTTGTCCTTCTGAGAAATAAGAAAGATTAGTACTGTTTACTATTTATAAAATTTATTAATATAAAAACCACATCAGCAAAACTCATTAATATAAAAATAGGAAATATATTAATTAAGAGGAAACAAAAAAAATCGTCACTCAAGATCGGAATCTTTATATGATACTACAAGGAGTAGAATTTATTTTTATATATATATATAGGATTTTGTTTATTTTAACCCCCTCTAGATATCATATAAAATTGATTGTATATTATATAAGTATATAATAATATTTTAAAAGCCTGCATATTTCGAAAGGTTTATGAATGATCCTCTCTAATCCAAAAAATAACGCGCGTCATAATCATATTTCTTTGTAATGATATGGCAGACGATTTCAAAAAAATGTACAGCGTTTTTTAAAGTCCATCTTATTACATGTAATAAACAAAGGAGGAAAATGAATGGAACCACTCGTAAGCATGGGAGTGCTCGCACTTATAGGAGTGGCTGCGACTATTGCAGGTGCCTCAGAGGACCTGGAATCAGATATAGGATCGCAGAGTAACCCTAACTCTCAGGTGCAATTGGCTCCCCAGATGGGATATCCACACAGGATATTTAACAAAGCTATTTCAGGTGAACCACCATCCAATGCCTTAATGTGTTCGATTGGTGCTACTGTAGCTGTTGTTTTAATTAGTGCATTAGGTTTGTCCCCACTTCTGGCACTGGTTCTTGGTTCTGTTGTTGCAGCTACTGTGCATGGAACTTATGCAATTAGTGCTACAATGGGCCGGTGTGCCAGTCAGAGGCGTTTTAAGCAGCCCATATACCTGGACATGATCAGATCCCATACCCCCGCGATTATGGGTTATTCGTTTATAACTACGTTCTGTGTCCTGGTAGTTTCGTACCTGATGGTCGCAGTACTCGGTCACCCCTTCCCTATACCAATAATGGCCTTTATCTGGGGAATCACCGTCGGTGCAATCGGCTCTTCCACTGGTGACGTCCACTATGGTGCAGAGCGTGAGTTCCAGCAGTTTGAATTCGGAACTGGTCTGAACGCTTCAAACTCAGGAAACATTGTAAGGTATGCCGAGTCAGGCGTCAGAGACAGTTTTGACAACTCCTGGTTCTGTGCAAAGTTTGGTGGACCTGTTACAGGGCTTGCTTTTGGAATGACTGTATTCCTGGGCAGCTGGATTACAACTATTTTCAACCCTGCAGATGGCCTGGGACTGGCTGGCTTTCAGTTATTGCAGGTGTTATTATTGTTGTTATTATGATTATCTGGAACTGGGATATCGAAGTTAAAGCCAGGAAAGCTTTCGGTCCGTATAAACAGGATAAGAGCGAAGAGGAGGCAAGCGCATGATTGACATCATGGCCAATATTATTCCTATTCTAATGGTTGTCATCGGCGGTGCGCTGATTTCCCAGAGTGTCCACTTTATACCTGTGGGCGGTGCCCCTGCAGCAATGGCTCAGGCAACCGGTATCGGTACCGGTACTGTGCAGCTCGCAGCAGGCGCAGGACTTACAGGGCTTGTAAGTACCGGATATATAATGAGTGTAACCGACAATTTGCCTCTAATCCTTGCTTCTGCGGCAGTCGGTGCAATGATCATGATAGCTGCTACCATGATTGTAGGAAGCTGGGTCTATGCTTATGGTGTGGGCTGTGTGCCGGCATCTGCAAAAGTAAAAATTGATCCCCTTACCAAATACAGACAGGACCTTTATGTATCTCAGGGTACTGAAGGGCACGGGCTTCCAACCGTCTGTTTCGTAAGTGGAGTTATTGGAGCTGGCCTTGGTGGTATTGGAGGAGCTCTTATATACTACGCCCTTATGGAAGTTGGGACGACAGGCGCAACACTTAACCCGAACCTTGTACCAGTTGTAGCAATTTTCTCAATAGGCATTTTCTTTGTAAACTCTGTAATTCCTTCGTACAATATCGGTGGTACGATTGAAGGGTTCCACGACCCCAAATTCAAAAAATGGCCGAAAGCGGTAGCTTCTTCCCTTGTTGCATCACTCCTCTGTGCCATTGTTGCAGTAATTACAATCGGACAGCTCATAGGAGGTCTATAAAATGTCTGGAGGCGGATCTGGAGAAGCAAAATTGAAATATCCTCCACAGAAAATTATAGGTCTTGGTGTGTTTGGTGGCCTTATAGGAATCTATGCAGGGCATTTCCTTGCAGCAGTGAACCCGGCGTTTTCCTTCATAGGAGCTATTGGAGCAATCTTTACCGCTGTATGGGGTGCTGATGCAGTCAGGCGTGTTGCCAGTTATGGTCTTGGTACTGGTGTCCCGTCAATTGGTCTCCTTGCCCTTGGTATGGGAATTGTCGCAGCTCTCTTCGGACTTTCAATTGGAGGAATTGCAGGCCCTATCGTCGCATTTATTGTCGCATGCATTCTCGGACTTGTAATTGGCGCCCTTGCTAACAGAGTAATCGGCATGGGCATCCCTGTCATGGAACAGACAATGACAGAGATTGCAGGTTCCGGGGCTCTTATGATTATAGGATTAAGCGTTACGATGGCTGGCTCGTTTGATTTCATGCCAGTAGTCGAAAATATGGTCACAACAGGTTTTGTGGCAATGGTTTACATCGCAGGCGGTATGGCAATGCTGCACCCCTTCAATGCAAACCTGGGACCTGACGAATCACAGGACAGAACTCTTGCCTGTGCTGTACAGATGGGTGCAGCTTCAATGGTAATTTCAGGCATAGCATCTGCAGTTGGCGTCGGTCTGGGACCAGCTTTTGTGACAATAGTTGTAGGACTTATAATCTGGTACTTTGCTTTCCACAACTACTATGCACTCATTAAGAGAGATGCATATGCAGTGGTTGGAACCGGTCTATTACCCAGTGCGGAGGAACTGCAATGAGCATGATTAGAATAGCTCCCGAATTACATCTGGTCATGGACCCGGATACTGCAACTGTAGCAGAAGAAAGAGAAGACTCGATTCAGTATTCAATGGAGCCTGTCTTTGAGAGGATAGATAAACTGGATGCAATTGCAGACGACCTCGTAAACTCCCTGTCCCCAAGCATGCCACTTCTTAATTCGTGGCCTGGCCGTGAAAACACATCCTATATGGCCGGATTCTACACTAACTCCTTTTATGGAGTAGTTGTGGGTCTTGCCTTCTGCGGACTGCTGGCTCTATACCTATATATAAGGAGCATGATGAGCGGAGGAGTGTAAAATGGTAAACAAAAGAGAACCAGCACCTGGATGGCCTATTCTGAAAGGTGAATATGAAGTTGGAGATGTCAAGAATCCTGTACTGGTAATTACCTGCGGATCACACCTTCCGGGAAAGCCAGTTCTTGATGCAGGAGCAGCAGTTACCGGCTCGTGTAAAACTGAAAATCTTGGTATTGAAAAGGTCGTTGCCCACATTATCTCAAACCCCAACGTAAGATTCCTGCTTGTTACCGGTTCTGAAGTTAAAGGGCACATTACCGGACAGTCAATAATAAGCCTCCATGCAAACGGTGTAAAAGAGAACAGGATTGCAGGAGCATTGGGTGCAATTCCTTATGTAGAAAACCTGAATCCAGCTGCAGTTGCCCGCTTCCAGGAACAGGTCCAGGTCGTCAATCTGCTGGATACCGAAGACATGGGTGCCATTACCGCCAAGGTAAGAGAACTCGCTTCAAAAGACCCAGGCGCCTTTGATGCAGATCCTCTGGTCCTAGAGATCAAAGAAGAAGGCGGAGAAGAAGAAGAAGGCGCTATTGTCAGGCCTGTTTCCGGTGAAATTGCAGTTGTCCGTGCCAGGTTGAAGGGTATTGAATCCCGCATGCTTGACATAGGAAACTGGAACAAGTTCCACTCAGGAGTTCATGCAGGAAAGGTTGAAGGTGCCATGATAGGACTGGCAGTCACCATATCCATGCTAGGACTATTACTGCTCGGGAGGTAAGGAAGATGGCAGAAGAATACGGAAAAGGAGTTCCAATGGTGCTTGCCCCCCAGATGGGTGCAATTGACGCTACTGTTGAGAGCATTCGGTACAGAGCACAGCTGATTGCAAGGAACCAGAAGCTGGACTCCGGAGTTATGGCTACCGGAATGTCTGGCTTTGTTGCAGGTTTCGTCTTTTCGCTGGTGATGATCATTATACTCCCATTACTAGTCTGGTCTCTATGAGGTGAACAAATATGGCAAAAGCACCATCAGCATTTGTAGAGCCAAGCGAGTTCAATGAAGTAATGAAAAGGCTCGATAAGATCGATGAAAAGATCGAGTTCGTCAACAGTGAAGTTGCACAGAGAATCGGAAAGAAAGTAGGAAGAGATATCGGAATTCTGTACGGCGCAGTTTTTGGCCTGCTGCTCTTCTTGATATATGTCACTGTATCATCAATGTTCATGTAAGTGAGGGATCAAAATGTTCAAGTTTGACAGGAAACAGGAAGTTTTTGAGATCGGCGGAGTAAAGTTCGGCGGACAGCCGGGTGAGTACCCAACCGTGTTAGTTAGTACCATGTTCTACGCAAGGCACAAAATTGTAACTGATGAGGACAAGGGTATCTTCGACAAGGCAGCTGCAGAAACCCTCTGGAACACCCAGGTCTCAATGAGCGATGCCACAGGAAACCCCTACGTAAACCAGATTGTAGGAGAAACCCCAGAAGCAATTAAACATTACATCGACTGGTTCGTTGGAATCGATGACAGGACCCCCTTCCTGGTTGACTCCTCAGCCGGAGAAGTTCGTGCAGCTGCAGCCCAGTACTGTACTGAAATCGGCGTTGCAAACAGGGCAATCCACAACTCGATTAACGCAAGTATCGAGCAGGCAGAAATGGACGTGCTCACTGAGAGCGATGTGGAAGCTGCAATTGTTCTTGCATTCAACGCAACTGATCCAACCGTAAAAGGAAAGATGGATATCCTTGAAGTCGGAGGTTCAGGACAGACAAAGGGTATGCTCCAGGTAGCAAAGGAATGTGGAATAAAGATTCCCCTGATCGACGTTGCTGCAATGCCTCTCGGTGCAGGCGCAGGTGCAACAATCCGCACAGTTCCAACTATCAAAGCAAAACTCGGTCTGCCA
This sequence comes from uncultured Methanosarcinaceae archaeon, assembly GCA_963847185.1. Classification (GTDB taxonomy): domain Archaea; phylum Halobacteriota; class Methanosarcinia; order Methanosarcinales; family Methanosarcinaceae; genus Methanosarcina. Next base: position 201,674 of record CAWJYV010000008.1, on the reverse strand, counting down.
GTAGGTGGCGGATACCACAACATGGCCTCTGCATGGGACTGGCTCCGCAAATTCAAGAAAACTCAGCCTGACCCCAAGGCAATTTACATGCCTACGGACATTGGTACCAACCTGGTAGCTCAGATTGCAGGTTCTGACTTCCTGCTTTACGGCCCTATCGAAAACGTCAACCAGATTTTCCCTGCTGTTGCAATGGTCGACATTATGCTCGGTGAAACTGCAAAGGAACTTGGCGTAGAGATTGCAGATCTGGCAAACCACCCGGTTACCAAGCTGACATAAATTTAAAGAAAGCAAAATTAAAAAGCATTTAAAGAATCGAAAGCAGAGGAAAATTTTCCTTTGGCTTTCCCCCTATTTTTTGCTTTAGTGTGATTTTTGTACCACTATTTTCTGAGTATTGTTACTTAATTTCTTTTTTTACACACTACCTCAGAAAAAAATTTAAATTCCAAAAAATATTTTTATTCTTTTGTAAGGAGGAAAGTGCCTGGCTGGATAAATGATTCAATTTGAATCGGCCAGGCACGATGAATCCACTCCCAAACCCGCTTTTTTCGGACTGCATTACCTCTGAAAACCATGAATTATTAGAGAATTGTAAGAACCTGATTGAGTATTATACTTCCCCCATTACTCAAACGGAAACTACACAAAGTTATTTCTGAACTTACAGTTAGGATAAATGTCAACCGATACTATAAAGGTTAGAAAGACAACCGAAGGTTAGACAGACTGTAAGAAGAGAGTTAAACCAATAACATGATCTTCCGGTTTATATCAGCCCTAATTTACATACTAAATTTTTTGATTTACAATTTGTACACTGTCTTAACATATATATATAAAGAGTTGTGAACTGGTGTCATCTGTTTTTGACCTGTTGTCACTTTTTCAATTTAATGCTAAAAATAAAATCTAATTTAAGTTTTAAAAATAAAAATCAAGAGAAAAAATTGTGCATCAGAAGAGATAGTAATAATCTGAAGAGCAGACAATATTATATAGGGCTGTCAAATTAAATGACATCCCTGATGAATAATATATTCTAAAAAATTATCAAATAATGACATTAAACAGAAAGATTTAATATTCAGTAGCACTTACGTGTATTAGAAAATCGGCTTATGAGTGAAGACTTTCAGGGTTTACAAAATATTCGTTATGAAAAAGAGTCATCTAAACTTTTGAGCCGAAGCCCTAAAAAGTCCTGCTTTTAAGGTCCAGTAATGGACCGTAGCATAAGGACCAGAAAACAGGATCAAATCGGGTGGGAATATGCTAATCAGGAAAAATATATCCCTTGATGATAAATACCTTAAAAAGCTGCAGCCTCTTATGGATATCAATGATGGAAACTTGAGTGCGGCAATCAGGGATACAATTGAAATTTCAGACACGGCTCTTAAGTACCACAAAAGTATCGACGAAGCAATCAGATTTTTAAAAGAAACTCCTGCAAAAGAAGAGTTAAACGATACAATCCAGAATGGGGAAAATATAGTCATAAATAAAACGATGTTAGAGTGGCTGTTCAGGTACACCAGAGGCAGGCTCACGGATGAGGAGCTTGTCAATGAACTGATTAATCCATTCGAAATTCAGGATATGAAACAACTTGAAGAGTACCTGAATAGAGTTTCCAGAATTTACCAGTGGACAATCCGGACCTCGATAAAATGTGAGGATATCCATAATCCTGAATCTGCACTCGTACTTCTTTCCAATGCCACGGTAAATAGCAGAGAGTTTTTTGCCCAGCTAATTTCCCACTTCCTGGCCAGATGGAGACAACTTGATGTTGAGCACGTTTTCAGGAGAGCAAACTCAACTCAGATTTCATTCAAAAAAAATCTATCAGTTTCCTCTAATGAGGTTATGCCTGGAATCCGGAAACATTTTGGGTACCTTGATGTTGTATGTAAAGAACTCGATGATAATACCGAATTCTGGACTCAACTTATGTACACTTATAATGTTGAGAGGTTCAATCTCGTAACTCTACACAGAAGCCAATTTGAAATTTTTGCAACAGGGGAAGTTCCAAATCCAACAAAAATTCTGGAACGTTTGTGCAAGCAGTCAGTCTGTGATATGAGTTTACCTGATCTGCTAATCCATTTCAGGAGGATGTACCTGGCAATCCAGCTTGTGAAAAATATAGAAATTTGCCTTGAGCCTGGCAAAGAAGCCGTGACAATTTTCCACGACTTTAAAAATGAAAAGGTAATCCAAAACCTTGTCAGGTATTTTTCGAATATATTCATGGAAAACGGTACGCCTTTTGAGACCTCCTCCTACTCAAGCATGATTGTATTCAGATTCAATCCGGAATCAAAATCCAGCATTTCTGAAGTCGGTATGCAAGAATTTAAAAACCGGGACTATCCTCTAAGAGAATGAAAAATGCTTAGAAGACAAAAAACTTGAACGAGCAACGTACGATCGGTATTAAAGAATTAAAAAGGATTAAAGGTAATTAAAGATAATTAAAAAGAGTTGAGGGTTGAAGTTCCACCCTATAATTTAAATTTTCCTTTAATGTTCTTTTGTATTGATTCGGGATTTTATTTTAACCTTTTGTAACCCCAAGGGGAATAACTCTTGCAACCTTACGGGCAATTCCCAGTTCATGCACAACATTTACCACTTCACTGCTAGACTTATATACACCCGGAGCTTCTTCTGCAATTACAGATGGGTGTGTCGCTCTTACAGTAATTCCACGGGCTTCAAGGTTATCTTTTATACTTTGGCCGTGGAACTCTTTCTTCGCATGCGCTCTGCTCATAATTCTGCCAGCTCCATGACAGGCGCTGCCGAAAGAAATGTCCATAGCAGCTTTTGAACCACAGAGTATGAAAGAAGGAGTTCCCATACTTCCGGGAATCAAAACCGGCTGTCCCGAATCCCGGTAATCGACAGGAACCTCGGGATGTCCAGCAGGAAATGCCCTTGTTGCCCCTTTTCTGTGAACGTAAACCTCTTTTTTCTTTCCATCAATATTGTGCTCTTCGAGCTTTGCCACATTATGAGCAACATCATAAAGGAGGCTCATTCCCATATCATCGGCATCCCTGCCAAATATCTTTTCAAAAGATTCCCTTGTCCAGTGAGTAATCATTTGTCGATTTGCCCAGGCATAGTTTGCAGCGCAGAGCATGGCCTTAAAGTAATCCTGTGCCTCTCTTGACTGAGCTGGGGCACAGGCAAGTTGCTTATCCGGGATCTGAATTCCATATTTATTTACAGCCTTCGAAAGCTCTCTCAGGTGATCCGTACAAATCTGGTGTCCGGCGCCTCTTGATCCGCAGTGGATCATTACCGTGACCTGGCCCTTTTCAAGCCCAAAAGCAGATGCTACTTCTCTGTCGTAGATCTCATCTACATACTGCACTTCAAGGAAATGGTTGCCGCTTCCGAGAGTGCCTAACTGAGGCTTTCCCCTTTTCCTGGCTTTGGTGCTTACACATGAAGTGTCGGCTCCTTCCAGATACCCATTTGCCTCACAGTGCTCAACATCGGCTTCCACTCCATAACCTGCTTCTACAGCCCACTTTGCACCCTCAAGAAAAGCACTGTCCAGTTCCTGTTCAGAAGCTCTGAACCTGCTTTTTGAACCTACACCTGCGGGCACATTGTTAAACAGTTCATCGGTCAAATTCTTTATATACGGAACTACTTCCTCCTTCTGAAGGTTAGTCCGAATTAACCTTACACCACAGTTAATATCAAAGCCCACTCCTCCAGGACTGATAATTCCTTCTTCGGCATCAAAAGCCGCAACACCTCCAATAGCAAAACCATAGCCAAGATGGGCATCAGGCATTGCCATGGAATACTTCTGAATGCCAGGGAGGGTAGCTACGTTTGCAATTTGATCGATAGTCCCGGGCTCAATATCTTTAAGCAGGTTTTCGGATACAAATAAACGGCCCGGAACTCTCATGCTGGGAATGTGTCCTACAGGAATTTCCCAGTTATTTTCAGAAATTTTCCGGACCATACTTTTTACATCTGCCTGCACATTTTCCTTGTTTAATTCTTCAATAGCTGTATCTTCACTCTCTACCATAATTGATGCTCCCTGCTCCTTTACGTTTTATATATAATTCTAAAACTACTAATTTACTTCCATTTTATGAAGGTTCAGCAAATTACTCTGAAATGTAATTAAGACATATCGTCAAGCTGCATTAAGAGCAAGAGATACTTCGAAATGCCTGATAATGAGATAAGTTATGAATAATGTATAAGGATTCAGTCGAACCATGATGAATTATCTTAGAACCAGATGATTCTCAATATTATAGATGAAATAGAATAACAACTCACATACATGAAGATATGTATGTCGCAAGAAGGGTAAAAAAGGAAATAAAAGCCCTAAGGGATAGGAAAAACAATACAGATAGGAAAAACAATAAGGGATAGAGTAAATTCCTGTTTTTTAAATATCTACAACAACCTGAGCTTTCCAGCCGTCATCAATCTTCTTTACTTCTAATTGATTATACGTAACAGCCTTGATTTCGGTTTCAAAAGGATGGCTTTCAGGATAGTATTTTTCACCTGCCGCCCTGGCTTTTATTGAATACTCACCTTTCTCTTCATTTATTTCTTCAACCCGGAATTTCCTGAAAACTATTTCATCGACTTCGAAAAGATACAGGAGCTCGGAAAGCCAATCCACAAGAAGGGATTCCAGATCAGGAGAGTTAAGATAAATTTCTCTTCCCGTCTCTCCCGAAACCTTCTCAGTGTCAATTATAACATTAAACATAGCAAGAGCTGCATTTTCAAATATTTCTTCCAGAGTTTTTCCATAAGCAATGAACTTTATATCTGCAGTATGCTCCAGATACTCATACTTTTTTTGTTGAGAAGGCATAGTCAAGTATTGCTTTTGTGTTACATTAACTTATCCGCTGCAGAAGCCGCAGTTAAGCATGGGAAATGCCTTTTGATTGAAAAAATAAAAATGTGAGAATCATTCAAGCCTTTTCCAGATATGGAGGATCCGCTGGAGTGCAGTAATATGGCTGGTTACTGCAATGAGGATGACAGCCCAGCCGAGGATTGAAAAACCTCCTATTGAAGCTGAAAAGGCAAAGTTAATGAAAGAAGCAAGGATTATGACTACAAGGCGGTCAGCCCTGCCCATAATCCCTCCATAGTATCTTCCCAGATTGAGAGCCTGAGCCTGGGTACCCAGATAACTGGTGAGCATGACCCCTACAATTGCCACGACCCCGATCTGCCATTGCACGTAACCTGCAAAAAAGATACTGCATATAATAAAGACATCCGAATAACGGTCTATAACGTGATCCAGAAAATCTCCCCTGGGAGTGGCACGATTGGATTTTCGCGCAATCAACCCATCAAGGGCATCAAGAACGGAGTTGAATACAACCAGAATGCCTGCCAGCAGGATTAACTCCTTAGCTACAGGGGAATAGTAAAAGCTCAGCCCCGCAAAAAAGGCACAGACAAGGGAAGCCAGGGAAACTGTATCAGGTGAGACCTCACATCTGACAAAGAAATCTGCCAGAGGGTCAATAACTTTAGTGGCAAAAGGTCTCAGGGTATTAAACGTCATGGTACTCGAGATTCTTCCTTTATTTAGATATCCGTGATAAAAAGCTGTCACAAAAGCAGGCAACTCATCTTGCCCCGAATTAAGGGCTGGATCTGCTGATCTACTCGCTTATCGATATTGTTTCTGTGTTTACCTGTTTTTTATATTTATACTTAAGGATACATGTCTGGTAATCTGCACATTGAATAGATAAACTTAATCATTTCCCTCTTTTCCCACATTCCCTCTTTTTGCAACTGCATCTTCGTACAGATACTTAATTTTACAGGAGTGCTCTATCTGCGTTGTCACGACATAAGCCTCTCCAAGCGTCCTCCCAATTGCAAAAGTTCCATGGCTGTACACTATAGCACCCCGATGCCTGGACAGGGCATCTGCAAGATTGTCTGCAAGCTCATGACTGCCAATTCCTCCTCCTACGACCGGAATATCTCCAAGGAAATACTGTCCCTCACTATCCACAGGAACGATTACCCCTGTAGGGCCTGCAAGCAAGGATTCCACAACTGCATACTGACAATGAACGTGGATGATCGCAAGAGCCGGAGTGCGCCTGTAGATCTCCCTGTGTACGACTGCCTCAGAAGACGCGATAATGTCCAGGGATGAAACGCCCTGAGTGTCCACCTCAACAACACTATTTTCCGTGATCTCATCAAGCGCAGCACCGGTCCTGGTAATGAGCATCTTATCGCCAGCTCGAATACTGATGTTTCCGAAATTGGATTCTACAAGCCCATGTTCAACCAGCTTGCACCCGTGTTTTGCAATTTCCTGCCACATTTAAACGAGATATATAGCAGGAATGCCATAAGGCTTGTGTGTTACGATAAAAAGATAAAAACATATAAAGGAAAATAGATAAAAATTTAATAAGTTGCTTCCAAAAGGAGAATCCTGCCATAAAGTTTATCTGTGAGTATTGTAATTAGATAAGTCTGCTGTCAGTTGCAGTTTGCCTCGTTGGCTCAGCCCGGTAGAGCGAGTGACTTGTAATCACTAGGTCGCGTGTTCAAATCACGCACGAGGCTTATCGTTTTTTCAGTTCAAAGCCTACTTTTTCACTTAAAGAAGTGGTACAGTGGAAGTAGGGATACATAACTTCAGTCTCCAAAAAAGGCTTGAATCGTTAAAAGCCACACCGATTTCTGACACAAACAAGAAACTAATTTTTGATTTTGTTGATTACTGTTTTACTGAGCAATTAAGTCAGCATAGAGTTTTAAAATATATTTCTTCTCTAAAGAAGTATCGTGTGATGATGATTAAGATTGATACAGAAAGATGTTTAATCACATCACTGACAAAGGTACACCCTTAGAATGTCAAGGGAATTATTCGAAAAATTGTATCCTCTTCAAATTCGAGGGAGAATTTTTCAGCTCGAAAACTGTGCAACAATTTTACCATACAGTTCTAAAGTTGAATGCGTCGTCAGAAGATGTTTTTTAGATTTGGCAAAATTATTAAGTTTTCAGCAAATACGTGAAATTTACTTTTACCCATACAATTTGAAGAAGATACGAAAAATTTGTTTTTCTCTTTTCTTTGCAAGCTTCTCAACAACGGCATAGATTTTACTTTGCTCAAGAATTCAGGCAATAAAAAGTGGGGCTGTATCTGTGTTCAGTATCATATGATTCCAAAAACATCATCATTAAGGTTTTCCAGGAGAACAACTTATCTCAGCAACATTTCAGTTGGGAAGTTTTCAAAAAAGAAAGAACTAGGTAAAGACGACGTTCAGTAAAAACCTAAATCGTTGATGCACATTAACTTAAGAATAGTAGAATGAGGGATATTGTGCCCACTTTTCTTGGGGAGGAGAGTTTCAATTAAACTTGAAATTCCAAGTCCATCAAATATGCCAGCAATAAGACCATAGTGGCCAGGATGAGTTTGGATTCAAGGTTAGGGGACAGATTCAGAGGGATAAAATGGATTGAGAGTTTATACAAAATAATTAGACCAGTTAAAAAATATAAAACCCTGAAATTTTACTGTGGAAACGGCATGAATTATTTTCCTTGAAGATTATAATAACTGGTTTTGTATATATTTGACAAAACTAACCAAAACATTCTGTTTTTTCATATGTTGTGATACATTTATTTATAATTAAAAATCATTATATATCTGGTGATATAGTGTGTGTCAGTCCAACCTCTATGTAACAGCAGACCTTCATCTCGGATATACAAACATAATCCGGTGCCATAACCGCCCGTTTATGGACGTAGAAGAGATGAATAGAGTGTTGCTCGAAAAATGGAACGATACGGTGTGCGTGGACGACATCGTTTATTTTCTGGGCGACCTTTCAGATGGAGAAAACGCAAAAGATATGGATTATTGGTTAAAGCGCCTGTCAGGAAACATTGTATTTATTAAAGGAGAACAGGAAAGTTCTGAAAGCACAGAATTCCTCCTGGACTATGTGATTGTAAACGTTGATGATGAACAATTTTGTCTTGTACATGACCCCGCAGATGCACCAGAGAACTTCGATGGCTGGATAATCCACGCACATCTTCGCAGCCACGATCTTGAAAAACATCCTTTTATAGATCACGAAAGGAAAACAATAAATGTCTCAACAGAGCTTACGGACTATCGTCCAATATCCTTTGTTGAGATAGCAGAAATCATATCCTGGGGTGACTCTATATATTACGAGCCGGATTATCTAGCAACCTATGAAGTTCCCGAAGTGGTGCAGGATTAAATAAGAAGAGGATTCCCGTCTAATGTGTCCTTACAGTCCTGGGAATCCATATACTATTTATTTGTAACTGTTAAATTCAGCAGGGTTCATGAGAAACTGCTGGACGTGATTTTTCAGTCATACGGGATACTGCTTCCGTATTAAGAATAAAGAAATAGAGCTTTTCTCTTTTGACTATGATTTCTTTGCTGAAATCTTAGCTGTTAAATTTAATCTCAGATGTCTTCCAGATTATTTATTACGAAGACTTGTCAGAAAATTCCCAAACTCGTGCAAAAAAACTAAATACTACTAACTAATATTTATTAGTATGTTAGATTTCATTATCTAACGTAGTATGGGCTTTATCTGAAGCATTTGATTTTTTCGCGATTATTTCGCAGTAAAAAACTAAATTATATTTGGGGGAAATTTACTTGGCTAAGAAACATACAGCAAAAGCAAAAGCTGACAAAATGACTAAACAGACCAAAACTGAAGGCAAGAAAATTTTAAAGATAGATGAGAAAGTTAGCTATAAATCTCATTACAATCCTGGCTTCTGGAGAGCAACAGAAGAAGTAAAGGTAAAACCGAAAGTTAGCTATACACCTCGGTATGTTCCAGGATTGTGGAGAGCGACTAAGGAACCCTCCCAACTCGAAAACAACACTCGTTATAGCCCTGGCTGGTGGAAAGCAACAGAAGAAACAAAGGTAAAACATAAGGTTAATTACACTCCTCGTTATGTCCCAGGATTGTGGAGAGCGACTAAGGAACCCTCCCAACTCGAAAACAACACTCGTTATAGCCCTGGCTGGTGGAAAGCAACAGAAGAAACAAAGGTAAAACATAAGGTTAATTACACTCCTCGTTATGTTCCTGGGTTGTGGAGAGCGACTGAGGAAACTGCCCAGATGGAGAGCAAACCTCACTATACTCCTGGTTTCTGGAAGGGAATAAGAGAAATAAAAATGAAACCGAAGGTGAATTATAAACCTCGTTATATCCCAGGCCTGTGGAGAGCGACTGAGGAAACTTTCAAGATAGAGAGTAAACCTCGATATATCCCAGGCTCCTGGGAAGGGACAAAGGAAGCAAAAGTAAGACATAAGGTTACTTATACGCAGCACTATATCCCTGGTTTCTGGAAAGCGACAAATGAGATTAGAATAGGAAATACTCATTTGTAAAATAAAAACACGATCAGCTCATGTAATTATTGCTATTTAGACCACTTGAGGATTTGACCTTGAGGGAGCTGCTAAAAGTTGAAATAAAAGACTCTCCCTCTCTTTTTTAAAATAAAATGCATACTCATTTTCCAGAATTCATTAAAAAATTTGAAAATTAAATTTACCGTGGGATTTAGTTTCCATATAAGAGAATCATAAATAGTGATATAATAAAATTGACACAGATTGTTTTCACTGACATGATCTGTAACTACCGGAAGTTGCTGCTTTTTCTTTAAATCGACATACATGAGGGAACATGATATTTGAGGAAACTGTATTGGAAGATGCAGTAAAAGTAGTACAGCGCTTCGGGTCTTTTCCGAAACTCTATTATTTACTTTGTCCTTTAGGTTATTTTGCCTCGTATACTTTCGTAGATTATCAAGTCCATAGTAATCTGAAATCAGAACTTTCTACCCATTCCCATTTATAGAGAACATTCTAACATACGTTTTATACTCAGTTACTAACGATATCAAGGTTCGAAACTACAACTCCGCAAATGTTAACATTTTCTTTTTTGGTCCGTTACTCATATAACTTCCAAATTTATTTCACCAATATCAGATATTTTATATAGTGTCCTTCTGTTATAGAAATTAATTTTCAAGCTTGTTTCACTCCGAAATTGTGGGGTATCTGTATAGACATAAGTAAAAAGGTTCTTATAATAACCCTATTAATTTTTGCCGTCCTTACTGCTGCATTCACATTTTCCCACAATATGCAGCTTTCCAACTTTTTGGAGCTTGAACAGGCGGACACATTGGAGAATGTAGAAAGAGTGCAAAACGCGCTCTTGACTGAGCAGGGATACCTTGATCAAATAGTGCAGGATTGGGCATGCTGGGATGACACTTACAGATTTATCGAAGATAGGAACCAACAGTATATAAGTTCAAATCTTCTAAATCAAGCTCTTATTGGGATTAATATTAACACAGTTGTTTTTGTAAATAACTCAGGATCTATAGTCTATGCAAAATCTGTAGATATTAATACATCAGAGGAAAAATCGGTTCCAAAAGACCTGTTTAAATGGATAGAAAACGGAACTCTTCTCGCAAAATCAGATGATGATATTATAAACGGCATCATCTTGATTGATGAAGATCCAATGTTTATTTCCTGCCACCCAATCCTTACAACAAGTTGTAAGGGTCTCCCATGAAGGGCACTTTAATTTTTGGAAGATACTTTGACGATCCCCTCCTCAATTCACTCAAAAAAGCTACCCGCTCTTCTCTTTTGATGTACAGGATAGATAAAGATATGCCCCCTGATTTCCAGACAAAAATTAATAACTTTCCCGGACTCCCGGGGAAGGCAATAGTAGAACCTCTTAATGAAGAGCGAGTGGCAGGTTATTTTGAATTAAAGGATGTTTCAGGCAGACCCGCCCTTATCATGAGAGCAGATTTTCCAAGAGACCTCTATAAACATGGCGAAAAAACCCTAAATTATATGTATTTTTTCCTTCTGTTAACCGGGCTTATGACAGGTGTCGGGGTAAAGTATGCTCTTGACAGGCTTTTCATTTACAGATTAGTCAAAATAGATAATTTTGTTATGAAAGTAAGGTCGGAAAAAGATCTTTCCAGAAGACTACCTCTCAAAGATAATGATGAGCTCTATCGCCTGTCAAAGGAAATAAACGGAATGTTAACTGAGATATATCTGGCAGAGCAGGAGTTAAAAGATCAGGAACGAGAAAAGAAAGTTCTCTTAGATTCTCTTGAGGAACTGGTTGTCTTCGTAAACCCTGACCTTAATCTGATCTGGGCGAACAAAGCCTCCCTGGAATATATGGAGATGAGCCTTCAAGAAGCAATTGGGATGTTCCTTAAATCCGCTCCGGGAATAAGTGGGTCATTGTCTGAACACATGCAGCTTGAACAGATCTTTGTAACAGGTAATAAAAAGTCAGCAGAGTTTATTGCAAAAAATGGAGATGTATGGTTTATTCAGGCAGTTCCAGTAACAGGCGAAGATGGGAAAATAATAGGAATTCTGATAACCTGTAGAGATATTACTGAAAAGAAGAAGATTGAGAAACTTCGAAAAAAAGAGATCAATCATAGAATTAAAAATAACCTGCAGATAGTCTCCTCTCTCCTGAGCCTTCAGGCTGAAAAGTTCAGTGACAAAAAAGTTATTGAAGCTTTCAAGGAAAGTGAAAGCCGAATCCTATCCATATCTCTTATACATCAGGAGCTTTATGAAACAGGAAAGCTGGATTCCCTTGATTTTTCATCCTACCTACGCAAATTAGTAGCAGATTTAACCAGTACATACAATATAGAAGATTGCAAAGTCCAGGTAGATCTGGATGAAAGCAATATTTTTCTTTTCGTTGATACTGCAATTTCCCTAGGTATCATAATCAATGAACTTTTCACCAACTCGATAAAATATGCTTTTCCAGCAGGGATCAAGGGAGAAATCCGGATCTCATTGATAAGAGAAAAATTCATGGAAAGGGAAAACGAAAAGTCTGATAAAACTCTTTTTGCGAATTCCCAGAAAATGCCAGAGACATGTGAACGCTATAAGCTTGTATTTGCAGATAATGGCAGGGGGCTTCCAGAGAAAATTGATTTCAGAAATCCTGATACACTAGGTTTGCAGCTTGTGAATGCCCTTGTGGATCAGATAGAGGGCAGCCTTTATCTGGAAAGAGGAGAGGGTACGAAATTTATTATTGAATTCAGGAATGAAGTTTTGGATGTGAATAGAAAATATATCCAGCAATAAGAATTATTTCACAGGCTATAATCTCCTAACTTGATTTCAGCTCAATTTACTCTTTTTTGTACCAGGTTAGATTGTAAAAAAATAGAATATGATGCGGATACAGAAAAGAATGAATCAGATAAATCATCAGGAAGTTTCCAGGAGATACTTTTTAAACCATTCCCCGGCTAGATATGCGACCTCTTCTAATGTTCCAGGTTCTTCAAAAAGGTGAGTTGCACCAGGAACGATCTTAAGTTGTTTTTCTTTTAAGGTCAACCTATCTAATGCCCACTGATTCATTTCTATTACTTGATAATCTTCACCACCCACAATAAGCAGAGTAGGTGCCTTTATATGAGACAGAGCTTTTTCAGCCAGATCCGGCCTTCCTCCTCTGGAAACTACTGCTTTTATTATATTAGAATGCTCTTTTGCAGCTATAAGCGCAGCTGCAGCCCCCGTACTGGCTCCAAAGTAACCTATGTTTAATTCTTTAGTATCAGGATTACTTAAAAGCCACTTCGTTACATCAATAAGCCTATTTGCAAGCAAATCAATGTCGAACCTGAGATGAGCTGTTACCATGTCAATTCTTTCTTCCTCAGCTGTCAGTAGATCAAAAAGCAGTGTTCCAAGCCCGTATTTTTGAAGTTCCCGTGCAACATATTGGTTCCGCGAGCTGTGGCGACTGCTTCCACTACCATGTGCAAAAATGACGATTCCCCTCGCTCCCTCAGGAATAATGAGGTTTCCTTCAAGGGTAATCGAGTCAATTGGGATTTGAATATCACTGCCACTTTTGCCTTTACTTGAAAACTCTGTTATATTGATTCCCCCATATGGTTATGTAGAGTACCAGTTTACATACAGATTATTACTTAGATCGAAGATTCGCTGCTTTATCCAGTAATTCACAAACCTCTTCATCTGTAGTCTGACTGAAGTCACCATACCAGGCTCCAACGCCATAGAAAGGTTCAGGTGTAGCGACACATATTACTTCATCTACCTTTTCTTTAAAAAACATGCAAGTATCCGCTGCAGCCGTCGGAACCGCGACAATTATTTTAGCCGGGCTTTTAGTTTTAAGAGCCTCAACTGCTGCTCTCATCGTTGCGCCTGTTGCAAGCCCGTCATCGATCAAAATAACAGTCTTTCCACCTATTTCCGGTTTAGGTCTATTCTTACGATAAGCACGTTCTCTGCGTTCAATCTCCCTTAGTTCATTAGCAGCTACTACAGCAATTACTCTGTCAGGTATCTGGAAAGAACTTATAATATCTTCATTCAACACGCGAACATCATCAGAAGCAATTGCTCCCATTGCCAGTTCCTCATTTCCTGGCACTCCTAATTTCCTTACGATAAAAATATCCACTTCTACATTCAATTCTTTTGCAACTTCAAAAGCAACTGGCACTCCACCCCGAGGAAGCGCCAGGATAAGTACATCTGAACGGTTCGCGTATTTTGAAAGTTCTTTTGCCAGCTTTTTTCCGGCATCAACCCTATCTTTAAAAAGCGCCATAATCCCCTCAACTCCGTTTGAACTGGATTAATTGATGAAATTTGTTAATTACCACTATCTATGTTCAAACTCTTAAATGTGTAGATTATAAATTTAGTTTTAAATTCGCATATGTTTTACATTGGAAATTTAAAAGATCAAGCGTTTATCCATACGTATATATGATTCAGATTTAGCTATCTTGAAAAACAATTAACAGGAATTACTTTACAAATATTTATAATAAAGAAAATGACATATTTTAATGACATATTTTATTAAGTAGGTTACAGGCTTCTGCGAAGTTATCTTTTAATTTTGTATGTAACTATGAATTAACTTCAAATCTATTGAAAAGTGGTGATCGTATTATAGAACAAAAATTTTATGATAATATAAATATACTGGAGTCCATTGAGAAAGACGGGATAAAAATCGAGATTCTTGAGTATAAAACTCTCCGGGGGCTCCGAGATGTATGTCTTGCAAAAGATTTACACTATATTGAGAAAGCAGGAATGAGTCTCAAGCAGATAAAAATTACTCTTAAGGACAGTTCAATAACTACTGAGCGAGGAGCCCTGTATTTCCACAAGGGAAATATCTGTACGGAATGTGAAACCGGAGGAGTTGGCGGTCTTGCAAAGAAATTAATAAAAAATAAACTGACAAATGAATCTGCTTTCACACCGACTTACTCAGGCACAGGTGAGATTTTTCTTGAACCCAGTTTCAGCCATTTCATAATCATGGAACTGGACAATGATGCAGTTATTGTGGATAAGGGAATGTTTTACTGCTGTGAAAGAGGAGTTAGTGTAGAAGTCTCGTCCCAGAAAAATCTATCATCCGGGCTTTTTGGAGGTGAAGGCTGGTTCCAGACAAAGATTATTGGTAAAGGTCTCTGTGTGCTTGCTATTCCAGTACCTTTAAATGAGGTCCTTAAGTACGAGCTTAACAACGAGAAATTGCAGGTTGACGGAGACTTTGCATTCCTCAGGTCAGCTTCCATCAACTTTACGGTCGAAAGATCTGCAAAGAACCTGGTTGGAAACCTGACCAGTGGGGATGGATCTCTTCAGACCTTTGAAGGCACAGGCATTATCTGGCTAGCTCCAACACAGTCTGTATACGGCTCACTTGCAAGATGCAGTTATCCTTCTGCTGCGAGAATCACAAAAAATAATGGAAATATTGAAGAATAATTCTTTAATCCTCCATGTGTGAGTTATTTCACTGGAGAGGAAATTGTTTGAGGCAAAAATATGCTTCTTACTTTATTTTCTCCTGAATTTTCCTTCTTTGAAGAGATTTATAATTCTCCAAATTCTTTCCATCCAAGATCTTTCATTTTCTCAAAGTCGCTTACTTTTACTTTAGCAACATAAAAAAATTCACTAGATGAAGTGTTAAGGTCACTACTTTCAACCCGATCTATGTCAGAGAGCTCTATATTAGATACGGTTCCATAATAGGCAACAATCAGTTCGGATGGGGTTGGGGCTTTGATAAACTGGATGTTTCCTTCCTCATACCACTGGTCCCAGGGAGTTTTTTCTCCGGTTATCAGGTACTTGATTGTTACAAAATTTTCCCCCCCAGCTTCGCCAGTAGAATTATTAGTACTACCATTCTCATCAACACTACCAGGCTCTTTTTCAATAGGCTCCTGAGAAAGTTCGTCCCATTTTCCATCGATAACCGCGGCTGTTACATTATTATCTGAAACTGTAACTTCTATTGTGTGCGGAGTAAGCACCTGAGTTACCATCTGGTCAGTCCGATTCCCGTAGCCCCCATGTCTGCTTGTAAATGTATAGGTAATCAAGTGCTGCTGGGGAATCGCCTCCAGAACCTCATGTTTTTCCAGTTTTAAATTATAACCATCAAAACTGTATGTGGGTGAGGTTTCTATCCAGACCTTTGATATATTTTCAGCTTCTTCAGGTGATGTAGAAAGGGCATAAGTTATAAGTTTGATCAATACTGAATCGATTTTCTGAAGACCCTCAGGCATATATTCGGAATAATAAGGGTCTATTATCACCGTTTTTCCATAATTATTATCTTTCAGGCTGATCTCCAGTGTTCCTACATCTGTGACTACAGGCTGCCCTTCCAGTGGAGTATAACTTTTATTCATTTAAAGGAACTCGTTTTCTTCAAATAGATATATAAGATCTCTGAAAGTACTTTCATTGAAAGGTTTTTCATACGTTTTCAAAAATTTTCCTTCACCATCAGATGTTGTGAATACTACCGATGTGCTGTTAACAGTTAACTTCTGTACCTGCATTTCAGGAAGTGTAAAACCTCCGTACGACTTATGAGTTATTGTTGCATTCTCAGAAATTCCTGAAGACTTTTCAGCAAATCCGGCTGCTAAAGTTAAAAGCAGTATAATCAGTATAGAGATAATTTTGTTAATTGATATCCCCTCATTCATCTTCAGAATTGCTTTCTTAAAGGTCATTATAAAATGAAATTTTTCTTTATTACTTGATCCTTTCTTAATTTGTCTCTTTTGCTTCTTTTTAAACCTATAAATTATTTAGTATCCACATCATCCTTAGTTTGTAATTTATTTGCCTTTTCTGGCTTTTTTGCTGCTTAAATGCCAAGATAAGGTTTATATCTATAAACTAATGATTATACCATTGACATATTAGTTTAAATGTTTTAAAAACAGTGGTTATTTGCCCTTAAATGAGTGCAATGAACCCTAAAAGGAAGAAATCAGATGAAATTACAGCTTATTAATCTTCTTTTATTCTCTGATAAGAGGAAAAACTTCCTTTTACTATTGGCAGAAGGGCCAAAAACTATTGATAAGGTTCTGGATGTACTTCAGATTTCCAGGATTTCTCTGCTTCCCCAGATAAAGAAGTTAAAAGAAGAAGGATTAATTGTCCAGGATGGAGATCTATGTAGTCTGTCCACGATAGGTGAAATTTTAATCAAAAAAATGCGACCTTTAGTGAACGCAGCTATCTTATTCGAAGAAAATGAGTATTTCTGGAGCCAGCGGAAATTGGATACCATTCCTTTTTATCTTTTGAAGAGAATAGGGGAGCTTAAAGGGTGTAAGCTGGTTGAGCCAGATTCAGCTGACGGGTCCGATTTCTTATCTGAAATGACTAATCATTTTACAGACGCTCAAAAACTTATGCTTCTTTTTTCTTATTTTCACCCTCATATCCCTTCCTTTTCCTTTGATTCTGTAAAAAGAGGTACAGAGTTAAAGCTAATCCTTAGTAGGAATTTATTCGAAAAGTTTTCCACAGATTTCCAGAATAAAGAAGAAATGATTTTAGCTCAGGAAAAAGCCTCTATTTTCATGAGACTTGAAAATACCCTTGAAATTCCTGCTGTTATTGCTGTATCGGAAAACAAATTTCTTTTAGGCCTTTTCAACAAGAAAGAAGGTTTTGAGGGTCAATATCTTCTAAGTTCAGAGCCCGAGGCTTTAAAATGGGGAAAAGAGCTCTTAAAATATTACATTGAAAGTTCGGAAAAATTACTTCTATAGAACGCTAATACTACTTCTATAGAACACTAATACTACTTTTATAGAACATTAATAACACTAATATTACTTCTATAGAACACTGATAATAGTTTAAGGATCTCAAAATTCCATGAAAATGACAAATCTGAATTCATACCTTAAATTTAGTAGTCTTATTATGGAAAAAAGTTCTTCTGCAGGCAGCCTATGAAACACAACTCAAAGGAATGGAAAGAAAAAAGGGCAGAATTTCTCAAAGGCAAGAATTGCTCATGGTGCGGTTCTTCAGATTCTCTGTGCATTCACACTCCCAGAGATTTTTCTCCGGCTCAAATCAGGTCCGAGATTTATAGTGCTTCATACACCAGATTCAGGGAGGTTTACAGGCAGAAGTACCAGAAATTCGAGAATGTATTAACTGGCAAGCACCGCCATAAAAGTCACCCCTCGTGGCATAAAGCTTCTACTGTACATAAAATAGATCCCGACCATAGCGACCTGGAAGAACAGTATATTGAAGTGCTTGTTGCTGATTCAGAGGAGGGGAATTTCAAAAAACGTTATCATGAATGGCTTGAAGAAAATGGTATTAAAGACCTTATCGAAGAAGAAATTAAACAAGCAGAAAATGAATATGAATCCCTGAAAAACGCAATAGTACTCTGTAAAAGCTGCCATTTTGCAAGCCTTAAAGGTATGGAACTCTGTCCTGTATGCAGAAGTAAATATAAGTCTTTGCGCTATGAAACCTGTTTTGACTGCCTTTCTCAGGAGAAAAAAGCAGAATTTCTGACAAAACAAAAGAAAAAAGAAGGCTTTTCAGAGAATTCGGAGCAAACTTAAGAGAAAAAATTTTCGGGTAAAAAAGGATACTGTCTATAAATAGGATTGTAGTTACTTTCCTTTAAAAGAGAACCCAGCCACTTCCTCCGCATGCCCTGCAAGTTCCTATTTCAATGCTACCTAATCCACAGCAAAGAGGACAGGCTATTGCAGGCTGGGCAACAAGTACGTCTCCCTGTCCTCCACAGACTTCGCATATTCCACCTACAGCATGTCCTGTTCCATTGCATAGAGAACATTTCTCAGGTGCATACTCAGTATCAACATAAGCGTACATATATCATCACCCTCTAAGGTAAGATCCCAGGCATATTTTAAGTAAGAGAAATTGTTTTAGTACATATTTTCGCCTTCCTAAGTTAAAAGCGCTTGCAAAAAAATAAAAAGGAAAATGTTATAACCTTATTGACAACGTTATCATTTTTATTCAGTATCGGTTGACATATCTAAATAATATAAAAATATTCATGAAATTGTTTTGAGAACATTCTAAATTTTGACTTATAAAGTTAAAGGAAATACTACTAAGTTTTTCACCTCAACTACTAGTTTCATGAAAATATGCTAAAGGAAGTGTTCATAGAAATGGAACTTTCTCCGCCCAAATATTTTTAACATTAATCCATTTTTTTTCAAATTGTAACATATAATAATACTTTTTATGATTCCGTAGTTTTAAGTAACATCAAAAAAATAATATTTAATAGGGGAGATATTTTGAAGCTGCGTGTGGGCGCAGGCTTTGGAAACAAATATCTCCATAAATGTAGGGGGTAGAATTATGGCAACTAGAGAAAATCCAGATTTTTTGTCAGCGGGTACGCTAAAAGGAGATAAGGTAGTCAATAGAGATGGGGAAGACCTTGGAAAGATTGAAGAATTTATGATTGATTTTCAGGATGGAAGGGTAGCATATGCTGTAATTTCATTTGGTGGGTTCCTGGGTATGGGCGACAAACTATTTGCTATTCCCTGGCTGGCTCTTCAACTGAGAGTACATGAGCATGCTTTCCTACTTGATGTTCCTAAAGAGACCTTGAAAGAGGCAGAAGGCTTTGATAAAGGCAGGTGGCCTTTAACGTATAATGAACTTCTCAGAACCTACACTTACTATGGACACCAGCCGTACTGGCAGACAGGGATTTCAACAGGAATGCAAACTGAGACCGAATCCGAAAGAATGCTACGGATGGAAAGTGCAGCAGTTAGTAAAGAGAATCCAGACTTTTTGTCAGCAAGTACGTTAAAAGGGGATAAAGTCATCAACACAGCTGGCGAGGATCTCGGGAAGATTGAAGAGCTAATGATTGACCTCCGCAATGGAAAAATTGCATACGCAGTACTATCTTTTGGCGGATTCCTGGGTCTAGGTGACAAACTGTTCGCTATTCCCTGGCAGGCTCTTCAACTGAGAGTGCATGAGCATGCTTTCACCCTTAGTGTCTCTAAAGAAACTTTGGAAAAGGCAGAAGGGTTTGATAAAGATAACTGGCCTATAACTTCCCGCGAGTGGCTTTCAAGTATGTACAGCTACTATGGATACCAGCCGTACTGGCTGAGAGAAAGAGAAAGGGTGGAGAATAGACCAGGTAACATCTAAGCCTGTAATTGTAACAGATAGCCATCAATACTACTTGAAGAAACAACTTGGATGAATTCCATAGAAAGAAAAGTTTTGAAGTTACGCTTGGGGAGCAAGCTTCGAAATATATCTAAAACAAAGGGAGTTGGAACAATATGGCAAACAGAGAGAATCCAGACTTTTTGTCAGCGGATAGCTTAACAGACGATAAAGTAGTCAATACAGCTGGAGAAGACCTTGGTAAATTTGAAGATTTAATGATTGATCTCGCAGACGGTAGAGTAGCATATGCAGCACTTTCTTTTGGAGGAATCCTAGGTATGGGCAATAAACTCTTTGCTATCCCCTGGAAAGCTCTTACTTTGAAAGTGCACGAGCACACCTTCTTACTTGATATTCCTAAGGAAACGCTTAAGAATGCAGAAGGCTTTGACAAGGACAATTGGCCTGTAACTACCCGTGATTGGCTTTTTAATATGTACAGCTACTATGGATACCAGCCGTACTGGCAAACGGGGGCAGTAGAAACTGCAACACCGGAATCCGAGAGGATATCCCGGATGACAAGCAGGACAGATAGAAGCAGTCCAGAGTTTTTGCCAGCAAGCGATATACAAGGAAAAAAAGTCATCAATAGAGATGGCGACCACATTGGAAAAATTGAAGATATAATGATTGATCTTCATGATGGAAGAATTGCGTACATTGTAATTTCACATGGTGGAATTCTAGGTGTAGGCAGTAAACAACTCGCTATTCCCTGGAATTCTCTCACTCTAAGAGCGCGTGAGAATGCTTTTGTCCTTGATATTTCTAAAGAGACTGTTGATAAAGCAGAAGGTCTTGATAAGGACAAATGGCCTGTAACTTATGAAGAACTCTCCAGTACATTTGCTTACTATGGTTACCAGCCGTATTGGCGGACAGGAATGGGAACTCAACCAGAAATTCTGACCGGAGTCGTTACTGGAGGGGAAACAAGAAGAATGGCCCGTACCGAAAAAGAAGTCAGGGAGCCGACAGTAGTAGTAGAGGAGAGAGTTGTCCGGACAGAAACAGGAGAAGGGATAAAGGCTCGCCAGGAAATAGAAAGGCTTGAAGAGTTAAAAGGGACACAGGAAGAGAGAATCTCTCAGTTAGAAAGACAGCGGATAGAAGCACAGAGGAATGCAGAAGCTGAGAGAGATAGGCTGGCGCAGCTGGAAAGAGAACGGATAGAAGCAGAAAGGCAGGCAAAAGCCGAGAGAGAAAAGTTGACACAGTTGGAAAAAGAGTTGCAAGAGGCAAGAAGAAAGGAAGAGACAGAAAAAGTTGCCAGGCTTGAAGAAGAGCTGATGATAGTACAGACTCATGAAGAGACACACAAAGAAAAGTTGTCTCAGTTGCAGAGAGCATGTACAGAAGCACAAAGGCAAGCAGGAATCGAGAGAGAGACTCTAGCCAAACTGGAAAAAGAACGAGTAGAGGCAGAAATGCTGGCAAAAACACAAAGGGAAAGGCTGGCGCAACTGGAAAGAGAGAGAGTGGAAGTACAGAGCAGAGTTGAGACTGCAGGGGGAGAGGTCCCAGACTTTTTGTCAGCAAGCACGATAAAAACGGACAGAGTTGTCAATACAGCCGGAGAAGATCTTGGAAGGATTGAAGAGTTAATGATCGATCTTCAGGATGGAAGAGTAGCATATGCAGTACTTTCTTTTGGCGGGTTCCTGGGTATGGCCGATAAACTGTTTGCTATTCCCTGGCAAGCTCTTACATGCAGAGTGCATGAGCATGCTTTTACCCTTGATATTCCCAAGGATGTTCTGGAAAGGGCAGAAGGGTTTGATAAAGACAGATGGCCTTTAACTCGTGCTGAACTCTCTAGAGTCTACACTTACTATGGATACCAGCCGTACTGGCAAAGAGCAGAGGCTGAAAGAACCAGAATAACCGGAGCAGAATCAGAAATGATGGTCCGGACTAAAAGAAGGGAAGAGCCACTGGAAACAGCAGAAGAAAGAATGGCAAGGCAAGATGTAGAAAGAATAGAAAGAGAGGAAAAAACAGAGACAGATAAAGAGAGAATGGAGCGTTTAGAAAAAGAAAAGATGGTAGCTGGGAGACGGGAACACAAATACAAATAAGAAAAAAGTATTGGGGGCATTAAATTATGCCTCCAATGTATTAATTTTGGTTTATAGAATGAGTTTTAGTTAACACTTTAATAATTAATTATAAAATAGAAAGGAAATTTAGTAATCAGGCAAGAAATGAAAGAAATTAGTCTTCGGTTTTAATGCCCACATAAATGTTTTCCAATTTAAACTTTCTACGCTTTGACCACGTCTTTATCAATTAGGTTTTCCTTTCTGTCAGAAGAGTTGCAAGTAACGACTTTTTGATATCTACGGCATTATTCGGGCAGAGTTCACGGCAGCAGTAACATAAAATGCATTTTTCGTTGTTAATCCTGAAACTCCCATCTTCAAGTCTTTCAATAGCATGGGGAGAACAATTATAATAACAGGCCCCGCAGTGAGTGCACTTTCTCCTGTTTATCTGCGGATAAATAGTGAAGTATTTGCCTAGATGGCGGGTTAGAAACGTAGGAGCCGTACTTACTCCTCCGCTTGAAGGTTTAAATTTCATTTTGACTTCTTTCAACGGCGTTCCGACGATAACAGGGCATTGATTTCCAAAACCTTTCTTGAGGACGCCTGAAGTTGTTGGGATATTAAGAGGATCACAACCAATCATCTCTGCAGCAACAATATCCAGAGAAACGCAATCCCGACTTGCCAGAATTACACCGGAATTTACAGGTTTTCCATGGGAAGGCCCGTTTCCCTCCATACCTATAATTCCATCCATAACTGCAAAATGAGGTTTGATTACAGAGTATATGTCGGCAACAGCCTCGCCAAAAAGCTCTTTTTTTCCAAGTAGATGCATTTCTTTCGGCATTTCAGGGGAATGGCTCCGAAAAAGTTCTTTACCGCACCTGTGTAATAGGTAAGTTCGTGAGTTTTCAATTTGGGAAGAGATATTACAACATCCGATTCAAGAATGGGATTTGCAAGGTATATCTTACTGAACTGAAGGGGTTGAGGAACTTCGACAAGAGTAAAGCCTGAGGTTTCAAAATTTACAATATTGGCTCCGGCTTTTCTGGCCGCTTCTTCTATACCTGAGGCTTTCAGGGCTTTTGCAGTAGCTCCGGGCCTTGAGATTCCTGAGCCGTCACCTACAATCGGTTTCCCTCCTGCCTGAAGCACGAATTCACACATTGAAGCCACTACATAAGGGTGAGTTGTGGCGGCAGCTTCCGGAGGGCTGGCCGCAAGAATATTTGGTTTGAGAAGCACACGGTCTCCGGGATCGATTGAACTTTCAAGGCCTCCTACAAGCTCCAGAGCTTCTGCTATTGCTCTTTTTGTAAGAGAATAGTCAGGACAGCGGACTATGGAAACTTTATTCACGATAAATAATAAATGAGCTTATTATTGAATTTATTTCCGGTTAATTATCTTTTTTCTTGCGTTACATTTCTACAGTTACCTGTTCTTGAGTCCCATCAAGGAATCTATTTCTTCGGCCATGCCTTCCAGTTCATCAAGGATCCTTTCCGAATCCTTTCTCATCTCCTCGACTGCAGCTTTTAAACTGCCTCCCCGAAGATAAATCAGACCTTTTTTCCTGTAAAGGAGGCCAGAGTCATTGAGATTCCGCAGGTGGTGGTTGACTCTGGAAATCTTAATCTCAAGATCTCCTGCAAGGGCTTCCGAAGAGACGGTTTCGTCATTTGAGAGCTTGTCAAGCAGGCTGAAGATTATTCTGGTGGCAGTGTTTTCGGTGTCCCTTCCTGCAGAAAAGCCAAAGCTATCGCAGAACCATAAAAGATCTTCTTCCAGACTTTTGATCCGAGGTTTTTCAATGTTTCTTAGAATAATCTCCTGAACCATCTGGGTAATATTTTGGAGTTTCACATATATATATTTTCTTCAATTTGTAGACATCATCTCTATTTTTTGAATATCATATTTATTTATTCGGGCAATTTATAAATACAAGTTTTACATTATATGCAGATAGTTGGGCATTTTCTTGCTCAAAATGTTCACCAATTCTGTATTGACTTATAACTGTCAGTGAATGTTCAGCTAATATAGAATCACTTGCGTATAAGGAGGAATAAAATAGTGATTATCAGACCTATTGGCGAACGAGTGTTACTCAAACATCTGAAAAAAGAAGAAGTGACAAAAGGCGGGATCTATATCCCTGAGTCTGCACAGAAAGAGAATAAGGAAGGAATCGTTATTGCTGTGGGGACTTTTGAAGACGGGAAGGAACTGCCCCTGAAAAAAGGGGACCGTGTGATTTATGGGGGATATCAATCAGACGAAGTTGAAATAGATGGGGAAAAATACCTTTTTGTAGACTTCAAGGATGTCCTGGCAACATTTGTGGAAGAATAATGCTGGAGAAAATCTAATTTGAAACAAAATGAATCAGGATATCCCTGATCAGGATATACCCTGACTTAATCTGACTTAATAATACCCAGACTCAATAAGAGCATATTTGATCTTAATCAAGGTGAATGCAGATGTCTTCAAAGCAAATAATGTTTGACGAAAGCGCCAGAAAGGCTCTCTTAAACGGTGTGGATAAAGTTGCAAACACCGTCAAGATCACTCTCGGACCTAAAGGCCGCTATGTTGTGCTGGACAAAAGCACAAAACCTGTTGTTACAAATGATGGGGTTACCATTGCAAAGGAAATAGAGCTTCATGACAAGTTTGAGAATATTGGGGCTAAACTTGTTAAAGAAGTTGCATCCAAAACACAGGACAATACCGGAGACGGGACCACTACCGCAACTCTCCTTGCCCAGAGCATGATCAAAGAAGGCCTGAAAAACATCAGTGCCGGAGCAAATCCTATAGATGTCAAAAAAGGAATTGAGATTGCAACAGAAAAAGTCGTGAACTACCTTAAGAGCAAGAGCGTTGAGGTAAAAGGCAAAGAGAAAATTATACAGGTAGCTACCATCTCTGCAAATAATGATGAAGAAATAGGCAATCTTATAGCAGATGCAATGGAAAGAGTCGGATACAACGGAGTGATCACTGTAGAAGACTCAAAAACCATGGAAACAAGCCTTGACGTTGTAGAAGGGATGCAGTTTGACCGTGGGTTTGTTTCTCCCTACATGGCAACTGACCATGAAAAAATGGTCTGTGAATTTGATGAGCCATATATCCTGATTACGGACAAAAAAATCAACAGCATGAAGCAGATCGTTCCTGTGCTTGAAAAAGTTGCTTCTGAAGGTCGTTCCCTCCTGATTATTGCTGACGATGTTGATGGGGATGCACAGGCGGCCCTGATCTTAAACATCATCCGTGGGTCACTGAGAGTCTGCGCGGTCAAAGCTCCTGGATTCGGAAACGAGAGAAAGGAAATGCTTGAGGACATTGCCACCCTGACGGGCGGACAGGTTATCAGTGAAGAAAAAGGTATGAAGCTTGAGGAATTCAGCGACTACATGCTTGGAGCTGCAAGAAAGGTAACTGTTGACAACCATAAGACCATCGTTGTGGAAGGCAGGGGCGAAAAAGAAGATATTAATGAAAGAGTAAGAATCATCGAAGCCCAGATTAATATTGCCGACGCTGAATATAGAAAAACTGAACTTAGAAAACGCCTGGCAAAATTAGGAGGAGGCGTTGCAGTGATCAAAGTAGGAGCTGCAACCGAGACCGAGCTGAAGGAAAAGAAGATGAGAATCGACGACGCTCTTAACGCCACAAAAGCCGCAGTTGAAGAAGGGGTTGTCACCGGGGGAGGAATAAGTCTCTTCCGTGCAGCTGCAGTTCTCGATGCCCTGTGCCTAGAGAGCGACAAACAGGTGGGTGTAAAGATAGTACAGAGGGCTATTGAAGAACCAGTCCGTCAGATCGCTACAAACGCAGGTAGAGAAGGTGCCGAAGTTGTAGCAACAATCAAGGCCGAATCCAGAGAATTCTTTGGGTATAACGCAAAGAAAGATGTCTTTGAAGACCTCTTCGAAGCAGGTGTGATAGATCCGACAAAAGTAGTCAGGAGCGGCCTCCAGAATGCAGCCTCAATTGCAGGCATGGTGCTTACGACTGAAGCTCTTGTAACTGATTTTGACGAAGAAAAGGATGATAGGACAGCGGCAATTATTATCTGATTTCAGTCCTTTTTCTTTACCTTTTTCTCTTTTTTTCTTCTCTTCTTCTTTGAATTTGTCATTCAATTATTAATTTATTTCAGTTATGATGAAAATTGAGAACTCTTTTTATCTTAATTATGCACAACCTTCTAATATCATACTTAGCAGTAACAACAACTATTGATTCATGATGTTACTTTATAATCTATAAGCTTGGATTATATTTCGAAATTTATTTTATGTTCTATTTTCTTTTGATAAAAAGGTGAAAATCATGTTTGAAGTTTACTGTGATTCCTCTTATAACGAAAATGAGGACTCTTATATAGGCTGCACAGTTCTTAGAGACGGCAGGCAGATCCATCAATCTACGACAAAAGTCTCTGGCGTTCCCGAAAATAACCTGAGCTGTGAACTTGCAGCCCTTGGTTTCGCAGTCAAACTGACAAGGATCTTCTTTGAAACCGACAGGGATATAGTTATTTATAACGACTCTACGGAAGCAGTAAAGCTTTTTCAGGCTAAAAAGGAAGAAATTGAAAAAGAATTCTCAGGGTCCAATATCAGCTTTGAATATATTCCTCGAGAAAAGGTGAATCAGGCAACTGCTGACAGCCTTTCTAAAAAGTTTCCTGTTTTTTTCCTGGATATTCCTACATTTGAAGTTGAATCTTTTTCACGACAGGAGAGCATTCTATCAGATATTGCCCGAAACGGACGCAATGTCCTTTATCTGGAGAAAAATGAGAAACAATCTACGAATAAAAAAACCTGCTACAGGCTGGTAATCCGAAATATGGAAAGAATCCTCTCAGATGACAGGCTTTATCTTGTAAAAAAAGGAGGGCCAGGCACTCAGGTAAAAGCTGCAGAAGAGATCAGAAAAGACCTGTCTGATCTATCAGTTATCTCGTCCCTGAAAGAAAAAGGCGTCAGGCTTGAAAATTCCTATTTCCTGCTCACGGATGAGACCTGGGGACTCAGGGGTACGGACAATCAGGCATATTCCATCCTGCCTGCCTCAGTACCTCACAGGATTATCTGTGATGAAGTAGATCGATCTCCGCAAAATATATTTAGAAGAGCCGAACGATTAAGATAATTTCTTTTCTTTCCTGCCAGCGGTATCCAAAAGCTCGATTAAAAACCCTGAGCCTATGAAATCCATTGACTACAAACTGCAGCTTCTGCTTACTACTTTTGTCAGCTGTCTGCTCCTTGGAAACCTTCTTGGAAGCAAGCGGATTGAAATTTTTGGGATCATAAAATCAGTAGGTTTTTTTGAATACCCGCTTACTTTCTTGATCACGGATATAGTAGTAGAAGTTAAGGGAAAAGAAGCTTCAAAGATTTTTGTACATTCTGGTTTCCTATCACTTTGCATTGCATTTTTTTTCGTATCCCTGAGTACGGGTCTTCCCCCCTCTCCTACATATTATGGTAATGAGGCTTACACCACTGTTTTTTCAAGCTCTCTGCGTATTATTGCGGCGAGTGTAACAGCTTTTTTAATAAGTCAGCTCCATGACATCTGGGCTTTTAGCCTCTTGAAGCAGAAAACAAATGGCAGGTATCTCTGGTTCAGAAATAGCCTTTCAACAATCGTTTCCCAACTTATCGATTCAGTTGTTTTTATGTTTCTCGCTTTCTATAAGGTGACTCCGGAGGTGGATGCTGTCTACGTCCTCCATATGATTCTGCCACTCTGGACTCTTAAAATCGGTTTTTCAATCCTTGATACGCCATTAGTGTATCTAGGAGTCAGATGGCTTACTTCAGAAAATGGGGATATGACTTCAGGTTCCGAAATGAATAGAGGAGTCTGCGCAGCCAAAGTAAAAACAGGTCAGGAATCTGAACAAATCTTAGATCCAGAGATCTCATCTCAAAGGTAAGTATCATTATTTATTGATGTTCCCACCTATATATCATAGGGGTGCTAATTATGAGAGAAATTCCTGAAATCGAGATGCAGAACACACCAGAATCCCGAAAGGATGAGGGAAAAGCGTATGGGAAACAGGCTGAAAAGCTGACGGACTCAGGCGAAGGAGTAAACATCAGGCATGCAGGCGCTCCAGAAGGGGAAACCTGTAAATCCTGCCTGGAAATGCCTGAGGAGCAGCGCAAGACTGTAATCCTGGAAATACAGCAGGTGGCGGAAAAGATTCTCAAAGCCCACAAAATTATCAAGGAACTTAGTGATCTTCTAAAGGGAGAATGGTTCCTTAAACTCCAGAGATCTGGATTTGAGAAGAAACTTGTTCTTGCAAAATATGGGGAAGAGATTTTTGTAGGGTTTTATACTTACTCGGACGAGATCCCTATTCCTGATCCTAACCTTGTTCTACTCTCACAGAACGGGTTCTGGTACCCGCAGAGGATAGAAGAAAAGTTTGAAGAAACAGTTGTTTCTTTCTTCTCAGGTGCATATGGAGACTATGACTTCCTTAATATTTTCCCTGAAAACCTCGAAAAATTCCAGATTTTTCAACAAGACTTTGCAAAAACACTTGAAGAACAGGGTTGGGATAGACCTGAGGTAGAGATTCTCGAAAAGATCATGCCAAATTAAGATTACTCCATAAAACTGGTTTCATACCAGGAATTAATTTTTCTTGTGTTCTATTTCTTGTGTTCTGTTAAGTCTGGCTTGCTATTTTCCACAGAATATTTAAATATTGAAAGCATACGCAGATTCAGGTATAGCTTCAGCGATGTTACTTCCTTTTAATTCAGTACCTTTCACAATAATTGTTTTTTAGAGGCCTTTTATGTTATCTATAAACTCCAAATGTATCTTATCTAAAAAATCTGAAGATATCCCCCCTTTCTATGTGATGGAAGTTCTGGAAAGTGCCCAGGCTCTGGAAGCTCAGGGAAGACATATAATCCATCTTGAAGTAGGAGAGCCTGATTTCCCTACAGCGCCACATATCTGTGAAGCGGCCTGTGATGCTATTGGCAGGGGGGCTACAAAATATACCCATAGCCAGGGACTTCTTTCCCTTAGAGAGGCAATAGTTGAGTCTTACCACCAGAAATTCGGGGTAGATATTAGCCCAAGTCAGGTCATAGTAACAACCGGGACAAGTGCAGGTCTACTGGTGGTTTTTATGGCTCTACTGGAAAAAAGGGATGAAGTAATCATGTCAAACCCCCACTACGCCTGCTATCCGAATTTTGTTAAACATCTTGGCGGAACGCCTGTTTTCGTTTACACGAATGAGATTAACGGTTTTGCCCTCGAACCTGAAACAGTCAGGCATCTTCTTAGTCTCAATACCAAAGCGATACTTATCAACAGCCCTTCAAATCCTGGCGGACATGTCACGTCTTCAGAAAGCCTTCAGGGCCTTGCAGCAATAGCAGATGAAAAAGGCATTCCTATTATCTCGGATGAAATATACCAGGGCCTCATCTACAGCGGAGAAGAACATAGTATTCTGGAATACACGAAAAATGCCTTTGTCCTGAACGGCTTTTCAAAATTGTATGCTATGACAGGCTGGAGACTCGGCTACATTATCTGCCCCCCTGAATGCGTCCGTGCGATTCAGAAAATCCATCAGAACTTTTTCATCTGCGCCAACTCCTTTGTCCAGGAGGCAGGAATTGCAGCCCTTAAAGGATCTCAGGAACATGTTAAGGAGATGGTCCAGACCTATAACACGCGCCGCCAGTACATGCTGAAAAGACTTCTTGGCATGGGTCTTGAAGTCCGCAAAGAGCCAATGGGAGCTTTCTATGTCCTTGCCGATGCCCGCAAATACAGCCACGATTCTCTTGAGTTAAGCCGTCGCATTCTTAATGAGGCAGGGGTTGCAGTAACTCCAGGAATTGATTTCGGGAACGGGGCAGAGGGCTATTTGCGTTTTTCCTATGCTAATAGCATAGAGAATATAAAAGAAGGTATGGACAGGCTTGAAACTTTTTTAGCAAAAGAACTTGAGGGATGAGAAATTTTATAGTCAACCTGTGAATGATTTTTCTCTTCCTTATTATACCTTTTACAGTTACTCATGCCTTTTACTTTTGTATAATTTTTATTTTGTATAGTTTTTAATTTTAGAGAGCATTTCCTCTTATTAGCCTTTCCTATTTTGGACTTTTTAATCGATTATATGTAGTAATTTTAAAATCCGGAGAGGTTTTTCTGTTTCTTATCATTTTTTTCAGGGCAGAAAAGTCCTGTAATCATCCAGGTTCCGTACGTAAAATGAGTTCCCAGCATAAAATAGAGTTCTTTTTCCTGCATTAGATTAAAGAAATGTTTTCTTATCTTCTTCTCCACACCCGAAGGTTCCTGTTCCCCCCGTATGAGATTTCTTACAATCTCGTTGAATTCCCAGTCAAGCAAAAAAAATTTGTGCCCTCTGCATGCCTCTTCACCTTCGCACCTGAAAATGTACCTGACTTCTACAGGCATTCTGGCCCTCTCCCCTTTTTCCAGGAAATCTCCCATGAGATTAAAATACTGCTGCCTGTCGAGAGTTTCAATGCTGTTTACCTTTATCTCAATATCCAGAATTTCCGGCTTTATTACTCCCAGGCTGACTCTCTCGATATTCAGCCTTTCTACAGACGTTACAAGCGGCAGGATAAGTTCCTTTACTTCCCTCTCTTTAAGGGGTCTCTCCAGGTTCACATAATTGAGAACTTTCCTGCTTTCCCATCTTATATCATGCTCAGGCTTGGTAAGCGTGACCTCAAGCAGATCATTTTTTTTGAAATCAACGAGTCCTTCCCAGTATCTGAACCCCATAGGATACAATCTCAGAAGTTCCCCATCTTTTGTAATGCCAATCACTCCGACAGCATGTTCTTCCCCATCCCTTTTACCTTTCTCAGGGGTAGCTCTAACAAGGACAGCGATCTCTTCTTTTTCTCGTCTCAAAATGGTAACCTCTGTTGCTGTTGAGTGGATACTAAAAAATCGGATCTGGAAGTTATTAATTTTTGGGGAGGAATGTGAAAGTAATCCAGACTTTGAATAATAGGTAAGCCAAGGAAAAGGCAACTTTCTTCAAGAAAAATCAGATATTACTTTTTTGAGAAAAGAATTATTTCCCGAGCCGAGAAATAATGCTTATAGATAGCGTTTTAAAGTAGTTATGAAAATTACCTTTTAACTCTTTTCTTCTGAACCTTTCTCTTCTAAACAGGAAGAGAGTGAGAACTCACAAATATTTTATAGTATGACACATATCGTAAGTATTACTTTCTAACTTTTTGTAATATGTTTACGAGTTATCCCCCACATAAGAACATTGATAGATCAGTGCAGGTTTTAAGTTGCTGAGTTTCAGTTTAACAATGTTATCCCCCTGAAATACAGTTACCTGCAGGTACTTGAAAAACGTGAACAGGAAGTTAGAAAGGTTTTATTCTTGAAAAAAGAATGGAGCCAGAAACATGAACAAAAATAATAGAGTAAAGGTAATCCCCCAGCTTTTAGGAATGCTGCTTTGCCTGATACTTATACAATCTGCGTGCGCTAAGCAAGAAGTTTCTGAAGAAATTATAATTTCTGAAGATCTTATTTACGAAAATGTAACTAATGAAAATGTCACAGTACATACCATAAATCCGACTTATCATTACACATATCTAACTGCAGGAAATAGCGAAAAGTTTACTGTCAGTTTCAGGAACGGAGGTAACGAATCGCTTGAGATAACACCTGAAGTAGTGTCTCTCGCTGAGAATGGGAAAGGTATAATTGAAAGTTGGATCACCGTGTCTCCGACAAATGTAACAGTAGAGCCAGACGAAATACAGGAATTTACAGTTGAAGTAAGTGTTCCGAAGGATGAGGCAAGTGCAGGCTATCAAGCAGCCGTAGCCTTCACAGATGATCTTCTGCCAGATTCAACAGAATATGCCAATTTAATGAAGCTCGATATCTCAGTCCAGGCAAGTCCGAAAATAGAGCTTCAAACAACCTATATCTCCGATACTGTTGAGGCAGGAGAAGAATACGAGTATATGGTCAAAATTAAAAATGTGGCAGATAAAGACGTTACAATTGACCCTAAAGTGACCAGCTACATGTATGATATTTCAGCCAGTGCATTCGGTCTGAGTAATGACGACGTGGTAATCTCTGCCCCTTCAGTCATAAAAAAAGGTGAAATTACCTGCATGACCATCAGGGTACCTGTTCCGGAAAATGCGACGGGTTATTTCAATGGCTACATAGACATGAATGTGGATGGAAAATCCAGTGCTAATGATGGATCTAACCCGCAGTTAAGCCTGTATTTCAGGGCTATGCTGCAGCCCACGGTTCCCTACATGAAAACTTTCAATACCACAAATAATGCTCCAGTAACGATTGAAGTTTCAACTGATTCTTACGACCAGAATATGGGACTGCGTATTTCCCCAAAAACTGAAGAACCTTCTTTTAAAGTGAGTCTGAAATGCAATTCCCGTTCTATCTGCATAACCCCTGCAAAAATAATCCAGAACAACTATGTAAGTGTCGGAGGATACTCTTTCCCCTTATGGGCAATGGATGACACCTCAATATATCAAAACACAAACAAGCACTATGCAGAAACATATACAATTCCAGGTACAGTCGGAGAATGGGAACTTTCAATTCTGCCGGAAAATATGGAGAGTTTTACATATTCGATAACATTCGGAAAAACTGAGTGAAAATAAGGAGTATAATATTGAAGTGAGAAATTACAATAGGTAAGCATCTTTATTTGTATGTTTGAGCCCTGCTGCCTATATTTACTTATTTTTTCTTTTTTATAAATTTTATGCAGCCCTAAGATAGAATGAGGAAATACCTTTTAAAAATAAGAATTAAATTAAAAAAGGTGGGGCTGGTGAGATTCGAACTCACGATCGACGGGTATCTCCGAACAACTGTCTTAACAGTATTAGTTCTGGTGAGCATCTATCAGTGCTCCAACGGTTCCTCACTGTCCTGCCCCGTCGGGAAAGACTCAGTATACCCGTTGTTCATCATTTATCCGCTGGAGCCCATCGCCATGCCGGGCTAGGCCACAGCCCCTTGACAAGGATATTGAAATAGCCTTCCTCTGTTAAATAGTTAACGGCAGGAAGCGATGTTATCAATTAAAGAAATTAATATTCTTTTAAAGAGAAGTCAAATATTTCCATATAAAATAAAATGTGTTATCTATTGAGTTGTAAGTTACGGAATGAAATTACTTTAGTCATTTCCAATTTTGCCAGACATAAATCTCCTGCATGCATTTTCAGAGAATCAACAAGCTGCGCAGGCACTTCTGCAGTCAGAGCCTTGTTATATTTAACAAGTTTAAATGTAATGCGCTTTTTTGGCCCTTTATTGATGATGTTATTGATACGAGCAGAGTAAGTATTATTTTCCAGATCTTCAGAACCGAAATCTGCCAATAGAAAGGTTATGTTCTCAGGATGGATGCCCCAGGATACTTTATCCTCAGCCTTGAAATTCTGAGATTTTATTTTTATTCTCAGATCTCCGCTTTTTAACACTGTACTTTTTGATTTTTCATCATATTCTTCAACATAAGCGTCATCAAAAATATTGGAGATACCAACCAGCTCTGCCACATGCAGGTTTTCAGGATGATTGAATATTTCTTCCGGAGTACCGAACTGCTGGGCTTTCCCTCCATATAAAACAAGAATCTTGTCAGCCAGCATTAAAGCTTCTTCCAGATTGTGAGTAATGAATAATAATGGTATTCCAATCCGGATTTGAAGATTTTTTATTTTTTCTGCAAGTTCGAGTCTTATTTTCAAATCAAGTGCAGAGAAGGGCTCATCCAGAAGTAAAATCTCAGGCTTGGGGGCCAGCGCTCTTGCCAGAGCAACTCTCTGTTTCTGTCCTCCTGACAGATGGGATGGAGGTCGGGTCTCCAATTCCTCAATATGGAGAAGATTCAACATTTCCAGAACCCTTTCTTCTTTGGCTTCTTTCTCCCAGCCTTTGAGACCACATTCTATGTTTTTTCTTACATTCATATGGGGAAAAAGAGTATAGTTCTGAAAAACATATCCAAGATTGCGCTTCTGGATGGGAATATTAATTTTTTTGATTTTGTCGAAATAAACTTTATTTCCTAAGGTTATTTTTCCCTCATCAGGTTCAGTTATTCCGGAAATGCATTTAAATAACGTGGTCTTTCCTGATCCTGAAGGCCCAAAGAGTACGACAAGCTCGTTTTCCATTTCAAAGCTGACATCTAACAGAAAAGATTTCTTGATATCTTTTTTTCCATTGGAATCGATTTCATAATACCGTTTTTTAAGGTCAACTTTAATGCCCAAGCTTATACCTCTAGTTTGCCTACGAATCGTCCGGTCAGAGAAATAGCTAGCAGAGACATAATAATAAGGATTAAAACCAGCGTCTGAGCAAGTTCATTGTTTCCTGCCTGAAAAGCACTGTATATTGAGGTGGACATTGTGTTAGTTTTTCCCGGGATATTTCCTGCCAGCATAAGGGTCGCTCCAAATTCTCCAATGGCTCTGGCGAAACTTAGCACGAGTCCTGCCATTATGCCCCTTTTTGCAAGGGGGAGTGTTATTAGCAGAGCAGTTTCAGTCTCGCTTCTCCCAAGAATATAAGCTGCATATTCAAGTTCCTTATCTACGGTTTCTATGGCTGCCTGTGCAGCTTTTACCATAAGGGGAAGGGAAACCGTATAAGCCGCAATTACTGCTGCCTGCCAGGTAAACATGATCCCTGTACCAAAAAAGTTGTAAATAAAGTGGCCAAGATATCCGTTCCTACCTACGAGAATAACCAGGAGATAGCCAATTACGGTAGGCGGGAGAACTAGGGGAAGTGTTACTAGCAGCTCTGCAAGCTCCTTGCCCCTAAAATCGCGTCTCGCAAAGATATAAGCTATGACTACGCCGCTGCACAGTACGAGGAAAGATGATATGGTAGCTATCCAGAGCGTGATAGATAAAGGAAACCATATCTTGTCCAACATAGAGATCATGTCTTATCATTTTTTGAATAAACGTACTTAAAAGTGTATAAGAGATAATTAAATGCTTATTACAGCGGATTATCATGAAACAAAAATTTTTTAGTGCAGCATTCCAGATTATGGAAATTGAGTATTCGAAATAAATCCGAACTAAACAGGGTCTTGTTAAATACTTCATATGATGTAAAGTTATTCCACGCCCCGCAGATGTACACAAATATGTAATTTAGTTTCATAAGTTACTGTTAACAAAAACTGAGCAGCTTTTTGTGAACTGCTGTGGAGTAGAATATACGCTACTTACTAATTTCATGCGCGAAGCATGAAACAAAAAATGGGATTAATCTGTACCTATCATCACATTTGAAGCCTTAACGATTGCGTAAACACTGCTTCCTTCTTTTAACTTCAGATTTTCAGCTGAGGTCTTTGTGATGATGGAAGTGATTTCTGCTCCGCCTGGCAATTCTATTACAACTTCAGAATTAACCACGCCCGGTACAATCTTTTTAACTTTACCTTCTAAGACATTCCGTGCACTTAGTTTCATTTCCTTGCTCCTCCATTTAGGTATTATTAATAAATGCTTGCGATTTTTATATATGCTTTTGATTATAATATAGTTTATGCCTACATACGAACAGTTCTATTATATTTAAACTCTCTCCCGGCAGGGTGTCCAAATATAGTACCTATTTTCCCATTTATTCTACTCTTGACAATCAAATGTGAGTTTAGTTCTTGACCTTCGCCATATATTTTGTTCCAATCTAGAAAAGACAGTCTTCGACATGTTTATAAATAAGTTGTAAATTTACCTTAAAGTGTAGATTTTACCTCCAAATTATATGATAGAGGTAAAAGTATTCATTTCCGAGAAAATGTAGATCTGAAAATCTGCTAATCGATAAACGACAGCAGAAAAGTTGAACACGGTTTTTTCTATTGGGATATGGAAAGTCTTTTACTCTCCTGAGCTCCCCCACCCGTCTTCCTGATCACAGGGAAAAAGGCCTATTCCTGAGACCTGTTGACATTGAAGTACTAGTTCATAAAAATGACACAGTGCTGTAGAATTGCTGTGCACTGTTCATTCAAATGAAAATGAACTGCTGTGCAGCGCACAGAACAATGTTGAGAGGCAAGTAAAATGCAAGAAGGCAAGTTATTATTTTTCTTTTCTGAAACGAGCATCGGAAATACAACGTCGGATATCTATGTGGAGAGCGGGAGTTATGTTTATTAAAAACATGGTCTGTCCCGTCTGTGGGGCTGCCTGCGACGATATCCAGGTTGAACTGAAAGACAATACAATTGAAGTTAAAAACATATGTAAGATAGGAGCTGCCAGGTTTCAGGCGCTTAGAAATCCTCGACGGATAAGACAACCCCTTGTAAAGGCTGAGGGAAAACTTACCCCTGCAGCCTGGGATGAGACACTTGAGAAAGCTGCCGATATCCTCGTCTCAGCAAAGCGCCCTCTGCTTTTCATGGGCAGTGAAACCTCCTGTGAAGCGCACGAAGTAGGGCTCATGATGGGGGAATATCTGGGGGCAGTTGTTGATTCCAATACTGCGTTAGGTAATGGACCGGCAACAATGGGAATCCAGGAATCCGGTAAAGTCGGTGCAACCGAAGGTCAGAAGAAAAACAGGGGAGATCTCATAGTCTACTGGGGTACAAATCCTCTCGAATCCATGCCCAGGCAAATGTCCAGGTACGGAGTTTTCCCAAGAGGTTACTGGACCAAGCGTGGACGTTTTGACAGGACAGTTATCACTGTGGATCCAAGAAAAACTCCAACAACCGAAGCTTCAGACCTGCACGTGCAGCTTAAACCGAACTCAGATTATGAACTGATAAGTGCACTTCTGACCCTGCTCCACGGGAAAACTCCGCACCCCTCAGTAGAAGAGACCACTGGAGTGCCCATCTCCGTCATGGAAGAAATGCTCGATATGATGAAAAACTGTAACTTCGGGGCGATTTCAGTAGGTGTCGGGCTTTCTTCTTCAATTGGAAAGCACAGGAACACTGAAATTGCATTGAACCTTGTAAAGGAACTGAACAATTACTCCAAGTTCACCTTTGGAATACTCCGCAGCCACTGCAATGTCGCAGGTTTCAATCAGGTCGCTTCTTACATGTATGGATATCCTTTCGGACTTGACTTCACTCACGGGTATCCACGTTATAACCCGGGAGAATTCACAACCGTGGACTTGCTTCGAGAAAAAGACGTAGATGCAGCCTTTGTGATATGCACAGATATTTTAAATCAGATTCCCGCCGACTGTGCGGCTTACCTTGCCGAAATTCCTCTGATCTATCTGGATATTGTTCCCTGCCCGACCACAGTTGTGTCGGACGTTGTGCTTCCAGGCGTTGTTGATGCCATGGAATGTAACGGAACTTTCTACAGGCTTGATGACGTGGCGGTTCACTTCGAACCATTCACTAATTCCCCATTTGAATTCACAAAGAGTAATGAAGATACCCTAAAGCAGCTCTTTATGAAAATTAGAAAAAAAAGAAATCAATCTGTTTTTATTCCGTCTATACACAAACAGGAGAAAGAAATAATACCTGAGAATTTGCCTTGATTTTCGTTAGATCTACAAATAGCCACTTAGGAGTTATGCGCCCAAAACACAAAACCAAG
The DNA here is from genome assembly GCA_963847185.1 of uncultured Methanosarcinaceae archaeon. GTDB lineage: Archaea > Halobacteriota > Methanosarcinia > Methanosarcinales > Methanosarcinaceae > Methanosarcina. The sequence goes on along the minus strand of CAWJYV010000008.1, from coordinate 164,139 downwards.
TGCATGAGGCCCTATACAATGGCTTGATTTATATATTTGAATGATTAAAGAGTATTGATTTTTCAATCCAATAGTGTAAGTTTTGACTATAAAAAATATTTAGGAGAGGTGAAATTATGAGAAAAGAACTGATAGTTCTGTTAGTATTATTAAGTGTATTCCTTGCAATAGGATGTACTGATAGTGGAGATAAAGCTGCAAATGAAACTGGGACTCCAGTTACAGCAGAAACTCCAGCTGCCGCAGAGTCTGAAACGATTACAGTTTCTGCAGCTGCCAGCCTTACTGAAGCTTTCACGGACATAGCTGCCCAGTATGAGACTGAAAACCCCGGAACTGACGTAAGCCTGAACTTTGGAGGTTCGGGGAATCTTCGTACGCAAATAGAAGGGGGAGCTCCTGTCGATGTTTTTGCCTCAGCTGATGAGAGCCAGATGGACACACTTGCCAATAAAAGCCTTATTGAGAACTCTACAAGAGAGGATTTTGCCCAAAACTCACTTGTACTCATTGTTCCTGCAAACAGCACCCTTAATATAACAAACATAACAGACCTGACAGACCCAAAAGTTGAAAGAATCGCAACTGGAAACCCTGAAACCGTTCCTATTGGTAAATACACACGCCTTGCACTGAATGAAACAGGCCTGTGGAACCAGACAGAAAAGAAGATGATATTTGCCGAGGATGTAAAACAGGTTCTGACGTATGTTGAAAGGGGAGAGGTGGACGCCGGTTTTGTCTATATGACTGACGCAAAGACTGCAGAGCCAGGAACTATTGAAATAGTTACAAACGTGTCTGTTAGTACTCCTGTTACATATCCGATAGCTGTAGTTTCGTCTTCTGAGAATAAGGAAGAGGCACAGGAATTCGTGGATTTAGTAACCGGGGAAGAAGGACAGGAAATACTGAATAAATACGGTTTTAATTAATAATCTTGAAAAAGATATGACTTACGCGGATGTTATTGATCAATCAGTTCAACCGCGTAAGTTCAAAATTATAAAATTACTACCTTTCTCAGACCAATTTTTGAGCTGAAATAATTCTCCCAGTTTTTTTCTCTGCATGCATAAGAATAAGCTGTAAGCAACAGAAATATTCGCTCTGCAAATTTCTAAAATCCTAACATCTTTTTCTGACTTGAATTCCAGATAATTTTGAGTTTCAGATTTCTTAACCGTTATGTTTGAGTAAACATAACGTTATATATAGTTTGTGTGTATTCATGGCTATTGAGGATCACAGGAGAAAAAACGATGTTCAAAAAAATGCCTCATGTCCCCGAAAAGATTCAGGTGCATGTATCAGGCAAAGGTAAAACTATGGAAATATCAACCTTTGAACCATCCGCCTTTGAGCCACCCAGCTTCATTACTGAAAGAGAATATGGCCAGAGAAAAATTGCTCCCTTTTCCAAAAATTTGCCTCTACTCAGGAAAAATAAAATCCACTATACCACAATCCTTGCTCCAAGAAAAATAAAAGAAATACAAAAAATGGGTTTTTTCTGAAAGAGCGCAGGGCCGGAAAGGAAGTTAAATTCTACGGAAAAGGAAAGATGGCCTTGATTCGGCAAGACCTTTTTACTTAAAACCCTGAGGATGGTTCATCGGGATAGCGTCTCTTTTCCTCCATGAATAGGAATTCTAAGAGACATTAACAACATGATTGAACATTGTGAATGTGAATGGAAACTCCGGGTGTTTAAAAATGCGTGTTTTCCTGTGGTGTGACTCTGTGATCCTCAAATGAATATCTCAAAAGCTTAAATCCGACAAAAAGAAAACCGTCTAAGTGTGGTTCTATGGTAAACTCCACTCATGAGATGATCAGAGTAAGTTCCAGATACGAAGATATGATAAAATATATATTCGGTTTGAAGTCTCTTGATCTCGAAACATACAAAACTCTGCTCTTATATGGCCCTCTTACAACCGAAGGACTGGGAGAAATCGTAAAAAGAGAAAAAAGTACTGTGTACCGCTCCCTGCAAAACCTCATAGCATGTGGAATCGCTTACAGGAAAAAGAGGTCTATTGAGAGTGGAGGATACTACTACGAATATATGCCAATAGAATCAGGGGAAGTTAAGCAGGTGCTAAAGAAGAATATTGACGAATGGTACAATCAGATTAACAAGCTAGTTGAGAGGAATGAGCTGATTGAAAAAATGGATACTAAAAACGAGTACTAGATGAGTACTAAATCCTCGATTCAATTATTACATGCATTAAAGCTTATACTTTTTTATTGTGGAGAAGAAAAAATTCCTGTTAAAATCAAGCTTTAAGCTGTAAGTAAACTACAAACATACACATTTAAGTTATCTTAAAAGTAAATAGAGAGCTTTTTCACTGTTAGCTCTCAACATGTTCTATTAACTATCAGAAATTCATTGCCTTAATTAGACTTTAGTCGATTTTCTCGAATTTGGATGCAGATGCCCCGCAGATCGGACAGTTTCCTTCAGGTTCGCCTTCGATAGTATGGCCGCAGACTCCACATACGTAATAATCAACTTCTTTATTATTTCCGATTTCTTCCAGGGCCTTTTCATATAGAGTGGCATGTACCTTTTCTACTTTATTTGCCACCTCAAAACTCCAGAGAGCCCTCTTGTCCCCTTCTTTCTTTGCCTCTTCTATAAATTCCGGGTACATTTTCGTAAATTCGTATGTTTCGCCGTCAATAGCATCCTTCAAATTATCCATTGTAGTCCCAATTCCACCCATGCGCTGGAGGTGATTATGAGCATGGATAGTTTCCGCAGCAGCAGCCGCCCTGAAGAGTTTAGCTATCTGATGATATCCTTCTTCATCTGCTTTTTTCGCAAAGGCCAGATATGTTCTATTTGCCATTGATTCGCCAGTAAATGCAGCTTTAAGGTTATCTTTAGAACTCATACATATTTCCCCTTGGTTTGAGATTTTTCACCTTATTTTGAAATTCTTTTTCAGCCTAATTTTACCGGGTCACATATATTATTTTACCGCTCAAAATATACGATATAAGAATTCATATGACAGGACTTCATCAAAGAAGATGCTTTTTTTTTGGATTCAAAAGGGCCTGGAGAGTTATATAAAAAAGTAGATCGGTTTTTAAGGGAACTTATGCCACTAACGTAAAAAAGAAAATTTAATTGAGCTGATATTTGCAAATAAGCTTTAAACATTTTTAAACTGTACGCCCAGGGCAGGATTTGAACCTGCGCTCCCCCAAAGAAGAAACGGTTTTCGAGACCGTCGCCTTACCACTAGACTACCTGGGCATTTGCTTTTTATGTAAAAGAAGATTTTACAGGCATTATCAGACGTTTTTGATGTAGGGATAAGGAATAGATTTTCTCACTTATATATTTTATTATCAGCGAGACCTATTATCAGCGAAATTTTATTATCAGCAGCTACTTACTGCCAATAACTTTCCATTGTCAGCGAGACCCATAAGTGAGTGAGATATTATTACTATCAAGTTCTCTTTAGAAATCAAAAAGTGACTTCTGGCCTTTAGATTCACTTTGATCTTCCATTTCTGATTCTTTTATATCGTTTTCAGGTTTTTCATCACTTTTTTTTCTGGATTTCTCGGATTTTATCTTTTCAAGATCAAAAAATGAGATCTGCCCATCAACCAGGGCTTTATCCGCCTTTGAAGCTCTGGATCCTTTTTTCTTATCCATGCCTGTTTTATTCTCAGAAACGGTTTTATCTGCTTTCAAGTTTTCAGGCAGGTCTACCCAGCCGTACTGGCCTCCTCCGCCCGGATGGATAATAACATCTCCTTTCCTGAAGGCAAGGATAGCGTTTACTATCCGGGCATCAACTATTCTCAGGGCTTCAGGTTTGACATAGATAAGGGCTTCAACCTCGTTTCCAAAGCGTTCCACAAGCGTATTCCAGGCAGTTTTCACGCCTTTTGTCTGAACGCTCGCATGGCCAAGAGCCATCTGGATGATTTCTGCAAGAGGAATCAGGTGAAGATAAGGAGGACGGTGATCAGGATGTCTGGGCTCTTTAAAATCTGCAAGTTCATTGACACGGTCAAAAACTCCTTTTTTTATGACACCTCCGCATATAGGGCAGCGCCATTTATTTTCAACTGCTTCCGACAGTGGATATTGAGTAAAGCACTTAATACAGGCTGATTGATTATATTTGCCTTCTTGAGGAAAGAAACCCACATTAAGAGTAGCCTTATATCCCTGCTCTCTAAGGATAGCTTTTTTTAAGCCGTCAAAGGTGATCTCAGGAACTTCAAACTGAGTAAACTCCCTGGCCAGTTTGTTAGCATAGGGAGAATGAGCATCAGAATTTGAGAGAAAAGTCAAACGATGAAGTTCTTTTATCCTGTCTGCGTAATCGCTGTCCGCACTCAGGCCAAGTTCAAGAAAAGAAATGTAATCTGTCATATCCCCATAACAGCTCTCAAGGTTGTCATGATAGCCATAAAGGGCTGTCCAGGGAGTGAAAGCATGGCAGGGACCAATAAGGGCCCCAAGATCCTTGGCGATTTCTGCAATTTCACGTCCTTCCAGCCTGATAGTAGGGCGACCATCGGCTTCCAGGTTTCCGAAAGGAGCAATGCGCTCTGCAAGCTCTTCAGCCTTTGAAATCGAAGGTAAAATAAGAAGGTGATGTACTCGTTTGCTGTCTTCTATCTCGGTAGTAGGGATAAAATAAATGTCTTCTATTCGGATTTCTTCATCTGAAATGGATGCTTTTTTGATTTCTTCGAGCCACTTCGGATGAGTACAATCCGCAGTACCAATAAGCTCCATCCCTTTTTTTGAAGCCTCTCTGGCAATCAGTGGCAGTTCCATCTGCCTGGAAGACGCCATGGAGTATTTTGAATGGAGATGGAGGTCTGTATTGACTTTCATTTCCGTCCCTTTACCAGGAATTTCCAGTTTTTAGAGTTTCATTACCTTAGTATTTAATGAGTTATACCCTGTTAATGCACTATTCAACCTATGTAACGCAGATCTTCATCAGTTGGTTTTATCTCCGGGAAATTTTGCTGTTCTTCTTTTTCCTTCAGCTTTTCCAGAATACTTTCCATTTCCTCGACTTTTTTCTCAAGAGAGTCCATGTTTACTTCAATATTGAAAATCTTACAGATTACTCTGAGAAGAAACTGGGCGCTTTTAGGGTCCATCAGATAACCGGGTGTCATACCCATAAGGCAGACGGCATCAATACCCCGCATCTGGCTGAAAGCTACAAGCAATCCTGAAGCCCCTACAATTCCTCCGCTTGGTTCGGATTCCCTGAATTCTACCCCGTAGTTCTTGATCTCTTCGATCAGTTTAATATTATTTGCAACCCCAAGAACTGTTTCTTCGTACGTCAATTTACCTGTGGGATAACCTCCCAGAGTGTAAATTCTGGGCACTCCAAACTCCTCTGCAATATCAAGGTAAAGAGAACAGAGTTCATAATGCCCCTGCGAAGTAGTGCTTTGATGGTCTCCAACAAGGAAAAGGATGTCACTTCCGTTTACTTTTCCATAATATACTGTATTGCTTACCGGCCGTACAGTACAATCTTTATTGACAAGAACCTGAGGGGGAAAATGGGGAGAATAAACTTCCATTATCTTTTCAGCCTTAAGTTCATCTATAAGGTGCTCTGCCACCAGCTTGCCTACGAGCCCGACTCCTGGAAGTCCGACTACAAATATGGGTTTGCTAAGCTCAAGATCTTCTTTCAGGCGGACAAGTGTACTTTGCTGCATAACAATTCCTTATCTTTTCTTTGCCAGTCTGCGGTACCTACCATAAGGGTCCTGAGGAGAAAAGCGGGCCGGAACCGCAGGTAAAGCTTGTTCCCCGCAGACCGGACATTTTTCCCTTAAGGTGTACCTGCCGCAATTTTTGCATTTGCGGATCTTTTGTCCCAAAGGGCATCACGCCTTTGCTGATTCGATGTGCCTCTTGAAAGTCCCATGTCCTCCAATCTTGGCAATGGAATCCACTGCTGTCTGACCGGATTTCTTCAGGACTGACTCGGCTTTCTTATAATCAGGAGCAATTACCTTGATTCTGTATCTAGGAGCTCCTACATAACTGATTTCGAGCCTGACATCTTTTCCATCTACTTCACTGATAGAGTTTGCAGCACTGAGAGCCTGTTTTATGACCTCTACACCGTTTGGAAGGTTGCATGTCAGGTCTACATACCCTGCAATATCTACAAAGGGAAGTTTGATATTTTCGCCTGCTATCTTGATTATGCTCTTTAAGTATTTTTTATTGACTTTGAGCCCTTTAAAGGCTTTTTCCCCTTCGATAGCCGCTTCTTCAAAAGCTGAATATGCACTTCCGAATTCCTCTACGAGTTTTTCATGCAGAGATTCCAGGTTACCGTCATCGGTCTTAGTCTCTTCAGCTACGAACTGGAGCCACTTTGCGGCTTTTTGCTCATTTTTCCATTCCTGGATCTTAGCACGCCGCTGGTGCTCGTTCACGTCTTTCAATGAAAGGTCGATGTGGCCGCGGGAGGGGTCCACGTTCAGAACCTTGCAGACAACTTTCTGTCCTTCTCTTATGTAGTCTCTGACGTACTTGACCCAGCCTGCTTTAATTTCAGAGATATGGATGAAACCTTCCCTTCCTCCGAATTCCTCAAGCTCGACATAGGCTCCGAAATCCGTTACATTCTTTACAGTGCAGACAACAAACTCTCCGACTTCGGGCCAGTTATCGTTTCCCATTCGTACCACTTCTCAATTTTTGTCTTTTATTAATAGATGCTCACTCCTGTAAAGTGCCTTTACCGATCAGGTTATTCAAGCACTTCCAGAATATGAGTTGTAATTGTCGATTTTCCACCTGTCGGTTCGGCAAGGGTCCTTCCGCAGACGACGCAGGTAATTTTACGGCTGGCGCTTCCGAATATGATCTGCTCGTTTTCGCAGTCGTTGCACTTTACGCGCAGGAACCTGCTCCTTGGCCTCTGGATATAATCTACCATTTTATCTTACTCCTTGAATTCGAATTTCTTTGCTCTGAATGCAGGTGGCTGGTGGGCTTTCTTGCATACTGTACAGCGGTATCTCAGCCAGATGCGTTTTGTTGGCTTATCGCCGCCAGGCACCTTGGAGAATTTCCCACTGTTTCCTATGCCTTGCTGTCTTTTTTTCTGTCTTGCAATATGGGTCATGGACGAAGCTTGGCCCTTCTTGACCCTTTCAACAACAATTTCTTGATGAGACTTACAGGAAGGGCAGTAAGTTCTCATTCGCTTTGGAATTTTCATTCATTACACCTTTTTGATGATTATTGGTATTGTAGTTTGCCTTCTCCGGCTTTTGCGGGAAGAGCATTTTGTAATATAGTTTTGAATGTACGCATGGCGTTTGCGTACGGCGTTTCATTTTCTGGGAAGCATTATTTGGGAAGCCTTTGATTAGATGAACTTGAAGTTTTCAAACCTATCTTCATTCGATATCATCTATAAATAGTCCTGTATCGAAGACAAGGTTAGAGCATGCTAACAAGATTGCTACACAGATATAGCTACACATATATAACTCATACTATTGACTGAAACCATACTATTGCCTGATGTCACATTATACCTGATAGACATAGACTTTATGAATCATGCCTTAGCATGCCTGAATTCAGCGTTCACATGACCAAACTTTCTGATTTATTTTATCTACGCCAGAAAATGCTGCAAAGCTCAGGGAGTTAATTTTTTCTCGGAGTTTTCCGATCCTGCAATTAGCATAGCTGCATTTCTTTTGATCAGACCTGCTGCGTTGAGTTGCGGCAAAACAGCAACATCTTCGGCACGCACCGTATAATTACGGCCGTCTGCTCCTGTGAAAGTCGGCAGGTCCTTCAAGATTCGGACAACAACATACCCTTCATTTATAATATTTTTGTCTTGTTCTCCCCCAGTTTCATTTCCGATTGCAGTCACAACAATCCCCTTTCCGATCTGAACTTCCCCCTGGACCTGAGTAAAGGCAGAAAACTGCTTTCTTCCCCCCAGTTCAGGCCAGACTGCAACTTTTCCGGAATCAGGGAACAGAATCTGGCCCAGAAGTTCTATTTTTGCGGCTTCGATTCCCTGCAGCACAAGGTCATAAAGCCTTTTTTCTGCAGGAAGCAGTTTTTCGATATCTTTTGATATAGGTTTGTCTGCATGAGACTGAATAGTTGCCCTGGTAATAACCTTTCCCATCCGCTTCATAAAGATAGTCTCAAGGTCTGAAAGCGCCCTTTCATGCTCGTCGTTGAGCATCCTGGACTCCGGAGACCGAGAATTATGTACTTTCTTGATATCTTCTTCAAGCTCCCGGATGTATTTTTCAGCTTCCAGGTAAAAATCAGCCGGAATCGTCTTTAATGCCTGCCCTTTTTCCTTATACAGGGTCTGGCTGATTTCTTCTATATCCATATTCTGCAACACCTCTACAAATCAGATATACTGCCGCATACTCCGGAACTTCCTGTATGCCCTCTTCAATTTTTAAATCCTTACCCTTCATCTGTACCGAGAAAGGCTTTGAGACGGATATCTTTACCAACCTTTCACCAAAGACAATAGCATCGTTAAGTGGATCAAACTTCTCCAGCTCGGAGAAAGCAAGTTTCTTTACAAGCATCCCGGACCCGCCATGCAAAGACCCCGGAACCCGGATAAGACGTTTGATATCCGCAGTCACAGGTTCATCGACACTGGCCCCGAATCTGTGCAGAAAATTCTCTACTGATTCATGCATAAAATAGGCAGCAATATCCTTAAAGTTTCTGACATCAAAGTCCAGCCTTCCTTTCTCCAGTATATCCTTTAGGCCATTTTCGCTATTGGTAATATTTATCAGTTTTTTTATTGTAGTACTTCCAATTTTCTCATGCCTGCGGAGCTCAGGGAACATATCCTTCTTGTATTTTTTTTCACATTCTGTCTTCATGTAATCCGTAAGATAAAACGCAATTCTCTTCCCCCATCCTGAATCATAACCAACAAGCGTGCACTTTACAGGCACATTTTTTATTCCTTTGAAAGTCCTTGACCCTGCTCCAAAATCTCCATCCATTGCGACTTCCCTGAAAAAATGTTTGAAATCAATATCTTTTCCGCTGACATAATTTACGATTTCCCGTCTCTCAGCACTTCCAAGAGCCAGTACCTTCGGACTTCTGATGTGGAAATGATATCCTCTTCCCCCGGAAAAGACCAGCTCAACTTCCTGCTCCGAAAACCCGAAATCGTCTAGTAGAAAATCCATGAGCTTGAAAGTTTCCTTCTTTACAAGCTCCAGCATATCTGCATAGTTTCTCGGAGCATTTGGCAGGTGGTCTGCATCAAGGTCAAAAATCAGTTCTGCCCCAAGCCAGTTTTTTTCATTCATTTTCTTTGCGTCAGGATATTCATAATAAGCAACCGAATTGTAAACGTGCGCCGGAGCCATCCCATAAAGATAATCAAGAGTTTCTCCTGGCGAGCCGAAGGACTTGTGCCTGTGCATCATTTTTTCAGGCATATCATCATAGAAGATAAAAGCCCATTCCCTGTTATGCAGGTGGTCAGGCAGACCTATTTCGGCATTTTTGTAATAATTCTGAAAGCGAGATTTCAAAAAACGGGCGGTTCGACTGTCCATGGTTTCAGGGCTTTTTGGATTATTGGATCTTACGAGAGATTTAGTGTATGGATTTAATTAGGATTTAGTTTGGGTTTTTCCTAAAATAAATCATCTCATATTTTACTTTTGGTTATCTATTGGTCATCTATTAGTGTAAGCTTTATTCGAAAGTTTTTTAGGATAAGACCTTTTTGATAAGAAGAGACATTATTGATTTAATTCCTACCGCATTTTTTGAAAAATTATTGTGAGTCTAATGTAGAGGAAATTTATATTTATTTTCTAAAAAATAGTCCTGAAGCGAGTATTAATCGTAAATGATATATTCTCCTAAATAAAATTTAAGTTTTTAATTGTATATTAGCTGGTGACAAAGTGCAGCAAGTTCTTGATACGTCTAATTTCTCTATCATACTGAAATCCGAAGGCGTTGAAGATTCTTCTGAGTACTGGCAAGAGCAGTGCTGTCAGTTATATTGCTCAATTTGCAAGAGTATGCCTGATGGCTGGATAGAACCTTTAGAGCTTAAGGGTCTTGAAGGAGAAAAGGTCGATTTAATACATCTTTTCAGTACGCTTGCAGCTTACGGTATAACAGGAAAAATTTTCGCCATAATTCTTGAAGCAATGAAAACGTGGCTTGAGTACAGGCCAACTGCTGAAATCGAGCTGAAATGCCCTGACGGAGTCGTGATTAAAATTTCAAAACTGCCACTTGAAAAGTTATCTAAGTTTTTTGAAGAAAACCCGCAACTATCAGTCTGTCAAGGTCTTAATTGTTTCATGAGTTCAGAAGAGTGAATATTCGATATATTCGATAACAGATTCGTGTGTTAGCTTCATGACTGGCAAAAAAGTAGGGCTTGTTATTGGAAATAATTATCCGAGCTCGGATAAAGAACTGAAATTTGCTGTAGCTGATGCTCTCGCAATGAAAGAGGTCCTCCTGAATAAAGATATTTGCGGGTTTGATGAGGTTGAAGAATCAATAGATGAAACCTTTTTAGATGCAAGAATCAAAATAGAAAAATTGCTGAAAAATGCAAATCGTGACGATCTTATTTTGATCTATTTTTCCGGTCACGGTAAAAAGCATTTAGATAACGGACTTCGCCTGCTATTCAGGGATACTAAAGAAGATTATCCTCTTGCAACTTCACTTAACTTTGACTACATCAACAGATGCATGACATATCCGTCACTTAAGTCAGTAATTATTGTGCTCGATTGCTGCTATAGTGGTGCTGCCGGAATAAAAGGAGACGATTTAGAAGAAACACTTTCTAATTACTCCTCTGGCTCAGGTACGGTTATTCTAACGTCTACGGGTCTGATTGGGTCACCGAAAGCCAAAGAGGATACAGAACTCAAACACGGCGTTTTTACTAAATACTTGCTGGAAGGTCTGGAAGATGGCAGTGCAGATGAAGACGAAGATGGCCTCATATACGTAAATGATTTGTACGAATATGCCCGCAGCAGAACAATAAAAAGGAGTTCTCAATCTCCAGTTATGAAAACTCAGATCGAAGGAAAACTTCTCATTGCAAAGAACCCCTTAAAAGTTAAAGAAAAAGAGTTCATAAGAAAGAAAAACAAATTGGTTAAAAATATCCGAAAGGAACTTCCAGCCTCTATTTACGATATCTCTATGATTGTCCTTGTTGATGCCTATGAAAAATCAGAGGAACTAACTGAAACCGACGAGGAAATAAGAACTTCTCTGGAGGATCTTCTGGAAGGCAAAATTAGTGTTAAAACATATATTCACACAGTTCAATGCTACCTGGAAAATGAAGAAATTGAAGATTCACATATTCTGGCAAGGTTTAGAAACCTAGATGTTTCAAAAATCTTCAAAGATGAAAAAACCTCCAAAACTTTCACCTATCCTTCTACAGGTATTGAATTCATACTTATCCCAGCCGGAAAATTCATGATGGGCTCACCTCTGGAAGAGAAGGATAGTTATATCTAACGAACTCCCAGCTCATAAAGTAACAATTCAAAACTCTTTTTACATGGGTAAATATCCGGTACTCAAAAACAGTGGGAAACGATTATGGGAAATAATCCATCTAATTTCAAGGGTGAAGATCGGCCTGTAGAATGTGTTTCGTGGGAATGATGATTCAAGAATTTGTTAAAAAACTGAATGAAAAGGAAGGCACCGATAAATATCGTTTACCGTCAGAAGCTGAATGGGAATATGCCTGTAGAGCTGGTACACAAACACAGGTATTCCTTTGGTGAAGATGACTCAAAGCTTAATAATTACGCATGGTATGATGAAAATTCAGGTTCTGAAACTCATTCAGTTGGCCAGAAGAAACCCAACTCCTGGGGTCTTTATGATATGTATGGGAATGTCTGGGAATGGGTTCAGGACGAATGGCATGAGAACTACAATGGTTCTCCTTCAGATGATAGTGTCTGGGAAGACGGAGGCGACTCGTATCCAGTATATCGGGGCGGTAGCTGGATCCGCAGTGCTAGAGATTGCCGTTCAGCGTCTCGCGACAGAGTCGGCCCCAAAAACTGCAATGACTGCTTAGGCTTTCGCCTCTTGAGGGAACTCTAAACTTTTTTCTATCCCTGCGAAAAAGCCGCAACGAAAATGCGGAGGTAAAACAGATTAAAGATGGAGTTTCCAGATGCTTCGGTTCGATCTTTTTTCTTTTCTCCTTAATCGTGTTCAAAGTTTCCTCAATAATTGCCGCCATAAATTAGTCTGCTTGAGCGAGCGCAGCGAGTGAAAAGGACAGCGGACTGTTGCACTTACAGTGCAACTCCCAGGAAATCTTGGATTTCCTGCGATCCCGAATCGCAATTCGGGTGGCTCAGCTATGGAGGTATGACCTTACTCTAAAAAAATTCAACAGTAACACTTATACGAAAAGCCTCTCTTATATCCACTTTATGAAACAGGATATGTCAAGTGCCGACGTTGCTGCAGTTGTTGCCGAGCTGTCAGCTGGGCCGAAGTCCATTATTGATGCGAAGGTAGGGAAGATTTACCAGACTACAAGTGAGGAGATCCGCATCAATCTTTACGTTTTTCACCAGGGAAGGGACAACCTGGTTATTGAAGCCGGGAAGCGCATCCATTTAAGTAAACACTTCAGGGCAAGTCCTGAACTTCCTCAGGCTTTTCCAATGCTGCTTAGAAAATACCTGACGGGAGGCAGGATTGTTTCTTTTGAGCAGCACGATTTTGACAGGGTTGTAAAAATAGGGATTGAGAGAGCAGGGGTCAGAAACACTCTTATTGTTGAGCTTTTTGCTCGGGGGAACGTGCTTATCGTTGATACTGAAAACAAAATCATTCTGCCTATGAATCCTGTGACTCTGAAGGACCGCCGGCTCAGGAGCGGGGAAATTTACGAACTGCCTGAAGCGCAGTTGAGTCCGATAAGTGCTAAAGTTTCGGATCTTATGGAGGCTTTGTCGAAATCTACGGCTGATGTTGTCCGGACAATTGCCACAAGGTTCAATCTTGGAGGAGTTCTGGCAGAAGAAGTCTGTGCCAGGGCAGGAATCGAGAAATCAAAGCCCGCAAAGGAAGTATCTGAGGAAGATGCCTCAAAGCTCTGCAGTGCAATGCAGGATCTATTTTTCCCTCTATTTAGCCGGAAGAACTACCGTCGAGGCTGAAGAAAAGATAGAGGGTGAAATAGAATCAAAATCCGGAATTAAACCGCAGACTGAGATTGAAACTGAAACTGAAACTGGAAGCTGGAATTGAAGCTGAATTGAAATTAAAACCAGAAACTGGGGCTGAAGCTGAAGCTCCGAAATTAAAGCCCCAGCACGTCAAAAAAGAAATTAACGGAAAGCTGGAAACTTTCGATGTACTGCCTTTTGATCTTATTCGTTATTCAGAATACGAAAAAGAGTATTTTGACTCCTTTAATACGGCACTTGACGAGTTTTTCGGAAAAAAGGCTCTGGAACAGGTTGCAGAGGTAAAAGCGGCTGAAAAAAAGGAAAAAACCCTTGGCGTTTTCGAAAGAAGGCTTCTTCAGCAGGAAGAGAGCCTTAAAAAATTCGAGAAGGAAATTGAGAAAAATAATACCCTTGCAGAAATAATTTATGCCAATTACCAGCTTATAGAAGAGCTTTTTTCCGTACTCAACGGCGCAAGAGCGAAAGGGTATTCCTGGGACGAGATCCGATCTATCCTGAAACAGGCCAAAAAAACCGCACCTGCAGCTCAAAAGATCACAAACATTGACCAGAAAACAGGGACCGTAACTGTGGATCTGGATGGAAAGAGCGCTAATCTCGATATCCGGAAGACAGTGCCTCAGAACGCTCAGGAATATTACGAGAAAGTTAAGAAGTTCACCAAGAAGAAAGATGGAGCTATCAGGGCTATCGAGGATACAAAAAAAGCTGTGGAGAAAAAGGCTGCAGCAAAGGCTGCAAAAGCAGGAAGAAAACTGCAGGCTTCCAGGAAAAAGCACTGGTATGACAGGTTCAGGTGGTTTGTATCTTCAGATGGTTTCCTTGTTGTAGGAGGCAGAGATGCCGATACTAATGAGGAAGTTTTCAAAAAATATATGGAAAAAAGAGATATTGTCTTCCATACCCAGACTCCAGGAGCTCCCCTGACTGTTGTCAAGACCGGAGGAGAAGAGGTTCCCGAATCTACTCTCCAGGAAGTTGCGCAGTTTGCAGTATCTTATTCCAGCCTCTGGAAAGCCGGACATTTCAGTGGAGACTGCTACTGGGTTAAGGCCGAGCAGGTGACAAAGACTCCCGAGTCTGGAGAATACGTAAAGAAAGGAGCCTTCATCATAAGAGGAGATCGCAATTACTTCAAGGATGTGCCTCTTGGAATTGCAGTCGGGCTTGAACTTAAAGGTGAGACCAGGGTAATAGGCGGGCCTGCTTCTGCTGTCCGGAAACACGGGGATTACATCCTGGAATTAGGGCCTGGCGCTTTCAACCAGAACGACATTTCAAAGAAAATATACAGAATTTACTCTGATGAACTCGGAGATCCTCGTTTCGTAAAACAAATAGCTTCTCCTGACCTGATTGCCATGATGGTCCCCCCTGGAGAATCGGATTTAAAGAGCCAGAAGCCTGAAAGAAAAGGCCAGAGAATCGAGCCTGAAGGCAGTGAATATGAAACTTCGGTGTAGAAGAGGAAGTAGAAGAAGGAGTAGGAGGAATAGAAGACAAACTTGAAGGGGGCTGGGAAGAAGCTGAAAAGGAATTTGGAGAAGAAATAGAAGAGCAGTATTCAACAGAAGAAGGAAAAGAATGCCAGAGAGAGTGAAAAGGAGATTGAAATAAGTGGAGTGAAAAAGGTATGAGAGTTACAAATCGTTCTCTTAAAGGGAGAGAAGGGGAAATTGCAGTAGCTGTTGAGACCCTTGATGACCTCTGGCACCTGAAATACATAATTGAAAAAGGAGATATGGTTTTTGCTCTTACAAAAAGAAAAGCTGATACTTCAAGTGACAAAATCCGCCCTGAAAAAGTCGAGAAAGTGAAAGTGAGGCTTGGAATCAGGGTTGAAGAAATGGAGTTTCATAAATTTGCAAACAGGCTGCGAATTCATGGGCCTATTGAGCATGGGATGGATGCCGGCTCCTATCATACTCTTAACGTTGAGATAGGGACAAATCTTTCTATCATCAAAGAACACTGGAAAAATGACCAGCTGCAGAGAATTCAGGACGCTGAAGAGGCTTCCAAACGCCCTAAAGTTGTTATGGTGGCAGTAGAGGAAGGAGATGCTGATATTGGTTTTGTGCACCATTACGGAATTGAAATTTATTCCCATATCAGGCAGTCATCGGGAAAAAGGGAAACAAGCCTGAGGAATGAATTTTTCAGCGAGATTGTTGAACAGCTAAGACATGCTGTTCCCGAGGAGGCATCTATAGTTATTGCAGGACCCGGGTTTACCAAAGAAGATTTTCTGAAGTATTTCCAGCAAACTGAGCCTGATATGGCTTCAAGGGCCCTTACGGAAGACACTTCCATGATTGGAATGTCCGGTTTTCAGGAAGTTCTCCGCAGGGGAGCTGTTGACAGGATTATGCAGGAATCCAGAATAGCCCGAGAATCAGCCCTGATGGAAGACCTTATCCGGGAAATATCAATGGACGGTAAAGCAGCATATGGTTTTGCAGATGTAAAAAACGCCCTTGGATACGGAGCTGTCGAAACTCTGCTGATTGCTGACGAAACCTTGAGGGAAGGACGAGAAAAAGGGGAAGATATTGACAAACTCCTCATGGAAGTTGAACAGGCCCAGGGAAATGTTGTTGTTTTCAGCACAACTTTTGAACCAGGGGAAAAGCTTCACAAACTGGGGGGAATCGCAGCTCTACTCCGTTTCAAGGTAAGGGGTTAAGCGGTTCCCCTTTAACCCCTAACTTTTTAACTCTTATTGGAAATTATTCTTTCCTTTTAGAATTGAGATATAACCCCATGGATTTTGATTTAACTAACTTAACTCTTTTCTTTTTCCTCTTTTTGTAGATAATGATTTTTGTTAGATCAGGAGCAGAGCAATAAACCCGCTTAAAAATATTCCATCAAAAGTTCCTGCTCCCCCTATGCTTGCGACTGGAGCTCCCAGGTTCTTAATTTTTCCCAAATTGAGAATATCGGCTCCGAGAAGGGTTCCGAGCACTCCTGCCGTGTAAGCTGTGACAACACGGCACTGCTCAACCGGACAGCCAGGAATCGGAAAGGCCCAGCTCAGTACTATTGCAACAACGGCAGCGGCCAGCGGAGGAATCAGAGCTGGAGTTGCTATACCAATCCCTCTAATTGGTCTTGCTACGGAATATGTAATAACTGCGACTATTAAGACTCCAGTCCCTGCAATAACAAGAGACGAAGGGAATCTTGTAAGGAGATATGCGGAAATAAGGACAGGAATTATTGCTCCTCCAACATTGATGGCAAGTACTGTGCCATTTCTCGTGATTTTCCGGATTGGAACTCTGTAAGAAACGCCAAAAGCGCGGACATAATTATCCTGAACCACAGGAGTATCGGATCTGAGGGTTGTTAGAGGAATATTGATGCTGCTTCCAACAAGGGATAACAAAAGGATGAGAAGTGCGTCTCCAAGAGAGAATCCAATTTTCATAAAAGCGGAAATTATAACTCCAAAAAAAAGAAAAGCAAGTCCGAAAATTATAATAATAATTAAGAGCAGGAAGAATGTCAGGCTAAAAGGAACATAAAAAAGTTGCCTTCTCATGGGATCACTCTTTTTTCTTCAGTTTTAGGAGTATTATAAATCACATATTTTTCGTTATTTACGAACATATGTGACAGTTTATCATTCTTTTTTTATTTAAAATGTTCGTCATTTGATATTCTAAATTAAAGATTTTTGAACTCAAAACTAAAAATTATGAGGTTTAAAGAACTCAAAAGTATTTCATCGAAGCTTTTAATGCTTCCATGCAGATTGTTTCTTTTGCATCTTTATAAATTCTAAGCACTCCACCTGACTCGGATATCGTGACAGCAATAGCAACAGTATCTCTGCTGATCGCGGCTGCTGAAACATGCCTTCCACCTAGCCCTTTTTCAATATCCACATTTCTCCCATCAACATCAAGATAGCGCCCTGCCGCATGAATAAAGCCTGTCTCGTCTATCACGAAAACTCCATCAAGCTGGGCAAATTCCTTTATCGACTCCCAATTTCTTTTGTCAAGAACATCCCGATAAGATCTTTCATGACCTTCATAAGGATTAAGTATTATCTGGTGAGAACGCTTCAAGACTTCTTCGGAGTCACCGACAATAAAGGCAGATCCTATTTTTTTTCCTTCTCTGCCCGCCAGAGCAATGTCAAAAGAGATTTTCATAATTGCACTCATAACTTCAGGCTTTATTCTTTCCTGACATTCCTTCATGGCCTTCACAAGAGGGTTTTCATCGATGTTATGCACAATAATCGAACTGGAGCCACGAGTCTCGACGACACCTATAACAACTCCACTTTTTACTTCTTCAAGCACGTATTCCATAGCCGCAGCCTGTTGCAGGTGATCAGCATTACTTGAGGCTTCCCGGCTTATCTGGTCACCGAGCTCCTTTACAGGATTTATTCCATCTTTGCCCGTGGATACCAGATGGTCTATCATGCTTTTCGGGCGCAGGGAAATATAGTAGACCGGAACTCCCCCAGTTTCGATCCCTTCAAAGCTCAGGTCCCCGGAAACCATGATTGCGGCAGCATTAAGTTCTATGGAAATCCGGGCTGCCGTTTCTGCAATAATACGTGCTTTCTCCATTTGATCCACCGCTTTTTATTATAACAGCAATTTATTTGCGGTTCTCCTCTTTGTTCTTGAAATTAATATTATTTTTTGGTCCAATATTGCTTTGTTAATTTTACGTGATTATTTTTGAATTTGTATTTTTTAAATTTGTATATTTTTGGTTAACGTCATTCTCCTTAGGTTAACATTAGTAATTACTTTATATATAGTTACGCTTATTTATTCTTCTGTACGTTAGATCTGATATATTATAATTACTCTGTAATCGCTTTGAGTTCGGATTGTTCTTTTTTCAAGCCTTTTAACATCTATTTTGTACAAATTTTTTTCAAAGTATACATGCCCTGGTTTGTAATCCCTACTAAAACAAAAAGTAAACATAACTATTTTGGAAAGACACTTATAGGAAGATTTTTCTGGTTATTTTTTTAATTCATATTGGTGAAAGTTTTGATCAGGACTTTTATAGCGGTGGAGTTAGATCCAGGGTTCAGGGAGAAAATTCAGGAACTTCAGAGTAGATTCTTTGATTTTAATCTAAAATTTGTTGATCCTGAACTTGTCCATATAACATTGAAGTTTCTGGGAGATGTTGACGAATCAAGAATTCCAGCTCTTTCTGCAGCTCTTGACTCTATTATGTGTGAGCCTTTTGAGGCCAGGGTAGGAGGAATAGGAGTTTTCCCAAAACCCTCAAATCCTAAAGTTCTCTGGCTGGGTGCAACCGGAAATTTCAGGGCTTTACATGGCGATGTTGAGAATTTGCTTAAGCCTTTTAAATTTGAGAAAGATTACAGGGAGTTTACCGCTCATGCGACTCTTGCCAGGATAAAATTCCTCAATAAAGACCAGAAAAATAATTTAATAAATATAATTAAAGAGATCAAAGATGTGGAACTCGGAAGCATGAGAGTAGATAAAGTGCTATTAAAAAAAAGTACGCTGACTCCAGAGGGTCCTATCTATGAAACCCTGCATACGGTATATCTGGACTAAGCCTTTGTAGAGATCATTTTCCTGAAGAAGGGCAATTTACGTTTTTTGAATTACTCATGCATTTTTCGGTTCTGCCCTTTTTTGAATTAATTCTACTTTTTAAACTGTCTCTTCTTCTGGAATAGACTCATATAACTTTCTTCTTTCCGGAGACATAGATTTGAGGTATTCTTTTGCCTCTTCAGGAGGTACCGCTCTGCGGGTTCCATCAGGTTCCTGTATAACCACACCGCTTTCCGTAAGCATCCTGTATCGAGCCTTTCGGACTTCTTTTTTAGGATGACAAACGAAATGACAGTTAGAACAGGTATATTCCATCCTGGACCCAGGAATAAGACATATAAAAAATCCGCCATTTATCTTCGGTCTTTTAAGGTAAGCTTCTATAGTTCCGGGTAGTGCAGCAATGAAATCTTCATCTTTTTCGGGGATTTTAAAGCGCGCCGGAGACCATGTGGACCACTTTCCTGAAGAATTCAAGCCTGTAAGTCCCCCGCAGACAAGGAAACAGCGGCTATTGCTTCTTCGCTTTCCGTAGCTAAACTCTTTTCCTCCAAGGGTTACAGTAACTTTTTCAACAGGATCCACATATCCGGAGGAACAGACTGAAAGGCAGAGTTTACATTCGTCACAGTAGTTTTCTTCTTCAGGAAGAGGGTCCGTTGGAGTTAGTTCCGCATCCGTAACGACAGACGCCAGGACAATCGCGGACCCGTATTCCTTTGTAATAACGTTTCCTGAATATCCGAAATGCCCTATACCTGAGCGGACCGCAAGATACCTGTGGGAAATAGGAGGGTGCATATCCAGCAGCCAGTTTTCCGTATCCTGCCGATACACGAAATTTGCAGCCAGAGGGACAGCATTGTATCCATACTGCTGCAAGAACCCTGCCATTTCAAGAGCAATCCCGTTGGCAAGGGTGGTGGTTCGAACCTTATTAGTTTCGAGGGACCTATGATCCTCTTTCTTAAAGTAAGGATCGATAAGGCTCTGATCAAAAGCCAGTGCAAAGCAAACAGCTGATTTTGCCTCTGGTAGCACATAAGTCAGGTCTGCAGAAGGAGGGCCCCCTGAGAGTGTTTCTTTAGTTACAATTCCTACTTTGAAAGCTCCAAGAGTTAAAGCCATTTCTTTGAGTTCTTCAGTTAATTTGTCCATAGCTACTCCTCAAATAAAATTTTAAAATATACTGATTTCAAGGTAATTAATTTATGTAAGATAACCGCTATATTCTTGATCGGCATTCAAATGTACTAAATTGATAAAACTATAGTCGAGTAACCTTTCTGAATTAAGTTTCACATGTTTTTCGGAAATCCGAAATGTTCGATCGAAAAACCGCAGGATAATAATGGAAAAATATAATAAAATATAATAAATATAAAAAGTATAATAAAAGTATAATAAATATAACAATAATTCTCAGTTAACGTAAGCAAATAACCCTGAGAGCTCAAGTTAATTGACCGACATTTTTAATTGATTTTCGATTTTAGTCCCATACCTTTTTATCTGTGGATTTCATTTTTGCCTGGAAACTGCTTCCTGTAAATTTATCTGACATAATTTCGCAGATCCTTTGTTCTTCGAAATGCAGTCGATGTACAGCAAAAAGCGTAAACATTCGAAAGTTTAAATATTATATTCTCTAATTAAGGTGCAAGCACTAATGGAGGGCTATACGATTAAAGAAGAGATCTGGATCGAAAAATACAGGCCTGTCAGGCTGGACCAGGTGGCAGGGCAGGAGGAAACCATCGAACGTCTGAAGTCCTATGTTGCAACGAAAAATCTCCCTCATCTACTCTTTTCCGGGCCTCCGGGGGTAGGGAAAACTGCTTCTGCAGTTTCTATTGCAAGAGAGATTTTCGGAGAGGATCTCTGGCGTGAAAACTTTACCGAACTCAATGCATCAGATGAGAGAGGTATCGATGTTGTTCGAACTAAAATTAAAAATTTTGCGAAAACTGCTCCTATAGGCGGAGCCGGGTTCAAGATAATTTTCCTGGATGAAGCCGATGCACTGACCTCGGATGCCCAATCAGCACTAAGAAGGACTATGGAGCGCTTCAGCAGTAACTGTCGTTTCATCCTTTCCTGCAACTACTCCTCCAAGATAATTGAGCCTATTCAATCTCGCTGTGCAGTCTACAGGTTCAGGAGACTTTCTGGTGACGCAGTCCGAAAACGCCTTGAATATATCGCTCAGGACCAGGATTTGTCAATCACTGAAGACGGATATGAAGCTCTTGTCTACGTGGCTCAGGGAGATATGAGAAAAGCCGTAAATTCTCTTCAGGCTGCAGCTTTTATCGATCCGGAAAAACCCATATCCAGAGAAACCATCTACAGGACTACTGCAACCGCAAACCCTGAAGAAATCAAGAGACTTATCGAAACTGCGTTACTTGGAAACTTTAGAGCTGCCAGGAAGGAACTCAACAGACTGCTCTACGAAGAAGGGCTCTCCGGAGAGGATATAATCGGACAGATTTATAGAGCAGTTTCCGAGATGGATAAGAGTTTAGTGCTGGACCTGGGGCTCTCCGAAAAGCAAATTGTAGAACTTGTAGATATAATCGGAGAGATAGATTTCAGGCTCACTGAGGGAGCTAGTGAAAAGATCCAGCTGGAAGCCCTGCTTGCGCATTTTGCACTTACTAACTCAGATTAATATTCAATGAGCTTCAAACATGACCTTATATCAGATCTCTGAGGAAAGATTGAAATACACCTCACTGTATTATATTTTTTATACAAATAAAGTATACGGAATTAGTATAGAGCCTATCTCATAACTCAAAACTGCGTCTCCAAATCTCAAATTAGGGATAATCAATAAGTTTTCCATCATGGAAAATAGTTCTAAAACTCTTATCGATTTTGAGAATAATACTGGTTTTGGGATGAGTTCCAGTATATGCTAAGAAAAGAAAAATCGAAATAAGAAAATCTTTCAGCCAATAATATAAATAACATATTTTATTATCGAAGTGTTCATATGACAGATCCAGGTTATTTTATTGATTTATTTTTGCATCTTGACACCCACTTAAGTGCAATAACAAGTGAGTATGGTCTATTAACATATTTACTGTTATTTGTTATTGTCTTTTGTGAGACAGGGCTGGTGATAACTCCCTTCTTACCGGGCGATTCTCTCATCTTCGCAACTGGAGCTCTGGCTGCGAGTGGTTCACTCGACTTATTTACCATATTAGTTGTTCTATGTATCGCAGCTATTGCAGGAGATACTGTCAATTATCAAATAGGTCATTTATTTAGAGATAGAGTAGCAAATCGTGAAAATATACGGTTTATTAAACAGGAACATCTTGACCGTACACATGCATTCTTTGAGAAACATGGGATAAAAACGATAATTATAGCCCGATTTGTCCCTATTATCCGTACCTTTGCACCGTTTGTAGCAGGAATTGGAATAATGCCCTATTCGACATTCATTAGCTATAATGTCATTGGGGGAGTTGCATGGGTAGTGTCATTCCTTTTAGGAGGATACTTTTTTGGGAACTTGCCAGTTGTAAAAGATAACTTCAGCTTTGTAATACTTGGGATAATTATTGTTTCATTACTTCCAGGCATTATCGCATATATTCAGAGCAAGCGTGATCCAAAAAGCGCATGATGAAGTGAAGACCTGGCATATAACAAAATTTGTACAGATTATAGCTTTCAAAACAGTAAAAATAGGAAAAATGCTGTTTTTCAGCATTTCATTTTCTGTTTTTCCTAAAGGCTGATCTTAATGAAATTTACCTTTAGGGAATCTTTCTTAACTCAAAGCATCTCTTTTGCTAATTTAATGTCTTCAGCTTTTACGGTTTTTCTGCCTGCATGCTCTGCGAGTTTTATTGCTTCCCTTGAAATATCAAGTCCGTACTCTTCAAGAATTTCTGTAAGAGCCATTCCTGCACTTTCACTTACCCTGTGAGCACCTGCTGTTCTTATTAAACGTTCTATTGGTGCGAATGGTATTACTTTTGCCATATTATCCTCCATTCTACTTTTTTTATTGATATTAATTCCTTTTAATCCTTGATTTTGTAATTAGATCCTATAAATAACTTTGCTTATGCTAGGCTCCTTTTTCCTCTTATTCAGCTTTTAATGCCCATTTTCCCCTTTATTTATCTTTTAGTGCTTATTTATCTCTTTGTTTATCTATAAATATTTTTATAAATTCCGAGTTGAGCATCCCGAGTTTCGCATCGGGAGCACGAGGTCCTTTTCGCTAGCTCAAGAGGACGAATTTATGAATTAGAATTACGAGTTCAGCTTTCCAAATTGCGCCTTGGGATCGCAGAAAATCAGAGATTTTCTGGGAGCTGCGATGTAATCGCAACAGTACGCGGTCCTTTTCACTGCGCTCAAGAAGACTAATTCATGGTTTAGAATTTCGAAATCTTGATATGAGATTATCCTGATCTACACAAATATGCTTTTACAGGAACTCCTAGGCATTGATGAAGAGATCTACTTCGTTGAGGAGAGTTATCTCGCCCAGAGAACTATTCAGCGTACGCTTCAGTATCTTGAAGGTATCAGGAACTTTTCGGAGGAAGGGCGAATGCGGCTTCTCAGGGTTAGGGAAGGGGATCATACAATAGGGCTAGCGTTATTCAATCCGGCAGATGAGGATGTTCCTGTGGATTTCTGGTCGGTTTTTACGGGATTTTTTGCGACAGCTCCATTGAAGAAAAAGTTTGAGGCGGCGGTAGATTCTATTCTTGTTTTCAATCCTCCTGAAAAGGACATTGAACTTTCTTCTGAACACTGGCACGATGCGGTGAATGAGTACTATTCACTGATGCTTGTAAGTAGGAATCTCTGTACTGGATGCACTGTCAGACCTGAATCATATGGAAATGTTTTCTCAGAAAACCGTGTACGGAGGGTAGCAGAGATCTTTGATTTTCTTCAAAAAAAGGGTCTTTACCCTGAAGGTAGGCTGCTTGAAGTTTGCTGCGGGAATGGGATGTCCACACTTGCCCTGTACAGGCTTGGACTGGATCCTCTGGCAGTGGAGATTAACAAATGTGCGGTCTGTCAGGGACTTGAACAGGGAGTTCTTAACCCGCAAAAAGTCACTGTGATGGATGCAACTGTTCTTTCAAAATACTTTGAGCCTGAGAGCTTTGATGCGGTAATGGGATTTATGCTTGGGCTTGTCTATGAGTTTAATAAAGAACTCTGGACAGGAATTATGAGGGAGGCTGTCAAGGTTGCACGTGAAAACGCTCTTTTGCTATTTACGGTTAGTAGCAAGCCTGAAATTGAAATACTCGCCGATGCCTTGCGCAGGACAGGGATCAAAGGGGAAATTATAGATAATACGGACTCAGAAGGAACTTATGATCAATGGTTTTTTGTGGGAAAAAAGCAAAAAACTTAATTTGCGAAATGTGAGTTTAAAAGCTTATATCTAGAGATTAAAAGGGATTGCTAGAGACTAAAGGTTCTTTTCAGATTTTTAGCTTTATTCAAACCGGAGTTTTCCCGAGAAACCATACTTTTTTAATGTTAACGAGGCGAAAAGTATATACTTGTTAACAATTGTATATTAAAGAATTCTTCTAAACGCAATACCGATCGAGCATTGCGTTTAGATTTGTAAAATTTATTTTCTCCTGTTTGCGATTTCGGAGACCCGATTACTTCTAATCTGGGAAACCCTTTCTCCAGTAAAATCGCAGGAAACTGCAGCAAAAATAGCAATCAGGGGATTTATACGCTTTACTCAAACCGAATCAAAATATTAACCTCCAATAGATCCGGAAATTATAGATGAATTCCCGGAAAGATATCGATTAAATCGCTATTAAGAATAGAAATATTATTTTGATTCGATTTTAAGAGGTTCATCCATGAGTGTAAAAATTACTGAAACCATCCTCCGGGATGCACACCAGTCCCTCCTGGCAACAAGAATGCGGACAAGAGACATGCTCGAAGTGGTTGAACAATTGGACCAGATCGGGTATTTCTCCCTTGAGATGTGGGGAGGCGCAACCTTTGACAGCTGTATTCGTTACCTGAACGAAGACCCCTGGCATCGTCTGAGGGACATCAAGAAAAAAATGGACAATACCTACACCCAGATGTTACTCCGGGGCCAGAACCTTGTAGGATACAGACATTATTCAGATGATGTAGTTGAGAAGTTCGTTACCAAATCTTATGAAAACGGAATTGACATTTTCCGGGTCTTTGATGCTGTAAACGATATCAGGAACATGGAATGCTCTATTAAAGTTGCAAAAAAACTTGGCGCCCATGTACAGGGTACTGTTTGTTATACCATAAGTCCGGTACATACAGTTGAAAAGTATGTAGAGCTTGCAAAACAGCTTGAAGAGCTTGAGTGTGACTCTCTTTGCATCAAGGATATGGCAGGCCTTCTTTCACCTCATGAAGCTATAGATATAATTACCGCCATGAAGAAGGAAATCTCTATTCCTATTTCCCTCCACTGCCACTGCACCTCAGGAATGGCTCCTATGAGTTACATGGCAGCCTGTGGAGCAGGAGTGGACATCCTTGATACTGCACTTTCTCCCCTTGCCTGGGGAACTTCTCAACCTCCGACCGAGACCGTTATAGCAGCCCTAAAAGGCACGCCTTACGACACTGGCCTGGATCTTGGAGCTTTAGAGGAAGTTGTCGCATATTTTAAAGATTTAAAAGAAAAATACAGAGGGATTCTTGACCCAATTTCCGAACAAATCGATACTAACGTTCTTATATACCAGATTCCTGGCGGAATGCTCTCAAATCTGGTTTCTCAATTAAAAGAGCAGAATGCTCTTGACAAGTACCGTGCTGTTCTAAGTGAAATGCCAAAAGTTAGAAAGGAACTCGGATATCCGCCTCTTGTTACCCCCACAAGCCAGATAGTGGGTACTCAGGCAGTTCTCAATGTGCTCATGGGCGAACGCTACAAGGTCATTCCTAAGGAAGTAAAGGATTATGTCCGCGGACTTTACGGACGGTCTCCTGCTCCTATAAGCCCTGAAATAGTAGGCAAGATTATCGGAGACGAAGAACCCATTCACTGCCGTCCTGCAGATCTCCTGAAACCTGAATACGAGAAAAGGAAAAAGGAAGCAGAGGAAATGGGCATTGCCAAATCCGAAGAAGATATTCTTACCTATATTCTCTACCCAGCCATCGCCCCCAAATTCCTGAAAGGAGAAATGGAAGAAGAAGCTCTCGCAGTAGTTGCCCCTACCCCTTCGTTCAAGCAGGAATATACAATTCCAACTCATTTCAAGGTAGAGGTAGATGATGAAATCTATGAAGTCAAAATCGAACCTCTAGGCGGCGGAGTTTCTATATCCGAAGCATCCCCCAAAAAGCCGACTGCTGAGTCCGTTAAAGGAGCTGTTAGCAGTTCAATGCAGGGCATGGTTCTTTCTCTTAAGGTTAAGGTTGAGGACATTGTTTCCGAAGGAGATACAGTTGCTGTCATTGAAGCTATGAAGATGGAAAACTCTGTCCATGCTCCTCATTCAGGTACTGTAAAGGAAATCTTTGTTGCCGAAGGGGATACGTTAGCTCCTGGTGACATAATAATGTCAATTGAGTAAATAAGCGGGTGGAAAGTATATGTTCAAAAAAGTACTCGTTGCAAACCGCGGGGAAATTGCAATAAGAGTTATGCGTGCTTGCCGAGAGCTTGGAATCTCCACCGTAGCTGTTTGCTCGGAAGCTGACAAAAACGCCCTTTTTGCCAAATATGCAGATGAAGCCTACCTCATAGGCCCTGCTCCTTCCAGCCAGAGCTACCTGAATATGGACGCCATCCTTGAGGTTGCAAAGAAAACAGGGGCCGAGGCGATTCATCCAGGGTACGGGTTCCTTTCAGAAAATCCTGCTTTTGCAAAGCGC
The DNA here is from genome assembly GCA_963847185.1 of uncultured Methanosarcinaceae archaeon. Taxonomy (GTDB): domain Archaea; phylum Halobacteriota; class Methanosarcinia; order Methanosarcinales; family Methanosarcinaceae; genus Methanosarcina. The sequence goes on along the minus strand of CAWJYV010000008.1, from coordinate 137,350 downwards.
TGCGAGGATGAAGGGATCATTTTCATAGGCCCTCCAAGCCATGTGATTGCTGAAATGGGAAGCAAGATCAGAGCCAGGAACCTCATGATGAAAGCAGGGGTACCTGTAGTGCCAGGTACTAAGGATGCAGTTGAGGATGTGGATGAAGCTCTAAAAATAGCAGAAAATATAGGCTACCCTGTTCTGATAAAAGCTTCTGCAGGAGGCGGGGGAATTGGAATGAAGGTAGTCCACTGCAAAGAAGAGCTTGCTACTGCACTTAATTCCACAAGACAGATGGCAGGTTCGGCTTTTGGAGACTCTTCGGTTTTCATTGAAAAATATGTAGAGGAACCCAGACACATAGAGATTCAGATCCTTGCCGACTCCTATGGAAATACTCTTTATATCTCTGACAGGGAATGCTCCATCCAGAGAAGACACCAGAAGCTTATTGAAGAGGCTCCTTCTCCTATCATGACTCCCGAACTCAGGGCACAGATGGGAGGAGCCGCTGTAAGAGTAGCAAAATCTATCGGTTACGTGAACGCAGGAACAGTGGAGTTTCTTTATTCGAAGGGTAATTTCTATTTCCTTGAGGTCAATGCTCGTTTGCAGGTCGAACATGGAATCACTGAGATGGTTACGGGTATTGATATTGTAAGGGAACAGCTCAGGATAGCCTGGGGAGAAAAACTCGAACTTAGCCAGGAAGACATAATAATCAACGGGCATGCTATTGAGTGCAGGATTAATGCGGAGGACCCGCTAAACGACTTCGCTCCTTCTCCCGGAAAGATAAGGAGATATCGGTCTGCAGGCGGACCTGGAGTAAGAGTTGACAGTGGGGTACACACAGGGTATACGATTTCTCCGTATTATGACTCAATGATCTCCAAACTTTGTGTATGGGCACAGACAAGAGATGTAGCTATTGCCAGGATGGATAGAGCCCTCTACGAATACGTTGTCGTTGGAGTAAAGACAAATATACCCTTCCACAAAGCAGTTATGCGCAACCCTGTATTTCGCAAAGGGGATCTTACAACTGCTTTTATTGAAGATCATAATATTCTGGAAGCTGTTGAAGAGGTTGTCAAAGCAGATGCAGAAAAAGGGGCTACTCTGGCTTCAGCACTGGAAGCAAAAGACAAGAAGGTTGCAGCTATCACAGCTGCCGTACATGCCTATGTGAGCATGGCCCAGAAAACTCAGCGGTGACGTGAGAGATTCTGAGGGTAGGGACCAGAGGTTCTGGTCAGCTTGTCATGGAACAGTTTAAGCTAAAATAATATATACTGTGGAACATATACACTGGTATGGGATGCACGGATGGGAGATAAAAGGTCTCGAATTATCAAAGCACTTAAGGATGCACAGAAAAGCCCTGTTTCAGGAGAAGAATTAGGGCTCAAGTTAGGGATCTCCAGAACAATGGTCTGGAAGTATGTCAAGTCCCTCCAGGCTGATGGTTATGAGATAGAATCATCTCCAAAAAGAGGTTACGTCCTGAAATCAGTGCCTCAACTCCTGTACCCGGAAGAAATCCAGATGGGACTCAAAACAACTCTTCTAGGGCAGAAGATTCATTATTTCGAAGAAGTAAGCTCTACAAACAGTATTGCAAAGGATATTGCTGCTTCTGAAGATGAAGGAGCGCTTGTAATCGCTGAAGTGCAGAAAGGAGGCAGAGGCCGTATGGGCAGGGAATGGGTTTCCCCTCATGGCGGCATATGGATGTCTGTAATCCTTAAACCTGGAATTCCTCTCAGGCACGCTTCCAGGCTTACTCTTGTTGCCGGGCTTGCGGTTGCAAACGTCATTAGGGATATGGGACTTGATGCCCGCATTAAATGGCCGAATGATGTCCGCATCAACGGAAAGAAAGTCTGCGGAATCCTAACCGAAGCAAAGGCTGAAGTAGACAGAGTAGATTATGTTGTGCTGGGAATAGGAATCAATGTAAATATGGACTTAAAAGATATTCCCGATTCTTTCCGTGCAGGTTCTACAACTCTGAAAGTCGAGCTTGGAAGGCACATAAAAAGAGTTTCGTTCCTGCAGGACTTTCTCTTCGAACTTGAGCAGCAGTATATAAATTTCAAGACCCAGCCATTCTCACATATCCTGAATGACTGGCTTACCCTTTCCGATACTATTGGAAAGGAAGTAAAAGTTACAACGCCTTCAAGAATTATAGAAGGCAAAGCTGTAGGAGTAACCCCGGACGGAGCCCTCATAATAAGAAAAGCAGACAATACTAAAGAGGAAATTATTGCAGGCAGATGCATTTATGCACGTCCAAGATAAACCTGGAAAAAAGGAAAATAGGAAAGCAAATTTTCTTTCTGCATTTTCCTTTTTTCTTCTTGTAGCTTTATTCAGTTCAGTCCTTTTTTACTCCATGTCATTTGCATTAGCTGCCGACAGCGAAGAAGAACTTCAAATTATTCTGATCAATGGAGACGACATTTACATACGGTCAGGTCAATGTCACACCTTTTTACAGGATTATCAACTTTATGTAAAAGGTGCGGATATCGATGGAAAAAGGATATGGCTTGAGCTCCGCAGAGAAGGGATTTCCCTTCAGGATGGTATTGCTACCGAAGGATCTCAGTTTGTATATACTCAAAACTCTACCGAAGTTTTTAATCTCACTGTCAGCACCATATATGAAGGAGCAGACGGTGTATTGGTCAAGTTCTCACCTGTATATCAGTACCTTAATCCCAAACTCCCTATGCCTCAAACACAGAATGGATCTTCCAACAATTATTCAGAAAATACCTCTTCTGAGTTTCCGGAACTAGAAAATCAAGCAGAAGGATTTAGTATGCCTTTCTTCCTCCTGAGTCTGGGAGCTGTAATTCTGGTTACAAGTCTTTTTGCAGGAAAGATGAAGAGAAAATAAACTTAGTGATATAACCCTAATTTGACAGATTCTACTAATCAATACAGTATTTTTCTTACACAAAACACGTTGCATCGACATGTTACATTTTTGTAAAATGGAAAATGTCAAAAAATCAGAAGATACAAAACAAAACTTTGAATTGTATACAGAAAACAGAAAAAGAAAACAGAAGCATGAAGCACATTTAGACATTATACAATATATGCTTCTGTCAAATTTGGGATATAATTTCAAAATCTGAAAAAGCCGAAGATAGCTAAAAATAAATTTTCTGCCGCCGGCTTCAATTAAGTTTTTGAGTTTTTTACTCGTTTGTGGAGAATTTCACGTCCCCTTTTTCAATAAGAAGCTTAAGGTCTTCCAGGCTCAGACGAGCGTTTTTCTGGAGCTTTTCGCGGGCATCGCTGTGTTTCTGGTTTACCTTGTTCTCGTCTTTAGTAAGCTGCACGTCTTTTAATCTTTCAAGGTATAAGGAGAGATCCTTCCGGGAATTAGCAATGCTGTTCTTAAGGGGGTCAATTTTTTCCTTGATAATATTTATATTTGTGATTTTATCCGTAAGCTGGGCATGATAAATATTTGCTTCTTTTCGGATCTCATCAGCTGATTTGAAATTTTCGAGCATTTCCAGGTGGCAGGCCTGAGACTCATCTGAAAGTACCTGGATTTTTTCATGGAACTCATCGCCCTCTTTATGAATTCCTTTTGATTCTTTATACCTGTCCTGGATCTGAGCGTGTAATTCATTTGCCTTTTTTGCAGCTTGCAGGCGTTTATTGAGATCATTCAATTTCTGAAATATTTTTATCTCAACTGCGAGAGGCAAATCTTTATTGAGGAAGGAATCCAGTTCTGCTTCATATGCCTTAGAGAGAGATTCCACACTTCCATGGGAAAGTTTGTTGCACCCATCCCGCTGGTCCTTGAGCTCCGCAATCCCTGAAAACAGCTCCTGTGTTTTGGAATTCACGTCACTCCTTTTTCCTTTGTACTCACCAATCGCCCTGTTAATCTCGTCCCTTTTATCTCTCAATTCCTGTGCTTTTGCAACCTTTTCCTTAACATGCTGATTCAGGGAGTCTCTCTTTTCTTTCAGTTCATCGATATCGGTCCTGTTTATTTTCAGTTCCTTGAAAATCGAAGCCAACTGTCTTTCACTCTTCTCTACTCTGCTCCTGAGCTCGTTTACCTTATCTTTCAGCTCCCGTTCGTTAAGGTTTGAAAGGTCGGCCGTTGCAATTCCTGTAGTTGAAACGTCGTTGTTCATGTACTACCACCCGCGTGTTTGAAAAAGAATTTAAATTTAAGGATTTATACTTTCAATTTTCCCCAGTAATTAAGGGCTTCTTCATGGTTTTTAATTTTGGTAATGAGCCATTTATGCTGGGATTTACTTTTAGAAATTTCTTCATCCTTGCTGCCATCATCCACTTCAAACTGTTTTTCAGACTCTATTAAGTCTTTTAGTTCCAGATTTGAATTTCTGGCTTCCTCTATTCTGGCCTGAATTTGCAGAAGAATGTTTTCTTCAAGCCCTGCAGCCCGAACAGTCTCTCGCAAATTTTCCATAAACGAGTCTTTAAGCTTTTGCTCTTCTTCGGGTTCTATCTGGCCTTTAAGTTTTTTAATTTCCTCCTTAAACTTATTGGCAGTTATCGGGTCCAGTTTAGGGAAGGGATCTCTTTCGAGCAGTGCTTCTGCCTGGTGATAAAATTGTTGCCTTTTCTCCTTCAGCACTTCTTTTCTTTCCGCAATTCGGATTCTGGAATTCTTTGTGTTTTTTACGTCTTCTTCAACCTGGCTCAGCCTGCTGTCCAGCTCTTCCAGTTCCTTTCTGTCTACTTCCAGAAACTGTCTGTGTTTTTCCACAACTGCGGAGATCAGCTCCCCTTCCGTATACATTCTGATCCCGGCTTCTTCGATATTTCCATTCACCATATCACAATCTGTATTTGTATTTTATAAATATATTATTCTATCAGATTCATAGCCAGCCCGGTACATTAAACCAGGCTTTTGTGCCTTACTTTACTTTCTTAGAGTTAATCCGAAAGTCCAGGATTAAATCCTGAAGATCTGGGCATGAGGCACACAGTCAATAATTATCACGGAATCCGGATCAATCAGCCTGCACTTGATAGCGCATTTGATAGTTTTTTCCCCAAAGAGATTTGCGATAGTTGCTCCTTGAAGGGCTTTTTGAAGTTCTTCTTCGGAGACGTCTTCTCCTTCATAAAAGCCCCTGCTGATCTCCACCACGGCATTGCCGTGCTTCAGGGTTTTTCCGAGAACTTCCTCATCACAGGCTGCAACAAGAACATGCTCTCCATTTTTATAAATTTTTAGATACATATTCTCCCTTCCTGATAATATTTTGCCCTTTTAGTATTTACAGCTTAACAGTCTTCATATAGTTTTTATGTGTGCGATTTTTTACTCGCGGGAATTAAACAGGCTTATTTTAGAATTAAAACATTTAATTCAAATCTAATTTAATTTACAAGCCTTATATGACTTTGATCTGGGGAAAGGAGATCTCCTCTCTGTTTCATTTTCCTGATATTCTCTTCTGCATGAGTCCTATCTATACCCTGTTCGTTAGCTTCAGCATATACCTCTTCAAGAGGAGCTTTAGCACCTGGATGCCTTTCACTTACTTTCTTAATTATATCTTTGAGGACTTTTATCTTGTTTCTCTGGCTCATGCTGGTACCAGATGCGAGTATATCTGCGTCAAGAGCGCCTGTTTCAGGATCAACACCTACATTTTTCAGGCAATTCATTACAATTTTTACAGTCCGTTTTGCATCTTCGAGCGTGACTATATTGCTCAGGCGGACTCTTGAGCTTGCTTCCGAGAGGCGGACAAGTGCTTCAAGCTGCCTTGCCGTTACAGGTACAGGTGTGTTCTTCCCTTCGCCTGTTTTTCGAAGATCCGTATAGAAGTTTATAAGATATGCTCTTGCATCGCTTTCCATAACAGGATAAACGTTTTTCCGGGCATATGCAACGTATTTTCGCATCAGTTCGGCTTCTATAACAGGTTCTATAACTTCCAGTTCAGCTTCAACAAAATCTTCCGTAATATGGGAACCAGGAAGTTTTTGCCTCTGCTCGAAAAGTTCTCCTGCATAATGAGACTGTAAGATATGATTTGCAATCCTGTTGTCCAGGGCGTGGTTAGGGGTATCTAATAGAACAAAGATGAGATCAAAACGAGAAAGCAGCGCGGGAGGCATGCTTATTTGTTCTGCGAGACCTTCGTACCGGTCAAAGCGCCCGTATTTTGGGTTTGCAGCCCCCAGAAGGGCGCAACGAGATTTAAGAGTAGCAATTATGCCTGCTTTAGCAATACTAATAGTTTGCTGCTCCATTGCCTCATGTAGAGCACTCTTATCCTCTGTCTTCATCTTGTCCATCTCGTCAACTGCAGCAATACCCATATCTGCCATGACAAGAGCTCCACCTTCTATTGTCCATCTCCCGTCATTGAGATCGTCTTTTACGGCAGCTGCAGTCAAACCGCTTGCAGATGCACTCCGCCCTGATGTAAAGACACCTCTTGGAGAGAGTTTGATCACATAACGCAGAAGCTGGCTTTTTGCAATCCCAGGGTCTCCTACAAGCATAATATGGATATCTCCCCTAATTCTTGCCCCGTCAGGAAGATTTTTTACCACGCCTGAAAACAGCTGGAGAGCAAGGGCTTCCTTTATGTCCTCATACCCGTAAATTGAAGGAGCAACAGAACCAACAATTTTTTCGTAAATTGCCGGGTCACGGGAAAGTTCAAGGATTTTTTCTTCGTCTTCAGGAGTTATTTCAAGTTCGTCAAAGTCCCTATCAAGGCGTTCAATCGAATTTGCTTCGAGTACAAGGTCATAGAAGGTAGATTTTCCATCTTTTAGAGTACGCTGGACGGATTTCAGAATTCCGTTAGCTATTACTCTATCTCCAGGGGTGACATTTCCTGTCAGGTCATCTGAAGCATCCACCTCCAGGCTCTGGGGCTGGGAACCTCCTTTTAGGTTTTCGGGGGATTCCTGAATCTGGAGTTTCTGAGCATCAATAAAAGTAGAGTCTTCTATCATGACCTTAAAAGGCCCTTTCTTCCCGCATGTCTCATCTTCACACCCTGCAAAAGGTTCTTCGAATTTGAAACTATTTTGCTCAACAATGGTCAGGTGACCGCATCTCAGGCACTTGAAAGCGGCTTTCGTGATTCTTGGTCTGACCTCGGTAGCCTTTCTGATCATGCCTTCAATTGCAACGAAACGTGCAAGGTGCTTGCTTCTCAGCTCTCTTATAGGGATTCTATTGGGAATTTTTATAATCCTTACATGAGCCTCTTCAAAACTCTTTTCCACAGGAAGGTCGATTTCTTTAAGTGCAGCTTCAGCTGCTTCTATGAGTTCTCCGGGATGTTCGAGGAACTCTTTTGAAAGCTCTCTATCAAATTTCTCAATATCCGTGAAATCCACTACAAGACTTCGCTGATCTGGATACTCATTTGCAAGCTGGAGAATTTCATTCCAGTAATAATCTTTAAAAAATTTTTTTAGTTTCTCATCCCACTTGCTTTCTGTTTCAGTCATATCATTCTCGAAAATTTGGCTTTATGTAAAATTCTTATTTTCTTCAAGCTAATTTTTGCATAAAATAACTCAAAAAAAAGTTGAAAAATGTACGATAAATTCTGATATAAGAACAGACTTATTCTCCTATTACAGGCTTATTCTCATATGAACTTTTCCATGCTTTCCGGGTCTTCCGTCTCAGAGCTTTCAGAGTCTTTTGCCGCGTACCCCATTTTTCTCTCTGTTTTCCTTATTATACCTCGCAAAGTCTGAACCTCTCTTGGAGTCAGTCCAGCCCTTCCGAGTATCCTCCGCAGCATCAGAAAAGTTTTATCTTTTTTGTGTGGAGGATAATCTATTTTCTCCAGAAATTTCTCCAGATGCCCATACAGGAGCTGCAGGTCAAATCCCTCTGCAAGCGGATTGTTTCCTCCTTCCAATTCAGCAAGTTCGTAGAGTACCACTGCAACTGCATGAGAAAGATTCATGATAGGATATACTTCAGAGGTTGGAACTGTAATCAGCATATCAAAGCTTTTAAGCTCATCGTTTCGAAAACCATTATCCTCACGCCCAAACAGGATCGCAACCGTTCCGCTGTATCCTTTGAGTCTCTCTTTAAGGTCTCTTGCCGTATAAAGAGGAAGGCGGATATGTTCTCCGGTCTTCAAACTTCCAACTCCTGTGGTCCCAACAAGTAGATTCGCGCCTTCTACGGCCTCTTCAAGAGTTGAAGCAATCCCTGCTCCTTCAAGCACATCCCGGGCATGGGAAGCCATTGCTCTTGCCTGTCCTTCGAGTTCGCAGGGGTTTACCAGCACCAGGTCTGTATACCCAAAATTCTTCATAACTCTTGCTACTGATCCGACATTTCCCTGGTACATGGGTTCAACAAGCACTATACGAATATCAAGTGACAAATTTCTCAATCCTGCGTTTTTTAAAATCAGTTCTCAAGGGTAATAGCACCTTCCATACAGACAGTTACGCACATCCTGCAACCAAGAAAGTATGAAGGGTCCTACAAAATACAGACTTTTTCCCATTTTTTTCTTCAATGGAATAAATCCTCGGACCTTTCGGACAGGCAGCTTTACATTTCCACAGCCTGTACATTTCTTCTCATCAATATAAATTTTCATATTGATTATTTTCCATATGTTATAACATTTTATAATGACTTCCTTATAAATCCCTTTTCTGGTTTTAATTTTTACTTTCTGAAAGCTTCTTCCTTGAAAATATCCTCTTTTCCTTGAAAATACCTTCTTTCCTTTAAAATACCTTCTCTATTTGTGTTCAGAACCCTTATTTATCCTTAAATGTATTAGTTTTGAGTTGTTGGGAAGATATTTTGAGCTTCATGACCCATATTTTGTATCTCGTAAATGCAGCCAAATCTTAGTTTCTAAATCCAATCTATGTTAATATATAAATCGATTTTAAAGAGAAAAGGTGATTTTGTGAGTCTTGAACAGATCTTAAAAGACAATTTTAGAGGAGAAACCACTGAAGTTGGATGGTATCTTGCAATGTCAAAGGTTGCCGAGAGAGAAGGGCTTGCTGATGTAGCAGTTTACCTCCGCCAGATTGCTATGGACGAGGCCTGGCATGCTACCGAAGTGGCTGAAATCCTCGGACTTGTTAAAGAATCAACCCTTGAAAATCTGGAGATGATGCTGGAAGGGGAAAGCAAAGCCGAAGTTGAAAAAGCCCAGGCTGCCGAACTGGCCAGAAAAGAAGGCAATACAAGAGCTGCCCTTTTCTTTGAGAGAGCTTCTCTTGACGAAGCCAGGCATAAAGCAGGACTTCAAGGTTTTATAAAAAGGCTGAAAGAACAGAAGTAAGAAGAGGAAACGGATCTTCTGATCCGCCTTTTACTTTTATGAAAATCCAACTCGGCGCTATTCTTATTAGATAATCACATAGAAATTATTCTTTGTTTAGTGCATTTATGAAAGTATTCTTTATTTAAGAGCCTGTCAGAAGTTCTCTAACATGTGAACTTACCACTTGATAACATTCGCGTTATAGTTTGAAGGAAAGGGAAAGCGGATAACCACTTTCTCTATAGCCGACGCGCGGTTAATTAATATACATCTTAACATTGATATCAATAATCTCGGTTTTTGTAGTGTAGTTTGTATCAGTGGGTGTGAATGTAACGGTCAATGTATGATCGCCTTCACTCAGGTTTGTATCTACTTCTACTGGAATTCCATCAGCTAAATAGACAAAAGTTCCAGCTACATTAGCCTGTGCATATACCTGAGAAAGCAGTTTTTCGTTGTCGTATATTTCATTCGGGATATTCCATGTAATCTCAGGAGTCGCTTGCATGACATTGATTGTAACATTCTTTGATGCATTGGTGTAGTTCGCTGCATCAGTGGGTGTGAAATCAACATGCAATGTATGTGTATCCGCACTCAATACAGTTCCTGCTGCTGGAGTATAGGAATAATTTCCAGGTAACGGATTTCCATCCATGCCTATGAATTCCGCATCTAATACCCCTGGTAGTACGTCACCCACTTCAGGTTCCATTATTGATTCTCCATATTTTATGGCTCCAGGATATGTCCAGTAAATAACTGGAGTTGCTTGCAGGATATTGATTTGAACATCCTTTGATGCATTGGTGTAATTTGCAGTATCAGCAGGTGTGAAATCAACATGCAATGTATGTGTACCTGCACTCAGTACAGTTCCTGTTGCTGGCGTATAGGTATGGTTTCCAGGTAACGGATTTCCATCTATACCCAGGAATTCCGCGTTTAATACCCCTCGTACTACTTCCCCATCATATACGTTCCATTCCTCTATTGATTCCCCGTAGATTCTGTCATCAGGATCGCTCCAGTTAATTGTAGGAGCAACTGGCTTGACATTGATTGTAACATCCTTTGATGCATTGGGGAAATTTACAGCATCATTAGGTGTAAAAGCTACGTGCAATATATGGGAACCTGCATTCAATACAGTTCCTGAAGATGGAGTATAAGCAAAGGTTCCAGGGACCGAAGAAAATGCGTTTAACTGCGTTGTGCTAAGTGCTGTTCCAAAGGTTATGTCAGCTGGGTTATTCCAGTTAAGTATTTGAGTTGTTTTATCAACTGTAACCAAATTTGATTTTGTCGAGATATTGGAACCGTTAGCGTTACTTGCAGTCAAGCTAACTGTATAAGTTCCAGCAGAATAATACGTATTAATTGGATTCTGAGCTGAAGATATCTGACCATCTCCAAAGGCCCAGCTCCAGGAAGTCGCATTTTGAGAACTGTCGTTAAATTGTACAGTAAGGGGAGCATAACCAGATGTGATATTGGTACTGAAATTTGCTACAGGAAGTGTACCATCCCCTGAATCCGTTGATTTTGCTGGCTTTGATGAACCAGACATCGACCCTCCAGATATTGATTGTACTGGCATTTCCAGAACTGTTATTGTTGCAATTATTGAATTTGTCTTTGTTCCATTGATTGCGGTAAGGTTAACTGTATAGTTTCCTTTTGCAAAGTAAGTATGTACAGGATTCAACTCTTTAGAATTATTTCCATCTCCAAAGTCCCAGCTCCTTTCTTTTGTATTTTCTGACAAATCTGAAAACTGAACAGTAAGGGGTGAGCTACCATTAGTGACGTTGGTAGTGAAATTTGCTATGGGTGATTGTGTGGAAGTGGTATTATTATCGAAAAGGAGGGTGGAATTATTACCGGGGAGGGAGGTGTTATTATCCCGGTTTTCCGAGAATGCTTGAACGGCAAATGAGGACAATAACGCTATTCCGACTACTGTCACAAGAATTATTTTAGGAGCTGGCCAGATAAAGGAGCTTATCGGTTTCTTGATAGAAGTGCCTTCATAAACTGACTGTAATTTATCCATTAAAGATACTGTTTCTTTTGATGAGTGGGTACTACCCAATGACTTTAGAGCATCTTCCAGTGAATTTTTGAAATAAGGATTTTCATCTAAATATTGTGAGAGTTGATCATCCGACATATCTTTAATCTTGTCTTCAAATCTCTTTTTTTGTCGTTCAGTCAGGTTTTTAATCATCGTCTTAGTAGCTTCCCTGACCAGGATACTGACAAGTGTCTGAATGAAAGCCTTTACAGTTTCCTTTACATCCGATTTAATATCACTCATAATCCACCTGTCTGTTGCAGATTTTGTTGTCAATCTCTTTGCAGATCCTTATCTCGCAAGCTTTCAATTTTTCCTCAAGGTCGTTATCAAAACCATCCTGCAAGCCGTTGAAAATGCTCCCGAATACCAAATTTTCCGGGAGATTTTCTTTTATACCTTCAAATGCACTGTCGATGCACTCCTTAATCTTTTTAACTGAAGCATCAACACAAATTTTTAATTCGGAAGCATAAATTTTCTCCATCTCGAAATCAGCCTTTCTTATATCTTCGACTACGTTATTACATGCCTCTTCCATTTTCTTCTTAAAAGAAGGACCAATTTTCTCCCTGTATTTTCTACTGACAGCCTGAGTAATCGAGACATTTACAGCCTCATCTGAGGCTGTCTCAAAGGCACATTTAAGAGTCTCTTCTGTACTTTTCACTTCGATGTTGTTAAAGCCCGTAGCCATGCACTCTTTTACGCCGTCTATGAATCCCTGCTTTATACCTTCTCTATACCCTTCGCTGAAGCCTTCATCCATGCCTTCGCGGATTTCTTCAGCCGTTTTCCCGTAGCTGCTGCGATAATCGTCTAAGATTACATCTATTTCGGTCAAAGTAGAACCCCTCATGAAATGATTTTAATTTATTAATTGAAATAGCTGGATCGTGAAATATTATAAGTAGGACTTACACAGTCGAAATGAAAAACAGCAACAATAGAGACATAACTGTTAAAATCTAAGGATTCAGATGATGTTTTTCGATGAGGTTGCTTGTAATTGATTTCATCCTTCAACCGCGTAATTCCGATTTAGAGATTTTTTACTGTGTCCATTCTTGAGAATATTATAAAAATAAATTTATAGATTTGAGTGTTTTTTACTTAGTATCAGACCAAGATAGTTGTTCAACTTCCAAAGATTGCACAGAACCTTCTTTTTTAGTTCTTTTTTAGCATACTTTTACTGCGAAATTCAATCGTCTTTTGGACGATTTAAATTTTTGACCCCAATCGCCTCTTTTGGATCTGATTGAGTTCCAAACATTATAACTTTTAGACACCCTTATTATTCCTTATGTCCACAGTCTCTAACAATCAATTCATAAAAACGATTTTAAAATCCAGCAATTTTTGAAGGAGACCGGTAAGTCAATTACTCGGGGGAGAATTATTGTCTCTTCAATCATCAAGAATTGAAAAACTCTGAATGGTTGTAATCGAATTTATACGATATTTTATCGCTGACGCTATATTAGTTACAGAAAGAAAAAAGCGAGCATCTTCGATGAAAATAAAAAGAACATGTCTCTTGATCTGTTTTAATATTTTAGGTCTTGCTTAATTTAAAGTCCTGATTCTGGTCTGCTCTTTTCTGGCCCGCTTTTTATACTATTGAGATCATAAACCGATCTAGCCTAATTTATTTGTCTATACTTCTTTTTATACTATTCTTCGCTAGACATGTAATTGTAAACATCAAATTTATATTGGACATTTAACTTATATTGGTTCAAGCAAATATCCACTCAGGATCTAAGATATATTTCCGTAATTTGAAAATATATCTTCAGAATGCGGAAGAATGACAGAAACTTCCAATTTCTATATTGTTTTAGGATAGATAAGGTCCTGAATAAAAAATAGCAGTTAAATCAATTAAGTTCTGAAACGAAAATGAATGCTATACAGGAGAGTGTAAAAGTATGGTAAGCAAAGAATACGTTAAGGGGGACCTTCCTGAGAAGGCTGCAATTTTGCAAAGAGATGGAGAGACCTACGCAATTGCTCCACATATTCCCGGGGGAATTGTATATCCAGAGACTCTGAGAAAGATAGCTGATATTGCAGAGAAATATGGGGCTGCAGCCCTCAAAATTACCTCTGCCCAGAGAATTGCAATTGTGGGGCTAAAAGAAGAGGATCTGGATGCTGCCTGGGGAGAGCTGGGTCTGAAGCCAGGAGCTGCTATAGGACTCTGCGTTCGCAGCGTAAAAATCTGTCCTGGAACCACCTTCTGTAAAAGAGGAAAGCAGGATGCAGTAGGGCTTGGCCTGAAACTTGATGAAAAATACCATGGAATGCAGCTTCCTTCTAAATTCAAGATGGCGGTTTCGGGTTGTCCGAATTCCTGTTCCGAACCGAGCATAAAAGACATAGGAATCATGGGCACTCCCAAAGGATATACTCTGTCAGTTGGAGGAAGTGCAGGACCACGTCCAAGGCTCGGAGATATAGTAGCGAAGGATCTTTCCGAAGAGCGGGTACTGGATCTTGTTGATAAGATAATTACCTTCTATAAGGGATACGGAAAAAAGAGAAGAATTGGGGAAGTACTGGACGAAATAGGAATTGAGAAATTTAAAGCCGAGGTCGGACTGTAACCTACGTTGTTAGACAGATTAATTTGAGAATAAATTAACTTAGGAAAAATTGGATTTTTGGATAGAGCTTTATAGAATATCCAGAATAGAATATCCAGAATCAAAGAATTTTTCCAGATTTTCTTTTTTATATTTACTTAGTTTTATTTAATTTATTTTTGTAAATCAATCTTATTCATTTCAAGAATTCACATTTCATTATTCTGCAGCTGAATTCTCTACTATTCCTTTGAAAACATTTCCACAAGATTTATTTATAAGCTGTGTATTATAATTATATCATTATATTTATTGAATTCAAAGTTTCTTTTTATGCTCGATCACTTACAAGCCTGTGATTTTAACGGCTCTTGCGAGCTTTTCAATGTACTGATTATTAATGATAATGTTTAAATATAATAGATACAAAGACTAACAGACTATTCAAACCTTATACAGACAGTCGCTACGGTTATCATTCTGTCTTTACTGTTATTGATGTTCTGTAACTAATATGACAATCCTAAAGCAGTATTAATTCTCAATTTTTGACCTATCTATAAAAGGAGGAAGAAATTATTAGCAGCGAAATGGCATATTTCTCTGGACTCACGGATGCACTGAGAATTACGTTTGTTCAGATAATGATACTCAGCACAATAGCCATTGTGGTCTTTTTATATGGTATGATTATTAACTTCCAGAAGTGGGGATCAGGAGTAACAGGTTACGGCCTTGAGCCCCAGGAAGGAAAAAAGGGAAGTGCTATCAGGTTCCTTAAAACCTGGTGGGCACAGGTCACAGAAGAATCTCATCATCATGGAAAGCCCATTTTAGAGGTTCTCATTCTTGACATTCTCTTCCAGAGAAGAATTCTCAAAAGAAGCCCTCTTCGCTGGTTCATGCACTTCACTATCTTCGCAGGCTGGATGACCCTTTTTGCTCTTTCAGGAATGATGTTTGCAGTCGAAATGACTGAAAAGATCGGAATTGAACTTCCGTTTACCCCTGCCGAATTTAGAGAAATACTCTCCATCCCTAACTATATCTTTGGATACGTCCTGCTTATAGGAGTCCTCATTGCATTAGTTAGAAGACTGTTTGTTTCCGAAGTCAGGGAAGTTTCCATTATGTATGACTGGATCCTGCTTGGAGGAGTTTTCTTGGTCACGATTTCAGGTTTTGTTGCCGATGGAATCAGGACCGGATTTATCTGGGGCTTTGGGCTTGACCCAGCAACTGCACCACCAGCAGCTCTCTTCCACTCAGTAATCTCCCTGTTCTTCTGTATCGCATATATCCCATATAGCAAATATATTCACGTAATCGCCACACCTCTTGCAATCCTTGCAAATAAAGGAGGCGAATAAACACATGGCAAAACGTACCCCCTCAATCGATACAAAGAATCTTACCGCAGTCCAGCTTATGGAGCTTGACTCCTGCACGCGCTGCGGTGAATGTGTAAAATGGTGTCCGACTTATGCCGCTTCCGGCCAGAAACCAGGATTAGCTCCAAGAGACAAGATCCTGCGCTGGAGGCAGTACATGAACAAATCCTACGGCGTTAAAGCAAAGCTTTTTGGTCCGGAGGAAATCCCTCAGTCACAACTCGAAGAATTCAAAGACGATGTACACGGCTGTACCACCTGTGGTATCTGTGCAACTGTTTGTGAATCGGGAATCAACACCGTGGAACTATGGGAAGCCCTGAGGGCAAACCTTGTAAAGAAAGGTATAGGTCCTTATGGGAAGCAGAACATGTTCCCAAAACTTATTGGCCAGTACCATAACCCTTACCTGAAGGACCAGAAAGACAGGCTTGCCTGGGTTCCCCCAGACGTGAAAATTGAAGACAAAGCAGATATAGTCTATTTCACTGGTTGCACTGCAGGGTACAATCAACTCGCTTTAGCCTTTGCAACCTCACGTGTACTCAACAAGCTAGGAATTAAGTTCTCCATGCTTGGAGAAGAAGAATGGTGCTGTGGTTCAGCCCTTATCAGGACAGGCCAGGCGCATATCAATGATGTACCCCGTGAGGTTGCAAGACATAATGTCGAAGCAATCAAGAAGAAAGGTGCCAAAAAAGTCCTCTTTGCGTGTGCAGGCTGTTTCCGTGCCGCAAAAGTGGACTGGCCAAGACTTCTCGGTCAGGATCTGCCGTTTGAGGTTGTCCACGTTTCAGAGTTCCTTGCAGGTTTGATAAAGGAAGACAAAATTAAATGGGTAAAGCCTATTAACAAGACAGTTACTTACCACGACCCCTGCCACCTGGGCCGCCATGTTGGTGTCTTTGATGCCCCCAGATATGTGCTATCCCACATTCCTGGCGTCAAGTTCGTCGAAATGGACAGAGTAAAAGAATTCCAGCGCTGCTGTGGAGCAGGCGGTGGTGTAAAGGCAGGTATTCCTGATCTTGCTCTGGCAGTCGCAGAGTCCAGAGTTAAGGACGCCGTTGCAACAGATGCAGATATAGTGTCCAGTTGCTGCCCATTCTGTAAGAGAAACCTGATGGATGGCAGAGATGCACTCAAAGTTGACCTCGTTGTCGAGGACGTCATTGAGCTGGTTGCAGAAGGCTTAGGTCTTGAGACTAAATAACCAAAAAAAATAAAGCTGGCTTTTCCAGCTTTCCCATTTCTTTATTTTCGATTTTTAATATTATTTCTTGATTTTTTATTATTGTTTCTGATTTTTGATTTTTTATTCTTGATTTTTGGTCTCATATCATGGATCCTTTATTTACACGATTTTATAGTAAAACTTAAATACTGAAACTTCCCTCCCCTTGAACATGTATATCCCTTACGAATTCCTCGGAAAAGTATTCGTATACCTTTTACTTTTTGCTCTTGCAGGCACAGGGATTGCACTGATCATAGGAGCTTATTCATTTAAAAATCACAGAATTATTTTTCCGGGATTCGTGTTGTTTACACTTTATCTTTTCTATTCCCCTGCAAAGTGGCTCTGCAAGGTTTTCAGGATAAGAGAGACCCTTGTTGATGACATCCTTATTGATGTAAGGAATGCTGTTATGTACGATGATTTTCTGCATACCAAAGGCAGGAAAATTCTACTTCTTCCTCAGTGTTTACGCCATCCCAGCTGTAAGGCAAGGTGCGATCCTGTTCATGGTTATGAATGCAAACGCTGCGGACTTTGTGATATCTCAAAACTCTCTGAGGCTGCGGACAGATACAATTTCAAGGTTTTCGTAGTTCCTGGGGGAAGTTTCGTAAAAAAAATTTTTAAGGAATACAGGCCTGAAGCCTGTCTGGGAGTCGCCTGCTACAATGAGCTTTCTGAAAATATGCAAGCTGCATCATTCGTTCCTGTTCAGGGCGTTCTTCTTCTCAAAGACGGTTGCTTCAATACTGAAGCTAATGTTGAGGAAATAATTCAAAAAATGGAGATGTGCAATGTATAACGTCATTGGGAAAGCACTTTTCTTTATTATCATCGCATCCCTTACTCTCTCAAGCATAGCTCTGATTGTTAGCAAAAGAAGTCTCACACAAAGGGTTCATCTGGCAGGATTTTATGCAAATATACTCGATTTCTTTTATCTGCCTCTAAGGCAAATTTTCCTTAAATTTTCAGATACCCGTGTTCTGGACAAATGGATGGCTTCTCTAAAAAACGAAGCTTATAAATCTGCTTTTACAAAGACAAAAAAAAGAATTATAATGGCTCCTCATTGTATGCGAAGCCTTGACTGTCCGGCTTATTCTACTCAGACAGGAATACAGTGTAAATCCTGCGGAAAATGTGTCTTTACTCAGTTAAAAAAAGATGCTGAGAAGTACGGATACAAAGTATTTGTTCTTACAGGCTCCTCCTATGTAAAAAACATACTCAAAATGGAGGCTTCGGATGGTGTTCTTATTATTGCCTGCGACTATGAAATCAACAAAGTCATGCGTGCTCTCAAAGGAAAAGGGATTGTAAGCTATGGTATTCCTATGGAAAGAGACGGCTGTTTCGGAACAGAAGTAAATTACCAGAAGGTTTTGAATGCTTTTGAAACTTTTAACTCTCCCCATAACTGAATTCGTTTTTTCGGAATTTATTATTTACTTTTCAAATATCAAGGGTCTATATCTGAAAAATAGTATTATAAATTGTTTGATAAAATAAGAGCTCATCCCAAAAGTAATATTATGTTAAAATTATATATTTACTTTTATATCCTTCTCTGAAGTAGATGACGTTCTATGGGAATCCATAGAACCTTATCTTCCTCAACAGAAATCACATATAGGGAGACCACGTGTAACTATTCAGCCTAGATAAAACAATATAAATTGCCTTCATTATTAAGATCAAACGAGCAAATTTTTATGAGCTGATTTTCTTCAAATTTTGGCTATTCATCATGTTTTTTCTCTTTTCTTCGAAGTAATTAGACTTGTCCATTACGAAAAATAGTCATCGTTCAATTAATTTTCTGCAGGCTGACCGGTTACAAAAGAAAAATATAAATATTTGGGAACTCCAGTCTCTGCAGGTGTTTATTTGAATGAAGAGATAAATATTATGGGTGGAGGTATAAGCGGCCTTGCATGTGCGATAATTCTTCGTCAAAATGATTATAAAGTTAATGTTTATGAAAAGGGCAGTTATGTTGGTAGGAGATTCAACGAAGATTGGCAGGGGTTAGAAAACTGGTCTGAAAACGTTGATGTCCTGAGACAGATAGAATCATACGGCATTGATTTGTCTTTTGAGTATGAACCACTTTCGGAATTGGATATGCATTATTCAGGGAAACTGAAAACTATCAGAGGAAAAAATGCCTGTTATCTGGTGAGAAGGGGACGTAAAGAAGGCTGCCTGGATAAGGCCCTACTTGAGCAGGCCGAAAAATTGGGAGTGAAAATTCATTTAAGTTACAAGCAGGAGAGGGAACTGCCTGTTCAGGTAAATGCAACAGGTCCCAGAAATCCAAATATCCTTGCAAGAGGAATCAAATTTAATACCAGTGTAGATAGGGGTTATCATATGGCTTTTGGCCAGGATATAGCCAGAGGATTCTATTCCTACCTCCTGACCAAAAACGGACACGGAACGATTGCAACTGTTTTTGGACGCAAGGATGTTTCTCGTTCGGAAGAGTTCCTTCAAAATACAATTAACTATTTTTCAGATTTTCTTGATGAAAAGGAGATTTCTGCCGGAAAAAAATTTGGTGGTTATGGGCATTTTGAAATAAAGAAAAATTATTATGATGAGAAAGGAGCAATGTTAATTGGAGAAGCAGGGGGATTTCAGGACTATCTCTGGGGATTTGGAATGAGATATGCCTTCCAGAGTGCAAATCTTGCTGCAAGAAGCATAATACAGAAGGAGTCATATAACGATTTGATAAAAGAACATTTACTTAAAAAAATGAAGCATTCAAAAAGAAATAGGCTAATTTCTGAAATGATAGGCCCTCTAATGTACCCCATTAAATATTATGCAGTTACATCCAGTAAGAATCCCCTTAAACTATTAAATCTTTGTTACAGGTAATTTGAGATAAAGATACTGGAAGATCAAATTTATGCTGTAAATGATACCAGATTCCCAGGATTTATCCTGTTAAAGGGGTCAGCAGGGCTGTTCTTTTTATTTATCCTATATAACCCCCTGACTGTGATTTTTAAGACTTTTTCTTCAAGCGCCAACCTGTATAGAAGCAGGAAAATCAGTATTGCAGATTTGCGAAAAAAAGTAAGCTTTCTTGATATGGTTATTCCTGCAAAAGAAAAAGAAATTGATGATGATTTGGAAAAAATGTGGATCCTTACTTTGGGGCTGTAAGCGGCAAATATAATTGGGTTCCTCCGAATAGTAATCACTATCCAGCAGAAACTAGAGGGTTTATTAAGGATTTTTTTCATCCAGAGAAGATAATGCTTAAGTTCCTGAAAGATAATGGTTTTATTGAGGATTACAAACTTCATGACATAAAAGTCCCAACAGGTGGTGTTAAGAGGAAAATTACTGGCTTGAGAACATTCTTGGATGGAGATACCGCCACTTGTGGATGTTTTCAAAGATAATTCATCGTTTCCCGGATCGCACATTCAAGATTTTTACTTCAAACGGCAAAATGCTTGATAAATATCTTGAGCTTATCGATTAGAGGATTACTTATAAGGAGTATCTTGGGCTGGTGCCTTTTAAATTTCAAACTAAGGATAAGAAGGTGTCTTAATATGTATGATCTAATAATAGTTGGAGGAGGACCTTCAGGAGCATCGGCAGGAAGAACAGCCGGAAAACAGGGGCTATCAACCCTTTTGCTTGAGAAAGAAAACTTTCCAAGGTACAAACCCTGTGGAGGGGCACTCTCCTCCTATGCCTTATCTTGTCTGGACTTCAAACTCCCTCAATCATTGATTGAGAAGAATATCTCAAAGATAAGGATTCATTACAGGGACCATTTTGTAGAGAGCAAGAAAGAATGTAATCTGGCTTTTTTAATTTCCAGAAAAGTTTTTGACAATTTTCTACTTGAAAAAGCAAGAGAAACCGGAATTGAGGTTCATACCGGAGAAAGGGTTCTGGACTGTATTGAAAAAGAAGATTGTGTTGAAGTCAGAACCACGGATAATACCTATCTGGGCAGATTTGTTCTTATTGCCGAAGGCTCAGGTGGAACTCTTAAATATAAAGTAAGGTCAAAAGATAAGAGGACAGAGTACGGTCTGGGGCTCGTTTCGGAAATACCTGACAGGGATGAAACAATAAGGAGTCGGCTTCCGGAGACTATAGATATTCATTTCGGGATCACACGTGGAGGATACGGCTGGATTTTTCCTCACGCAGGATACTATTCTGTAGGAGTTATTGGAACTGCCAAGTACCTTGAGCATCCAAAGAAGACAATGCTTGATTTTCTGCAAGAAAATGATTTTTCCTGTAGTTTCCCTATCCGTGCACACATTATCCCGCTAGGTGGCATAAAAAGAGAAACAGTAAATTCAAGACTTCTTCTTAGCGGTGATGCTGCAGGATTTGTAGATGCTTTTTCCGGAGAGGGCATAGCCTATGCGATTCGGTCAGGACAGCTTGCTGCAGAAATTGTTTCCGATATTGTGATGTACGATAGAAAAATAAGTAACCTTAAAAAATACGATTCACGATGCAGGAAGGAGTTTGGAAGCTTTATTGCCAGTTCCCTGAAACTGGAAAGGGTAATGCATCGTTTTCCGGAAACTACTTTTGAACTTGCTGTTAATAACAGCGAAATTCTGGATAAATACCTGGATGAAGCAGTAATCAACAGGAAGCATAAAGATTATGTACAGTGGTTATTGTTGAATTTTTGTATGGCTGGGCCTGCTTCCAAAATAAAATCGCTGAAAAAGAAAAAGATGGATAAGAATAATAGAAGGAGCTAAAGCAATATTGAATTCATTTGGTATACGTGGTATTCGAAGTTGTGCATAAGATTCGTTAACCAAATCAAAATGATATTGAATTGGGTTTTCATAAAATAATAAAATAACAAAAAGGAATATTAATGCGAGTGAGGCATGTAAGCTCCCTTCTGTTCCTGCAAAAATTTCCTCACATATCAGTGAAGGAAACGTTCCTGGAGGACTCTTGCAGTGACGGCATTCGGCTATGCGTTTCCAAAATCAATCGGGAGATTCCGGACTGATCTTATTCCCAATTTCCAACTTGCACCCACGAGGATTCGCCGTTTCATCCATTTTCCCTGAGACCTCAGCATTTGCATCATCGCATTTTCAGAGAGTGGTTATCGTTTCTGTGCCAGAGCCCGGGCTCTCGCCCGATATCCTTTACAGATATTCGTGTGTCCGGAGCGGTGGGGAGACTTTCCTCAGACCATCAGGCCCGTCAGCCGTCCAGCCTCTCTCGCAATTTGCTTATTAACTGGACACAGATATTTTTAGTAATATATATTCTTTTGGGAAATGTCATCTGTAAAAGCTAAGAAACAGGTTATTTCTACAAGAGTGCAGTGATACTTTTACTTTTACACCAGTTCACTTATCAGGTATGACGATTCCGCAGACTCTATTTAAAGTTTGGCTGTTGAAGGTGTGTCCAAATATTAATATATATGCGCTGTAATCCGTAACATATAGATGGCTCTTCCATCTTCAAAGGTTACCCGAAAGAAGATTATCGTTACTTTAATATCTAACGATAGATATCATTTTTCAGTCAGTTTCCAGGCTTATTTTAAGAGGTAAAACATGAGTGATTGTCTGTTCGATCTGCATATTGGATATGTTCGTTTTAAAAACCCTATTGCACTGGCACCGATGGCAGGTATAGCCGATAGCGCCTTTGCAAATCAGTATGCAGGCAATGCCGGGCTGGTAGTTCTTGGAGCTTTCAATCTGGATAAAGCTTCAATTGATGTTGCATCAAAACTTGTAGCCCGGGGTAGAAAAGAGTTCATTTCAGATGAACCTATAGAACTTATAAAAAATGAAATCCGGAGAGTAACTTCCGGAAGTGCTGTAGCTGTAAATGTCAGGAGTACTACACTTGAACCTCTCATTGAAGCAGCGAAAATCATCAAAGAAGAAGGGGCAATCCTTGAATTGAATGCTCACTGCAAGCAGCCGGAGATGCTCGAGGCCGGAATAGGAGAAGCCCTTCTCAATGACCTTCCAAAGCTTTCTGCCTGGATCAAGGCAATAAAGGAAACCGGAGTAGTGCTTTCAGTAAAAGTAAGGGCAAATATCATTGATGATATCGAACTTGCCAGACTTATAGATAAGTCGGGCGCAGACATCATACATGTTGATGCTGTACTGGAAGGCTTCGGAGCTGATCTTGATGCGATTCTTAATTACAGGAATGCTACGAGACTCTTCCTTATAGGTAACAATTCAATTACGGATTTTGAGGCAGCAAAGGATATGTTTTCCCGAGGTGCCGATATGGTGTCTGTTGCCAGGGGAGCCATGCAAAACCCTGAATTGATAAATGAACTCGTGGAAAGTGTCAATTCCTATCAGGAATCAATAGGCTGGTATAACGCTCCCAAGCACGTTTGCAGCGAGGGGGATTTCAGAGCTCTGGCCTTCTGTTGCCTGCCTGTCAAACCCTGCCCTGTACACGAAAAATTCAAAAAACTGGGTTACACGGCTGAAGAGTTTGCCAAGACAAAATTCGAATTTGCAAAAGGGACTATGCTGGAATACGGAGCAGATACCTGTTTCGGAAGCCTTGTCTGGTGCTGTAAAATCACCAAACCCTGCTGGATCAGGGATGGTACACTAAACACAATCGGCCTTTCTGATGTAGAGTATATGAAATTAAAGGAGCAACTGGCAAAATATGTACTGGATCATGCCAGGATTCCGGTAAATGAGTCTGATTAATATTGGCCATTCCTGTCCCATCTCCGGAGGGACAGAAAGCCCACAGGTGTCGAGTATGATTGCCCGCTGTGCCCAGCTAGCTATGTTGCTTGAGGTTTCCGCGTCTCCCAAGCCAGGAAATGTTGATAGAGAACACAATTATCCTGATACCTATTTTGAGCATTTTGTGGCTTCTTCAGTAAGTGTTTATCCTGTCCTCGAACTGGCTGCAAGAAGCAGAAGTGGGATAGGATCACTCCTCAGAAGTGCAGTCTGCGAGAGCTCTGCCTGGCAGCAGGGAGGAAATACTCACTTTGGAGCTTTTTTACTTCTGATTCCTCTTTCAATGGCTGCAGGAGAATTATTCGATTCCCGTGGCAAAGCTTGCTTAAAACTTTCACCAGATGAACTTGAAGAGCTTGCTTCCCGTGCCCACACTTTTGTTCAGGCAACGGATTGTGAGGATGCTGTTGAGTTTTACAGAGCTTTTAACGTGGCAGGAGTCAGAGTTAACAGCGTGGACGAATTCAGCCTTGGGGACCCGGAATCAACAGCCGAAATAAGGGATAAGGGAATTACGCTTTACAACCTTATGGAGATCTCCAGTGGGTATGACCTGATAGCAAATGAGTGGACATCTGGCTTTAGACGCTGCCTTGAAGGAGCAAAAATCATAACTGAGTTCATGCAGACTCTAAATTCGGAAGCAGAAAAACCAGTTTTGAACTGTTCAGGCACAGGTATTAATGAAGCTATTGTGTACGCTTTTTTGAAACTGCTCTCAAGATACAGGGATACTTTCATTCAGACGAAGTTTGATAAAGATACTGCAGATTATGTTTCTTCCAGGGCAGCTGAGATTCTAACTGCCTGGGAAGGGCCTTCAGGCAGTTTAACTAAAGAATTTGCATTACTGCTACCTGCAGTGCAGAACTTTGACCATGAACTTCTTAAAAAGAGGATCAACCCCGGTTCAACAGCAGATATTATTATCGCCGGACTTTTCATTGCCCTTCTGGGAGGGCTGCGCTTTTGACCGATCTTTTCTCTGAATGCACAGAACAGGAAACCGAATCTTCTGCTGTGAACCGTATTAGTCTTTCTTCATTCGGGATCCATGAAGGGATTTCCGAAACAATTGTAAGCACAGGCCTGGAATTCCCCAATGCTGCCCCTATAGGAATAATTGTAAAGGGTGGGAGGCCTTTTGTCCGGCTTTTCAAAGGCAGCCATACCTGGGCAAATGTCCTTAAAGAAAAATACCTGGCAGCAAACATAACTTACGATCCCTTGCTTTTTGTGCGTTCAACTTTTTCCGACCTTGAACCTTCCGAGTTTGACTATGTGTCTGTGCGCGGATTCGATTTCCCTGTCCTCAGAGAGGCTGAAGCCTGGATTATTTTTGAGTGTGTCAATCTTAAGAATACGGATCAGGCCCTTGTAGCTGATCTTATTCCAATAGAGGCAGGTTTCAATGAAGAGAAACGAAAAGACCTTCTTGTACCCAACAGAGGTTTTAATGCGGTACTTGAAGCAACTGTTCATGCAACCCGTTACCAGCTCTCAGGAGATAAAAAATATCTTGAATTGATCCGACACTATGAAACTCTTTCTTCCAAATGCGGGGGAGAACGTGAGAAAAAGGCTATGAAGTTGCTTTATGAAGTGCTGGGGCTTTGAATTCTTTTCCTGTGGTTCCCTGTAGTTCTGGTCAGCTTTACGGCTAAAGGTACTACTAAAGCTTATAATCTCTTTTTTTCATTATTATGAGCCATTTTTTAGAAAATTATATTATCCTCTTCTGGTATGATCTCTTTTCATGAGTTTTCATAGAATCGCCTGGGGTATTACAGGTGCAGGTCACTTTCTGGACCGCAGTTATCAGATTTTTAAGGAAATTAAGCTGAGAAGTCCCGAGATTTCCGTAAATACATATATTTCCAGGGCCGCAGAGGAAGTACTGCGTATGTATGGACTTGAGCAGAAGCTTGTGAAAATCTCAGGAGGAGATTACCTTGAAGAAATCTTCAGAGAAAGTGAGCAGGGTTCGAGTTCTCCAAAAGTAGGACGCTTTCTTCTTGACAGGTATGATGCCCTCTTCGTCACTCCTGCAACCTCAAACACGGTTTCGAAAATTGCATACGGAATTGCTGATTCCCTTGTAACCAACGCTGTTGCCCAGGCCGTAAAAGGTAAAGTCCCGGTTTATATCGTGCCTGTGGATATTGAAGGCTCAATAGTATCGGAAATGCCTTATAATATTGACAGAAAACAGTGTCAGCACTGTGAAGACTGTCCTCCGAGAGAAAATTGCCCTCATAGAGCAATAACTGAAAAAAATGGCTTCACAGACCAGATAGAACTCCTGAAATGCAAAGGCTGCGGAATCTGCAAAGAACTGTGTCCTTATGGCGCTATCAAAGGAGGACCTGTGGAAGTCCTTGTCAGAGACGTGGATATGCGCAATGTCGAGATTGTAAAAAGGCTGCAGGGAATTACTGTGCTAGAAAGCCCTGAAGCTATTCTGGATTTCTTTTAATCCTTCAAATTTATTTTAATTCATAATATAAATTTTAATCATTTCTTTATTCTTTTCCTTTTCGCCCAGGGCCTTAGTAGCAAAATAGCAATTATAAACCCCTTATTTACTATTAGATCTTTTTTACTCTCTATCCGTCCTTTTCTATTTCTATTTGTTTTTCGATCTCTCTTGCCAGGTTTTCTTCCGAATAGAGATAGACTGAAGCCGGAAGCCCTGTGTTTGAGATCATATAGAGCAGATTCATTGCAGTTCTGTTGAGTTTAGGAGAGTAACTTAAAAGGGCGCTTCTGGAGATCCTGACCATTGTGTCCAGAGATTTTACTCCTGTCAGAAAAGTTTTGATATCCTTATTTTTCGGGCTTTTTTCAAAGATAAGATCTATCCAGATATTCATTTCTTCGATCAAGAACTCCCTTGTCAGGTCTTCAGAAACGATGTAGCTTTTTCCTTTCTCTATGTTTCTGAAAAATTCTCTGAAATTCTCTCCCTTTGCCAGAGTATAAACCTTTCCTAACTGCCCTGTATGTGTATCACTGGTTGACACAATTCCTTTTCCGAATTTCTTTGCAAGAGCTATTGTAGCCTCGTTTTTTTGCCTGAGCTCGTTCATGTTGTACTCCAGTACAGGGAAGAGTTTTGCCAGCCTGGGTACTGCAGAAGGATTCGGTTCCTTATGGAATTCGAACCAGAATGGATGATTATAAATGAAAGGCAATTTGTGCCGTTTGAGGTATCTGATAAAATCTTTCAGGTCACGTTCTACTTTGGAAATCTCGCTTAGTTCTAAAAACTCCTCCCTGTCAAGCTCGAAAACATTGACATGGAGAGAGTGTCCTGCAAATTCCGCATCATAGATGCTTATTTCAACCCCAGGGACAAGTTTTTCATGGTCCCATCCAAGAATTTCGTAAGCTTCCACTGTGTTATGGTCGGTAAATGTAACAAAATCCATGCCAAGATCCAGAGATTTTTTATAAAGGCTCTCAGGACACAGTTCTCTTGCAGGAAGCACATCAAAGGAGCAGGCTGTATGTACATGCAAATCTGCTCTCTTCCAGCCTTCTTCTATAAGCTCAGCTGCCCTTTCAGGTGTTATCAGCTTATCCTGATAATTCTTCGGCCATCTCCCCATAGGCGTAGAATCCAGTGATTTTTTTAATATCTATGATTATTTTAGTTAAGTCTTATATTTCTCCCAAATATAGTATGCCCTTTTTTTAGATTAAGTTTTTCTTAGAAATTCATATCAGAACTTGAAACTTATATAAAAGCCTGGAACATATTTGATTCATGAAAAACTCCTTCAGGTTTTTTTCATGTTTTAACACTCAATTCACTTCTTTTCCTCCACTCAAACCCTCACTCAAACCCTCATTCAAACCATCACATTTATAAAATATATTGTAATATTCCGCTATTTTCACAAAAACAATAGTGGTGTAACTATGGGTCTGTTCAGAAAGCTGAGAGAAATTATTGGTGTAATTTTTGAAAACGAGTCCGAACAAAAAGGAGACGATTTCGAAAGGTATGTGGTAGACCTCTTCGATGAAAAAAACTTTTCTGTTGTGCAGTGGACAACAGATATGGCAAGAAAACACTCCAGATTCGTAGAATCCGACTGCGGCCCGGACCTTGTATTCCGCCACAGACGTACCAATGAAATTTTCTGTGTAGAATGCAAGTTCAGGTCAAAGCTTTTTAAAGGCAAAATCCAGTGGTCAACCCCAAAACAGCTGAGCCGCTACAGAACTTTTGCAATGGACAATAGAATCCCCTTTTATGTAGTAATAGGGCTCGGTGGCAAAGCCAGAAAGCCAAAAAGGATGTTCTGCATCCCGCTTGAAGATGCAAAGTACCCTGGGCTTTCCCCAGAGCTTTTTGAAAAGTTTGAGAGAAAACCTAAAAATAAATTCTCCTGGAAAGGTGGAGTTCCGAAATAGATTTCTCCAATTTAATTTTTTATTTTCCTTAAATTATAATACTCGGGAACTCAATCTAATAAGTGATTCTTTCTGGGAAGAGCACGGGAATTAAATCCTTAACCTTATACTGAGAAATGAACCGGACATACTATTCATTTTCACTTGGAGAACGTAGAACAGAGCATATAATTGAAAATTTAAGGGGGAAAAGGGGTTGTCTGAATTAACTGAACAGGATATGATGTCTAGATTAATTAAGTTAGAACAGAAAATGAACGATTTGGATAGGAACGCAGATGCTCTAATCGATGAATTAGAGAGTCTGGAAGCTGTGGCTAGAGAACTAAAGATGACAGACTCAGTCGATAAATTCAATGAATATATTGAAGAAATAGGACAAATTAAAGAAGATTTAAGCTGTAAGTTATCTGATGAGATCGAAAATGAACAGATGAGAGAACTGGTAGAGGCAAGGATGAAAACAGTGCCGGAAGATATCGGAAATTTAAAAAATGAATATAATCACGCTCGTGGTAAACTGACAGAGGTAAGAGACGAGATAAAAAGTAAAAAGAAGCAAAAGTAGACCGAGCAATGTGGATTATAAGTAAAAGTAAATCCAGTAACTTGGATTAAAAGGTAATCTAGTATTCTGAATTTGATTAAACAATTTTTTAGTTGCTTCTTCGTAAGTAATCTGTTTAGGAGTCCTAATCAATCTCTTTCAAACAGTACTGCATCTTCTCTTTTTCACTCAACAAATATATATTACTGTTTAAAGTATCTTTTATTCATGACTCTTGAGCCTGTGCATATGCATAAAATCTCTGAGCTTGCAAAGAGGATTGATCGTTCATTTGAGCTTGAGGAGACAAAAACGGCAACGGATATTTATTGTCTCCTTGAGGAATTGAAAATCGACGGGAAGGTCATCCTGAAGGCTGTGGACAGGCTCTTTAGAGGGGTTGTCAGGACCGAGCTAATGGCTCAGGGAGAAGATCCTTATCCTGTAACTTATGCCTGCGACAGCGGGAGTACAAATCCAAGGACATATGACAGCGGACTTTTTGTGGATTTTTGCCACTGCGGGCTGGCTGCAACACCTACTGATCTTGATGTCCAGAGGCACAGGACAATAGTGTGTGCTGCTTATTCTTCTTCCCAGAGGATAGCCATGCAGGCAACATCAGGCTGGGAAAACTTTGACGAAGAACTCGGAAGGGCAAAGCTGGTTACGATTGCTCCTGACGAACTGAAGCGAAAAGCACCTGATATGGTGCATAGCTTTGCCATGTATATGGCAGAGTCCGAGCATATTCTTTTCATGAAAGACATGATAGAGCCTGAAAGTTTTTTCATAATGGACGGACCGATTTATCCTAAACAGCTCATGTACTGGATGGTCCTGAACGACGAGGAAGTCAAAATTCGGCGTAACGAAAACGCCCGAAAAATCCTCCAGAACTACATTGATATAATGGACCATTTTCTGGAAAAGAAGCAGCCTTTAATCGGGTTTGTAAAAAACCCCACTGATATGCAGATCATGGACAGCGTCCGGAAGAAAAAAGAAGCTTTTGATCTCCCCTGGATGCTTGATGCCCAGTTTTTCCGAAACCTTCTCTCCCCTGAGAAAGTTAACAGCATATCAGGAAATGGAAATGGGGGAAATGGGGGAAATAACTCGAAAAATAACGGGAAAAACGGCAAATATAACGGCTCCAGAAATACCTATATCACTTATACTAACTGGTTCATTCAGCCCAACAGGTTCTACGAGAGAATGCTCAACGGAACTTCCCCTCTTGCAGCCGGGGATACGCTCCAGCAAAAGCTCAGGCACAAGTTTTCGCCTGAAGATTATGCTCTCTGTTTTTTCATGCTTTACGTGCCTTCAAAAGATGTGATTTTTAAGGTAGAAGCTCCTTACGGGCTTATTAAAGATGATTTCCTGCGCATGCAGATTACCAAAAAAGTGCTTTTTGACCTCTCTCTAAATGGTTTTCCCCTCACCCTCACGAAGGCAGATTATCTCGCAAAAATAAGAAAAGTAGAAAGGGAAGAAATAGACAAATTCTTTGAAAATATGAACCCAGATATCACTTATAATGACACCCGGTGGAGTAAGATCAATGAAATATGAAGATGCCGATATTCTGGCTTTTGTAGCAAACAGACAGAAAAAAGATCTGGCTCCTCAAATGAATTCGGGAGCAGGAGAAAATGTAAACTTAAAAAAAGCCCCTGAAGGAAAAAATTTAGAAGAAAAGCCTGAAGAAGATCCTGGAAATAAGTCCAGGGATAGAGTCGTTAATACCCTTGGAGGCAGTACTGATCAGGCTGAAACATTTACACCTGACGAATCTTTTTCTTTATCTCCGGAAACCTCACAGGAGTCTCCGGTTTTTGAGCATTTTGAAGAAGAGCTTCCGTTTGAAGACTTTACAGGGTATGATGAAGGCATCTCAAAAGTTTCTTCGGCTTCAGAAGCCTTCGGGATTGTCACCACAGGAATAGAACCTCTGGAAATAACTCCCTCCGGAGCTGTAATTACAGGCTACATTACGTCTGCCAGAAGGAATGAGATCAGGCTTGGAACTTATGTGGTTGTACCCTATGAAAGTGAAGAAAAACTCTTTGCCAGGGTAGGAAAACTCCAGTACCGCCAGGAGTTTGCAGTGGACGATGCAACGGAAATCCATTCAAGAAGAATGCTCAGTGCCCGTGCAAGCCCTATAAACGAAGCAGACTACAAGTTTCTTGCCTGTCTTGACCCTCTCTGTATTTTATATAAGAAAACGGATGGAGTACTCACCCGCAGGATGGCAGACAGAATTCCCCGCCCGAACACTCCTATCCTGCCTGTTACGGACAGGCTTGAAGTCCAGACAGGGCTCAATATTCCTGAAGAAGGCGTTTTCCTCGGGCATTTGAGTGTCGGGGGAGAACTCGTAAAAACTCATTCCGAGCCAGAAACAGTTGCATATTACCTCAGAAATGACTATTCTATGGGCGATCCCCTTATTTTCAGGCACATGCTTATCTGCGGGAGCACAGGGACAGGAAAGACCTTCCTTTCCAAAAATATCCTCCGCCAGTTCATGGCCGAATATAACAGGTACAAACTGCGGAGTTCCCCTGATAAAGCCAGGAAAAATCCCTGCCTGGTAATAATGGATCCTCAGGACGAATACTCTCAGCTTTTTGAGGATAACGAGACCTTGACAGAAGAAGATAAATTCAGGTTCGAGTCTGAAAAAGTAAACTACGGCCGCATCCAGTCTACAAAAGCTTTTATAGCAAAGGTAGCTGGGCAAAGATACCCAGGAGATAAGTCAAGGGCGGTACAAACCGAGTTTACTATTCCTTTCTCTTTTGTAAAGAATAATCCCTGGATAATTGCAGCAGTTGGAATGTCAGAACTCCAGTACATAGGACTCGAAGTTCTTCTTGGAGACTTCTTCAAGTCAAGTACGCCCCATACTTATCTCAATTTCATTACCCATATCAACAACGAAGGTACTCGTTCTTATTATGTTGATAGCGGGAAACTTCACGAGTCTTCCTATGACGGGATTGTCAGGAGAGTGAAAAGTTCCTCTTTCTCGAAAGTCTTTGATCAGGATGCAGCCCCAATTACCGACATTCTGGAAAAAATCTTTAAACCAGGGCAGATTTCGGTTTTCCCAACTGAATTTATTAGCGATACCAGAATCCGAGACCTTATAGTGCTTACAATTATGAGCCTGATAGTGGACAACAAGCTCAGTACAACCGGGAAAGATGAAATCAAGGAGACTCCAATCATTCTTGCGCTGGATGAAGCTCACCGCTACCTTTCAAAGGCAAACGGGGAACACGCCCGCCTGATTATCTCCCGTTTTGCAGATGCAGCCCGCCAGGGCAGAAAAGAAGCACTGGGTCTTTTTTTGATTACGCAGGACCCTCAGGATATCGATGATACTGTTTTGAAACAGATTAACACGAAACTTATCCTTAACCTTAACAACGACGCAGCTATCACATCCCTGAAAGTTCCGAAGGAATACGAGCGGAGAATCCCCTATCTTAAAAAAGGACAGATGATTATCCATTCTCCTGATAACAGTGACATCGTAGAGATAGTCGGGCTTTCAAATTGCGTAGTCAGGCACCGCTGATCATATTAAGGAAATATTTGGGTCCGAAATTTAGAAGAAAAACTTAGAAGAAAAAACTTACAAGAAATTAAATATCCACCGGAGAAATTCCGGTGGCTACTTCTTTTAATTAAAGACAGAAAGAGAAACAGTCTGCCATCATGCTTATTTTTTATTTAATACATTCATTTGGAAACTGTAATATATCCAGACATTGTTTTTGTGCTGCTGCCTGCTGAATTCTTTGCTGTTAAGTAAACAGTGTACCTTCCTGCTTTACTGTACGTGTGTGAAGGATTTTTGGAGGTTGAATATGTTCCGTCTCCAAAGCTCCATTTCCACGATGTAGGACTATTGGTACTCTTGTCAGTAAACTGCACCTTCAACGGCAATTTTCCTGAGGCAGGGGTTGCCAAGAAAGCAGCAACAGGTTTCACAACCTTGTTTACAACAATATATTTGGACACTGTTTTGGTGTTACTTCCGGCGGCGTTCTTTACTGTTAAACTGACCGTGTATTTTCCGGCTTTGCTGTACGTATGTGAAGGGTTCTTAGAGGTTGAATAAGTTCCGTCTCCAAAGCTCCATTTCCATGCCGTTGGACTGTTGGTACTTTTATCAGCAAACTTAACTTTCAAAGGAGCATTTCCAGAGCGTGGAGAGGCGGATAAAGAAGTAACAGGAGTTTTCATAGCATTTACAACAATATAACCGAACTTTGTTGCTTCATTGCTCCCAGCTGCGTTCTTAATGGTTAGGCTAACTGTGTACTTCCCTGCTTTACTGAATGTATGTGAGGGATTCTTAGAAGTTGAATATGTTTTGTCTCCAAAACTCCAGTTCCAGGAAGTAGGTGATCCTGTACTCCCATCAGTGAATGAGATTTTCAGTGGGGCATTTCCCGAAGTAGGGGATGCAGAAAAAGCAGAAACAGGAAGGTTAGACCCAAGAGTGCACATATAGACATCCAAGTTTCCATTTCGATCATCTTCCCACACTATCCTGTTCCCGTAAATAGCAGGATTATATTGATTTGATTCAGCGCTGCTTATCTGAGTTTCTCGGGATGTTGAAAGGTCGTACATGTAGATATCCCTGTTTCCGTTCCTCAAATCGTACCAAACTATCCTGCTTTCAGAGACAACAGGTAAGTACTGGTCTGATTTATTGGTGGTTATCCGGGTTTCTCTGGATGTGGAAAGATTGTACAGATATATATCGTAATTTCGCGGTTCATTGCGGTCATCCGACCATACTATCTTATCATCATAGATAGAAGCAATTGCAGAATATGATATATTGGCAACAATCCGGTTTTCTTTTGAAGTGGAGAGATTATACATGCGAAGATCATATTTTCCATTTCGATAATCCTCCCACACAATCCTGTCCTCGTAGATTCTGGGAAAGAGCTTATTTGATTTACTGGTGGTTATCTGAGTTTCTTTTGAAGTGGAGAGATCGTACATGAATATATCGTAGTTTCCATATCGGGTGTCCACCCATACCATTCTGTTACCGTAGATTGAAGCCCACAGCTGATCTGACTTATTGGAGGTTATCCGGCTTTCCTTCGAAGTGGAAAGGTTGTACATGTAGATATCCACGTTTCCATTTCGTTCATCCTCCCACACTACCCGATCACCATAAACAAAAGGCAGATATTGATCTGATTTGTCAGTAGTTATCTGAGTTTCTCGGGAAGTTGAAAGATTGTATACATAAATATCACCGTTTCCATTTCTTTCATCCTTCCACACTATTCTGTCCCCATAGATTGCAGGATTGCTCTGATGCAGTTTATTAATAGTTATTTGAGTTTCATTAATAGTAAGCTGGTCATTTACAGATTGTGTAGTAGACGCTGATGTCATAGGTGATGCGAAAATTAAGGACAAAAGAATTAAAACTATTGAAAAAAATATTTCTTTGTTATTCATTAATTATTCCTTCTCTGTTTCCATTTACTTCCCGAAGTACAAAATATTAATACAGTTTACTCTTTAATGATTTTTATTTGTTTCTTATCTGGAATCAAATTGCTTCTTTAAATCTGGAATCAAACTACTCTGGACTCAAACCACTCTAACTTGAGAGATTTATCTTAGAACGAGAATCAGATGCATTAGAATCTGATAAAATTAAATTAGTTTAGGCGAAAGACATAAGAAAATGTACTTTTGGAAATTAAAAGAGTATAAAAAATAAATAAATCCAAACAAGAGGGAAATTTTAACAACCGTGCAAAAATATTAACGAAAAAAATGGCTCACCGATCTTGCCGAAAAAAGTTAATGAGAGCGGAAAAGGCTAATAAAGTCATTTTTCTGGCTTTGATCAATAACCCTGCTCACTCCCTTTAACCTTTATCTTTTCAGTACGGGATTTATCTGGAGACTGTAATATACCCGGCTACTGTTTTAGTGTTACTTCCTCTGGCATTTGTTGTTGTCAGCGTAACAGTGTACCTTCCTGCTTTGCTGTATGTATGTGCAGGATTTTTTGATGTGGAATAAGTCCCGTCCCCAAAACTCCATCTCCACGAAATTGGAGATTCTGTGCTCCTGTCAGTAAACTGTACCCTCAAAGGCGCCTTTCCAGAAGTAGGGGAGGCTGAAAGAGAAGCAATCGGAACTTTCAAGGGAGTTAAGACATTTATATATCTAGATTTCGTTGCTGTGTTACTTCCTATAGAATTCCTTACTACCAGGCTGACGGTATATCTTCCCGTTTTACTGTACGTATGCTCCGGATTCTGCTCGGTTGAGGTAATTCCATCTCCAAAATTCCATCTCCATGAAGTCGGTGAATTTGCGCTGCTGTCTGTAAACGTGACTTTAATTGGAGCATATCCTGAAGTTGTAGATGCGGAAAACGCGGAAACCGGAGCTTTCAGGGGAGCTCCTACATTTATATAGCCGGATTTCGTTGCTATAATACTCCCAGCAGTATTTCTTACTGTCAAACTGATCGTATATTTCCCTGCTTTACTGTATGTGTGTGAAGGGTTCTTGGAGGTTGAATATGTCCCGTCTCCAAAACTCCATCTCCATGAAGTTGGAGACCCTGTACTGGCATCAGTAAAAACAACTCTCATTGGGGCATTCCCTGAGGTCGGAGAGGCAGAGAAATCAGCACGCAACTTTGGAGGAGCTGTTTTTACATTTATGTAACCTGCCCTTGTTACTGTGTCTGTCCCGGCAGCATTGCTCACTGTAAATGCTACCGTGTAATTTCCTGCTGCAAAATAAGTATGCTTTGGATTCTGTTCGCTTGAAGTATTTCCGTCTCCAAAGTTCCAGTTCCAGGCAGTAGGGGATCCTGTACTGGTATCAGTAAAACTGATCTGAAGAGGAGCATTTCCTGAGTTTGGAGTTACAGAGAAGTTTGCTACAGGAGGAACAGTTCCTGACAGAGTTCCTGGCACAGTAAAAGCCTTGATGCATACGTTTGAATTCGAGAAATAAGTCGTAATGTCTATCCAGGTTTGTCCGCTACTACTAATGAAGCTCTCTCCTGCGTTTGCTTTTGCTTTACTGCTCCAGCCTGTAATGGGCTTTTCTATAGCAACCGGATAACCGTATTCAGGGGTGTTGAACTTCAGAACAACTGAGAACTTTTGGCCGTTTTGGATTTCAATATCAGAATCCAGGGGGACTGTGTGATAGCCTGCTGCAGAGATTGTCCCGCTCTTTGAGAGAACAGGACCTGATTGATTTATCGGGCCAGTCTCCGGATTAGTATATATATAAATTTCATAGTTGCAATTTGAGTCCGTTGTATAGAAACTTACAGCTTTGAGAATTTCGTCGGATTTTGCAGTAAAGACATTTGCACACCAGCAAGTGGGGTTGGAGTATCCCACACTGCTAACCCAGCCAAAGGGATCGTACTGGTAGATGGATTTATAATTATCAGGGCTTTCAGCCGTCATAACTGTATTGTAGGTTCCTATCC
The DNA here is from genome assembly GCA_963847185.1 of uncultured Methanosarcinaceae archaeon. Taxonomy (GTDB): domain Archaea; phylum Halobacteriota; class Methanosarcinia; order Methanosarcinales; family Methanosarcinaceae; genus Methanosarcina. The sequence continues at coordinate 101,473 of CAWJYV010000008.1, read as the reverse complement.
TTGGATCATAATATGAAACATAGAAATATCCGTTTTCACCCCATCCGGAACCCCAGCTGTTTTTTATTATAAATGCCCCATTTCCTGCAGGGACCCTGGAAAATTTGTTTCTGTCAAAAGAGTCGTTCCAGCCTACAATGGCCACAGCATGGTTAGATCGTGAAGTCCCATTATAGAAATAGCTGTAATTAGCAGGGGAATAAAAATTATCATAGTACATTGTAGTATATACAGCTCCGTAATTCTGGACTGCCCACTTAATCTCATCATTATCAAGAGGACTGTCCCTATCCGGGATAAAAAGTACGTTCTGTACGTGTTTCTGTAAAGGCAAACTCTCAGAGGAGATTTCTGAGTAGGGAGAGTAAGGATCGTCGTTTTCATCTACAGGCCCGTCCCAGCGGGTAAGATAAGCAGCAGACTGAAAACTATTTCCACCGTCATTGGCACCACGGTCGAAACCTTCCGCATATGCAGAAGAAAGCAGGTTTTTCATGTGATTTTCAGAAAAATCTCGATTTTCTCCAGGCTTTAAATATGATTCTAAGGAAGCATAACTTGCAAATGTCCAGCAAACTCCTGCATCAGCCTGATCTTTTACACTTGTCACCTTATTGAGAACACGTAGATCATAGCTATTTGAAGCAGATACTTCATTCCCCGCTGCCTGGACAATAGAATTTGCATCCCGCGGGTCATAACTGTCCGAAGCAGACGTTTCGACAGTAGAAATATCGCTGAGATACTGAAGGTCCAGAGGTGCAGGTGTTAGACCTGTTTTATTCTCTTCTGCAGGCTGTTCTGTTTGAGTGTATAGTTTGTTCCTTGTTTCCTTGACAAATTCAGGATTTTCTGGTGCGAGTCCGAGATTTTCGGAGTTATTCTCAATGTTCAAGCCTTTTTCATCAGTGAGATTTCCATTTAAAGGTAGCTGGTAGCTTCTTTCTGGGGTTGAGGTCTCATTGTTTACGGTATTTTCCTCGACACTTAATGTACTGTTGTTTTCTGAAATCTCTGTACCTGTCATTACCAACGTTAAACCTATGACCAGAAATATAATCAGAAGTTCACTGAGGGTTATTATTACCTTTTTCAGACTTGAATCGTTTTTTTCATCAGGATTTTTTTTCACGCTTTCATCCTTCATTATTTTATTCAAGATTTCTTTAAACTTACTACAATATTTTACTCTATTAAACGAAAAAATAGCGAGTAATTAAAGTAAGCAAACTTGGCACTTACACTCCAATCCCCATGTTTTTTATAGACAGAAAATCTGAGAACCATTTTTTTGGATCAGATAGTTATCAAATATTTATAATTCTATAATCCCTTACTATATAAATTTTTTATTAATATTAATCTTGTAATTTTTGTCATTCACGTCCTTATCCGGAGGTAAAAAACAAAACTAAAAAATCTGGGTTAGATATGGACTCTATATAAAAAAGTAAAAGGGGATTGAAAATTTAAAAGCCCCACGAATAAAAATCGGTTGCCTGGCCGGTTAATAAAAGTTGTTTGAGCCTGAGAAATAATGCTCGAATTTGGGAACTCATCCATACGTGGTTTTGTGTTATGCTGGTGATACATTATTCAAAGTTACTTTTCCGGGACCGTAGTCCCAGAAATTTGCAACTTTTGTTTATTTGTCTCTTATGTTATCCGTAAACATTGTATAAATCAGGCTTTTATGCTATTTTTATATAGTTACTTCTTGTTTTCGTCCCGCTTCCGACTTCATTGCTTGCCGTAAGCGTTACCGTATAATTTCCTGCTTTTGAGTAAGTATGTCTTGGGCTTTGGACTGTTGAATAGGTTCCATCTCCAAAACTCCAGTTCCACGCAATTGGGAACTCTGTACTTGAATCCGTAAAACCGATAGTCAGTGGAGCAGTTCCTGAAGTTCGTGAACCCCAGAAGCTTACAACAGGTTTTTGTGCGGCTTCTGTCACTTTTATATAACCGGACTTTGTTGTCGTATTACTGCCTGCAGAATTGCTTGCTGTAAGTGTTATTGTGTAGCTTCCTGACTTTGAATAGGTGTGTATAGGATTCTGCTGGGTTGAATACGTGCTGTCTCCAAAGCTCCAGTTCCATGTCGTCGGTGTTCCTATACTTGCATCAGTGAAAGCCACATGTAAGGGTAAGTTTCCGGAAGTAACATTGCTGCTGAAACCAGCAACTGGCTTCTGTACAGGCGCCGCTACCTTTATGTAATCAGTTCTGGTTTTCGTCCCGCCTCCGGCTGCATTGCTTGCGGTAAGCGTTACCGTATAATTTCCTGCTTTTGAGTAAGTATGCCTTGGACCCTGGACTGTTGAGTACGTTCCATCTCCAAAACTCCAGTTCCATGCAGTTGGTGTTCCTGTGCTTGCATCAGTAAAGCCTAGAATCAGGGGAGCCGTCCCTGAAGTTCGTGAGCCCCAGAAGCTTACGACAGGTTTTTGTGTTGTATTATTCGCTGTCACTTTTATATAATTCGATTTAATTGTTGTATTGCTACCTGCATTACTGCTTACTGTAAGTGACACTGTGTAATTTCCTGCCGCAGAATAGGTATGTACTGGATTTTTGCCTGTCGAATAAGTTCCGTCTCCAAAATTCCATTTCCATGTGCTGGGCGTCCCTGTGCTTTTATCAGCAAAGCTGACAACAAGAGGTGAGTCTCCTGAACTTATATTGCTGCTGAACGCTGCAACAGGAAGGACTGGCTCAGGGGAGTTCGGATCAACGAGAGGGAAGGAGTCTGTATATTTGCTTCCCATTAAGTTCTTGTAAACAGAATCGGAAATTCCGTCCCCATCTTTATCCACCGCAGTCTGCGAAAATCCTTTTCCGTCAGGTTTTGCCCAGAAGTTGCCTCCTATATTGGGTCCGCCGACGATGTTAGTACCTGCGATTTTTGTAATATAATAGACGTTTCCGGTTCCATTTCGGATAGTCATACTGGTGTCATTGAAGTAATTATCGTAAATCAGATTCCTATCACTTCTGCCACAGACAAAAAGACCGAAGACACTATTGTTTTGGATAATATTGCGTGAGAAGATATTATCATCAGAAGTGCCAAAATAAATTCCTCTTTGACTTTCAGAAGCAATATTTCCTGAGACAATATTATTCGTAGAATATTGAAGTGCAATTCCATATTCTCTACTATCAGCAATATTATTCTTTAATACCGCATTCCCATTGGACCTGAGGAGAAAGATTCCACGCGCATTGTTCAAAAATTTGTTGTTCTCAACCGTACAGTTACTGGCTGAAGACAGATTGACTCCTACGCAACTGAATCTGGTTGAGCCAATAATCTTGAAGCCGGTGATTTTTATATTGTTTCCTTGTAAAAGAAATATATTGCCAAAACTCTTTGCCTGGATTATGGTATTATCAGGGTTTCCGGATTCCGATCTGAGCGTAAGATTTCCTGTAGTGATTTTAATATTTTCTGAATAGTTACCTGCTTTTACTGTAATTATGTCACCAGGACTTGCATTGTTCACAGCAGTTTGTATTGAATTTCCTGGCTGAACAAAAATTTCAGCCGCGTTTCCGAGTCCTGGAATTGAAACTAAAATAAGAAGAGCTAAGAGTAACATTGTTAACTTACTTATTCTGATTCCTCCGTTCATTTAAGAAAAATTGAGGGGGGAACTCATATTATCAGCAAAGTTTGTGCAATTCACAATTTCATATAAATATACATTCAATATCCATTAACATAAAAATGTGAAACCGGATACTTAATCAAAGAATTTACTCCCCCATATGAAATTCTTTGAGGCCAATATCTCATCCGAGAATGGATATTAAATATAAGATAATATAGACATGATAAACAATATAAATATGTTGGTTTTTAAAATAATGCCTAAATATAATAAAAAAGGGTCACTAAATGGCAGAAAATTATTTTATTTGGAGGAATTATCATTTATTAAATTATTATAGAGACAAAATGGAAAAAATTAGTGTGGATAGGGGTAACTGCCGGATGAAAACCAAACTGGAGAAATAAAATTTAAACAGAAGAGCTAAGTCAAAAATTCAGGATCAAAGAGGAATAAATAGGCTGGAGAAAGAAAAACTTGACATAAAAGAGAAAATAGCACCTGATTTAATGGAAAAGTGGCAGTTGATTAAAGGAAAAAGTAATTTTACTTTAAGAGAAGAAATTTTACTTTAAGAAAAAAAATTGTCTAAATATAAAAGAAAAATAATTGATGGGATAGCGCGGATTTGAACCGCGGTCCAAGCGTCCCAAACGCTCGAGGATGGACCAAGCTACCCTACTATCCCAAGGGTACTTCCTCTCAAAGGTTATTATCCTTTATATAGGTTTCGTTAGAACATGAGCCTGTTATTCATAAGAATAGAAACTTCTCCTATTCTGTGTACTTTCGAGAAGCTTTTGTTGAGATTATTTTACTGAGCTTATTAAATTCAATCCCAGCGCTGATAAATTTCATTTTCGATTCCCAGAAGGTCAAGAGCTCTTCCTACCATAATATTTATGATATCATCCAGAGTTTTGGGCTTTGAATAGAAACCAGGACATGCCGGAAGAATACTCGCTCCTGCTTTTTTTGCCTTAAGCATATTTTCAAGGTGTATGAGGTTTAGGGGAGTTTCGCGAGTCATTAAAATAAGTTTTCTCTCCTCTTTCAGGCATACGTCTGCAGCCCTTGTGAGAAGCGTGTCCGATACACCATTTGCAATTGCAGCAAGGGTTTTCATGCTGCAGGGAGCAACAACCATTCCTGCTGTCCTGTAAGATCCGCTTGCAATGGGTGCAGAAAAATCTTTCTGGGAATAGCTCCAGGTTGCAATTTTTTCTACTGTAAGGGGAGCGTAGTCGGTTTCGATCTGTATTATCTGTTTTGCAGCGTCAGTCAAAACCAGATGGGTTTTGATTCCTTTTTCCGCAAACACCTCAAGAAGGCGAATCCCATACTGGACTCCTGAGGCTCCACTTATGCCTACCGCTATTTCCATTATTCGTCTCTCCCTTACCCTGTCTTTGTTTTGTTCATTTCTTCCTGACTCTGCGTTTGTTTTATTCATTTCTTCTTCTCTGCCTTTCAAAAAAATCAATAAAACTTGCTACCATTTCCTCTGAGACTGAAACTATACCCATTATCTCTTCAGGGCTGATATTATCCTGATGGATGCCTGCAACAAATACTGTAGTTCTCTTCGTGGCTTTGCTGACCTGTCTTGCACCCTGAAGGGCAAGTTGTTCTTCCCTGTGCCCGGGCAATGTTATCACTGACGAGCTTGTCCTCTGGCTTTTTTCATCAAAAAGCCCTATGGCAACAGCTCCTACATGTTCTCTTCCACCTGTAAGGGTTAGCAGGTAATCTTCTCCGATCTGCTTTGCTTCAAGGAGAATTTCGATTCTGCCAGCTTTTCGCATAATCTGAAACAAACTCCCTACCTCAAAACTCAAAACACTCATGGCTTTGATTCCAAATAATCCTGTTTTTATATAAGGCTCCAGAACTATTAAGCTGCAGCCTTTAAAAATCTGACTCTAAAAAACCTGACTCTAAGTGAAAAATATAGTTTTTCCTTTAAATTTCTCTTTTCATCTATTATATCAGAGATCAGTTAATTTAAACTGTTTTAGGGCCTTTTTAACCCCAAAATAATCTTTAGCAGCCTTTCCCACAGTTTCACAGTGTTCTTTTGGGCTGTATACTCCCATTCTCCAGTTGTCCATATGAGCCTCTTGCAGAATAGATACAAAATGGGAAACCTCGTTAAGCGGGATCATCCTTTGGTCAGTTTTTATCATGGCCCGCATTTCTAACATTTCAGGAGTCTTTGGGATATCCACAAGGACATGCTGAGGCTCAACGTCTGCGAGCTCCGCAATTTCGGTTTCCACCCTCTGGATTTTATCCCTGTATCTGAGTACGTCTTTTCCTACATTTTCCAGGCCCACATATAGGGCGCGCTTATAAAGTTCTCGGGCGTCCAGCCGCCGTGAAAGTTCCCCTGCGTATCCTGTGGCATTTCTCATCGCTGCAAGAAGGTCTATATCATCCATCTGCCTGAGTCTGAAGGGGTCAAGTTCCTGGTTTTCTATCATGCATTCCACTGCTTTGGAACACATGGCTTCCGAGATTCTGGTTACGTGGTGGTAGTAGACCGATGTGTTCATCCAGAAACGTGAGACAAGGAGGGATTCGGCTGCCTTCAGCCCACCCTGATTGACAACAAGTCTATCCTCATAAAAGTCCATCTGATTTATCAGACGGTTATAATCCACAACTCCAAAGGCAACACCTGTGTAATGGGCATCCCGGACAAGATAATCCATTCTGTCCACATCAATCTCACTGCTGAGGATCTGCCCTAAAGAAGTTTCTCCTCTTACGTGTTTTGCAAGGTTTCCCGGAGAAATTCCATATTTCATCAATATTTCCTTTATTTCTCCCCTTCCAATTACTTCTTTTATATCATCGTGCCTGCACCGCGTGTATTTGTCAATAACATTTTCCGTAACATGGGAAAAAGGCCCGTGTCCCACATCGTGCAAAAGGGCTGCAGCCCTTATCTCATTTTTTTTGTCTTTTTCAACTGAATCCAAATTTCTGGCCAGCATAGAAGCAAGATGCATTGAACCGAGAGAGTGTTCAAAGCGAGTATGGTTTGCTCCTGGATAGACAAGGTTTGAAAATCCAAGCTGTCTGACCCTTCTGAGGCGCTGCATCTGGGGAGTATCAAGAAGTTCCCTAACTAAATCATCCAGTTCGATGTAGCCGTGTATGGGATCAAGGACAACTCTCATAATTCTTTAGACAGATGTCATTATATATTGCTGTTACTATTACTCAAATGCTATTAATACCTGCAGAAGTACCCTCTATCCGAATATTTAAAAAAATCTGGAAAGGTATTATCATGATTATATTTTCAGGCGGCACCGGAACTCCAAAGCTCCTTGAAGGACTCAAGGAAATCCTCCCAGAAGAGGAACTGACCGTTGTTGTAAATACTGCCGAAGATCTCTGGATTTCGGGAAACCTGATCTGTCCGGATCTGGATACGGTACTCTACCTGTTCTCGGATCAGATTGACAGGAAGAGATGGTGGGGAATAAAAGACGACTCCTTTGAGACCTATGAGCGCATGCAGGAACTGGGAGTCAATGAAAATATGAAGCTAGGAGACAAAGACCGGGCAACCCATATCATTCGCTCGAATTTAATAAGGGATGGAGGTTCCCTCACAGAGGCAACTTTAAAACTCGCTTCCGTTTTCGGAATTGACGCAAGAATTTTGCCAATGTCTGATGATCCTGTTTCTACTTATATAGAAACCCCTGAAGGTATCATGCATTTCCAGGATTTCTGGGTCGGAAAACATGGGGAGCCCGAGGTTCTCGGAGTTGACATAAGGGGAATTCCTGAAGCTTCAATATCTCCAAAGGTACTCGAAGCTCTTGAAAACGACGATAAAGTCCTTATAGGCCCAAGTAACCCAATTACGAGTATAGGTCCTATTATTTCTCTTCCGGGAATGAAAGAAATACTGGAAAAGAAAAAGGTCGTTGCAGTTAGCCCCATTATTGGAAATGCCCCTGTAAGCGGACCTGCCGGAAAGCTTATGCAGGCCTGTGGGCTTGAAGTCTCCTCAATGGGGGTTGCAGAATATTATCAGGACTTCCTGGATATTTTTGTTTTTGATGAAAGAGATCAGGCAGACGAATTCGCATTTGAACGACTTGGATGCCGCGCTGCCCGTGCCGACACCCTGATGACCTCTATTGAAAAGAGCAAGGAACTGGCAGAATTAGTAGCAGGACTTTTTGATACTATTGTCTGTCCTTGATTTTTTAATCTTTACTTTATAATATTTCCTTTTATACACACACCTTTTATACGCACAGTTTCTTCAAATTTTCTGATTATCTTATTTGCTTCAGATTTATCCTTAAACTTATTAATACTGATATGATTATTTACTGTTAGTTTTCATGAGGCTAGATGCACGGATTAGAAAAACCAAAGTTATTTATTGTACTTTGATTTTTCCTGAAATTAATTTTTCCTCCTTCCATAGTATGTTCGCATATGTATGCCTGCTTATATGTGACAATGTATCTGACTTACGATAATATTGCGGGATTCTTCAAAGGAATTATTTAAACCAGATTACCACTTACAGGACATTATAAAAGCCAAAGGAAGTTAATACTATGCTTGAAAGACTTAAAAGCTCCCTCATCAATTCTCCTATAATCAAGCGAGGAGAATACAATTACTTTATCCATCCGATATCTGACGGCGTACCTTCAATAGACCCCCATATGGTTGAGGAGATCGCAGAATATATTCTCCAGATTACCGATATTAAGAAGATCGACACCATTCTTACGATTGAGGCTATGGGTATTCCAGTAGCAAATGCCCTTTCTCTGAAAACAGGAATTCCTTTGACTATTGTTCGGAAGAGGCCTTATTTCCTTGAAGGAGAAGTTGAGCTTTCTCAGAGCACGGGGTACTCAAAAGGAGCCCTTTATATAAATGGGCTTAAGAAAGGAGACAGAGTAATTATCGTGGATGATGTAATCAGTACTGGTGGAACATTACTCGCACTCGTGAAGGCACTGAAGAACATGGGTGTTGAGATCCTTGATGTGATTTCAGTTATCGGAAGAGGAGACGGCTATTTAAAAATAAAGGAGCTTGGGGTTGAACCCAAGATTCTCGTCACAATTGATGTGAGCGAGAAAGGTGTGGAGATTCAGAATGTCTTTGGGGATCAGTGAAGCTTTTGACTTAAGGCCTGAATATATTATTAATGTGATCAGGAAGTCGGGAGCAAAGACAGTTGGCTTTCAGTTTCCTGAGGGGCTCAAAAGAAAAGGTGCTGAGCTTGCAAAAAGAGTAGAGGAGGCTACTGGAGCTGAAATTCTCATTTCCGGAGATCCCTGCTTTGGGGCCTGTGACCTGGACAGCACCTTGCTTGAGCAGGTGGAAATTCTCTTCCACTTTGGGCATGCGGAACTTGAGGACGCAAAACTCTCAGAGAAGGTTTATTTCATAGAAACACGTTCTGCAGTTGATGTCCGGCCTGTTGTTGAAAAAGCTGTGCCTGAGCTTGAAGGGCAGAAAATAGGGCTGATTACCACGGTTCAGCACGTCCATAAACTGCCTGAAGCCTGCGCTGTCCTTGAGGCCAGTGGAAAGATCTGTGTGATCGGGCATGGGGATTCCAGACTTGCCTATCCCGGGCAGGTGCTGGGCTGTAACTTTTCGGCAGCAAGGGCTGAAAGCTGCGATGAGTACCTTTACATAGGAAGCGGAGATTTCCATCCTTTAGGTGTAGCTCTTTCCACAAAGAAACGCGTTCTTGCAGCTGACCCTCTTTCAGGAGAGGTTCGCGAGGTTGATCCTTCAAGAGTTCTCCGTCAGAGGAGTGCGGTAATCGCAAAGTCTCTGGATGCTAAGGTCTTCGGGATAATAGTTTCAAGCAAAAACGGGCAGAAAAGAATGGGACTTGCTTCTTCTTTGAAGGAACTTGCAAAAAAGCATGGAAAAGAAGCATATCTAATCCTGATTGATCTGGTTACTCCTGACCAGTTACTCCAGTTTAAAGTGGACGCTTTCGTAAATACAGCCTGTCCAAGGCTTGCTGTTGATGAGGTAGGGCGTTTCCCGTCTCCTATGCTTACACCTCAGGAGTTTGAGATTGTCCTTGGAGAAAGGGAATGGGAAAAGCTTGTGCTCGATGAAATTACAGAAGATCCAGTATAAACTTCTAATTCAGGGATTAGATCAGGTTTGATATAAGAAATTAAAATCTGGTTTATTTAAGAAATTGAAGTCGGAATGAAATGAAACAAAGAAAACTTGAAATACTGCTTGAAGAAATAGAGGGATTTTCCGATCCGGAACTTGAGCTGGAGCAGTACCAGACTCCCTCTCTTCTAGCTGCAGAGATTCTGCATTTCGCTTATATGCAGGGGGATCTTGAGGACTCGGTCCAGGATCTGGGCTGTGGGACAGGGATCCTTGCAATCGGGGCAAAACTGCTGGGAGCCAGAAAGGCTGTGGGGTACGATACGGACCCAAAAGCACTTGAAATTGCAAAAGAAAACGCCAGAAGGCTTGAAGCAGAAGTTGAGTTTGTACTTTCGGATATTACGGAAGTCACGGAACACGTAAAAACGACGCTTATGAACCCTCCGTTCGGGGCAAGGACAAAGGGAAGAGACAGGCCATTTCTTTCGTCAGCATTAAGAACAAGTGAAGTAATATATTCAATTCACAATCGTGGAAGCCTTGCTTTTATCCAAAAGTTCATTAAGCCTGCGATCATTACACATTCTTACGTTGCGAAGTTCCCTATAAAACGAACCTTCGACTTTCATAAAAAGGAAAGAGAAGTGATTGAAGTAGAGATCTACAGGATCACTGTCTCTGAATGAATTCGGAATTCAGTACTGTTTCAGCTTCACGCTTTATAGCATCATGCCTCAGGGCTTTATTTCAAAAGGTGAATATATTTGGGATCTAATACTTGGTAGATCTAATACTTGATATTAGTATTTGACACTTGATATTAATATTTGACAATACTCTAAGAACTTAATATTTGACAATACTCTAAGAACTTAATATTTGACAATACTCTAAGAACTTAATTCATGAATCGATACGGTTACGAGATATCCGCTACTAATGATAATTATAACGAGGGATCATGATTAGAATCCGAAAAAATAAGACTACAAGGAAGAAATTGACAGGTCCAAGAGAAGAAAAGCCGGTTTCTGAGAAAGAAACTCAGGTTGCTTCAGAAAATAAGGATTACTCAAGGGACCAGTATAAGGGGCAGCCAAGGGATCAGGCTCGAGACCAATTTAAAGATCAGGCAAGGGACCAGTATAAGGGGCAGTCAAGAGATCAGGCTCGAGACCAATTTAAAGATCAGGCAAGGGACCAGTATAAGGGGCAATCAAGAGATCAGGCTCGAGACCAATATAAGAGTCAGCCCAGAGATCAGGCTCGAGATCAGGGCAAAAAAAGGCGGGCTCCTTATCCAAAGAAAACTCCCAGAGATAATAGAGACACTGCTGATTACAGGACTCCCCGCGATAGAGAGACGCCTGAAAGTGAGCTTGAAGTAGGAAAATTTGTCATTCCAGGCGAACTTATTGGAACAACAGAGGAGTTCAAACCAGGAAGTGGAGCAGCCATTTCTGCAGGAGATATTCTCTCTACTGCCACCGGAAATGTGAGGATTGATCGAAAAGCCAGAATAGTTTCGGTCAAGCCAAATACCCTTACTCCCAATATTCTTAAAGTGGGAGATATTGTATATGGAAGAATCACAGATGTGCGTGAATCCGGGGCAATGGTGGAAGTTGCAGGAATTGAAGGTAAAGAAAGCAGGGAAATCGTAAACTTAAGGCTTGGTGACGTTCATGTATCAAATGTAAGGGATTCTTACGTAAAAAGACTTGCAGACGAGTTCAGACCCTCCGACATAATCAGGGCCAGAGTCGTCGATGCTGACAGAATGCGCCTGACCACAGCTGAAGATTCCCTCGGAGTCGTGAAGGCTTATTGCTCTAATTGCAGAGGAGAACTGGTACTTGAAGGGAAAAAGCTTAAATGCCCGATCTGCAATATGGTTGAAACTCGTAAAATCTCAACTGAGTACGGGAAAGGGATCAAATAAATTTTCTCCCCTCTCCTGAAAAAGTAAAGGTTTCTTCAGAGTAAAAATATCACTCACCATTTACAGGTGATTATCAATGGAACTAAATATTCTTTCCAAAACAGAAAACGAGCTTGAAGTTGAGCTCAAAGGCGAAACTCACACTCTTCTCAATATGCTTAAAGATCTCCTGATCAAAGACGAAAGAGTTGAGATTGCCTTTTATGACATGAAACACGTAAGCATTAGTGACCCTATCCTTTACATAAAAACCAATAACGGTGCTGACCCTATTGAGGTCTTAAAGGATGCAGCTTCGATAATTATCGCTGAGTGTGATGAATTTATTGATGTCTTTAGCAAAGCGGTAAATGCCTGAAATACCAAAACACTTTAGGAATAATTGAAAATGGCTGAAGAACGTCTTTAAGGAGACGTTTTGCCTTCTTTTTCAACTGGTCCAGAGTTTTCTTGCTTGCGGACCTCGGGGTATTTTTTAGCAAGCCTTTACTTTATATAAGTCTTCTAACTCTTTGGAATACTTTTTTATTAATTCTCTGCGTATTCTGATTTAATACAAAGAAAACTTCAGATACGGTAATTTGGCTGGAAGTATCGATTAGATAAAATTATACTGGCTCTTTTGAGCTTAATAAGCCGTAAATCCAGATTTATATCTTGGTAATTTTAAAAATAAACTTACAATTAACATTGAGGAATGAAAGAAAATGACACTTGATGACTCATCCCTTCAAAAGTTCGGTTTTATAAAGCGGGAAACCCTGGGCAGCATAAATATCGATCCACTTCAAACAGGCGGGCTTTTGACAGATGCTGCAAAGCAGGCTCTTGTAGAATGGGGAGATGGATATTCAGTTTGTGATTACTGCGGAGGGGTTCTTGATCTTATAAAAAAACCTCCGATTCACGATTTTGTACATCAGGCTCTTCCTGAATTCCTTGGCTGTGATGAGGCGAGGGTTACAAATGGAGCAAGAGAGTCAAAGTTTGCTGTCATGCATTCTATGGGAAAGCCAGGAGACTGGATCGTGCTCGATGGGCTTGCCCACTACTCTTCTTATGTTGCAGCCGAAAGAGCCGGACTGGATATTAAAGCCGTGTCTCACTCAGGAAGCCCTGAATACGCTCTTGACCCCGAAGGCTACGGAATAGCAATTGAAGAGATCAAAAAGGAAACTGGAAAAACGCCTGCTCTTGCCCTTGTAACATATCCGGATGGAAGCTACGGAAACATACCGGATGCAAAAAAAATAGCTTCTGTCTGCCATGAATATGATGTACCTCTTCTGCTGAATGGAGCATATGCAGTCGGAAGAATGCCAGTCTCTGCAAAAGAAAATGGTGCAGACTTCATCGTAGGGAGCGGGCATAAGTCAATGGCGGCTTCCGGACCCGTAGGGGTACTCGGGGTAAGTGCAGAGTATGCTCCTATTGTGTTCAGAAAATCCAAACATAACAAGGTAAAAGAAGTTGAACTTCTCGGATGTACTGCAAGGGGAGCTACAGTTATGACCCTTATGGCCTCTTTCCCTGACGTGGTAAAACGTGTCAGAAATTGGGATCAGGAAGTCGAAAACGCCCGCTGGTTCTCTTCAAGGCTTGAGGGCATGGGCTTTATCCAGCGCGGGCAAAAACCCCATTCTCATGACCTGATGTTCTTCGAAGCCCCGCGCTTCTATGAGATCTCTGAGAAAGTCAAGAACGGCAGATACTTCCTTTACAGGGAACTCAAAGAACGCAACATCCATGGAATAAAGTCCGGACTTACCAAGTATTTCAAAATGAGCACTTTCGGGCTTGGAAGAGAAAAACTTGAAGTCGTTGCTAATGCTTTTGAGGATATCCTGAAAAAGTACGAAGACGTTTAAGTCCTTTTGTTTAAGCCCTTATAACCAATATTAAAGCAGATTCTCAAGCATGGAACAAAAGATATTCTTGAGTCCTGCTTCATTTTTTCAATTCCACATTTTCCACATATCCTTCTCCCCTTGGAGTCAGGAAATAATGTGTAACCCTTTCCTTTTCTTCTTTTTCGATGCAGAGAGTACTTTCGAGCATATTAAGATTGTAACTTGCCTGAGAATCCGTAAGCTTGAACTCGGTTTTGATCTCTTCTAAGGATTTCTTCTGCCCAACCAGGGCTTTAAGGATATTTCTGCGGACAGGATTCTGAAGGGCATTGAGGCAGGCTTTATGATCTTCGGTCATGTCCTCTTTCATTTTGCCTTCGCGTTTCATCTTTGCTACCCATTCTTTTTTTCTTTTTGCAGCTTCCTCAGGAGTCATATGTGATCATTAATATATCGTTCTGAGCATCTAAATAATTTTGTAAAAAGCTAAAGTCAAACTCCTTCCTTGGGTGGTTCAGAATATAAATAATATTATTTCCAACTTCTTCTCATGAAATTGAATCCTGAACTCGAATCGCTTGATATGCTTGCTAAAATTATCCTCACCGCAGCCCGGACAGCTCCTAAAGGTAAAGGTATAGACGATATTGTAACCTTTCTACTTTCTCCTGAAGAGAAATCCGAACTTGCAAATAGAATGGAAGAGTTGAGCGAAATCAAAAACCTGAAGTTTCTCATCAGGGATGCTCAAAACTTAAGAGATTCTGACGCCATTATTCTTATAGGTTTAAAGGCATCCGGAGTGAGCAATCTGGACTGCGGGGGCTGCGGATTTGGAACCTGTAAGGAAATGCTTGAGCACGAAAAAGTGCAAAAAGAGTTTCTCGGTCCTCAGTGTATGATTAAGTACCTTGATCTTGGGATTGCCGTTGGATCTGCAGCTGCAAAGGCAAAAGATCTCTGTATTGACAACCGCGTCCTTTATTCCGCAGGCGCTGCTGCCTGTTACTTCAAAATGATAGATGCAGATGTGGCTATGGGACTTCCTCTAAGTGTGAAAGGAAAGAATATCTTCTTTGATCGGGAATCCACGAGAAAAGGTTGAGAAATAAAGTTTTAGACCTGTTTTGTCGAAGTCTGTTTATATTAAATCTATCCAACTAAAAAAGATTATTCAGGTAAGCAGTTAGATCTTCTGCTGCTACCTGTATTAATTGATTCTTTTTTGAAATGCATTTCTTTGAATGCACTTCTAACTTTTATTGAATGCCTTTCACCTGAAGTTTTCCAGAGCCTGGAAATCAAGGGTTGCAAAATAGTCCTCGATGGTTTCTGCCCTGCGGATCTGCACAACGCTTCCATCCTCTCTCAGGAGAAGTTCGGCAGAACGGAGTTTTCCATTGTAATTGAAACCCATCGCATGCCCATGAGCTCCAGCATCGTGAATTACTAGGATATTCCCGATTTCTATTTCAGGAAGAGGCCTGTCGATTGCAAATTTATCATTGTTCTCGCAGAGGGAACCTGTTACGTCGTACTTTCGGACAGGAGCCTCCTTTTCTTTTCCAAGCACAGTTATGTGATGGTAAGCGCCGTATATGCCCGGACGCATCAGGTTGGCCATACAGGAATCCATTCCAACATAGTCCTTGTAAGTATGCTTGAGATGCCTTACCTGGGAAATAAGGTAACCATAGGGACCTGTAATTACACGACCGCATTCAAGGAAGACTTTAAGCGGATGCAGCCCGTTTGCAGTGATTGTAGTCTCGTAAGCTTCTTTGGCACCTTTTGCCACGGCTTCCAAGGAAACAGGTTCCTGATCAGGCCTGTAGGGAATTCCTATGCCTCCGCCAAGATTCACAAATTCAAACACTATGCCGAGCTCGTTTGAGATTTCGACTATCAGTTCAAAGAGAAGTCTTGCGGTTTCCACAAAATAATCAGGATTGAGCTCGTTTGAGGCTACCATTGTGTGCATCCCGAAACGCTTAACTCCCTTATCCCTGAGTATGCGGTAGCCCTCAAAAAGCTGGTCTCTTGTAAAACCGTATTTTGCTTCTTCCGGTTTTCCTATGATGGCATTTCCTTCCTTAAGAGGGCCTGGATTATACCTGAAACAGACGATTTCCGGAAGTCCCGCATGTTTCTCAAGGTAGTCAATATGGCTTATATCATCAAGATTTATGTAAGCTCCAAGCCCTTTTGCCTTCACGAACTCTTCGGAAGGAGTGTCATTTGAGCTAAACATAATATCTTCACCAGTCATTCCTGCTCTTTCAGCAAGGATTAACTCAGGCAGGGAACTGCAATCCGCGCCAAAACCCTCTTCTTTGAGGATCTTAAGAATAAATGGATTTGGAAGTGCTTTTACGGCAAAAAATTCCTTAAAACCGGGAACTTCCCTGAAAGCTGCTTTCATTTTTCTGGCATTATCCAGAATGGCTCTTTCATCGTAAATGTGAAACGGAGTAGGATATTTTTCCATTATTTCCAGAATATCCTTTTTTGTGAAGGGAAGATCCTTTGAAAACATGATATTACCTTTTATTTGATTTTTGTTTATGAGCTTTACATCAATTTGAACTTTTACTCCTTTATTAGTTTTTCTCCGACCTGTGATACCGGGCACAAAAACCTGGTAATTTCAATGGCTAGCCAGCTCTAGAAATTGTTTAAAGTTACCTATTTTAAAGAAAATTGGTTCAAAGATAGATATTTCAAAGGTTATCGTTTTTGAGATTACTCTATCAGGTCTTAAGTTTCTTGAAAAATTCGTTGAGCCTATGATAAGGATAGGTATTCACAACATCCTCTTTTTCAATCCAGCCCCTCCGAGCCTGCCCAAGTCCATATCGCATGGAGGCAAGGTCCGAAATAGAATGACTGTCAGTGGAGATGCAAAACTTCAGATCGAAATCTTTTGCCCTGAGAATAAGCTCATCGTTAAGATCAAGTCTCGAAGGCTGACTGTTGATCTCAATTACTTTTCCATTTGCAGCCGCTGCTTCAAAGACTTCTTCGAAATCTACTTCATAAGCTTTTCTTTTTCCGAGCAGCCTGCCTGAGGGATGAGCAAGAATGTCAAGATGCCTGTTTTCCAGAGCAGTAATTATTCTTTCTGTTGTTCGTTCTTCAGGGGCTGAAAAGCCGGAGTGCACTGCCCCTACAACAATATCGAATTCTTTGAGAACTTCATCAGGATAATCTAAACTTCCATCCCTCAGGATCTCAACCTCAGAACCTTTAAGAATTTTTATCTTAAAAAGTTTGGAAAGTTTATCAATTTCCTTCCATTGAGTTTTTAATTTTTCTATTTCCATCCCACCGGCAACCCTCTGAGAACGGGAATGGTCGGTTATAGCAACATATTCATAGTTAAGAGCCTCGGCTACACTTAACATAGTTTCGAGACTTTCTCTCCCTTCGCTATAATTTGTATGCATATGGAGATCTCCCCTGATGTCTCCGGGTTCTATGAGTCTGGGAAGTTCATTTGATGCAGCAGCTTTAATTTCTTCTCTGCTTTCCCTGAGTTCTGGCAGGATATATGCGAGACCCAGTTTCTCATAGATCCCCTCTTCGCTATCACCTGCAACCTGTTTTCCTGAATTTTTTAAATAAAGTCCGTATTCGGAAAGCTTGTAACCTTTTCTTATGGCAATATTTCTAAGTTCTATATTATGCTCCTTTGAACCTGTAAAGTATTGAAGTGCTGCTCCATAGCTTTCTGGGGGGACTACCCTCAGATCAATAGCTGTGCCTTCCCTCAAAATAACACTGCTTTTTGTGCTGCCTTTCAAGACAACTTGCTCGACATCAGGGAGGGAGGTAAAGATGTCCATTACCTTTAATGCGTCTTCCTTTTCTGCTTCTGCCAGAATATCGATGTCTCCGATTGTTTCTTTTAATCTGCGGAGTGAGCCTGTATAGATTATCTTCGAGAGGTCAGTTTTACATACCCTGTTTTCACACTCGGCTTTCAGGGCTGAAATGATCTCTTCTGCAAGTGGAAGTGCCTTTCCGAGATTTATTCTAGAATGACTTTTTTCGTACTGCTCAATTGCCTTTGCGAGGTTTTCTTCACTTTTTTCTCCGAAATCCTCCAGTTCTCTGATTTTGTGAGTATTGACTGCGTTTTTGAGATCTTGAAGAGTCCTTATCTCAAGAGCATCAGCAAGCTTTTTCATTTTCTTTGCTCCAAGACCCCTGATTTCCATCAGCTCCACAGTGCCGGAGGGAGCTTTTTCTTCAAGCTTTTCAAATTTTTCTACCTTACCGGTTTCCAGATACTCTGCAATGTGATCAGCAATGGATTCCCCAACACCTGGAATTTCAGTCAGTCCTTTTTTTCCTTCCTTTTCATAAATTTTCTCAATATCTTCTCCAAGATTCTCTATCATCTGGGCTGCTTTTCTGTAAGCCCTTGGTTTCCACTCAACCTGCTGGTATTCAAGAATATCAGCAATTTCATAAAATAACTCGGCAACCTCACGATTTTTCAAAGCCTTCCCCTTCCCACTTTAGTTGATTTCTCCCCTTTTATTCCTCTTTTAATTTTCTCTTACTTCTTTTAATCCCCTTTCATTCCCATTTCTATTTTCTTGACTTTTCAGAACTATTTATCATCTTTCTTCTCGTTTTCAAATATATTCTCACAATCTTTCTTTCAAATTCTCTATTTCTTTAATCGTTGTGACATCATAGGGTCCTTTATCATATCTGATACGTAAAAAACGGGGAAAACGGAGGGCTAATCCTTTTTTACCTTCCCTTTCTCCAGCCGTATGCCCTGGACTTTCTGTAATTTCCATACCAAAAACTTCAATAACCACAGCTGGCTCTATGAAAGTATCAGGAAGCATTTTCCCTTTTATAAGGACATTTTTCGGGCTTTCAGTTATAATATGCCCTGAAAGCAGGTTATCGATTTCTCTTGCATCCGCATCGGTGAAACCAGTCCCTACTTTTGTAAAAGTCTCAAAACGCTGTTCGTCTTCATTAAGGGCTGCACAGAGGAGAGCTCCGAATGAGCCTTTCCTTCTTCCTCGCCCGTAATATCTCCCGACTATGGCAAGGTCAAAAGTCTCCCTCATTCCCTCTGCGTACTCTTCTTTCCATTTAAGCCAGAACCAGCTCCTTTTTCCAGCTTCGTAAATAGAAAGATCACTCGTGGATTTAATAACGATTCCTTCAAGCCCCTTTTCAAGGGTTTCATTGAAAAAGTCTTCAATCTCTTCGAGATTTTCGGTCACAATTCTTCTGGCCAGACGAATTATTCCTGCTTCCTTTATATGCTCTTCAAGAAACATTCTTCTTTTTTGATAGGGTTCTTTCAGAAGAGGGCTTCCTTCAAGGTAGAGAATGTCAAAAAAGAATACAGCTACAGGAAACATTTCAATATATTTTTTAACTTCATACTTTCTGCGCCTTTGCATAAGCTTTTGAAACGAGTGAAATTCTTCTGTCCCCCTGGTTCCGTCCTCAATATAAGCAATTATTTCTCCATCAAGGACAATCTTATCTGCAAGGACATTTTCCCTCACAGCCTTAACAATATCAGGATATTGAGCAGTTATATCTTCAAGTCTTCTAGAGAAGGCTTTAATCTCGTTACCGTTTTTATGGATCTGCACTCTCTCTCCATCGTACTTTTCTTCGGCTGCTATCTTCCCAGACATTCTTTTCCCTACTTCTTCAAAAAGCTCCATGCGCTGGGCAAGCATTGACCTGACAGGTCTACCTAATTTAATAGAAAAATCCCCCAGAGCTCTGGGCCCATATTTGGCAAGAGATTCCGCAAGTTCACCTATGTCAGTACAAACACTGTAGCTTTCTTTGATTTTTCCAATATGTTTTCTATCTCCCGTAAAAGCGATAGAAAATGCTTCAAGCAAAAACTGGTCTCCAAAACCCAGTCTAAGATTCCCGAGAACAAGCCTAACTATATATTTCCCTTCTTCAGGTCTGGACTTTTGCAGAATTTCAGAGAGGAGTCTGTTCTTTTCCTCATGACTTCCTTTCCCTGAGACTTTTTTTATTTCTCTGAGCCTTGTGAAAACCTCTTCAATAGTCAGGAAACTTTCCTGGGTCTTATTCAATTCAAATGCAACGTCTCCAAGGTCTCCTGTAATTGCATATTTCTCTTCTACTTCCTCTTCGGAAACTCCATATGCATCTGCAATAGCTCTTAAAGCGAGCTTTTCTCCAATTCCAAGTGTTATATTCTCAAAGGCAGGGCCTATGCTTCCTAGAAATAGATACGCACTATCCTTTACTTCCTCTCCTTTAAGTTTCTAAAAAAAACTAGCAATATTTTGGACGATTTTCTTGTGGGAACTTATCTTCTCAAGCTCCTGAAAGTGTTCTGCAAGCTCCATAAATAGAACCATTTTACCCCTCCCCGAAAAGCTCTTTAAAACTTTCCTTTACAATATTATTTTCCCATCCGGTCTTTATCGCTTTGCACTCTCAAATTTTAAGGATAGAATCTTTCCTCTTTTTCCAACTAAAACAGCTATCATAGCCATTCTCTTCTCATTACCGAAACCTTTAATATCTAAAAGATGCATGAGAAGAATACATAGCACTTTTTATAACAATATGCGACTGTGGTTTAGTGGCTATGACCTGAGCTTCCCAAGCTTAGAACCCGGGTTCGAATCCCGGCAGTCGCACTCTAAGCTTTTTTAATCTCAATTTAAAAAAAGATAACGTATTTATTTTAATACTATTTTCAGCAAAATTCCCATTTTTTGAATTAAACATCAGAAAAATCAATTGTAAATTTTTTCCTGTAGACCATCCCCTGAAATATTGCCACAAGATCTCCTTCGTCATCAGTGATATTTACGGTATAGGTGGCAATTTTAGGATTTATTGATGTCTCGTTTGCTTCGGCTATGAGAGTACCTTTTATTGCAGCCTTTACAAACGAAATGCTTGCATTGATGCCAACTGCAGCATTTCCATGTGCATTTGAAGCTGCGGCAAAAGCGAAGTCTGCAAGGGTGAAAATTGCACCTCCCTGCACTGCGTTTAAAGCGTTAAGGTGTCTTTCTTCAATTTTCATCCTGGTTTTTGCATATCCAGGAGATACATTTAGCAGTTCTATTCCTGAGCTCGTAGCAAAGTGATCTTTCTTAAAAAACTGTATAATATCTTCCATATACTAACTCCAATTATTGTCACTAAAGTCGGGGTTATTCTCCATATTTTTAATTAAAGTTATGCTTTCTAACTGTATTTATTGACTCATTTTCTAATTTTATTAATTCAATTATTGTCCTAGGCATATCCCAACGGTAACTGGGTAATACAGCCTTAATATCTGGTTTTGGACATAAATAAATTGTATTTCTCCTGCTATATGCAGAAGTTTTAGATTAAATTATGCAGGACATAAAGGAAACTAAACGGGGTAGAAAAACTGAAACTAATATTCCCAATATAAAAAGAAATTTGGTCTATAGGGCACTCTTTTGGAGGTACATTTGTTGTTCAGACGGTGTTCAATGAAGAAAGTTTAAAGACCGCAGTTACACTCTCCACTCAAAACTATGGAATAGAGTCCGGTCTCTTTCCTTCCTGGAAGTATATCAGTAATTTCAATCCATTGCAGGGCAGACGAAACCTTACCTCCAAGCAACTTAGGATATGCATAATCTTGCAAACGAACCTAAAAGGATCAAAATACGCAAAACACTGTCATAGCTTGAAAGAAGTTTCAGACGATGTTTATGTAGAAGCAGAGAGATGGATTACAGATGTTTCAAGGTAAGCATTAAAATAGAACTTTTCAAATAAAATAATTACTGCGATTTTTAGATTATATTACTCAACATCTGTTATCAAATAGAATAAATCTATAACTGATAGTTACTTTTAAAACGCTTCATGCTCTTTAAATCTGGACTAGTCTTCATAGTTAACAAAGATTAATTATTTATAAGACAGCTATTTATTATTATTGTTTTATATTAAATTATTTTTTTATTTAATTAATATATAATCGACTCGATAGTCGAACTCAAATACGGGGGGTAAAGAATGAAAATGAAACTAATAGTTCCTCTGTTAGCGATATGCCTGATCTTATCTGTTGTATCGGTGCAAGCACAGACTAACACGGCTGACATGGATAGCATGAATGTAATAGTGACAGAAAATATAGCTAAAACCATTACATGCAACATGACTGGAAACGCAGCTGTAATCGGAAATATGAACGTTGCCGGAAAAATGGAAAATATGACCGGAAATATGAGTAACACGCCAAAAACAGGGACTGTAACCGGAAAGATAGCTATAATCAAAAGCTTAGATAATATGCCCGGAAAAGTGGTTATTATCGGAAAAATGGACAATATCCCCGGAAAAGTGATTATGGTCGGAAAAATGAATAATATGCCCGAAATGGATGAACATATGAAAATGCCTGGAATTGACGGAAATATAGGTAACCTAACCGAAAAAATGGGCAATGTGACCATAATCATGGCTGGGAATATGACTGCAACCGTGACACTTGACATGACCGGAAACATGGATAATATGACCGGAAACATGGCAAACATGACTGGAAATATGAATAATATGACCGGAATGAGCGAAAATATGGATAATATGGGTGTGCTCATGACTGGAAATATGACTGCAACCGTAACAGGTGATATGACTAGAAAAGTGGTTGTAATCAAAAATATTGGTAATATGACCGAAATGATCGGAAATATGTGTAAGATGCACGGAATGGCCGGAAACATGACTAATATGACTGAAACGGCAGGAAATATGAGTGATATGACTGGAACGGCCGGAAACATGAGTAATATGACTGGTCCAATGACATGTGATATGACTGGAACTATGCTTATATTCCGTGATATGGACAGCACCAGAATGGACGAAAGTATGGAAATGGTCAAAATAAGTGAAGACATGACTGTACTCGGAAAAATGAGTGAAGAGACTGGAGAAATGGAGAATATGTTTGGAATGGATGGAAAAATATATAATACGGCTGAAATGGATGAAAAAATGAGTGAAATGGAGAATATAACCAAAAAGATACTTATAATTCAAAAAATGGATGATACAACTCAAGTTATGACTAAAACTTTCACATGTAACATTACTGAAAAAACCATTCAAATTGAAAATATGGGTAATATGGCCGGAATAAATGGGAAAATAAGTAACATGACTGAAAATATGTAATAACTGATCGTAAAAGTGTTCATGTAAAGCATGGATAAGACATTTAACGATTGTAAGTTATTGATTTCGGCTTAAATTGAAGGCTGCAAGCTTGTAATTCAGTTTACAGCCCTTTACTTTTCTTTTCTATTGAATGATTCCATATCCTCAATAAAACAAAATAAAGAAAATACAAATGGATCTAGACTGTATAGATTAGTGTTGATCCGTGTCTGTTGTAGTTCTTTTCTTAAAAACTATATTGAACAATGTCAATTTCAAAGTTCAGTCTTATTTCCGTAGTTTGAAATCAATCCACGAGTTTAACATATTCTTTACATAGATTATTAATAGCATAAATCTACTAAAACTTAACAGGATGAGATTTCAGGATCTCAGCCATAATCAATGTAGTTTCCCTCTAACTTTTGAGCAATTATCTTGAGTCTTTTTCTCGCCAAAATTAGAAATTAATAAGAAATATGATCAGTATTATTACTTAAACATAGTTGTAAAGCATGGATAAGACATTTAACGATTGTAAGTTATTGATTTCGGCTTAAATTGAAGGCTGCAAGCTTGTAATTCAGTTTACAGCCCTTTACTTTTCTTTTCTATTGAATGATTCCATATCCTCAATAAAACAAAATAAAGAAAATACAAATGGATCTAGACTGTATAGATTAGTGTTGATCCGTGTCTGTTGTAGTTCTTTTCTTAAAAACTATATTGAACAATGTCAATTTCAAAGTTCAGTCTTATTTCCGTAGTTTGAAATCAATCCACGAGTTTAACATATTCTTTACATAGATTATTAATAGCATAAATCTACTAAAACTTAACAGGATGAGATTTCAGGATCTCAGCCATAATCAATGTAGTTTCCCTCTAACTTTTGAGCAATTATCTTGAGTCTTTTTCTCGCCAAAATTAGAAATTAATAAGAAATATGATCAGTATTATTACTTAAACATAGTATATAAAATATCAATACATAACCTGGCTATGTGATTTTTTATCTAATTTTAGTTTGAAAGAATATATTTAGATAATTGTATTCACTTTAGACTAAATAACTATTACTTTTGATTAGAAAGATAAGACCATCGATATCCAGATAATAACTATATATTTTGAGGAGATAGATTTTTGATAAATGGTATTATTTTACTAATTTTATTTATTTTTGTCTAAATAACATAATGATTGATTTAATATGGATTCCTTATTTATATTTCGCTATCTATTATATTCTTTGATTAATAATACTCCAATGATACAATTTGAAATTACGCCTATCGACACAATACCATTTGTACTGAATAAAGGAGTTATTTAACCAATGATCAACCCCGGGATAAATAAATATTGAAATATGACCTTACTAAAGAGACTGGGATGATTAATTGGTAAAATACTATATAGACAGTGCATTTGACGATGGGAGTAAATTGAAAAATCAAAAGCCTTAAAATTGTATCTTTTTTAATAAAATTTTTGGAGTGTGGACAGATGAAAATACAATTTAACAAAGTAAAAAAGACGTTGGCTATTTTGATGGCAGTCTTTTTTGTAGTGTCATTGACAGCTGCATCAGCAAGCGCAGGTGGCTGGAACAGAGGTTGGGGCGGCTGCGGTGGCGGCTGTGGCGGCTGTGACTGGAATGATGGGTGGTTCGGCGGCTGTGGTGGCGGCTGTGGCGGCTGCGGTGGCTGTGACTGGAATGATGGGTGGTTCGGCGGCTGTGGCGGCTGTGGCGGCTGTGGAACTAGCTGTAATGACGTTCTGATTGCAGCTCTCCAAAACAGTCCTTTTGGTATCGGTGGTGCTGGCTTTTTTGACGGTTTTGACGATATATTCTAATAAACCGTTGACAAGTTGAACCATTAATACTAAACTAACTCTAAAATGTACAATCGAGAATTCCTCATTCGTCCAGTCCCAAGTTGGATTGTAGAAACAGTAATTTCTTAACCTTGTCAAATCAAAAATGTATTGAGAGGTTTTTCTGGTGCTTGCCGGAACTACCAATGTGGACAGGCGAATGAATCTTATTTTACATTTTTAATGAACTGATTCAGAAGCTGAAATAAAGCTGGCGTTGTCATATTGAGAATTGACAATGATTTATAGAATCCTGATGAAAACAATTTCCCTCCAGTAAACCGGATATTAGATTATCCGGTTTTAATTTTTAGAATTGTAGTTTCTTGCAAATATTCCAAATGCGCTTATGCCTATCATCAGCCCCTTGTCTTTTTTATTGAAGGAATATATAAGTACAGGCTGCTGTTACTTAATTGAGGTTATTGATTTAATGAGTAATATAAAAGAAATAACTGAAGAACCTGAATGAAATTGATGACAATTGATGCTATAATTTTATGACTCAATATACCTGTGGTTTTCGTCTGGCTTTTAGATAATTAGAATAACCATATTAAAATGAGAATTATTTCCGTTAAATATATTAAATTATGGAATTTTACTGATTTTAGTTGTAGTTTGAGGAATATACGAGGCAATTAAAAATCAAATATTAATTTTTGGCATATAATTATTCGTTTTATAGAATAATATTAATTTTTACTTATTAAGAATTACTAATCTATATTTCTATATACATTATATTCTATGGATAAATATCATTTGATGGGAAAATTTGAAACTTTTTCATTGGCAGATTTTTCTTAGCATATAAACAGAGAGAATTTACTAATGTTATATTTTTCCAGAAATGGATCTGGATGACTAATTAGTAAAATAGCATTAGTAAAAAGAATTAATCTGCCGACGGAGAGCGGATAAAAGTACCAACGACCTTAAACAGCATTAAATTGAGCAAAATGTCGGAGGGATAGATAAATGGGGAAACAAACATTTGACAGAATAAGAAAAGCACTGGCTATTTTGATGGCAATCTTTTTTGTGATTTCATTGACAGCTGTGTCAGCGAGTGCATGTAAAACCGAAGTGGTAGAAGAAGTTGCAGAAGAAGTTGCAGACGACGACTTGGGTATCGGCGATGACTTGGGTATCGGCGATGACTTGGGTATCGGCGATGACTTGGGTATCGGCGATGACTTGGGTATCGGCGGCTGGGGTAACGGTTGTGGCTGGGGTTGCGGCTGTGGTCCAAGCTGTAATGACGTTCTGATTGCAGCTCTCTATAACAGTCCTTTTGGTATAGGTGGTGCTGGCTTTTTTGACGGTTTTGACGATATATTCTAATAAACCGTTGACAAGTCGAACATAAATTAGACTAAATTTAAAACACCTACAACATCTCATTCGTCCAATCTTGAGCTGGATTGCAACGTCAGTAAGAATAAGCCCTATCAAAATCAAAAAATGCATTAGAAGTTTTTTCTTGATACTGACCGACAACCGTCAAAGTTGACCGACGAATGAGTCTATTCACATTTTTATGATTAAAAATCTGGTGAAGAAAATTCAAAAATGCTTAAATTTTCTGGTTTTTGACTCTCTTTTCAGCCGGGATTCAGTTTTCCATCACCGATTCTCATCAGCATATTCTTCCAGAAATTATTGAATCTGGAGATTTTTACCTACCTGGCAGATATTATATAAATAAAAGCTGGCCTAAACATGTAGACACGATGTAAAGGAGACCAATAATTTTTGCAAGTAACAAAAGTAATCAGAATTATATTCAAGAAGCACATCATATACAAACGATAGCGTACTTACAAAGTATGCATCAAACTAACTCCAGATGCCTTTAATAAGGGAAGAACTTGATTAAAGAAATATTTTATGTTTTTGGCACTCTCATTTTCAACTTATAGCAACTGTATTAATCATTACAACTGAAAACGAAAGGGACCCGGCAATGTTTAAGAATGTAAGTGTAGAAGAAGCCAGGAAAATGATTGAAGAAGGCGATGATGTGTTCGTACTTGACGTCCGAACACCTGCTGAATTTAACTCGTCGCATGTCAAAGGGGCAACTCTAATTCCCGTAAATAATGCTTTTGGATCAAACCTGAGTTCAAACATGCTTTTAGAAACAAGGATAAATGAAGTTCCTCAAAATAAAAAGATACTGATTTACTGCAGAACAGGGCATAGAAGTACAGCAGCAAGTAAAATCCTTATAAATGCAGGATATTCACAGGTATATAATATGGCTGGTGGCATCAGTGCCTGGGTAAACGCCGGATATCCTGTTACCAGTAATTGAAGAAACTAAGAAAATAAACATTTTTTCTGAAATTGTGATCAATCTTTCTGGATGTAGATACTCTCTCTTAACTGCTCGGAAAGAAAGCTGCTTTCTTATTCCTTGTTTCATTTTTTTCGAGTTTTCAATACCTCTTAGCTTTATTTTTTTGGGAACTCAAGTTATTATTGAATTCAGTTGTAAAGAAAATTAAAGCTAATACTGTATATTCGTTCTAAAACTGAAAACACTTTTATGTCCTAAAACTAAAACCTAAAATGGGAAAACCAATTGGATATTAATTTGGGGATAATATGAATAAAGGAAGAAACACATCAACCGAAGAGAGGGGCTCTATAACGCCCAGAGACAGAGATATAACTTTTGAAAGAGGCACGGATTTTGTAGTTCCTTATATATCTGTAAATATTAACAGATGTAGATGCCAACAGTGTCCGGTTCAGGCTGAAAGTAATTGTACACGGGATAAAGTTAAGAGTTCAAAAAAAGCAATGGAAAGCATGCCTGAAGGAGAAGTTCCGGATCAAGAGGATTTTGCAGGAATGTATTGCTCAACAGGAAAAGCTACCTGCCAGGATCTCAATTTTGACAGACAATGTATTTGTGGTTCATGTGAAGTATGGGAAAAGTATGATCTCAAGGATGCAAATCCGAATAATCACTTCTGTCAAAATGGCAGGGCAACTTAATTTATTTAAAAATAGTATTTAAGGTAGTAGTTCTTTATTTATCTCTGCTACTACGTTATTTATCTTTGCAACTACCTTTTTACCCTTTCTTTTATTATCAGAGATTTATAAAGCTATGATAAAAATAGTTTTAGAAAAAAAGTTCAAAAATTAAATATCAGAAACGAACTCACCAGCAGTTATAACAGTTGCAAACATACCATTCAGAGCCGCCATGAAGGCTGTATGGACACTCTGTGCAGGTAAAGTTTCATTCTTAAACATAAGGCTGCGGGTGGCACAGGCATCAGCAATCAAAGTACATGTAAAACCAATTTCTTTTGCAGCCCTGACAGTCGTGTCTATACACATGTGGCTCATTGCCCCGCAAATTACAAGATTCGTCACATCTTTTTCTTTCAGAAGAGAAAGGAGTTCAGTCTGGAAAAAGCTGTTTGGAAAATTTTTCTCAACTACTTTCTCTTCAGGTAAAGGGCTGATACTTGTATGAATCTCTATTCCTGGAGTTCCAGGCATAAAGAAAGTGGCATCTGGTCTAGTAGAGAGGTGCTTGATAAAGAAAATAGGCTTCTCTGCGGCACGGAATACCTGAAGAATTTTTGCTGCCTTTTTTGATGCTTCTTCCATACCCACAAGTTCCATCTTGCCCCCTGAAAAATAGTCGTTCTGGATATCAATAAGGAGAAGGGCTTCTTTCATACTGCTGAATGAAGCTTCCAATAGTAATATCTTTGACGGTTTGTTTTTATGTATTCTATGATTGTATTCTTAAAGCTCTTTTAACTATGTTTTGAGAATTTGAAAACTCACATATTATTCGGATTTATTTTCTGACTCTCTTTTCTGAAGTATTTTTCTAAGCTCTATACAATTCCTGGAAAAAGTACAAAAAGAATTACTTTTATTAAAAGATTAGATGGAAAAGTCTGAAACCCGAATAGAAGGAAACAGAACTGAAAAATGGATAAATTGGGCTATAGGTATCCTCATGATTTTGCTGGCTTCTGAAACCTGTAGAGTTCTGGACGAAAGATGGGATTCTTTGAACCATTTTCCAGTTTATATTTATGCAGGAGCCCTGTTTTTTTATCTGGTTATGGAAAGAATTGCGTACAGAGGTTCGGAAATTAAAGGAGGCCAGTCAAAAAAATGGACCCGTTATTCGCTTTTATTTTCCTGGAGTTTCCTCTTAACTTTTCCTCTTCTTGAATACAGCTTCTATCCGAGATATAATCTTATCATTACAATCACAGGAGCAGCTCTGATAGTATTAGGTACAGGCCTACGCGCCTGGGGTATGTGGACACTGGGAAAATACTTCTCTGTCCATATAGAGATTAAAGACGACCATAAACTTGTGGAAAGCGGTCCTTATAAATTCATAAGACATCCGGCTTATGCAGGAAACATAATTCAGACCCTTGGCATTCCTCTTACTCTCAATGCTTACTGCTCCCTGGGCATATCAGTACTGCTAATAATCCTCTTTCTTACCAGGCTAAAGTTTGAAGAAGAAGTCCTAATTCGAGAAGTTGAAGGATACGGTGATTACATGAAAAGAACTAACAGATTAATTCCAAAAATATGGTAAGTGTAAAATGCTGGAAATGCAAAATACATGCTGGAAATGCAAAATAAATGGTCAAAAGTAAAATCGCTTATTTATAAAGGTTATTAATCCCAAACAGAAAATTCAAAAAGAACTTGTCCAGAAGAAATCAAGGCATTAAATTACTGAGATTCAACTTGATTTTGTATTAAGTTTTACAGTATCAGTTTTTACTTCAGAACTGCCTTCATTCCAAAATAGTTTTTCTCTCAGACTTTTTTCCCCTGAATCTTCGGAAAGTCTTCACTGTTTTTAAGCGGATTCCAATCCTAATTTAATAGTCTTTTACTCTTTCTGCATGTTATCAAGTAAATTTCAGCTATCTAAACTCACAATCGCCTTTTCTTTCACTATCCATTCCAGGGTGTCAGCTATCCTTTTCTGGGATTCTGCAAGACTCTCAAGAGATTTTGCAATATTTTCAAGTTTGTCGATCAGTTCGTAATTCTCATTGCTCATTTCTATCACCAATTCCTGTCCATTTAGTAATGGGAATATTTTTGGAAAAGCTTTGTATATAACAATAATCTTTGATTTTTTGAAGAGCGTTGAAAGAAATTTAGATTTGTCTAAAAAATTTTACTTATTCTCCTGCCTCAGATTTTTGATTTTTCACAAAATATTCAAAAAATAGTTTTCAACCCTCTTTTATGTGTCTCACCAGCTAGTAAGTTACTGATCAGTGAGATATAAAACGAAAACATTAGGATGTAAATTTAAAAGAACATAATCTCATTTATAAAAAAATTGGATTTAAAGACTCTTTTTCAACATTTACATTGATTTTAATATTTTTACATAATTTAAACTTCATTTATGATACCTTTAAATATCAAAAACCCCTTGCACAGACTCATATATCACAATAAAATATAATCAAGTTCATATAATTAATATAGTGTTCACTGATCACGATCATTTTTTCAACGGAATCCAGTTTAGCATCATTTCAGGAGAATTTGAATGGTAAAACCCGATAAATTCATCCCAAAAGCGATTGAGAAAATCAGCAAGGAAATTAAGGACGGAAGGGCGATTATTGCACTTTCAGGCGGCGTGGACAGTTCTGTTTGTGCGGAACTGGCTTATAGAGCAATTGGAGACAGACTGCAGCCTATCTATATAGATACAGGGCTAATGAGGAAAGGAGAAACTGAGAGAATAAAGCACATCTTCTCTCACATGAATCTTGATGTTGTTTATGCAAAGGATAAGTTTCTTGCAGCCCTGAAAGACGTCACTGACCCTGAAGAGAAAAGAAAAGCTATAGGCGAGACTTTTATCCGGGTATTTGAAGAGGAAGCAAAGAAGCTTGCAGCCGATTACCTGATTCAGGGCACGATTTATCCTGACAGGATTGAGTCCGAAGGTGGAATCAAGTCTCATCACAATGTAGGCGGACTGCCGAGTGTAATGGATTTCAAGAAAATCGTTGAGCCTGTTGAAGATCTTTACAAGGATGAGGTGAGAGAAGTTGCCTGGGCTCTCCAGCTTCCTGACGAAATCTGCGAAAGGATGCCTTTCCCCGGACCAGGGCTTGCTGTTAGGATTCTAGGAGAAATTACCGAAGAGAAACTGGAGGTCGTGCGCGAGGCAAATGCAATTGTAGAAGAAGAACTTCTTGACAGATTCTGTCCATGGCAGACTTTTGCTGCCGTGCTTGGAAAGGGAACAGGAGTCAAAGGAGATATCAGGGCTTACGGCTGGATCATAGCTGTAAGGGCTGTAGGATCCAGAGACGGAATGACTGCAGAAGCTCTCGAGCTTCCCTGGGATGTCCTCAAGCACCTGGAAGCCAGAATTACTTCCGAAATCCCGAAGGTAGCTAGAGTAGTCTATGATATTACTCCCAAGCCTCCTGCAACAATTGAGTTTGAATAAAAATTTGAACAAAAATAAAGCAAAAGAAATACAGAATAATCAAGTATAAAGAATAATGAAGCTGTCTTTTCAGCTTCAAAACCTGTTTTACGAATTCCAAGAATTATAAAGCGAGTTTTTCGCCCATGACCCTGAATAAAGCAGTAATAGAAATCCGGCAGCGGATTAAAGTAAAGCCCTCTCCTACAGACGAACCTGCGGCAAGCTGGACAGGAGTAGACCTTGTAGACGGGATTCAAATAAAGACCCTCACTATAATCTTCAAGAGCGCGGGCTGCCGCTGGGGGAAAGCTGGGGGTTGTACAATGTGCGGTTACGTCTATGACTGCGCAAGTGAACCTCCGACCCTGGAAGATTATAAAGCCCAGCTTGCAAAAGCAATGAAGAAAGCCGAGAAATTCCCTGAGTTTATGGTCAAAATCTTTACCTCAGGTAGTTTCCTTGACGAACAGGAAGTTCCCGGGGAAGCCAGAGATACGATCCTTAAAACTCTCGCAGACGATTCAAGAGTTACTAAAGTACTTGTGGAAACTCGTCCCAACTATGTAACCGAAGAAAATGTGCAGGAATGCCTCAAAACTCTGGGGTACAAGCCTTTTGAGCTGGCTTTCGGACTGGAAACAAGTTCGGACAGAATCCGAAAAGACTCAATAAACAAAGGTTTCACCTTCAAAGACTTTGTCCGCGCAGCAGAAATTGCAAAAAAACACGGTGCAACCGTAAAAGCTTACCTGATGTTAAAACCTCTCTTCCTTTCCGAACGCCAGGCCTTAGAAGACATCTTGCGTTCAATAGATGACGCAGCTCCTTATGCTGACACAATCTCCATCAATCTTTGCAATGTCCAGAAAGGAACCCTTGTTGAGGCTTTCTGGGAAAAAGGCCAGTACCGACCCCCGTGGCTCTGGAGCATAGTGGATATCCTGCAGAAAGCAAAAGCAGCCCATCCAGACCTCCCACTCATGTCTGATCCTGTCGGAGCAGGTTCAAAACGTGGCCCTCGCAACTGTAAAAAATGCAGCTCAGAAGTTGCAGATTCCCTGAGGACTTTTTCACTTACCCAGAACCCAGCTGACCTCAGCAGAGTAGACTGCGAATGCAAAGAGCTCTGGAAAAAAGTCCTGGAACTTGATGACTTTACCTACGGAACACCCATTTTAGATTAAAGTCACAAAAGATTTCTCATTTATTTAAATTGAGCGGGAATATTGTACCTGGCCATCATGAGAAGGTCGGCATACTCCCCATCTTTTATTATTGCGTATCTCTTCTTTCCTTCGGCCTCAAAACCAAAAGACTGGTAAAAATTGATAGCTTTTTCATTGTCTGTACTAACTTCAAGCTCGATCCTTGCAAGCATGAGCCAGTTATCTACTAGGTAAGAATGTTTTCCATCAAGATTTTCCCAATGCCCTGTCCCTGATATTCAGTCCTTACCATAATTCCAAGGAAGGCAGAACGCCTTTGCCTGGCGCTTTTTATAAGATGGACCCTACCTTTCCAATAACTTTTCCTTTGAGTTCGGCTATCAGTAAATAGTCATCACTGCCCATGCTTCTCAAAAATCCTTCCGTAAAGTCAACGGTCTCAGTAGTCAGGGCAAGCGTATTGACCCTGATCTCCTTTTGTCTTCTTATCTGATTGATGTCTTCAGCATCACTTAACCTGACAGGCCTGAGAAATAAATCCATAGATCTTCATGAATTATCTCATTATTTATCGTATTGTCAAAATTTACGAAGATTTGTCAATATTTGCCAAGAAATATCAAAATTCTAACTCTTCTGTAAAGTCATCGAATAACCTATAATCATTCTTCTTGTTTTTCGGGCCTGCGGACCATGGTTCCGACTCCACAGTCGGTAAAGAGTTCAAGAAGCATGGAATGAGAAACGCTTCCATTTATTATGTGAGCCCTTTCAACTCCACCTTTTACTGCTACTGCAGCGCCTTTAATTTTAGGGATCATACCCCCCTGTATAACACCTTCAGCGATAAGAGGATCGATATCATCCAGAGTTATGTGAGATATGCGGCTACTCGAATCCTTTACGTTTCTCAGGAGGCCTGAAACATCAGTCATTAGAATCAGTTTTTTAGCATTCAGGGCTGCGGCAATATCACCTGCTACTGTATCTGCATTAATGTTAAGAGCATTACCTTTTGCATCAACCGCAATGGGAGAGATAACCGGAATATAACCGCTTTCGAGCATTATATGGAGAATCTCAGGATTGATGACTTCGCTTTCTCCAACCCATCCGATATCCACTTCGGTCTCAACACCATTAACGATTACTTTTTTAGCAGCCTGTTTATGCCCCAAAATCATTCTTCCGTCGTGACCCGTAAGCCCAATACCCTTTCCTCCGGAAACTCCGATAAGGGACACGATTTTGGTATTGATATTTCCCACAAGGACCATCCTGGCAATCTCCATGGTCTCATCATCTGTAATACGCAGGCCCTGGAAAAACTCAGCTTTTTTGCCCATACGCTCCATTTTTTCTGTAATTTCGGGTCCCCCGCCGTGAACAATAACAGGTTTTATTCCCACATAACGCAGGAGAACAACATCTTTTATGATATCCTCCATTATCTGGGAGCTGACCATTGCGTTTCCGCCCACTTTGATAACCATAATTGAATCATAAAATTCCTGCATATAAGGCAGGGCTTCAATGAGCACGTTCTCTCTTTTCAGTTCCATGATGTAGGAATCAGAAAATCTGTTTTTAAACTTATCGTTAAAATTTCGGGATAAAACCCCTGAAGACTTTACAAAGAATTAAAACAATATAATAAAAAAGACTTAGAACATATTATTAGACATTACTGAAAATAAGCCAGCCCGGATAGTACTAAAACAAGAGCTGTCCAGGCTAATTCAGTATATTGATATCGAAAGGAAAAGAGAAAGAACCCCGATTTTCAGGGCATGGAAAGTAATTATATTACTCGAGTTTCTCTATTTTTTCTTTCTTGACAAAGGGCTTGCTGATTTTCTCCGGCATCCAGTCAGGCCTGTTTTTGGGGGCTTCGACCAGTTCCTTCCATGCCTTGAAAAC
Source organism: uncultured Methanosarcinaceae archaeon (assembly GCA_963847185.1). Classification (GTDB taxonomy): domain Archaea; phylum Halobacteriota; class Methanosarcinia; order Methanosarcinales; family Methanosarcinaceae; genus Methanosarcina. Next base: position 67,274 of record CAWJYV010000008.1, on the reverse strand, counting down.
GTGCACCTTCTTTGTCCCGCGTTCTCTGAGGCGGATGATATCAGGTTTGGATTTGGTGCCGGAGCCCCTGTTTGCAGCTTTCAGAGCGGCCTGCCGGGGCTGTTTTCCAGTGAAAACTCCGTGCTCATTGCCGTCTTCGTCTCGTAAAACAAAATTTCTTGTGTTGGACATAAAGGTCACCTCGCAAATGTATTGCTAGACACTGATTAATTTTTAAAGTATATAAAATCTTTCTTCAGGATGTTGCCTATAGTTAGTGGTTTATGCGAAATTGCCTTTAATCTGCGAAGGATATATAAACTAAATTTTTAAATATTGTTGAGAAAATGGGAAATATTTAAATATTTATATCTTGTTAGAAATGCGATCCAAAATAGGTTTCAGGAAGTGGGTTTTGAACACTTTTGAAATTTATATTTTATTGTACATTTGGAAAAAGAGTTTGGAAAGCATAAGGTTTACATGTTAGAAGTCCTTATGGTGATTATATTTTCTAAGTTGATATAAAATTAATATTTGTCAAAAGTCATTCTACAAATTAAATTCATCTTTTTATGGATCTGGTTAAACATGGAACATTGTACTTTCAACCTCCCGGACGTCCAGGCCAGCAAACCGAGCGTAGCTATCAACCTTACCCGTGTAGGGGTAACAAATATGAAAAAGCTCGTTGAGATCAAACGTAAAGATAAACGTCCTATCGTTCTGATTTCAACTTTTGACGTTTTTGTTGACCTGCCCTCCGACCGGAAGGGAGCAAATCTTTCACGGAACTTCGAAGCTGTAGACGAAGTGCTGGAAAAAGTACTCAGTATGCCAGTGTACGAAATTGAGCAACTCTGCAGTGATATCGCACACAATTTGCTTGGTCGGCATGAATACGCCAACCAGGCCGAAGTCCGTATGAAAAGTGAGTATATGATCAGGCGTGCGTCTCCCTCAACAGGAATAAAATGCCAGGAAGTTGTAAATATTTTTGCCGAAGCATCAGCTGTAAGAGGAAACGGTAACGAGGATTACTTTGATGTAAAAAAGCTCATCGGTGCTGAAGTTGTGGGGATGACAGCATGTCCCTGTGCTCAGGAAATTATGAGAGATAAGGCTGCAAACGAACTTTCCGCACTTGGAGTTGAGGAAAGTACAATTATAAAATTCCTGGAAAAGGTTCCCATGGCAACCCATAATCAGCGAGGAAGAGGTATTATCTCAATTAAGGTCGCACACGACTTTGACGTTTCCCTTGAAAGCATAATCAATATTATTGAGCGCTCCATGAGTTCCAGCGTGTATGAGGTATTAAAACGCTCAGATGAAAAAGTTGTTGTGGAAACTGCACATACGAATCCGAAATTCGTGGAAGACTGCGTAAGGACTATGGCAGACAATATAGTAAAAGAGTTTCCGAATCTCCCTGATAATGCGGTAATTACTATCAAACAGACTAATGAGGAAAGTATCCACAGGCATAATGCTTATGCTGAAAGAATTGCCCTCATGGGAGATCTCAGAACGGAAATTAGCCAAAGTTAATAAAGATATTAAATTTCTTTTTTATTTTAAAATCCTGGAAGTCTCTGGAAAAGCTCTAAAGAGCTAGACAGAGACCTCTGAGGACTTCAGTCACATAAAGTTTATTACAGGGCCTGACAAACTATAAGCAAATACAATAAAAAGGGACTTGCAGGGCCTACGTCAGAAACCTGAAAACCCTCGAGGTGAGAGTATGGCTGAAGATGAAGTAATCACAGCGGTAGGGCGGAACAAAAAAACCATCAAAATAGGGAATGTCGTTAAGTACGTAAATAGTGACACCTTAAGCCGCGTGACAGAGATCAAAAAAGACGATCAGGGAAAAGTGTGGGTTTTGCTCGAAAGTACAAATCTCTGGTACAAAGAAGAAACTCTGGAACCAACTGACATCAAACCTGAAGAAAAGAAAAAAGAAAGGGAATTTACCCCAGAAGAGCTGGAAGAAAGATTCAGAAAAGAAAAAGAAACAATGCAACAATTCGATGTTGGAAAAGCCGGAGGTGGAGGAGCAGGAGGTTAATTTCCCTGCCTGCATTTGACAAACTCTCTTTTATCTTTTTGTCTTTCTTTTTAACACTCTACCTTTACGTTTGCAAGTAGTTTTGCTGGAGATTCATTCCAAATATCACTTATTCTGTAACTTGATCCTTTGAGCAAGAATGCATTTTCCTCCATGTCTGCCGCCTAGAGGATTTTGTGGCGAGCCCAGAGAATTCATGCATCGAGCCATCACGGCTGCACCTCTGGCAAGCCCGTCATCGACAAAAACAACACGTTCATCTATTTTCGGAGCAATGTTCATTTCGTCCAGGCACTTCAGGATCAGTTTGGGTTTGTTCCCTGTAATGCCTGCCCTGCCTGTAATTCCGATCGTTGTGTCTTCAAAAACGAGATTCTCTTCTTTTGCGACTTTAATCAGCCTGCAGACTACCCCTGCCATTACCTCGTCAATTACAGCGTAAACAATCGGAAGACCGTGATTTTTACAAATTTCCATACCAATAGCACTGAGCTTACCCATATCGGTACCGTTCTCACCTACATCGCAACCTATAAGAATCACACCCAATTCCTCGGCAGCATCTGGTCTTACAGGTACACTTCCATATCTTTTCCTGTTTTTTGGAACCTTTTCTATGATAATGAGTTCATGAATACGTTTTGCGTATTCTTCAATCGCTTTGGCCTTCATTTTCAAGGTAAGGAAAGAAGGTGGTTTTTGTTTTTCAAAAATTTCAAGAGCAGTTCCGACTTTGGAATCCACTATCTTTGATCCCCGGATAATAGCATCGGGAATTGCCCCAGCATAGCCGCAGAAGTTTCCTATTGTTTTTGCATACGGCTGATCAGTACTTGTGATCCTGCCGTCAAGAGTTGTCCCAAAGTCAATTGAAATGCAGGGATTCCTAAAATCAACATCTGTAAGCTTGGCTGCTTCTTTAATTCCTGCTGTTGCGAGCTCTCCTTCCATTTCATTTGCAACAATTTCAACCCCAGTGGAACCTATAGGTGGTACTACACTTGCTACAGCCCCATCAAAAATTACTTTTTCCAGCTTACTGTATTTCTGGAGTTTTTTAGAGATATTCAAGATGGACATCGGTGGAGTCATATTCTTTGGAGGGACTCCTGCCATGAGACAACCGTCTGCCAGAGCTTTTATGAATTCACCTACTTCTTCCGGAGAATCAAAACCTGCGACTACTCCGGTAGAGCGAACAACAAAATTCAGATCGGTTTTTATGTCCAGACTGGCTTTTTCCATTGATTCGGTCAGGGTGCTTCTCACAAGTTCCGCAACACCCTCGCGGGTAAGTTCCACACCCGTAAGAGTTTTTCCGAATACGATCTCTCCAGGCTTGGGAGGGCGAACATCTCTGGTCATCCTCACGACTTTATTAATAATATGGGTCCTGCCGGTATCCATGTTTGTAGCCGTAAGGATGGATTTAGTAGTAGTATTTCCGACTTCTACGGAAGCTACTATAAAGAAAGGTTTTGACTTAAGGTCAATCAAACGAACCTGAGGAGATTCTGTAATTCTAGGTTTCAAAGCCATTTTTAATTCCTTCCTGAGGATCTGTATATAAAATTCAATTTTAAAACGAATTATTTCATGAGTTTAATCTGAAGATATTCAGGCCTATTTGAAAATTACAGGCTACGCTGAAGTAAGCAGAGTGAGCCGCTTTGTTACATAAGAACTAATGTTTGAACATTGGAATGTTTAGGGGGAGGCAATCTCTTAAGAACTCTAAAAAAAGTTCAGACAAGAGGATATTTTATTAGAAGTTTAAAGGAACTATTTAGCAAAGCCTATAATTAACCTTTGCTAAAATATTTCAAATAGGCAATTAACATCGATTTTAATTTAATTCATATTTTAATTTGATTCATATTTTAATCTTTATCATTATTTACAACATTTACATATTTTTTCTGCATATGTTATTATACTCATGCCTAGCGAAAATGAATCAGACTTTCAGATTTGAAATAACTTTTTTTATTTAGTTCAGATTTACTGGTTCAATTTATCGGTCTGCCTTTAGCACTCATTTTTCATACGCTCAAGTTTATTTTATGGGAAATGTTTACCCAAAAGTATCACTTCCAGAAGAAGCCCTATAAATACCCATAAGGATAAATTATAGTACATAATTATAAGAGTATAAATTATAAAGAATACAACTATAAAAAGATGTATATACATTTGATAGAGATATTCAAAACCCTTTAAGGCTGACATCATATTCATTCTGAAAATATCTCATCCGGTAATAATCTCTGAAGTTTTCGTTTAATCTGCATCGGAGGCCTTTAATGCCACTGGATCCCATTTGCAAGAAGATTATATCTAACAATACGGAATACGTTTCGGATTACGGGGGAAAAAAATATTATTTCTGCAGTCCCGAATGCAAACAGAAATTCGATGTACTGGAGAAAAGTGTAATTCGACTCAAAAGAACCCTTAGTGAAAAAGAAAAGATTTCCTTTGGAAAACTTAAAAAAGATATTATAAAACCAGGCATTTGCACTCTCTGCGGAGCCTGTGCAGCAAGCTGCGAGTACATAACCATTGAGAATGGAGCACCAAAACTGGTTGGCCCCTGTAAAGCCTGTGGAGTCTGTTACTACCAGTGTCCAAGAACCATCACCACAGAAGAGGGACTCGTTGGAAGTTTCCGGTTTGCATATGCTGCAAGATCAGCTATTCCTGAAATAAAGGGTCAGGATGGGGGAGTTGTAACCTCTCTCCTCCTTTATGGCCTGGATGAAGGACTGATCGACTCTGCTGTAGTTACAACCCGCTCAAAAGAAGAACCCTGGAAACCAGTTCCAATTGTAGCAAAAACTAGGGAAGAGATTCTTGAAAGCAGCGGCAGCGTCTATTCCCATTCAATGACGCTTGAAGCCCTCATGAGCGCAGTCAAACAGGGAATGAACAGCATTGCCTTTGTAGGAACCAGCTGCAACATAGATGCCGTCACAAAAATGCAGAAAAGTTCCTATGGCTTCCTGCACCTTTTTATGCGCGCAAGGGTTCTCAAACTGGGCCTCTTTTGCATGGACACCTTTTCATATGAAGGCATCAAAACCGTGCTTGAAAGCTATGGAATCACACTCGAAAACGTAGATGCTATGAAAATCCGGAAAGGAAAGTTTGAAGTCACTCTCAAAGACGGAAAAGAACACATCTTCGAACTCAGTGACTTTGATGAATACAGAAGCTCTTCCTGCCGTTTCTGCACTGACCTCACCGCCGAAAACTCAGACATCTCATTCGGTGGAGTTGGAAGCCCAAAGGGCTGGACCACAGTTCTAACCCGCTCATCCATAGGATACGAAATCTTTAACGAAGCCGTAGACAACGGCTACATTGAGGCCCGTCAACTTACTGACAACGAACTTGAAAGAGTACTCAACCTGGCAAAAATGAAAAAAGTCCAGATGTACGATCTCCACAGAAGAGAGAAATCATAAGATAGAATAAAAAATAGACAAAAAGATTTTTCATGAGCAAGAGATTATTTATTCTCAAGTCTCTTGCTCATCTTTTTTACTCCGCATAATAGAAGCTCGATAATTTTCTGCGCCTATTCGTCCTCCTCAGAGAAAAGAATCTCTGATCCCGAAAGCGGTTCAAAGAGCTGAACAGGACTCTAAGCCAGAAGTTAGTCCTCTTGAGCGAGCGAAGCGAGGGAAAAGGACTTCGTGCTCCCGAAGCGAAACTCGGGTGAGGAAAAAATAAGTAAACACACCTGATTTAAACTTCCTGATTTACATCTGTAAAACGATTTCGAGAATAATTACGGTAGTCAAACAGTAATAGCACGAGCATCGCTGCTTTGTTATCTCACTAAATTTCTGGATTTCTTCTATGCTCATTCCTGAATCAACTAAAATCTCGAATCTAATAAAACCGTAAATAGGAATTGAAGGTTCTTGAAAAATTCCAAAACTCGCGCTTAGATTCATGTCAGCTCTTACCTTTATCTTAAACTGATTGAGTACTATACCTTCCATTGCAGTCCATTTGGAGAAGGTAGTTGCAAAAACATATTTTTAGTTAAATGTGAAAATGATCAGAATTGAATGTACTAGAAAAACAGGTTAAGATTAAAGATAGCTGAGTTATCAATAACATTTGAAACTTTTAAAAAAGATTGATAATTGTATTCAAGGTTGACACTCCAATATAAAACTTAAAAGGTTAAAAGATATCACCAGTGTCCAATATAAAATGAAGAAGATACTACATTAAATAGTATTAAAAACCCCTTCTAACTTATCCTCTCACAGAGATAAGAAGAATATATATTTATTTCATTAGCCTGCTTCTATTATGCAGTTGCCAATGGCATTCAACTCAGAATTATTCTATTTTTGAGGAATTCTCATGATCACAAAAGAAGATGTAGAACATATCGGCTGGCTTGCTCGCATCGAGATTAGCGAAAAGGAGACAGTCGAATATATGGAAAAACTTAATTCAGTATTGGGGTACTTCGGACAGCTTGACGAGCTGCCTACCGAAGATGTGGCTCCCACATATCACGTGGCTGAGATCTATAACGTGTTCAGGGAGGATGTGGTGGAAGAATCTCTTCCGCAGGAAGTTGTTCTTGCAAATACCGAACACAAACAGGACGGGTACTTCAGAGTCCCGAAAATCGGCTGAGGGGATTTTAAATGGCAAAGTGGATGAGTGTTGCACAGATAAAACAGAAAATTGAAGAAAGCTCAGCCGAAGAAGTAACAGCTCAATACCTTGAGGCTATAGGAAAGAGCAAAATAAATGGCTATACAACGGTTTCTGAAAAATCCCTTGAGCGGGCTAAAAAAATCGATTCCGAAGGCCATAAAGGTCCTCTTGCAGGAGTGCCAATTGCAATTAAAGATAATATCTCTGTAGTAGGGCTTCCAAACAGCTGCGGTTCGAAGATCCTTGAGGGATATGTTCCTCCATTCAATGCCCATGTTATTGAGAAACTTCTTGCTGCAGGCGCAGTAATCCTTGGAAAAACCAACATGGATGAGTTTGCAATGGGATCGTCAACAGAAACCAGCCACTTTGGACCTACTGCAAATCCCTGGGACCTTGAAAGAGTACCTGGTGGGTCTTCAGGAGGCAGTGCTGCAGTAGTTGCAGCAGGAGAGGCTCCTTTTGCTCTTGGTTCTGATACCGGGGGGTCCGTACGCTGTCCTGCAGCTTTCTGTGGTGTTGTCGGGCTTAAACCGACTTATGGAGCAGTTTCCAGATATGGGGTGGTAGCTTACGCAAACTCCCTTGAACAGATAGGGCCTCTTGCAAACAATGTGACAGACATCGCAGTACTCATGGATGTTATAGCCGGATATGACCAAAGAGACTCCACATCCATTGACAGTAAAATAGAATACCAGAAAGCTCTGGTTGACGATGTAAAAGGCCTGAAAATAGGGGTTCCGAAAGAATTCTTTGGTGAAGGCATTCACCCGGATGTTGATAAAGCAGTATGGAACGCTATACACAAATGCGAAAGTCTTGGAGCTACCTGGGAAGAGGTTTCCATGCCTCATATAAAGTACGCCCTTGCCTCATATTATATCATTGCAATGAGTGAAGCGTCCTCGAACCTTGCCCGTTTTGACGGAACTCGTTATGGATTTAGAGAGAGCGGGGAAAACTGGCATTCCATGGTTTCAAAGATCAGAGCTGATGGGTTCGGCACGGAAGTGAAAAGAAGAATTCTTCTGGGAACTTATGCGCTTTCTGCAGGCTATCACGACAAATACTACTTAAAAGCCCTGAAAATAAGAACCCTTGTGAAACAGGACTTTGATAAAGCCCTTTCAAAAGTTGACATGCTCATGGCTCCGACCATGCCAAATCCTGCTTTCAAAATAGGAGAGAAAATTGAAGATCCTCTCACCCTTTACCTCTCGGATGTCAATACCTGCCCCATAAACCTTGCAGGCGTACCTTCAATTTCAGTACCCTGCGGCTTTACTGAAGGCCTTCCGATAGGACTGCAGATTATGGGCAAGCCCTTTGACGAGCCAACTGTCCTTCGTGCAGCCTACACTTTCGAGCAGAATACCGATTACCACACAAAGAGACCCCCAGAGGTGGAATAAATGGTCTATGAAAATCCTGACGGTATAAGGATAGGGCTTGAAATCCACGTCCAGCTTAACAAACTTAAGACAAAGATGTTTTGCGGATGTTCTACTGATTACCACAACGCAGCTCCAAATACCCACACCTGTCCGATTTGTCTGGGCCTTCCTGGATCGCTTCCGGTTCTGAACAAAAAAGCTGTGGAAGCTGCAATTAAGATCGGACTTGCCCTTGAAGGGGAAATTGCAGAAGAGACTCAGTTCCACAGAAAGAACTACTTCTATCCTGACCTTCCCAAAGGTTTCCAGGTCACCCAGTATGATTTTCCCATAGTAGGCAAGGGAAAAGTAGTGATTGAAGGAGAAGATGGGGAACACGTTGTAGGGATCACAAGAGCCCATATGGAAGAAGACCCTGGAAAACTTGTGCACATTGGAAGCATTGAAAAGTCCAAAGGTGTTCTTATAGATTACAACAGATCAGGCATGTCCCTGATAGAAACTGTTACGGAACCTGATATGCGCACCCCCAAGGAAGCAAGGCGTTTCCTTGACAAGTTCAGGAATATTCTTGAATATCTTGACGTTTTTGACGGCAATCTTGAGGGAGCAATGCGTGTGGATGCAAACGTCTCGGTTTACTGGGGCACTCGTGTTGAAATCAAAAATATCTCATCCCATAAAGGAGTTGAAAGAGCTCTTCTCTACGAGATCATGCGCCAGAAGAACGTGATACGCCGCGGCGGAAAAATCGTGCAGGAGACACGCCACTTCGACGAGGGCAGGGGAGTAACGCTCTCAATGAGGACAAAAGAAGAGGCAGAAGACTACCGCTACTTCCGCGAACCGGATCTTATGCCAATGCGTGTAGCTGGATGGGTTCCCGGAGTTAGAGAGACTTTGCCTGAACTTCCGGATGCAAAGCGTGCACGTTTCGTAGATCAGTACGGCATCACGGATATGCATGCAAGAGCCCTCACGTCCAAGATCATGCTCGCTGATTTCTACGAAAGTGTTTGCGCAGAAGGTATTGACCCAAAGACTGCAGCTACCTGGACCGCTGATGTCTTCCTCGGAGAGTTAAATTACCGTGACCTTGAGATTTCCTCTTATGACGGGAAAAAGATCAGCTTTATCCACACTAAAGATCCGGAAATAGAAAACTCCTTTAAAGTCTCGGATATGGTAGAACTGGTTACCCTCTTTTCAGAAGGTAAAATCAGTGACAGAGCTTCAGTTGAAGTTATCCGCAGTATTCTGGACGGCAAGGAAGAAAATACACCATCCCAGATTATCGAAGAAAAAAGCCTTTTCAAAGCCGAAGACGATCTGGTAACAAAAGCAGTTGCCGAAGCAATAGCCGAAAATGCAGCAGCAGTCCAGGACTACCTTGGAGGTGCGGAAAAATCCCTGAACTTCCTTGTAGGCAAGGTCATGCAGAAGACAAAAGGCACAGCAGATGCAAAAACTGCACGCGAACTGATTTTGAAAGAATTGAAAGGATAACCCTTCAGGGTTCACCTTTTTCAATTTTTTTCTTAGTTTGCTTTTTTAATAAATTTTTTAGACTTTATTAAACTTTTTTCATATTTATTTTTCACTTATCTAACAGGAATTCGCGCTCTCAAGATACACTTTTTACACTCTGGTTTTGTGTAGATCGAGCTGATCTATAAAATACACCAATAGAGATTAATCAATAGAGTTCAGGTCTCCGACCTTCAAAAATCGAAGTAGTTTTCTTCATTTCTCTTGCTTCATCAAGATCAATTTCACCTATAAGGGCGCATTCACCTTTCCAGGTTTCTGCCAGAATACGGCCCCAGCCATCTGCGATAAAAGAACACCCGGGATAAGTGGAATACTTGTCTCTTCCTACACGGTTACAGGCAATATGCGGAATTTCATTTTCAATTGCCCTGGCAAGTGAGATAGTCCTCCAGGAGTTTATGAAAAAATCTGGGATTTCGGCAGCAGAAACCAGAATATCAGCTCCTTCAAGAGCCAGTTTTCTTGCAACTTCAGGGTAGCGGAGTTCGTTACAGACCATGAGCCCTATAGTAAGTCCATATTTTTGGAGCTTGATAGGAGCTATTTGATCTCCATGTGCAAAATGTTCTTTTTCAGGACCATAGAGGTGAGTCTTTCTGTGCAGGCCTGCAATTTTTCCGGATTCTATGCAAAAACCAAGGTTGAGTTGAGAAGGAATTTGCTTTTCTGTGTTTATTACGTCTGATTCTCTTTTTTCAATCATTGAGCCTGCAAGAATACAGTCATGTTCTTTTGAAAAGGCGCAAAGAGCTTCGAAGGTAGGACCATAGACAGTTTCAGCCACTTCTTCAATTCGCTCATAACAAAAACCGGTAGAGAAAACTTCCGGAAAGACGAGTAATTCGGCTCCTTCCAAAACCGCTTCTTCTGCCAGAATAAGGGCACGTTCAAGGTTTTCATTCTTTGAGCAAAGGGAGATATTCATCTGGATGCAGGCAGCTTTCATAGTTGTCACTTTTACCTTGAATGAATATAAGTTACTTTGTTTTGTAAAGTAGTTCTACTCCCAGTTCTACTCTCTAACTTTAGATTAAAGTTTCGTATAGTGCATTTTTAAATAGTACAAATTCTGGATTGGACATTTCAGAAAGAGAACAATTATTCATTTAAAGAAGGGACATTGTTCTTTGAGAAGACACAAATCGATTCAATGTAAAGATTACAATTGCAGGTGTGCCTGCTAAAAAGAAGAGAAATTGAAAATTTGAACACAGAAAGGACACAAAGATTAAAGGTCAATTAATAATTTTCAGCAAATTATTAATCCACAAATTATTAATCTGCTGCTATTTTCTTATTCTATTGATTCGGCTTCTATAGTTATTTTTGAGCGAAATAACTTCTAGAACGAATTATTAGGGGTAATAACCACTCTAGTTTTCTGCAGTTTTTTATTAATTGTTGGAGGTTATTTGTTGGATTTTTGAGCTTATTGAGGTTATTTGTTGGATTTTGAGAGGTTATTTAAGACATCTTTGACAGACTTTTGACCTTTTTATCATGCCCTTTTCCGGTTCATTTTTCTAATTCAAATTTTTGTTGTGCGGATGACTCCAAGACTCCCCATTACTCTCATTTCAGCGGGAGTGACAAATTCCATTGCCTAACAAAAATCCATGTAAAATGGGTTTTTGAGATTTCTCCAGTGTTGTTTCTTTCATATCTTGGATCTCCTTTTCAGAAGTTCAGTCACCTATTTAATAGGATAACTACGGAAACTCATTACCGTAAATATGAATAAAAATGTTTCGCTTGAATTAAATGAATTAACCCAAAAAGACTTTTACAGAGACGCAGACATTAGATGGCCCTATTCAAAAAAAGAAAGGAACAAACCGGTATGGAAAGCATTTTCAGACAGAGTCAATTATTATTTAAGAGGTTAATTTCTCTTTTTTCAATTTTTATCTGACCTACCTAACTGACACAGAAATCAATTTGATAATAAACTAATTTTAATTTTCCCCAAACTTATATTTACATTCTGACCTTCCCAAAATCAAACCTTAATTATCTCCAAAATCATATTCAACTATCTTTTTCCCTTCAAATTCCTTCCTCACTTCAACCGGAACCCTGTTAAAAGGACATCCAAAGTAGATACAATGGGAACACTCGTACCGCCATATAGTTAGCAAGAAAACCGAAATCGAAACTAAATAAGCGCCCAGCAGAAACGGCTCTTTCAAAAGCCAGGGAATAGGGAAGAGAATTACAACTATGAACCCCAGAGTAGTAATTCCAAGATCAAATTTACCTGGAGGGTATGGTCTGGGTCTGAAATGCTTCGGCCAGCCCCAATTCATCATGCATCTCAGTTTTTTCCCTTCCTTAGGATAGTAAGGGCAGTGAGTGCAGAAAAAACGCTGCTCCAGAATATTAAAGTGAAAGAAGACTAAGAAAATGTAGGCAAGCAGCCACCCTGTTGAATAAATACCAATTGAAATTCCAGCCGAGAATAGCAGAATCAGGGTTACAAAATTCCAGTAGAGAAAATCCTTAAATTCGTGTTTTAGTTTAAGAGAAGCACATTTGCTTAAACATGATCCCCGAGATTTTCCTTCTGAAATACCGAAGTTATCAATATAGTTATTTCTTTTCTCAAAGTCTATTCTTCTCTCAGCCGGCACCCTGTTTACAGGACACTCGAAATTAATGCATCTGATGCATTCGTATCTCTGGACAGTCAAAAAGAAGAGTGCCCAGGCAACTGCATAAGCTCCCAGCAGCATTGGATCCCTGACAAGCCAGTAAACCGGAAAAAGAAACACAGGTAGAGCTCCAAGAGTTGCAATAGCTTTTTCAAAAGGGCTGTGGGGACCTGGCCTGTTCTTAAAAATTTTTGGCACCCCAGGAAGCATCATACATCTTATGCAGCCCTTACTCCGGATATAATAAAGGCAGTGAGTGCAAACGAAGCGGAATTCAATAACAAGAAAGAAAATGAGGGCTATTCCTATGTAGACTGATACCCATTTGAGCGAATCTCTGGCAATTGCAATTGAACCGATAAGAAAGGGGATAAAATTAAGGAAATTCCAGTAAAGGCGATCTTTAATAGAGTGTTCGGTTTTTAGGGTAACCGGAATGCTCGGAGAGGACATAGACGGATTTTTGGGAATGGAAAAGGTATAAAGGTTTGGATCTGCTGATTTTTGCAGGAAAGCATCTTTGCAGGAGATCATTCTTTGGGTATTTGATCTCTGTCCCGTTCGCTTGCGAAAGGCCTGAAATATAAAACACCGAAATAACAAATAAGAGCGAAATCAACATAAAAAGGCAAAAAGCAGATAAAAACATGAAATAATCACTAAATAGGGGAGTGAAACAGTGACAAAAGACACGCCCAGAATAAAGCTCTACATCGCCTGCAGCCTCGACTGCTTCATAGCCCAAGAAGACGGCAGTATAGATTGGTTAACACAATATGAAAATAACCCTGAAACAGACTATGGTTATTCAGAATTTTATGAATCAATCGGCACAGTACTTATGGGCAGAAAAACCTATGAACAGGTTCTTGGGTTCGGAGACTGGCCCTACGGCGAGAAAAAAGCATACGTATTTACCAGACAAAAAGAACTCCTGCAGCGCGAAAAAAACGTAGAATTCATTTCCGGGAACATAGGGGAATTTGTGAGCCAGCTAAAGGAAAATACTGAAAAGGATATCTGGCTCGTCGGAGGCTCACAGCTTATTAAGGCGTTTCTCGAAGAAAACCTTGTGCAGGATATGATTGTTTTTGTTGTTCCCATAATTCTTGGGAGTGGAATTCCCTTGTTTGATCACATTGGAAAAGAGATTAAACTCAGGAATGAAAGGGTTGAAAGGTATGAAAATGGGCTTGTGAGGTTGGAGTATAAAGTTGGAGAACAATAGAGTAAAAATAGTAAACAATAAAAAGAAAGCCACTCAAAGTTCTTAACATAGTCAATCCAGATTTTGAGTGATTTAATGGTAATTCCAGATTATCAATCCGTAATGTTTCCTTTGCTAAAATATGCAGGAGACGGCAAAGAACATAGAATACGTGATGCAGTAGAAAAATTAGCTGAAGAATTCAGGCTAAGTGAAGAAGAAAGAAAAGAACTACTGCCAAGCGGTCAGCAAGCTGTTTTTAAAAATAGAGTAGGATGGGCTAGCACTTATCTTAAAAAAGCTGGTTTACTTAATTCCGGAAAAAAGGGATACTTTTCCATTACTCAAAAAGGAATGGCTGTATTGAGAGAGGATATTATATCAATAGATGTTAATTTTTTAACGCGATACGAAGAGTTTAACGAATTTCGTCGAGGGAAACAAGCTGAACCTGTCGAGTTAGAAAAAGGCAACAAAAATGAAGAGCTAGATCCAGGAGAAAATCTAGAACTCTCCTACCAGCAGCTTCACAATGAGCTTGTTTCAGAAATTCTTTCTACCACTAAAAAATGCTCTCCTATTTTCTTTGAATCACTGGTAGTTGATGTTCTGACAAAAATGGGGTATGGAGGTTCAAGGACAGATGCAGGAAAAGCAGTCGGAAAAAGCCACGATGGTGGCATTGACGGTATCATAAAAGAAGACAGACTTGGACTTGATGTAATCTATATCCAAGCAAAAAGGTGGGAAGGTACGGTCACGAGACCTGAAATCCAGAAATTCGCTGGAGCTCTAATAGGAAAGAAGGCTAAAAAAGGAGTTTTCATAACGACCTCGAATTTTTCGAAAGAAGCTATTGAATATGCCGATATCACAGGAAACATTGTTTTGATTGATGGGGAAATGCTTGCAAGGCTGATGATTGAGTATGATGTGGGAGTTTCGAAAGTAAAGTCTTACGATGTTAAAAAGATGGACACGGATTATTTTGACGACGGAGCAATATAAATTACATTCTTAGTCATCTGTCTTCATTTACTAAATAAACAAGCTCAACGAGAGATGTCTTTCAATAAATAGATATACTTAAAGTTACAATAATAGTTTGATTTCTAACTAAATCAATACTAAAATGTGCAAATGTAAATATACCAAAACAGAAATATTAGTTATTGATGGAGCTTAAATAAGGAGATATTCGAGGAAAAAAATAGAATTTCTTGAATGAAATTTTCCCATTTGAGAATAAATTTCCGTTTTGGTAGAATTTTAGGTTGATACAGGTAAATACGGAAATCGAAATGGCACAATTGTACCAACCTGCTTTATGCAAGAGAAAAAATATATATCTGTATTTCGGATATATACATTTGATTCTAATCGGTCTAATTTATAAAAATGAGTCCAAAAATAAGAATCAAAGACTGAAAACCCAGACGTTAGCCTGGGAGGACGTCACGTGAGAAGTCATGAAGAACATGCTTAAAACTACAGTTTTGCTTGCTGCCCTTACAGGTCTCCTGATTCTGATAGGAGGCAAGATTGGTGGTCCAAGTGGAATGATCATCGCATTCCTGTTTGCAGTAATTCTGAACTTTGGAAGTTACTGGTACAGTGACAAAATAGTCCTCAAGATGTACAGGGCAAAGGAAGTTTCCCCTGCGGAAGCCCAAAACCTGCACAGGATCGTTGATGGACTCGTTATGAAGGCACGAATACCTAAACCCAAAGTATATATTGTAGAGTCTGCGATGCCCAATGCCTTTGCAACCGGCAGAGATCCAAAACATGCAGCTGTAGCTGCAACAACCGGAATTCTTGAGCTGCTCTCTTATGAAGAGATGGAAGGCGTTCTGGCACACGAGCTTGCACACGTAAAAAACAGGGATACCCTGATAAGTGCTGTAGCTGCAACCCTTGCAGGTGTTGTCACAATGCTGGCCAGTATGGCTCAGTGGGCTGCAATTTTTGGTGGATTTGGCAGCAGAGATGATGATAATGGCGGAATTATAGGCCTTATTGCAATGGCCATTGTAGCACCTATCGCTGCAACTCTTATCCAGCTTGCAATCTCAAGATCAAGAGAGTTTGCAGCCGATGCAGAAGGAGCCGCGATTTGTAGAAAACCCTGGGCTCTTGCCAGTGCTCTTGAAAAACTCGAATATGGAAACTCTCACTATCAGCCAAAAATATCAGATGTTCAGGCAAAGGAAAGCAGTGCCCACATGTTTATCGTTAACCCTCTCAAAGGAGGGTCGATCCAGTCTCTCTTCAGGACTCACCCGGTAACCGAGGAGAGAGTCAAACGCCTGAGGGCTATGAGGTTCTGAGAATATTCTCAGACCTATTACTCCTTTACTTCTCTTTAATTTTGCTTTGTTAAGCTTTTTTAGTAATTTATTATGGAAATTTTTTAGCGAATTTAACTTTATTGAACCTTTTTTAATAAATTTAGTTTCTTCAGGCTCTTTTTATTAATTTTATTAATATTATATCCCAAGTGTTTCTCCGTTCTCTTCACACGATTCACCCTTATCCGAAATTATATTAAAGGAGTGTGTTATATGCTAACAATGAACATAGAAGTTTAATACTTATGCTGGAGAGAACACTTATAAAAGAAAGTAATAGATAAAAAGTAAGCACAAAAATAGACTCAGGAGAAAAAAATTAGCTGATATAAATTGTCCATAACCTGGCCTAAATTTGAGGGGAAATTTTCAATGGAAAGCAAGTTCGAAATTGGCAGGATCATCAGGGCAAAGAATATTTCTGATGCGTGGTACCGCGGGCTTAACGTAATCTGGAATCACGGGCAGATAATTACCGATGAGAGAGGAAACCAGATAAGGGAATTTATGGACTTAATGGTAGTAATAGAGGATCCCTTTACTAACAGAATTCCCGAAGATACTGCCTGGAATGAAGAAAGGCTTGAAGAGTACGCAAAACAGCTGATCTCGGGAGAAAACGTACAGGATTTCGAGTACACGTATGGACAGCGTCTTCGGAACTGGAATGGAAAAGTAGACCAGATTGAGTACGTAATCGAAAAATTGCAGGAAAACCCCACCTCCAGACGAGCAATAGCCATCACCTGGATCCCGCCTGTAGACACGAAAGTAGGTGAGGTTCCCTGCATGATGCTGGACGATTTCAAGATCAGGGATGGGAAAGTACATCTCACCACTCTCTTCAGAAGCCACGATTTTGGGGGAGCTTACCCTGCAAATCTCTATGGGCTCTCAAAACTCCTTGAATATGTAGCCGATAGAATAGACGAAAAACCAGGAACCATAACTACTATTAGTATTTCAGCCCATGTTTATGACCATGATTGGGACATGGTAGAAGATATTGTAAGAGGTAAGAACTAAGTACTTCTAACTATGCAAAGCGAAAAGCAAGTAAGTGATCCCCACAAAAGAGTCCAGAAATAAAAAATAAGTGAGCTCTGATACACATGCGTGTCTCTATTAGCAAATCCTCAGTCAAAGGGGAAGTCTTTGCCCCACCTTCAAAAAGTTACACCCACAGGGCCATAACCCTTGCAGCCCTTTCAAGAGAATCGATCATCTATCGCCCTCTGCTCTCAGCCGATACTCTGGCTACAATCCGGGCTTCCCAGCTATTCGGAGCTTCGATTGAAAGTAAAGAAGACAGGCTCATCGTTCACGGAGTTAACGGAAAACCCTATGTTCCTGACAATGTAATTGATGCTGCAAACTCAGGAACAACCCTTCGCTTCATGACTGCAATAGCAGCTCTTACTGATGGGATTACAGTGCTTACAGGAGATTCTTCCCTTCGAACCCGGCCAAATGGTCCTCTTCTCAAAGTCCTCAACCAGTTGGGAGCAAGTGTCTGTTCTACCCGAGGAAACGAGAAAGCTCCTCTTGTTGTTAAAGGAGGACTTGAAGGAAAGGAAGTGAGCATTGACGGGTCCATCAGTTCGCAGTTTATTTCCGCCCTTCTTATAGCCTGCCCTCTTGCAGAGAACAGCACAATACTTTCAATTATAGGAAAACTGAAGTCAAGACCTTATGTAGACGTAACCATTGAGATGCTTGAACTTGCAGGAGTAAAAATCCATACAGATGATAATAACGGCACCAAATTCATTATTCCTGGAAAACAGAAATACGATCTTAAAGAGTACACTATTCCAGGTGATTTTTCCTCTGCATCTTACCTGCTCGCAGCTGCAGCTATAACAGATGGATCCGAAGTTACTGTTAAAAACCTCTTCCCTTCAGAGCAAGGTGATAAAGTTATCATTGAGACTTTGAAGCAAATGGGAGCAGATATTGTATGGGACAGAGATGCCGGTATCGTAACTGTCAGAGGAGGAAGAAAATTAAAAGCGATAACCTTTGATGCCGGAGCAACTCCTGATCTTGTCCCTACTGTCGCTGTCCTGGCTGCAGTTGCTGAAGGTACAAGCAGGATAGAAAATGCCGAACATGTCCGATATAAAGAAACTGATCGGCTTCGCGCCCTAGCAACCGAACTTCCAAAGCTTGGAGTCCAGCTTAAAGAAGAGAAAGACAGCCTGACCATTACTGGAGGAAAACTGAAAGGAGCAGCAGTTCACGGCTGGGATGACCACAGAATTGTCATGTCCCTTGCACTGGCAGGAATGATAGCAGGAAATACGACAGTTGACACGACTGAATCTGTAGCAATCTCTTACCCTGACTTCTTTAAAGATATGTCCAGGCTTGGGGTAAAGATTGAAACAATCTCAGAAGAATAAATTGAAAAAACAATCTGGATTTCTAAGTGCAGATTAGATGCAGATTAAATACAGATTTTATTTAGCTTTGATAATTGATAATGAGATGAATCCTCAGACTCTCAGTATTTTCTTTTTTGAACTAACATCCAATCGATCAAAGAAATCA
Organism: uncultured Methanosarcinaceae archaeon; assembly: GCA_963847185.1. Lineage (GTDB taxonomy): Archaea > Halobacteriota > Methanosarcinia > Methanosarcinales > Methanosarcinaceae > Methanosarcina. The sequence goes on along the minus strand of CAWJYV010000008.1, from coordinate 48,825 downwards.
TTTACCGTCTAAACGAATCTGAAAAAATTCAGGAATAAAAAGAAATAGAATAGTACTTTAACACAAAATTCCATATTTAACCTATGGAAATAAGGTGCAGGTGTGGAGATACGTGCATAAGGCCTATTTCGGAGGCACTAAAAGACATTGAATTGTTCTACAAACCATGCAATGATTGCAAAGCAGAAAAAATAAAGAAATTCTCTCCTCTGGCAGAACAGATTAACTTAGATGAAATAGATAACCATTTTGGAAGTTGTAAATGCGGTAAGAGGCATCTTGATACTGTAATATCTCATGTGCTAAAAGTAATGATGGATGAAGGAATAAAAGATAAAAAAGCTAATTTAAGGAATGCATGTGTTCCTCTTGTGACTCCTGGCTATCCAACTAATTCTATTCCCTATTTGCCTAAGGATTCTTTGGTAATATTATCTAATGAAGTAGATAAAATATGTGCTGAAACAATTGTAAAGGAAGTGGGGGAAGTTAAAGGAGTTTTAAAGGGAGATATAAGAAAAACTGTAGGTATAAAAGATTCTGATTCTAATCCTCATGTATATGAACTTCTTGCTGGATGCGATTTAAGATGTGATATTATACAGACTCCTTACGGTGCTTTAGGAATATGTAAATATCAGCATGAAATTCATATAGAGTTTCCAAAGATAGAATCGCCCAAAATAGAGATACTTGAAAAAGCTTTGAAAGAGTATGAGAGGCCTACTGTTCTTGATTGTACATGTGGTCCTGGGACTTTAGGAATCGCATGCCTTAAAGCCGGTGCGCGAAAAGTTGTTTTTAATGATATATGGAATCCTGCAATAGAAGCTACTTTGATTAATTTAGAAGCTAATGGATTTCCAGTCAAACTTTCAGACAGTGAAGAAGAATTAATAGCATCCGGAGATAAATTCGAAGTTTATAGTATGGATATAAGAGAATTAGTGAATTGTTTAGATGAAAAATTTGATATTTGCATTATAGATGCATTTCCTGGTGTAGATACAACAGAATTTGTGGAAGCCGCAGGCAAATTAGGCAAGAAAGTTGTCGTGATTTGAAGAAGAATTATGAGCTTAGAATGGAGAGGAATATTGTTTAACGGCCCTCATCCAATTAAAAGATGGGAACCATTATCCAATGCTGGAATTTATGCCATTATGAAAAAGCCAGTCATGAACTATTAGTTGGTTGATGTTAATTTCAAAACCGCTTTCAAATTACGTCATATTTTTTGCAATTCAGTGAGGTTATGGTAAACATGCTTTGATGCACAAAACATAGGATTACTATAATGGAAAGTCAATCCAAAAAATATCATCAGGTAACATGAAAAAGATTCAAGACTCCATGACAGGTGCACGTAGTTGAAATGAAAAAAGCCCTTTCTCCTATTTTCTCAGCTTTATTTCCACCATCATCTTCAGTTCTACTTTTATCTCTATCTTTATCTCCATTCTTATTTTCCTGAACTTTTTTTACAAACTCCATGATTTCCAGCAAGTTTTGCTTTAACTCTTCTCCTTTCAGACCTCCTATGCCAGGCTTCATTTGGTGGCTCTCAAAAACCCAGCCCGGGAACTTATCTACAAGTTTCCCTGTATATTCCGTAATTGTTTCCGGTTTTTTCCGCCCAAAGGTCGGGCAGCGGTCTCTTGGACCAGGGCAGCCGTCAGGACAGATTTCTCCTTCCTTTGCATAAGAAAAAAACAGCATACCCTGTTCAGGATAGCGGCCTGCTATAACATCTTCAGGAAAAGCAGCGGCATATCTTCAAAAAAAGACCTGAGTTGGGAATCTTCAGGTTTTATGAAAAGCTCTTTCACAGGGCTTTTTTCTTCATGAACCTCGTTTGCACTGAGTTCCTGATTAAAGAACTTTAGAAAATCTGCGAGCATATAAGCAACTGCATGACAGGGCACTGCAGGAATAATATATTCAGGAATTCCGGAAGTGAAAAGAGAAGGAACATTGTGCATGTTCATTTTGTAAAAATAAGCTTCTAAGTCATTATTTTTTTCTTTATTTTCTATTTCAATTTTTCCTTCATTTTTTCGTTTATTTTCTTTTTCTACCCTGGAAATTTCAGGCTTCTCTTCAGGAAGAGCCAATAATGCCTTATTTCTCAGAAGATTTACAAGCTCATTTTCAGTTTTAAGAACTTTTATTTCCCTTGAAGCAGGTGCATTTTCGTCTCTATCAATGACCAGCACAAAAGGAAATTCATTCTTCTTAGCGTATCGAAGAAAGTCAGTACCGATCTTACCTCCCCCAATCACGAGGTAATAACCTTTGATTACTGGACAACTTTCCATACATTTTATTTAGTTATTTATTATAAATGCTTTATTGGTCCGTTTTTTCATGAAAGCGCCAGTAGGAAGCTTAACGTCCAGCTTAATTCTGGAAGAATAATAAGAAAAACGAGTGTAAGAAAAAAGAGACAAAAAGCAGGCCCGAAGGCCTACTCTGTTTTAAAGTGTTTAATTTATTGAGATTATTTTGCCGGGATGATGAGGGCTCTCTCACCAGCAGGCACGAACTCTCTCATTGCACCGCGGCCGAACTCTCTTCTGGGCTCAGCGAAGTTGAATGGCATGAGATCGTCAGCGAAGCAGACCTTGATGAGTGGGTTGACGGTGAATGCGTCTCCACGTCCGGAGTGGGCTGCCTGAGCGATACCTGCGTATCCACCCTGGTGACCGACGTTCATTGCGTAGTTGGGGTAGTTTGGACCACGGAGTTCGTCTGGGAGACCTTCGTCGCCCTGGTAGGACAGAACGTTTGTGGCACCACACTGGTCCTGCAGGTCGTATCCGAAGAAGCCGAGACGGCCCCATGCTTCCTTGTGCAGGTACATGGAGAGGTACCAGCCAGAAAGACCAGCGTTTGCGTTTGCGGTTGCAAGGGAACATGCAACACCGGCTGCGGCTGCGAGAACGGTTGCTCTCTGGGAACCACCGAAGTGGTCTTCAAGGGCAGTTGGGAATTTCTCGTAGGTCTCGATACCGTAGATTGTGGACTCGGTTGCGATGTCCTTTACGACTTCGAGGGTTGCCTTTATTTTGTTGTCCTTGCCGATGGTTGCAGCACCGTTGTACTTGTCGTTGATGTAGTCAACGTCATAGTACACGTTGTTGTCGAGGATGTCATCAGTGTATGCAGCTGTTGCATACTGGGTGAACCCGACACCACCGGACATGTAGGATCCGAGCCAGATCTGGTCGTAGAGCATGCAGCCTGCGCCGACGACTTCAAGAGCAACTTTTGCTGGGTCGTCAGTCACTGTGCGGCTTGTCTGGATGATGTCTGAGATGTGACCGAAGGACAGTCCACCAGGCTCGTTTGGACCACGTGCACGCCTTGCTGGAAGCATTTCACCCATGGAGACAAGGGCTGCGTGCTTTGCAGCGAAGGACAGGTCAGCGACTGCTGCTTCACCAGCACACATTGCGTATGCGGAGATGAAGGACATACCGATCTGCATGGCTGCCCATCTGGAGGTCTGAGCACCGTCAGTTGTTCTGGAGACAATTGTTGGGATGTGGATTGCCTGCCAGGTTGTCTTGCCGATGGAGGCCTTAATCTGGGCTGCCTGTTCCTCATTGAACATCTTGTTGATGTTGATGACAAACTGGTTGTCAATTTCATCTGCAAGCTCGTCGTCACCTGTGAAGATCTTGACGTAACAGTCGTCGACAAGGGCAGGGTGAGTTTCGACCATCATTTCCTGAACCACTGCTGCACCAGGCATAGCGTGGTTAAGAACCTCAAGGTAGTGGTTGATGGTTTCAGGGGTAACTTCCTTACCGAGTCTCTTCTCGAGTGTCTCGTGAGCCATGTCAAGACCGACGATACAGGTTCTCCTGATGTCGTCCCACATCTGCTGCATTGCTGCGTTGTTGACGTAGTGCAGGTCATCTGGTTCTGCAACAATGTCAGTTCCGGAGATGGTGTAAGGTGTAATTGCACGCTGACCGAGTGGGGCACCCATGTGCATCATTGGGTTGTAGAATGCAATGCCTCTCTTTTCTGCGATCTCCTTTCCGGCTTTAATCATTTCGACTTTCCTGGCATCCTGCTCAGGGCCAAGTCTCAGGAACTTTTCTGTCTTGCCTGTGATGTCTACACCACTCTGCTGGTTTGAACCAAATTCCTGTGTGAACTTGACTTCCATTGATTTTTTGAATTTGGAGAAAATATCTGCTGCCATTGTGGTCACCTCATTTCGGCTGGAATCCGTAAATTGTTCTCTCATCGAATATTCTCTGTACCCATTCAACGACTTCTGCATCGTCCCTGAAGGCTACATTGTCCACACGGTAGATGGTGGTTCTCTTTGCGGCTTCCTCGCTGGACATAGGCTTGCCGAGGTTTACTTTCCTGTCGAGTGGGATTGCAACCTGGTCCTTGTCCTGAATGATGACGCCACCTTCGAGTCTTCTCCTGTCGAGCATGTCGAACATTACACCGTCTTCCTGGAGACGGACAGAGTGACCGTGCACAGTTGCACCACGCATTCCTGCGAGTGCGTGGTCAGTCATTTCGGTTTCCATCTGGACCTTTGCGCACTGTTCCATGTCTCTTTCACGGGCTTCAACGATCTGACGACCGGAAAGGGTACCTGGGTCTACACCTCTGAAGTTGATTGCTGCGAAGTATGATCTGAAGTATGGGGTAGCAGGAGCGTTGTACATGGAGTCAGCGAACTGAACGTACCTGACTCTGTCTCCTGCTGCTGCACCAGGTGTAGCTGCAACGTTTTCACGTGTTGAGCATGCAGGCTCTCCCATCTCTGCGAGTGGTGGGTGGGTGCTTGGGTAGTCGCTACCTGGGGCACGGTGTCCGAGGACTGCAGTTAAGTCTTCGTCTGAAATTTCCCTGAGTTTCTCAAGTTTTCCAGACATATGCTTTCTTCTGTTAACGCCAACTGATGTTGCGCCTGGATAATATTGTGCTTCGTAAGCCATCTCATGCAACTCCTTTATGATTTTATAAATGGTCTAATGTAGTCTTGACTTCTTTGACGATCAAATTTAGTTTATCCCTGGGACAAGAGTCACCTCGTGTAACTCCACTTACCATATCCATCACAATTCCCTTTGTACGGATATTTTCATCCCTTGGCATCACTAATCTCGTCTTAATCCCTGCTTCTGCAAAATCTTCAAAATCTACCGGGATCTGGCTAACTACAATCGCCGGAATATTAGCCTGACTCAGGATTTCCCTAGCTTTCCTGATCACATGGTCCTTGATATTTCCGAGGTGGATAACAGCCAGCTTGTGCATTTCAATCTGCGAGACTTCTACCGGACTCAGTACAAAAGACCCTGTCCTCATACCTGACTCTGGAATTCCAGAGCCTGAGTAGAGCACCAGTACACTGACCTGAATGTTTTCCTTCCTCATGCCGTATGTGATCTCACATACCGGTTTTGTGATATGTCTCTGGCCGGGACTCATGGCAATAGCTACGACCTCAGCACGGCCAGCTTCCGAGAGAGTACCTCGCTGAGCAAGTCCTCCTCCTTTGCCAAGTCCCGCACCACATCTGCAGTCAACTACCTGCGTTTCCCGATCGATCATCATACTTTTTCACTCATCTTCGTCCTTTTTCTCTTTCTTCTCTTGTTTCTCGACAAAGACGATTTGATCTATTTTGGCTTTAGGATCTACCATACCAAGTAAGCGAGGATCTGCTTCAGGACCAAGTTTGGCATAGTCAGTTACAGTAGGCTTTTTCCGGAGGAAATGTCCTTCCCTGAATTCAAATGGGAATGGGAGCGTTTTTTCACATACTTCCCTGACTTTTTCTTTAGCTTCGGCGTTTGAAAGTTCAATCCTGATCCTGCCTACGCTGATCTTCAGTTCAATAACCTGATCTCCGATCTGAATAGGTTTCCTTAGCGGATGTTCCACTTTTTCCCCGGTGCCAGGGCCGTAACCCACCTTATCTGGCAGTCTGTTGCCCTGCACCATAACGCGGATTATCCCGTCCACCTTGTAGATTTCAGCCATGAGTTTCTGAGCTGTTTCAGGGGACAGGATTCTACTGGGAAAGATTTCGATTTGAATTGAATCTTCTGTATTTGAAGCAGAGTCTGACATCTTTAGACCTTTTAATTTATGTGTTTAGAGCGCTCCTGCAACTGCTTTAATCGGCTCGCGGAATTCTGGTATTGAACCGAACACGTCGCCTATGAGACCGGATGTTGATTCGATTGTGAACATCTGGGTGCCTGCATCAAGGGCTACTGCTGCGCAAACGCAGGGGATTGCAAAGCCTCTTGAGTGCCTGGTAACGACGTGGTTACCGTTGAAGACACCAGGTCCACCGCCACCATAAATGGAGTGGCTGAAGAATGAGAATCCTACTGCGGTACCCTGTACTTTACCGTAGTCGCATCCTGGGAGACCGGTTTCCTTCTCAAGGATGTCGTTGAAGTAGAGAAGTGTTGAGGAAACGTTCTGAGCTGCACGTCCTGCACCACAGTTTACGAGAGTGGCTGCAAGGGTACCAACTGCTGTAAAGGCATTCCACATGGGGACGTCGTTTGCCTTATAGAACTTGTATCCAGAGGGAGCGGTCTTGTCAACGGAAATGACACCAGCTTCAATTGCCCTGCTAACGATAGATTCGATAACAGTTCCGATGGTACCGTTTTTACCATTTTCCTTTACAACATCGTATAGCACATTGTTGGCGTTGAGACCCTGGCATGCGAGACCGAGGAGCTGATGCCTCTCGAACATACCGACTGCGCCACCCATCTCAAAGATACCAGCCTGCTCATAGATAGAGGAGAGAGCTGATGCGTTCATTGCATTCCTGTTGGCAATTGCTGCAACGTGGTTTGCCATGATGTTTCTGAGGGAGAAACCAAGACCTTCGTTGTTCTGGGGGATGCTGAGAATGCTCTGAACCTGTCCACCCATAAGATCCATTGTCTGTGGGTAGCTTCCCCAGACAGCACCCTTTACGATAGGTGCATCATACATGTCGGTTTTGAACATGTCAATGATGGTCTGAGTAACTGCTGCTGCACCGACAGTGCTGGAGGCCATAAAGTCAGCACCAGCGATCATTCTGGATGCTGGAGCCTGAATGAGAAGGCTCTTTCCGCCCTTAAGGATTTTTACTTCGGTATCGTCACCTTCGTCAACCTGGACATAATTCTTAACGCTTTCTGCAATTGCTTCAGCGTTTCCTACAATATCGTAGTTGAGTCCACGGCCTAAGATCTGACGGCCTTTTCCGCCCATCTTGCCGTTGGCAAGTGCACCCTGAATACCTGCGAGGGAGACTGCAACGGACCTTTTGGTGTCCATGATAATCTTTTTAATTGCTGCGTTTCTTGTTGGAGCAAGGTTCATGATGTCGACATTGCTCTCAAGCAGTTTTCCTCTGTCGTCGTAGATGTCTACTGTGTCAGACACTTTAATTTCCTCCTTAATTTATTAACATCATTTTGGGACTGGTCACCTACTCGAGTGCTTTTGCACTCAATAATCAAGTACCGCGTTGTTTTTCAGTGTCCACTTTCCCAATGAATTCTCATTCGTTTAGAAGGTACTTAAATCTTTTGTGTTCTCCGCTAGAGGAATTGGTACATTTTTTTAAAACATAATTTATTAAGGTGAAATCTATTTTTTTATTAATATATTAAAAAACAATACCAATAGAAAAAATGGAATTTGGGGGATATTCAAAGACGTCAAAAATATACAGTAATACTGAATGAAATTTTCTCCTGAGAAAACCGGAAAAAGGAGGTAATTTTTATTAAATGTTAGTTTCAGATATGAGATTAAACCAAAAAGATTTAGTAATATCCTAAATAATACGAAAGTTTAATATGGAAGTAGTTGTCGATGTAGGTGGAAACCCCGGGGTAGACTGCAGAGGTTTTTGTAAATATTGCTATTTCAAAAGGGTGAAAGACACTCAGCCTCTGGGCTGCAAGCATTGTCTTCCTTTCAAAAAAGGATGTGACTACTGTACCCGCAGTGTAAAGGAATCATATTCAGGTTTCAAGCCCATTCAAACGGTACTTGAAGAAGCTGCAAACAAACTCTATTTTGTAACTGGAGAGATAGACAAATTCACTATCAGCGGAGGAGGCGACTTAAGCTGTTATCCCGAGCTGAAAAATCTTGTTGCTTTTTTGTCTCAGTTCAAGACTCCAATACATCTGGGGTATACAAGTGGAAAAGGTTTTAGCAAGCCAGATGATGCTCTTTTCTATATAGACCGTGGAGTAACAGAAGTAAGCTTTACTGTCTTTTCAACTGATCCGGATTTAAGAGCTGAATACATGAAAGATCCGGAGCCTGAAGCTTCTCTGCAGGTTCTCCGAGATTTCTGTACCCATTGTGAAGTTTATGGAGCAATCGTACTAATCCCTGGAGTAAATGATGGAGGAGCTCTTGAAAAAACCCTTAATGACCTGGAAACTATGGGTGCAAAAGGAGCTATCTTTATGAGATTTGCAAATTTTCCGGAAAACGGACTGATTCTGAATAATTCCCCAATAATTCCAGGAATAATTCCGCATACCGTTCAAGAATTCACAGAGCTCGTACGCAGTTCAGCAGCAAAGCATCCCTCCCTTAGGATCACAGGTACTCCTCTTGAAGATCCCCTAATTGGCTCTCCTTTTGCAATCAGAAACGTTCCTGAAGCCCTTGCAAAGCTTCCAAAAATCACAAAAAAGGCCACTATTATCACAGGCCAGGTAGCAGCTCCAAGAATGAAGGAAATCTTTGATGCTCTTGGAGGTTCTGTAAATGTTGTTTCCCCTAAAAAAGATATTGGATGCCTCATAACGATAGATGATTTTAAGACACTCGACCTCTCAGAAGTAGATGAAACTGTTTTCATTCCTGGAAGGGCCTTTGCCCATGATATGGAACTTAAGGAAGCTCTTAAAAGAGATGGGATTGATAGGCTAGTTCGCAGGGGCCCAGAACGTTTATCTGTGGATGGAGAAATGTCAATAGGCATGACCAGAGAAGAAGTTCTGGAACTCGAGATCGAAAACTTTACTGAATTGATAGAACAAATCAACTCACTGGGACTGCCTCTGGAATGAAATAAGTCCATAACCAAAAAATTTCAGGCACAGTGCTGAAAAAGCCCAAACTTAATTAAAAAATTAATTTATCTAAAGATACAGATAATCAAACAGATACCATATAAATAAGAGTGTGGTTATATAATTACCAAGGAAAATAAACAGAAAATTATTAATTTGGATAGGAGAAAGTTTTGCCTTTTAGAGAAAGTTCATACTAGAATTGCTACTTTTCCATAAGGAAATTAAGGCTTTAAATGAAAAATTCAGAATATATATAAAAAATAATTCTTATATTTTGACTTCCAAAACGCCCTATCTACTTTCCACCCTTCAGAGTAATTTTTTTGAGACTCTTTATATTCTTTTTTATTTTTTTCAGCGCGCAGATCCAGACATGAAATCCGAAAGTCCCATCTGCTTGATTTTGTGGTTTTCAAAGAGAGAGCATATATCTTTATCCAGAAGTTCAATCCTCTGTCTGGTGTAGCTGGAAACTCCGTATCTTTCCCCAATCTCTTTAGAAATTTCAAGATACTTACGAACAGCTCCCTCGTGCACGGTCAGCACCACATTACCTCCGCACTTAGGGCAAGCACCGGTTAAAGGGGGACGCCTGAATTTCTCCCCGCATTTGATACAGCGCATTCGCTGTCTGGAAAAAGAACGGAGGTTTCCCAGAAGGTCAGGAAGGAAATGAGATTTTAGGACCCTTTCAGCAACGTCAGGAGCATCTACAGCCCTTATCTTGTTAGCCAGGGAAAGCTGAGCTTCCATTTTATCAATCATACTTCCCAACGTCTTGTATGAGGATTTGAGAGGGCCTGCAGCGATATCAGTGGTGTCATGTGTGAACATGAAATGCTCATACTGTTCCGGAGTTCCAAGCCGACCACTGACAAGATCCATAATACTTTCAAGTTCAGTTGGGTTTTTGATTTCCTGAGTGGCCTTGTAAAACTCAAGAGGATACCTTGCAGGTACATCTATATTATGCGCTTCCTTGTCCACTTCTTTGGGATCGATTCTGGTTGTGAGTACAAGAGGAGCATCCATTTTCCCTCCTCTTTTATCTGGAAGGTAAGATCTCGAAAAATTAAGGATTCCATCCATAAGGAGCATTATGCAGTCTTCATCTCCATCACAGTTCCTACGTTTTGAAGCATGGAAAAAAGGATGAGCATAACCGACTGAAGCTTTTGTAAACCCAATAAGACGCCCGAGTACTCCTGCAGAGGTATGAGGAGCAAGCCCTATGAGCAATACACCTACCAGATCCTGAATTGTTTCGGCGTTGTAATAAGGCTCAACCTTATAATACTTCACAAGCAGATCGTCCACGTATTTTGCCGTCCTCAGCATATACTCTCCCCCGCCGTAAGAAATCACAAGATCCTGAACCTTCAGGCAGACAACCTGATCATCCCTCTCGAGGGGATTACCATAAATATCTTCCAGATAGCCGAGTTCCATGAGCTTGGCTGCCGTAATCCCAAGTTCATCAGCCCTTATATGAGTAAGTGGGATATCTGACATATCATAGCGGATAGTTCCATCCTTAAAAATATAAACATCGTGTTTTGCTCGCAGGATTCCTTTTTCAAGAGGTTCGGGAGTCATCTGCCCGTTCATGAGCCTTTTTACACCTTTGATCAAATTCATTTTTTCCCTTTCCCCTACATTCTCAAAGGCATGCTTGTAAATGGAACGGAAATCCAGTTTGACATTTGCAACTGAGGTCGGTTTTCTCCCGCACTTGGGACAGGTCGCAGCTCCTCTTACGTCTATCTTGCAGCGGAGACAGGAAAGTTTGGGCTGAGTATATTCTCCGCATTCACAGCGCCAGAAGTAAGTTTCTTTCCTGCACGCAGGACATTCCCTGACTCCCATTTCCACTTCAATTTCTCCGATCTTTCCATTCATGGAAGCTGTGTACTCGGAAGCTGATACAAGGTTACGCGTAATTCCCCCGGCATTGTTAATAGGAAATAAAACCTGAGCTGCAGGGGTCATTTTTCGAAGGTCAGCTTTTTCCGGCCTTCCCATCCTTGCTCCTATTCTAGAAGGAGCCCTGGGAAAAACCTTAAACCCACTGAGAAAAGCCGCAGCATCCACCATATTATCAGTATCAGGCATCTGAGCCTTTTCTTTCAGATTCGCATCAAGCCCAAGGCAGAAAATGAAAGGTAGAGACTCACCTATACAGATTGTGTCATCTTTTACTCTGTGCAGTACAAGGAGTTTTTCAAGTGTATATTTGATACCCTCTTTCAGGCAAGCTTCCAATGGTAGTCTGAGAATTCCATCCTCAGTAGAAAAATTTCCGTTCTCAGCTACGAATTTCCTTAGAGTCTCAAATTCGCTTCGGTTTATATCATGCCAGAGATAGTTAAATTTAGGATGCAAGGGCACGTTAAATTCCTCTGCAAGCCTGAGAGCCAGGGCTGGTGAGGGGTTTTTCAGTTCCTGGTCAGATATTTTCTCGGGGCAGGCTGCCTCATAATCATAATGCCACCATTCAAAAACATAAGGCGAAGGCATAAGAGGATGGTTGTTTTCAAGGAAATCCCCGTAATTGATCAGGATTTCTCCGATATCCACTATTGCTTCTACTTGAGGGCGAATTTCGTAGGCTTCCTTTATATTATCTACACGGACAAGATCTCCGGAACAGAGGCGGACAGTCGGCCCCTCTATCGAATCAACGGCAGACATGGCTGCAGCTTTTCCAGGTCTTTCAACCTTGAGCTGAGTTCCATTACTAATAAAATCGTCAAGCAAGACCATGGTAGAAGGATTGACTCCTGCAGCCGCAAAAGATGTATTTCTTGAGCGTCCGTAGCGAAGCCTGAATCCTCCAGGCCTGGAGGGATGGGAAAAAACAGGCCTTCCTGCAATCAGGTCTCTTATGTACTTATCCTTTGGCTTGATTTTGTTTTTCTGCTCGTTTTCCTCATCCCCTTCGCTTTTTGCCCCTCCTATAAGCGTTTCCAGCCACTCCCAACCGTCCATTTTCAGCTTGTTAACATGTTTCTTTACTTTGGGGGCTTTGAGGGCAAGCCCTTCAGCAAGTACAAGGCACATTCCTCCTCTTACACGGTTTGTCCCGATTCTTTCCAGATCCCTATGTCCTTCAACCTCAGCTTCCTCAGTAGGATCCCCATCTATGCAGACAGGACAATTCTGAACTATCAAACGGATTTCATCTTCAGAGGGAGTGTATTGCAGGCTTGCAACTCTCTTGTAAAGCAGGATTTCTTCCACATAACGCTCTACCTCTTCCGGTCTTGGTTTATAACGGTCAATCCCTATTCCACGCCTTACATAGTCGCCAACAAGCACGGAGAGAGCCTGGGCGGTCCCTCCTGCACTCCGGATGGGCCCGGAATAGAAAATTCGGATATATTGAGAACTGTCGTCGTTTTTACCCAGTTCAACCTTGTCAATTCCTTCAATAGGAGCTGCAACCACTCCTTCTGTAATGACAGCCATGGAAACCCGGATTGCAGCCTCAACCGCATCCTTTTTTGAGCTGAAGCTTCCTACTTCTCCTTCAGCTATTAGACGCCCGATCTCAAGAGCAGCTTCTTCCCTGGACATCTTAGTTTCAAGTTCTCGGATCTTTACAGCAACTCCTTCCACCCCTATGAGATTTTCAACCCTATCTGCAAGATCCTTGGCAAGGGGGATTTCTACAATAGGCTTTGGGTCTCCTCCACGAGCCCGAGCTCTGTTTGCAATTTCAATTGCCTCTTTGAGCCTTGTTTCAAGTTCATTGAAATATTCATGCATTTCCTTGCTTGCAATCGTTTCGCCCATTTAAAAGACCCTTTTAACAGAATAATAAAACAATAGAAAACCTGATTATCTTTGCTTGCGAAAAGATCCTGAGGCAAAGATACCTGAGAGAGCAGTTATGAAAAAGACAAACATGCCAACCCAAAGAAGATAATTTCCTACTTTTTCCACGCCCAGAACCATCAAAAGTAGGCCTGCAGCCAGAACTACAAGATTAATTTTGTTTATTCTCTTGTTCTGGTTAATGACTTTTTTATAAGCTCTCATTTTTACCATATTATCCTTTTTCTCTGCCTTCAAAAACATCCCTCTCAAGTGTTTGATCAAACTTTCTTCACTTTTTACATTAAACCTAAACAACAAATCTTATTGACGATGCCTCTCTCAACCTGTTAATGAGCGCATCCCCAAGTCCTGAACGGTTGAAAGAGCCATCAGCTATTATTATATCCAACCCTTTCATGTCCAGATCCCTGAGCCCTTCAAAAAGTTTTCTGGCAGCCACTTTCGGTTCTTCCCTGGATCCTAATAAAAAATATTCTTCTACGCCAGGCCCTTTAAAAGCAAGAAGACTTGCAGTCTCTTCACTAAGCAGGAGTCCTACTTTCTTCCCTTCACTCCTGCTTTTTTCAAGTAGCTCGACAATCTTTTCCGAAACTGCCTTATTTTCTCCTTCCACAAGTACTACCTTTGTGTCAGGAATATAGTGCCCATATTTCTGACCTGCCTTTTTTTCCAGCTGGACTTCATCAGCACCGGCTTTGCCTTGTTTGTATCCTGACCTGATCTTCCCTATAACTCTTTCAAGTTCTTCAATCCCTACAGCTCCCGGTCTGAGCACAACAGGAGGTTCGACAGTCATATCAATAACAGTTGACTCAAGTCCTATGACTGCTTCCCCTCCGTCAATAATTGCATCGATTCTGCCATCAAGGTCAGCTATTACATGGGCTGCAAGGCTGGGACTGGGCTTTCCTGAAAGGTTTGCGCTTGGAGTGGCAAGGGGTGTTCCTGCCCTTTTTACAAGCTCAAGAGGAATTAAATGGTCAGGCATGCGTAATCCTATTGACTGCAGATTTCCTGAAGTTATCTCAGGAACAGTATCTTTTTTCTCCAGAATAATTGTAAGGGGTCCTGGCCAGAAGGCTTCCATAAGCTTCAAAGCTTGCTCGGGGATATTTTTTGCAACTTTCTCAACGTCTTCCCTGGAATGGACAAGCAAACTAAGAGGGTTTCCCGGAGGACGCTCTTTTGCCTCGAAAATTTTTCGGACCGTCTCGGGGTTCAGGCCATTGGCTCCAAGCCCGTAAACGGTTTCCGTGGGAAAAGCTACAGTTCCGCCACTCCTTATTATTGCTGCCGCCTCATTAAGAATGGCTTCAAAGTTTTCTTCGGAAATCCGAAAAATCCTGGTTTCTATCTTATTTCCGTTTTCTGCCTGCACTGGAGATGAACCCCTTTAGGATTGTTATTTTCTTTTTCCTGATTTTTGTAGCTTATTTCTTCAACCATTTTGAGCTACTTTTAGCCGTTTTAAGCCATTATTTCTTCAACCATTTACCAAGAGCAACTTCAAGTTCTTTGTGGTTTTTTGCGTAGTCTTGCAGAGTGGTTCCTTCAAGGGTTGCATCAAGGGCCTGCCTGCAGGCAGTGGCTCCGGCTGCCGTACCCATGGGATGAGCATGGATTCCGCCGCCGAACTGCATAATAACATCTTTTCCGAAGATAGAGTAAAGGTCAGGAATCATTGTGGGAGCAAGTCCTCCGGATGCGACCGGGAACATAGGCTTTAATCCTCCCCAGTCCTGGAACAGGGTGTGCTGGCTTTCATCAGCAGGGACTTTATCAAGCACACACTCGTCGCGAAGAGTTAGAACCTCATGCTTTTCTCCATGCATCTTTCCGACAACTGTGCCTATATGGAGCTGGTCAAGCCCGATGAGTCTGCAGAGCTTGGCAACAACGACCATACTTATACCATGACGGGGATTTCGGGTGTAAGCTGAGTGCATACAACGGTGGGCATGAAGAACCAGTCCCGCATCCTCAGATTCTTCCCGAAGGGTCTGAAGGGCAGTCCAGCCTGCAGGTACAACATCAATCATTGCATAACTTGCACCTAGATCTTTGAGAACATTCAGGCGCCGGGTCATCTCTTTACATGTAGCGGCTGTAATGTTGCAGAGGTACATTTTGCGCTCTCCTGTTTCAGACTCTGCCTTTTCTGCGAGCTTGAGAGTCAGTTCGGCTCTTTTTTCAAAGCTGTTAAATTTCTGGTCCGTAAGGTTTTCGTCATCTTTAACGAGGTCGCAGCCGCCTGCAAAGGAATTGTAAGCAACTTCAGCATGTTTTTCGGAATTTAACCCAACTTTCGGCTTTACAATAGTCCCTATAAGAGGCCTATCCTGCACGCCAACCAGTTCTCTGATACCCGACAGACCGAATTTGGGACCTTTGAACTCTCGAAGCATTGATTTCGGGAAAGCAATATCCTGAAGCCTGAGGTTGTCAACGATTTTCATGCTCAGGATATTTCCTGCAACTGCACTGAGAACCTGCGGAACCGAGCCCAGCTCAAAAAGGTCTTCTGAATAAGCTACCCTTACGGTCTGTGCGTTTTCATCCACGTAAAAGACATGAGGCTTCAGTTTCTCTGCAAGCTCTGGACTCAGCGTGGCAATTTCAGTCCAGGAATCTATAGAGCTTTCTCCTGCCATATGAGTTGCAGCTTCCTCAAAATTCACTCCTGCTGTCGGTTCGATGTGGAATTCACAGACCAGATCCGTGTCTTTCGGGCTGTAGCCGATATCTATATAGTCCCTTCGCATTGTCTTTACTCCTTACTCCTGACTAAATATTCAATTCCCAGAATAGAATAGTATTAGATAAAAATAATAATCCTGATTGAAGGAAGTAACTGAACATAAATAAAAACTTGTTCACTGGATGAAGAAAAATTAAATCGAAAAGAAAATAGTCTTCAAAAAGAAGATGAGTAATAAAAAGAAGAAAGGAATTCTAATTTTCACCAGAATTAGCTGATTTGCATATTTTTACTACTGTAGATAATATGTCCTGAAAAGATCCTCTTAGTAATTGATTCATTCTTCAGAACTAATCTTTTATATGTATTATATCATGCGATCAACTAAGCGCTCATATCATACAATCGACAACCCGTTCTTTTTCTCCTTTTGAGAAAACTCTGTGAATTCGTATATGCCAGCGCTTAGATTCGGGTTCTGGCGCATCAAGTTCTATCAGGTTGTAACACTGAGAGGTCTTTCCACGGATTTTAGAAGAACAGACAGTTCCCGCACTGACAACAAGCATGTTGTTTAATCTCCAGAACCATGGAATATGCCAGTGCCCGCAAAGGACGAGATTTACACCTGAGCGATCCAGAAGTTCCAGAACGTCTCCTGCATCTACAAGTACATTATTTCCTCTGCCAGTCCTGGGAATCGGGATAAGATGATGGTGCAGGGCAAAAACTTTGAAACCGTTTCCTGAGAAAGCCTTCCCTATCCAGTCATAATTTTCCCTTCCTATGTGTCCCTCTTCAAGATCAGGCTGAGAAGAATCAAGCCCTACAACAGTTACTTCACCAAAGTGCCCGAAGGTCGATCTGGATTTGAAAATATCCTCAAAGAAAAGGTAACCGGCATTTTTGGAATCATGGTTTCCCGGAACTATTACCTTGTTTTTACATTCTATTCTGTCAATGAAGTTCTTTGCCCCATTGTACTCTGCTGCAAGTCCATTCTCTGTCAGGTCGCCGGTAATGATTACAATATCAGGATAACTCCGGTTTATATTTTGAAGCATTGAATCTGCAATCTCAGGGACATAGTAAGCCTCTGAGAAATGAATGTCTGAAAGATGTACAATTTTTACTATATGAATTCCTCTGTCTACTTTTCACATTTCTGACTTTTCAGAATTAAAATTACTCAGAAGGGATATATAGTTATTCGATTTAGCCTATATACATGAAACAAAGTAAACTAAAAACAAATTATCTATATATTTCATAGGAAAACAAGAATATGGACAGAGTTTGAGTTGACATGTTTTAAATGAAAAAGAGCCAGAAAGTGCCTTCTTCAAATTAGAGGAGAATCTCCCACATTATCTGAAGAAGATACTTTGGCGGACTGTATCAAACTAAACTGTCGTTTTGAGCTTAAATCTTAAGCACAAAAATAATGACGAAGTAGATAGCCATCGAGACAAGTCCCATTGGTACTCCGAGCCTTGCCCATTCTTTGCTGGTTATACCCAGTTTGCCTGCAGAGATAATGTTCGGGATATTTCCCGGGATCAGCATTCCACCTGCAATTAAAAGCCCCATAAGTATACTCTTTATCTGTAGCTCACTCATAGCAGGTCCTATCTCAGCGGCTGCAAGGGTGGCGTTATCCAGAATAGCAGAGACCATGTTTACCCAGTAGAGTACAGTGGAAGGAATTTGCGTAAAGTATTCGAATATAATAGGCTTGAAACCATCTCCGAGAAATGTCAGAGCCATGATAAACAGATAGACCTTGACAGCTCTCATTATGACATCTTTCAAAGTCTCGTTATAATCCTCGGCTTTCATTCCAGAGTCTTTCATATCAACTTTCCCAAGGAAGAACATTCCAACAATACCGTAAACAAGGATGCCTGGAAGAATATATTTACCCAGCATATTAAATAAGAACATGAAATCGGCATGGTAAGGCGCACCGGAGAGTTTTGAGATAGCGATCGTTGAAAGAGGCTCTCCAAGAGGAGTGAGAGCAGCGCCAAGTCCAATTGAGAAACATGCAATAACTGTCAGGTCGATCTTGGATTTTCGTGAGAGAGGCAATGCATTAACCATTTCAACGAGAATTATTGCCGCAAGAATAGCTGACATTACACTGGAAAAGAGACCAAGGACGGCAATAAGGATAAAAGCCATAATCTTAAGAGAAAGTGCATTTGCCATTTTCCTGATTGCTTTATGGATAGGTTCATGCCATTTAAAGATAATCAAGCCAACGACCAGCACTATCTGGAATATGCCTATTGGAATACCGCCAATATGTAAAGAAGCCAGCGGAGAAGTCAATGCTTCTTCGATTATTTCCATTCTCCAGCCTGTCTCTGCGCCTGGAATTTCAACAAAACCCGAAATGGTCATTGCAGCAATTCCGCAGATAAACAGGAAAACTTCCAAATTTTCCTCAATAGAGTGTATTTTAAAAGGACCGAGCAATACGGCCAAGAATATTACAAGAAATCCAGCTAAAATTCCTGGTTCAAGACCCATTAATTTTTTCCTCCTTAAACTATTATTCTAGAGAATTAACGCCTGTAAAACTCACGTAGTGTTGAGCACTTTGAATCCTAAATTATTTTGCATTATGAAAGCCTGAGTTATTATATATTCTTCCATAATATATTTTCCCTAGAAATGCAATTCAATCCCCATGAAGTATGGAAGATCTTTAATTTTCCTCCCACTCAAGGACTTACAAAAAATAGAGATTATGGCGTTAATAGAAAGCGTTTATGATATATATCCAATTGACTCATTTTGTGGAGATACTTTCTCAAGATTAAGTGAAAATTTGAAATTATTTTATGGATGATTGTTGACATTAAATACAGACATTTAAATTGAGAATATTATCCACAGAAAAAATAAAAAAATAAGAAGCTTTGTAATATTTTGTTGGATTGTAAAGTTATAATGATTTCAATATTCAATAACTGTAGCAATCAGGAATTTGAAAATCAGTAGAATTCATTTATAGACGATAGCAAATGTCGCATAAATATGAAATATCCTAAATTTTGGATTTTAAGCATATTTCTTCTATATATTGAAGCTTAAAGGAACATTAAAAAGGAAAAAAACCTCTCTCCAAATTTGTTTTCTCATAAAAATTGAAGAGGATGTAGTAAAAACTGCAACGTGCCTTATTATTTGGTGGATGTATCAAAATTTGTTCCAAAATCCAATGATTTCTTATTTTATTTTCCTCGCCAGATTCTGAAACTTAATCATATCAAGTTCGATGGGCATATTTTGAGCTTAAATTTTAAGCACGAAAATAATTACGAAATAGATACCCATCGAGACAAGTCCCATAGGTACTCCGAGCCTTGCCCATTCTTTGCTGGTTATACCCAGTTTGCCTGCAGAGATGATGTTCGGGATATTTCCAGGGATCAGCATTCCACCTGCAATTAAAAGTCCCATAAGGATACTCTTTATCTGTAATTCACTCATCGTAGGTCCTATCTCAGCGGCTGCCAGAGTAGCGTTATCCAGGATAGCCGAGACCATGTTAACCCAGAAGAGTACCGTGGAAGGTATTTGTGCAAAATATTCGAATATGATGGGCTTGAAACCATCTCCGAGAAATGTCAGAGCCATGATAAACACGTAGACCTTGACAGCCCTCATAATGACATCTTTCAGAGTCTCGTTATACTCTTCGGCTTTCATTCCAGGGTCTTTCATATCAACTTTTCCAAGGAAGAACATTCCAACAATACCGTAAACAAGGATGCCTGGAAGTATATATTTACCCAGCATATTAAATAAGAACATGAAATCGGCATTGTAAGGCTCACCGGAGAGTTTTGAGATAGCAATTGTTGAAAGAGGTTCTCCAAGAGGAGTAAGCGCAGCGCCAAGTCCAATTGAGAAACATGCAATAACTGTCAGGTCGATCTTGGATTTTCGTGAGAGAGGCAGTGCATTAACCATTTCAACGAGAATTATTGCCGCAAGAATGGCGGACATTACACTGGAAAATAGACCAAGGACGGCAATAAGGATAAAAGCCATAATCTTAAGAGAAAGTGCATGAGCCATTTTCCTGATTGCTTTATGGATAGGTTCATGCCATTTAAAGATAATTAAACCGACAATCAGCACTATCTGGAATATGCCTATTGGAATACCGCCAATATGTAAAGAAGCCAGCGGAGAAGTCAATGCTTCTTCGATTATTTCCATTCTCCAGCCTGTCTCTGCGCCTGGAATTTCGACAAAACCTGCAATTGTCATTGCCGCTACTCCGCAGATGAAAAGGAATACTTCCAGATTTTCCTCAATAATTTTGTATTTTAAAAGGACCGAGCAATACGGCCAAGAATATTACAAGAAATCCAGCTAAAATTCCTGGTTCAAGAGCCATTAATTTTTTCCTCCTTAAACTTATTTACTCTATAGCGTTCACACTAAAGATACATTTTATAAACTGTAGAATTTGATCCCTCATGATAGTGTAATTTATTGAGGTATGTAATAACCGAATCAGCATTGTAATAATATATTGTTTAGTTATGAAGCACAATTATAATCGTGAACACTGTAGATTATGAAAGTACCTGAAGAACTTATTTACTATTGAACTCTATAAAGTCCCGAATGATTTGGCCTTATAAAGATATGCTACGATATTCTCTAATAGATCAATTGGACCTTCAAGCGCTTTGAGAAGAAATTGAGTTCTTCTCAAGGGAAGCAAGTCTCAAAATGCATTTTCCGGCTATTCAGAGTGCACCTTTAATTCAAACTTTAAAAATCGTTTTGCTGATGTGTTTTATCGGATTTTAATAATTCTCCAACCGACATGCATATTTTGAGTTATTGATCTAGACCACACATACTTCTTTTATTTTGGGACTACAGATTTTCTGTTAAACGACCATACGTATATATTTTGTGTTTTTGTTTTTATCAAAAGTAAAGTAACTAGCATAAAAGTTCATAACTAGAGATGTTATAATAAGAACAAATGCATCTCTTTGAGTTTTTTCAAATTGAATCAAATAGTTTTTATATATTCTTTTTAAAAATTTTATTTCAAAAAACAGATATTTATAAAGAAATCTAAGAATTTTTTCAATAAACCGCTATTATCAATTAGTGATCAGTTGATAACTCGACCATAACTTTAATAATAAATAAAAAGTGTATCCTCAAATATATTATATACAAATTGTTTGGTTGATAAACTTCTTGAAACAACGAAAGCCGTAATTTCTACCACAAACAAGAAAGGATAATATAAAGAAAAAGAAATGAAACAGGCTTGCCAGTGTTTGTTACTAACATGAAGCAGCCAGAGCTTTTTAGGTGTGTGGTGAAAAAAGAAAGATAAAGAATCAATCAATCAATCAATCAATCAATCAATCAATATCAATCATATGTTTAACAATATTTTCAGTAAACTGCCAGTAAACTTGTCTAAAAAAGGAAATCATTGCCAAAATAGATTCCCCAAAAGAAAAAGAGTATATTAAAGATAGTTTTCTAGAAAGCTTCGTTCAAAAAGTTAATTCAAAACCTTTTCAGAAGAAAAATTATTCAGATAACAAAATAATTTATTAGAGAATTGACAAAACAATATAAGTTACCCTTATCCATGGCACAAACATATTAGCCATGAATAAGAAAAAATAGCACTGGATAGAATATAATTACATTACAAAGAATGGTTTAAAAAATATGCAAAAACGTACATAATTTAGACACATAACAAACAAAAAAGTCAAATTTGTATTTTGACAGAGAAAAAGTTAACTCTGCAAAATTCAGTTATACAATCTATTTTATGCTATTCAACGTGTGTTTTCATTCAGAGTTTCAAACAAAATCGTCAAGCCTTCAGCCCTTAGATTACTTTCTTACTTCTATTCCTGAATACTGTAGTCTTCAAACTGTTTCATATCAGTTAATTTCTATTTCAACAGGCTTTTCTTCAGGGCAACGTCTGAAAGTAACTTCAAGAACTCCGTTTTTGTAGCTGGCTTTTGCACTCTTCGGATCCACACGGACCGGAAGCTCTACATCTTCCAAATATTCGGGAGAGCCGAGAACCCTGATTTCAAGGTTTTGGGCGGTCGCGTGCAGAAGAAGGTTTTCCTTTTCAACCTCAGAGAACTCTGCAAGTACATGTACCAATTCTTCGCTTTCAAAGATGTCAATTAGTGGATCTTTTATTTCAGAGGGAAAGAGATTCTCTTCATTTTGAGAATATTCCGGAACGTTTCCGAACTCCCGGAGTTCTGGATCTTCCCCTGGGCGGTGAATGATAGAAAATCCGTAAACGAAAGGAACGGATTCTCCCATTTCTTCCAGGAGAGCTTCGATCATTTCTTCCAGATTGTCAAATAGTTCAGATCCAAAATCTTCAAAGAAATCCTTCTTTTTTCTTATGCCCACCATTATTACCTCTGCTTTTCCTCGCGCCCGAAAATCACTCAACATTGATTGAGGTTCGGGAACTGGATTCCAGCCGCTTAAAGGTAACTTCCAGCACACCATTTTTGTATGTGGCTTTCGCACTCTGGGGGTCCACCTTTATGGGCAGTTCCACACGTTCGGAATATTTTGGATTCCCATCTATTGTTTCGATGTCAAGTATTAAATCAGTTGCGTTCAGTTGTATGTTTTGTTTCTCAATGCCAGGCATCTCAGCAATAACATGTAACGTGTCATCAGCTTCCAGAACATCAATAAGGGGTTTTCTGATGTCAAGATAACGCTTTTCTCCGGTTTCTCTCTGTTCAAACATAGGGATATTTCCAAATTCGCGGATTTCGGGATCTTCTCCTGGCCGCTGAGTTACGGAAAATCCATAAACAAAAGGATGCTGCCCGAAATTTTCCATGCTCATACCCATTGCTCTGCCGAGGCGATCAAAAATCTCATCCATGTCCTGAAGGGAATCGATTCCGAATATTTCATCGAAAAAGCTTTTTCTTCTCCTGTCTCTGTCCATCTTACCACTCCATTATTAGGCTATCTATTTTAGTTTTCACTGTCATATAACAATCAAATAAGGACTTAATCAAATAACGATTATTCTTAAAATATTTCCCCAGCTTTAAGAAATTAAAAGGGTCAGTCGTATTTTGTCGACCCTTCAAACAGCAGGTTTACTCAGCCTGAAAGAAACCTGGGATACTTTTAGGTTCGGTTTCTTTTTTGGTTTCTTTTTCCTGCTCTGAACCCCCGGAAACTTCTTCATCAAACTCAGTTGCATATTTAGCAAAGAGCTCAGCAGTCTGCTCATAATTTGTAAAGGCTTCTCTGGATGTCGTAGGTTTTACGCGGCGAATTGCACGTTCAAAGTGTTTCTTTGAAATCTTGACATTTCCTGCTTTTTTCTCAGCATCTTTTCGCCCCATACCTGGAATGACTATTTCCCTCAGGGCCAGCATTGCAGCTTCCCTGCAGATGCCTTCAATATCTGCACCTACATAGCCGTCTGTTATATCAGCGAGCTCGGAGAGCTTCACATCCTCTGCAAGGGGTTTTCCCTGCGTATGAATCTCAAAGATCTTTTCTCTGCTTGCTTTATCGGGCTGTTTTATGTAGATAAGTCTGTCAAAACGGCCAGGTCTGAGCAGAGCTGGATCTACCATATCAGGCCTGTTCGTAGCAGCCACTATGATCACATCCTTGAGTTCCTCCACCCCATCCAGCTCGGTAAGGATCTGGCTGACAACCCTTTCAGAGACATGAGTGTCGGAAACAGAGCTTCTTTGAGGAGCAATGGAATCAATTTCGTCAAAGAATATCACAGTTGGAGCAGCTTGCTTTGCTTTCCTGAAGGTTTCTCTTATCGCACGTTCGGATTCACCTACATATTTGCTGAGCAGTTCCGGACCCTTGATGCTGATAAAATTTGCCTCGCTTTCACTGGCAATCGCCTTTGCAAGCAGAGTCTTACCCGTACCTGGAGGCCCAAACAGCAGTACTCCTCTAGGAGGCTTTATACTGACAGTACTGAATAGTTCTGGATATTTCAGAGGCCATTCCACAGCTTCAATGAGCTCTTGCTTTGCCTTTTCAAGTCCTCCGATATCATCCCAGCTCACATGCGGAACCTCAACATAAACTTCCCTCATGGCAGAAGGCTCGATATTCTTCAAAGCTTCTCTGAAGTCTTCCTTTGTGACCACCAGTTTATCAAGGATTTCCTGCGGAATTTCCTCTTCGATATCGATTTCTGGAGTTATCCTTCGAAGAGCGTGCATTGCGGCTTCCTTACAAAGAGAAGACAGATCTGCTCCCACAAACCCATGAGTTACATCGGCAATTTCCCCGAGGTTTACTTCCTGTTCAATTGGCATACCTCTTGTATGAATGAGCAAAATCTGCATCCTGCCGTTCCGGTCAGGAATTCCTATCTCTATCTCTCTGTCAAACCTTCCACCGCGGCGGAGAGCTTCATCTATCGAGTTCGGACGGTTTGTAGCTGCAATTACAACTACCTGACCCCTTGACTTGAGCCCGTCCATCAGAGACAGAAGCTGGGCAACTACCCTGCGTTCCATTTCCCCTGTAACTTCGCCTCTTTTAGGAGCAATAGAATCGATTTCGTCTATGAAGATAATGGAAGGTGCGTCTTTTTCAGCCTCTTCGAAGATTTCACGGAGTTTCTGTTCACTTTCTCCGTAGTATTTGGAAACAATCTCAGGCCCGCTGATAGTGATGAAATTGGCATCAGTCTCACTTGCAACTGCCTTTGCAATCATTGTCTTGCCTGTTCCAGGCGGTCCGTGAAGAAGAACTCCTTTAGGAGGTTCAATTCCAAGTTTCTGGAAGAGTTCAGGATGTCTTAGAGGTAGCTCAATCATTTCTCTGACTAGCTGAATTTCTCGCTTAAGCCCACCGATATCCTCATATGAAACTCCTTCTGGAGCCCGGATTTCCTCAACAGATTTTTCCTTAATTATAATCTCAGTATCCTTGGTAACAACTACAGGTCCTGCAGGTCTTGTTGATACCACCACGAAAGTGAGGGGATTATTTACAGTTTCCACCCTGATCTGCTGACCTTTGTTCAAAGGCCTTCCCTCGATTATCCTGAGAATGTAATGAGCACCACCAACAAGTCTCACAGGCTGGGAAGGAGCAAGAGTGACCCTTTGAGCGTGTTTTGCCTGAACTTTTTTGATTGTGACTCTGTCGTCAATTCCCACTTTTGCATTGCTACGCAGGTTTCCGTCTATCCGTATCTTGTTCTCCTGCTCGCGCTCTACGTTTGGCCAGACAATTGCATAGGTCTTGGATTTTCCGGAGATCTCAATTATATCTCCGCTCACAAGCTCCATCTGCTGCATCAGACGGGTGTCAATTCTTGCAATTCCCCTGCCCACATCCTTATGATAAGCTTCAGCTACTCTCAAATTCATTTCTTCAATCATTTATTCTCAACTCCGGTCTCACATATTTTCCAGTAGTGCTGATTATTTTTGATATTATATCCGATAATCCCCCTCTCTGCAAGGTCTATCAGGTTAGGGTTAATAATGCTCGGGTGCAAGCGCAGGTTATAGCATAAAGCAGCTAGAGTGGTTTCACTTTTCAAAAGCTCAAACAGGAGTTCACACTCTATAGGATTTCTGGCAACCTCTTCAATCGAGTCCATGCAATGACCCATCAGTTCCGTATACTCAGCCTGGAGCTGCTGCTGCATCTTTGCAAGCTCTTCCTGCCTTACTTTCATTTCTTGAAGCCTGTTACTCAGTTTTAGAAAGATAAAGGAAGACTCTTCTCTCGCAGGAGTCTCTTTTTATCTCAACTTCATGAGACTCTTCTTTTTTTTCCCTGTCAAAAGCAATGTCATGAAGCGTCACTGTATAGGCGTATGGAGACACTGACACCTCAAGCCGCATATTATTTGCGATATTGAAGTATTTGCGCCTCTGCTTATCCACACTGCATTCTATAAGTCCTGCCTGTTCAAGCAGGCTCAAGTGACTTATTACAGCCTTTGGTCCTACTCCCAGCCTGCCGGAGATTTCACTGACATAGCAGGGACGGTTTGCAAGAAGCTGAATAATCTTCCTGCGGTTTTCATTCCCCAGGATGTCAAGTAATTTTGCCGAGTCCATTCTTCCCCCTCAATATTCTCCTTAATCTGTGGAGCATTGAGATAATAACTCCAGATTTTTATGTTCATGTCTACGGAATTATTATTCGTCACTCCCCTGAGCTACTTCTAATAGGTTAAAGAAAAAAATTCCTGCCAGGAAAGTTGTTCAGGAGACTAACTGTTAATAAGTATGTAAGAGATAGTAACCATTAGTTATCATTAATAATATATAAACATTTGCATAGCTATTTTATTGCAAAATAGATAAAGGGCTCTTCGCTGTTTTGTGTGGGTTGAAAATAATTACCTAGTTAGAAAGTAGTCAAGTCAAAAAGAGAAACATCAAGCCTGCATGTTATTTTTAACAATAAATGTTTCTAATTTTATACATGTTACTTCCACATTTAGGAAATGAACGTAAGTTACCCACTCGAAACAGCGAAGAGCCAGATAAAGTATTGAAAAGGAATGAAATAGAAAATAGAAAACATATCGAAATAAGATTGTAACATATATAAAGTTAGATGAAAATAAATTCACGTATCAGTAGAATTAATTAAAAGAAGAATTTTGTATTGAGCTAAATCGCTGAGGATTCATAAAAATTAAAAAATAAAAAACTACGCATCTAGCTTCTGATTAATATGCTTTAATGATTAGCTCCTTAATTCCATAGTTTGAAGTTTCAACAGTAAGTTTCCATGCCGGGTAATATGTAGTTTTGCCTGCGTACCTGTAAGGATATGAATCAAAGCCATTAAAATAAACAAAATTAATTTCAACAATTCTGGTTCTTCCCAGGGATACCATCGGAAAATAACTATCAAGTGCAAGGAAATTCTTGTCCTTTACCTGTTGAATTATGTAGCTACCTGAAGTATTCAGATCTATCAAATTTACAGGCTGGAAAACTGTTTGACCATCCATTGACTTAACTTTGCTTTCTATAATCTCATTATTTTTGACAAGGAAACAGACATCTTCAGTACAATTATTGTAAGATTCAACTGAAGAAGTAAAGTTGACATTCAGGGAGTTTGAAGAATATTTGCCTTTATAAATCGGAAATGGACCTGCAGGCAATGAAGGAATCTCAGCATTTAAGGTTACCCTCTGATTTTTAAGAGCATTCCACACCAATTCACTTCTACTGTAAGACTGGTTCTCTCCAACGGAAGGAGAGTAATTGAGAGTCTCATAAAATAGAGGCAAACAATAATAGAATACTGCCAGGACAATAACTATTGCAATTATGAATTTTGTTTTTCCCTGCATGAACCTCTCAAGCTCCTCAAGCAGATTTAATTCCGACTCCAATCAAACAGTCTGATATTGATTATCCCATTTACAGCAAATTTCTGGATCTTTTCAACTTCCACTTCGAGACTTTCAAAGTACTTTCTACCCTGAACTTTAGTCTAAAGAGTTATCTTTTTAATTATATATTCTCACAGAGCTGAAAGGCTCTTTACGAGCTGCAAAGAAAATATTTCAATAAATACATATCAGAATCTTTGGAAATATTATCTTTCTTATCATTAGCAATTAAAGTGAGAGTTTCCGAAAATCAGCAAACGGAAAGGAAGTGAAGATAGTAGTTTGCATTTCAATTGCTGACTTATACTTGAATCTCTTAATTGATAAATAACAGATAACAAACTCTTCGATGAAATATAAACTTATACTTTTTCTAGAAAAACTTTTTTAATATAAATATATAGTTCTGAATTATAAATTATCACGATAATTAGAGAGAAGAATTGAAGATCAGAGATCAACAGCAAAAGCAAAAATTTAGAATTAAAACAATATATTAAAGAAAATCCACGGAGATAGGAAAAATTACTCAAAAAAATTGAAGAGCTAGAAAATAAAAAGTAGAGAAAAACTACAGGAAAAAATAATACAGGGACTAACCGATTAAATTTTAAAAAACGCCTAGCAAGGAGTTTCCGGAAAATCTTACGGAAAGATCTCGATCATTTCTGCTTTTTTGGTTTTGCTCTCTCTTTGTGCCTTTCCTTTTGCTGGTTAAAAACTGAAGGCAAATGCAGAGCATAAGAACCTTCTTCTCTGATTGCCATTACAAGCTCCTTTCTCTCAAGGAGGGAATCAAGATTAAGTTCGTAAGAACCAGGTCCAAGAATTCTTACAGATTCCACTCTCTCGCCTTCGGTTTTCTCCTCAACGTCCGGCTCCTGTTTTATGTTTTCCTGTTCAGAAGCAAGAGCTTCATCAATGTTCCTGACAACTTCTTCCAGAGAAGACTCCAGATCCAGTTTCTGCTCTTCAAGAACGGGCCTTCCCTGATTTTCCGAACCTTCGGATTCCTTTTTCACATAAAGGAATTTATTCCAGCCGCAGTTCGGGCAGCCGCTTAGAACGACAGAATCTCCGTCTTCAAAAATAGTTCCGCATCTGGTGCATCTGTGGGGCATGAATTCACCGATAATAAATATGAACTTAGTTTGTCGAGAATAATCCAAGCATATAGTCTGTACCTTAAAAAGGTAATTTATATCCTGACTGACAATACAACGATATCTTACGGATACCAAAGTTAGATACTCTAAGTAATGTATCTTAAATCTATACTCTGAATGATACCTTAAGATACTCTGAATAGATGTATATTGTATTTACTGTTTAATATTTGCTTTTAGACGAGAGGGCCATAATCAACAACCAGTAAGGCAAGAGCACTTTATGTTCAAATCTCTTCTGGTTAAAGAAAGTATATGTAAGTAATCTCGCTCAAGAACCGCAAATTTACAATAGAAATTTCTTTTTATAAAAGTTTCCAGTACTTTTTTTCGTCAATAGTCTCGGAACTGATCCTGCGTACTCTTTCCATTTCTTCGAGAACTTCTGGAAGCCTTCCCGGTTGGGTAATTTCAAAGACAACAGGGTCAAGGGCATGATTTATGTAAAGGCTGTGTTTGAGATCTTCAAGGCTCCAGCGTTTTTTTGAATCTTTTCTCATGCATTTGGTCAAGATGCTGATCATATCTTCCATAAAATTCCAGGGGTAGACAATCCATGCCCAATCCTCAAGTCGTTCTCCCACGTAATCTGGATCAATTTTTGAACTTCCCAGATACTGCAGTGAGGCAGTTCTGACCTCTATGGGATTCCGACCTTCCACATAAGCCTTAGCACTCAGCATACTCTCTCCGGTATCTACAATATCATCCACGATAAGCACTTTTTTTCCTTCCATCACACTGTCTGAGAGGGGATATCTGATATAAGGCTCACCACTGTCGATAGCTATTGTTCCTATATAATGTTCGATTTTCAGACTGGAGAGATCATCCAGCCCCAGAAAGTCACAAAGCACACGCCCTGCAAACCAACCTCCTCTGGCAAGAGCGATAATCACATCCGGTTCATAACCCGAACGTTTTATTTCATTTGATATATTTCGGCACAAATTATAAATATAATCCCAGTTCGTAAGCACACATTTGAATGATTCTATGCAAATTCCTCCCTGATCCGGAATTTGGCTCATATGGCAGGACCCTCACTTTTCAGGAGCATGCATTTTCCAGACTTCATTTTCGAGCAATATAACTTAGACCATAGACTTTAAGGTTTCTTTTTGTAAAAGAATACATAGGAAAAGATAAAAGGAGAGATATTTAAATTGTACAGTGAAAATATAAGTATTCTTGTTAATGCAATTAAAGTAAAGTTTTTAAAATCATCAAGTTACTACCTCAGAAATAGAGGCTCTTTAAGAATTCTTCCTGAAAATATAGAAAAACAAATCCCCATATTAATGTGAAACCCGGAAAGTGAGATCAATGGACAAAGCTCTGATAGACCTTCTTTTTATGTCCCAGAAAAGAAAAGACCTTTTGCTCCTGCTTAAAAGTGGAGGGAGAACAATAGAAGAAATTGTAAATATTCTGGATGTAAAACCTACAGGAATGCTTCCTCAAATCAAAAAATTGAAGGAGGAACATCTGGTTATTCAGGAAGATAAAGAATACAGACTTACCCCTCTTGCGGAAATTCTTGTAGAAAAAATGGAGCCTTTGCTCGACACTCTTAAGGTTATTGAGGAAAACCCATATTATTGGCAGGAACGCGACCTTAGTGATTTGCCTGCATCTTTCCTTGAAAGGCTTAATGAGTTAAAATCCTGTTCTTTGATTAAACCTGACCCGGGTAACATTTTTGAACCTCCAACCTTATTTCTGGAAAACATGAGAAAATCAAGGAGTATCCTCACTTTTTCATCAATATTTCATCCTGTATTTCCCGAGCTGTTTTTAGATAATGAAGACGATGACACTGAAATAACCCTGATAGTGACACAAAAAATTTACGACAGATTGAAAACCGATTTCGAGAGAGAGCTGAAACATTATCTGACAAAAGAAAAAAAGCGACTTTTTATCTGTGTTGATGAGATAAAAATATCCATGCTGATTAAAACCGAGTTATTCATGAGCGTTAACTTTCTTACTTCGAAAGGAGCCTTTGACCAGGAGACAATTATAGGTTTTGACCTTATACCCATGAAATGGGCTGAAGATCTTATCCTTTATTACAAAAATAAAGCTCAGAAAGTATAACTCAGAGAATATAGGGGCAAGGCTAAGAGAATAAAGGACAAAGCCATTCAACGAAATTCTCAGCAGAGGGTCTGATATCAACATGGATCTTTCCATCTTTACAAGCAAAAAAATATTTTGAATCTTCTCTGTAAAGAGCCCCGATTTTGTATCCTGATGTGTTACACTTTTCTCTGTCCAGAATTTTGATTCTGAACATAAATTTATAAAACCCACTTTCATTCAGTAGAGAGGAATGATACTTTGAACTGCCGTTTAAAAAATGAAATACTCTCTCAATATCCCATTCACCCCATCTTATAAGTCCAGAATATTCTTCAGGTTTGATTTTTCTGGCTCTAATAGTTGGGATGGAAAAGGGTTGCTTTATTCTCGGGACATTTCCTGTCTCAAGATTCTCCATCATCTTTGAAATCAATTTTGAACCCATAAAAGATAGCTTTTGATTTACCTCCTCAATTTTCTCCCCTGAGTTTATGAGAAACCGTTCCTGGTAAATGATATCGCCGGTATCTTCTCCTTTACCCATATAATTTAGAGTTACTCCTGGATTGAGAACATAATCATAATACTCCCAGAAAAGCGGAGCTGGGCCTCGATATTCCGGCAGATACGAGTAATGTAGATTAACAGTTCCAAACTTAGGAATGCTGAAAACATTTTCCTTTAAGAGATGAGACATAGAGTAGACGAGAATCAGGTCAGGATCTAAACTTTTTACCCACGCCTCCAGACCCTCATGATCTCCTTTTTTAAAATAATAATAAGGTATTCCGATTTTTTTGGAAAAAAGTCTCAAATTCAAAGGATTTTTAGTAAATGAATAGTAAAGGCTGGTAAGAAACCTTCCTGATGTTTTCAGGAGAGAGTTTGGTTCATGTGATGGAGAGGATTCAACAATTCCCACTACTTCATGGCCTGATTCTAAAATGAATTCAAGAATGTGAGAGATGGCCTGTGTAATGACTAAAACTCTCAATAGAATCCCATCAGAGCCCGTGCTTGAGATAAAACAATAAAAAAATCTGGACCACGCACTTTTATTAACCTATATATTGAGCCTATTTTAGCAATCATCGGTGAATTCAAATTGAAGTCTCCATAAAATAACTCTTTATAGTTAACTCAATATGCAACGGTTACCTGGAAAGAGGGATCTTTTTTAATAGAGCACAAATCACATACCGCGAGTGTTGACTACGAACATTAGCTACGAATAATAGATAGGGAGTTAACGCTGCTACAAATAAATATAAAATACTAATATATATTGATTAACCTCGAATTCTGATGAGAATAGAAGGTTAATTTCGACATTTTCGACATTTTCGACATTTTCGACATTTTCACATTTAATTCTAAATTAGTTACGTCGGACTATTGCGAATTCGTACAAAGCGCTTTCTTGTTCTTCAAAACTGCGAACAGAACCGAAGTTTAAGTAAAGGATAAATCCAAACAGGCATATCTTTTCATAAATATTTTTCTTAATATAATAGAAGGAGTTAGAGGTAACCAAATGAAAAGAGCATCAAATAAGTCAATTAAATGTATAAAAATCGCAGCAGTCCTGTTTCTGACCTGGATAGTTGCCCTTTCCGGATGCGTGGATAAGGGACAGAACAATACGGATACCGAGCCTGTAAATAATACAACCGACAGTCAGGGAACGGACGGGAAGGAATATACATACAGCACTGCAACAGTAGAAAGTATCCAGATTATGACACTGGAATCTTTTCCTGTACAGATACGGGTAGTAACAGAAGGTTACCTGCCTGACGGATGCACTGAAATTGATGAGATAACTACTAAAAGAGAAGGAAATACCTTTAATGTTAATATTAGCACCAGGCGCCCAAAAGATGCAATTTGTACAGAGGCGATAGTACCTTTCAGCGAAACAATACCCCTTGATGTGCAGGGGCTTAAAGCTGGAAACTACACAGTAAATGTTAACGGAATCACAGGATCATTCGAACTTGCGGTTGATAATGCATTAAATGATTCCCCCAGTTCTATGCCACCCAGACAACAGGTAATAACAGAAGTCAACAACGGAACAACCATAAACCTCGAAAACGAGGAAACTTTCTACCTGAGGCTTAAGGAAAACCCGACTACAGGATATTCCTGGCAACTCAACCTGAGCAAGGGCCTCAGTCTGCTCTCTGATGAGTATCACCCGCCTGAATCAAACGAAAATGAACAGCCTCTTGTCGGTGCCGGAGGAGTTCGTTTGTGGGAAATAAAAGCCGTGGCTGAAGGCAGCCAGCAGATAACAGGAATATACAAGAGATCCTGGGAAAATATAACCGGCACGGAAGACAATTTTACACTGAACATTGAAGTTGCCTGAAACTTACATCTCAGAAGGAGCTTTTCGGTGTTTAACGGGTGCTCAGAGCTTCTTTAAGGTCTTTAAGGCAGTTATCGCAGATATAGGATGTGCCAATTTGTGTACATCCAAGAATCTCTGCATTTTCTTTTCTTTCTTTTTCTCCCCGGCTTTCAGGGTAACCTTCGCAGTAAGCTCCACACTCCACTTCACAGTAAGCTCCGCAAAATAAACATTTTGTCATAATATGCTTTAAGACTCAGGATTTCAAATAAATTTCCTGAAAACTACTAAGCTGGGAAAATAACAGATATGAAAGATAGCAAAAAAATCTGACAAATTATAATAAAGTTAATGAACTCTATTAATAAATTTTTAATTTCCTTAATGCTAGAGAATAAAAGACATGGCGAAAAGTATATAAACTATCGTTATCATGTTCTGATAGCTGTCTCAGGCAAAGAGGCCTGATCTATAAAGACCCTGTAGCGGGGTGGGGTAGCCAGGAGATCCCGACGGGCTCATAACCCGTAGACCGATGGTTCGAATCCATCCCCCGCTATGAAAACTTTTTTAGATCAGTTTTCTCAATTAGTACGTCAACGCTTTAGCGGGGTGGGGTAGCCAGGAGATCCCGACGGGCTCATAACCCGTAGACCGATGGTTCGAATCCATCCCCCGCTATCAAGAAATCTGCTTTTGAATCGGTTTCAATGATTTATCTCCATATTTATAATTATATGTTGTCTCAGTTTTGGATTTTGCCCTTTTTATATTCAATTCACTTATATCCAGAGAATTCTAATTCACCTAACTCAATCCGCTTTATATTTTTAAGTAGAGAAACTCAAAGGCTTATTAAGCAAAGATCACTTTCTTATAGAAGGTTAAAATAATTCAAGAAAAGTATTATATTCTTGCATCAGGTGACAGAATTAGAAAAAGTACAGATTATCAAAGAAGTATAAATTATCTTTTTATCCATCCTCAAAACTCAGCAGGAAGATCATTATATGGTAATGGAAAAACTAGGAGACTCCTTACAGGGGGCACTCAAGAAGCTGATCGGCGCGGGGAGAATTGATGAGCGCACGGTCAACGAAGTAGTAAAAGATATCCAGCGGGCCCTGCTCCAGGCCGACGTGAATGTAAAACTTGTAATGGGAATGTCCCAGAGAATTAAAGAACGTGCAATGAAAGAAGACCCTCCTGCAGGTATGAATCCAAGGGAGCACGTAATCCGCATTGTTTATCAGGAACTGATGGAGATTATCGGAAAGGGAGCCGAGATCCAGCTCAAACCCCAGACAATTATGATGGTAGGGTTGCAGGGAAGCGGAAAAACTACAAGTACTGCAAAACTTGCCCGTTACTTCCAGAGAAAAGGACTCAAGGCAGGAGTTATTGCTGCAGATACTTTCCGTCCTGGAGCTTACCACCAGCTTAAAACTCTTTGTGAAAAACTCAATGTCGCTTTTTATGGGGAAGAAGGAAATCCTGATGCTGTTGAGATTACCAGAAACGGGCTTAAAGCCCTTGAAAAATACGATATAAAAATAGTGGACACTGCAGGCAGACACGCCCTTGAAGCAGACCTGATAGACGAGATGGAGAGAATCCATGCTGTTGCAAAGCCAGACCATAAGTTCATGGTTCTTGATGCGGGTATAGGACAGCAGGCAAGCCAGCAGGCTCATGCTTTCAATGATTCAGTAGGAATTACAGGCGTTATTATAACGAAGCTGGATGGTACGGCAAAAGGCGGTGGAGCCCTTTCAGCTGTTTCAGAAACAAAAGCTCCTATAGCTTTTATTGGCGTTGGAGAAACTCCTGAAGATTTGGAAAAGTTCGAAGCCGATAGGTTCATTTCAAGACTCCTTGGCATGGGAGATATTAAAAGCCTGATCGAAAAGGCTGAAGAGAGCCTGAGCGAAGAAGACGTAAATGTGGATGCTCTCATGCAGGGCCGCTTCACCCTCAAGGACATGTACAAGCAGCTTGAAGCTATGAACAAGATGGGACCTCTCAAACAGATAATGTCAATGCTGCCTATGGGAATGGGAGGTATGGGAGGTATGAAACTCTCAGACGAAATGTTCCAGGCTACCAGTGACAAGATGAAAAATTATAAGGTCATCATGGACTCAATGACAGAAGAGGAACTGACTGATCCCAAGCTCATTGGAGGTTCACGGATTAAAAGGATATCAAGAGGTTCTGGCTGCAGCCCTGAGGAAGTAAGAGAACTTCTGAAATACCACAAAACCATGCAGACAGCCTTGAAGGGGTTCAGAGGTGGAAAATTCAATATTCAGAAGATGATGAAGAAAAAAATGGGGATGTAATCCATCCCGAAATTATTTTGAATTATTTATACTGACCACAAACCTCAAAGAAGTTCATAAGCAGTTCTTCGCCCTTTTCAGTGTGCGAAACCTCGGGATGCCACTGAACGCCATAAATTGGTTTTGTAGGATGGCGCATAGATTCAATCTCACAGATATCCGAGCGGGCAAGGTGAATAAAACCTTCAGGAAGGATGGCAACCTCATCCGCATGCGAGGCCCATACCGTTGTTTTTGGACCGAGCCCACGGAGGATATCATCTTCCTCAAGCACCTCTATCTCAACTTCTGCATACCCTCCTTTTAACCCGGCATGCACATGCCCTCCATAAGCCAGGGCAATTGCCTGATGCCCGAGGCAGATTCCAAGGATAGGAAGGTCAATTTCCCGGGCATAGTCAAAACATAAGCCTGCACGATCCATTTCTGGCCCTCCGCTCAGGATCAGCCCATCAGGCTCTTCTGCCAGAATATCCTCGATAGGCGTTGTGTTGGGAATAATCTTTGTATCCATGTCAAGATCCCGAACAGCCCGGTGAATAAGATGGCAGAATTGTCCGTAGTTGTTAACAACAAGAATTTTCAGTTCTCTCATAATTCCGTCCGCTTCTGTTTAGTATTAGTATTCTAAAGCTATGAGTTTATTGTATTAGCCAATCTTATCCTATTTTAATTCTTGTATCTTTTCCTGATCGAAGTCTGTACCATGTTTCGAAAGCTAGAGACTTTAAATCAGAATTTAATTCCTGCAAAACAGATTATATTTTCAGATTTTTCAGATAAGAGACGACAAATATAAAAAAGACTGAAAATTGTGATCATCAAAGATCATTATTGTACAGAAAAGTTCAAAGCTATTCATTAGAATTAGAGTATAACTGAAGTCACAGTTTAATGGAATATCTATAAATATGTGTAACGTGTTAGTATGCTACATACTAGCACGCAAGTTAACTGTAATAACTATAATTGCATACATCAACTAAAATAATTGAGAATTTAGGGGAATGAAAATGTCAGAAATTGGAAAAAAAATACGTATCGAAAGGCTGATGAATCGGGAAAGCAGAAACATGGTCATTATTCCCATGGATCATGGGATCTCAGACGGGCCTATTGAAGGTCTAATCAATATCACCGATACAGTTAATAGGGTTGCCGAAGGTGGAGCAAATGCAGTTCTCATGCAGAAAGGCATGGTAAAATATGGCCACAGAGGATACGGCCATGATATCGGGCTCATAGTGCATATCAGTGGTTCTTCTTCCCTGAGCCCTGACCCAAACGCCAAGGTCCAGGTCTGTACAGTGGAAGAAGTAATTAAAATGGGAGCTGATGCCGTTTCCATGCATATTAATGTCGGATCTGAAACAGAAGCAGACCAGCTTGGACAGTTAGGAACAATCTCCAGAGACTGTACAGAATGGGGTATGCCTCTTCTTGCCATGATGTACCCAAGAGGCAAGAAAATAACCAATCCCCATGACCCTGTACATGTAGCACATGCCGCAAGGATCGGAGCCGAACTTGGGGCTGATGTTGTAAAAACCGTATACACCGGAGATCCTGACAGTTTCAGAGATGTGGTCAGGGGCTGTCCTGTCCCTGTAGTTATTGCAGGAGGACCAAAAACCTCAACTGACCGCGGACTTCTGGAAATGATTGACGGAGCAATGGAATCTGGAGCCAGAGGAGCTGCAATCGGAAGAAACGTTTTCCAACACAAGGATCCTGTGAGGTTAACCCGGGCTATCTGCGAAATCGTGCATAATAGGAGGCCTGTGGAAGAAGCCCTTGAGCAGTTGAAATGAAAACGAGATATTGATAAACAAAATAAGGGCCCGAAAAAAACGATAAAGGGAAAAGACCGGAATTAAAAAATATATCGGGGTTGAAGCCTTGAAAAAGAAAAGTGTCTGGATAAAAGCCGATGAAGGCGGATGGGAAGAACAGAAAGACAGGATCACAGCAGGCCTTGAATCAGGAGCTGACTGCGTCCTTGTAAACGCAGCAAATGTAGACAAGGTTAAGGAACTGGGAAATATTACAGTAGCAACCTTTGCCCGTGACACTAAGTCCGGGGCTGACATTGTGGTCGTTGGGAAGAGAGGAGAAGGCGACGGAACAAAACCCCTGCCTCTTGAAATTCCGGGTTCTCTTGATGTAAACGCAG
The DNA here is from genome assembly GCA_963847185.1 of uncultured Methanosarcinaceae archaeon. GTDB lineage: Archaea > Halobacteriota > Methanosarcinia > Methanosarcinales > Methanosarcinaceae > Methanosarcina. The sequence continues at coordinate 11,627 of CAWJYV010000008.1, read as the reverse complement.
CAACCCTCCTTAGGGACAAAGGAATCCCGGTTGGCGGATATGTTGTCATAAGGGACAAACGTTATGAGCATTTTGCAGCGGAACTGGGAAAAGTCTGCGATTACCTGCTTGTAACAGGTACTGACTGGAAAGTTATCCCTCTCGAAAACCTGATAGCTGAGCTTCAGAGCCATAATGTTAGGATCATTTTCGGAGTGAGGAGTGCAGAAGAAGCAAGACTGGCTTTCCAGACCCTTGAAATCGGAGCAGATGGTGTTCTTCTTGACAGTGGAAATATCCAGGAGATAAAAGACACGATTCAGACTGCAAGAGAACTGGAAAGTGAAAGTGTAGAGCTCGAGCCTGCAGTTGTGACAAGAGTCGAAACCCTTGGAATGGGGGATAGAGTCTGCGTGGACACATGCAACCTCATGCAGAGAGGAGAAGGAATGCTTATAGGCTCACAGGCAAGCGGAATGTTCCTGGTAAATTCCGAATCCGATGAAAGCCCTTACGTGGCAGCTCGCCCCTTCAGGGTAAATGCAGGTGCTGTTCATTCCTACATAAAAATAGGAGATAAAACTCGCTACCTTTCGGAACTCCATACTGGGGATACGGTAACTATTATAGATTCAAGAGGAAAACAGAGAGAAGGAATTGTTGGCAGAGTCAAGATCGAAAGCCGGCCTCTTATGCTTATTGAAGCAAAAACCAGAGACAGGACCGTAACCGCAATCCTGCAAAATGCAGAAACTATCAAGCTGGTAGGAAAAGACGGGACTCCGATCTCAGTTGCAAAACTTAAGAAAGATGACGAAGTACTGGTTCACCTGGAAGAAGGAGCCAGGCATTTTGGCAAGAAGATTGAAGAAACGATTATAGAAAAGTAACCTGTCAGATAAAGAAATAGCCATCAGATAAAGAAGTAGCTATCAGATAAAGAAGTAGCTATCAGATAAAGAAGTAGCTATCAGATAAAGAAATAGCTATCAGATAAAGAAGTACCTGTCAGCTGGAAAAGAAATCAGGAGCAGCAATGATTCATATTGGCCCCCTTGACCTTGAAAAAAAGGCTGCAGTTGTTGCAGTGGTCCTTGAAAAGCCCCTTGAAACTTCAAAAAAGGCAGCCGAAATGGGAGCCGATATTCTGGAAATCCGACTGGATTTACTGGGAATTAAAAATCTGGAAATAGCTGCAGAAACAATCAGGACAATAAAATCCGAGACAAGGCTTCCGGTGATAGTCACAAATCGTTCAAGCATAGAAGGAGGAAAGTGGGAGGGAGAAGAAGCAGAAAGGATCGGACTTCTTACAGACCTTCTTTCCCTTAAAAACGGACCGGAAGCAGTTGATATTGAACTCTCTGCAGGTAAAGAAGAGAGAGACAGGGTAGTAAAAGCGGCAAAGATCCATGGAAAATCCGTAATCGTTTCCTCCCATGATTTTTTAAAAACTCCTTATTTTGAGGAAATGAAAACAACTCTCAAAGAGGCATTTCTGGCAGGAGCAGATATTGCCAAACTTGCAGTCATGTCTCATTCGATGAGGAATGTACTTGACCTTCTAAAACTTACACTGGATGCCAGGGAAGCAGGAGAGGCAGTATGCACAATCGCGATGGGAAAGACCGGAAAACATACACGGGTAATTGCTCCTTTTTACGGTTCTGTCCTGACTTATGCTTCTATTGAAAGTACAATGTCTGCAGCTCCTGGCCAGCTTCCGATAAATGAAGTAAAGAAGATAATGGAGCTGCTCGAATGAAACAAGTTTTTGGAGTATTTGGAGATCCTATAAGCCATTCCCTTTCCCCGGCAATGCATAATGCTGCATTTTCAGCTCTTGGGATGGACTGCGTCTACCATGCTTTCAGGGTCAGGCCGGAAAAGCTGGAAAAAGCAATTCTTGGAGCTGAAGCCATGGGATTTGGAGGGCTAAATCTGACCGTACCCTTAAAAGAGACAGCTTTGAAACTGGATTGTATCAAACCTGATCTGCTGGCAGAAAAGATAGGAGCCATCAATACCATTGCTTTCTGGAAAAACGGAGAAATTACGGGACATAATACTGATGGATTGGGAGCAAAACAGGCACTCCTTGATGCTGGAGTGGAAATCGAGGGGTCTAATATAGTTGTTGCAGGAGCAGGTGGAGCATCAAGAGCGATTGCTTTCCAGCTTGCAGCCTATGGTGCTGATATCACAATAATAAATAGAACCGAAGAGAGAGCAATTGAACTTGCAAAGGATATCTCTGGTGTAGCTCTTTCAGGAAAGATAAAGGGAACTGGACTCTCAGAATTAAAAGGCCTTCTGAAGGAGGCAGATGTTTTTGTTAACACTACGACTCTGGGAATGCACCCTAATACAGAAGCCACTATTGCTACAGCAGAAGATCTTCACCCTGACCTTACTGTTTTTGATATTGTCTACAACCCCCTGGAAACCAGACTTTTAAAAGAAGCAAAAGCCGCAGGTGCAAAAACCGTAAGTGGAGTCTTGATGCTTGTCTACCAGGGAGCAGAAGCTTTCAAGCTCTGGACAGGAACGGAACCTCCAGTAGAACTAATGAAAAAAGTTGTTTTGGAGGCTCTACAGGCTTGAACATGAACCTGGAGACCGAGAATGAAAACAGAAGAAAATAAGTACCATTTCCAGCAAAGTCAGGCTCAAAACCAGATCCAGCAGAAAGAAAGCTCTGAAAAAATAAGAGTTCTGATTCTCGGCGGGACCGGAGAGATGGGGCAGTGGTTTACCCGTTTTTTCAAAGAAAGAAACTATCAAGTTACAGTCTGGGGAAAAGGGGGTAAAACTGAGATTGCCAGGAAACTGGAGGTTCCTTTTGCTTCTAATCTTGAAGCAACCATTCCTGAAAGTGATATAGTGATAGTCTCTGTACCTATCGACGTAACTGAGGAGACTATTGTAGAAATTGCCCCAAAGATGAAAGCTGGAAGTCTTCTTATGGACTTTACTTCCATCAAAGTAAAGCCTGTGGAAGCCATGAGGAAATTTGCCCCTTCTGATGTGGAGATTCTGGGCACCCATCCAATGTTCGGCCCAAGTATTCGTACTATTAGGGGGCAGACCGTAATCCTTGTCCCTGTAAAAGGGCGTTCGGAAAAATGGTTTCCGGTAATAAGAGAACTCTTTGAGGAAAGCGGAGCTCACGTTGAGATTACCACTGCAGCCGAACATGACAGGCTTGTTTCAGTTGTCCAGGGTCTCACTCATTTTGCTTACATTACCATAGGTACAACCATTGACAGATTAGATTTTGACGTAAAAAAATCCAGGAAATTCGTAAGCCCCGTTTATGATATAATGCTGGATTTCGTAGGCAGGATTCTAGGCCAGAACCCCTACCTTTATGCCCTCATCCAGATGGAAAATCCTGGGGTTCTGGAGGTACATGAAGCGTTCATCAGGGAATGTGAAGAGCTCTCCGGCCTGGTGAAGGCCCATGATGAGGAGGGTTTTGTAAGAAAAATGAAAGCCGCTTCTCAAAAATACGGAGATACTGCTCATGCTCTGCGCAAGTCGGATAAGTTAATTAATTCCAGAATAGCCGAATACGAGACTATCCTGAATTCGGTCGGGAAAGTCTGCGGCTTTTCCCATTTTTATTCCGGAAAAACCCATGTAGGCATACTGGAAAAGGTAGGCCCTGATGAAGTAGTTCTTGCAAAAGTGGTTTCAAAAGGCACTGCTCCTCAAATAAAAAACAAACTCATAAAACTTAAACTTGAAAACCTTCGCCTTCTTTCAGAATCCGAATTGAGAGAATGGAGAAAAGAAAAACTGGAGCACTCAATAAGAGATGTTTCGGTTTTTATCCCCGAGAGCGCCAACCCTGAAACTATCCTTAATGCTATAAATATAAATAAACACCTTGCGGTCTGTGAGATCAGTGATATTTATAAGGGATCTAATGGAGCAGAGACCCGAGAGTTTAATAAGATAGATGAGATAGAAGCTGAAAAAGAAATAAAGGAAATGGGGAGGCTTGGAGTGACATACAGAATAACTGTTTTTGGGGATTGTGATGCAAACTCTGTCGAAGCTGAGGTCATAACCCTCCTTTGTGGTCTCGGATGCCGAATAAGGAAGAAAAGCCTGAAGCTCAAAGATTAAATAAAACAATATTTTTGAGATCTGTACCAATAAAAAGAGAAAGTGATATAAACAGGGAACAATAAAAAAATATAAAATATGATGCCAGATGTTAGATGGAAAGTTTCTTTTTTATTTGTCCTTATTACTCTCTCTATATTTGTTTCAATTTCCTTAAGTAAGGACACGATTAGTGAGAGTATCGGGAGTGGTAATGGTAGTCAAGCTCTCCATATAGGAACCAACTCTTCAAAAGGAAATGCGATAGCAGATCTAATAAATCAGCTTGCGAACGGTACTCATGGAGCAAGACTGGATGCTGCAGCCAAACTTGGCAAATCAGGAACACCGGCAGCTAATGCTCTCATTGAGCGAATAGAAACCAATAATTCGAGTTCAGAAGAGTTAAATAATTATATGCTTCTTGCCCTCCTAGAAACTGGAGATGAAAGAGTAGAAAAAACCTTTCTAGAAAATTTTGCAAAGAAGGGAGCTTCAAACAATACTACAGCCTGGAATAATATTGAAGGACAGACGCAAAGTGATATCTCGGAAGATATTATGCAGGCTATAGAAGCAAAAGATACGGCAATGAGAAAAAGCCTTGCAAGTTCTCTTAATATGGACTATAAAGACGAAACAGATGATCTTGAAGAAGCTCTTAAAGCAGAAGAACAGAACTCCAGTGTTTACGATTCCGTTGCACTCTCAGAATTAGGGCCTGAAGAAACAGGAAGCGAAACTGAGAAACTTCTCACAGCCCTTAAAAGCAGTAGTGGGAGCATGAGAATTGCAGCAGTAATGGCTCTTGCGGAAAGAAAAGAAAAGGCTGCAGTAGATCCACTGATTGGCATTTTAGACAGAGATTATCCTCCTGTACAGAGCAGTGCAGCTTTTGCGCTTGGAGAAATTGGGGACGAAAGGGCAGTAGAGATCCTGCTACAACAAATAAAAGACGGTGAAACCGATAGTATCAGAAGCAATGCTGCAATTGCCCTTGGAAAAATGGGAAAAGAAGAAGCTGTACCAGGTCTTATTAATAAACTGAGAGACAACAAAGCCGGGGTAAGAGGAAGCGCAGCCATTGCACTCGGAAGAATAGGAAACGAGACAGCAGTAGCGCCCCTGGTAGAAGTCCTGAATAGTGGAAAAATTATAGAAGGAAAAGCAAAAGATTCAGTAAACACAAACGTGGAACTTAGAAGTAGCGTTATTCTTGCACTTGGCGAAATAAGAAGCTCTGAAGCAACTGATACTTTAATAGGTATATTGAACGATAAAGAGGAAAAACTGTCTGTCAGAATAGCTGCTGCCTCAGCTCTGGGGAAGATAGGTGACCAAAAAGCCGTAGAGACTCTTAAAAATGTCCTTGAAGACAAGAGTACAGATTCAAATATAAGAAAGCAAGCTTTTCTTGCACTTGGCAAAACCAAAAATAAGGAAGTTGCAGGAATTCTTGTAGCAAAAATGAATGATACGGAATATGGAGCCAGTTCCAGGGAATCTCTGAAGGATATGGGGGAACCGGCAGTTGATCCTCTGATAGAAAAGCTGAAAACAGAGGATAAGAAAACTAAGGATGAAACCGCCTTAATTCTCATAGAAATAGGAGATCCAAAGGCTATCAAACCTCTTATTGAGGCTTATCAGTGAGCTATAAGAGTATCTAGTAATTAAAAGAGACTGCAAAGAAAAAAAGCGGCTGAAAAAGCCGCATTCTTTTTTACGCAATTTTATTATTATTCCTGATTACAGTGTTTTAGAAGTAAAATCTGAGGCTTAAACCAGGCGAATGAGATCTTCCAGTGCATCCTTCGGGTCTTTAGCTTTTACGATCCCGGATGCAAGAAGTACACCTTGAGAGCCAAGATCAAGAGCTGCCCTGAGATCTTCTCCTTTCGAAATCCCAGCACCGCAAAGCACTTTTACTCCGGGATTAATTTTTGCAACTACTTCAACTGAACCGCTAACAACTTCAGGGTCGGCTTTTGAGACAGGAATTCCACTACCTATAAGCTCTGGAGGTTCGATTGCAACATAATCCGGACCAAGGGCTGCAGCTGCTGCAGTTGTAGGAACATTGTTGGTACAGATAACTGTCCGTAGTCCAAATTTCTTTGCGGCCTCAAGAGAAGCCTCTATTTCTGCAAGAGTCAGACGTCTTTCAGAATGGTTGATAAGAGTCCCGATAGCTCCCGCTTCTGTTATGCATTTCCCGAAAACATGGCCTGTAAAACTTCCTGCTCCTATTCCATCCAGATGCTGGGAAAAGACCGGAAGTTCAACTTCAGAAGCTACCCTGTAAATATCCGGAAGCTGGGGAGCTACTGCGATCTCGATACCTGATTCTTCGGATACGGCTCTGCAGGCCCTGGCAATTTCTACTGCTCCCTGGCCTGTGCCCTGAATATAAGTCTTGCAATTCAGTAAAATGAATGGTAAACCCAAGAAATCCCCTCCTGAAAGATGAAAAAGAAATGAAGAGAAAGCGCGAATTTCAACGCTTTCTGATAGATTGCTGCCGGAAGGTTTGCAAAACTTTATTTTCTTGCAATTTTCTTGCAATTTTTTAGCAATTTTATTGAAAACTTTTTAGCAACTTGTTTGGCAATCTTTTCCGGCAAGCTTTTTAGGGAATTTTAAGTCATCTCAGAAGTCAGTCATGACTCTGAACTGGTCAATTTCAGGCTTGTTAAGGCTGTTAATGAACTGCTCAGCCATCTCTCTGACGTCTTTTGCATTGGTAATAGCACGTCCTACTACAAGAATGTCAGCTCCTTCTTTCAGAGCTACAGGCACCTTGTCGAGACGGACTCCACCTGCAACAGCAACTAAAGCCTTTGGAGCAATCTTCTTTATCTCGGCAATATTGCCCCAGGAATGTTCAGTGCCTTCTACATCAATTCCACGGTGGAGCTCGATGACATCAGGCATGATTTTAAGCTGCTTTAAAACAGAAACCGGGTCATGCTGGTTAAGAGTGTCCATGACAGCATAGATACCTGTTTTATGAGCTTCTTCAATGAGCTTGTCAATAGTGTTAATCGGGGCGAGGGCAGAGACTACAATGGCATCGCCTGCAGCGTCTGCAACCATCCTTGCTTCAAGGTTTCCGGTATCAAGGGTCTTTAAATCGGCCACGATGAAGGCATCGGGTCTGACCTGCCTGATCTTCGAGATGACATCCACACCATAGCGTTTGATAAGAGGTGTGCCTGCTTCAATAATCACATGGTCACTGTTAGGAATCTGGGAAATAGCAGACAGCACAAACTCCAGGTTAGGGTTGTCAAAAGCAATCTGTAAGTAGGGTGGATCCCAGAGTCTTATGACTTTGAAGCCCATGATAGCATGAGTGGATTTGTTGCTTTCCTCGAGAACTGTGTTGATGTCAGGGAAGCCTTCCATAGCGCGCTTGAGTGCAAGTTTTGTAGCACCATAGTTGTATCTGTAGATTTTGTTGTAGTCCTGGGCATCAGGGTGGATAAAGACGCTTGCTACAATGACAAGGTCTTCAACCTGGTCTTTCGAAATTACACCTTCTTCTACTGAATCTGCCACTGCCTTTGCAACTGCTGACTGGGCAGGCCCGAAAATTTTTGATGCCTGGTCCATGTTCTTTACTGTAACCTTCGGGATAATGAGAGTTGAAGGTTTAGGCGGCAGGTTTGGCCTGATAACGGACAGAAGCGGAGTGTGCCCTGCTGAAAGCTGAGTCAGGCCGTTTGCAAAAGCCTGTCCTACGGGACCTCCCTTGTCTCCTATCATCAAATCGACATGGGCAAGTTCTGCGCCCTGCCCCATTAATGCTTCTCCTATCTGAAACATACTTGACCTCGCAAATGTGATGAGTAATATACGAAAATATTAGTCAGATTACTGATAATTTGTAGATAACTTATATTTGAAATTAATTTACACCGTAGAAGGGATTCGCATAACCCTTTTGCCTGCTAAATGCCAGCTTTATATAAATAATCTCGTATTATCTTAAGGGTTTTTCCAGCCCTAAAGAAGTCTCAGTATTTCGTTTTCGAAGTTTTTTTGGGCCACCGGAAACTCTCTGTCAAAGAATAATTTTAGGACACATATCATTCAAGACACACACTTCACACCTTGGAGAAATAGGTCTGCAGATATTTTGCCCTAGTTTTACAAGCAAGAGATTTATATGTTTCCAGTATTTCTGTGGAAATATCTTTTTTAATTCAATCTCCGTTTTTTCAGGATCTTTCGTCTCTACCAGTCCAAGTCTGTTTGAAATTCGATGAACATGAGTGTCTACCGCAAGAGCATCTTTAAAGAAGGCATGAGCAAGCACACAGTTTGCTGTTTTTCGGCCGACTCCGGGCAGTTCGAGAAGAGAATCCATATCATCAGGCACCCTACCATCGTATTTCTCCAGAAGGATTCGAGAAATTTCCTTTATTCTTCCGGATTTGACCCTGTAAAATCCCACATCTTTTATAAGAGCCTCAATTTCGCCAACATCAGCTTTTACCATGTCTACCGGAGTTGAAAATTTTTCGAAAAGCCTTTTTGCTGCAGGATATGTTACGTCATCCCGGGTCCTGTGGGACATCACAGTAGAAATTAGCGCAAAAAAAGGTTCCCTGAAGCCATCGGTATAACCTTCCGGATAAAGCTCAAAGAGTCTCTGCATGAGTTCATCGATGTCCATATCGGAAAATTAGTCTTCTCTAATATAAAAGTCGAGTCCCTAAAACCATAAAAACTGAAATAAAAAATGAATTGAGGAGTTACGAAAAAGAGAAAGATTATTTTAAATTTTAAAGAAGCCAGGATCCAGATTTGAGCCAGGAGTAAGTCGTTCCCAAGTTTCGAGTCGGAAGCACAGGAAATTGGAGATTTTCTGGGAATTGCGGTGTGATCGTAACAGCACGAAGTCCGCTTCGCTACGCTGTACTTCGCTCAAGCAGCTAAAGTGATGAAGAAATAGGATAAAAGCATGGATAAAAAGTTCAGAAAAAGGGATAGACTCTTAAAAATTTTAAAGAAGCCAAGATCCGGATTTGAACCAGGAGTAAATCGCTCTGCAGGCGATCGCGTAACCACTCCGCCACCTTGGCAGTCTGCATATTCTAATAAAGTACTCAATAATATATAAAACTTTAGATTGATCAAGTATAGATGAAAAGTCAAGATTGATTGAATATACCCTTTTCGAGAAAGCTATTAAAAGCCGCAAATGTTAAAATTGAGAAACATTGGTATTAAACTTTAATAAGGGAATCTAAAACTGAAGAGGTTAAAAAGTAATGAATTAAAAAGTTGTAAAAGAAGAAAGATCATTTAAATTTTTTAAAGAAGCCAAGATCCGGATTTGAACCAGGAGTAAGTCGCTCCCGAGTTCCGAGTCGGGAGCACGAGGTCTGTTTCGCTACGCTATGCTTCGCTCAAGCAGACTAAGGTGATGAAGAAATTGGATAAGGCAATGGATAAAAATTCTACAAAAAAGTAAAAAGATTAAAACATTAAGAAATTTTAAAGAAGCCAAGATCCGGATTTGAACCAGGAGTAAATCGCTCTGCAGGCGATTGCGTAACCACTCCGCCACCTTGGCAGTCTGCATATTCTAATAAAGTGCACATAATATATAAATTTTTAGATAGATCAATTGTAAGTGGAAAACCAGGATTTGGGCTAGAACCGAAATCAAGTTCTTCCCTAATTACGCTTTCCAAGTTTCACTCATCGAGTTCAGATCCGGATCACAGGAAATTGAAGATTTTCCGGGAATTGCACTATAAGCTCAACGGTACGAAGTCCATTTCATTGCGTTATGCTTCTTTCAAGGACTAAAGTTATTTGAAAAATAAAACAAGAAATGAGCCAAAAAGTTCTACAAAGAAAATCGAAAAAAGATTAATATTTTTATAGAAAAGCCAAGATCCGGATTCGAACCGGAATGGAATCGCTCTGCAGGCGATTGCGTAGCCGCTCCGCCATCTTGGCAGTCTGTATATTCTAATAGAGTTTGATAGCATATAAATTTTTAGATTGATAGAGTATTTAAAAAAGCCAAGATCCGGATTCGAACCGGAATGGAATCGCTCTGCAGGCGATTGCGTAGCCGCTCCGCCATCTTGGCAATCTTAATCACGCCTTGGTCGTGTAGATCAATTAAAGGAATTTCTCATATATAAATATTTAGCTTGAGGCAATGCGTTCTAAAGAACTTAATAGACAGAATATAAAAAATGAGATATAATCTCCAAGAAGGAGATAATCGAATTAGGAGGAAAAAATCATGGAAGATGCGAATATTCCTACAATAACTGCAATAATCATGGCAAGTAAGAAGACCAGTATTGTAGGCAGGAATATGGCTATTGCAGATTTTCCCATACTTACATTGTGCACAAACATACCGCCTACGATATAAAGATATATTCCATAAAGCCCAAAAATCCAGCCAATGATAGGAATCCAGGAGATTACCAACACCGCAGTTGCATAAGATACGAACCTTACAGTGCCTTCATAAGTTCCGGTTCCGCCAAGTAATTTATAAATAATATGGATTATTGCAGCTCCGATAAAAATAGAGACTATACCTACAATAGGTATCATAATTACAGCCATAAGTGCATTGGAAAGGCTGAATCCTCCACCACCCATCATACCATATCCATACATACCTCCCATCATTCCACGGTTAAAAAGTGCAGCTAAAAGCCCGTATATTATATAGCTGATTGCTGCAAAGGTAAGCGGATCAACATATCCACCGGTCGTTGGCATCTTTCTGTAAAAATCAGAAGGCCTTTGCATGACTTCTTTCCAGATTTCGATATAGTCCATAATAATCCCAACAAAAAATATGTATGAGTCTTATTTAAAGATGTATCAAAAAAGAAACCTGTTTTCAGATAACAAGAAAGCTTAGACTGCAAAAAAATAAGAAATATGAAATTTGTTAAAATTCTCTACTGTAGTGTATTAAAGTAGACAGAATACATTATAATACATTATCTATCACAGACGTCATCGCCAGCCGGCTTACACTGTTGCTCATTTAACATTCTACAGTTCAACAAATTTAGCGCTTCAAATATACCTTCACCTACACTAATTCCTTTTAGAGCGCATTTCTTTATCAAACGATCATAAAGTTCTTCATTTTCACTTTTAATAAAGTCACATATTTCAGAAATGAATTTGTCCGTTAAAATTACTTCTTCTTTGTTTACCCAGCTATCAACCGACTCGATCAGGTATTGACGCGTAGATTTATTTTTCCCGATGGCACTAAGATTCTCAAAAGCACACTCATCTATACCCAGAACCCATTTACTAATTTTAAGGTCAAATATCTCTCCACTATTAGAATCACTCATACATAATCCTCCGCAAATAATAAAAGACTTCATGATATTTAACAATTTTAGACAAAATTTATAATAATTAGAAGATAGAATTAAAAGTAGAACTAATAAGCTTTCAGGAACCGGCTAAATATTAAAAATATATAATAGAATAATTATAAATTATGGAAACTATAATTTCCTTTG